>JADJRE010000009.1 GCA_016712375.1 Rhodospirillales bacterium
GCCGGTGCCGGAATTGCCGAGCGCGATGACGTTCTCGCGGCGCAGGACGAACTCGCATCGAGCGAGCTCGAGCACCAGCATCTTGTTGAGGCTCGGAATGGCGGTGAAGTCGAAGGTGTCGAGGCTTTTGACCGCCGGGAAGCGTGCCGCCTTGATCCGCCGCTCGACCATTCGGCGTTCCCGGTCGATCAGTTCCAGCTCCACCAGGCGCAGCAGGTAGCGGGGATGATCGACGCCGTCGCCGGCGCATTCGCGCGCGACCTTGTCGTATTCCCGCAGAACGGTCGGCAGCTTCCGGCTTGCTTCAGGTGATGCGCCAGCAGGAACCTGCGGCGTGCCGCTCGTCGTTCCCGCCGGCATCGCCTCGACGCCCGCCTTGCCGGTCATGCCACCCTGCCGGGAACGGAACGGCGTAGTCGGCCGCCGCCGTCATCCTGACGTCCGTTCTCGGCAGATGTGGATAGGCCGTCAGGTCGAGCCGGGCCGGTCGCCGCTCGACGCGCGCCAGAGCAATCTGCTTGACCGCATCAAAACCGATGGCGCCGAGCCGGATCGCTTCCGGTGACCGCGCTCGCCACGATCTCCATCGGGATCGCCTCCATCAGCCGCAGGACCTGGATGAACTCCCGCTTGCCGCGGTTGCCCATGCGCGCTTCGAGGAGATGGCGCAGGTGCTGGAACGCCTCCGGCAGATCCCAGTCTTTCAGCGCCGCCGCCTGGTCCAGGGCATTTGGCTTCGTCTCGATCAGCGCGAGGTAGTGCAGCGGCTCGAACACGAAGGTCCCGGTGCCGTAGGCGCGGCGATGTCGGGCGATCTGCTCGCCGGCACACAGGATCACCACCTCGTCGACGAAGCCCTTCACCACAACATCCCGGAAGCCGTATGCCGTCGGCACCGAGTAGTCGTTGCAGCGGTAGCGGACCAGGGCGGTTGACGAGACCCGCGCCGCCCGCTTCCTCGCACGCCTCCAGCGGCACGGCGGGCAGATCCCGAAAAGGACTCCAGGTCGGCGACGAGACGCTCGCCGATGGTCTCGCTGTGGCGACCGGCGCGTTCGCCCTGTCGGCGCCGGGAGCGCTCTTGCAGCATGGCATTGAGATCGTCGAAGCTTGCCGCCTGGGGGATCGGCGTCATGAAGTTCAATCGGGCATACTTCACCAGCCCCTCGACCTTGCCCTTGTCGTTGCCCTTGCCGGGACGGCCAAAACGGTCGCGGAACAGGTAGTGGCTCTGAAGTTCGGTGAAGGCCCGGGTCCGCTCCCGCCTGCCGTCACCGCAGATCTTCGCCACCGCGATCGTCGTGTTGTCGTAAAGCACCGACAGCGGCACGCCGCCAAAGAAGGCGAACGCCGACACATGACCGTCGAGAAACGCTTCCGTCGTCTCCGCCGGGTAGGCCTTCACGAACGGCGCGTCCGACTGTGGCACGTCCATGCAGAAGAAGTGGATCTTCTGCCCCACGCCGCCGATCACGCCAATCGCCTCGCCGAAGTCGACCTGCGCGTGCCCGGGGGGATGCGCCAGCGGCACGAAGGTCTCTCCCGGCCTTTGGCGCGAGCGACCCGGACGTAGTCCCTCACCACCGTCACACCGCCGGCATAGCCGTGCTCGTCGCGCAGCCGCTCGAAGATCCGCTTGGCAGAATGCCGCTGCTTCGAAGGCGCCGTCCCGTCGGCCTCGAGAATGGCGTCGATCACCGGCAGAAGCGCCCCAAGCTTCGGCTTTTCACCGGCTTCGTTCGCGTGTAGCCGGGCGGCAACGAGAACCGGCACATCTTCGAAACCGTCTCACGGCTCAGCCCGAAAACCCGCGCCGCCTGGCGCCTGCTGTTACCCTCGATGAAAACGAAATGCCGAACGGCGGCGTAGACTTCCACGGCAAACATCCCCGGCCGCCCCCAGAAAAAGGAGACAGCCTAACCACTGGCCGGATTTTGCTCCGGCGCGGCAGCACCAACCGCCGCCGCTACGTGGCCTAATTTGTCACCGCCCTACACACGCGAAGCTGATCCCCGATCCCGAGAACAAGCGCTTCAAGATCGAGGTGGTGACCGGGGCGATGGACGAGGAGATCGCGGCGGCCGAGGCGGCCGGGACGGTGCGCGACCGGGCGCTGCGCTACACCCTCGATGGCCGGGAATACGTCACGCCGATCACCGCGATCCGCGGCGACGTGGAGTTACGCAGCCGCTATCCGGACGCCGAGAGCCGCGCCCGCGACGAGGAGCGGCTTCGCCGGTGCCGCAACCGCTACAGCGCCTCCGCCGGCAACGACCTTCGCCGTTGGGAGAAGAACGACATCGTTCCCCGCGAGGACGACGTCTTCCAGGAGCGACTCTACTGCATTCAGTGGTCGCGGCCCGACGGTTCGTTCTTCTACGCCGGCGTCACCGATCGGGACGAGGCGCGGGAGCGGCAGGTCACCCGGTACGTGCAGGAGCGGCTGGCCGAGTGGCAGGCGCAGGGTCTCGTCCCCGACAGCGAGATCGAACCGGGCGACAAGACGGACGAGCCGATCCGCACCCGCAGCTGGACCCACTGGCACCACCTCTTCAATCCCCGCCACCTCCTCATCGGTGCGCTGATCCGGCAGGGAGTATCAACGGTAAGAGACCAGTCAATCGCTCTGGGGATCTCGCTTGGCTTCTGTAATCTCTTGGATAAATTATCGAAATTGAGCCAATGGCGGGTAGGACACTCTGGAAAACAGGGGGTCGCCCCGTCAGCAGATTATCCAGAGCATGTTTTTTACAATCAAGCCTTGAATACATTTGTAAACTATGGATGCCGAAGTCTACCTTCAGTATCTGAAGCATTATTATTGACGCCACGATCCATTATGGTTAATGCGGCATATACTACTAAAGTATTGCCTGCGCCGAATGTCGTGAGCATCTCAGATCTCTGGATCAGCGACCCCCCCTACGCGGATGCGATACAATATCACGAGATCACCGAGTACTTCCTCGCCTGGCTGCGCACCAACCCGCCGCGTGACGACTGGATCTGGGACAGCCGCCGGGCGCTGGCGATCAAGGGCGAGGCCGCGCAGTTTCGCCAGGCGATGGTCGCCGCCTATTCCGCGATGGCCCGACAGATGCCGGACAACGGTCTACAGGTGGTGATGTTCACCCACCAGGACGTGGGCGTCTGGGCGACCTTGGCCGAGATCCTGTCAGCCTCCGGCCTGCAGGTCACCGCCGGCTGGTGCATCGCCACCGAGACAGAAAGCAGCACGAAGCAGGGCAACTACGTTCAGGGCACCGTGCTGCTCGTCCTGCGCAGGCGCGTGGGCGAGGAGCGCGGCTACCTCGCCCGGCTGCAGAAGCCGGTCGAGGACGCCGTGCGCGAACAGCTCGCGACGATGCAGGCCCTGGATGACCTGGAGCAGCCCAACTTCGGCGACGCCGATTACCAGCTCGCCGCCTACGCCAACGCCCTGAAGGTCCTGACCCGATACGCTGTCATCGACGGCCGCCCGGTCGCCGACCTGCTGCAGGCGAGCCGGGCTCACGGCGAGGTCTCCGAGGTGGAACGGCTTCTCGGCCGCGCCCGCCAGCTGGCGTCGGACTTCCTGCTGCCGGAAGGCCTGCCGCGATCGGCGTGGGACGATCTCAAGCCGGAGGAACGGTTCTACCTGAAGGGCCTGGAGCTGGAGCAGGCCGGCGAGGTGCGCGCCGGCGCCTTCCAGGAGATGGCGCGCGGCTTTGGCATCGAGGACTACCGGGCGATGCTGGCCAACGCCCGCGCGAACCAGGTGCGGATGAAGACCGCCGCCGAGTTCGGCCGCCGCGACCTCCGCCGGGCCGGCTCCGCCGACCGCGCCGAAGACGCGAGCCTCGATGCGTTCGCGGCCGGCATCGTCCGTCATTGCCTCTACGCTGTCACCGAAGCCACCCGCGCCGACGACCTGCCGTCCGCCCTTCGCTGGTTTCACGGCAGCCTCGGCAACGATTATTGGAACCGCCGCCAACTCGTCATCGGCTTACTCGACTTCCTCGCCCGGATGCGATCGCCGGCGCGCGCGGCGGAAGCGCAAGTGGCGGCGCAGCTCGCCGGCGCCGTCCGCAACGACCGCCCTTGATGAGTTGGGGCGGCGATGGCGATCAACCGGCTCTCCTCCCGCCGCCAGCCGCTCGCCGCGAGCTTCCTCGATGATCGGCTGACCGGCGCCGTCGCCTACGACCGCATCGCCGGCTACTTCCGCTCCTCGGTGTTCGAGATTGCCGGCGAGGCCTTCGACCGGGTGACCGGCCCGGTCCGCATCGTCTGCAACTCCGGCCTGGATGAAGCCGACATCGCCACCGCGCGAGCCGCCGCGCAGGCAATGCGCACCGAATGGTGCGAGGGCAAGCCGGAATTCATGACGGCGTCACAGCGGCCGCGCTACGAGCGCCTAGCCCGGCTATGGCGCGCCGGCCGCGTGACCATCCGGGTGCTCCCCAACGCTGCCTTCGGCTTGATACACGGCAAGGCCCGCCGCACCAGCTTCCTCGGCTCGATCAACGAAACCGCCGAAGCTTGGACGCAGCACTACGAGCTGGTTTGGGAGGACGACGCGTCCGACGCCGTCGCCTGGGTGCAGGAGGAGTTCGAGGCGCTGTGGAATCACCGTGACACCCGTGCCCTGTCCGACGCGATCATCGAGGACGTCGAACGCATTCTGAGCCGGCAGGTGGTCCCGGTCGCCAAGTGGACACCCGACGGCAAAGAGCCGGCGCCGTTCGTCGAAGCGCCGGTCGCACGCCAGGGCGACGGGCTGGCGCCGCACCAGCGGGCGTTTGTCTCCACCGTCGCCCGCGAGATTGAAACCTTTGGCCAAGCTCGCTTTCTGCTCGCCGACGATGTCGGCCTAGGCAAGACGCTGCAGCTTGCCATGGCGGCGGAATACGTGGCGTTGACCTCGGAGAAGCCGGTGCTGATCCTGGCGCCGAAGAACCTGCTGCTGCAGTGGCAGGATGAGTTGCGGACGATGCTGGCCGTGCCGTCGGCGCGCTGGGACCGCGGCCGCTGGATCACCGAAGACGGCGCCGTCTGGCCGGCCGCGGCGGATGTCTGCCCGCGCCGGATCGGCATCTTCCCCACCAGCCTGATTACCGCTCAATCGCCGGCGGCCGAACCATTGATGCGCTTGCGCTACGGCTGCCTCATCCTGGACGAGGCGCACCGGGCGCGGCAGTCCGGCGGCATCGGTAATGACAAGGGGCCGAACAACCTTCTCGACTTCATGCTGCGCATCGCCGATCGCACCGACACGCTGCTGCTGGGCACCGCGACACCGATCCAGACCGACCGCAGCGAGCTGTTCGACCTGATGCGTATCCTCGATCGTGGGTGTGGCCGGGTGCTTGGCGGGATCGGCTCACCGTGGCGGGCGCGCGATGATGCGCTCGATATGGTATCGGGGAGGGCGCCGGCGCCGACGACAGCCGCGATGTGCTGGGCGTGGCTACGCGACCCCCTTATCCCGCGCAATGAGCATCAGACGGCGAGCCGCATCCGCAGCGAACTCGACCTCCCCGACGACCACGCATCGGCCAAGATGGGTGCGATCGAAGACCTGTCGCCATCGCTGCGTCAGCGCATCGTCCTCGATGCCGATACGTTAATCCACAACCACAATCCGTTCATCCGTCATACGATCAAGCGCCGGCGCAAGGACCTGCGGGCCAAGGACGGGACCCCATACTTCCCCGAGATCCGCGTTAAGCTTCGTGGCGAGCGGGATGACGAAGCGTTGGCGATGCCGGCAGCAATGGCCTCTGCCTATGACGATGCTCGCGAGTTCTGCAAACAGCTTGCCGGGCAAAGACGTGGCGCCGGGCTGTTCAAGACCCTCCTGTTACGCCGGATCGGCAGCTCCTTGGTGGCTGGCCTCAGCCTGTATAAGTCAGACCTGATCGGACAGTTGTCAGATTTGGACGGTGTGTCTCCGAGGCCTGACAGGTCCGCTCAAGCTTGGCGGCCAATGAGGATTGGCTCTGCTGACTGATCAGCTTCTCTCTCGCCATGGGCAAGCTGTCAACGAAGGTCTGCATGGGTGTCTTGCCGTAGCACCATCGGCCCCTGGTGGGTGCGGCGGTCATTGTACTGGCGGAGCCATTCGTTCAGGTCGGCCTGTAGCTCGGGGATCGTCCGATAGAGCTTCTTGCGAAAGGCGACGCGGTAGAACTCGTCCAGCATCGTCTTGTGGAAGCGCTCGCAGATGCCATTGGTTTGCGGGCTCTTTGTCTTCGTCCGGCTGTGGTCGATGTTCTCGATGGCGAGATAGAGCTCGTACTCGTGCCGCTCGGGATTGCCACAGTATTCGCTGCCGCGATCGGTCAGCACGCGGCAGAGGGGAATGCCCTGCTCCTCATAGAATGGCAGCACCCGATCATTCAGCAGATCGGCCGCGGTGATCGCCGTCCTGACGTCGTACAGCTTGGCAAAGCCAACCTTGGCGTAGGTGTCTATGAAGGTTTGCTGGTAAATGCGACCCACTCCCTTCAACGTGCCGACGTAGAAAGTGTCCTGGGCGCCGCAGTAGCCGGGGCATTCGCTGGCGAACTCGCCGTGCGCTTCCTTGTCCGCCTTCGCCTTTTCCAGCGCCGCCAGCTGATCCTCGGTGAGGATCAGGCCATCTTGCGCTACCTTCGCCTCCAGCGCCTTCAACCGTTTCGCCATGGTGTTGCGGTCGTGGCGAACGAGGACGCCGCGAACGCCGGTGGGCGAGACCCGGATGCCCTCCTTCGCCAGTTCGTTGGCGATCCGGGTGTGGCCCCAGGCCGGCTGCTCCAGCGTCGCCTCGAGAATGCGCCGCTCGATCGTCTCCGCCACCCGGTTCTTCGGGTTCGGCACCCGGCGTGACAGCTCGATCAGCGCTGTCTCGCCGCCCTTTCTCGTACAGATCCTTGAACCGGTAAAAGCTGTCGCGGGAAAACCCCATGATCCGGCAGGCCTGGCTGACGCTGCCCAGTTGCTTCGACAGCTCCAGCACGCCCACCTTGTTGCGGATGATCTTCTCGTCCTCGTCATCGTGTCGTCTCCTCGCTCCGATACTCCAATGTCTACGCTCGGAGACGACACCCCACCACTCCAACCTGTCAGATTTGATCTAAACAAATACACCTCAGCACCGCAGAAAAGCTCCTCGAACGCGCGCCCACAGAAGACCTATTTGCCGAGGAAGATGAAGACACGCCGGTCAATCAAGCGGCGGACGGCGCGGCTGACATCGAGATCTCGCGTTTACCCGCCCATGAACTCTTACAGTGTGCCATCGACAGCATGCGGGCGGTCGGCAACGCCGATCCCAAGCTCCTCGCCGTTATCCGTTACCTGCGCGACGAACGGTGGGCGGAGCGCGGCTGCATCCTGTTCAGCCAGTACTTTGATACCGTGTGGTGGATGGCGAACCAGATCGCCGACACCTTCCCTGCCGCGCCTGTCGGTGTCTACGCCGGTCTCGGCAATACCTTCATCCTTCAGGGCAGCGACGTGCAGCGCGCCGAGCGCACCGAAATTCAGAGCATGGTGAAGCGGCGGGAGCTGAAAATCCTGGTGGCGACCGACGCGGCGTCCGAGGGCCTGAACCTGCAACGCCTGCAGACCCTGATCAACATCGACCTCCCCTGGAACCCCTCCCGCCTCGAGCAGCGCAAGGGCAGAATCGAGCGCATCGGCCAGGAGGCGGAGGTCATCGAGATTCTCAATCTCCGCTACCACTGCTCCGTCGAAGACGACGTTCACCGCGCACTGTCGCACCGCCTCAAGGACATCCGCGACGTTTTCGGCACCATCCCCGACACCCTCGAAGACGTTTGGGTGCTGGCGGCGCAAGGCGAGATCGAGCAGGCGAAGCGCGTCATCGACGCTGTTCCACGCCGGCATCCGTTCGCGCTGCGCTACACCGAAAACGTCCCTGCAACCGACTGGAACCGCTGCGAACAGGTTCTGAACCGCTACGACCTGATCGAAACGCTCAAACGCTCGTGGGGGAGGCGGTAGCGGAACTCCTCGGCTGTTGCGGAACGGGTTCATGCCTCAGATTTCACGGAGCTTTCATTGCTGCTTACAGTGGTTGGCGCGGGCGATCACGCTCTTTGGCCACGCCCTCCGCCGGTAACGTGACCTCGCCACTCCACCAGCTTGATGCAATGGCACCGGATCACACGAAGTCAGCAGCTTGACTATTGGCGTCGGGAGGCTCATTCGAGCGGCCTAGAACCCTGCAAGAGCCCATTGATGTTGTACCCGCATCAGCTCTCGATATTCGGCGACCACGACGAGCGGCTCGGGTTGGACCATTACCAGGAGCTCGCCGCCCAAACCGACAGAAACCCCCGCCGCGACATCGACGGGCTCGTTCTGCCGTTGCTCGGGTTGTTCGGCGAGGTAGGGAGCCTGTTGAGCGAGCTCAAGAAGAAGCAGCGCGACGCCGATTCCTACGCCGGTTACGAGCTGTCCGTGGTCGAGGAACTCGGTGACGTGCTTTGGTATTTCGCCAACATCGCAACCCGCGCTGGCGTGAAGCTCAGCATCCTGGCCCAGCGACTCTCACGTGGCCACAGCGACTGGGACGAAGTCCAGCCCGACGCCGCGCTCAACTTTGCAACCCTACAGCCCGACCTTGCCCCATCAGGCCGGGGGCCTGCCGAGACCTTCGAGACGGGGGTCATTCGCCTAGCCGGAAAGGTCGGCCGCCTTCTCGACGACTTCGAGGTCCGCCGCTTCGACGACAACCGGGATCTCCTTTCGGGTCACCTCCTTGAGATCCTGCGCGCACTGATCGCCGCCGCGACCGACGCGGCCGTCAGCCTCGGCAACGCTGCTGCCGAGAATTTGGAGAAGACCTGGAGCCGCTGGCCGCCCGAAAAACGCCACCCTCCGCTCTTTGATGAATCCTTCCCACCTGAGGAACAGTTGCCGCGCGCGATTTCTATGGAGATCAGCGAGCGGACGGTCGCAGGCCGCACGTACGTAATACAACGCTGTAATCAAATCAATATTGGCGACCGCATCACTGACAACAAGGCTGAAGAAGACGACTACCGTTTCCACGATGTCTTCCATCTCGCTTATGCGGCTGTGCTGGGTTGGTCTCCGGTCACGCGAACTCTGTTTCGCGTTAAGCGAAAGAGCGATCCGAAAGTTGACGAAACAGAAGACGGAGCCCGCGCGATCCTGATCGAAGAAGGCCTCTCGACATGGATCTTCAATCACGCCGCCCAGACTCAACTTCTTTGAGAACGTTGCTTTACTCGATTATGGCCTGCTTAAAGCGGTGAGAGAATTCGTCCAGGGCTACGAGGTCGATCGCCTGCCTCTGTGGCTCTGGGAGGAGGCCATCCTGCAAGGCTACAGTGTCTTTCGAGAGCTCCGGAAACATCGAAGGGGTCGCGTCACGGCCGACCTCAACAACCGCTGCATTACATTTGAGGGAATGTCCTGATGCGGGCCGCTGAATTCGTCGATGAGCTCGTCTCGCGCCGCTTTGAAGCGGTTTTCAACCCCTATGCCGAGCGCTGTCCTGTTCACGACAGACCAGACGCGCCTTTGATTCGACGAGACAATCTTCGAGCTTTTCTTGCCGCAGCCCTTGACGGAGGGGTTGATTCCGTATGGATCGGTCGCGACCTGGGCTACCGCGGCGGCCGTCGCACCGGCCTGCCACTTACTGACGAAGCCCACCTCGATGCTCTGGGAGCCACTCTTGGAGGCATCTCATTCGGTCGCGCCACTGTCGGCCCTGCGGTTGCCGAGCGTACCGCGGCCATTGTCTGGCGCATGATCTCCCGGCTTGGACGTCCCGTGTTTTTGTGGAACGTCTTTCCGTTCCACCCCCATGAGCCAAACGATCCGCTGACCAACCGCTCACATACCGCTGCAGAGCGACGTGCTTGCGAGTATTTGATCGTTGCTCTTGTCGAAGCACTTGCTCCCCGCCGCGTCGTCGCCGTTGGCGGCGACGCCCACAAGGCACTGACCCGCCTGGGATTTGATTGCGACTACGTCCGCCATCCAAGTTACGGCGGTCAATCCGAGTTCATTGAAGGGGTTCGACACCTATACGCTTTGCCGCACGAGGACGTGCCTATTCTCCTCTGATTCGCTTTCTGCCGTCTCGCTGACTGCGGCCGCGCATTCCTGGAGCAACCGACGCACGTCGCGTTTGCCCCAAGGGCCGGTGTCGAGCTCCGCATGCGTCGAAATGCAAGTGAGCGGCCCCATCGCAACACCAGCTTCCTCGGCGACGAAGGCCTGCAACCGCCCAAGCCCGATGTAGTTACCGAGGGTCCGCTGAATGAAATAGTGGTTGCGGTACATCGCGGTCAGCATGAGCCCGCGCGTCGGATGGAGTTTGAAGCTGAGGAAACTAAGACACGGCCCGCCGCGTAACAGGTTCCCATCGCAGGCAGCGTTGTATGTGTTGACATCTAGCGCCGGATCGGTGACCGGGAGCTCGAAAACATTTCCGTACGTACGAGGTCCGTTTACCTGTGTCCGCACCTTTTCGACCAGGCGCTGAAGCGGGTTCATCATGCCGCTTCGTGTTTCGTAGTGAATCATGCGGTAGAAGTATCGGCCCCACTCCTGCGGCTTCGTGACACGCGGGTAAACGTCCTTCTCATACACATCGTAAAACTGAGGCGCGCCGTACTTCCGATACAATGCGTAAGGAATTATGGTGTTGGCGACGGAATCGACCGGCAATTTTTCGTGGGTCCTCAGAAAGCCGTCGAGTGCTCCGATGACTCGCCGATCCATAGCGGTCAGGGTGGCCGGGTTTTCGATGTCCACTACAACGTTGTAGAGATTGCCGCCCGCATCGTCGATTTTCTGAGCCGCCGTGAGCCAAGCTACGCCGCAGCCTGCCTGTGTCGGTACTGCCATGTACACTACGCCGCCTCCTTCATCACAGCGACGCCCCGCAGGCGCGGCTCCAGGTAAGACTCGGACAGCCAAGCGCAGCCGTTAAGGCCCCACTCGTCGCCCCAGCTATTGCGCACCAGAATGAGCCCGCGGTTGCCCCGACGACCTCGCCCGACAGCGATTATGGCATGCCTTCGCGTAGGGTCTTCCGGTTCGTCTGTATCGATGATGCCCTCGGCGTCTGGCTCGTAGAATGCATCCGACACCGTCATCCCAACAATTGCCGGCGTTCCCGAATCCAGCACCGCCTTAACCGCGTCGAGCGCTGGCGCTACCCCCGCGGCGCGACGCCTGAACAATTCGCCGACGTTGGCCGGCGGGTGCCACTGGCAAAGTTCGTCCGGAATGACGTCCAAATAGGGCCAGCCAGACTCACGCGGCTGGCCGTCAATCTCGACCGCCTCAAGCACGGACCGTAACGTAGCGCCTTCCTCTGGGCCCCCGCCGTCTCGCCGCACGGCGTGGTGATAGACGTACTCGCACGAGAGCGGCTCCCAGCCGGTCCGCATGGCGGCGTGCGCATCGCTCGCCGCGAAGGCCGCACAGGTTGGCCTGCAGCCCTGGTCCCGAGCCGGGCCGAAGAGCGGGCGAAGGTCGCAGACGACAGTTACCTCGGTCATGCCGCCAGCCGCCGCCGTTCAGCCTGCGACCACCCTTCTTCCTCCGGACCGTAGAGGTCGAAGGCCAGCGTGAGTTCGGATAGCGGCCGTTCTCGGTTAAGCCAAGGACGCCGCTGACGGAATGTCAGCTTTCCGCTCTTCCGTTCCTCCGATCGTGCGGTCACACAGCGGGTCACGGCACCGCCGATCGTTTCCCCTGCGGGGGCTTCGCGCTCGTCCCGAACCGTCACGAAACCAGATTTCTCCAATTCCTCGAAGCTCCACAGATATCCCGCGCTGCTCTGTTCTTTCAGGCGGACAAGGAAGAGGTCGGTCCGGCTACCTTCGATCAGGGCGCCCTGATCACGTTCGGTAATCACCCAGACGTCGCCCCACCAGTGCGGCGGTTCATATCCTTGGAGGAGGTTGCGCATTACCACTCTAGGCTGAGCGCCGAGGAGCCTCTCGCGGATAGGCCGCTCGATCACCTTATGCCGCTGCAATGCCCAACAGGTCGCCTGATAGCTTGCGCCGATACGCAGCGAGAGCTGATAAACCGTCCGCGCATCGCCAATGTCACGCGCCGACCAGCCCTGCCGCCTGAAATGCTCGGCTACCAGCCAAGACGGCGTCAAGAACTCCGCTGCGAAGGCGTCGGCTTCTAGCTCCTGCGTCTCGTAATCGGCTCCTTCCTGGAAGGGCATTCGCCGCAGGATCGTTTCGTCGTCGAGGCTCGGCCGGTGACCTAACCGGCAATGACCAAGCTCATGCGCGCCGGTAAACCGCTGGACAGTCAACGGCCGCCGCGTGGTAATCAGCACCCCCGGTACGGGTTGGGGCATGAACGCCCCTAGCAACCCGTCGAGCGGCTTGAAGATCAGCGGGACGCCGAGTCCGACAATTGTACCAAATACATCAACGCGCCCCCCTTCGGCCGCGATCCGCGCCCGCATGTCAAGCGCACGGTGCAGGCGCCCGGCCTCTGCTGTCCCACGCAGGATGGCGCCGCGTACGTCAGCCATTGCGGCTCCCTTCCGCTTGAGATCGGGAACGCAGGTACTCGGCAAATCGCCTCAGTTCCTCCTGGTCTCGATCGGATAAGCCCGCCGCCGCGCGTGCCAGCACCGCCACGTCCTTCGGCAGATCCCGTTCGATCTGCGACTCCCCTGTGAAATACCCGACCGATCTCTTGTAAAGTTGCGCCAAGTTCTTGAGCTCCAGTGCGTCGACGCGCCGCTGCCCTGCTTCCATGTTCGTCACCGCCGTCCGAGGCACGCGGAGATAAGTCGCCACCTCTTCCTGCGAAAGGCCGACATATTCCCGCGCCTCACGCAGCCTTTCCGCGAGAACCTGCCTGTCCGCAGCCTCCGCTTCGCCCCGCGCGAAGCCGACCTTTTCATCAACCTTGCCCATCACGAACTCTCCCTTTGAAGTTTGTTCCAGCGCCGCTCCAGCTTCTTCAAAATGTCCTTGACGCAAGCGTCCACGCTCGCATAGCCGCCCGGCTGGATGATGCTCTCGTCCACTTTGATCGGCGCCACAAGCGGCTCGATCCGCGTCAGCATCGTCACGGCCACGAGAGAATCGATTTCTGGTTCGAGGTAGTCTCGCGCTCCGCCACTCGATCCGATGTTCCCGCGGAGGTCCGCTTGATCCCGCGCTTCCTCCTCCAAACCGCTGCGGATCAGGGCTTCGATCTCAGCCGCAGGAAACGCCAGGATCCGCGCCTCCATCATTGTAGCCATTGTCACCGCCCGCTTGTCCGAATATTGAACAATATAGTCCGTGGTCGTCCGAAAAACAAACATTTCTTCGCGCTACGCTTCGGATCGGCTAGGAGCCGTTTCAGGCTTGCACGTGCTGGTTATCCAGCGATGTCCGCAGGCTGCAGTAACCTTAGGTCCATTCTGAAATCGACCGTGTCTTGGATGGAGGCAATCTCGGGGTCGAGTGGTGAGGCCCTGGCGCTGATCGCATCCCGGATCAGCCGCGGTCCCAGATGACGGAGAAGACGTCGTCCTGGCCGGCGGCGCGGCCGAATTTGGCGTAGATCGGGTTGAGGAAGGTCGGGTCGTCCAGCTTCAGGCTGACGTAGCTCCGCTGTGATTCCCGGCCGACGCGTCCAGCCCGCGCCGATGTCGACGCCATCGGCCGTCTGCACCCTGTAGTCGGGGGCGGTGTCGTGCCGCTTGTCACGCACCGGGACGATCCGAATGTTGGCGCGGATGGCGAGCGTGTTGAGATTGCCGACAAACTTTCTGTCCGCCTCTTTGCGGACAATGCCGATGTTGGCCATTCCGATTGCTCCTTTTCCGATGCTGTGGTGGTGAACATGGGTTATTTGTGAAGCAGCGCCGAAGCGGACCCCCCCTTGTATCTTGCCGGCGGTGAGGCGTAGCTGGCCTCACCGTGGACCGGGTGAGCATGCATCCGCCCTTGGACGGCAAGTCCGAAGCGTAGATTGTGCCCCCGGTCCGCACCTTCGACCTCTTGGAGGCTGGACGGTATCGAGGACGCGGCGTTTTGCCCGCAAGTCCGTATCCACAAGGTCAGTCGGTCGGGAGGTCATCGGCAACGACGAGGGGTTGGGATGCAGGTCATCGGGGTCGACGTCAGCAAGGAGAAACTGCACTGCGCCTGGCTGCGCGACGCTGCCCGCCGGCAGGTCCGGCCGAAGTCGGTCGCCAACACGGCCGACGGACACGCCGCCCTCCTCGCCTGGGCGACCCGGGTGACTGGCGCCGCCGCGGCCGAACTGCACGTCGTCCTGGAAGCGACCGGCGTCTACCACGAGGCGGCGGCGACCTTCCTGCATGACGCCGGCTGCCACGTCTCGGTGGTCAACCCGTTGCAGGTCAAGCGGTTCGCCGAGAGCCTGGGCGTCCGGACGAAGACCGACCGGCACGACGGCCTGATCCTCGCCCTGTTCGGCGACGCCCGCCGGCCGGCCGCCTGGACGCCGCCGCCGGGCGAGATCCGCCAGCTGAAGGCACTCCTCGGCCGGCTCGCCGCCCTTGAACAGGACTTTGCCCGCGAGCTCAACCGGCTGGAGACGGCGCGTGCCGAGCCGGCCCCCGACGCGGTGCTCGTCTCGCTGCAGACGATGCTGGATGTGCTGGCGGCGGAGATCGCCCGGCTGCGCCGGCAGATCGACGACCATCTCGACAGCCATCCCGAGCTGAAGGAGCAGCGGGCGTTGCTGGAGAGTATTCCCGGCATCGGCGCCAAGCTTTCGCTGTGGTTCCTGGCCTTGTTCCGCAGTCGAACCTTCGCCTCTGCCCGTCAGGCGGCGGCGTTTCTCGGTCTCGTGCCGGTCGAATTCCAGTCCGGCTCCAGCGTGCTGAAGCGGCCACGTCTGTCAAAGGCCGGGGATGCCCGCTGGCGGGCCAGACTGTTCCTGCCGGCGATGGTCGCCGCCCGCTGGAATCCGTTGGTCCGCGCCCAGTACCAACGCCTGCTCGCCGCCGGCAAATCGAAGATGAGCGCCCTCGGTGCGGCGATGCGAAAGCTTGTCCACATCGCCTTCGGCGTCCTCAAACACCACAAACCGTTCGATCCGAACGTCGCTGCTTGACCAGGCAATACGGTATCTACGGGAGCGCGGTAAGCGTTTGATGCTGCAAAAAGGAATTTCATTTCGAGGCGGGGTCCCGATCGGCGCCGATCGGGACCCCGGCGAACAGTCGATTCTGCAAGTGATTACAATGACATGGGTCGATTTTGGACAGGGGTCCCACTTGGGTACTGATTAACAGCCAAAGGCACTCGACAAATTCAAGATGCAGATCCGGGACATGACACGCCGGACGCGGGGGCTCTCTCTACGGCAGCTGATCGACGAGTTGACACCATACCTGATCGGATGGCGCGGCTACTTCGGCTTCTGCCAGACCCCGCGGGTGCTCACAAACCTGGAAGCGTGGATTCGCCGAAGACTACGATCGTATCTTTGGCGGCAGTGGCAGAACGGGCCAAACCGCTTCAAGGAACTACGCCGTCGTGGCGTGCCAAAGTTCCAGGCAGCGGTTGCCGCCAGTTCGCCGACCGGCTTCTGGCGCATGTCAGGACATCCGGCGGTGCAAATGGCGCTGCGCAACCACACCTTCGACTCCCTCGGTCTGCCCCGCCTCCATGTCCCCGCCCAAGCTTAACCCGGTCGAACCGCCGCGGTACGTGACCCGTATGCCCGGTGGTGTGGGAGGGGCGGCGCCGCGAGGCGCCCCCCTATCCCGATCAATCCCCTAGCCGACTCAGCCCAAAATCATCCCGATCTAAGAGGCGGCAACAGCTCCCGCCGTCTCAGCGCTTGATTGCGGAAGGGTTTGAGTTCCCGCTCGCTCGATCAGCGATCCGGCGGACGCCGACGGCGATGACAGTCGGATCGTCTGCCTCGGCCAGCACTTGCATCTCCCGCCAGATGCCGGCGTCCTCAGCCACGTGGCGGTGTTCCTCGGCCAGCTTGCCCAGTTTGGCAAGCGCGGGATAGTAGCTGTCGCCGGCCGCGGCGTATCCGACCCGTGCGGTCTCCGGCAGCAGTCCGAGTTCGATCGCGACGTCGCGAGCGGCTCCGCCGAAGGCGCCCAACGGCACCACCAGCCGACCGTTGGCGGCGTGCAGCAGCGCCTCCTCGACGATGCCGGGCAGGCGGCTCCGGTAGCCGGCAACCTTGCCAGATGCAACTACGCGAAGGACGGTTTCCGCCGCCATCGTCCGCCGCATCGCACTAAGGGTGTCGGCTTCCAAGGTGGCGCTACCTTCCGCACGCATCACACCAAGCCGCGCGACGAGCTTGTCTCGGTCGATCGCCTGGCTGCCATCAACGCCTTGGACGATGCGCAAGCCGTCATCCGTCGCGAATACCGCCAGGTAACGGCCGGTCGGCTCACAAAAGTGGGTGACCGCCGCCGTGCCGATCGCTTCCAGGTGTACCGCCAGCTTCGCCGGCTCGTCGTTCGCCCATGACGAGAATTCAAAATAGTGGACGATCGGCGGCCGATGCCCTCCGTCAGCCGGCCGCGGGCATAGGCTTCCGTCAGTGTCTCGAAGAGTTCGCGGGTATAACCTGCCTTTCGCAAATCGCCGCCATAGCCGAGGCGGTAACCGCCGCGAAGCAAAGCCACCAACAGTTCCGTGAGCATCTGGTGGATATGACTTTCTAGGTAGCCGAAGCGGGCGAGCTCGTCAGGGCCGTCGGAAATCGACAGCGCGACGATCGGCGCAGGATCGCGCATCATCGGGCGCTCTCCAGCTCGGACAAGGCCAGAAACCGGAAGCCGGTACCGACGGCTTCGATCAGCGGCCGCTCGTGATCGTCCAGCGGCGGATCGGGATAAACGAGAGTGCACCCGGGCACATTCGCCTGCCGAAGGAAGGCCACGTCGACCAACTCGGGCGCACGCAAGAAGTAGTCGACCTTCTTTCCCGCCACATCCGGATGTCCCGCTGCCGACGCCTCCCGGACCACCGTCACGGCGCGCCGACGCCAGATCAGCGTGCGCAGAACTTCCGTCGTCATCGCCAGGACGATCCGTTCGATTTCGTCGCATCCTAGACTCGCCGGCGCACCTGCGGCTGCGCGTCTGAGTTGGACACGCATCGCCGGCACGTTGCCGATATAAGGAAACACGCGAGGCTCACCGTGCTCGATCAGATCCACCACCAGCACCGGACGATTGTGGGCCTTGGCGCGCAGCACCTCCCAGCGACACCAGGGCCGGGTGCCGTGCCGATCGCTTCGCAGGACGACGAGTGCGCTGAGAGCGATCTGCGCGTCGAATTGGCTGTCGAAGCGGGTGCCGCCCGGAAGATCGAACGCATCGACGAAGGTGCCGACGCCGTAGGTGTTCTTTGACAGGTGGTCCCGGATCGTCGATGTGATCTCCCAGCCGTCGGCCTTGGCATGACTGAGGAACAGGCGCTCCCGCTCGATGACCATGCGATCGATGTCGCCGCCGCCCACCCTGTCGAGGGCGTCGCGCGCCTTGAGCTGATAGGCGATGGCGTAGACGACGTGCAGCAGCAGCCGCACCCGCCATGCCGCGTCGTCGGGGAGGCCCGGCCAATGCCCGGTCCTCACCTGCTGCACCGCCTCAAGGCCCGGCAGCGCGGTTCCGCCGGGCGAAACGTCGAGCACGCGCGTGCGCTCCGGATGGCCGTTCCGCTCCGCGGCCAGGTCCTGGAAGAACCCCCGCCACGGCCCAGCCGTTGCTTCCTTCAGGTCCTGTGACTGCAGCACGACCACGATGTTCGCATCCGCCGCGTCGAAAGCGATTGGTCGTGGTGGACCGTTCGGCGTCCCGTCCCACGCCTTGCATCGGATGCGCACCGGCACGCGCATGCCGAGCCCGTCGCGCACAGGTTCGTCACCGTCGAAGTGGGCGGCGATCGCCGCCGGCAGCGCCTCCCGCTTCTCGTCGCGATGATGCCGGACGACGTAGATGACCACCTCGGCCATTTTCTTTCCCCCCTTGTCCGAATCCATATCCCCTCACTATAGCATCGCGAGCGTCCCCTGGGCCGAAGACTTGGCCGCAACGAGGCGCACGCGCTATTCTGACCATAAAGCTTTCGCTTGGTCTCGGGGGGCCCGTGGTGAAGGAGCGGCACAAGGTCTTTCTCAGCTACAATCGCGAGGATAGGGCGGCGGTCGAGGAGTTGGCGCGGGCGCTCGACCGCGAAGTGGAGCTGTTCAAGGACGACTGGCACCTGCGGCCGGGGGACCACTGGCCGACGACCCTGGACGAGAAGCTCGCCGAATGCCGGGCGGTGATCGTCGCCGCCGGCCATGCCGGTTATGGGCCGTGGCAGAAGCGCGAGGTTGCGGCGGCGCTGAAACGTCACCGCGAGCTGCTAGAAGCCGGGAAGCCGCCGCTGCCAATCATCCCGTTCCTGCTCAACCAAGGCTGCGAAGACATAGTCAGCGACCTCCGCGACTTCATGTGGGTCGAGCGCGGGGATCCTCGACACGTCGCGCTGATCGCCGGTGCCCTCCGCGGCGAGTTTCCGGTCGATCTGTATGGCCCCGACAACCCGGATCCGCGCACCCGCATCCGCCCCTACCGAGGCCTTAGCGTCTTCCGGGAAGAGCACGCCGCCCTCTACTTCGGCCGCGAGGACGACGTGCGGCGGCTCGTGGACAAGGTGATGTGCTTTCCCCTCGTTGCCGTCGTCGGCCGGTCCGGTAGCGGGAAGTCGTCGCTGGCGCGCGCCGGCCTGTTTCCGCGCCTGCGCCGCCCCAAGAACGACCAAGTCTGGCAAATGGTGGAGATGACGCCGGGCTGCGAGCCGTTCCTGGAACTGGCGCGCGCGCTGCTGCCGTGGCGCGAGCCGCCGCATTACCTTACCTGGAGTGCCGGCCAGCGCGACACAGAGCACGAACAGTTGGCACAGCGCCTCGAACTCAAGGGCGCCGATCACCTGTGTTACGTGATCCGGCAGATCGTCGAGACAAAGGAGCCGGGCACGACCCACCTGCTGCTGCTCGTCGATCAGTGGGAGGAACTGTACACCCAGCGTCCTGCGGCCGCGGACGCGGCGGACGCCCATGCCGCGCAGGTGCGTTCGTTCATCGACATGCTGCTGGAAGCGCCGCGCCGGTGTCCGGCGTTGCGGGTGGTGCTCACCCTGCGCGCCGATTTCTGGGGAAACGTGCTGGACGATCCGAGCCTCTACCCTCGGTTGCGCGACGCCACCATCCACTTGGGGGTGCTCGACCGAGACGCGCTGGCGCGGATCATCTGCTGCCCCGCCAAGACGAGCCAGCTGCACGTTCCGAACGATCTCACCGAAGTCCTGCTGAACGACGCCCTGGCGCGGCCGGGCGACCTGCCGCTGCTGGAATTCGCGCTGGAGCGGCTGTGGGCAAAGCGGGCCGGCTACCCCGGCGCGCTGACTCTCGACGAATACCGGTCGATCGGTGGCCTGGCCGAGGCGATCGTCAAGCACGCCGAGGCCACGGTCGTCGCCGGCCTGCTGCCGGAAGAGAAGCGAGGCGCTGCCGGGCATCTTCGCCGCTCTTGTCCAGGTGGAAGACGGCGAAGCCCGCAACGATCTGCGCCGCCGCGCGCCGCTGAAGGGGTTCAGCCCGCAGGCGCCAGTACTCGTCCATCGTCTCGTTGACGCCCGGCTGCTGGTCACCGGGCGTTACGGGGGCAGTGGCGAGGAGGTGGTGGAGGTTGCGCACGAGGCGCTGCTGCGGCTGTGGCCGAATCTCGGCCAGTGGATCGATCTGCGGCGCGGCGCACTCCTCACCATCCGCCAGCTCCAGGCGGATGCCAGGACTTGGCTGAGCAAGAATGAGAACCGCAGCTATCTGTGGTCGCACGAACGGGTGCGGGAGGCGGCCGCCGCGCTGCGGCAGTGCCCGGAAGAACGGCTCACTCCGGAACAACAGAAGTTCCTCGGTCCGATCCTGCCCGAACGGATGATCGAGGACCTGAAGGACCCACGAACAGATCACCACCAGCGCCGGCTGATCGGCGAGCGCCTCGACGTTTTCGGCGATCCGCGGAAGGGAGTCGAGCCCGATGCCAACGGGGTGCCCGAGATCGACTGGTGTGATGTGGCCGCGGGAGAGGTCGATGTTCAGACCAAACGTCGCCTGCTTCCCGGCACCCGGCTGCGCCGCAAGCGGGTCGAACGCTTCCGCATCGCCCGCTATCCGGTTACCGTCGCCCAGTATCGGGCATTTCTGGAAGCGGAGGACGGCTGGAGCAATCCCCGCTGGTGGGGTGACAACGACCTCTACCGCGATCCGGACGGCAAAACCTACGACGTCGGCCGCTTCGGCAACCATCCGGCGGTGTACGTCAACTGGTTCGATGCGGTGGCATTCTGCCGTTGGCTCGGCGGGCGGCTGCAAGCCGACTTACGGCTGCCGGACGAGTGGGAGTGGCAGCAGGCGGCGACCGGCGGCAACGCTGCCTATGCTTTTCCCTGGGGCGCCAACTGGGATCCCAAGGCGGAACCGCAGCGGGCCAACACCTTCGAGAGCCGGCGGCGACCGCGGTGGGCATGTACCCGGATGGCGCATCGCCGCTGCCGGTCGGTGCGCTCGACATGGCGGGAACGGTCTGGGAGTGGTGCGCGAACAAGTACGACAAGCCGGATGTCACGCAATCTCGTAACGACGACTTCGCTGCCCGTGTGCTGCGCGGCGGGTCCTGGGGCAGCGGCCGGGACTACGCGCGCTCGGCCTACCGCGGCAGGGCCCACCCGTTCATCCGGGACGTCAGCGTCGGGTTTCGCGTGGTGTTTTCGTCGCCCATCTTCGTTTCCTGACTTTCTAGCAGCGCCGCGTCCCGCGGCGCCCCCGGCGCGCTAGCGCCGGCTTCGCGTTTTTTTTGGTCTGGCGGCTGAGCCGCGGCTATCGTATCGTTTTCCGGCCGGCCGAAAGGCCGGTGGGGCCGCTCGTCGACTCTGCCCGTGTGCTGCGCGGCGGGTCCTGGAACAACAACCGGGACAACGCGCGCTCGGCCTACCGCAACAGGAACCACCCGAACAACCGGAACAACAACATCGGGTTTCGCGTGGTGTTTTCGTCGCACATCTTTCCCTTCCCTCCCGGGCCGGGTGCCGTCGCGCCCGGCGGGTACGACAAGCTCGCGATGCGGACCTGTCGTGCTTCCGGAGTTGTCCGCCAACCACGGTTCGCGGGCCGAGGCGAGGGAGGAGAGATGGCGCGGGTGCGTCCAGTCCGCACGGTCCGGCAGGATGACGCCGGTCGCCGTCGGGCGCATACAGAACAGGGGCGCCGGCCGGATCTGCTCCCCCGGCGCCCCGCCTCTCCGATACGGCGATTACGGTCGTTACGCCTTCTCCGCCTTGAGCCAGCCGCCGATCAGCCGGCCGATCTCGCCGACCATGCCGCCGGCGTGCGCGTATTGGCCATCGCTGAGCCAGTGCCAGCGATGCGCCAGCCGCAGGTAGACGCGCAGCCGGCCGAGCGCGGCATCGGCGTCGCGCAGCGCCGCGAGGCGCACGCGTCCCGGCCGGGTCTCGGCCACGACGAGCGCCTCCTGCAGGTCGAGCGCGGCATCCATCAGCCGCTGGGTGACGGTCGAGCGGTAGGCGCGCGGAAACCGCTCCGACTTCGGCAGCAGCCATTCCAGCAGATCGAAGGTGCGCGCGAAGATCACCATCTCCTCGGCCATGTTCTGTTTTCCCCTGGCCGAAGGCGACGGCCGGACGCCCAGCGCCGCCTTTCGGCACCTGTGTTCCTGGGAGAATCTGGTCCTTGCCTGGCGCGCCGCCGCGCGGGGAAAGCGCGGCACGGTCGGTGTCGCCTGCTTCGAATACCGGGCGGAAGAACACCTGGTCGACCTGCAGATGCGGCTGCTCGCGGGCACCTACCGGCCGGGCTCGTACGTCCACTTTCTCATCGAGGATCCGAAACGGCGCAAGATCAGCGCCGTGCGCTTCGAAGACAGGGTTGTCCACCACGCGCTCTGCAACGTTATCGAGTCACGCTTCGAACGGCTGTTCATCCCGGACAGCTACGCCAACCGCGTCGGCAAGGGCACCCATCGGGCCGTCGACCGGCTGCAGCGCTTCGCCGGCCGCTACCGCTTCGTCCTGCGCGCCGACATCGTCCAGCATTTCGCCTCGGTCGATCACGCGATCCTGCTCGCCATCCTGCGCCGGCAGATCCCCGAGGCGGACGTCATGGCGCTGGCCGAGACCATCGTCGACAGCGGCCGCGGCGTGCTCGACGACGAATACCGTTACGTGTGCTTTGCCGGCGACGACCTGCTCGCCGTCTGCCGGCCGCGCGGCCTGCCGATCGGCAACCTCACTTCGCAGTTCTGGTCGAACTGCTACCCGCACGCGTTCGATCAGTTCGTCACCCGAGGGCTCGGCTGCCGCGCCTACCTTCGGTACGTCGACGACTTCGCGTTGTTCGCCGACAGCAAGCGGCAGCTCTGGGAGTGGAAGGCGGCGATCATCGAGCGGCTGGCGTCGTTGCGCCTGGTCATCCACGACAGCCGCGCGCAGGTGCTTCCGGTCGAGGCCGGCATCCCGTGGCTCGGCTTCGTTGTCGATCCGGGCCACCGCCTGGTCAAGGCGCGCAAGGTGCGCTGGGCACACCGGCGGCTGCGGGCGCGGCTCGAGGCGTATCATCGCGGCGAGGTCAGCTTCGCCGAACTGGACGCCGTCATTCAGGGCTGGGTCGCCCATGTCGCCCACGCCGACAGCTGGGGCCTGCGCCGCCACGTCCTGGAGACGCTGGTGATGCGCCCCGCCGAACACCGCCGGGCCGTCGCCGCCCGAGAAAAAGCATGGCCCTGAAAATTCCAGGGCGGCGCGTCAGCGCCGCCCTGCAGGGATCAGTGCTCGAGGATGGGCGACGAAAACACCACGCGAAACCCGATGAGGCTGCTCCGGTAGCTCGGGTGGTCCCTGTTGCGGTAGGCCGAGCGCGCGTAGTCCCGGGAGCTGAGCCAGGACCCGCCGCGCAGCACACGGGCTTCCGGAAAGGCCTTGTCGGATTGGTCATAGAAGCTGCCGCACCACTCCCAGACATTGCCAGCGAGATCCTCGATGCCGAGTTCGGCCTGCCGCGAGCGCGGGAACAATCCCACCGGCGAGGTAGCGTGCAGCCCGGCTTCATACGTATTGCAGATCCCGTCCTGCCAGCTGCCGCCCCAGGGGTATTGGAAGCCTTTCTGTCCGCGGGCGGCGGCCTCCCACTCCTCTTCCGTCGGTAACCGGCCGCCGGCCCAGGCACTGCATGCCTCCGCCTCCCAGAAGCTCACGCCGACCACCGGCTGGTTCGGGGCATTCCACCGCCTGGCGTGCCACAGCCCAGGCTCCGTCACGTTCTCCGCTTCGCGCCACGCCCAGCCGGCGTCCGACCACCACTGCCGGCCGCGCTCGCTATAGCCGCCGACCGCGATGAACTCGGCATATTGGCCGTTGGTCACCGGATAACGGCCGATCCGGAACGGCGCGGTAATCTCGACCCGCCGGATCTCGTCCCCACCGTAGGGGTACGAGCCCGCCGGGACCTCGACGTACGCGGCGGGATCGCCTAGCCTCGGGATACGCGGATCGCCCAGTCGCCCGAGGCAGAGCCCGATCGCAAGGCGGGACTTCAGCTCCACCTCGTCCTCGATCGCCTCGCGGGCAAGCTGGCGGAAGCGCTCGGCCAGTGCGTCCGCCACCGGGAACTGTTTGGCCAGGAACCACTCGATCGCCTCCGCCAGGAACACGGCGGCAGCGGGATTGGCCTTCACCGTCTCCCGGTCCTGATCCTCGATCAGCCGCTGTAGCAGAGCCAGGCCCGAGAGCCATCTCTTGAACGTGACATATCCTGCGAACAGGAACAGCAGCGTCAGCCGCCATTCGGGCACGCGACCGCGCTCACGGAACACCGGCAGCAGATCGTCCTTCGTCCGCAGGATTTTTTCCGCGGCGAGGAATTCCTGAAAACTCAGGTGGTAGAATTCGGCCCGTGCATTCGCCAGCGGCAGCAGGCCGGAGCGTGCGATCAGTTCTTCGCGCCGCGCCGCCGGCTCGACCCGGGCGTCTTCGCCGGAGCTGTCCTCCGCCCAGAACGCGTGTAGGATGCGGTCGACCTCCAGATAGGTAATCTCGGCGGCCGGGCTCGATCGCGGCGCGTCCGCTTGGCCCTCATGCATGCCGAGCGCAATCACCTCGAGGCGTGCCCGGATCGTCTCGCGCTGCCGCGTCTCGCCGGGAAACCGGTGGAACAGAACGTTGGTGACGATTCGGTCGTAAAGCTCCCGGCGATCTTCGGGAAGCTGGCCACCGCCGTCGTAGAGCACGCACAGCGCTGTGAGGAGCAGCGGGTTTTTGACCAGCGGAGACAGCATCTCGCGGTCACGCAGGATCGGAATCAGGTCCCGGGCCTTCACGGGCTTGCCGAGGGTGTGGAACCAGCGGGTGACGAACAGGTCCTGAAGCTCCTGCGGCAACGGCTCCAGTGGCGCCTCGGGCAGCCCCAGGCGGTGCAGCCCCACCACTTCCAGCCCGTACGGGCGGCTGGTGAGGAGTATCCGGTTGCCGGCCGTCAGCCACGCCGGCAGGGCATCGGCGAGGCCGGTGACCAACAGCTCGCGTGGATAGGCCTCGCCGCCGGGCGCGCTCACCGGCACCTCGTCCAGACCGTCCAGCAGCAGGAACGTGCTGCCGGCGCGCAGGTGCGCGATTACCAGCTCGCCCGACAAGCCGTCCGGCGGGGCGGCATCGATCCAAGCCGAGAGGGCGCGTTCCACGTCGGCGCGGCGCCAAGTGCCGAGTCCCCGCCCGCACGTCATGCCGGCGGCGAAGTCGCGCAGCCGGACCAGCACCGGCAGCCGTCCGCGCAATCCCTTCGGCACCGGCTCGGCGAAGGGCTTCGGTGCCCGAACCCGATGCTTCGCTGCCGGTCCGTCCAGGCTCTGCAGCGCCGCCCACCGGCAGAAGGTTGACTTGCCCGCCCCCGCCGGTGCCGGAACGTAGAGCGACTCCCGATCGAGGCGGCGGCAGCAGCGGGATCGGCTCCTGCCTTTCCGCCGTCTCCGGGAGCCGCGACCGGTTCCTTTTGGCCGAAGTGGCGGCGGGACGCGTCAGGGCCGGGACGTAGACGTGGGTCAGTTTAATCGAGGAACCGGTCTCGATCGCTTGGCCGAGCAGGCTGACATCGGCGCACTCGCGGCGCAGCCACTCGCGATACCGGGCCGGGATTTCGGCCCGCGTGGCGGGCGGACCGGCGATGCGCGTGATAGAGGAGACGAGCAGGTCGAAGCCGTCGTGCGCCCGGTTGCTCTGCCAGCCGAACAGATCCACCCAGTTGCGAAGGTTGAACTGCAACGGCGGGTCCACATCGTGGAGTCTGGCCGGCACGAGGACGTCGCGCTCTCGCGCCTTGTCCGCCTCGGCGCTCACCCACTCGCACCTCGTCGAAATCGAGGACTCCGACCAAAGCACGACGACACAGCGGGCGTTGCGGAGCTCCTCGGCGATCACCTGGTCGTAACGCGGGCCGGCGAGCATCTTCCGATCCCAGAACACCGTCCAGCCGCGCTTTTCCAAGGCCGCCCCCAGCCGCTCCGCGGTAGTCACGTCCTCGCGCGCGTAAGATAAGAAAACGTCCGCCATCGCCGCCGCTCCCCCCTTTGATGCTGCGATGCTATCGCCGAGCCGGCGGGGCGACAACGTCGTTCCCTCGGTCGCCCGGCGCAGAGATCACCGACCCGGGAAAGCCGCCGTCGTTCATCTCGACATCCGTCATCCGCCAGGAGGCCCGCCGGGGCACACGCGACGCAGGCAGACGCGTCAAGCGTCCGCTCTCCGACTTCGCCAAGCGACGCTCTTGGCGAGCAAGAGCGGAAAGCGAGGACGGCTTTCCGCCGGCCGGCGGATCAATGCGATCGGGGTAGGCCTTGGGCAACGTGTTCGTCACTCGCGATGTTGGCTTTGCAGAAAACTGAAGGGCGCCGCCTGATCGACGCTCCTGAACGCCTCGATCTCGCGGGATCTCCTCATGCTGTTTACGGATTGATGGGGCGCTTTCGCAGCGCCGACGACCTCGGCTCCGGGATGGCTAGGTCGTCGATCAGCTTGGGCGGGGCGGCCGTCGACGTAAAGCGAGGGCGTCGTGGTAGCGCCGGCAGGCGTGGATCATCTGCGCCTGATCGTAGTGCCGCTCGGTCATTCTGAGGGACTTGTGCCCGAGCAGCGTGGCGCTGATCCGGACGCTTGCCGGATCCTCGATGGCGATGGTCGTCGCCGCCGCATCCCTGAACAGATGAGGATTGATCGGCGCGCCGAACGCTTGCTGGGTCAGCTTGACGATGCGCAGGTAAATCGCCATCTCGCCCATCGCCTGCCTCGCCCTGGACACCCAGAAGGCATCGCAGGCAGCGCCGCGCAACAGCACCAGGCGATGCTCCTCGAGGTAGGCGGTGATACCGGTGGTGAGGTCTTCCGGCAACGGCAGCTCGACGGGAGTGCGCGTCTTGCTGTGTTCTGCCTGTACCGTCATCCACATCGTCGCGCCGCGGCGGCTGACATCGCCGAGCTGCAGCGCGGCCAGGCTGCCACGGCGCAGCGGGCGGGCGGCGAGCAGGGCGATGATCAGGCCATCGCGGAAGGCGACCGCGCGCTGCAGCGCTGTTTCGCAGGTATCGTGTTCCGCCTGCGCCATCAGCCGGATGCCGAGCCCGTACAGTTCCGATGATGGGCGGAGGCGAGCGCGTTTTTGCCGAACATCGCCGCGCCGCCCCCCGCACCGGGCCGCCATCCGCCCGATCCACGACCAATCACGTTCCGGCTCCACCACCCGCAGAACGTCGCGCAATTCTTCCAGGCGGCCGATGACGGTCCGCGGCGTGTTCAGCGCGGAAAGTTCCTTGGCGTAATCCGCCACGTGTTGCGGAGTTGCCCGCCCGCCGGGCGATCTCGCCGGGTCGAGAAGGTCATGTCCTGCAAGAAACCCGAGCCACCGGCCATAGCCGTTTTGATGTTTGACGACCGTCTTTGGACTCCAGCCGCCGGCAGGTCCGCCCGGCTCCAGAATGTCGCCTGGCGCGAGCGCGCGACGCCAGGCGGCAAGGTCGGCGGCCGGCCAGGCGCCGATCGGGATCACCGAGGCGATATCCCTGCGGCGCCACGAGCGGCTCATCGGGCGGCACGCCTTTTCTGCGTCGCTGCACCACCCTGCCGTCGCGCCGGCAGGTCTGTCGTCCCGGCGGATCGCAACCGCAGGATCTGCGCATCGAAGTGGCGCACCGCCGCTGCCGACTCGGCGCCACAGTAGAAGGCTGTGGTGGTATTATGGCTGCGGTGCCCGAGCACACGCTTGACCACTTCGTAGCCGCCGGGATTGGCGTCGAGAAACAGCTTGGCGCCGATATGCCGGAACTGGTGCGGCGTCACGTTGAGGCCGGTGACAGCGCGGATGCGCGCCTGGATCTGTAGCGCCAAAGTATTCGCGGACTTGTGCTTGCCGTTCGCTCCGGGGAACAGCCAGTCGCCGGGTGCCGCAGCAGCCGTGGGCGGAAGTCGCGGCAGTAGAGGTCGAGCAATACGGTGGTTTCGGCCGGCAGCGGAAACTCGAGATCCTCCTCGTTCTTCACATCGGCGCTCGGAAACACCAGGTGGCGCGGTCCGTTTCGTCCGACCTGGACGAGGTTGCGGCAAGCTGCACCGAGGCGAGATTGCCGATCCGGACGGGTGCCACGAGCAGCAGTTCAATCGCCACCGCCACCTGCACATCGAGCGCGGCGTAAGCCGACGGCCCGGTGCGGCGGCGGGCCCGGGCAAGCAGGGTGGGCGGCAGCGACAGCAAGGCATCGACATTGTCCGGGTGGTCGAACTGGCGCAGCGTCGCCCGGTTCTTCTGAGTGAGACCCGCAGCGCCGGGGCCCAGCCGCCGGCACAGATCGGCAAGCTGCGCCAGATGAGCGTCGTCGGCGCCGACCCACTGGGCCACCGAACGCAGGGCGTAGACAATGTTCTGCAAGTGGCGTGTCGGCTTGTTGCCATGGCGCTCCAGCAGGAACCGCAGACCGTCCTTGACCGCGTCGATGCTGATCAGGTCGGCGAGGGCGCGCAGCGTCGCCGGGTCGCGCCCGCGATGAACGAGCGCGGAGGCCAGCCAGTGGACCTGCTGGCGTCGTGTCTTGATCGTCGCTGGCCGCAGCGGACGCAGCGGTCCGCTGGTGGCCAGGATGTCGTGGCCGGACAGCACCGCGAGCCAGCGCTCGGTGTCCTCGCGCAGGCTGGCCGGGAAGGTGCTCCAGGGGAGGCCATACGTATCGCGGTAGGCAGGGACGGTCAGCGCCTGTTGCGGCCAGACCGAGAGCTGCCGGCGCGCCAGATTCCAGCAGTGACAGGTCGCCTGGTGGATTGTTCGGGGGTTCTTCAGCAAGCTGCGTTCCAGCAGGTCGTCCCGATAGCGGTCCATGACCGCGTCATCAACCTGATCGGGATCGATACCGGCGACCGAGCAGGCGCCGATGAAGCGGCTCAATGCGTTGCGCAGCCTTTCGCTCGGCAGGACATCGTAGAGGCGTTGCCACGCCACGGAGAGTGGCGTCAGCCGCCGGCCCGGCAAGGAGGTGATCGCCGCATCCATCAGCGTGGCGCTGACCAGGCTGCGGACGTTGGCCCATCGCCGCGGCGACAGTCCGGCCGCGGCCGGCGACAGTTCCTTCAACTTCGCCTGCAGGAAGCGCGGGTTGGCGGGAATCGCTGCGGGTTCCCTGCCGAGCGCGCGGGCCAGCGTGCGCAGCGCTGAGCCGACATCGCGGCGGCGGTCGGGCGATAGACGCTCATCCTGCAGCACCCCTGTCGAGGAGATCGGCGAGCGTCGGCGGGGTGGCGAACGCGGGCCGTGACGTCGGGCTGATGGACATCGGTTGCCCCGTGAGGACAGGAGTGTAATCTAGTACACAATCGTGCATACAGCAACATATAAAGGGGCCTAATCTGTATCACGATGTATTCACGATAACACCATAAGCCACTGCAATAAGTATAAACCAGTGTACATGCTTGCTCATGCCTGCCGGCACTGGTGCAGGAAGACGATCAGGTCTGACTCGGTAATGCGGATTTGCCGGCCGAGGCGGTGATGCGGCAGTTCACCTTGCTCGATCCAGCGACGCACCGTCTTCGAGGAGACGCCAAGGTGTTGCGCCGTCGCGGCAATGGACAGCACCCGCGGAACCGCCCCATGCGCTTTCGGCGCCGGCAGGGCTGCCTTTGCTTTGGTGATCGGTGACATAGGATCCTCCTGTGGGATGATGACTGGGCGGGTGTGGGACCGCGTGCGGTTGCTTGCGCTTCAGCGTCGCAAAGGGGGCAGAAACCGGCGCAACAACATTGGCCGCCGGATGCCGGATCGCTCCCAGCTGGAAGATTGAGATCGTGTTGCAGCCCGCAGCCGACCCGGACCGCCGCCGGCGCCTTCCCCGCGCCGCCCCAAGGGGGCGCGAGGTGCACAGGGGGTACGGGGGACCGACGCAGCGCAACCTGGCGCAAACAAAATCAATGGGTTGCACCACATGTGGCGCACCTGGCGCAGACAGTTGGCGCAAATAAAATCAAGGGGTTAGAGGGTGATCTGGCGCACTTGGCGCAGCCGGCGCAGACCTGGCGCAGACGCGGCGCAGTCGACGCAGCGGGGGTCAAAATGAGGCCTCTCCGGCGGTGCGCTCGATTCGCTGTGCGGGATGCCGGTTTGGCTTGACGTAGCTTGCGACGTGGATCGCCTTCGCTCCTAAAAGCCTCTCCATCGCGCGCTCGAACTCGCGTCGCCCGAACCCGCTCCGCTGGTCCATTTGGCAGAACATCTTCGGGGCGTAGGTGCTGGCATTCGGCGTGGCGGAAGCGGACCGCCCCTGCGCCAGCGCGGTATCGAGGCATTTGAGGAATGCTTGATCTGCGGCCCGCTCGCGGTTACCTGTTTCGAACGGGCCGATGAGGCCGCCGGACCTGTAAATGGAGGATAAGACTCCGCATTCCCAGCGGAGTTGGATCTCCTCACCAACAGCGGCATGGTTCGCCTTTACCCTAGCGAGCACGCGGGCGTTGGGGTCTAGCGCGGCACCGTCTTCAGGCCGCGGGCGATCGAGGTAGAGCCTGGATCTGACGGTGTTGTTCCACGCCGTTGAGCCGCTCACGCCGCTCCGCTCGGCGACGCCTCTCACGCTCGGGTGCGCACACAGAAGGACGCCGCCTTTGATGTCGCGCGCCAGTGCGCCGAGGGCCTGGCAGAGGAATTGCCGTACCTCCGTGCGGACCAACTCGTTGCCGCCGAAGGCGTCGGCGGCGGTGTCGACCACCAGCAGGCTGGCGCCGTGATCGACGGCCGTTCGCCGGATCTGATGCCACACTTGGGTTACCGTGCCGCGGCCGTCGCGATCGAACACCATTAGCGTGTTGTCCTCGCCGACCCTACGGGCGATCGTCACCATGTCGGTGAGGTCGCGCATCTCGACGCCGTAGCTGGTATTGATCGCCGCCTGGCGTCGCAGAATTTCGAGTCGTCGTCCTCACAAAACAGCCCGAGGAACGGCACCGCTCTACCTCGAGGGCCGATCCACCGCTGGCCGATGGCAGCGGCGGTCATCAGTTGTTGCGCAAGCAAGCTCTTGCCCGTGCCGCCGTCACCGTAGAGTGCTGTGACGTGACCGGCCGGCACCCAGCCGTCGACGATCCACTCGCGCTTGGGAACTGGGCGACCCTGCCAGTCGCCGAAGCACAGGAGCGGGAGCGGCTCGGCTGTGATGTCGCCAACGTCCGCGGCGCGGAATCTCGGGCCGATCGGGCGGGTCACCCGACGCTCCTGAGGACGTCATTTGCGTCGGCGCCGACCAGGTCTGGCATGATGACGCTGCAGGTCCGCCCGTCGCGCGAATCGACTGAGCCAGGACGCGCGCCTTTGCCTCGCTTCCACCGGCGGCATCGTGATCAGCGACCAGGGTGACGCAGCTGACCCGGTTGGGCAACGCTATGGTCGCAGGGAATCCGCCGCACATCGCCCATGCCGCGGTGCGCAACAGCCGCCACGCCGACAATGCACTCTCGACGCCTTCGGCGATCGCCAGTTCCGCATCGGGCCACAGCAGCTCTGCTCGGCCATCCGCGATCTTGCCGAGCGACAATTTCGCAGTGCCGCGGGCGTATTTTTGCCCGTTCTCGGTGAGGAAGATGCGCTGTATGCTGCGAACCATGCGGACCGTCGGGCAGTGCCTCGCCACGACCAGGCAGGGCACGTCGCGCTCTCCCGTCTCCGGGTGGCGCAGCCGGCAGTAGGCCAGCGTCTCGGGGTAGGGCGGCGGGATCTGCCGCGTGTCCCGCAGGTACCCCACCGCCGGCTCGGCGCCGGCAGACCATAGCGGAATCGAAGTGCGCCAGATCTCGGACGCCACTTGCGTCGCCCTCGGGGCGTCGTCGGTGTGCCAGCACGGGCCGACACGGTCCGCGACGATGTTGGGCGCCGGACGTCGCTCCGTGGACGCGCCGCCATTGCGGTGGCCGCCGGACCACCCGCATCGATGGCAAAGCCAAGTGAGTCCGCAACCGTCTGCATCGCCGGTGGTCGCCAGAGCGAGGCCGCGCTTCCCGTCGCACGCCGGCATCAGGCACCTCGCCCGGACCGTCTTGCCGGGCGGCGGTGTTGGCGGCGTTGCCAGGATGTTCCCCATCAGGGTCAGTCGAGGGCCCCGACGGAACGCGCCTCGCGCTCGTCGAACATCTGGCGATAGGTCGAGCGGCGCCCGACGTATAGGGATCCCAGCTTGCTGACCGGGATGGCCCGGTTTTCTATCAGGTTGTACACTTGCCGACGCGACAGTCCCAGGTAGTTGGCGATCGCCTCGGCGCCGTAGAGCAGGTCGTCGGCGAGGCTGTCGGTGTCGACATCGCGCGCCGTCATCGAAGCCCCTCCGTGACGACCCGCAGATCGACCACGGTCCAGGATGATGGGGACCGATCATGCCGACACGGCGGCTCCAACCCGAACCCCGCCTGCCAGGCGTCGTCGTCTTCCACCACGTGGATCACGGCTGACTCGCCGGAGCCGATCAGCCCGTCGTATAGCGTGAGCCACTGTCCGAGTCGGTGCAGCTCGTCCAGGGATATAGTGGGGTCGCTGTCCGCGTCCGCGCGGGCGACGCCGCGACGCGCGCACGACTCGGCGATGTTGGCATCGGCTACCTCGGGATGGTGCTTTCTCCAGCTCGCCGCATCGAATCGCACGTACTCGATGTCGTGCGCGCGTCGGGCGTCGGCCACGTTGCGATACCGCTGCCCGGCGACCAGCGTCGGGCGCAGCCAGTCGGCCACGGCTGCGATCGTTGACCACGCCGTACCGTGCCGCCGGAGTGCCGCTGCTACCCGCGCGATCACGAGTTCTGACCGGCCGTACCGGCTGGTCTTGCCGCCGCCGGTGAGCGTCGGGCTAGGCGCCGGTCGCAGCGCGCCAGCCTCAACGGCCTCCCGCACCTGCTGTCGCGTCAGGCCCGCAATGGCAGCGACCTGCGACGCTGTGTAGACCTCTATCATCGGTTCGGACCTCCCTCGGGTGTCGGAGTCCTAATACTATATGATATGGTGGCGCGCAACCACCGGCTTGCGTGTTCGCACGCAGTCCTGTACGTTCCCATCCGTCACGGTTGCTCGGCGAGTCAGACTCTCGCCGATTCATAAGAAGGAGGAGTGGATGGCAATACGAAAACGGACATGGACCACGCCGGCCGGCGAAGCACGAACAGCTTGGCAAGCCGACTACCAGGACCAGCACGGCAGGCGACACCGAAAGGCCTTCGAGACGAAGCGCGCCGCCGAAGAATGGATGACCCGCGCCAAGCATGAAGTGCAACAGGGCGTGCATACGCCCGAGTCGCGGTCGATCACCTTCGCGCAAGCGGCTGCGGCTTGGCATGCGCGTGGCAAGGTCGAGGGTCTTGAGCGGAGCACCTTGGAGCAGTATCAGGACCATCTCGACCACCACCTGCTTCCGCTCCTCGGGCCGGTGAAGCTGGCGAAGCTAACCACGCCGGGGATCGAAGAGGTCCGGGATCAGTTGCTGGCTACCCGCTCTCGGGTGATGGCGCGAAAGTTGTTGACCACGCTGAAGATGATTTTGTCGGATGCTCAACGGCGCGGCAGCGTTGCGCAGAACGTGGCTGCGCCGGTGCGCGTCAAGACCGGCAGGCGGGCGAAGCGCAAGGTGTGCGCGGGTGTCGATTTCCCAACCACGGCTCAGGTGAAGGCCATCCTGGACCACGCCAGCGAGCGCTGGTGCCCGCTGCTGACAACTGCGGTGTTCACGGGCATGAGGGTTTCGGAGCTGCTCGGGTTGCGATGGCAGGACGTCGACTTCGACCGGCGGATCATTCACGTGCGCCAACGCAAGGATCGGTACGGTCGGTTCGGCAGCCCGAAGTCAGAGGCGGGGCAGCGGCAGATCCCGATGACGCCAACCGTGCTCAACGTTCTTTCTGCGTGGCAGTCGACGTGCCCTGTCGGCGTTGACGGGCTGGTGTTCCCGGCTGGCACAGGGAAGCCGGAGCAGCACAGCAACGTTCACCACCGCGCTCTTGGGGCCGCGCAGCGGGCCGCAGGGATCGTCGACGAAGCAGGCAAGCCACGCTACGGGATGCACGCGCTTCGGCACTGGTTTGCCTCGTGGGCGATTGCGCCGCGGGAGCAGGGCGGGTTAGGGTTTACGCCGAAGCGTGCCCAAGAGGTGCTTGGTCACTCTGGCATCGAGCTGACAATGAACACGTACGCCCATCTGTTGCCAACCGAAGCGTCCGACGAAGCCGTGTTCGCCGCGGCCGAAGCTGCGGTTTTGGCACAAGTTTGGCACACGCCGATCCAGGTACCGACCTCAGCCGCCTCTAAGACCTTGACTTCAAAGCAAAGCGCCCGTAGCTCAGCAGGATAGAGCACAGGATTCCTAATCCTGGGGTCGTGGGTTCGAATCCCGCCGGGCGCACCATTTCTTCAATTAGGAGATCGCGGGCCAGCCATGAAGACTATGGGACCGCGTTAGGTAGCAAGAGAGGCTGATCTTGCTTAACTTGTCGCTTCGTCCAGGGCACCAACTTGCAGAATACGCGGCACCGGCAAGTGAAGTACCTCAACGATCGTCGATGCCGACGACGGTTAGCTGAAGCAGCCAAAACGCGAGGCGCCCGTCTGTCGTAGAGCGCTTTCCCACACACGACGAAGTTTTCAAAAACAGGTGCCTCGGGCAGACGCAGTACCATTCAGAGGGGAACCGCCGCACCACATCCGTGGCCAATGCAGCTGAGCGATCCAGCTTGCTCCTGATGTCCGAGCCGCAACCGGACCGGTTCAGGGCGCCGGCTTTTCGCCAAGGCGCTGTTCACGGGCGCCCTGGTTACCTTCGTCGGTCAATCCTGGGCCGGAATGGCCCGGCTTCTTGCCAGAAGTTTGCGATCCCTTCGAGGGTGCAGCACCGTGATCGGCCTCGCTCTGACGCTGGCCGGCGGGCTTTTGCACATTCGATTGCCCCGTGCCCATGCCTGTCTCAGCGTGCGGCGCCTTGCCGGAGCCGGCGTCAGGCGGTAGCGTCTTCTGGGTGCCGGAAGGACGGACGTCGGCACTGGCTGCCGGTCCGGCGGACATCACAGCTGCGCCGATCGTCAAAGCGGCCGCGATCGCGACGGTGGTTGTGGATGTGTGCAACCAACCGACGAAACGGGCATCTTGTTCCCGATCGACTGGGCGCACCGAGAGGCGAGGCGGGATTGTTTCAGTTAGTTGCCGCGTTCCTCCGGGCGGCGCAGCTCCGCCAGGGGGGGCGCGGTGGCCGCGCTTTCAACATCCGGTTCAGAGGGCAATGACGCTGCCGTCGCGGTGGTGGCCTCGGGTTCGGTTACCGCGACGGTGGCCAGCGCCCAGGCGGAGGAGACGAAGCGAACAGGTGAGCTGACCAGCGCCCGCACCGCCCTCGGCAGCAATCCCCAGATCACACCGGCATAGCTGAAGGCGGGTGACAGGATGTCGCCGCTGACCGGCAGCCGGACGTCGATGGAACCGTCGTTGTCTTCTCGCAGGCGGATCATCGTGCTGAGCGGCACGCCGATCGGTGGGGGAGAACTGCATGCCGGTGCCGTCAGCGCGGTCGGCCAGGCGCACGTCCGTCAGCCGCGCCCGCAGCTCGCCCTCCAGCTGCCCCGCGGTTACCGTGGCGGTGGCGCCAGCCGTCGGGTTGCCGCGGAAGATGTGCAGTCCCATGGCCGGGCCGAAGTACGGCGACAGCGTCGGTAGGCGCAGCGCGTCAATGCCAGCCTGAAGTGACAGGCTGGGCTTTGGCTGAAACGCCTCCGCCCACCCGCGAACGCTGATGGCGCTGTCATCCAGCCGTGCCTGCAGCCGCAGCTCGCTGCGCGCCTGCGGATCGGTGGTATCAACGTTCTCCAGCAGCAGCAGGTCGACGGCCAGCCGCGCCGTCACCGGAGGCGAGACACCAGGGTCGCGCAGCGTGATCTGCCCGCCATCCACCAGCGCGATGCGGCCGATCCGCACCGTCGGCAGGTCGGCGGGCGGCCAGCTACCAGCGCCATCGCCGGCAGCGGCAGCCGGCGCGGGCTCCGGCGATGCCGAGCCTGCAGGGCGCGGGGGCGGGCTGAGCGCCGCGTCGAACCGGCCGACGGTCAGCGAGTCCAGCGCGAACCGCCGGTCGGACGAAGCCGCCAGCCGGCTCAGGGAGATGTCGGCGACGCTGCCGCTGATCGGCATCGGCCGGGCGGTGGATGCCGTCAGCGCCTTCAACGCCAGCGCAACATCCGCCCGCCACGTCGGGCGTTCGCTGCCCTTAACGAAATCCAGATCCGCCACGTCGAGCTTCAGACCGGACAGCGTCACCCGATCGGTCGCTACGCGCCCCTGCGCCGCCGGCAGTTCCGCCTGCAACGCGTTGACGCCGATGCGCCCCTGCATCCCGAAGCCCTTGTTCTCGCCGACCTCCCGGTAGGAGAACCGCTGAAGGTTCAGGTCGAGCTCGCCGATCTGCCCCTGCGGCGCCGTGCCAAAATTTGACTTCGACGCCATCGCCACCGTCATGTCCGGCGCGGCCACATCGCCGCGCCCGGACACCTCCAGGATGTCGGCGTCGATCACGTCCACATCCACCCGCCGCAGCGTCAGCGCTGGCGCGGCGACTTGCACCGTCTGCTCCGGCCGCACCGGCGCTTCCATGCGGAACCGGTCCAGCGTCAGCAGCGGCGTCGCGACCTTCACCTTGGTGCCGGTGGCGCGGCTGTCGTCCACCACCAGGCGCGGCACCTGCCCGGCAAAGCGCGCGGCGAAGATGCGGATCGGTGGCGGTGCGGGGGCACCGCCCTGCGGCACCCGGTAGATCGACACCACCAGCGCCTTGCTGTCCAACGCCACGCCGCCCTCGATCAGCACGCGGCCGGACGGAAAGGCAAAGCGGGTGCCGATCAGGTCGGCGTCCAGCGTGTCCGCAACGATGCCGATCGGCTCGACCGGGTCCGGCACCCGCAGGTCGAGGCGCTGCGCAACCACCGTGCCGGTGGCGACGAACGGCGCGCCCGGCTGCGCCGCCTCCACGTCCACCTCCGACAGCCGGATGACGGCGTTGCCTACAGTTCCCTGGATGTCCGGGCCGCCCATGCGCAGCCGGTCGAGGGTCACCTGCGGCTTCGCCGCGCGCACGGTTGCGACGGCGGCGCCATCCTGTTCGGCCGTTACCTTCGGCACCTGAATGCCAACCGTCGCCGCCTCGATGCGGGTGGGTGGTGGTGTTGGCCCGCCGCGCCGCGCCTGCTCCTGGATCGACACCAGCAGGTCCCCGACGTCCACGGAGAAGCCGCCGGCCAGCCGCGCTGTGCCCGGCGCCAGCGCCACGCGCGTCTCCGCCAGCTCCGCCCGCAGGCTCGCCAGTCAAGCGCTACCGGTTCGACGCCCGGCAGCCGAAGATCGACCCGGTCCACCACGACCGAACCTGTGGCCACCAGCGGCGCGCCCGCCTCGGCGCCGGTCATGGCAAAGCTGGACAGCCGGAACGCTGCGTTGCCGATGCTTCCCTGCACCTCCGGCCCACCGAGGCGCAGCTCCTCCACGAACAGCAGCGGGTCGCTCGCCCTCACCGTCAGCCCGTCGGCTGTCGGGTCGTCATCGTACCCCAGCATCGGGATGTGGAAGTTCAGGCGGCTGGCTTCGATGCGCGCCGGCGCCGGCGCCCGCCGGCCCCCGGTCGCGGAAGGCTGGATCGACACCAGCAGCTTGCGTGTGTCCAGCGCCAGTCCGCCTTGCACCCGCGCCCCGCGGCCGGGCGGGAACGCCAGTCGAGTCTCCGCCAGATCGACGTTCACCCGCTCGGCGATGACGCTGACCGGCTCCGCCTGTGGCAGCAGCAGGTTGATCCGCTCGACCGCCAGCGCGCCGGTGGCGAGGAACGGCGCGCCCGGGTCGGTCCCAGCGATGCTGAAGCCACTCAGCCGCGCGCTGGCGCGTCCGATGCTCCCTCTGACCTCGGGACCGGCGAGACGCACGTCGGCCACCTCAAGCTGCGGTGCCACGTTCACCTCCGGCTGCTGCCCCGGCACCGTCCGCACCATCGTGCCCGGCAGCCCGAAGCTGGCTTGGGAGAATCCCACCTCGGTGCCATTCTCGAAGCGCAGCGCGCTGGCTTGCAGATCGATGCCCAGGTCACCCTGCAGCGTCGTCTGCCGGCTCACATCATAGGATCCGGCGACATTGTCGAGCCGCAGCGTCCCCGTCGCCAGCTGGCCGCTGCCGAACAGCGGGTGCGCCAGATCGACGCCGGTCAGCGATCCGGTGGCGGCGAGACGGCCGTCGATGCGGCCGGCGGTGAACACGCCGATGCTGGCGGTCTGCACCGTCAGATCGATCGTCCCGGCGCGCGAGGTAAAGCCGAGGGGTCCCAAAAAGCGCTCGATCTTCGCCATTTCGATGCCGGTGATCGCGGCCTGCGCCTCGATCTCGATCTTGTCGGCGAACGGCTTGGCCACCCCCGAGGCGACCAGGCCGATCTCGTTCAGCGCGGCATCCAGCCGGTAACGCCCCGGCTTCTCCGGCGCCCAGGTGCGGAATTCGGCCAGCTCCAGCTGGTTGACGTGCATCACCGCTTCGCCACCGCGCGCGTCGATGAACACGACGCGGCTGTCGCGAATCTCCAGCCGGTCGAGCCCGGCGCCCCACCCAAGCTGCTCCTGCAGGTCGCGCGGCGTGGTGGGGCGTGGTGGGGTCACCGGCGCCACCTCGGGCGCCGGCGGCTGGGTGCCGCCAGTCTTCGTCTGCTCCGCCAGGATCTGGTTCAGCGGGATGCCATTGAGGCTGAAGCTGCCGTCCGCCGCCTGCCGAACCTCGAATCGTACTCCCTCGATGACGATCGCTTCGACCAACGCCTGCCGGTGCAGCAGCCGGGTGACGTCGATCTTAACGCCGATCTGCCCCACCTGCCCGTGCTGTGCATCGGCGCCGCGAAAGGTGACCGGCCCGAATGACAACTCGCCGCGCAACGGCCGCAGCCGCAGCGTCTCGACGCCGCGGGTATCGATGTTCAGACCGTCCAGGTATGTGGCAACCACCTGGCGCGCCACCAGTTGCGGCCCATAGCGGATCGTCACCGCCGCGGCCACCAGTAGCACGGCAACCGTGCCGAGGATCGCGACCAAGGCGCGGTGGCGCTTCAGCCAGGGCCGGGGCGGCGGTGGTGCAGCGGAAGTGGGATCAGGATCCAAGGGATACACCCGAAGCCAGGGGCGAGATCAACTGTTACGTTAGCCCGGCCCCACACCGCTCACAAGCCAGATGTAGCGGCACCCCGCTCCCAGCGGGACCTACTGTAAACTGCCGCACACCGCCAAGAAGGGGATTTCATCCAGAAAGCCCCTTCGCAAGGTCGGCCCGAATCCATCTGCTCGCGGCAATCAGGGATAGCTGAGGCAAGCACGGTTGGACAGACAGCGCGATTGGCATGCTCTGAACGGATGTCATCAACAAAGACGCGAACAGCAGGCTACAAAATGACTACCACATCCAAGCCTGTTCTAGTACTCTTGGCTGTATAGCACGCAAGCGCAGAGAGTTCCGCTTGCGGTAATCGAATATAAATACAGCCTCCGCAACGCTGTATGAACGCGTTCGAAGATGGCGTCGTGAGAAGGAACGGCAGTAGTTCCGTCGCAAGGGAACGCCTGTCACTGGGAGTGCAAGGTATAGTTGCGGCTGAGGAGTGGCATCGCCGGCATGTTCCGCGTGCCCTTGCCATCAAAGGCGCAGGTCTGCTGCCCGCCTTACGAGGTAACGAAGCTTTGGGGAGCGAGCGATTGAGGCTTTAGCGCCTCCGACTCTGGGCAGCCAGCTTGGAGACAGCAACATAAGCGAACTACCGCCAAATATCGGCCAACCCAGGGAGTATAGTCACATGGACGTGCCGTCAAAGTTATTGCCCGCGGTTGACGCTTCTCTTTCCGACGCTCGCGACCCGGTTCTTCGCACTCGAGAGATCCAGGGGGACGTGCTGGTTGGGCTGGAGAAGGATGTCGAAAACTTCCTGTTTTTCCGCATCGCGGATGTTCCCGCCTTCAAGTCGGCCCTGCGCCGGGACCTCATAAGTCGCGTGACGACGATGGAGATGGTGCAACTGCGCGAAGTGCAGATCCAGGCGGCGAAACAGGTCGGCCACCATGAGCGCCTGCACTTGAGCGGTTTGAACATCGGCTTCACGCACAGGGGTTTGGAAGTGCTGCTGGGCAAGGGGCAGGCGGACGGCATGGACCCCTCGTTCATTTCCGGAGCTGCGGCGGCCGCAAGAGACCTCGGCGATCCCGTCGATGCGGACGGCAGGCCGCGCTGGATCGCTGGCTTCGCTCACGACGAAATTCACGGCGTGCTGCTGCTGACCGGTCCCTTTGGGGGCGAAGGGCATGAGTTGGACGTGATCGAAAAGGAGACCCGCGCCATCCTCGATCTCCTCGGTGGTTCGGTTCAGGTCGTCTATCAGGAAATCGGCCGGGTGCGGCCGCAACGCGGCCATGAACACTTTGGCTTTCTCGACGGTGTATCCCAGCCCGGAATCCGGGGGCTGACGGCCCGTCAGAATCCGGCCAACCCGGACCAGGGACTGCCGGGGCAGGACCTGTTGTGGCCGGGCGAATTCGTGTTCGGCTACCCCGGGCAAAGCCCCGATCAGGCGGTCGAGGCGCCGGGGCCCGAGCCTGAAATGCCGCATCCATGGATGTGCGATGGCGCGTTCATGGTGTTTCGTCGTCTCAACCAGCGGGTGCCCGAGTTCCACGCGTTCCTGGAGACGCAGGGTGAAGCACTCGGCCTGGACCCGGCGCTGCTCGGCGCTCGGATGGTCGGCCGCTGGCAGAGCGGCGCGCCGGTGATGATCGCGCCGCTGCAGGACGACCCCCTGGTCGGGGAGGACCCGTTGCGCAACAATGACTTCGAGTTCGGCGGTGATGCTAAGCAGCGGCGCTGCCCGTACGCCGCACACATTCGCAAGACCTATCCGCGAGACGATCTGGAGGGCGTCGTTCCCAACGGAGAAGCCGGGGTGCAGACGCACCGGATCAAGCGCGCCGGGATCCCGTTCGGACCGGAGGTGCAGGAGGATGAGGCGGAGGATCGGGCGACTAAGCGCGAGCGCGGCCTCATGTTCGTCTGCTACCAGACGTCGATCACCGAGCAATTCGAGTTCGTGCAGAAATCATGGTCCAACAATACAGGCTTCGTGTTCGGCAAGACGCGACCAAACAGCACCGATCCGGTGACCCCGGGCCATGATCCCATCATCGGACAGACTACGGATGGCAGCGCGCGCACCATGGACGAGCCATTACCGAACTATCCCACCGGCAACACCCGCTCGACACTCAATCTGCCCGAGCCGTTCATCGTGCCGACCGCAGCCGGCTACTTCTTCATGCCGTCGATTTTAGCCTTGCAGACCGTGCTGTCGTAGAGGGGGCGAGGAGGGCGGGTAACGGAGCCGCCTGAGGAAAGGCCACCTCAGGCGCGTTCCACCGCGCCGCTGGCGCCGTCCTTGGTACGGAGGAAGAACCCGGGTGTCGTCGCCGCGGAGGAACCGACGGCCTCGTCGCCGGCACCGGCGGCCGGAGTCGACGCGGCCGGACTTCCCTCCGCTGGTTCTGCTGTTGTCTCGGCTCACTGACCGGGGAAAACCGCCGCCCAGTCCTGCTTCATCGACACCACCGTCCAGCCATTGGCGGGCGCAGCATCCAGCGCTTTGTCCAGGCGGCCCACCCGACTGTCGCGGTCGTAGGCATATTCGCGCTCCGCGTCGTCGTGGTGGATGATGAGACCGAAGCGGCGGCCGGGCGCCGACGTCGTCCACTGCAGCATCTGCAGATCGCCATCGGAGTTGCCAAAGGCGGCGATCGGCCGGCGGCCGATGAATTTGTGGATGCCGACGGGCTTGCCCGCCTTGTCGTCGATGAAGTCGATCTCCGGCAGGCGGACGAGCACGGGTGTGCCGTCGCGGATCTCGAAAACCGTCTTGATCGACGAGCCGATCATCTGCTCCGGCGGAACGCCGTAGACACCTTCCGTCCATGGCCGCATGAACTCGATGCCGCCGCCCGAGACGATGTGGGTTTTGAAGTCGTTGGCCCGCAGGTAGGCCAGCAACTCCAACATCGGCTGGTATATGAGATCGGTATAGGAGCGCTCGAAACGCGGATGGCGGGCGGTCTTGAGCCAGTCAGTGACGATGACGGCGAACTCCTCCGTCGTCATGCCAGCGTGGGTGGCCATCACAAGTTCGACCAAACCCCTTTCGCCGCTGGCCGCGAGCGCCTTGATGTCACCCGCCATCGCGGCGCGGAATGGCTCGCGCTCCCGCCATTCCGGGTGCTGCGGCGCGAGCGCCTTCACCCGGTCAAGGGCGAAGGCGAGCTGGGTATAGAAAGGCTGTTCGACCCAAAGCGTGCCGTCGTTGTCGAACACGACAATCCGCTCCTCGGGCGGCACAAAGTCGGCGCCGTCGTTGGTGGTGACCGCCGCGACAAAGGCGACGATCGCTGACTTCGCCGGTCCGTCGTTCCATGATGGGAGGGGATCGTCAGCGGCGGCGAGCGGGCTTGCGGCAAGCGACGCGGCCAGAACGTACGCCGCACCCCGTAATACCGCGCGCCGGGAAAGCGCAAAAAGCCCGTGTTTCTTCATCGGCTGCTCGCCTCCCAATTCGCCTCAAACAGATGCGGTCGGAGCGAGCGTCGCCGCCGTTCCGACCGCCCTTCGCTTGGTCCTTATTGTGCACCGGGGCTCAACATCTTCTCCATCACCTGGTCCAGCGAGAAGCTCGCCGCCTTCTGCCTTGGCGGGAACTCCTTGAACGTGGACAGGAACTGGCCGACGTAGGCCTGCGCCGGCACCAGCAGGAAGGCACGGTCGATCTGCCAGTCGTGGTAGGTGTTGGAGGTGATGGTCGCCCGCTCATAGGGATCGCGCCGCAGGTTGAAAATGAGCGGCACCCGCAGCGGCACGAACGGCTCCATCCACACCCGGAACGTGCCCTGGGCCTTCTGCTCCATGAAAATCAGCTTCCAGTCCTGGTAGCGGAGAGCCGTCAGGTCGCCGTCGTCGGAGAAGTAGAAGATCTCGTTGCGCGGTCCCTTCGCCTCCTTGCCAGTGAGCTGCGGCAGGAAGTTATAGCCGTCCAGGTGCACCTTGTAGGTCAGGCTGCCGGCCTTCACGCCTTTCAGCAGCTTGTCCTTGAGGTCGGGATCGCCAGCGGCGGCGGCGAACGTCGGCAGCCAGTCCATGTGATGCATGATCTCGTTGGACACGCTGCGGGGCTTGATCTGTCCGGGCCATCGGACCATCGCCGGCACCCGCCAGCCGCCTTCCCAATTGGTATTCTTCTCGCCACGGAACGGCGTCGCCGCAGCATCCGGCCAGGTGTTGTAATGTGGGCCGTTGTCGGTGGAGTAGAAGACGATCGTGGTGTCGGCGAGGCCCTGATCGTCCAGTGTCTTCAACAGCTTGCCAACATGCCGATCGTGCTCGACCATGCCGTCGGCGTACTCGTCCTGGCCGGAGATGCCTCGCAATTCTGGCTTGACGTGGGTGCGGAAGTGCATCCGCGTGCCGTTCCACCAGACGAAGAACGGCTTGCCGTCCGCCTTCGCTTTCTGCATGAACTTGATGGCGGCGTCGCTGGACTCGTCGTCGATGGTTTCCATTCGCTTGCGCGTCAGCGGACCGGTATCCTCGATCTTTTGCGTGCCGTCGGCGTTGGCCCAGCTGTGGATGACGCCGCGCGGCCCGAACTTCTTGCGGAACTCGGGATCCTTCGGGTAGTCCTCGTTCTCGGGCTCTTCCTCGGCGTTGAGGTGGTAGAGGTTGCCGAAGAACTCGTCGAAGCCGTGAACGGTCGGCAGGTGTTCGTCGCGATCACCCAGATGATTCTTGCCGAACTGGCCGGTGGCGTAGCCCATCGGCTTCAGCACGGCTGCGATCGTCGGATCTTCCTTGCGCAGGCCCAGTTCGGCGCCCGGCAGCCCCACCTTGCTGAGGCCGGTGCGGAAAACGCTCTGGCCGGTAATGAACGATGAACGGCCGGCGGTGCAGCTCTGCTCGCCGTAGTAATCGGTAAAGATCATTCCTTCGCTGGCGATCCGGTCAATGTTCGGCGTCCGGTACCCCACCAAGCCCATGGTGTAGGCGCTGATGTTGGACTGGCCGATATCGTCGCCCCAGATCACCAGGATATTGGGCTTTTTCTCCTGCGCGGCGACGGGCACGGCAGAAAGAGTAGTTAGGGCAAGCACCACGGCCGCCGCGACTATCAAGTGCCTATTCTGGAACATGATTTCCTCCCTATCCCGGTTGCTTCCTAAAAGTGCCTTCGTCTTTGTCGATCAGCAAGCAAAAAGGGACCCGCGATCGGCGTGCAAAAGGGGCTCTGAACTTAATTTTGATAAAGTTGAGGTGCTGTCTCGCGCTGGGTTCACACAGAACCAATGCGATGCGGCGTAATTTGTCAGATGTCGATGTCGACGATGTTGACGATCAGCCTGATCGCCAGCAGCACCGCCCACAGGTCTCCTAGCTGCCTCTCCCCTAACGCGTCTTCTAACCGGCCGCCCCTAGCGGAATCTTTCCAGACCCAGGCCGTTGAGCGGGATTTCGGGCGGCTGGCCCAGGATGAGGTCGCTGGCGAGGCGGCCGGAGCCGACCGCCATTGTCCACCCGAGGGTGCCGTGGCCGGTGTTCAGCACCAGGTTGTCGAAACCGGGCGCGTGGCCGATCACCGGAACGCCGTCCGGCGTCGATGGGCGCAGGCCGGCCCAGAACTCGGCGCGGGACGCATCGCCGCAGTCTGGGAACAGGCCGATGGCCTTTTGCAGCAGGAAGCGGGCGCGGGCCTGGGTGACGCTGACGTCGTAGCCGGCGAACTCCGCGGTGCCGGCGACGCGCAGCCGCTCGCCCAGCCGGCTGTAGACCATCTTGAACTCGTCGTCGATCAGGCTGACGGTGGGCGCACCTTGATGACCGTCGATCGGGACGGTCACCGAATAGCCTTTTGCCGGGACCACCGGCAGCGCAAGGCCGAGCGGTTTCAGCAGCAGCGGCGAGTAGCTGCCGAGCGCCAGGACGAACATGTCAGCGGCGATCTCGTCGCCTGAGGTCGTCTCCACCGCGGCAATCCGCGTTCCGGACACCAGCAGCCGGGCGACCTCGGTGTTGCAGCGAAAGCAGGCGCCGAGCGCTTCCGCCTTCTCCGCCAGCCGGACGGTGAAGGTGCGCGCGTCCCCGCTCTCGTCGTCCGGGCTGAACATGCCGCCGATCAGATCGCGCCGCGCCGAGGCCAGCGCCGGTTCCAGGGCGACGCAGCCGTCGGCATCGACAATGCGCCGCTCGCAGCCCAGCCGGTTCATCAACTCCACCGCCGGCAGCGCCGCTTCGTACTCGCGACGGTCGCGGAAGATGTGCAGAATGCCGCGGGTCAGCTGGTCGTAGGCGATGTTCGTCTCGGCGCGCACCGCGGCCAGCTGGCGGCGGCTGTAGAGCGCCACCCGCAACGCGCGCTCGATGTTGCGCTGCGTCCGCGCCCGCGTGCAGTTGGCGAGGAAGCGCAGCAGCCAGGCCGCCAGAGCGGCATCGGAACGCAGGTGGAACAGCAGCGGCGCGTCGATCCGCCCCAGCCACTTCAGCGCCTTCAAAGGGGTACCCGGCGCCGCCCAGGGCGTGGCGTGGTTGGCGGAGATCTGGCCGCCGTTGGCAAAGCTGGTCTCCAGTGCCGGCCCCGGCTGGCGGTCGATGACCGTCACCTCGGCACCGCTGCGCGCCAGCCACCAGGCGGTCGTCACGCCGATGACGCCGGCGCCCAGCACGACGACCTTCATCGCCGCCGGCTCCGGCGACGGCGATGCCGGAAGGTGAGCGCCGCGGAAGCGGATGTGAGGAAGAGCGCGGCCGGGGAGTACTGGAACATCCCCAGGTTATAGGGTCGGCACCGCTGTTCCGCCACATCATGGACGGATCTATGATGGCGCGTAACGCAACCGGACAGTATCCCCATGCTCCGCCAGGTCCTGCTCAGCGTCGAGGAGATGTACCGTGCCGATGCCGCCGCGGCAGCCTCGGGTGTTCCGTCGCTCACGCTGATGGAGGCGGCCGGTCAGGCGGTGGCGGCGGCGATCCGACGCCGCTGGCGGCCACAGCCGCTCACAGTGCTGTGCGGACCCGGCAACAACGGCGGTGATGGTTTCGTCGTCGCCCGCCTGCTCCAGGCGGACGGCTGGCCGGTGCGCCTCGGCCTGCTGGGAGCGCTGGACCGGCTGCGCGGCGACGCTGCGGTCAATGCCGCTCGCTGGCGCGGCCCGGTCCGATCGCTCGACAATCCCCTGCTGCTGGCGCGCGCGCCGCTGGTCGTCGACGCGCTGTTCGGCGCCGGTCTCGCGCGGCCGCTGGAGGGTGGGGCGGCGTCGATCATCGAACAGATCGGGGCGCGCGGCCTCGATGTCGTCGGTGTGGACGTGCCCAGCGGCGTGCACGGCGACACCGGTGAGATCCTTGGCGTCGCCTCGCGGTGCCGCCTCACCGTCACCTTCTTCCGCGCCAAGCCGGGGCATCTGCTACTGCCGGGCCGCGACCTGTGCGGTGAACTGGTGGTGGCGGATATCGGCATTCCCGAGCAGGTGCTGGCGGCGATCGCGCCGCACACCTTCGCCGACGGCCCGGCCCTGTGGGACGATTGCTTCCCTCGGCTCGACGCCACCGTCAACAAGTACGGCCGCGGGCATGCATTGCTGCTCGCCGGCAGCGGGATGAGCGGCGCGGCGAGGCTGGCGGCGGACGCTGCACGGCGGATCGGCGCCGGTCTGGTCACCGTCGCCGCCGCCGCCGACAGCCGTGCAATCGTCGCCGCCGGCAGTCCCGGCACCATCGTCGCCAGCTGCGACGACGACGCGGGCTGGGCTGCGCTGCTGGCCGATGCGCGGAAGAACGCGCTGCTGATCGGCCCCGGCGCCGGCATCAGTGACGGTACGCGGACGCGCGTGCTGGCGGCACTGGCGACGCGGCGCGCCTGCGTCCTCGATGCCGACGCGCTCACCGTCTTTCGCGACAACCCCGGTCTGCTATTCGGAGCGATCGACGGCCCGTGCGTCCTGACCCCGCACGAAGGGGAGTTCACCCGGCTGTTCGACACAAGCGGAGACAAGCTCAGCCGAGCTCGGGCGGCCGCCCGGACGAGCGGCGCGGTCGTCCTGCTGAAGGGATCGGATACAGTGATCGCGGCACCGGACGGCCGCGCCGCGATCACCAAGGATGTGCCGCCCGACCTTGCGACCGCCGGCAGCGGCGACGTGCTGGCGGGGATGATTCTCGGACTACTGGCGCAGGGCATGCCGGCGTTTGCTGCTGCTGCGGCGGCGGCGTGGCTGCACGGACGCTGCGCCGCCCTGCATGGTGCCGGGCTGATCGCCGAGGATCTGGCGTCGGCGCTGCCGGGCCTGCTGGCACAACTGCGGCAGCGCAAACCGGACCTTGCGGCTGTTCCGGTTTCTTACAACCTTCTTTGATCGAAGCATGAGCTCAGGGGATGAACGTGGCCATGGAATTGAAAGCGCTGACCAGGACCGAGGAGGGAGGCAACCGGTTCCGCCAGGCGCTGCGGACGCTGCGTTGGCGCTGGCAGAACATTGCCGGCTCGGATTATGACGCCGAATCGGCCAGCACCCGGCCGGACCTGCCGGAGGACGACCAGGAACGGCTGCGCCGGCAGATGCGGGAATGCCTGGAGGGGCGCGGCGGCGAGGTCACCGCACGGGCGCGGGCGGCGGCCCTGGGCCGCGCCTACCTGGCGCTGGACACCAGCGGCCGCGAGCGCTTCCTAAGGCTGCTGGCCGAGGACTTCGACATCGCCGAGGCCGACCTGGAGGCGGCGATCGGTGCCCTGCATGCAGTGGCCGATGTGGACGAACGAAGGCGCGCCCGCCGCAAGCTGCGTCAGGCCCTGGAATCGCCGCGCTCAAGGCTGCTCACCCAGTTCAACAGCTTGCCCGAGGGGTGAAGTTCCTGGTCAACATGCGGGCCGAGCTGCAACCGATTCTGAAGCGGGTCCCATCGCTGATGTTGCTGGAAGACGACCTGCGCGCGCTTCTTGCCACCTGGTTCGACGTCGACTTCCTGGAACTGCGGCGGATCACCTGGGACACCGCGTCCGGCGCGCTGCTGGAAAGGCTGATCGCCTACGAGGCGGTGCACCCGATCGAGAACTGGGAGGACATCAAGGACCGGCTGGACTACGACCGCCGCTACTTCGCCTACTTCCATCCGCGGATGCCTAACGAGCCGCTGATCTTCGTCGAGGTGGCGCTGGTGCAGGGGATGGCCGACAACGTCCAGGCGCTGCTCGACCCGCGCGCCCCGGTGCACGACCCGAAGCAGGCGAACGCCGCCATCTTCTATTCGATCAACAATGCGCAACGTGGGCTCGACGGCATCAGCTTCGGCAACTTCCTGATCAAGCGGGTGGTTGACCAGCTCAGCCACGAATTCCCCGACATCAAGACGTTTGCCACCCTGTCGCCGATCCCGGGCTTCGTCTCCTGGCTGAAGAAGGCGGTGGCGGAGGGCGAGAGCGGCCTGCTGCTGCCGGCCGAACGCAAGGCGCTGGCGGCGGCCGGCATCCGCAAGGGCGCGAAGGGCTGGCTGAAGGAGGCGATCGAGGCGGCGAAGTGGGCGGAAGACGAAGCGGTGGCAAAGGCGCTGAAAGCGACGCTGATGCGGCTGTGCACGCGCTACCTCGCGCGCGAGAAGCGGCCGAACGGCCGCGCGCTCGATCCGGTGGCGCACTTTCACTTGAGCAACGGCGCCCGCATGGAGCGGCTGAACTGGATGGGCGACCGCTCCGCCCGCGGCCTGCGTCAGTCCGCCGGGATGATGATCAACTACCGCTACGACCTCTCCCGCATCGACGCCAACCACGAAGCCTACCGCGCTACCGGCAAAGTGGCGCTATCCTCGGCGGTGAAGGGGCTGCTGGACGATTAGAGCATGGTCGTTCTTAGCTGATCGCTTTTCTGGGATTGAACGAACCCGCTGTCGCGGGAGTGGTGTGAGCGGTTAGAAGGAGGGCTCCCGTCTGAGAGGATTGCGGCTGTGGAAGCTGGATGCTCAGACAGGAGCCCTCCGATGGCCGAGATGAGCCCTCTGCGCCGCCGCATGACCGAGGACATGACCGTCCGCAATCTGTCGCCGGCGACGCAACGATCCTACGTGCATGCAGTCGCGAAGTTCGGCCGGTACTTCGGTCGCTCGCCGGACCGGCTTGGCCTGGAGGACGTCCGCGCCTTTCAGGTTCATCTCGTGTCGACCGGCATTTCGTGGCCCGCGCTGAACCAGACGGTGTGTGCGTTGCGGTTCTTCTACGGCGTCACGCTCGGGCACGGCGAGATCCCGGAGCGCATCCCGTACGCGCGCGAGCCGCACAAGCTGCCGGTGGTGCTGAATGCCGACGAGGTCGTGCGCTTTCTCGAGGCGGTGCCCAGCCTGAAGACCCGTGCCGCGCTGACAACGGCCTATGCGGCGGGGCTGCGGGCGTCCGAGGCAGTCGGCCTGAAGGTCGGCGACATCGACAGCGTCCGGATGGTGATCCGGGTCGAGCATGGCAAGGGCGGCAAGGACCGGTTCGTCATGCTGTCGGGCCAGCTGCTGGGCATCCTGCGCACTTACTGGCGCCTGGCCCGGCCGAAGTACTGGCTGTTCCCCGGCCGCGACGAGACGAAGTCGATCGACGTCCAGGTGCTGCATTCCGCCTGCCGCTCCGCCTGCGCCGCTGCCGGCCTGGCCAAGCGGGTGACGGTGCACACGCTGCGGCACAGCTTCGCCACGCACCTGCTGGAGAACGGCACCGACATCCGCATCATTCAGGTGCTGCTTGGCCATGCCAACCTGTCGAGCACGGCGCGTTACACGCGGGTCTCGAACGGGCTGATCCGGCGAACGCAGAGCCCCTCGACCGGCTGGCGCTGGAGGTCGTGCCGCCCGCCTGATCCGGCCGCACGATGGCGGCTGCATGGGAAGTGGCGGATGTCTTCCGCCGCCACTCCGCCGCTTCCCTGCTCCACACCTTGCCGGACGGCTTTCATCGCATCCGTCACTACGGCTTCCTCGCCAATGGCCATCGCGCCGCGAACCTGGCGCTGTGCCGCCAAGCTTGTTGGGCGTTCCATCGAACATTGAGCCCGCCACGGACGCCCCACCGGAGTCGAAGAAAACCACTGCGTTCGATCGCTGTCCCTGCTGCGGCGGCGCGATGATCACCTTGGCCATCCTCCTGCTACCATCGTCCCGTCCCCCGTTCCGGCAGGACACCTCATGAGCCGCCCGCATGCTTGCCGCCGCTCCTCCAGACCGGCACCGTCGCTGTCGTGTGCCGGCACGCACCGTCTTGCCCAACAGCTTTCCCGGCAGCGCCAGGGCCGGCGCGGCGCCGCTCGAACGCGCAGTTCCGTTCGCCGCCAGCATCGACCGCCTGGTATCACCGGCCCCGGCCGCCCCGCCTCGCTCACCACGCCGCGCCCCCGAAAGCCGGCCTCGCACACCAGACGCCGCCAATCCCCAGCTCCCGGCCATCCGGCGGGTTCGCTCAATCCGGCTTCAATGAGGGGGCTCGGGCGGCCCCGGACACCCCGTCCGCGGCCTCGCAGAAGCCCCAGATCCCTTCGGCGGGGTGTTTGGTGATTCAACACCCGTGCCCCCTCCGGCCCGCTGAATTTCGCCGCGCGGTTCCGGGCGGAAGCGTCGCTTGGCGCTGCGATATCGCAGCCCGCCCCCCCTGCGCCCGCCGGCGACCACTGGCTGCTGTCGCCCGCTTGCCGGCCCAGGTTAGTCGAGTCAGTCAGTCAGTCAGTCAGTCAGTCAGTCAGTCAGTCAGTCAGTCAGTCAGTCAGTCAGTCAGTCAGTCAGTCAGTCAGTCAGTCAGTCAGTCAGTCAGTCAGTCAGTCAGTCAGTCAGTCAGTCAGTCAGTCAGTCAGTCAGTCAGTCAGTCAGTCAGTCCGGCTTCGCCCCCCGGGGGCGGGGGGGCCGCCGGGGGCCGGCGGGGGCCCCCGGCCCGGCCGGGGCCCGGGGGGGGCGCCCCCCCCGGCCCCCCCCCCCCCCCCGCCCCCCCGCCCCCGGGTCCGGCCCCCGCTCCGGGGTCTCCGCCCCCAGGCCCCGGGCGGCCCTGTTGCCGCGGCCGAGCGAGCCACCGGTCTGTCCGGCCGGGGGAGCCGCCGGCGGCCGCGGCCGCCACGCCCGCGGCGGGGGGGGCCGCCCCCGGCCCCGCCCGGGGGGGGCCCCCAAAGTTTGGCCCCCCGCGCCCCGCCCCCCCCCCCCCCGCGCCCCCCGACAGGGGCCCCCCCGCGGGCGCCTTTTCGTCCCCCCCCGCCGCCCCTCGGCCGGGCGCCCCCCCCCCCCGGCCCGGCCCTGCCGGGGCCGGGGGGCGGCGCCCCGGGGGGGGCCCGGCCGCCCGGGCCCCCGGGGGCCCCGCGCGGGGGGGGGGGGGGGGGGGGCGGGGCGGCCCGGCCAGGTAGACGTTGCCGGCACCGTCGGTCGCCACCCCGTAGGCGGTATCGAAAACTGCCGTGCCCAGTTGTTTCTTCCAGAGGCGGTCACCGTTAGCGGTGTACTTCGCCACCCAGGCATCATAACCGCCGTTGGCGGGACCACCGAGCGAGCCAGCGGTCTCTCCCGTCAGGTAGACGTTGCCGGCGGCATCGGTCGCTACGCCTTTGGCGACGTCGTAAGCTGCGGTACCAAGTTGTCGTGTCCAGATGACTTGGCCGTCGGCGTCGTACTTGGCCACCCAGGCATCACTACCGCCCTTCTTGGCACCGCCGAGCGAGCCTTTGGTCGAACCGCACAAGTAGACGTTGCCGGCACCCATCGCCACACCCCAGGCGACGTCGTCAGCTTTCGTGCCAAGTTGTCCCGTCCAGATGACATTGCCGTCGGTGTCGTACTGCGCCACCCAGGCATCGTTACCGCCACTATTTGTGCCGCCCAGCGAGCCCTCTGTCTCTCCTGTCAGGTAGACGTTGCCGGCACCGTCGGTCGCCACGCCTTTGGCGACGTCGAAAGCTGCGGTGCCAAGTTGTCGTGTCCAGATGACTTGGCCGTCGGCGTCGTACTTGGCCACCAAGGCATCACCCTGGCCTTGCTGAGACCCCGCAAGCGATCCGTAGGTCAAGCCAGCGATGTAGACGTTGCCGGCACCGTCGGCCGCCACGCCATCGGCGCGGTCGATATCTATCGTGCCTACTTGTCGCGTCCAGGCGACAAATTTGTCTTGGGCCATCGCGGTTGCGGTGACGCTGCAGCAGGCGACAGCCAACACGCCGCCCATCAGGGTAAGGCGACGCGTCCAGTTCGATCCAAGCATTCGATCCCTCTCCTTTTCTTGCGCCGGCGAGGCAGGGAAAGGGTGCCTGAGGGGTGCGAGAGATCGAGAAGACCATCCCCCACCACAGAGCCGGCACCGGTCTTGGCTGCCGGAAGCCGTGACGCCAATCCCCCCTCCCTCAGCAGCGCCGGCCGATCCGCTACACCGGGCGGACAACACCTTAAGCAATATACGAACGTGATTGTACTATCTGAAGTCGCAAAAAGCAACTTCGCCGCAAATCGCACGGGTCGAATCTGCTATGTAAGCCGATGTGTTATTGGCGGTTTGCTGGTTCCGGCATGGATCAGCCAGCGGGTGAAGCGAGAGGCGACCTCGTCCAGCTCGGTTTCGATCGCCGTCTGAAGCTGGAATTCCACGGCAGCAACATCACGTCGGATGCTGGGCTGCTCGCCTATCGCGAGCTGGACGAGGCGCTCGGGCTGACGACGGCGGCGGGATGGCGTTGTCAGATCTTCGGCGTGGCCGGAACACGCGACACGTGCTGACCGGGCCGTTGCGGCAGTCGGTCTACAGCCGTCTCGCCGGCTATGAGGATGTGAACGACGCTGAGCGTCTGTCGGTCGATCCGGCGATGCGCGCCATCGTCGATCGCCGAGGTCTCGCCGGCACCGCCGCATCGATCAGCCAGATGGGCCGCTTCGAGACGGCGTGGTTGACGCACGAGGCCAATCTCGCGGCGCTGAGCGATCTGGCGGGCTCCTGGATCGAGCGGGTTCACGCGCGCAAGCCGCCGAAGACGATCATTCTCGACATCGACAGCTCGGAGAGCCCGACGCACGGCCGCCAGGAAGGCTCGGCCTACAACGGTCACTTCGGCTGCACCTGCTATCACCCGCTGTTCTGCTTCAACCAGTTCGGCGATCTCGAGCGGAGCATGCTGCGCCGGGGCAACGCCCACAGCGCCGAGGACTGGCGGACGGCGCTGGCGCCGGTGGTTGCCCGCTACCGCGAACGCCGGCTGCGACGCTACTTCCGTGCCGATGCCGCCTTCGCCATGCCGGAGATCTACACGTTTCTGGAGGCCGAGGGGTTCAAGTACACCATCCCGCTGCCGGCCAACCGCGTTCTGCAGCAGCGGATCGGCCACCTGTTGCGGCGTCCGGTCGGTCGGCCAGCCAAGGACGTTCGCCGCACCTATGCCAGCTTCCGTTACCAGGCAAAGAGCTGGATGACATCCCGCCGGGTCGTCGCCAAGGTCGAGTGGCATCCGGGTGAGCTGTATCCCCGTGTCGGTTTCATCGTCACCAATCTCTCCCGTCTGCCCGAGCGGGTCGTCGCCTTCTACAATCGCCGCGGCACCGCCGAACAGTGGATCAAGGAAGGCAAGAACGCCCTCGTCTGGACGCGGCTGTCGTGTCGCGGCTTCACCGCCAACGCGGTGCGGCTGCAGTTGCACACGCTCGCCTACAACCTCGCCAACTTCATGCGAACGTTGGCGCTGCCGGAGAGCGTGGAGCACTGGTCACTGACGACGCTGCGCGACAAGCTGGTCAAGATCGGCGCCAAGGTGGTGCGCCACGGCCGGTACGTGACGTTCCAGCTGGCCGAAGCCGCCGTCCCGAGAGACCTGTTCGCCGAGATCCTGCGGCTGATCGGCCAACTGCGGCCGCGACCGGCGCCGCCATGACATGGCGGATGGTCAGGTGTGATGAGGGGCGGTCTGTTCTCAGGGGAGAGATGCGCCCCGAGCGCGCCAGCTATGCCCATTTTGGATCGATAACAGCGCCATCCCGGGGCAGGCCACGGGTAATGCCTGTCAGAACCCTCAAAATCGCGCCAGGGTTGAATGCCGATAGGAACGGGAGTATCATTTTGGGCTTGGATGTTCGGCCATCTGGGATATGTCGGTTTACTATAATCGATCTACGCACATTAGGGGGATATCATGTACCGGTGTCTTAAATGTTTGGCTGCCGTATGCGTTCTTCTGGTCATTGCGTTGACAGTGACAACCGCATGGGCAGCGGAGCGCGGCCGGGTAAAGGTGAAAAACGGAACGGTGCTCAGCGATCGGGACACCATTCTGCGGGGGGCGAGGATGCGGTTGACCACCGGCGACGTTGCCCCCGATAGCTACTGGCGCTACCTGAACACCACCGGCCTGAACGCCGTCCGGTACGGCGTCAAGACGGTCCAGATTGGGCGAACCATTGAGCAACAGCTTCCGGCTCTGGATCTCGCTGTGAACCGGGCTGCCGCCAACAATCTCTATCTGATGATCAACACCTCCACCAAGTCGGGCACTTACGACCTCGCGGAACTCAAGGCGTTCTGAACCGCGGTGCCCCGCAGTATAAGAACCGGACACATGTCTTTCTACGAGTTGACGAATGAGCCGGTTAAAGGCGGCCCACACTGGGGAGCGCCCGAGCAATACACCGACAAGGTCTTAGCCGACCTTAAATCAGTCTATCTCATCATGCGTCGGAAAGCGCCCGACACGCACATCGTGTTGTTTACCACCGCAAATATCTGGCCCGACTGCGCTTCGTGGGCTGCTTTGATCGCCAAAGTGCAGGAATTGACTGGGCCAAAGCATCTGTCGGCTTTCATCATTATAATGGGACGCACAAGATCGGTGAGGCTGGAATACAATGTCTACGACAGAAGTACCCTCTTCTCATGACCGAGACGAACTACTGGAACGAGCCCATTAGAGCAATCCTAAGAGACGCGCTATCGATATACGAAAAACTCGGGATCAGCTGGTTCTCACTAGATGGTAGTGGAAGTGCCTACTACCTCAAAAATGAGATTATCCCGGCACTAAACGATGATGGTTATTCCTGGCCTCCAGAGAATTAAGATCGAAGTCTCTGTACCGGAGGGGGCGGACAAGGCGGCGTGGATGCGCTGGATGTCGGCGGCTATCCGGGATATGCCGGATAATGTGGCTCGGGATCGGCTTGGGGACGGAAGCCATTGGTATGGGTAGTATCGCTTCAATGGCGGTGCGTAGCCTAGCAATCGGATGAACAGGACGTCGCTTTAGCAACCAACAACTACATCACATCGATTCCTTGTTATGAGTGTATTCGGAAGCTGAAATTTAGGACGAACTACTAATCAGGGCCGAAATCATTTTGAATCTTTATGGCTTTAGTCGTGCTTGGACGCAGATTGCGGCCTTGCCGCAATCTTTGTGATGATTGGCTTGCCCGTAAGTAGGGCGGCGCTTGCCCAAGATCCCCTAAACCGGAGAGAGCAGGAGTGCTACCTTGAGCCCGCGTCGGCGAGGTCAGAGGCGGCGGTCGAGGGAAGGGGGCGCCTGGAAAACATGAGGAACGAGCCCATGCACGATGTCTGCCCTATGCACCAGGCGCGACGCTGCGGAGCGAAGACCCGCCGCGGGACGCCGTGCCAGTCGCCCCCGGTGCACGGCTAGCGGCGGTGCCGCATGCACGGCGGCGCGGGCGGAAGCGGCACCGCCGGGGAATAGGAATTCTCTAAAGCACGGGCACTATTCTGCAGAGGCCATCGCCAGACGCCGCGTTAATGACGGCGTTGCTGAACGAAGCGCGGGCGCTCCTGACAAAATGGGACGGGTGACAGTCTGCAAAGTTGGGCATGACGAAGGTGGCACCTTCACGCTCGCGCTTCCCCAGGATGCTGTTCGCCGAGATCCTGCGGCTGATCGACGAACTGCGACCACGACCGGCGCCACCATGAATGGCGGATGCCCGGAGGTGATGAGCGGCTGTCTGTTCTCCGGAGAGAGATGCGACCGGAGAGAAATGAGTTATGCCCATTTTGGATCGATCCCCCCGCCATCCCGCGACAGGCCACGGGTAAAGCCGGCCAGAACCCTCAAAATCGCGCCAGGGTTAAACGCTGAACGGGAGTATCAATCTTCACTTGTAAGCCTGGCCATATGTCGGGGTAAACTTAGATGTTTGACGTATAGTAATAGGTCAATGAAAATGATACGCAAAGCTGTTGTTCTCCTCCCGTTGTCCTTGCTAATCATCACGCCGGCAAAAGCACTCGATCAACGACCACCTAATGCCACGTGCATTGCCCCACCGCTTTCCCGCGATGGCCTGGTCCGGGTCGCACGCGCTTTTGGATCGCTGGGATTCGTTGGACCGACACAGATCCGGCAGCACCCGAGTGACCCAAACAATTTCTACCTCTCTGAGCGCAGGGGGATGATCAAGGCGTTCGATCGCACGGGCGCCAACCCGACCACTGCCCTCGACATGCGTGACCGCATGGCGTTCACTGCCACCGATACCTCGGACTCCGAGCAGTGGGGCATCACCAGCTTCGCGTTCGATCCAAGGTTTAGCGAGAATCCCTTCATCTACGTCGCCTACAACAGCAAGCCGTCAACGACCGCCCGGGTCCGCTCGCATGTCTCGCGCTTTAGCGCCGACAGCAGCCGCCGCAGCTTCGTCCCGGCAAGTGAAACGGTGCTGTTCAGCTTCGAGCAGCCGAACCGTTTCCATCACATCGGGCAACTGCAGTTCGGCCCGAACGAGAGGCTCTACATCGGCTCCGGCGACGGCCACGACCGGACGTTTGCCCAGGTCTCGACCGATCCGCGCGGCAAGATCCTGGAGCTGGACGTGAGGTCAACACCGCCCGAGGTCCGGCCCTATGCCCTCGGGATGCGCAATCCATGGCGGTTCGCCTTCGACGGCAGCGACATCTGGGTGGGCGACGTCGGCTGGCATACCTGGGAGGAAATCAATCGCATCAGCGCTGCCGGCGGCAATTATGGCTGGCCGATCTACGAGGGTCCGACCTGTCTCGGCGATAATTGCAACGAGCCGGGGCTGATCCAGCCGCTCCACTATTTTGGTCACTCGGTCGGTACGGCGGTAATCGGCGGCGATATCTATCGTGGTGGCCGCATCGGCTCGCTCTCCGGCTCTTATATCTTCGGCATCGGCTCCGGGCCGGGGCTGATGGCGTTGCTTGCCCCGAACTTCACGACTCGCATCGAGATCGGTCAGCTGCCCGCGGGACGTCCAACGGGCTTCTACCGCGACCAAGACGGCGAACTGTTCGTTTTCGACACCACGGGCAATGCCGTTTGGGAGGTGTTTGCCGGCAGCGGCGACGAGGAACCGGTCCCGCTGCTGCTCTCGGACACCGGCTGCGTCGAGAAGCAGAACCCGGCCAAGTTCGCGCCAGGGGTAATTCCTTACGACGTCAACCAGCCCCTGTGGTCTGACGGCGCCACCAAGCGCCGAGGACTTGGGCTACCGGATGGCAGCCGCATCGGCGTCGCAACCGACGGCGACTTTCAGCTTCCGGCCGGCACGGTCACGATAAAGAGCTTCCTGCTCGACGGCAAGTTGATCGAGACCCGGCTTATGATGAACCACCCGAATGACGGTGGCTGGCGCGGCTACAGCTACGAATGGACCGGCAGCGACGCCGTGCTGGTACCATCGAGCGGCAAGATCAAGACGTTCACTCGCATCAGCGGGAAGACGCAGAAGTGGAGGTATCCAAGCCGGTCGCAATGCATGCAGTGCCACACGCTCGCCGCCGGTGTTAGCCTCGGCCTGGAAACGGCGCAACTCAATCGCAGCTTCCATTATCCCGACGGCCAGATTGACAACCAGATCGATGTGATGGAGCGTATCGGCCTGTTCGACCGCGACCTGCCGCCGACGAGCCAGTTGCCCGCCCTCGCCACCCGCACCACTGGCGGAGTGACTGCGCAGGCACGCGCTTATCTGCACGCCAACTGCTCCCACTGCCATCGACCAGACGGCGGCGCCCGGGTGACCATCGACTTTCGCTACACCGTCGCCACCCCCGACATGAATGTTTGTTGGGTCGATCCGGCGATCGAGGACTTCGGAATACCCGGCGCCCATCTGTTGACGCCCGGAGATCCCGATCTTTCGATTATCCCGGTCCGGATGAACCGGCGCGACCGGTTCGGCATGCCGCCAACCGCAACCCGGCTGATCGACAAAAAGATGGTGGCCACGATCAACGATTGGATCCGCACGCCGGGCGTCTGCGACTGATTGGCGCTTCCGCCACTAATACTCATCCGCGAAAAAGATGGTGATTTATAAGTTCAGTTCTGGAACACCAAACTTATAAAGCCGCCGCGTCCCGGCGCACGCTAGTGGATCGACTCTAACGCTTGGGCCGCCGGCGGCTGAGTTTGGCAAAGAAGCCCTGGTGTATGACGACAGATAACGTGGCCGCTTGACGACAATAACGATGGCCGGTTGGTGATTGGGTGATCAGCCTGCCCCCCTGCGATCGCAGGGGGAAGGCTGATGCCGGGAATGCCGATCACCGACCGCCAGGTGAGGCGGTACATGGAGCAGCGTCGATTGGGCGCCACGCAGGTGGTTGCTGCAGCGAAGGCAGGTTTCAGTGAGCGGACGGCGCGGCGGCTGGATGGGAACCCGGTTCTGCCCAGTCAGCGCGCCGGCGAGCGGCGCAAGCGAACCCGTGCGGACCCCGTTTGCCGATGACGAGGCGCTGGCGCGTTTCGGCAAGCCGGAGATCTTCAACACTGACCAGGGCAGCCAGTTCACCAGCGCCGCATTCACCGGCCGGCTGGCCGGCGCCGGCATCCGCATCTCGATGGACGGCCGTGGCCGGTGGCTCGGCAACGTCTTCATCGAGCGACTGTGGCGGTCGCTGAAGTACGAGGACGTCTATCTGAAGGGCTACGCCGATGGCCGCGAGGCGCGCGCCGGGATCGCGTCGTGGATCGGCTTCTACAATGGTCGACGTCCTCACCAAGCCCTGGCCGGGCGGACGCCGATGACCGTGTGGCGCGACGGCGTCGGCGGCACCCGGGCCGGCAACGCCGTGGACATGACGCTGCGCTTGGACGACGCTACCGCGTCGCCCACATGCCCACCGCGTCAACAACCGCACCAGGCGACTTGCGTGGCGTGATCAAAGTGGTCGGAGCCGGCAGCGTTTCCAATCAAGAACGACCGTCCAGTGGTCCCGCCGACGGGGTCCAGTTCAGGCGGCCAAGGTGCGACTGTACCATTCCACAGCCTGCTCCTTCCCGATGCAACCATCTTGCCGCTTGGGGCGGCGCCCGGGACCGGTGAAAAATCTCAACGCAGAGATTTATTATCCGCCGTACCTGTTTGACATCGATGGCAACCTGTCTCCCCGCCCGACGCTGGTGAGCGCTCCCAACGTGGTGTCTCTCAGCCAAAACAGGACATTTACGGGCGACCGTCGGCAGCGGTGCGCACGGTCGGTCCGATGCAGCCGGAGCCACCTTGAACCACATGAAGCCGACTGGATTATGCTGTCGGACTTGGCTAGCGAAGGCGCGCGGAAGGTTAGGAACGACGTCTTGCGCGTGTGCGATTCCCAGCCTACTGAAGCCGGATAAGCGTCCCAAGGCATTCGAGCAGGGCAGAACCAGATTTCCTCAGGCCGAATGCTGCTGAGCTGACGGTACTGCCGGCACGTCCCGCCGGTGCCCACGACATGAAGAGAGGGGCGCCCTTTGTGGCGGGCTGGGCACGCGCAGTGGATCGCCACGCATGGTGCCGCCGGCTCGCGAAGACGGGACAGCGGCCTTTTTTGCACCGGCCCCTGCCGATAGCCGGAGGTGGGGGTGCCTTGGCGGCGAGGACTTCCAGCGCCTTCGCTACTCGGATGAGACCAAGCTTGAAGGCGCCATCACTCGCTGGCGCATGTTGCATTCCTCCCGCGCAACCGGGTCATGCTATCACGAGGAAACAAAGGCACTGCGTCCAGATCGGGCTGCCCTCACCCTACCCGCTGCGCGGGCCCCTCCCTCTCCCGCGAGCGGGAGAGGGAGTGAGGGGAGGCGGCTCAGCCGGCCTTCAGGATCTTCGGCACCTTGTTCAGGCGCAGCCGGGAGATTTCCGGCATGCCGGATCCCAGCAGCGGACGGAGATAGAGCAGGAACTTGTCGGTGACGTCGTGGCCGTTGTCGGCGAGGAACTCCGCCGGCATCGTCTTCGTCTTGGCCGCAATCTCGGAGAGCTGGGTGAGGTGGTAGTCCACCGAGTAGAAGCCGGTGCGGTGGATCGTCACCGAGCCGGAGTGGTTGCCTTGCGCATCGCCGAAGTGCGCGTACTGCACCGCCTTCTCGCCGACCTCACGGGCTTCCCGCTGGTCGACGTCGGAGACGCAGCCCAGGAAGGAGCGCTGCAGGTAGCCGAATGTGTCGCCGCGCACCCGGGTGATGTTGGTGTTGCTCTTGATGTGGTCGGTCAGCAGGTCGGCAAGAGCGCCGGTGCCGGAGAGCTGGACGTTGCCGTGGGCGTCCTTCTCGACGTTCTTCGCCAGCTTGGTCGCGATCGGCTGGCCTGTCTCGTCATGGATGCCCTCGGAGACGGCGACGATGCAGCGGCCGTACTTGTTGTAGACGTCGCGCACGTCCTTGACGAACTCGTCGAGGCTGAACACGCGCTCTGGCACGTAGATCAGGTGTGGCCCGTCGTCCTCGAACTTGCGGCCGAGCGCCGCGGCAGCGGTGAGAAAGCCTGCGTGCCGGCCCATGACAACGGCGACGTAGACGCCGGGCAGCGCCCGGTTGTCGAGGTTGGCTCCGGCGAATGCCAGGGCGACAAAGCGCGCCGCCGACGGAAAGCCTGGGGTGTGGTCATTGATCACCAGGTCGTTGTCGATGGTCTTCGGGATATGCACACAGACCAGCGGATAATCGGCGGCGCGCGCCTGATCGTGCAGGATGCGCGCGGTGTCGGAAGAGTCGTTGCCGCCGATGTAGAAGAACGTCTCGATGCCGTGCGCTTTCAGCACCTTGAAGATCTCGGCGCAGTACTTCTCGTCCGGTTTGTCGCGGGTCGAGCCGAGGCCGGAAGTGGGCGTATTGGCAACCATTTCCAGGTTGTGGGTGGTCTCCCGCGTGAGGTCGAGGAAGTCTTCGTTGATGATGCCGCGAACCCCATGGTACGCGCCGTAAACCCGCTCTACGGTGTGGATTTTGCGGGATTCGATGACTGCGCCGACCATCGATTCATTGATGACCGCGGTCGGGCCGCCGCCCTGGGCGACGAGAACCTTGCCGTGCAACATGTCGTTTTCTTCTCCCCTCTCCCTGTTGACGAGAGGCCATCCGCCCGCGCCAAACAATGGAGGGGCTGCGGCCCGAGGTTTCCGGGCCGGACCGTAGCATGCCGGCCGCGCGTGGCGAAAGCGCGAAAACCCGCGGCTGCGCCGCCACCGGGCGGTGGCCGTGCGAGCGGCAGTATCGGGACGCCGTCGCCTTCGCATCCTTGATTTTCCCGCCGCCCCCGGTTACTTGCTTGCTGCGACGACCCCATCGTCTAGAGGCCTAGGACACCACCCTTTCAAGGTGGTAACACGGGTTCGAATCCCGTTGGGGTCGCCAATCAAAACAAAGAGTTAACGCACTATGGGCCGTACCTTTCCGATTTTCACTGCATGATCACTGCACGGATGGTGCGGAACGTGCGCGGATAGTAGCGCACTCAACCAGCGTTAAGCGCCCTAAGCGGAAGGGCTGCTCCCGACGCGGATCCCGCCGGCCGAACCGCCGATCTAATGGCAACCGGCTGCGAAGCTTCTGGCTGAAGGATATCCCTGACACCGGCTTCGCTGCGAGCGCCGACGCCGACCGCCCGGCCGACCTTGCTGATGCGGCCGTGGTGAGCGGCGCCGAGACCCGACTGGCGCACGCGCGGGTTCAGGCCGAAGTAGCTGACCAGCTTCTGCGGGCTGTTGAACCGGGCGATGTCGCCGATCGCCGCCATGATGCCGGTGGCAACCGTCAGATTGACGCCGGTGATCGTCATCAGCCGCCGGACGGAGGGCGTCGTCGATCACGCTCGACGCGATCTCGCGATCCAGCTCGGCGGGATCCTCCCCAAGGCGATCCAGTTCCCCGGAGGCCGCGCTCGATGGCGGCGCGTTCGTCGTCGGGCAGGGATTGCCGTTCGAGCCAAGTCCGACCGCTCCGGTTGAACAGGTCAGCGTGCGGACACTTCGGAACCAGGTGCGCGCTCAGGATCGCATGGATCTCGTTCTTCAGCCGGGTCCGGTGACGCACGATCTGGTAGCGCCGCGCCACCAGCCGACGCCGCCGCTCGGTGGCGGCGTCCGGTGTCCAGATTTCCGGCAGATAGCCCGCGGCGTAGAGGTTCGCCAGCGTGCCCGCGTCCACCTTGTCGGTTTCACGTGGGCGTGGGCGATCGCCTTCACCTGCAGCGGATTGGCGGTCACCACCCGCGCCACGAACGGCGACAGCACGCGACACCGCCATGCTGTTGCCCGTCGCCTCGATCACCACCTCGTCGGTGGGCACGAGCGTCTTGCCGGAAACCTTCCAGCGCCGTGCGGGTCATGTCGAGCCGCCCGGCATGCCGAAGCACGCCCTTGTCCCAGATCACCACCTCCCGAAGGTCCGGTGGATGTCGATGCCGATCACCCGTCGCATACTCACCTCCTTCGCAAGACCATCGAACGGGAGCGGTGGGGCGACACGACACCTACGGATCCGCGCTCTCGGCGCAACCGGGCGAGTCGCAGAGGCGGCCAGCTACCAACGCGAGCTCGAGGCTCATCGAATACATCGGCCTGCCCGCACCTTCGTGCTCCCGGAGCCTCTGTCCCGGATGCTCGCAGCATACGCCACCAGCCGAAGAACCAGCGGCCGAGATCGAGGCCCCGATCCTCTCATACCGGTTACCAACGCCATCGAGGCGCTGAACGCCAAGCTGCGCCGCGCCGTCCGCGCCAGAGGCCACTTCCCGACCGACGAGGCCGCAATGAAGCTGCTGTTCCTGGTCTTGAACCGCTCCGAAAAGGAGTGGAAAATGCCGCCGCGCGAGTGGTGCAGGGCAATGTCCCTGCCGGGACGGTGGTGCAAGTGACCTCGGTCAATCGGCTGACGGCATCAGGACGTCGTTCCGTACAGTGAGGCGCTCACCCCGGACACAAACATGAGGCGATCGACCTCGGAAAGGACCTGACCCTGGCAGGGATAAGCGTGCCGACGTGCTCGCGGCCGTCAAGGACAAGCCGTTGGTGGCGCACAAGCGCCATCCTTGACTGCCCTGCGCGCGCCGGCCCAGCATTCCCGCAGGCCGGGACGGAAGGATGGCCCGGCCGAACAAAGGATGGGTCAGGACGATGATCTAAGAAAGAGCAACGGCTCCGGCTTGACAGATACCGCAATTAAAGGGCCGATTGACATCAGTTTTCTCGAATGCGGACGCCAGCCCTGCTCGCCGGGTCTCTACGATCCGAACCCTGAGAGCGGACATCGGTTCGCTCGTTCCCTCCTGGCGAGGCGCACGTTTCTCCAACGCTGGCCGAAATTCCCGGGCCGGATCAGAGCGTGGTGGAAAGTGTCCGATGCCTACGATAGATCGTTAAACTAGGCACCCCGACAATCGATCTCGTGTCCCATTTCATCCTCCGTTAGCCAGGGATCGGTATCCACGTCGTCACATTTGCTCCGCCGGTCCCGCTCCGAGCCACACCAAGCTATTCCGAAGGTGCGCTCCCGGGTGAAGGCAGTTCCGCTTGGTTACCGGAGCCGCTGCCGGAGTAAGCGCAGACCTTCGAAGTTTGCTCGCACTGCCGGTCGGATCTGTGATGAGTAGAAGGAGGCGTTTTGCTGACCTAGGACGGCTTTGCGGGAAAAGCAGATCAGATGATGGGCGACGATGACGATGTTGAACAAGCTTTCGACCTGTCGGTACCTCAGGCAAGCTCCCACAGCGCGCCAGAACTCGCGCCGGTAGTCGGCGAACAGCCCGATGTGCGTCGTCATGGTGAACGCCATGACCAGCCCCAACCAGAGGTTTGCCGGCTTAAGTCTGCCCCGGACTGGCCGGTCGATCCGGTTCCGATACGTTGTTTCGACGTGGTGCAGGAAGCGATCGATTAGAAACTGTGGCGCATAAATCGTTCTGATGCAGCGCTTCCAGTCTGCGAGCACGTCCTCATAGGGGCGGAGAAAGCGCACATTTGACTCGCGCCCCTCGACTTGCTCGACGATTCGATCCTCTCCCTGTAAGCGGTCCCACAGCGGCGTCTTCGGCAGCGCTTGTAGCAAGTTGACGGTGAGCATTGGGATGCGCGAGCGGGCTGTGAACTCGATAAGCCGGTCCGCCGTCGCCGGAGTATCTCCATCCAGGCCGAGGATGATGCCTGAGACCACCTCCAGACCGTAGCGGTTGAGGTTCTCAACAGCCTCGAGAATGGGCAGCGTGGCGTTGTGTGCCTTGTCGATCCGCTTAAGCGCCTCGATGTCCGGCGTTTCGATACCCACGAACACGGTGATGAACCCAGCAGCGCGCATCAGTTCAAGGATCTCGGTCTGCTTGGCGAGGTTCAGAGTCGCCTCGCAGGCAAACGCGAGTGGATAACCGTGCTGCTGCTGCCATCGCACAAGCTGTTGCAGCAGCTCACGGGTGGCCCGGCGATTACCGATGAAGTTGTCATCAACAAAATAGACTATCCTCACGGGAGCTTGACGACACATTGCATCCAGCTCCCAAACCACCTGCTCCGGTGTCTTCAGCCGCGGCTGGCGACCGTACAGAGACGGGATGTCGCAAAACTCGCAGCGATAAGGGCACCCACTGGAGAACTGCACGCTGGCCAGCATGTAGCGCTGCAGCCGAAGGTGACTGTAGGCCGGCACGGGGAAATCCGACATAGACAAGCGCTCTCGCGTTTCAAGCCTCACCTGCCGCTGTGGGGGCTCTAGGCTGGCGTCCAGCAGGGCGATGAGCCGGTCGGTCGCATCTCCAAGTTCGCCGACGTGCAGGTAATCGAACTCCGGGTAGCTTTCGGGCGCCCCGGAAGCCGACGGCCCTCCCAGTGCGGTCAATTTGCCCGCCGCCTTGGCGCGTTGTTGAATGCCGCGAATGTGCCCGGCTTGGATGTGCATTCCGCTGACCAAGACGACGTCGGCCCACTCGAAGTCGGCTGCGCGGGTCGGCCGAACGTTCTCATCGACGAAGCGCACGTTCCATCTCTCCGGCAGGTAAGCGGCAATCACCAGCAGCCCCTGCGGCGGCATGAACGCGCGTACGCCGCCGCCCATCAGGCGGTAAGAATGGGAAAATGTACCAAAGGACGGGCTATAAGCAGGGAAGACGCAGAGAATGCGCCGCGTGCTGGAAACGGGAACGGGGCAACGCATCGACGGACCAGCTTTCCTTTAGGGTTGTCAGCTTTCCTGAGGGTTGTCTGAGAGGCGGAGAAGATGATCGAAGACCGTCGAGCCCGACCACTAGCGCCGCGTAATATTCGCCCCTGGACGGCGTCAAATTGCGTCCCCACCCAACCCGGGTGCATTTGCCGAGCCACCCACCCGAGCCAGCCAGTAATCAACACCCGTCAGGGTCGGTTGATAGTGCCTCCTCTGTCTCTGCGCGTGAACAGGGGCGCGAGCCCAGCCAAGCCCAGAAGGCCGATCCAGCCCAAGTCAAACCCGTCGTTGTCGTCCCTGGCCGCCGTCGTTGTCACCGTTCCGCCAGTCGTGCCAGGTCCAGTTTGTGCGAACACGGGGGCCGCTGAAATTGCAACCAGTGCAACCGCCCCCAAGAGGCTCATCCGCATACTCTGTCTCTCTCCTCTTCGCAGCCCTTGCACCTGCAAGGTGATGAAGCAACGCTCTCGCTAATCCAGGTGTTCCCGAGGGGAGCGAGGATGTAGTGGCTAATAATGCCATCAGTTTAGCCCGAGCACGCTCAGGAGCTTCGCCAAGGCGGCTTTGCGTTCCAGCAGAGGGCGCGCCCGACGGTCGATACCATCGAGGTACAGGAAGTCGAAGGCATAGAAGAACAGCTGGTCGGTCCGGCAACAGCTGGTCGGTCCGGCGGCTCTTGAGCTCCTTGCTCGAGGCGGGAACGCTGCACGCAAATGGTCGCCGTCAGTTCTGCGGCGATGCGCTGCCTGCGCCAGCTCAAAGGGTCGGAGACCATCGCGCAGCAGGACTCAAACGGCCGTCTGGCGGTCAAGCTGCTGTTCGTAGTGGCAGCGGCGCCCAGGCAAGCGGTGGTGCCGGACACCCTCGAGCCGGCGGTGACGCTGAAACCGATAAACGCCGGCCGGGAGGCGCAACGCAAAGGTGATGCCCTGCGCCCACGCCTCGGTGGGCGGGACGGCCGCCGGTGCGAGTCGCTGGCTTGGTACTGGTCCGGCAGAAGCCCGGCAGCGCCACGGGCGTGCTGTTCATCACCGTCGAGGACGAAACCACCGGCAGGCGCTCGGCCGACTGCAGAATGATCCTTGCCCGCACCACATGCTTGTGCGGGCGGCTCCGGTCACCGGCGACCGCGGCGAGCCGCGCGCGATCCTCGGCGCTCACCAACACGCAAACGTCCTGGGCCATCGCAGGAGACTCGCACGGCCGCGCCCTCCTGTGAATCCCTTGAAAGGTTCAGTGCACTAGGCAGACGTATGGGTGGAAAAACCAGGGGGTTCACGGTACCAAGGGTTTTTTGAGCGGCCCAACTGACGGCCCACGTCGAACAGTTTGCGCATGTAGTCTTGATCGAACTGCTCTTTTGGCCGGAAGTCGAAAGAATCCGGGATATTCACCATGTGGAAATTCATACCGTCCCTCTGCGATGAAAGATAGACCCGGAACATGTCGCCGATTCCTTGGGTCCGGATAAGCGACGTCAGAGTTTGGAGCGCTATCGGCAGAACCCGCGGCTTCGTCGCATTCCAATGGGGCTTTAACCGAGAATTCCGAATCAAGTAAACGTTAGGTTTACTAGGGACATTAAGCTTTTTAAGAAAAAGGTCCCAGCTAAGCTCCGGTGGATAGAGGAAAACCTGAGAGACAGCCCCGCCATCGATATGCATTTCATCGTATCGCCGGCCAGCAGCCTCTACTTCAATTCTCACGGGTGGGAAAGCAATTGGGAGAGAGGCGGAGGCAAGCAAGACATTTCGGACCAGTGCTAATGCGCTTGGCTCACCACTGGCAGCAATATGTTGGATCCGCCATAGAACCGGACGCAACGCGTAAAGGTTCGTAGTGCCGATGAGCAACGGGCGGCCTTTTGTCAACCACTCGGAAGCAATGGCTGATAGCATCCTTTCATCAAAAATCCGATCAATGATGGCCTTTAATCCTTCCGTCGAGACAAGCGCATCAGCAGTCAGCGCCGCAAACGGCGTTCTCTTTCTGATTAGGTCTTTGGTCGAATATCTGGTGAAAATCTCCTCAAGAAGAGGATCCCAATCTGGTCCGAGGAAAGCCAAAGGAGCCGTCAGCGCACCGGTGCTGATGCCGGTCACGAAGGTGAACTCGGGCCGTGTGCCTGTGTCTGTCCATCCCGACAGGAAACCGGCGCCGAACGCGCCATTTGCACCGCCGCCCGAAATCGCCAGGTAGTTGTGCTGCACTCCAGCGAGCGCAGGATATCTGGCTTTCAGTTCCTCACTTGGTCGTTCCAATTGCGCCAACAGGTGTTGGGGAGGCTCGTCGCCCCAGAAGCGGGCGTTTGGGATGCCAGGTATTTTTGACTCTTCGGCAAGGGCCTCCGGTTGAGGTGGATTCCTGACCATTCTCCGACATTCTCCCTGTCCGGACGCTGAGCCGTAAAAGCGGATTCAGGGCGCTTCCGACCTACGCGGACTCAGAGCTATTGCTACTGAGCACCAAATCCCTCCAAGCCGAACGTTGCGGCATGAGCGGCGGCTGCGTCACGTGCTTCGGCGCCTGTGTCGGTTCGGCAACGGCATCGATGATATCCGACCCGCTGACTTCGCCCTTCCTGAAGAACAGATTGTAGACAGTCTAATAAAAGCTGCTACGCGACCCGCTGATTAGAAACCGCATTATAATAGAAAGAAGTGAATAAAATTCTTTGTACGCAGTCATATGGCCGGCGCGGAGTTGCTCCGGACTGATGTTTTTGGGGCGGTAGACAATATAGCCCTGGCCATACTTGTCCCAGTCGTAATAAACCATGCGCTTGTCGCGCAGCATCTCATACCAGCTCACTGTTCCGGGAAAGGGCGTCAGCACCGAGTACGCACAGACGTCGTAGCCGGCATAGATGTTGAACTTGGCCGTCTCCTCGAGCACCGAGGCATCTTCCTGGTCGAATCCAAACATGAACAGACCGAAGACCAAAATTCCAAAGTTTTGGATCTTTTCGACTAGCACTACTTTGGCACCTAGAGCCCGGTAGCTTTCGGGGGTGTTCTGGTATTTGTGGACGCTTCTCAGCGTCTCCCGGGAAATCGATTCGAACCCGATGCTAAGCATTAGCAGCCACTCTCGGCTGCGAGTTCGAGGAGTTCGTCGCTCAGCGCCTCGCGGCTATTGACGCCGGCCTGCCAACGGCTTCCGCGTCCTTTCAGCGCCCGCATCAAATCAGCCGCGCGCCTTGGGTTGCCGAAAAAGTCGGCGTCGTTGAGGGCGATCACCCGCTCGCCGCAGGCCTCGATCTCGCGGATCACATCATCGACTGGGCGAAGCGGAAGCGCAAGCCATACATCATCTGCTCGGCGCAGAAAGCGCACGCATGATGGCAGCCGCGAGATGTCTGAATGTACGTTTTATTGATGTAGCGGCCGGGTCTTAGGAGGTCGTAGTGAGGAAGGGGCATGTTGGTTATGGAATGGGGGGCCGACAAGGCAAGCACCGAAACTGCCAACAGGACCTTTCTCATCTCCCACTCCTATCCCTATTGTAGAGCGCGCACGAAGCACCCACTCTTCGAAAGTAGAACTATCAACGCGTATTACGTCCAGCCGATTTCTCGCAATTGCGTCTCTTCCGCGACACGCTGTTGCCCGGGAGACACGGATGGGTGCTCTTGGATCGATGATCTACCAAGCGAGTGCCTGATCGTGGCGAGCGTTAGCAAGGGATTTTGGACAAGAGATGGTCAACTGCTCGCCTTGACCGCGTCAGCCGGCAACGCTTTCTTGGAGCACGCGTAAGAGGTCCAGCCGCCATAAGCGACCATTAGGGGAGCACACTGCACTTGATTGACACTCACTCCATCTCGGCCGTTGTTTCTCCCCAGCGTAGTCGTCGTGTCCTTGCGCTGGCAGCTTTGATTCTGCTGGTGATGACGATGGCCTCGTTACTTTACGCCTCGCGCGTCGAGATCGGGCGAGGCACGTCCGGCAACCGCGCCCGAAGCGACGCTGCCGCCGGGACCGGAAGGAGAACTGCTTCGGGCAGCCGCCTCCGGCAATATCTTCACGTGGACGAACTCCTCGACGCTGGTGTCGACGTCAATGCCCGCACGTTGGATGGCGCCACGGCGCCTGGGGTGCCCTTTACTGCAGGTTCCCAGGACGGGGAACTGCTGATCGCGCGTGGCGCCGACGTGAACGCGCATTCGAACCGTGGCGTGACGGCGCTTCACCAGGCTGCCTGGGAAGACTATGCGGAGATCGTCGCGATGCTTCTGCAGAGAGGAGCAGACCCGAACGCTAGGAGCAACGGCGGTGAGACCCCGCTGATGTGGGCTGCGATGAAGGGACACGACGACGTAGCCCGTCTCCTGATCGCGAACGGCGCGGATATCAACGCCACGACCGACACCGGAGCAACTGCTGCGAGCCTTGCACGCAACTCCGGTCATGCGGATATCGCTGGCCTGTTGCAGGCAGCCGGTCAATGAGCCTACATCCGTTATTGACCTGTTGGTGACCTGTCTCCGATTGACGTCGGCGGACGCGAGTTGCCCGCGGAGGTCGGCGACGGCAGATGTTGACCGCAAACCTCGCCCTACTTACTGTTCACGAGCGTGCTGAATCTGAAACTTGGGCGTTGGTCGGCGGCAGCCTACTGACGCCCGCCTTGGTCGATAATGTACCCGCTCTCTTTACTACCAACTAATGCAGCACGGCATGCTACGGAAGGTCTGCCGAAACGGGCGTGACCTGACCTACGATGTCCGGTCCTCGCCGCATCGCAGCGGGCGAGACCGGCGCCACCATGAGAAGGCGCATAATCAGCATTGATGAGCGGCGCCGATATCACGGGACAGATGCGTCCCGAGCGCACCGGCGACACCCGTTTTTGAGATCGATGCCAGCGCTATCTCGCGTCAGACCCCCCGCCAAACCCTTCCAGCGTCATCGAAATCGCGCCAGTTGATTGCCGGCGGCCACGAGAGTATTTATTTTTTGATCTCGACGACCGTCCATCATGTACCGGCGTGCCCGACGGGTCGTCCCACCGCCACCCAACGCGCGGTCGCGCCATCCCATTTGCGTCACCATGGGATGACCAGCGATGTTGGTATGTGCTTGGTGTCAGCAGAAGTGAGAGTTTTTGTCGGTGACCTGCGCCACCGGACCTTCACGTCCACAGCGGCGGCACCGTTTGCGCGGTATGCTTGCCGCCGTCGTGGTGGTCGCGGCTTGTCTGCCGTGGGGCGGGACGCACGCCCAGGTAGAAATGCGCCTCGACCGGGTGGACAGCTATATTCCCCGCTTCGCGGGCAAGAAGGCGATGAACCGGGCCTACCGGCCGGAACTTAGCCGGCTGCAGGCCGAGATGCAGGACCGGATGGCGGCAGGCGAGAACCTGAGCTGCTCGGCACAAATTTACGATGAAGCCCATTGGCTCGTGAACTTCACCGACCGGAAGACCGACGTGGAGCAACGGATCGCGGGTTTACGCGAAAGCCTGAAAGAAAAGGATCAGGCCTTCGCCACCCGTCAGGACCCCAGAGACGGATCTTTCGGCCCGTGTCACCAAAGTTGGATCTGGCGTTTTGACAGCAGCGTCGATCCATTGAAGGAGCTTGCCAAACAGGGAAAGCGACCGCCGGTGCCCCTGAAGATTTGGGAGCCAGTGGATACGCCCGAGAAAATCACCGCGCTGATGCGTAGCCTTCTGATCTCGGAAACAGCAGGTGGGCACAACAAGCGTAAGGAGCTGAATAAGGCCATAACCGCCCTCGGGCAGCTCCTCTGGCTCGACGACACCGAGGCGGTATTCCCGGGGCATTTGGACCGGGATGCGCTGGCCGGCGCGCTGACCAGGTTTGTTGACGAGGAATGGCAAGTGCCTGAGACCGGGTACTGGGGCGCCTGGTACCGCGACGGGGAGACGGTGTACAAGACGAACGACTTGAGCCTGACGTTTCACATCATCTCATATCGAAACGGCGACGTCCGCCACCACGACAGAATTGCCCGCACGACCTTCGGCATCCGCAACGTTGAATATCCTTATGGTTGGGACACTGGTGGCACCCAGAACAACCATCATGCGTACGACGTAGCGCGGATCATCAATCTGGTCTGGGACGAGCTGGACGCCACCTCCCGCGCGCGAGCCAACGCCTCGCTCTATTTGATGACCGCACGGTCAATAGTGCTGTCCGTCAATGACGATGGCGTGTTCGACCCGCGACCTTACACCAGCGTTGCCGAGGCCTATTACTTTGGGGTCTCGTTCTTGTCCGAAGTCGGCCTGTTCGGGAATCCGATGCCGGTGCTCTCGGGGATCAAGGTCATCGACGCTCAACCGCTCTTGGCTCAGATCAATGCGAACCTGGCGACGCTGCATCCCTTGGACCCGTGGGTTGCCGCGACCCGGCGCAAGCTTGAAGCGCTAAGGTAAGGCGCACCATACGGCGCGCCCAGGACGCGCTATTCCCGGCGGGTCGCCGATTCCTCAAGGGAGCGTTTCAGGTCATAGACCTGATCTTGCAACTCGCCAATCCGCTCCGCGTTTTTTTCCGTATCTACGGCCAGCATGGAGATGGCGTAGAGAATACTTTGTTTAGCCTGCGTCGGCAGCCCTCCCACCCTCCAGACGCTCATGGCGGCTGTGGCGATGAAAGCCCCAAGGAACGCCCCAAGGAACGCCCCAAGGAACGCGCTGACGGCGAATTTCCAGGTTTCCCGAATGAAAGTCATTGACTCACCCATCGATAGACGCCACGCGGCCGGGGATCGGTAACGGCGACACCAGCGTAACTCGAAGTGGGCGACTCGGAATACTGGCCGGCCCCCACTGAGGGGTTCACAGGTGTAGTGCCACTCGGGAGATGGCCCTTGTAACCGGGCGGCAGCACCAAACAGCGTCCGCCGCGCTTTCGATCTGGGCCGATCCCACACATCCGCGGATCGTTGGCTAGAAAAAGTCGTCAGACATCCTGGTCTCGCGCGGCGCAGCCGCTTTCCTCTGGCGCAGTGCCTCGCCTCCTTCGGATTAGAATCGCGTTTGCGTTGAGATCCGACCGGCATTGGATTAGCCTTTGCCGCCTTGAGAGCTAACCAGAAGTGTCCATGTTAATGATCTGACGAACACTGGCGCTGGCTATTGACCACCCTCGTTCCATGAGTCAATAACATGAAAACGCTCGCGGAATTCACCAAGACCACACTCATCGGCGGCGTGCTGATCATCCTGCCGATCTACCTTGCCGTGCTGCTGCTGGCCAAGACAGCAAAGGGCCTGCTGGGACTGCTCGCGCCAGTGACAGAACAGCTTCCGGCTGCTGTCGAGTTCCGGCAGGTCGCGGCCATCCTGCTGCTGGTCGTCGTCTGCTTCGTTATTGGCCTGTTGGTCCGCACCGGCCCGGGCCTGCGCGCCAAGAACGCCTTCGAGCTGGCCGTGCTCCAGAAGCTGCCCGGATACACGTTCCTGCGCGGGTTGGCTAATCGATTTGCCGGTCGCGGCGCGGAACGGGCGCTGCAACCGGCGCTCGTGGAGATCGAGGAGGCGCTGGTCCCGGCGCTGATCGTTGAGGAACTGGAGGATGGATCGTACACGGTCCTTGTTCCTTCGGCGCCGACGCCGATGGCCGGCAGCATCTACATCCTGACACCCGACCGGGTCCATCTGGTCGACATTCCGTTCACTACGGCGATCAGGGTGTTTTCCCAGTGGGGGACCGGAGCCGGCGAGTTCGTGCGCGCCATGGAGAAGCCGGAGACTGTGCGTGCGCTTGCTCGTGAACCGGGCGGCAGCGCGATGCCGCCATCCGTGCTTGATCCAGGCGTCGCGAGCAATCCGCCCTCCAATGCCCCATTGCGAGCCCGAACCTGACTGCCGACGAGTCGCGCCCTCCTGAGTTCGGACACGCCCGCGCGGACTTTTGCAGGCCGTCAGACGGTCCAGCATAACTTGGTACGCGAGCCCCTGATCGGAAAACACGGATAACAGGGGGGAACTGTTGAATACGACCGAACGAACCGCAGAACGCGGACTGATGTCCGTTTCCGGCCTGAAATCGAAGCAAATGGCGAACAGCGCCCGAATCGCGAGCTAATGGGGGGGACCGCTACGGCATCCCCTCCTGCTTCCGTTCATGGACCGTATTCGCTCGACCTCGCCGCGCGAGGCCACCTGGCGCCGGCGGTCGTAGAGCGTAAGCGAAGCTTTGACCGCACGTTGTGTCGGGTCTCGGGTTTCGGATGATAGCGCCTGCTGGTTGAGAGGGGGCGCGTGGATCGTTTGCCAAGTAGTTTGCGAGTTAATGGGCAGCGCGTTCGCCCGGTCGAGGTTTTGCCGTGGCCGGAGCGGCGGCGGCGGTGGAGCTGGAAGAAGGCGCAGATCGTCGCCGAGAGCCTGGCTCCCGACGCGGTGGCGAGTTCGATCGCCCGCCGGTACGGGCTGCATCGCAACCAGCTTTACGCCTGGCGGAAAGAGCTGCGTGAAACGGCGGCGGCGGACGGCGGTGTGCCCTCGTCGTTGGACTTCGTGCCGGTGGTGATCGACGAGGAACCCGCCGCCGCGGGCGCGCCCGCGATCGAGATCGAGCTTTCGGGCGCCCGGGTGCGGGTGTCGCCCGGGGTCGATCCGGCGCAGCTGGCCGACGTGCTGCGGACGCTGAAAGCGCTCGGATGATCGTCCCGCCTGCGGGCGTGCGTGTGCTGGTGGCGACACGGCCGGTCGACTTCCGTCGTGGCGCCGACGGGCTCGCGGCGATCGTGCAGACGGTGCTGCGCCACGACCCGTTCTCCGGGACGATTTACGTCTTCCGCTGCAAACGCGCCGACAGAGTGAAGCTTCTCGTCTGGGACGGCAGCGGCCTGGTGCTGCTGTGGAACCACGTGGCTTCATACTGCATCTCCTGTCGTTGGATGTGGGCATTTTGCCTGGCTTGTCTGGCGGATCGTTGCTGCCCGATCGGTGAGCCGGTTCCATCGGCTGCTCTGCTTGAGCGGCGGGTTTGGCCCTGGCGCTTCATAGAGATAGGTCGTGGGCGTTGTAGGCATGCCGGGCGACGAGGCCGTGCTCGACCCAGCGGATCAGCGTGCTTTCGCACTCGGCGCCAAGACGAAGCTCGATTTCGGGGCGCAAGGGGTGCGTTGCGAGATCGCGGTGCGCCTGAAGGCCGAAGAAAACAGAGTGGCTGAGGCAGGACGCGTCCTGAGCGGGAGGCGCGTGCTCGTCGTCGAGGACGAATACATGGTCGCCGCCGACATCGCCCGCGCTCTTGAGGACGATGGAGCGAACGTGGCTGGGCCCGCAGGGTCGATCCAGGAAGCGCTGGAGCTGATTGCCGCCGAGAGCCGGATCGACGGCGCCGTGCTCGACATCAACCTTCGTGGCCAACTGGCCTACCCAATCGCGGACGCGCTTCGCGCCCGCGGCGTGCCGTTCATCTTCGCGACAGGCTACGACGCCCGGATCATTCCCGAGGCTTATGCTGATGCGCCTCGCGTGGAGAAGCCGGTGAACATCAGCGTGATCGCCCGGCTGCTTTTTACAAGCTCAATGAGACTGGTAGCAGGGTGACGAATGGCCGCGGTGCCGCCCGAGCGGGTGCCACCGACCGCCGGAGCCGCAGGCTGAGATGCGCGCAGGCACTTTCCACCATCTTCACCACTCAAAACGGCATCCAGCAGTTGGCGAAACGCACCTACGGCCACTCCGGATTCTGATCACCGCCAACAACATTATCGACCTGTTGACTGTCGATCAGGGCTCGGCCACGTAGTCGGGGCCGAACAGCAGACCATCTGAAGAAGATGGCAGCCGAGCTCTGCCGGCTCGGCTACCTGGAAACGGTGCGCGGCCCCAACGGCGGGTTTCGGCTGGCCAGGGATTCGCGGGAGTTCCGGATCGGCGACGTCATCAGGCAAACGGAGGCAGAGCCGGTCCTGGTCGAATGCTTCGACCCGGCGACCAACACCTGCCCGTTGCTGCCGGCTTGCCAACTGCGCGTTGCTCTGCAGGAGGCTCGCCGCCTTTTACGAAGTTCTCGATCGGTACACCTTGGCCAACCTTGTCGTCGCCCCCGAGCAGCTCAGCCCGCTGCTTGACCTCGAACAGCGCTAGTTTCTTCCTTTTCTACGCTTACCAGTAGCAGCTGCCGCCGCCGGCCCCAGGGCCGCGACCTCGAGATGATGGCCTGACTGGCGATGAACCGTCGCCAGGTGCCCAGCCCAATGAGCGGAAAGAGCGCTCAGTCCGGCACGAGATGGTAGAATGGATTTTCCAGTGCCTCGAGTGCAGAACAAGCGCGCCCTGGCCAAATTAGTTGGCTTCGGCGCCGCCCCTCGCCCCAGTAGCGGCATTCTCAGCCACCTTGACAAGCACCAAATACGGCAGCGAACGCCGCGCCCAGAGCTCTTAAAGTTAGCCGGGCTTGGACAACAGTGAGGCTATGATCGGAGGCCTGATCGTCGTACACCTGCTAATGAATCGATTGTCGGGAGGCAAGGCATGCAGCGATGGCAACATGGGATTGGTGCCCTCGGCGCTTTTCTCCTCTGCTTAGCTGGATGTCTGGCGGTCACGGTCCATCCAAGCATCGCGGCACCGGCGGCGAGCGAACCCGTTCTGGCCGCGTCCGACGACGTGCGCGCCCTTGTCGCACCGGTGGCCCTCTACCCGGACCCGATCCTCGCCCTCGTTCTCCCGGCCTCGACGCGGCCGCAGCAGGCGGTGCAGGCCCATCGTTTCCTCACCAAGCGTGAGAAGGACAAGGGCTTACCCCGATCCCGACTGGGACAAGTCGATCCTCGCCCTGCTCAACTACCCGCGCCAGGTCCGGCTGATGTCCGAGTACATCGACTGGACGGAGGAACTCGGCGATCGGGTGGTCGATGACCTGGGCGCGGTGCAGGCCGCCGTCCAGGAAATCCGGCTTGCTGCCTACGACGCCGGCTTTCTCAAGTCGGACAAGCACCAGAAGGTGGAGCTGAGGGACGACCAGGTCCGGATCACCTCCACCGATCCGAAGACCGTGACCATTCCCCGCTACGATCCGGCGGCGCTGCTGACCGCTCTCGACACGATCGAGGAGGCGGACGATACCTCCGAGGAGATCATCGCTCCGCCGCTACCGGCCGCCCCCGCACTGAAGCAGGCGGCGGCTCCGGCACCAGCCCCCGCGACCACAGCGGAGATACCGGCACAGGGAGCCGCTGCGCCGGCCAGCGCTACCTCGGCGCCCGCAGCTCCTCCCGCGGCCGCACCATCTGTGGCGCCGCCGGTCATCGCTTACGGCGAACCGGAGAATAGCTTCTGGAGCGATGCCGCGGTCTTTGCCGGCGGCGCCGTCGTCGGCGGGCTCCTTGGATGGGGACTCACCGAAGCCTTCGACGACGATGACGATCACGATCACTGGGATGACGACGACTGGAACAACGAAGACGTCGAGGAGGCCCTCCGGGAACGCCGCGAGTTCCGCGATGAGCAGCGGGACGATGTACTCGCCGCGCGCAACGAGCGGCTCGACACGCGCCAGACGCAGAGCGCACAGCGTCAGGCGGACCGCAGCGCGCTACGCTCCGAGCGCGAGAGCAACCGCGGCGAGCAGCAGGCGGCGCGGCAGGGGCAGGCCGGAGAACGCCAAGCCGCACGCGATCAGAGCCGGACGGAGTGGCAGGGTGGGCGGGCCGAGCAGCGGGCCGAACGCGAAGGCTCGGGCGCCGATAGTCGCGAGCAGCGCGCGGCCCAGGCTCGAGAACAGCTCAACGAGCGGCCCGTGGCGGTCGGTGGCCGCACCAAGCCGATCGCCGCCGAGTCCCTTGGTCCGAGGCGCGAGCAAGCTCGGACTGAGCGTGGTGCGCGTGAGATCAACCTGCCCAGCGCGGGAACCCAGGCCGGCTCTGCGCAGGCAGTCAGGCAGCGGGGTGCCGCGGGCGGCGAGGATCGCCAGGCGGGCAGGACGGTGGGAGCCGGGCAGGCCAAGATCAAACCGGCAGCGCAGCAGCGGGCATCGGCGCAGGCGGGCTACGCGAAGCCCAGCGCTGGTCAGGGCATCGCCGCCGGTTCCAATAATCGCCGGGAGGTTCGCGCCGAGGCCAATCGCGGCGCGCAGAGCCGCAGCGTCGGCTCGCGAGCGGCACCAGCCGGGCAGCAGCGGGCGGCGCCGGTCGCCGCGGGCAGGGGCGGTGGTTACGGTGGCGCCATGGTTGCCCAGGCGCCACAACGCATCAATGCCGGCGGCGGTGGCGGCATAGCCTCCGATCGCAATCGTGGCGCTGGCGCCCGCGCGGACGCCGAGCGCGGTCGCATGAGCCGCGCCGGTGGCGGCGGTGGCGGCCGCGGTGGTGGTGGCGGCGGCGGACGAGGCCGATGATGCGGAACGGTTCAACCATCGGCGGATCATCAGGGAGGACATTGATGACTGCTCTCACCAGGCTGGCTGGCGGCACGGAATGCCTCCACCGGTGGTTGCTCGCCGGCCTGCTCGCGCTTGCCGTGCCGATGCGTGGCATGGCGCCGCTGTCGGCCGCTGACGCCACCTATCCGACGCCGGAAGCGGCGATGGCGGCATTCCGCGCCGCGGTCAACGGCGATGGCGGCAAGGGCATCCTCGACCTCTTCGGCCGGGAGCACGAGGCCGACCTGATCGGCGGCGATCCGGCCGAGGCGCGGCAGAACGTGCAGGCGTTGCGCCGGATGGCGGCGCAGCGGATGACGCTTGAGGCGGACGGCGAGGACCGGATGAGCATCATCATGGGCCGCCGCGGCTGGCCGATGCCGATCCCGATGGTCAAGGGCGAAGGGGGGTGGACCTTCGACGTCAAGGCCGGCATCGAGGAGATCACCGATCGCCGCATCGGCCGCAACGAGCTGGCGGCGATCAACTTCTGCAAGACGTACATTGATGCCCAGCGCCAGTATGCCGGCACCGACCACGACGGCGACGGGGTGCTCGCGTTCGCCCAGCGACTTCGCAGCAGCGACGGCAAACAGGACGGACTCTACTGGCCCCCCGGACCCGACGGGGTCGCGAGCCCTCTCGGCCCCTTCGCCGCCGCGGCTGAGGAGTATGGTAAAAACCGCGAGAATGGGGAGCCGTTCCGCGGCTACTACTTCCGCATCCTCGCCGAGCAGGGCGCCAACCCGCCCGGCGGCGCTTACAACTACGTCATCAACGGCAATATGATCGGGGGTTTCGCGCTGGTCGCCTGGCCCGCCGACTACGGCCGCTCCGGCATCATGACCTTCGCGTGCAGCCACCACGGCCAAGTCCTCGAAAAGGACCTGGGCCCCGACACCGGGAAGCTCGCCGCTACAATCACCCAGTACGACCCAGACAAGACCTGGCAGCCTGCGGAGTGACGGCGACCGTTGCGGCGGGCGCCGGTTGCGTCATCCCAACCATAGTTCACCGCAGGAAGTCCTGAGCTTTACGAAGACTTGAAGACGCTGGGCGCGCTGACTACGGTGCTGGGCGGGATCGACGCGCTGGTGATCACAGCCGGCATGGCGAGCACGCTCCGGAGACCCGGGAGCGTGTTTGTCGTGAAGGCCGGGTGGCTTATACACCTGGATCTCGCCGCCAATGCTGGCGGTGGCGCTCGCATCAGCACCCCCGAAAGCTCCGCGTCGGCTTGGGTCATCCCGACTGACGGGGAACCAATGATCGCCCTCCACACGTGGCGCCTTCTGAAGGAGACGGTCAGAAACACGCCTGCATCAGCCGTTGCTGCGCGACACGCTCATGTCATGCTTTCAGCCGACGCGTGCCGCGCGCTCTTCCGGACCTATGTCAGGTCCTTGCGGTAAATCCGATAGGTCTTATAGGGGCGGGCACCGGCCAGCTCGATCAGCCGGCGCATCGGGCGATTGTCCTCGAGGATCCAGGAGAATTCGACGACCCGGGTCCCTCTCGCGTGGTGCCGGGCGCGGACCCGCTCGATGACGCCCAGCATCAGTGCAGCGCCGAGCGTCGATCGCTGGTATCGTTGCACCACTCCCATCAACGGCAGCCGGGCGCTCTTCAGCCCCGTGACCTTGAGGCGCCACAGTAGCTTCGCCCAGTTCCCTGGTAGCAACCTGCCGCCCAAGTCGGCGATTGCCTCGTTGAGGTTGGGCAGGCAGACCGCCATCGCCACCGCCTGGCCCTCCACCTCGCCGAAGGCGACGTCGCCTGAGCGCAACAACTGGCGAAGGTTGTTGGCGAGGTAGCGCAGATCGTCCTGCGACATCGCCACGAAGCCCCAGTTGCCGGCCCACGCGTCGTTGAAGATGCGCACGACCTCGGCGATCTCCTGATCGTAGCGTCGTCCGTCCATCGACCGGTACGTTACGCCCCTGGCCCTGCGCGTCTTGTTCATGAAAGCCGCCACCGAAGACGGCACATTTGCTTCGAGATCGTACAGGTAGGCAATCATCTGCTTCGCCGTCCGGTATCCTTGTTCTTCGACGCGGACAGGGTAGTAGCGCCGGCCATGCCCCATCATTACGAAAGGCGGCGTTGCGAAGCCGTCGACCAGCAGCCCCGACTCATCGTTGATCGACAGGCTGAAGGGCCCGAGGACGCGGGTGGCGCCGCGTTCGCGCAGCCAAGCTTCGGCCGTCCTGAGCAAGATGGCGAAGATCTCCGCGAATCCTCTGCCTCGAGGAAGCCGAAGTGGCCTATACGGACCTCGCGTTCGGCTGGTCGCAGCGCCCGATCGAATTGGGCGCTGATGCGGCCGACCGGTCGGCCGTCCCGCTCGGCAATCCAGAACCGCACGTCGGCATGCGCGAAGAAGGGATTGTGCTTGGGATCGAGGTGGTGCAGGCGTTCGAACACCAGCGGCGGCACCCAGGCCGGATCATCGGCATAGATGCTGGACGCGACCTCGAGAAACCTGATGAGATCGCGGCGGCTCTCCACCGGGCGGACCGCGAGCGCCGCGGCCGAGCAATCGGCCTTCACCAGGTCCATCCAGGGTTGGAGCGCTGCCCGGCGACGGCAAAGAAGTCAGGGTCGGGCATCCGCGCCCGTCCGGCGTAGTCCATCGCCTCGGGCGGCAGGAAGCGCAGCGGCGTGAACGACTGCAGGTCGTCGTTTCGCCGGATGCGGGTGACCCCGTAGCGCTTGAACGTCTGCCCCTCGCGTGCACCGACAATCAGGCGGCGGCCGGTACTGAGAATGCGCACGTGGAAGGACTTGGGCCGCCGCCAGTTGCGATGAAGCGCATACTGGGGCACCAGCGCACCCAGCGTCTGAGGGGGGTTGATATGGATAAGAACGCAAGGCTTCACAGTTTCAACCTCAAGGGAGCCCCGGTCGTCGGGCTGGCGTCCGCTGCGGGTGTAGCCGAATCCGATCTGCTCCCAAGGGACCTTCATCGTCTTTCTTGCGCCGCCTGTAACACGGGAAGGATGTCCGCATGACCGGAGTTGCGTGCAAGGCTCGCAGCAGTTGCTCCGGTGTCGGTCGTGGCGTTGATATCCGCGCCGTTCGCGATCAGGAGACGGGCTACGTCGTCGTGTCTTGTCATCGCAGCCCACATCAGCGGGGTCTCACCGCCGTTGCTCCTAGCGTTCGGGTCTGCTCCTCTCTGCAGAAGCATCGCGACGATCTCCGCATAGTCTTCCCAGGCAGCCTGGTGAAGCGCCGTCACGCCACGGTTCGAATGCGCGTTCACGTCGGCGCCACGCGCGATCAGCAGTTCCCCCGTCCTGGGGAACCTGTAGTAAAGGGCACCCATGAGCGCCGTGGCGCCATCCAACGTGCGGGCATTGACGTCGACACCAGCGTCGAGGAGTTCGTCCACGTGAAAGATATTGCCGGAGGCGGCTGCCCGAAGCAGTTCTCCTTCCGGTCCCGGCGGCAGCGTCGCTTCGGGCGCGGTTGCCGGACGTGCCTCGCCCGATCTCGACGCGCAGGCGTAAAGTAACGAGGCCATCGTCATCACCAGCAGAATCAAAGCTGCCAGCGCAAGGACACGACGACTACGCTGGGGAGAAACAACGGCCGAGATGGAGTGAGTGTCAATCAAGTGCAGTGTGCTCCCTAATGGTCGCTTATGGCGGCTGGACCTCTTACGCGTGCTCCAAGAAAGCGTTGCCGGCTGACGCGGTCAAGGCGAGCAGTTGACCATCTCTTGTACAAAATCCCTTGCTAACGCTCGCCACGATCAGGCACTCGCTTGGTAGATCATCGATCCAAGAGCACCCATCCGTGTCTCCCGGGCAACAGCGTGTCGCGGAAGAGACGCAATTGCGAGAAATCGGCTGGACGTAATACGCGTTGATAGTTCTACTTTCGAAGAGTGGTGCTTCGTGCGCGCTCTACAATAGGGATAGGAGTGGGAGATGAGAAAGGTCCTGTTGGCAGTTTCGGTGCTTGCCTTGTCGGCCCCAGCCGCCTTTGCGCAGGGGCAACCGCAGCAAGGGCAGCCGCAGCAAGGGCAACCACAGGGAAACATACCGCCTTACACGGCTGAGATCGGACCTCGGCAAGGCGATTGGGAAGCCTTCATTGGTGGCGTCGGTTCGTCGAACGGCGAATTCAATGACAACACATTGGGTGTAACGGGCAGCATTGGGTATTACGTGCTGAAGTGGCTGCCGGTCAGCCTTCGTCAGTCCTACGTTACACAACTCGGCAGTAGAGTAAATGATCAACACCGCTTCGCGACCACGGTGGGCGCGGACTTCCAGGCACCGCTCGGTCGCTGGCAGCCGTTCGTCGGGGGCGTCCTCGGCTATGAATACGGCGATTCAAATTCGGGTCTGGCCGGTCCGGAGGGTGGCATTAAGGTTTACGTCAACGAAAGCACCTTCATCGAAGGCCGCATGCGATACGGCTGGCTGTTCGACAAGACTTTCGACTGGGACAACGCCAGGGCAGTCTACACCATCGGCGCCGGCTTCAACTTCTGAGCAATTCGAAGGTTTCTCATGAAACCAGCCGGATCTGCTGAACCGACCTCGGCTGCCGCCGACGTCGGCGTTCGATGGAGGAGAAGAAGGATGAGCCGAATACTTTCTGTGATGGCGCTCCTACTGGCCATGCTCACGAGCGGCGCGTGCACTGACCATTACCTGAGCGAGGTGGAGAAGACGCAGCCTCGCGGCACCGCGTTCGACAATGCACTCGCCCGCAATTATCTCGCGATGGCAAAATCTGAAAGCACATACCCCGATTACAAGGATACGGAGACGTTCGCCCGCCGCTCGCTGGCGGCGGCGCAGGGAAAACCGACGTTGCCGGACGAACCTAAACTCCGTGCGTCGTTTTTGCCGTCTGATTCGACCAACGAACTGACCCAGGCACGGCAGCGTCTTGTTGCAGCACTGGACCAAAACAACCGCACCGCTCGTCCGGACGTTGCCGCCCGGGCGCAGGTCCTTTACGACTGCTGGCTTGAACAGCAAGCAGAGGACATCCAGCCGGATCACATCAAGGCGTGCCGCGACGGCTTCATGACGGCGCTCGCCGAGTTGGAGAAACCGATAGCGGCACCGGCGGCGCCGAAGGCGGCGGTGGTACCGGACCGCTACCAGGTGTTCTTTGACTGGAACAAGGCGACACTGACGGCAGAGGCGCAAAGGGTGATCGGCAACGCCGCCCAGGCATACAAATCGAGCGGCAAGGCAACGATCGTCGCCACCGGCCATACCGACACGTCCGGCTCGGCGGCATACAACATGCGCCTGTCGGTGCGCCGCGCCGATGCAGTGAAGGCGGAGCTCGTGCGCTTGGGCGTGCCGGCTGCCAACATCACTACCATTGGTCGTGGCCAGGAAGATTTGCTGGTACCGACCAAAGATGGCGTGCGCGAGCCGCAGAATCGCCGGGTGGAAATCCAGCTGCGTAAGACCGGAAGCTGATCCTCCGGGCTTCACGGCCCAGGCTGGGGGGCGCCGCATCAAGCGGCGCCCCCTTCTTGTTGGGCTGCTGTCTGGAACGTGGTGGAAAATGCCGTGATGGCGTCACCGGCAAGATTGATGGTTCCGGCTCCTTCTGCAGGCCCGCGGCGCCGTCGATGATCAAGGAACTCGAGGGGGACTGTCAGGAATTTCGTGTGCGGGCGGCCATGATGGCATCGAAGGAGATAGCCCATGGCCCGACGCAAGGCTCCCCGCATACCTGCCGCGCTCCTCGACCAGTTGCTGGGGGGAGCGGACCCGAAGACGGCGTTCGACGCCGACGGGTTGCTCGACGATTTGAAGAAGGCGCTCGCCGAGCGGGCGCTGAACGCCGAGATGGACCACCATCTGTCGTCCGATGCGGCCGGCAACAGCCGCAACGGCTACGGTCGTAAGACGGTGACGACCGAGACCGGCAAGCTGGAGCTGGGTATCCCCCGGGACCGGCAAGCGACGTTCGATCCGCAGCTCATCGCCAAGTATCAGCGCCGCTTCCCGGGCTTCGACGACAAGATCGTGTCGATGTACGCCCGCGGCATGAGCGCCCGCGAGATCGTCGGGCATCTGCGCGATCTCTACGGAATCGACGTCTCGCTCGACCTCGTCAGCACGTGACGGACGCCGGGAGGAGATCGCCGCCTGGCAGGCGCGGCCGCTGGAGCCGGTCTATCCGCTCGTTCTCTTCGACGCGCTGAGGATCAAGGTCCGCGACGAAGCTCGGCGCTATCCCGTGTCGTCACCTCCGTAACGAACTCGATAGTCGCGCCCTTCAATGTTCCCACGTTTAGCAAGGCTACGATCGGCGGCGGCTGAGAGGGACGGAAAACGATCGAGGCTGCAACGAGTGCTGCCAAGGCCCACCATCGTCGTCCATCCCTCCTCGCTCCTGTCGAGCTCAGCTCTTCGGCAAGACCTTGGCGGCGACCGTTTCCGAGTAGGTCAGTTCGACCAGATCGCCTATCCTAAGGTTGCGCATCCGGTCTTGCATCTGCGGGTCCTTGACCGCAACCGTCCGCGACTGTCCGTCGGCGCCACGAAGCGTGGCGGTATGGGCGACGAGGTCGATCGCGGTAACCTCGTTCACCACGACCAGCCGCTGGCCCCAGGCCCTGCCCTCCGGCTGTCCCGGCGCGGTGCTGCCGCCGGCAGCGGCGGCACCGAGTGCCGCCGACCCGGGAGGTAGGATCCGTAGCGACAGCGCCTGGTAAACGCTGATCAAGACCGTGTCGCCCTTCTTCAGCCGGTTGAGGTCCACGTCCGCCGGCACTGCAATCGTATTCGACTGGCCCTGGGCATTCTGTAGGGTGACGGTTCGATCGGGCTTGTTGACGGCCAGCACGACCGCCTCGCCTTCGACGTACTCCTCGGCAAGCAGGCGGGGCTCTGTCGGTGCTGTTCTGGGAGCCGCCTGCGGCGGCGACTCCGTGGTGCGGCTATCCCCGGCGCATGCCGAGAGCGCGATCAGCATGACACTGCCAATAATCAAGCTTGCGCGATGAAGGGTTCGTGTTTTCATTTCATCCTCCCAATCCCTGATGGATGGTCACTTACAGCTCGCCTCACGTCCCAAGCCGTCTCTTCGCCGGTGAAAAAACCGCCCACCGCCGCCGAAGCGGACGGACGAGTCTCCAGCATACTTCTCTGAGCCTAATCCCGCTAACAGGCTGTTGTCCGTGGTCGGCCGGGACCGTTACCCCAGCATGCGCCGGCAAAGCGTCATGGTGCGGGCGCCCGAGACGTTCCTGGACACCGTTCTGTGGCCGAAATTCCAGGAGATCAACACGGCGTTGCACGACTATCTGGCTCGGGTCACCGAGACCGTCATCCGAGACGGTCTACAAGGACACCGAAGATGTAGACAAAGTGCCGGAGCCGGCGAAGATCGGGCGGTGATCACATAATTGAGCGGCATGAACGAGCGCGTTTAGTAGCATCTGGAGCGAGTAAGTTGCTGATCTGACCGGGAACCATGGCGCGGACATGGCCGACGGCCACCGGTGGACGTTCAAATTCAGGCTGCGCGCCCCTGCCTTTGGCTTGGCTGGCGGGGCTCGAAGACCGCGATCGCGCGGCTGAAGGAAGTCCTTTCCGAAATCAAGGCGGTCAACAGGAGACCCCGGTCGGCGCCGGGGAATAGGTCATCGTGCTGATGGCGCGGCTCTGGCCCGCATTTCAGGATATTGACACCTGATCCGGCGCCTTGGGCAGCGCCATCAGCACCGCGGTCGCCACGATCTCCATCGGGACGGCCTCCATCAGCCGCAGGACCTGGATGAACTCGCGCCTGCCGCGGTTGCCCATACGCGCCTCGATGAGATGGCGCAGGTGCTGGAACGCCTCCGGCAGATCCCAGTCTTTCAGCGCCGCCACCGGGTCGCGAGCATTCGGCTTCGTCTCGATCAGCGCGAGGTAGTGCAGCGGCTCGAACACGAAAGCCCCGGTGCCGTGGGCGCGGCGATGTCGGCGATCTGCTCGCCTGCGCATAGGATCACCACTTCATCGACGAAGCCCCACCACAACATCCCGGAAGCCTTATGCCATCGGTACCGAGTAGTCGTTGCCGCGGTAGCGGACCAGGGCGGTCGATGAGACACCGGCCGTCCGCTTCTCGCACGGCTCCAATGGCACCGCGGGCAAATCCCGGAAGGCTTCAAGGTCGGCGACGAGACGCTCTCGATGGTCTCGCTGTGGCGACCGGCGGGTTCGCCCTGTCGGTGCCGGCAGCGCTCTTCCAGCATGGCATTCAGATCGTCGAAGCTTGCCGCCTGTACCGCGCGATTGGGTCCTGGATCTGGTGCCGCTCGCGTCGGTAGCCGGCCGGTTCTGGCTAAGGAGCATCTACCTGACCAGGCTGGGGAAGCACGCGGACAACTGGCAACGCTGTTTCGCAGCCGATCGCTGGATCACCGACAGCAACCGCGACTGCCGGCGTTCCTACTGGCCGGGATGCGGCCCGGAGCATACGGCAATCGGTATCCGGGACCGGACGGCCAGGGACGCCGGCTGGTGTCTCGTCGCCGATCCTGCACCCGGCCAGGGGGCGAGCGCGCTCGCCGTTGATTCGGTCCGGGGCTTTGTCATTCGCGTCCGAACCATGTCGAAAAACATCGGTCGGCGAGCGTCCGCTACCGTCCGAAATACGGCGACGGTCCGGACATGCGCGCAACCGATGAAATCTCCACCCGGCCGATGACAGACCGTGACGGCGAAAACCCAGGCGTTTGCCAAGCACTAGACTTCCTCGGGATTGCCCACATTGATCGGCCCGGTGACCTGGTCGGGCGTGCTCATCAAGCGCATCAGCGCCGTCACCATGTCGCTGATGTAGCAGAAGGAGCGGGTCTGCGAGCCATCGCCGTAGACGATGAGCGGCCCGCCGCGCAAAGCCTGGACGATGAATTTGGAGACCAGGCGTCTAGATGCCGACCGTGCGGCGCGCGAGGTCGAAGAGCAGTTCCTGCGGGCGCGACGTGGTCTCGCACTGTGTGAGGACCTGGTCGAGGGCGTTGAGGTAGAAGTCGACCTCAACGTCGCCGATGATCATCGGCGGGATGAACTTGATCACGTTATTGAAGCCGGAGACCATCGAGAGGATGCCGTGGTCCTTGAAGAGGGGGATGACCACCATCTGGGCCATGAGGCCGCGGCTGACTTTCTCGATGAGGCCCCATTTGATCTTGTCGAGGAAGCCCTTCGGCTTGCCGAGCTCGATCGCGAACATCAGGCCCTGTCCGCGGACCTCCAACAGCAGCGGGTGGCGGGCCTTCAGCGCTTCCAGGCCGTCGCGGATCTTCGCGCCCATCGCCTTCGTGTTGTCGACCAGCGACTCGCGCTCGATCACCTCCATCGTCGCCAGGCCCGCCGCCATCGCCAGCGTGTTGTAGCCGTAGGTCGAGTGGTGCACGTAGCAGCGCTCGAGGCTGGAATACACCGACGCGAAGACGGCCTCGCGCATCAGGACGGCGCCGACCGGCACCAGGCCCCCGCTCAGGGCCTTCGCGACCAGGAGCAGGTCCGGCTCCGCGCCGAACTGCTCCAGGGCAAAGAAGGTCCCGGTGCGGCCCAGGCCGGTCTGGATCTCGTCGAGGATGAAGAGGGCTCCGTTCTCGCGGCACAGGCGCCCGGCGTTCGCGAGGAAGTCGCGGCCGGCGACGCGGACCTCGCGGCCCTGGATGGGCTCGGAGATGAACGCGGCCACGTCGCCTTCTTCAGCTCGGCCTTGAGCTGGTCGAGGTCGTTGAATTTGATCTGGCTCGTGTGGGGAAGGGGCGCGCCGAAGCCTTCCTTGAATTCCGCGTCGCCGCAGATGGAGAGCGCGCCCAGGGTCAGGCCGTGGAAGCTCTGGCGGCAGTAGACGATGCGGTTGCGGCCGGTGGCGCAGCGTGCGAACTTGAGCGCCGAGTCCACGGCTTCGCCGCCGGAGCTGGTGAAATAGACCTTGGTCAGGTGCTTCGGCGCCTTGGCGAGCAGCCGTGCCGCCAGCATCCCGGCGAGCACGTTGCAGTTGAGCTGGATCATGTTCGGGAGGCCCCGGTCCATGATCGAGGTCAGGAAGTTCGTGATCTGCGGGTGGTTGTAGCCCAGGCTGGTCGCGCCCTCGCCCGAGTGGAAGTCGAGGAAGCGCTTGCCGTCGCGCCCCTGCAGGTAACAGCCGTGGGCCTCGACGAAGATCTCGTCGAAGCCCATGAGGCGCAGGACGCGCATGATCTTCGGGTTGACGTGGGCCGCAAAGAGGTCGTGGCAGCTGCCCTGGCGCCGCTGCACTTCGTCGAGCAGCTCGCTCAGGGAGTCGGCGGGGGCGTCTAGCATTCAGCGTCCTTTCTTCTGTTTCTGGGCCGAGCGGATCATCCCGTCGAACATCCAGTCGAGCGTGTCCGGCGCAATGCCGTTGGCGAAGCGCAGGAATTTGCTGTCGAAGCCGGGCACGACGAGAGATTTCCGCTTTTCGATGCCGCGCAGGAGGGCGCGCGCGACTACGTCGGGCTCGAGGACCTTGCCCTTGGCCGCGAGGTACGCGGTCTCATAGGGACGATGCGGCGTCTCGCCAGCGAGCATCGGGGTGCGGGTGTCGGGAGGGCAGATGACGGTGACGCCGATGTTGTGGCGGACGAGTTCCGAGCGCAGCACTTCGGAGTAGCCGACGACGGCGAACTTGGACGCGGAGTAGGCGGCGTAGCCGAAGACGCCCTTTAGGCCGGTGACGCTCGAGAGGTTGGCGATCCAGCCGTCGCGCCGAGCGATCATCGCGGGCAGGGCGGCGCGGACCATATGGACCACGCCCATGAAGTTGGTGTCCATCTGCGCGCGGAAGGCGTCGAGGTGCGTGTCCTCGACGTAGCCCGGCAGCGTTATGCCGGCGGAATTGATGAGGAGGTCGATGCCGCCGAAGCGCTGCTCGCACTGCTTGACCGCGTCGGCCGCCTGGGCGGGATCGGAGACGTCGGCGACCGCGACGTCGACTTTCTGGCCGGTTTCCGTCGCGAGGGCGCGGAGGGCGGTCGCGGCCTGATCCAGCCGCTCTTTATGGCGGGCCACCAGGAAGATGCTGGCGCCCTGGCGCGCGAGCTGCTCGGCGATGGCGGCGCCGATGCCGCTCGAGCCGCCCGTGATCAACGCGCGTCTGGAATGAAAACAACCCTTCCGCATGCCGGCCCCCAGACCTCCTGTGCCTGAAGTTTACATCCTCGACGCGAACTCCGCGGTTTAAACGAAAACGGCCCCGGAGGAAAACCTCCAGGGCCGTTGTGGGTCGCTGGTTGGAACTAGTTCGTCGCCTTCTCGGCCGCGTCGATCGACGCGACCAGGACTTCCACGTCGCAGCCTCCGATGCCGTCGACCGATGTCAATCGGCCCTTTAATTGCGGTATCTGTCAAGCCGGAGCCGTTGCTCTTTCTTAGATCATCGTCCTGACCCATCCTTTGGTTCGGCCGGGCCATCCTTCCGTCCCGGCCTGCGGGAATGCTGGGCCGGCGCGCGCAGGGGCAGTCAAGGATGGCGCTTGTGCGCCACCAACGGCTTGTCCTTGACGGCCGCGAGCACGTCGGCACGCTTATCCCTGCCAGGGTCAGGTCCTTTCCGAGGTCGATCGCCTCATGTTTGTGTCCGGGGTGAGCGCCTCACTGTACGGAACGACGTCCTGATGCCGTCAGCCGATTGACACGCGGCGTTGCCGCGGGCGGCAGCGCCGCGGTTGCGATCGGCGGCGATGCCGCGACCGCCGCCGGCATTGAGGCGTTGCGGCGCCTGGGCAACCATGCGCCACCACCGCCCCTGCCCGCGGCGACCGGCGCCGCCCGCTGCGCGCCGCCGACTTGTGTCGCCTGGGGTGCGCCGCCGGCCCTACGCGCCGCGATTGGCCTCGGCGCGAACCTCCCGTCGATAGTGGCACCGGCTGCGGGATGCCCCTGACCGGCGCTTGGTTTCGCGTAGCTACTGCTCCTTGAAGCCCTCAACCGATCCCCGACTATGGGCCCCCTGAATAGCCAATCGGATCTGCTGTGGCAATATTGAAACAGAAGAACGTTTTGATAGGGGAATGTGATCGAATTCACAGAGCCGGGGCCGCAAATCTCGGCAAGAGCATCATCCGAGCGGGCGGTTTTTTCCAGTCTCGAGTTGCAGACACGTCGCGGCCAGAGTCATGGCAAGCGCCGCGACGAAGGCCGACGTGCATCGGGGGTGTTCGTCAATGGGTCATCAACGCCTGGGCATTCTGCCGAGGACGCAGAAGTGGAAGACGGTTATCGCATTGATCGCCGGCGGCGCTGACGCCGAGCAGATCGCTGCGAGCGACCTCCGAAGCCGCGGAGCAGGAGCTGCAAAGTGCCGCGAAGGATCCGACGTTCGTGCACGCCTTTTGGCTGCTCACGCAGATTCCCCTGGCAGCCCGTCAGCCCGATTTCGCCCGAGCACTCCGAAATCTCGGCCTCGAGATTGGCGAGCAGCCGAGCGTCATCGACATCGCGCGCGGGTTCTCGGATGCCGTCGACGGGCGGGTTCGCAACGTGCGCAGGAGGACCGACTTCGGCGAGATGGCGCAGATGTGCGGAGCGGAAGCTCTTTGTGCGGTCGCCGGGCGTAATCTGAACCAGTTGTTCGGGACAAGCCCGCAGGACGTTCGAACGGCGTTTGCAGGTCTCACGACCGTCAAACAGTTCTCGATCCTCAGCATGGACTTTTTTGCCCGCCTCACCCGGCGGGTGCTCGGATATTTCCTGAGCCGGGAGTTGCCCAACCACGTCGGAGCCAGCTCCCGCTTTCATACGATCCGCGAGCACCAGGCCTTCGAACAAGCGCTCGATGTGCACTGCCGCGAGACCGCGCGCATCGTCGGCGATTTCTCCGGCGAATGGTACTCGAAGACGAACTACGAAAGCGGCATCGAAGCAAAGCAGGCGGGCAACTTCGCTCGGGTCGCCTTCGACAAGATCAAGAGGGAGCTGCAGCATCGGAGGGATGTCTATGCGTAGACACCACATCATCTGTGGTGGCCTCCCGCGCGCCCGAGCCAGTACCCCTCATGTGATCGAGCTGGACATCAACGGGCCACCGGGTTCATCAGGGAAAGTCAATCTGCAGATCGTCGATGTCTGCTCGCGGCTCAGCCAGCAGTTGCCCGCAGTCCTGGTCGATCTCATCGAAATCGCAGCCTACGTCTATTGCGCCGACCAGTATGTGACCCGTGGCACCGAGCGGATGAGCCGTATGGGGGCCGACTGGCGGCGCGACTTCATTTTCCACGTTCCTGTCCGCTGCCGCGACACGTGGCAATCGGAAGCCGTTTTATCGCCGCTCGTCGACGTCCTGCGGTTCCTGTCCGAAGACGAATATCACTTCGAATTCGATGAGTTCGTCAATCCGCGGGATGTAGGCAACTACTTCGACTTCGCAGAGGGGAGGCGTGGCTTTCAGGCCGACGAGATCATGCTGTTTTCTGGCGGTCTCGACTCATTCGCTGGCGCTGTGGAAGAAATCATCGGTCACGGCAAGCATGTCGCCCTCGTCAGCCACGAGTCCTCGAGCTTCGTGAAGAGCAAGCAGGCTACGCTGGTCGATGCCTTGCGGAGATCCGAGCGGGGGCGCCTCCTCCATGTGCCCGTTGCCGTCAACAAGAACCACGAAGAGGGGCGGGAATACACGCAGCGGTCCCGGTCGTTTCTGTTCGCCAGCCTGGCGTTCGCCGTCGCGACGATGTTCGGGCGCAAGCGGGTCCGCTTCTATGAAAATGGAATCGTCAGTCTGAACCTGCCGATCGTTGAACACGTCGTCGGCGCGCGGGCAACGCGAACGACACACCCGCAGGTGCTCGCCGGCTTTGGCCGCCTGTTCTCGGCACTCTCGGGCGGTCCGATCATCATTGAGAACCCTTACTTCTGGAAGACCAAGCAGGAAGTGATCGAAGTGATCGCCCGGCATGGCTGCGAGCATCTGATCGCCGAGACCTTCAGCTGCGCCAAGGTTCGCGAAGCGACGCAGACACAGAAGCACTGCGGCGTCTGCTCGCAATGCATCGACCGGCGGTTCGGCATTTTGGCTGCAGGTATCGATGCGCACGAGCCCGCGGCGAACTATGCCGTGGATCTGCTCGCAGATGAGCGGCAGCCCGGACATGAGGTCGTCATGGCCGAAGGCTATGTCATGTCGGCCATGCGGATCGCGAGGATGTCGGAGTTCGCCTTCTATGCGGCCAATGGGCAAAGCTTCCGGGCGCTGCGGCATCTGCCCGGATCGCCGGACGATAACGCGCGGGCGATATACGAGCTGCATCGCAGGCATGCCAAGGCGGTTGTCCGGGTCATCGAACGTGGCGTCGCAGACCTTGCCTCACGGCTGACGGACCAGTCACTTCCGGAGACATGCTTGGCATCTCTGATTGTCGCGCCGGTCGCCAGGCCACCCTCTAATCCGGAAGCCGACGAGGCAGAGGTCCGACCTCTAGCCTACCCTGTGCAGAGCCCGGGCTAGGTCCGATCGTGTTTGCCATTGATGAGAAGGCGAACACCATAATATTTTTTGGAGGAGCAAGAGTAACTGCAAGCTTTGCTCGCTTACTCTACCTACTTGCGGTACAGCATCGTGTCGACTTGCAAAATAAAGTACAAAATAAACGCTTTGAATACATCAAGACGGCGGATTTGGTGCGCGAACTCGGTGTGGACGAGCAGAGTCTCCGCCAACAAGTCCTTAGATGCAGGAAGTGGCTATCACGAAGCCTGAAGAAAATCTTGGGTAGAGCACCGGGGCGCGACGAGGTGATTGAAAGCAAGAAGTGGACGGGATACCGCCTCAACCCTCGCATGGTGCTCGTCGATTCTGCTCAGCTGTCGGAGGCGGAAGCGATCGGCCGCGCCCCCCTGTTTCAGCACCTGCCGGAATCGTCATACCCGCCACCAGCACGTGACCCATCGGCGGCAGCGTCACGTCTCTAGCCGAACCTGTCACGACTCGTGTTTGCAACCTGCAAGTTCAATGACTTAGCAGGCGCCGTCCGTCACGTCTTTCGATCGGGCGTGCATATCTCCCAGTCGCTTTTTCCTCGATAACACCGCGACCCCACCGGCTGCGCCGTGCTTTGCGGCGCCGCCATCAAGATCGCGGTGAAGGCTCATGTCACGTACCCTTGCTCCTCCTCATCATGACCTCCGCCAGCCGTCGGCTGGCCAGAAGACCGCGCCGACGCGCGTCCGTCATCTCGATCAGTCGGACGTCGCGCGCCGCCTGAAACTGAGTCCACGCACGCTCGAAAAGTGGCGCTGGGAAGGCCGCGGCCCCCAGTACCTGAAGCTTGGCCGCCGCGTCGTCTACAGGCTGGCTGACATCCAAGCCTTCAAAGCCGAGCGGCTGCGCGAGAGCACGTCGAGTGTCGTCTCGAACGTCCCTCAATAGAGAGCTGTTGCGATGCCAACTCTCTCGTCGCAAGGCCAGCCGCCGACCATCCGGCCCGTGACGCCGGGCGACAGTCACGCCATGCCCACGTCGTATGCGCGCGCCGCCTGCAGCAATGCATCGCGAACTTCCAGTTCGCCACGGTACCGGCTGGAGCCCATCGACTTTGCATCCATAAACGCTGCAGCGCTTTCGGCGCTGCCGGACCTTCTGCGCCGCTGGCTCCCGAACGGTCGGCACATAGGTCACGAATATGTCGCCCTCAATCCGACCCGTGCCGATCGGCATCTCGGCAGCTTCCGGATCTGCCTGCGCGGCGGAAAGCGGGGTCGGTGGGCCGACTTCGCGACCGGGGATACGGGCGGCGACCCGATCAGCCTTGCAGTCTACCTTTACCGCTGCACCCCCTTACAGGCTGCACGCAGGATCGCCGACACTCTCGGCCAAACTCACGTGACTACCTTCGCTACGGGGCGTCAGCGGTCGGCGCCTCCTGCTGCACCGCCTCAGCCGCTCGCGCCCCAGAGTTCGCAGAACCAATCCTTGGGCACGTACGGTCGTCAGCTTTGGGCTTGCTGTCGAACGATTACGCCGGAATGCCATGCCGGCCGCTATCTAAGCGCACGCGGTTGCGCCCTGCCGCATCCCGACGGCGATCTTCGATGGCATCCGGCACTGAGGCACCCGAGCGGATACGTCGGCCCGGCGTTGGTGGCACTCGTCACCGATTGCCGCGACGCCCAGCGTTGGCTGTCCCTCCACCGCACCTGGATCGCTGCGGGCGGCAGCGGCGATAAAGCCGACGTCGACTCGCCGCGCTTGCTTCTGAAGGATCACCGAAAATTCGGGGGCTGCATCCGCCTTTGGCCGGACGACTGGGCGACAGCGGGGCTGGGCATTGCCGAAGGCATCGAGACGACGCTCACCCTCGCACGCGGCTTCACCCCGGCATGGTCGGTCATCGACGCCGCCAATCTCGGGGCGTTTCCCGTGCTGGCGGGGATCGAAGCACTGACGGTCGCAGTCGATCACGACGCCGCGGGATTGAAGGCGTTCAAGACGGTCGCCGAGCGCTGGCATGCCGCCGGATGCGAAGTCCGCAAGGTGCTGGTGCCGTCGCCCGGGGCGGATCTGAACGACTGGGCCCGGAGCGTCGATCATGCGTGACGATACCGAGGTGCATGCCTTCATCGACGCTGCCGAAACGTATTCGCCGGACGAACCACAAAGCGACGACCAGCCGCTAATGTCCATCGATCTCCCATCGTGGTACGGCCGACCTGTCCCGGAGCGGCGATGGATGGTTCGCGACTGGATGCCCTGGGGGTACGTCACGGCGCTCTACGGTGACGGTGGAACCGGCAAGTCCCTTCTCGCCCAGCAACTCATGACAGCGTGCGTCATCGGCCAGAACTGGCTCGGGCTCGAAACTGCCGTGTGTTCGGCGATCGGCCTGTTCTGCGAAGACGACGAGACCGAGTTGCTTAGACGACAGGACTGCATCAACAGCGAAATCGGCGTCGATTTCCGCGACCTTGGGAACCTGCACATCATACCTCGTGTCGGCGACGACAACGTCTTGATGACGTTCGACCGCGACGGCCGAGGCAAACTCACGCCTCTCTGGCACGCCCTCGTTGCCGAGGCCAAGCGCCGAGAGGCACGGCTGGCAGTCATCGACACGGCCGCTGACACCTTCGGTGGAGATGAAATCCGGCGCTCGGAGGTTCGACAGTTCATCGCTTCATGCCTTGGCCGGTTCGCCCGCGAGATTGACGGTGCCGTCCTGGTGTTGGCGCACCCGAGTTTGTCCGGGATGGCAAGCGGCTCCGGCAGTGGTGGCTCGACCGCTTGGAGCAACACCGTCCGCAGCCGCCTCTACCTGAATCGACCCGAGGCGGAGGAAGGCGAGAAGCCTGACAACAACGACCGAATCCTGACCACCAAGAAGGCCAACTATGCCGCAACCGGATGCGAGATCAGGCTGCGCTGGCAGCGAGGCGTGTTTGTACCCGAGGGGGTGGGGGCCGGCAGCTTCGTCGAGTCGCTCGACGAGCGTAACCGTGAGCGGGAGGTCGAGGGAATCTTCCTCAGCTGTCTGCGGGACGTGCGATCGCGCGGACAGCACGCGAGCGACTCGACCGCTTCTCGCGACCGATATGCGCCAAAGCTGTTCCGCACCCTAAAAGCCGGTCGAAGCTGCTCGGCAAAGGAACTCATGTCCGCAATGAGCCGCCTGTTCGACGCCGGAAAGATCCGCATCGAGAGCGTCCTTAACGCCAATCGAAATTACGTCGCTGCTATCGTAGAGGTTGCGTCATCATGATGATTGTCGCTGAAAAGTTTTCGTGCCCACACACCCAAACACGATTCGTGCACACCTCACATAAGTCATTGAAATCGCACGGATCCCATGAGCGTGCACACACACCCTATACTACGTATAGAGCGGCGCCCTTCAGGGGGGCACCGCTCTACGTATTATTGCATCGTGAGGGCGGCCATGCCTGACGACACCTCGAGGCAGGAACCCGAACCGCTGGTGACGACCACCTTCCGTGTCGGCAGGCGGTTCAAGGTCGCGATGACGATCCCCTCCTTCGGGACGGGCGAGACGCTGGCGATGAACGTCGAGTGGTCGCCGGACGTGCCGAAGCGGCGGCTGAACAAGCGTGAGATCCAAGACTACCGGCGCGGACGTGACGCTGCCCTGGCTGAAGTCGTTCGGCTGATCGGCGGCAATGTCCTGTGTGTGGAGGTTTAGAGCGATGTCGGACTTGCCGCACGGACTGCCCCACTCTCCAAGCGCGTCACTCGCGTCAGCAACACGGCATGGAGACGACAACGTCAACCGCGGTACCGGGCCGCCGACCGCGGCGAGCGACGAGCAGAGCGGATGGCGGCGGCGTACCTGGCAGTTCCCCGCCGCCATCCTCACCACGACGGCCCTGAAGATGAGGAAATGATCATGGCTACCGCGATTCTGCCTCGGCGACATCCGGATGCAAGCATCACTACTGAGGCGCCCATCGAGGCGCTGGTTGGCGGCATTTCAGCGACACTTGGCACCCTTGCTTCCTGGCTCACCAAGCTTGCGGGAGGTGGGCGATGAACGGGGCGCAGCAAGCGCTCCTGGAAAAGCGCGACGGCTCGGACGTCGGCCGTGATCCGCGGAAGGTGAACCGGGAGGAGCTGATCGCCGCCGGTCACCAACCCAAGAGCCCGCTCAAGGCGCTGCGGTTGCGCTGCCTCGACTGCTGCGCCGATCAGCCGAGCGAGGTGCGGCTATGCACCGCGGTAAGGTGTGCGAACTGGCCATTCCGCCTGGGCACAAACCCGTGGCGCAAGGAACCAACCGACGCACAGCGGGAACGCGCTCGATCCCTCATGCCTCAACGCCGCGCTGGCGTCGGAAATCAACGCAACGCGCGTTCAGAAAACGCCATGTCGGAGGTCGCCGCTACCACCCTACCAGCCGCGAAGTTATCCACAGGCAAAACCGCCGTTTTGCAGGACCAGACGCCTCGGTGCGCCACAGGCGGGGAGGTGTTGCGATGAACCGTGCAACACCACACGGCAAGGCTGAAGTCGCGCGTTTAGGAGGCAAGGCAATGACCGCTGCCTGTTCCGATGACCGCTCTTCGGTTGAGCCGATCGCGGTATCGCCTGGCGAGGCGGCGCGCCTGGCAGGTGTCGGCCGGACGACGATCTACGGGTCGATCTCGGCCGGCGAGCTGCGCAGCATCAAGCTTGGCAAGCGCCGCTTGATTGCCATGGATGCCTTGCGCGAGTGGCTTCGCGCCCATGAGGTCAGGACATGAATAACCCCGGCAAAACCGCGACAGAGACCGGCGCCCGCCAAACCGATCAGCGCCAACCCGCCGGGGAGATGCCAAGCGATGGCTGATGGCAAGCGCAAGCCGCCGCTCCAAGCGGCGCCAGCCGCGCAGACGGTCGAGGAAAAGCTGGCGCAGGCCGAAAAGGAGCTGAACTCGGGCGAGAAGAAGCTGCTGGCCCAGCTTCGCAGACGAAGCGCCGTTCGCCACCAGGCTCCGCGCGCGAAGGTTCGGCACGAGCCCCCAGGCCCGATGACGCTCACCGCTGCCGACGGCCGGCAGCTGGGCCATACCCTGACATTGCTGTCCACCTTCGGGACGGCGTCGATCGAGTTTCAGGCGCGAACGCTGCATGAGCTGCTGGAAGCAAGCTGCCGCGGTACCAACGGCATCGCCTTCGAGGAGTGGGACGTCAACGGCGCGCTGGCGGCGCTGCATGGCATCGCGCCGCGCGACGAGACGGAAGCCCTGCTCGCCACACAGATGGTCGCCGTCCACTCCGCGGCGATGCGCTGCCTGCGCCAGCTCAAGGGCTCGGAGAGCATCCCGCAGCAGGACTCCAACGGCCGCCTTGCGGTCAAGCTGCTGCGCACGTTCACGGCGCAGATGGAGGCGCTGCAGCGCTATCGCGGCAAGGGCGAGCAGAAGATGACGGTCGAGCACGTGCACGTCCACGCCGGCGGCCAGGCGATCGTCGGCGAGGTCAGAGCCGGCGGCCGAAGGGAGGGGGTGCCGGAAAAACATGAGGAACGAGCCCATGCAAAAGCGGTCACCCATGCAGCTGAGCCGCCGATGCCAAGCCCGCACTCGCAGCGGCAAGCCGTGCCAGTCGCCCGCCGTCCGCGGCAAGCGTAGGTGCCGCATGCACGGCGGCGCCAGCGGAAGCGGTGCACCCCGAGGGAACAAGAATTCTTTGAAGCACGGGCACTATTCCGCAGAGGCCATCGTCAGACGCCGCCTTATGACGGCGTTGCTGACCGAAGCGCGGGCGCTCCTGACAGAATGCGATGACGAAAGGTGGCAGCCCTCGCGCTCGCGCTTTCCCCAGGATGCTGTTCGTCGAGATGCTGCGCCTCATCGACGACTGCGGTTGAACACGGCGCCACCACGACGGGCGCATGGTCGGAGGTGATGAGCGGCTGTCTGTTTTCTGCGGAGAGATGCGCCCGCGATCGCGCCAGCTATGCCCATTTTGGATCGATGCGGTTGAATGTCGATAGGAAGCAGACTACCATTTTGTACTTGCGAGTCTGGCTATCTGGGGGATGTGGGGATATGTGCATACGAAAGCGATTGATCGTATGGTGCACCATAATGGTTGTGTCTGTATCGGCTGCTGCAGCCGTCAACGCCGCGACAGTTCCCGCGGGTTTTTCCGACACGCAGCTTTTGAATGGCCTTACCCGTCCGACGGCAATGGCGTTTGCGCCTGGCGGCCGTCTTTTCGTTTGTGAACAGGACGGAAACCTTCGGGTAATCAAAAAAGGGGTATTGCTGGAGGCTCCTTTCGTCACGCTGGCGGTGGATTCGACCGGCGAGCGCGGACTGCTGGGGATCGCGTTGGATCCCGACTTTGCCTCCAACAAATTCGTCTACGTTTACCATACAGTCCCCGGCTCTCCCCCGCACAACCGGATCACGCGGTTTACGGCTAACGGCGATACGGCAGCCGCCGGCAGCGCCCGCGTCATACTCGATCTGGATCCATTAGGTTACGCCACGTCCCATAACGGCGGCGCCATCCATTTCGGCCGCGACGGAATGTTGTACGCTGCCGTCGGCGAGAATAAGAATGAAGCGAATTCGCAATCATTGACCACGCTTTTCGGAAAGATATTGCGAATCAACAAAGACGGCACAATCCTTCAGACAACCCCACCTCGTTTGACGGTCTTTCAGGAACGACGTTGGGCGTGAACAGGGCGATCTGGGCAGTGGGGCTGCGCAATCCATTTACATTTTCTTTTCAGAGTACGACGGGCAAGCTATTTATCAATGACGTAGGGCAGACTAAATGGGAGGAAATCAACCAAGGGAGGAAAGGAGCGAATTACGGCTGGCCTGCTTCGGAAGGTCCGACCACTAATCCAGAATTCACAAGCCCGGTATATGCCTATAAGCATTCCGCAGGGTTCCCCGTCGGCTGCGCGATAACGGGAGGCACATTTTATAATCCCCCGATTGCACGGTTCCCGGCCTCGTACGTCGGTAAATATTTTTTCGCGGATTACTGCGGCGGATGGATCTATTACATTGACGGTGCGAACCCTGTGGGGGCTAAAGTGTTTGCCTCGGGGATCACTAATCTGGTGGATCTAGCGGTTGGACCGCATAATGGGGCGCTTTATTATCTGTCCAGAGGTCCCGAGATTGGGATGGTGGGGAAAATCAGCTATACCGGCTCTACGGACCAGGCCATCGTTACTTCGACTAATAGACTGGCAATTAACGAGTCATCGAGCGGCGCATTCTCTGTCTATCTGGCGAAGAAACCAACTGCGAACGTCACGGTGAATGTCGTGCCAACAAGCGGCGACCCATCTGTTACGTTTTCCCCGGCGACCCTCAATTTTACTCTCGCCAACTGGTACAAGCCACAAACCGTGACAGCCGCCGCGGCCCAGGACGGCAATCTTCTTGACGACGGAGCGACCGTGGCTTTGACTTCTTCGGGATTGAGTCCGCAGCGAGTGGTGGTTACCGCGGTGGACATTGACCGGCCTGCCGGTTCGCCGCGCGCGGTCATAACGTTCCCTGAGAACGGCGATGTCGCCGCGACGGCGAATGCAGAATTCTTCGGGGATGGCAGCGATGCCGGGACGGTGGTCCGGGCGGAGTTCTACGTGGACGGCGTGATAAAATATACTGACGTCAATTCATCGGGGCACTATCATTACGGTGGGGATCATAACATGTGGGATACCACCACTCTCAGCAATGGGACACATACACTACAGATGACAGTATATAATAACTCGGGACTTAGCGCCGGTCACCGGATAGTCGTAACCGTCTCTAATCCTAATTGAGATGCACAAAGCCCGCTTTGCCAGACACCACGAACTATCCGAGCTGCTCGACGACGTCTTCGATAATCAGCCAAACGTTATACTGGGAGAGAGCCGCTGCAACGGGTCCGTTGCAATAATCTTCGTTAACAAGGGATGACAAGCGGTCGAGCGCGCGTCGGCATCGAGCCATCGCGTCTAGCAAGCACACTCGGGAGTTCGCGCCGGCAGCCCTGGCATTACTGCCGCGGAAGACCCGAAACATCTCCGATCATCTCGTTTTGATATGCTGCAATGAGGCTTCAACCGGGTGACGGGCGGCGCGCGATCGACTGGACGGACGAGCGTATCCCTCCGGTGTGGACCGCCCTTCCGGGGACGGGCGGGATAACCGACGCTTCGGTGTTCGATTGAGGCGTGGTGAGGGGAAGTGTCCACAAACTCTGTCATGGACACAAACAAGCGGCGGCGGCGGCATCGGTCGTGGCCGGAGGCTTTGAAGCGAGAGATCGTAGCTGCGACGTTGGTACCGGGCTCGTCGGTGTCAGTGGTGGCGCGGCGCTACGACGTGAACGCCAACCAGGTCTTCGCCTGGCGCCGGCGCTACCGGGGCGCTGCGACGGAGCCGGCCGGACTGCAATTGATGCCGGTAACGGTGATGCCGGATCAGCCGGTCGGAGCGGCGTCAGCCGGCGCGAGCGAGCTGATCGAGATCGTGTTGAACGGCTATCGCGTCCGGGTCGGCGACGGCATGAAGGCATCGACGCTGCGGCTGGTTCTGGACGTCCTGGAGCGGCGATGATCCCGGTTCCATCCGGGGTTCGAGTGTGGCTGGCGGTCGGCCGGACGGACATGCGCAAGGGCATGAACGGGCTGGCGTTGCAGGTCCAGGAGGCGCTCGGCCGCGACCCGCATGCCGGCGATCTTTACGTTTTTCGCGGAGCCAGAGCCTGCCCAGATGGTGGCCTCGCATTGCCTGGCGATGGAGATGAGCCGCCGCGCGCTCACCGCTGAATATCGTCACACGCTCATCGACGCGGCGGGGTTTGCCAACAAGTTCATGCGCACCTATGCGGCGCTTGCCGAAGCACTCTTGCGATATCGCGGCAAGGGCGAGCAGAAAATGACGGTCGAGCACGTCCACGTCCATGCGGGCGGCCAGGCGATCGTCGGCGAGGTCAGAACCGGCAGCCGGGGGGAGGGGGTGCCCGAAAAACATGAGGAACGAGCCCATGCACAAGCGATTAGCCATGCACCTGAGCCGCCGATGCCGAGCCCGCACCCGCAACGGCAAGCCGTGCCAGTCGCCCGCCGTCCACGGCAAGCGTAGGTGCCGCATGCACGGCGGTGGTGCCGGAAGCGGCGGCCAGCCGGGCAACCGGAACGCCTCAAGCACGGCGCCTATAGTGCCGAGACGGTGACTGAGCGGCGGAAGCTGCGGATGCTGATCGAGGACGTCAAAGCGACGATCGAGCACATTCTTGAGTGATTTCGACGGCAACGCCGGAAGACGCTGAATGGATGATTTGATCAGCGGATCGCGGCGACGTTACTGTTTTCGACAATCCCCAGGGGGTCGAACGCGGCACGAATGGTGTTGGCGATGTAACTCGGCGCCATGTGCCCGTAGTGGTGCTCGACCATTCGAGTATCCCGGTGACCAAGCTGCGTCGCCACCACGAACAGCGGAACGCCCTTCATCACGAGCCGGCTCGCGTAGGTGTGCCGCAGGGCATGAAATGAAGCCGCCGGTGCGATGCGACCGCGCGCACACGCCTCGGCCATCGGGCGGAACTGGTGCGACCTGCCCCATGCGGCGCCATCCGGCCGGGTCAGCAGCAGCGCTTCGCCGGAATTGCCGGCCGCCAACGCCTCGACGAACGCTCGGCCTTCTTCAGTCAGGTGAACGTGCCGCGACTTCCCCGACTTCGACGCACGCACCTGCAGCGTCCCCGCATCGCGGTTGAAATCGGTTGCCCGCAGAGCCGCCAGCTCGCCGTAGCGCATGCCGGTCAGTAGAGCCGCCTGCACCATCGGCCGGAAGTCGGGATCACAGGCGTTCACCAGCCGGCGGGCTTCGTCGTCGGACAGGTAACGAGGCCGCGCCGAGTCCACCTCGCCGAACCGCCGCACGTGCCGCCAGGCGTCGTCGTTCGCGATCCGGCTCGCCTCGACAGCATGGTTGAGCGCCGCCTTGAGGATGGTCAGCACCCGGTTCGCGGTGGCACGCCGCCGGCGCGGGGCTTCGGGGTCGGAGCCTGCGTCCCGGAAGCGCTGCGGAGAACCGGGGCGAGTGCGTAACCGGGCCGGGCTGTCGGCCAACGCATGCAGCCAGGTTTCGATGCGCCGTCTGGTCAGTTTTCGGGTGTCCACCTCGCCGAGCGCCGGCAGGATGAACGCGTTGATTGCGCACCGCGTGTTGGCGCCGCCTTTGCGATGCCGGTCGAACCAGTCGAGGTAGTCGCGCATTGCATCGGCGACGGTGTACGGGCCGACCGGAAACACCTCGCCGGCGATTTCGCGAACTTTAGCTGCCGCCCAATCGCGCACCTTTGCCTGCGCTTGTGGGAACGACAGCACCGCAAGCCCATCCGCGTCGAGGGTATCGTCGGCTTTGCCGATCTTCTCTTGCACACGCTTGCCCGTTCCGTCGTCGTGCAGCCGGCCGAGCCATGCGCCACCCCGCGTACCCTTGCGGTAGCCGAGCGCCACCGAGGGGGATAGCAGGCACCAATGGGGCGCGTTCCGCGACGGCAACTTGCCGCGGGATGTCCGGCTTTCCAATGGCCCGCTACGCACATTTCTAGCCATGCCAAAAACTCACTGCATAATCACTGCACGACTGTAGCAGAACGCCTGCGGACGCTCAAGGACGGAAAATGACGGTTTTACAATGCTTCCAATTGCCTAAACTGTTCGCTACCGTTCGCAAAAGTACATGTTGCAACTCTTTCAAGGTGGTAACACGGGTTCGAATCCCGTTGGGGTCGCCAATAAACAAGGCTTTAGAGCCGTCAACATCTCTTCGCTCCCCACCGTTTGGGAGCTTGAATCAAACTTTCGGGCTCTTGGGAATCTGGAGGCTTCTGTGAGGTCGCGGACGGGGTGTCCGGCGTGCACGAGCGCGACCTCACAGAAGCCGGATTGAGCGAACCCGCGGATGGCCGGGAGCTATGGGGATTGTTGCCGCGTCTGGTGGTCCGAGACGGCTTTCGGGCGGCTCTGCATGGGGATTGACCCGAAGCGGCCGAGGCCGATGATGCCGGGCGGTTGTTGGCGGCAGTGAGCTGAACTGCGCCTTCGACGGGCGCCGCGCCGGATCTGGCGCTGCCGGGAAGGCTGTTGGACAAGGCGATGCGTGCCGAGACACGGCAGCGTCGGTTCCGGACAAGCGGAGTGGTAAGGGACGCCGGCGGCTCATGAGGTGTCCTGGCGGAACGAGGGGCGGGGCGGTGGTCGAACGAGGATGGCGAAGGTGATCATCGCGCCGCCGCAGCAGGGGCAGGCGCTCGAACGCAGTGGTGGCTTGCTTCGGCTCGCTCGGCGTCGCGGGCTCGATGATCGGTCGCGCGGCCAGCAACTTGCGGCAGAGCGCCAGCTTTGCGGCGCGATGGCCATTGGCGAGGAAGCCGTAGTGGCGGATGCGATGGAAGCCGTCCGGCAGGGTGTGGAGCAGGAAACGGCGGATGAATTCATCGGCAGCGAGGACCATCAGCTTCGCCTTGCCGTGGTGGCGATAGTCCTTCCAGCGGAAGGCGACGTCGCTGCCTGTCACCTCGACTAGGCGCGAATTGGCGAGGCCGAGGATCGTTTCGAACGAGCTCAGTGGGCGATAAGCAGTTTTTCGAGCGACGGGTGACCTTCGGCGGGATGTTCGGGGCACTGCCGCGGTCGTCAACCAGCCGGCGGACCCGGTGGGTGTCGTAGTCTTTGTCGGCATGGAGGACGATGCTGGCAGGCACCTGCGCGAGCAACGGTTCGGCCGCCGGGCACTCGGCTGCCTGACCGCTGGTCAGAACGAAAGAAGGCCGCCCGGCGCCGTCACTCAGCGCGGTGGATTTTCGTCGTCCGGCCGCCGCGCGAGCGGCCGATGTCTGCTCCCGCTTTGCCGCCGGCCGCGCAGCGGCGCGCGAGCGGTTAAGCAGGCCTTCGAAGGTGCTCCGCTGGCCGCCGCCATAACCTGGAAAACTTCGCTCCGGACGCGTTTGGCTGCCCAACGGACGAAGCGATTGTAGAATGTGTTGCGCGGGCCGTACCGCGGCGGTGGTGCGTCGGCCCACCGCCCGCTGGACCCCAGCACATGGATGATGCCGCTGATCACCCGACGATCGTCTACCCACGGCACCCCGCGCGGCTAGTTGGGCAGCAGAGGCGCCAGCCGCGCCCGGGCCGTCGCTCAGACAGAACTCCTCCGACATCTCTTCGCTCCCTAGCGTTTGGAGGCGTTTCAAGCAGCGCTCTCGCCTTCTGTTACGTCACGAGGTTCGAGGGCGTTCCGGCGACGAAGTTCTCGATGTTGGCGATGAGTTGATCGGCCAAAGTCTGCATTGCTTCGTCGCTGGCCCAGGCGACGTGCGGCGTGAGGATGAAATTGGGCAGGTCGAGCAGCCCAAGCAGGGGATTGTCGTCGGCGGGCGGCTCCGTTGTCAGCACGTCGAAAGCGGCACCACTGATCAGCCCTGCGCGAAGAGCCGTCGCCAGCGCCGCTTCGTCAACCAGGCCGCCGCGGGCGGTGTTGATCAGCAGAGGCCGCCGCTGCATCGCTTGAAACTCCGGCAGCGCAATCATGTTGCGCGTCTCAGGCGTCAGCGGCGAGTGCAAGGTTATGACGTCGCTTCTCTCCAGCACCTCGTCCCACGGCGTATACAGTGGCCCAAGACCGCTGCGGCCCTTGTGCGCGGCGAACATGACGCGCATGCCCAGTGCCCTGGCGATCGCCGCCACCGCTTGGCCGAGAACGCCTTCGCCGATGATGCCCAGGCTGCTGCCACGGAGGTCCTTGATCGGATAATCGAAAAAGCAGAACTGGCCGCTTTGCTGCCAGCGGCCGTGGCGCACGGCTTCGTGGTAGGCGAGCAGGTTGCGGCGCAGAGCGAAGATCAGGGCGAAGGTATGCTCCGGGACGGTGTTGATCGCGTAGCCGCGGATGTTGCAGACGGCGATGCCGTTCTCCCTGCAGTAGGCGAGGTCGACAACGTCGGTGCCCGTCGCCGCGACTGCGATCAGCTTGACCGCCGGCGCCTGTACCAGGGTCTGCGCGCGCATCGGGACCTTGTTGGTGATGACGATGCTGGCGCCGTCCCGCAGCCGCTCTGCAACCTGTTGCGGCGTGGTTTGCGGGTAGTCGATCCAGGTGTGATGAAATGCCGGACGGCGAACCACGGTCTGTGGCGCGATCGAGTCGCGATCGAGGAAGATGATGCGATGGGTCATGTGAGACTTGCTCCAACACCGATGGTGCCGACTTGCATATTCAGCGGCGCTCAACAGGCTCCATACACCGGCTGTGTTTGGTGGTTGCTGATCGAGTAGAAGCCTGCCGTGGTTCGCTCCGCCGGCTGAACAATGGAGCGTTTAGGCTCCAGCAGCGGGGCGATGCCCAATGGAACAGCCTCCGTCAGCGCCACCTCGACAAAGATCAATCGCTCATCGATCAGCGCCGGGTGAAAAAAGCATAGCAGCGCCGGTCTATCGGCACCACGCGTCGCCGCAGGTCTTCCCAGCCGCTGATCTTATGCACGGCCTCGGCTCCTTTCGCCTGCCCCTCCAAGGTTAGACGAGCCGGCACCAGGTTCCAGGGCCGCCGGCCAGACAGCCCGCCCCGCCCGCCAACGCGTCTCACGGCTGAACGCACAAGCTCTGAAAGAGACAATGAAGAGCTCATGGTTGCACTTGTTCTTTCAAACGTGTAAAAACGAGGCACCAAAGTTGTGGCGCTGGGGAGGCGTCAGTATTGACCGCAGGAGGGGGTCCAAATGAGGCATCTAATTGGCGCTGCACTTGGAATAGTAATTTTTTGTACGTCCGCACAAGCAGAACCTAGCCCCATGTGGGGCATCAATGCTCCAAAAACACAAGCGAACGACGCGTCACAGGTAACACAGCTGAATATCGGCTACAGCAGAGCGAGTTGTTTTTGGTCTGATGTGCAGCCCGTTAGTGAAGCACAAGCTCCAAACTGGTCAGCTTGCGATAACAAGATGCACACGGTTGCCAAAAATTTAGTCGTCGTTACGGGTACGCCGAACTGGGCTAAAGCTAATCCGGCCTGCGCTGGAAGGAGGTGCCGGCCGGATCCGGCAAAATTCAGTTCCTGGGCCGCCAAGCTCGCCGAGCGATACCGGGAAGGCGGGTCAGGTCCTGCCGCGCTCCTGGGTAGCGTCATCGCGTATGAGATATGGAACGAGCCCAGGCCGTTCGACGATTTCACTCCGGAGCAGTTCAACAGCATGGTGGCAGCCGGAAGTCGGGCGATAAAGGCAAGACCCCACCGTCATGGTCGGTGGAGGTGCATTCGAGGTTCTGCCTGGTGAGACCTCGGTGGGCAGCCATAAGATAATGAACTATTTCTGTGAAAACTTCGGCAAAGATCCGGGAAATGATTTCATCTCTGCCCACCTGTATGTAAAGGGTCATTTGGTTGACCACTTGCAGCAATGCTGGCCGCATGAGGTCTGCGGCGATGGTGCTCCCAATCAGCCAAAGCCGCTGCTGCCCGTTGCCCAGCGACTGATCAAATCGACTGCTTACATTAATGCAGCATGCGGCGGGAAGCCCCTGTGGATTACCGAGTCAGGATACTCGATCGGCCAATGGCAGGGCAATCGAAAGCCCACTTATCCTGTCACGGATGTACAGCAGAGACAAATGCTTCCGCAAATACTTATCACCGCCCAGATGTACGCGCGCACAGTTTTCCTCTTTAATTTGAATAATACGCCTGGTGCTCATTTCTACGGAATCGCCGATAAAGCAAGCGGCAGCCTGGATGGGTTCCGGGCCGTGCGGACCATGTCGACAGTATTCGACAGCAGTGTTGAGAGCACAAGCCAGAGGCACATTACCAGCAACGCCTTGAACAGCATTCCGGCCAGTGTTGATGGTTATGGTTTTACCGGATCTGGAACGACCAAGTATGCCTTGTGGACGACGACGGCGGAGCCGAGAGAGGTCCGGCTGAATTTCGGCACCGGCAATAAGCAGCTGACGGTAACCGGTTGGGATGGCACTCTGGGGGCGGCGAACGTGCCAGCGCATCCAGTGACGGACGTCGAGGGCAATTATACCTTTGTCCTGCCGGCGAGGGATGTCCTGTATGTCAGTTTCCCTTGATGTGAGGTGGCCGGGCCGAGGCTTCGCGGCGGATGCAGGAGTGATCGGATAAGCCTTCTTCTTTCGCCTGCGAGGGTGTTGTAGGTTACGACGCCTGCCACAACGGCTTCCTGGCCGATCAAGCGCGTCTGCTCCAAAAGCGTCTCAAGCCATACCGTCGGCTGCAGTTGCGCCTCAGGAACCGGATCGCCGGCTCGCTCAAGGAGCATCAAGCGATCGTCGATGCGATCTTGGCCGGCAACGGCGATCGCGCTGAAGAGATGCTAAAGGATCACGTGCCTGTCCAGGGCGAACGACTCTCGGACTTCGTTGCCACACTCGATCCTTCGCTCGGAGCGCATCCCATAGCGTCCTGCGCGCGCGCAACCCCAATCATCCGGCGGCTTGAGCAATCGTGCTGGGGATGGTAAGTTCGTCTTTTGTTCTGTTTGTCGGCGACGGCCAATCGATTGTCGCCCTTTTGACGACAAACTGACGACAAATGCCGACGGATCCGGGTGCGTTGTTCGGGAGCCTTAAATATTACAGTGAGTTACGCGGAAAAACCGGCGCAAAACGGATCCCAGCCGGTGCGCAATCGGATCCGAAACGAACTGTGGCAGCTGATTTTGCTTCGGTATCTTGCTGCCAAGCGAGGCTTTCTCCCGCCTTGGAGGGCGGGAGAAGCGCGCCGGTGCTAAGGATCTATTCGAACTCCAGGATGATCTGGCCGACGCTGAGCGTGTCACCGGCCTTAGCGTGCAGCTTGCACACTTTTCCGGCCTGGGCCGCGCGCAGGATGTTTTCCATCTTCATTGCCTGGACAATGGCCAGTTCGTCGCCGGAGTCGACCCTCTCGCCGGGCTCTACCGCGAGTGACTGCAGCAGCCCTGGCATCGGCGAGACCAGGTACTTGGACATGTCCGGCGGCTTCCGCTCGGGCATCATCTTGGCAAGCTCGGCCACCTCCTTGGTGTAGACGATGACATCGACCTCGGCGCCCAGGTGATAGAGCCGGTAGCCGATGCCGACTCTTTCCACCTTGAAGGAGTGCGGCTGGCCGTTGATGGTGCAGCGAAGTACCGGCTCACCCACCACCCAGTCGCTGCGGATTGAAAGCGTGTGGCCATCGCGCACGATGTCGAAGCCTTCCTCCGAACCGCGCCCCGCGTGCTCCTCGACGAGAACCGGGTAGTACTTCTTGGCGATCATTGCCACCCAACCCGGCGGCAGCTTGCGGCCGTATCCCGGCATCTGGCCGCTGACGTCCTTTGCCCGGTGCAGGTAGCGCAAGTGCATCAGCACCGAGACGGCGACGATGCTGTCCAGGTCCTGCGGCTCAAGCAGCGCCGGGGCGAAACCGTCCGGATACTCTTCCGCGATGAAGGCGGTGCTTAGGCGGCCCTGCAGGAAGCGCGGGTTTGCCATCAGCGCGGTCAGGAAGGCGATGTTGTGGTGGACGCCGTTGATGTAAAACTCGTCGAGTGCGCGGCGCATCAAGGCAATGGCACTGTCCCGATCCCTTCCCCAGGTGGTCACCTTGGAAATCATCGGGTCGTAGAACATGCTGATCTCGCCGCCTTCATAGACGCCGGAATCGATGCGCACGTCCTCGCTCTCAACCGGTTCGCGGTAGCGCACCAGACGGCCGGTCGACGGCATGAACTTGCGGTTCGGATCCTCGGCATAAACGCGCGCCTCGACCGACCAGCCGTGCGGCTGGACGTCTTCCTGGCGGATGGTGAGTTCCTCGCCGGCGGCGATACGGATCATCCACTCCACCAGGTCGATGTTGTGGGTGAACTCGGTGACCGAGTGCTCCACCTGGAGGCGGGTGTTCATCTCCAGGAAGAAGAAGTTGCGCCGCTGATCGACGATGAACTCGACCGTGCCGGCGGAGTCGTAGCCGCAGGCCTTGGCGAGACCGACCGCGCGCATGCCCATCTCGCGCCGCGTGGCGCCATCGAGGAACGGGGAGGGGGCCTCCTCGATCACCTTCTGATGGCGTCGCTGGATCGAGCATTCCCGTTCGTCCAGGTGGATGACGTTGCCGTGTTTGTCGCCGAGCACCTGGATTTCGATGTGCCGCGGCTGCTCGATGAACTTCTCGATGAAGACCCGGTCGTCACCGAATGCCGATCGCGCCTCCGAAGTCGCCAATCGGAACGCGTCCTTCAATTCCGCTTCGTCACGGGCAATGCGGATACCCTTGCCGCCGCCGCCTGCTGCTGCCTTCATCATGATCGGGAAGCCGATCCCCTGCGCGATGGCGACGCAGTCCTCGGCAGACGGGATCTGGTCCCAGTGACCAGGAACCGTTGGCACGCCCGCTTCCTTCGCTGCCCGGTTGGCGAGGATCTTGTCGCCCATCAGCTTCACGACCGGCGCGTTGGGGCCGATGAAGGCGATGCCTTCGTCGGCCAGTGCCTGGGCGAACTGGGTCCGTTCCGACAGGAAGCCGTAGCCGGGGTGCACCGCGTCGGCACCGGTCTGCCGGCAGGCCGACAGCAGCTTCTCCATCACCAGATAGCTTTCGGCGGCGGGTGATGGGCCGATGTATATCGCTTCGTCGCAAGCCTTGACGTGGCGGCCATACTTGTCGGCGTCGGAATAGACGGCGACGGTCTTGATGCCCATCTTTCGCGCCGTGCGGGCGATGCGGCAGGCAATCTCGCCACGGTTGGCAATCAGGATTTTCTTGAACATTGAATTCCGGTCCCCTCAGAGGGTTGCGACGCGAGCGCGACGGACGATCACCGCCGGATCAGAGCGGCAGATTGGGATGCTTGCGTTTCGGCAGTTCGACTTGTTTGTTGCGCAGCATCGTCAGCGCCTTGCAGATGCGCCGCCGGGTCGAGTGCGGATGGATGACGTCGTCGATGAAGCCACGGCGGCCCGCGGCAAATGGATTGGCGAACTTTGCCTTGTAGGACTCCGTGTGCTCGGCGATCTTCTGCTTGTCGCCCAGGTCACTGCGATACAGGATCTCGACGGCTCCTTTCGCCCCCATCACCGCCACCTCGGCAGTTGGCCAAGCGAAGTTGACATCGGCCCGCATGTGCTTGGAACCCATCACGTCGTAGGCACCGCCATACGCCTTGCGGGTGATCACGGTGATTTTCGGCACGCTGGCCTCGGTGAACGCGAACAGCAGCTTGGCACCGTGGCGGATGATGCCGCCATGCTCCTGGTTAACGCCCGGAAGAAAGCCGGGCACGTCGACGAACGTCAGGATCGGAATGTTGAAGCAGTCGCAGAAGCGGACGAAGCGGGCGGCCTTGATGGAAGCATCGATATCAAGGCAGCCGGCCAGGACCGTCGGCTGGTTGCCGACGACACCCACCGTCTGACCGTTGATCCGTCCGAAGCCGGTGAGGATATTGCCGGCGTAATCGGGCTTGAGTTCGAAGAACAGCCCTTCATCGACGACCTTCAGGATCAACTCCTTCATGTCGTAAGGGGTGTTCGGGTTCTCCGGGATCAACGTATCCAGCGACGGCTCGATGCGGTCGATCGAATCGAAGCTTGGGCGCACCGGCGGCGGGGTGCGGTTCGAGGACGGCAGGAAGTTGAGCAGACGGCGAACGTAGAGTAGCGCTTCGACATCGTTGTCAAAGGCGAGGTCGGCGACACCGGATTTGGTGGTGTGCACAGACGCGCCGCCGAGCCCTTCCTGATCGATTTCCTCATGCGTCACCGTCTTCACCACGTCCGGGCCGGTGACGAACATGTGGCTCTCCTCCTTCACCATGACGATGAAGTCGGTCAGCGCCGGCGAGTAAACCGCGCCGCCGGCGCAGGGGCCCATGATCACCGAGATCTGCGGGATCACGCCGGATGAATCGACGTTGCGGACGAACACGTCGCCGTAACCACCCAGCGAGGCGACGCCTTCTTGAATACGCGCGCCTCCCGAGTCGTTGATTCCGACGACCGGGGCGCCGATCTTCAATGCCGCGTCCATGACCTTGCAGATCTTCTCGGCGTGCGATTCCGAGAGGCTGCCGCCAAAGACGGTGAAGTCCTGGCTGTGTACGAACACCGGCCGGCCGTTGACCGTGCCATAGCCGGTGACGACACCATCGCCGGGGATCTGCGTCGCTTCCATGCCGAAGTCGATGCAGCGGTGTTCGACGAACATGTCCCATTCTTCGAACGAGTTCGGATCGAACAAAACCTCGATCCGTTCACGCGCCGTCAGCTTGCCACGCTTGTGTTGCGCGTCGATCCGGTGCTGGCCGCCGCCGAGTCGGGCGAGCGCGCGCTTTTCTTCAAGTGCTTCAACGATTCGACGCATGACCCGTTCTCCTCATTTCGCAGACGCAGCATTCTAAGGGGCGCCGCAGAAAGTTCAACGTCCGCGACCATGCAAGGGAACGAAAAATCGCAGGTGGGGCCGGCGTGGCCGGCATGTTCGTACGATGAGCCTCAAGACAGGCGTGAAGAAAAGCTGGCCGTTCCGAATTGGCGTAGGTTCTAATCACTATTTTCTACTATAGGGACTGTCGCTTGATTATGTCGCAGCGTTCGCCCAAGCTCGCCATCCGGCGGCACCTGAACGGAGGGCCGGAACAGCAACGACAACCGGCAATGGTCGGAAACGGGGCGATGACGGGCACTCGGCGATTTTTTCTGAAACGGCTCGCCGGGTCGGCGGGCGCGATGGTGCTGCTGACGGCGAAGTCCCGGGCGGCCGAGGAGCCGGCGTTTCCGGTCTCGCCACTCACCATCGAGACGGCCCGCGGCCGCTTCCAATTCATGGTCGAGATGGCGGAGACGCCATCCACCTGGCGGCAGGGGCTGATGAAGCGCCGGCAGCTGGCCGCTGACGCCGGCATGCTGTTCAACTATCACGAACCGCGGGTCGCTTCGATGTGGATGAAGGACACGTTCATTTCACTCGACATGATCTTCATCGACGAGCGCGGCCTGGTGGTAAACGTCGTCGAGAATACGGAGCCGCTATCGTTGGCATCGATCTCCTCCGACGGTCCGGTTCTGGCGGTCCTTGAGGTGAGTGCCGGCACGGCCGCGAGGCTGGGCATGAAACGCGGCGACCGGGTCATCCACGCCATCTTCGCGCAGCCGGCTGTCCTGGCGCCGGTTGCGCGCTGAGAGTCTGAAGTCGTGCGATCTGCAACCGGCCTAAAGCAGGCGTCGGAAATTCGTCCACACGGTGCGGGCGGCGGCGTTGAAAGCCTCCATCCGCGAAGCCGCCGCCGTCTCCAGCCGCGACTGCGCACCACTTCCCAGCGCTCGCTCCAGCGAGGCGGCATAAGCCGGAATCTCGCCCCATTCGGGAACGGTGCGGGGTGTCGCTTCAACGTGGAACTGAATGCCCCAGGCAGCGGAGCCGACCCGCATCGCCTGCACAGGGCAGGCGCTGTTGGCGGCCGTCACCACGGCTCCCGCCGGTGGTTACTGGACCTCGGCGCCGTGCCACTGCAAGCAGGCAAGCGGGGAGGGGAGGCCTTCGAACAGCGCATCCCCGGGATCGGTCAGCGTCACCTCGGCGATCCCTACCTCCGGCGCCGGCATCAGTCCGACCCGGCCACCGAGCGCCGCCGCCAGCAACTGATGGCCGAGGCAGACGCCAAGGAACGGCCGGCCGCCCTCGACCCAGCGGCGGATCGCCGCTTTCTCGGGCGCCAGCCAGGAATGCCGGTCCTCGTCCCAGACGTCCATCGGCCCTCCCATCACAAGCAGGGCCGCGTAGTCGTCGAACGCCGGTATGCCGGCACCTTTGTCGAGCGCCACGGTATCCCAGGCAACCCCGTCCGCCGCCATCATCTCACGCAAGCTGCCGGGGTGCTCGACCGCGATGTGCTGAAAAACGAGGATTCGCATGGCAATGCCGCAGGCTAGGGGAGAATGGCCGAGCTTGTACAGCCTTCACCCCCGCCACGCACGCCCGGAAGGACGGCGGCGACCCGGCGGGACGTTTGCGAAGCTGCCCAATCCGGAATAGAAACCGCCCGCCGCCGAAACGGAGCGCAATGCCGCCAGTCGAGAATCGCCAAGTGCGTCGGTTTAGGGTTGCCGTAAGCGGTCGCCGAAGATGACGATTGACGGGAGAGACCTGACATTATAGATACCGTATTGCCTAGTCAAGCAGCGACGTTCGGATCGAACGGTTTGTGGTGTTTGAGGACGCCGAAGGCGATGTGGACAAGCTTTCGCATCGCCGCACCGAGGGCGCTCATCTTCGATTTGCCGGCGGCGAGCAGGCGTTGGTACTGGGCGCGGACCAACGGATTCCAGCGGGCGGCGACCATCGCCGGCAGGAACAGTCTGGCCCGCCAGCGGGCATCCCCGGCCTTTGACAGACGTGGCCGCTTCAGCACGCTGGAGCCGGACTGGAATTCGACCGGCACGAGACCGAGAAACGCCGCCGCCTGACGGGCAGAGGCGAAGGTTCGACTGCGGAACAAGGCCAGGAACCACAGCGAAAGCTTGGCGCCGATGCCGGGAATACTCTCCAGCAACGCCCGCTGCTCCTTCAGCTCGGGATGGCTGTCGAGATGGTCGTCGATCTGCCGGCGCAGCCGGGCGATCTCCGCCGCCAGCACATCCAGCATCGTCTGCAGCGAGACGAGCACCGCGTCGGGGGCCGGCTCGGCACGCGCCGTCTCCAGCCGGTTGAGCTCGCGGGCAAAGTCCTGTTCAAGGGCGGCGAGCCGGCCGAGGAGTGCCTTCAGCTGGCGGATCTCGCCCGGCGGCGGCGTCCAGGCGGCCGGCCGGCGGGCGTCGCCGAACAGGGCGAGGATCAGGCCGTCGTGCCGGTCGGTCTTCGTCCGGACGCCCAGGCTCTCGGCGAACCGCTTGACCTGCAACGGGTTGACCACCGAGACGTGGCAGCCGGCGTCATGCAGGAAGGTCGCCGCCGCCTCGTGGTAGACGCCGGTCGCTTCCAGGACGACGTGCAGTTCGGCCGCGGCGGCGCCAGTCACCCGGGTCGCCCAGGCGAGGAGGGCGGCGTGTCCGTCGGCCGTGTTGGCGACCGACTTCGGCCGGACCTGCCGGCGGGCAGCGTCGCGCAGCCAGGCGCAGTGCAGTTTCTCCTTGCTGACGTCGACCCCGATGACCTGCATCCCAACCCCCTCGTCGTTGCCGATGACCTCCCGACCGACTGACCTTGTGGATACGGACTTGCGGGCAAAACGCCGCGTCCTCGATACCGTCCAGCCTCCAAGAGGTCGAAGGTGCGGACCGGGGGCACAATCTACGCTTCGGACTTGCCGTCCAAGGGCGGATGCATGCTCACCCGGTCCACGGTGAGGCCAGCTACGCCTCACCGCCGGCAAGATACAAGGGCGGATTAGGGCAACGCTCGTAATCAGCCGGATGCAGTGATACCGCTTAGGCACGCGAATCAACCACTCCTCCATGGCAGCACCTGACGAAGACCTTCCGGCCACGTTCGTTCAGCACGCTGCGGACATCCTGGCCGATACCACCACCGGACTGACTGGAACGCAGATCGTGCGGGCCACGGCTGCCTACGCTGTTGAGTACCACGTACAACACCTCCCTCACCCGACATACCCTTACGAAGCATGCAACAAGCGGACCGCGCTGTACGAGAACGTCATGGCGTTCTCTCCCTCGCAACGCTATCGCATCCTGAAGGAACTATGCGATCACCCATCCTTCGGAATCGCACAAAACTCCGAGCGCAAAGCGCTGAAGCTTCGCTTGATTTCTCGGTATCGACACCTCGATCCGAAGGACGCGGCAACCGAGGTCAACGAGTCGTTAGTTGAAGAGACAAAGCACTGGTTGAACAACTTTCCTGAAGCTCTTTCCCTGTACCATCAAGCATTGGAAAAGTACGAGCATGGCGCATTCAGTCGGAACCTACTTGACGATCTGCGCCTTGCACTTGAAAAGCTGCTATGCGCGCTTTTCTCGAACGAGAAATCACTTGAGAATCAAGTATCGTTGGTGGGCTCTTTCATCAAGAGTAAGGGCGGATCACCTGAGCTGGCAAACATGTTCGTCAAGCTCCTTGACTACTATGCGAAGTACCACAACAGCTACGTGAAACACGACGACGCCGTTGTCGAGGAGGAGATTGAGTTCATTCTCGAAATCACCTCGTCCTTCATGAAGCATCTCATACGGCTGCGCACGCGTGGCTAACCTCCCCCCTCAAGCGGAGCGCCAACAGCATGCCACCAAACCCGGTCTGGCGGTACGCGGTACATCTTCGCCTGCCACGCACCTGCCTTCAAGCAGCCGACGTCCCGCCCACACGCGCGCATCTAGGCATCGGGTGGTAGGGATGGAGGGTCGAGAGTCCTCCGCCCTCCGTACGTCCCTCGCTGTCGGCGCGTCCGTGTGGCATATTGTGGGTGTCGTGGTGGGCGGCTGATTGACCGTGCTTCGCCCAACACCGGAAATGCCGGCCTGCCGATGGTCAGAGACCTGTAGCGTCTGCCATTAGCGGAGGAGCGAACCACGCAGCAACGCATCCGCAGGCTTGTTTGACATGAGCGGACCGCTGAATGCCAGGATTAGGTTGATGGCCGGCATTTCACTCAGGCTTCCCGGCAAAGTGTATTGAGAGTTTATCAGCTCCTGCAGTGTCCTTGGTCGCTACGACGAATATATCCCGCCCAAGAAATTCGCTCTTGCTCCAAGCCAGACGTATGTCGCCAAGCTTCCCGCGTCGCATACCAAACTGCGTGATCTCGAACTTGCATGGCCCCCTGATCTGAATGGATTCGATTTCTCGAAGAATCTCGGGGTCAATTTTCTTCAGGAACAGTGGATTACCGCGTTGGTCTCGCGGAGGTTCCCACGCCATCTCGAACCACACGTGGTCCTCCTTCCCCTCCGACAGAAGATAATCGCGCGCACGCGCAGACCTGATCAGCATTCCAACTAGCCCGCCGATCTGACACAGTTCGTTGCCGTCTATGGAGTAAACTAAGTTGTCCGGCATGACGGCCACCGTTTCTGCGGCGAGGGTAGGGGTTGGAAGTACTGTTGCGACAACTTTCTCGGCTGTGACAGTTACTTACTTTGTCCAGAAAGAGCTTGTCGATCCGAGAATATCAGGAAAGTCGACTTCGTCGACGTCTGAGAGAGAGAACGTTTTTATTCCGTATCCGGTGGCCACGTCGCGGGCCTCGGGCGTGAACCCATTTCGCGGCGCCAAAATCAGTAAGTTAGTGGGCAAGCGCTCGTGCTTCGCCTTCATTGTGTCGACCCATGACACATCTGCAACTCGCTTGTGGTCTCGACACTCAACAGAAACGATGACGGGCCGTCCTCCGACGTGACCCTCGATGCATACGTCAACTTCCCGCTTTCGCTTCGTGATGCGGTCGGTGAGCATCTTTGACTCGGTCACGGTGGCTCCGGCGGCTAGATTAACTCGGACGAGATAAACGAGCTTCTGAAAGTCGTTCGTCCGCTTCGGCATAAGCGTGCCCGTCCGGTCCCTGTCGTGGCGTTAGGCGGAAACTGCCGAGATGGCCCGCGAAAGGCAGACTTCTAGGGCGTGCTCGAACTCTCTGGCGTTGTGGTGCAACCCTTGATCTTGAGTACCGGTGGGATCAAGAGACCAGCGGAGCAACCGGAGCTGCGGACCGACAGGTCCACCACACGCTGTGCTGTATACCAGGACACCTTTGTCTCGACTCGGATGTTCAACAAGATGATTCCTGACATCGCGACACCCCCTCGCTTCAAACCGGGTTACACCGGGCAGATCAGAACCATGATCGCGCAGGATATCGCGCACCCTGTGCGCGGAGTAGTAGAATGCCTCAAGCAAGACCCGCAACTCATCGCTTGTCTGAAAAGGATATTGTGCTTGAATCCGAGGATCGGATTTTGTCCCAGATTCCTCATGGAATACCTGCTTAAGCACTTCAGGTCTCCGTTGTCTCGGAGGTAAGGTCTTGAGGCCTTCTTCCTGCATTTCTCGTTCAAGCTGCAACAGGCGAGCATGCAGCCACTGCAGATGGCGCAATCGTGCTCGAACTTCTTGGAGCAGATGGTCTGCGCGTGTGGTCATTGTTTTCTGCCGCAACGCACTAATGTACTGTTCCAGCGAAACCCGGCATTGCTCAAACATTCGTGCTCGTCGTTCCACCCCTAAATGTGACCCATCGATTAGGCAGCGCACTTCGCGAAACCATCACCGACGAGATCAAATTCAGCTTCGTGACTGCGGCTTCCGCAGATCGAGGTCAAGCGGACATCGATATTGCATTCCCGCCAGCGTCCGAAGTTGGGATAATTCGTCGGTAGGCTCCCCAGCCCGCGTTGCGGCCCCGGTGCCGCGCTCAGTCGTCTTCGTTCAGGGACAGCAGGGCGGCGTTGCCGCCCGAGGCGGTGGTGTCGATGGTCAGCGTTCTTTCGTGCACGAAGCGTTCGAACCAGGCGGATGAACATAGGGCAGGGGCGCCGATGCCGGCCGGCGCTTCCAGCCGGTCGGAGATCGGGATCAGCGGCAGGATCGCTCCGTCGCGATGCGCCAGCCGGCGACCGACAGCGGCCATCACCGGCCGAGGCGCGGCGATGATGGCGCCCGCCAGGCGCGCGACCCCGAGCAGGTTATCCAGGCTGGCGTCGCCGCCCGGCGCGGCCGAGGCGAGGACGCCGGCGGGCAGGCCGGCGGCGGCCAGAGCGTTTTGAAGCGCGGCCATCGGCGCGGATGTGTCGCCGCACAGCAGCACGCTGTTGCCGGCGGCAAGCGCAGCGGCGACGGCCGCGATTTGCACCGCCGCATCGGTGTCGGCACCCAGGCAGGCGAGGACGCCCAGCGGCCGCACCGACAGTTCGTTCCGCTCGCCGGTTGGTCCCGGCAGCGGCAGCGGCCGTTCCCAATGCGCGCGCAGGTGCGCCCCGGCGAGGTGGATTGCCGCCACTGCGCGCGTATCGCCGCCGCCCGCCGCCAGCCAGTCGGCCGTCCGGCGCAGCAGATCGGCGCGATCGGCAGCCGGAATCGTCCGCCACAGCGCGCCAGCCGCGGCCGCCGCGGCGACGGCCGCCTCGAGCGCCGCTCGGTCGAAAACCTTTGCCCGCAGCAGCGCGTCTGCGTCGATGGCGGCGGCGATCGCAGGCGTTGCGGCTTCCGGCAAAGCGTCTTCGCCGGCCACTGGATGGTGCGCCACCAGCCGGTGCAGATAGGCAGGGCCGCCGGCCTTCGGCCCGGTACCAGACAGGCCGCCGCCGCCGAACGGCTGCACGCCGACGATGGCGCCAATCTGATTGCGATTGACGTAGACGTTGCCGGCGCTGGTGCGCCCGAAGATGAAGCGCTGGGTCTCGTCGATCCGACTCTGTACGCCCAGAGTCAATCCGTAGCCGGTTGCCTCGATTGCCGAGAGCACCTGCGGCAGACGGTCGGCGCGCCAGCGGACGACGTGCAGCACCGGCCCGAACACTTCGCCGCGCAACCGCGAAGGCGCATCGATTTCGACCAGCGTGGGCGCGACGAACGAGCCTGTCGCGGTGTCGGCACCGAGGCGGGCGCGGGCGAGCAGCCGGCTCTCCTCACGCATGCGGGCGATGTGCGTTTCCAGCGTCGTCTGCGCCTCGGCGTCGATCACCGGGCCGACGTCGGTCGAGAGGAGCGCCGGATCACCGACGCGAAGTTCGTCCATCGCCCCCGCCAGCATGTCGATGATCTTCGGCGCTACATCCTCCTGAACGAACAGCAGGCGCAACGCTGAACAGCGTTGACCGGCGCTGCGGAAGGCCGACGCCAGGGCGTCGCGGGTCACCTGCTCAGGCAGCGCCGAAGAGTCGACGATCATCGCGTTCTGGCCGCCGGTTTCGGCAATCAGCAGCGGCGGAGCGGTGGAAGCAGCGGAAGCGCGTCCCGCCAGCATCTGGTTGATCGATCGGGCGGTGTCGATCGAACCGGTGAAGACGACGCCCGCGACGCGGTGATCGGCGACCAGGGCGCCGCCGACCCGCGCACCGTCACCCGGCAGCAAATGAAGAACGTGGGGAGGAATGCCTGCACGGTGCAGCAGGCGAACTGCCGCGGCGGCGATCAGCGGCGTCTGTTCCGCCGGCTTGGCGATAACGGCGTTGCCCGCCAGTAGTGCCGCCGTCACCTGACCGGTGAAAATGGCAAGCGGGAAGTTCCACGGGCTGATGCAGGCGATTACGCCGCCACCCGCGGGTTCTACCCGTCGCACGCCGGCCACTGACAGCGGCAGGGAAAGCGGCCGGCCAAGGTCGAGGCGGCCGCGCGCCGCGTAGTAGCGGCAGAAGTCGGCCGCTTCGCGAACCTCCGCCATCGCGTCGGCCACGGTCTTGCCCGCCTCGCGCACCAGCAACGTCATCAGTGCCGGGGTTTCCGCCTCGAGCAGGTCGGCCGCGCGCTCCAGGCAGGCCGCCCGCGTTTCGACCGCCGCGCCGGCCCAGTCCGCTGCAGTTCCGGCGGCGTCGGACAGCGCCTTCTCGACATCCGCCGCGGTCGCTTCCGTAGCATGACCGACGCGGCGACGGCGGTCGGCGGGGGAAAGCACGTCGCGCGCCGTCATGCCCGGGCGGTCCGCACCGCCCACGATTGGGCCGGCGCTTTGATCACTCGCCTCGGCGGCGGTCATCTGCTCGGCGAGCGACGCCAGCGCCGCCCGATCGGCGAAATCGACTCCGTAAGCGTTCAGGCGCTGCGGCAAGTACATCTCGCGCGGTGAAGGAATGCGCGGGTTGGCGATGTTGGTCAGGCCGCGCACGCGGACGACCGGATCGGCGACGATCGCTTCGATCGGCAGCCGATCGTCCTGCATGCGGTTAACGAACGAGCTGTTGGCGCCGTTCTCCAGCAGCCGGCGGACAAGGTATGCCAGCAGATCCTCGTAAGCGCCGACCGGTGCGTAGATGCGCGCGCCAATGCCCGGTTCTTCGTGCTCGATGAGCTGCTCGTACAGGGCATCGCCCATGCCATGCAGCCGTTGGAACTCGAGGTCACGACCTTTCCCCGCCAGCTCGAGTACGGCGGCGATCGTATGCGCGTTGTGGGTCGCGAACTGCGGATAGAACGCTTCCGGCGCGGCGAGGGCGAGCTTGGCGCAGGCCAGATAGGAGACGTCGGTCGTCGCCTTCCGGGTGAAAACCGGATAGGCGTCCAGCCCCAGTTCCTGTGCCCGTTTGATCTCGGCGTCCCAGTATGCCCCCTTGACCAGCCGCAGCATCAGGCGCCGGCCAGACCGCCGCGCCGTCGTCGCCAGCCGGTCGAGCACCACCGGCGCCGCCCGCAGATAGGTCTGCACCACCGCACCCAGGCCTTCCCAGCCGGCAAGGTCCGGATCGGCGGCTACTGCCTCAATCACGTCAAGGGTCACCGCCAGGCGCTCGCCTTCCTCGGCGTCGATGGTGAGCCCGATGCCGGCACCGGCGGCGGCTTGCGCCAGGGCGCGAACGCGCGGTACCAAGTCGTCGCGCACCCGGCCTACTTGCGCTTCTTCGAAGCGCGGATGCAGCGCCGATAGCTTTACTGATATTCCCGGCGCCAGGCGCGGATCGGCGGCGTTGCCGCCGTCGGCAGCGCCAATTGCGGCGATGGCACGGGCATAGCTTGCTGCGTAGCGCTCGGCATCACGCATCGTCCGCGCCGATTCCCCCAGCATGTCGTAGGAAAACCGCCAGCCGCGCCGCTGCATGGGCTGGGCGCGGTCGATCGCCTGTTCGATTGTCGCTGCCATGACGAATTGGCGGCCGAGAATACGCATCGCCTGCGTCACCGCCTCGCGTACCACCGGCTCGCCCAGCCGCGCCATCAGCCGGCGCATCGCTGCGGCGACGCCATGTCCGGCTTCGTCGTGCAGGCGCACCAGCCTGCCAGTAAGCATCAGTGCCCAGGTAGACGCGTTCACCAGCACCGAAGCGCTGCGGCCAAGGTGCTGCTCCCAGTCGGCCGCCGCCAGCTTGTCGCGGATCAGCCGCTCGCGGGTGCGCTCGTCGGGGATGCGCAGCAGCGCCTCGGCGATGCACATCAGCAGCACGCCTTCCTGGGTCGAGAGCCCATAGGCGTGCAGAAACGCGTCCAGACCTTCGCCGAGACGGCGGGAGCGCACCGCTTCCACCAGACGGCGAGCGCGCGCGTCGATTGTTAATCGCGCCTCGTCCGACAGCTCCAGATCGGCGAGAAGTCGGCGCACGCACGCCGCTCCGTCGCCCGGCATTGGTCCGATTGGGTTCGCCGGGACCTCGAAGATCACCCCGGCACCTCCAGCGCTTCCATTAGCGCTCAGGCGCGGTGGGCTCCGGCGCGCAGGATGTCGGCCTCCTCCACCGGCACGATCGTCCGGCCGATTGGCCACAAGGAAAGCAGCGCCAGCTTCAGGTGGGCCCACGCGAATGGGATGCCGATCAGCGTCACCGCCAAGGCGATGGCCGTGGCGAGGTGGCCGAGCGCCAGCCACCAGCCGGCGAGCAGCAGCCAGATGATGTTGCCGAGCAGCCCGAACGGCCCCGTGCCAAGGTCGGAACGGCCGGATACCTCGTCGCGGCGCAAAGCCACGTGGCCGAACGGCAGCAGCGTGTATCCGGCGATGTTGATCGCGGCACGCGCCCACGGCAGGCCGATGATGGTGATCGCCATGATCACCGCCGCCAACAGCCACGCCGCAGCCATCCAGATGCCGCCGGTAACGATCCACAGGATGTTCAGCAACAGATTCAGCAGCGGCATGTGATGCACCCTCCATCCAGCTCTCACCGATAATATGGCAACAGCGGAGGCGATGGCGAGCCCGGCGGGACGCCGCGTCGGCAGTCCGAGCCGGGATTGCCAGGCGCCTCGGGACGGACTAGGTTCCGCTGCGACGGGGAGTGGCGCAGCCTGGTAGCGCATCTGCTTTGGGAGCAGAGGGTCGCTGGTTCGAATCCAGTCTCCCCGACCATTTTCTTCAGGTACTTAGCGGATCATGGCGGTCAACAAAGGGACGACCGGCTAACAAGGGCTAACAGAACGGTCACTACATGTCCGAGGACATCTCCAAAGCCATCGTGCATTCGTTCGGAGCTTCCACAGGTCCGACAGCTCTGCCAGCTTGACCGCCGCCTCCCATGCCGGCATGCGAACCATCACGACCAAGATCCTGGACTTTACTGCCGGTCTATCCGAAGCGCGTCCTGGTAGTCGACGACGAGGAGGTCTGTCGGCTGCCGCCTAAGCACGAGCCGGGTTACGAGAGCGTCCATTCCGACACGCCCGCGCGGTGACCGGCGCGAACCGGGCTATTCGCTAAAGAGCAGCTGGGTCCGACGCTGTGACAACCTTAAATTTAGGTGGTCCTACGCTAGTACCCATTGTTTCATATTCTTCATACATGGAACAAAGGCCGACGCGCAATAACGGAGGCTACAAATTAAAGAGTCTTGGATCGTAGTACCGCTCGCGGAGTATCGATTTCTGCATATTGGCTTGGATTATCGACAGCCCCCTCCAAAGCCAGTTGTAGGCATTGATTGTCCAGACTTCTCCATGCGATCTTGGGTATGGGCGAGCGCTCGAAGCACTGTTTCTCGTTGAGGGTGATATGCTACCGTGCGACGGTACCGATTCTGCAGTATATGATCAACTTGTCTATCAGCAATAGATTGAAGCGTCTAGTGATATCTTCTTTTGTAACTTCGTGTCGCTCACCATGCCGGCGGTCAATGCGGCGCGCCGGACGGAAAATCTGGGCGGGGACTATCAAAAGCGCTTCGATGCCATCTATCCGCGGTTGGCCGAGGCGTACGGCATCCCGCTCTATCCGTTCTTCCTCGACCGTGTTGCGGCCGTTCCGGCGTTAAACCAGGCCGACGGTATCCACCCGAACGCCAAGGGCGTGGCCGAAATCGTCCGCCGCGTCACTCCGGCGGTGGCCGCCCTGGTCGAGACGGCGGCAAAGCAATCACCGGCCCGCGCCGGACCGTGACCTTGGAACGCAGCGCGGCGGGGCAGGCGGGCACCTGCCGTCTTGCACGCTTAACAGCCCGTTGACGAAGTCCGCCGGCTCTGACTCCATGGGTTGATCAGGGACTTGGGGATTGCCCGGATGGCGCTGGGTCGGCAGGGGGATCGGCAAGGTGATCTGGTGGTGACGTGGCGGGAGATGCCGCGGTCGCCGGGGCATGTTTTCTACGATCGGCTTCAGGGGGTGCTGATCGAGGCCGGCTTCGACGCGTTTGCCGAGACGATCTGCAAGCCGTATTACGCGGCGAAGATGGGGGCACCGTCGGTTCCGCCCGGCCGCTACTTCCGGATGCACATGGTGGGGTATTTCGAGGGCATCGACTCCGAGCGCGGGATCGAATGGCGCTGTGCGGATTCGCTGTCGCTGCGGGAGTTCCTGCGGCTGCGGACGACCGAGCGGGTGCCGGATCATTCCTGGCTGTCGAAGACGCGCTCGCGCCTGCCCGCCGAGGTTCACGAGACGGTATTCGGCTGGGTGCTGGCGCTGCTCGCCGAGCGCGGCCTGGTGAAAGGCGAGCGGATCGGCGTCGATGCCTCGACCATGGAGGCGAACGCCGCGCTTCGGACGATCGTGCGCCGGGAGACGGGCGAGACCTACCGGGAGATGCTGAAGCGGATGGCCACGGAAAGCGGCATCGAGACGCCGTCCGCCGACGATCTCGTTCGCATCGATCGCGCCCGCAAGGGCAAGAAGCTGTCCAACGCGGACTGGGTGAGCGGGACCGATCCCGAGGCGATGATCGCCAAGATGAAAGACGGCACCACGCGTCTGGCCTACAAGCCGGAACACGCCGTCGATCTCGACACCGGCGCGGTGGTCGCGGCGGAGATCCACCGGCGGACGAGGGCGACACGACGACGTTGCCGGGCACGCTGGAGGCGGCGGCGGCGAACCTGGCTTCAGGTCGATCCGCGCCTGCGACGGCCGAGCCCGCCGAACTCGTCGCCGACAAAGGCTACCACTCCCGGCGGTGCTGAAAGACCTCGACGGCGGTGTCTGGAAGACGCGGATCGCCGAGCCGCAGCGCAAGAGCTTCTCTCGCTGGCACGGCGACACCGAGGCGCGGGACGCCGTCTACGCCAACCGCAACCGGCTCCGCTCCGCGGTCGGCAAGGCGGCGATGCGAAAACGGGCCGAGATCGTCGAGCGATCGTTCGCTCACACTCTGGAGCGCGGCATGCGGCGGACCTGGCTTCGCGGCCGGGAAAACGTCCACAAGCGCTACCTGATCCACGTCGCCGGCCACAACCTCGGCATCCTGATGCGCCATCTGATCGGCGTCGGCACCCCAAGGGAGGCCGCCGCCCGCGGCCAGGTGCTGCTGTTCGTCGTTCATAGCGAGGAGATTCTGGCGATGCTCCTCTTCGCTGTCCCTGACACCGACGGCCGTGGCGACTTCGCCCTCCTCATCGTCGCCGTCACCGCCAACCCGACATGATCACAACGGATACATCGTCAACGGGCTGTTAAGTTCCACAAAACGTCTGGTAGACCCTGTCCGTAGCGGCGGGCGGCTCCGCATAGTGGGCCAGGGCCGAGTTGTCCTCGAACGGGCGCTGCAGCAGCGTCCGCAGGGTCTCGAAGGGCTGCAGGTCGCCGTCAATCGCGGCACTCAACGCCGCCTCAACGCGATGGTTGCGCGGAATAAACGCCGGATTGACCGCGCGCATCGCCGCTGCCCGCTCGCCGGGATGCCGGGGTTCGCGCGCGGTGCGCTGGCGCCAGCGGTCCACCCACTGATCAAAGTCGTGTGGTAACGAGAACAGCGCTCGGACCCGATCGGCGGCGCAATCGTCCTCGGCGGCGTCGCTGAGTCGGCGGAATGTCAGGGTGTAGTCGGCGCCGCCCCGATGCATCACGTCGAGCAGTTCACGGATGAATGTCGAATCGTCGGCTTCGGCCGTCGCCAGCCCCAGTTTCTGCCGCATCCCCTCCAGCCAGAACGCCTCGAACTGATACGGAAACGCCTCCAGCACCGCGGTCGCCTGGTTGCTCCCAACCTCACGGTCGGGGTCGAGCAGCGGCAGCAGACATTCAGCGAGCCGGCACAGATTCCATACAGCGATCGCCGGCTGGTTGGCGAACGCGTAACGGCCACCGTGATCGATCGAACTGAAGACGGTCGCCGGGTCGTACATATCCATGAACGCACACGGACCGTAGTCGATCGTCTCACCGGAAATGGCCATGTTGTCGGTATTCATGACACCATGAATGAAGCCGACGTGCATCCAGCCGGCAATCAGCCGCGCCTGCCGCTGCGCCACCGCTGTCAGAAAGGCGAGGTAGGGCTGCGGCTGCGCGGCCAGCGCCGGATCATGCCGGGCAATGGCGTAGTCGGCGAGGCAGCGCACCGCCTCGACGTCGCCGCGGGCGGCGAAGAACTGGAACGTGCCGACACGGATGTGACTGGCGGCCACCCGGGTCAACACCGCCCCGGGCAACACCGTTTCGCGATAAACCGGCTCGCCGGTGGCAACCGCCGCCAGCGCGCGCGTGGTTGGCACGCCCAGCGCCTGCATCGCCTCGCTGACCAGGTATTCGCGCAGCACCGGGCCCACCGCGGCGCGGCCGTCGCCACGCCGGGAAAAGGGCGTGCGACCGCTGCCCTTGAGTTGGATGTCCTGCCGGCGATCGTGGCGATCGATCACTTCCCCCAGCAGGATGGCGCGCCCGTCGCCCAATTGCGGGACGAAGCGGCCGAACTGATGGCCGGCATAAGCGGCGGCAATTGGCTCGGCGCCGTACGGCAGGCGATTACCGGAGAACAGAGCGGCGCCGTCCGCCAAAACGCCCGGCCCGTCAAGGCGAAGGCTGTCGGCAAGCGCATGGTTGAAGGCAATCAGCCGCGGCGCCGAAACCGGTTGCGGCAGAACGCTGGCATGGAATCGCTCAGGCAGTCGTCGATAGGTGTTGTCGAAACGAAAATCCAGCCGCAGGCCGGCGCCGCCGTTGTTGTTGATGGCCGTTTCGTCCACCGCGTTATCCAGTCCTTTGCGATGTATCCCCGTCACGGGCAAACACCAGGGTGAGGTTGTTGGCCGGCATCGGCAGCCGATGCGTCAGTCTGAACGCGTGTGCCGCCGCCGCCACTTCAGCCACATCGCGCACGCCGAAGCGCTCATCCATCGCCTTGAGGCTGTCGTCAAAGGCGGCGTTCGACGGCGCGGTATGCCGGCCATCGACCATGAACGGCCCGTAAAGGATCAGCAGGCCTCCTGGCCGCAGCACCGCGGCCGCCTCGGCGATCAGCCCGGCGCACGCGCTCCGCCGCACCGCGGCGTCCAGCATCAGCGGCGGCCGCAGGTTGGGCAGGTTCGCCTCCCTCGCGTAGGCGGCGATGCTGGCGACCAACTCAGGATCGGCATCCGTCGGCTGCCACGTCAGATGCGGCAGCGCTCGGGCAAAAAAGACAGCATGTTCGCCCGTCCCCGCACCGACCTCGAGAACCCTCGCTTTGCTCGGCAGCAAGGTTGCGAGGATGTCGCGGATGGGCGCGCGGTTGCGCAAGGTGGCCGGCGCATGCCGCTTGAAGCCGTCAGCCCCGAGGTTTGGTTCAGGCATTGAGAGACCGGATAGACGTCGGTGAGCAAGCATCGAATGACATAAGCGCGAGAACACATCGTTACCCGCGCAAATTGCCAAAAATCCGCCGGCACTCCGTCAGCAGCGCCCGGACCTCCTGCCCCGGCAGCGACTTGCAGTGCACCTGCCGGAATCAGCCGAGCCGCATGATTTTTGCGATGCCGCACGCGTCGTTGCGGTCTGAACCGCGCAGGGTTTCCGGGAGGCCCCGACACTTGAGAGAGTGGGGCGATGGAGACGACGAAGAAGCCGGTGAAGCCGTACCCTGCCGAGCTGCGCGAGCGCGCGGTGCGCATGGTGCGCGAGCATGCGAGCGAGCACGCCTCGGAGTGGGCGGCGATGCGATCAATCGCGGAGAAGGTGGGCTCTGTACGCCCGAGACGCTGCGGCTGTGGGTGCGCCAGGCGGAGCGTGACCGGGGCGAGCGGGCCGGTCTGTCCGCGGACGAGCGGGCGCGGCTGAAGGCGCTGGAGCGCGAGGTCCGCGAGCTGCGGCAGGCCAACGAGATCGTGCGCAAGGCGAGCGCGTATTTTGCGGCGGCGGAGCTCGACCGCCGGTCGAAGCGATGATCGCCTTCATCGACGATCATCGTGGGGCATACGGGGTCGGGCCGATCTGCCGGGAGTTGCCGATCGCCTCGTCCACCTACCACGCCCACGCCGCCCGCTTCGTCAGACCCCTCCCGCGACAGCGGGTTCGTTGTGTGCCCAGCATGTTCGATCGCTGGGGAGTGAAAGTCTCCTGTCCAACCTGATGGAGGTGAAGGACGAGCAAAGCGCAAGGGCGTCATCGCGAGGTGACGTCTGAAGGAAGTGTGGAGCAAACCCGCGGACCTGACGAACAGAAACCGGATACGAGGCATCCTTGGCCGGACGAGCGGGCAACGAGTCGCAAAGTCCAGATCCATCAAGGGCCAAGGCTGTAGATCCGGCAGGTGTGCGGGGAAGGCGATCGGACTTACCTGGGGAGACCTGCGTCGTGTTCCGACCTCGGAACTGAGGAAGCCGCGAGGTGACCTGACCGCGGCGCAGGAGTCAGCAGAAGGCATAGTAGGCCATGGCGTCGGCAAGGCTACTGAGGCACTCCGAGGCCGAAAGGCGGAGCAACGGATAGGCCGAGCCCGGAACGGTGGCCGAAGGCCCGAACGATTGGGAGTGGCAAGTAGGACCGGCAACTCATGAATGGAACGCGGCAGAAAACCCAGTATCGACTGGCCTTGGAGCCGAAGGGCTGGGGCGAAACCCCGGCTGACCGCCCGCAAGGGGCCGAACCATTGGTGGCGAAGCCCGCACTCGAAAGCCCGGCTTTGGCGGAACAATTGATCGAGGAGGTGTGCGACCGGGAGATATCGAAAGAGCGTGGAAACGCGTTCGAAGGAACAAGGGCAGTCCTGGCGTGGATGGGATGACCATCGACGACGCCAGGGACTACCTGCGTGAGCACTGGCTAAACATTCGGTCTCAACTGCTCAAGGGAAACTACCAGCCGCAGCCGATCAAGCGGGTTGAAATACCCAAGCCGGATGGCGGGGTCAGAAAACTCGGCGTGCCTTGCGTCGTCGACAGACTGATCCAGCAAGCGCTGCTGCAGGTTCTCCAACCGCGGTGGGACCCGACGTTTTCCGAGTACAGTTACGGCTTCCGACCGGGACGCTCCGCCCATCAGGCGGTGGCCCAGGCGCAATGCTACATTGCCGAGGGCTACAACGTCGTGGTTGACCTCGACCTCGAGAAATTTTTCGACCGAGTCAATCATGATGGCTTGATGGCGCGCGTCGCCGCCCGGCTGTCCGATAAACGTGTGCTCAAGCTCATCCGGGCGTTTCTCAAGGCCGGGGTGATGGAAGACGGGTTGGGTCTGTCCGGCGGGTGAGGGGACGCCGCAAGGCGGCCCGCTCTCGCCCCTTCTAAGCAACCTCCTGCTCGACGATCTCGACAAGGAGCTGGCCCGGCGTGGTCACCACTTTTGCCGTTACGCGGACGACTGCAACATCTATGTTCGCAGCCGCCGCGCCGGTGAACGGGTCATGGCCTCGGTGAGCCGGTTCCTGACCAAGAAGCTAAGGCTGAAGGTCAACGAGGCGAAGAGCGCGGTGGCGCGACCGGATGAGCGCAAGTTCCTGGGTTTCAGCCTCTCGAATGACGGGAGCGAGCGGCGCATCGCGCCAACGGCACTCGACAAATTCAAGATGCAGATCCGGGACATGACACGCCGGACGCGGGGCCTCTCTACGGCAGCTGATCGACGAGTTGACACCATACCTGATCGGATGGCGCGGCTACTTCGGCTTCTGCCAGACCCCGCGGGTGCTCACAAACCTGGAAGCGTGGATTCGCCGAAGACTACGATCGTATCTTTGGCGGCAGTGGCAGAACGGGCCAAACCGCTTCAAGGAACTACGCCGTCGTGGCGTGCCAAAGTTCCAGGCAGCGGTTGCCGCCAGTTCGCCGACCGGCTTCTGGCGCATGTCAGGACATCCGGCGGTGCAAATGGCGCTGCGCAACCACACCTTCGACTCCCTCGGTCTGCCCCCGCCTCCGTGTCCCCGCCCGGCTTAACCCGGTCGAACCGCCGCGGTACGTGACCCGTATGCCCGGTGGTGTGGGAGGGCGGCGCCGCGAGGCGCCCCCTATCCCGATCAGTGCTCTCATGACGCTCGATCCGGGTCATGATCGACGTCTCGGGCTTGTCTCTCATTTTTCGCATTGCGGACATCGCCGACGATCATCGGGCGCCTCCGAAGCGGACGCCGTTCGCGTCGATCTCGCGGCCGGCAAGAAAGCGTCGTCGCTCCTCTGTTTATTCGCCAAGTGCGACCGTTGTCTCTTTTCCAAAGCGGGCGCTTGCCCGGTCGGTAACGCGGATGAGCGGACATAGGGCAACGCGCCAAATGGCATGCGTCAAAATGCGCCTTCGGCTATTCTGACCTACTCTGCTGAGGGGGCTTTCTTTGTTGGGCGGGGAGCGCATAATGGACATTGGTGGAAATCAGGACGATTGGCTGTCTTCGCTCGGTTTTCCTCCAATCCTAACAACAAACTCATTACGCTCGATCGCGCACCTGTTCCCTAACAAGAAAAAGCGTTGCGGTATCTATCTTATTGAGTTGTCGAATGACGTATATTACATCGGGCAATCAAAAGAAGTGGTTCGACGTTATGCCGCGCATCTGAAAGCGCATGAACAGATATTTGGAATTTCATTCCTGCCGGTCGCCGCGAAGGAGTTAGATGCGGTAGAGCGCGAACTGATCTTCAAGGCCCAACAGATTGGTATCGTTCTCGCGAATAATACCCACGTTGCGCACGTCATTGGGGAAGCGGATTTGGATCTCGTGGTCCCGCGAGTTGACCAGGAAGCGTGGCTTAACAACAGCAGCTATCGCGTAAAACTGATCCGTCGCCGCGCATTATTCTTGACGATAATCGTTGCCGCGTTCAAGCGCCAACATGACAAATTATTAAAATCCGCATACCACCACATGGTAATAAAACTTCTGCGTACTTACATATCGCGCTGCATAATTTTTCCAGTGCTTACTGAATACTCCTTTTGGTCCGTAAGTTGCTGCCCATCCACCAACCGCCATACGCGACTCGCGGCCGTCAACGCGGGTATGATGGAACTCTTTGTGCTGGGATTCTATCCGCAAGAGCCTAATGCCATGTGTGGCTTTATCAATGTTGCAGAAAGCGTTCTCGATCAGGACGTACAACTTATCGATCTGTTGGTGAATGAGGGACTTTCTCCGACGCATGTCGCGTACCGGGATGCCGCGGATGATTGTTGCAGGATTGATTTCACTGTGGGGAAGGACGATTGGATTCTGAGAGATCAATCCGTTATGGGCGCCGCCGCCGAGTTGGCACTGCGCGTGATGCGGAAAAGATCGACTATATACTGCAAGTATCATTGTAAACAACTGGCAGACGAAGTTCTATCGGGTTTTTCGCTTTAGATTCCGGGACTTCAGTCTGCTGCCGGGCTTATCGGCCTCACATCCTACACTACGCATCAACGTCAGGCTGCCCGGCCCGCCTTCGCCGGACGGGTCACAGGATGGTTTGCCGCTTTGAGCAGCATTGCAGACGCCAGCATGATCAAGCCTCGAAGCGTCGCTCCTGGGACAGACCGCAGAAGCAGGGCCTTGACGGGTCATCAACGTCGACGCGTCTCTCGATTTCCGCGGTAGCAGACGCCGACGACGATGATCAAGCCGCTCCATTGCGGACCCCGAAAGCGACGTTCTGCGGTTCTGCCGGAGTCAGTGTGCCCTTCTTCGCGACATGACATCCCGGATTGCGCTACTAGTCTTTGTCCGGGTCACGCTTGCTGTGCCCGGTCGAGGCGAGGTGACGCGCCCGCATGAAGCGGAGCGAAGTGAGGGGGTAGTCGATAGCGCAGCATGTCCCACCGGCGCGCCGAAGCCGCTCAATCGCGTGCCGGCGTGGCGCTTCGCTTCCAACCGACTAAGAGCGAACCGGTGAAAGCAGAGGGAAAGGGATGCTGGCGATCAGCGTGCGGCAGCCGTGGGCATGGGCCATCATCCACGGTGGCAAAGACATCGAGAATCGCAATTGGCCGACGAAAGTGCGCGGTCGCGTTCTGATCCACGCCGGAAAGCAGTATGCCGGCGACGACGAGGCGACCGTTCGCAACCTGTGCCCGGACTTTCCGGGCAGGCACGCGCTCTCGTTCGGCGGCGTCATCGGCTCGGTAGAGATCGTCGATTGCGTAGAGGGTTCCGGCGGCGCGTGGTTCGAAGGCCGCTACGGCTTCGTCCTGCGGCGGCCAATCGCGCTGCCGTTCACCCCCTTGCCCGGGAAGCTCGGATTTTTCAGGCTCCGGCCGGTGAATTTCCCGGGATGCCGGACGCTTGAATGCGAGGGGAGGATAACGGCATGTGGGTCTTTCTCAACGACGCCTTTCTGTCGATCGTTGCCGACCGGGACAACGCCGACCGGCTGCTGGTGCGCGTCCGGTTCGCCGGCGACATCGTCGCGGTGTTCGCCGAAGCCGAGGTGTCAGAAACTGCCGACGCTGATTACCGCTACCGCGCCCGCCTGCCGCGCCAGCGCGTCGCCGACGCCCTCGCCCAGCAGGCTCTCGCCCTGACCGCGACCAACTTCAAGGCCTCGGTCCGCGAACGCTGGCGGCACGATCTGTACTTGCAGGTGTGGGCGCTGATGGAACAGGAACAGCGCCGCCGGAGCTCGCGGACGGGGGGGAGCAGCGACAAGCAGGCCGAGTGAGCCGGCGCTCAGCTCGTTGAGCCGAGAGACGTCAGCTGGACACCATCGGTCATCCGATCCGGAGGGGAGATCATGTCATGCCTGATGAAGCGAAAAAGCCGATTCCCCTGGGCCGGCTGGAGTCGGTTCCGGTCCGGGATGTCATGCCGCACGAGGCATACGACTTCACTGTGTGGCTGGCTCAGCCTGAAAACCTGAGCCTCCTCGGCGTGGCGATCGGCCTCACCCTGGAGCCGACGGCGACCGAGGTGGGGGCGTCGAGGAGTTCTCGGCGGACCTGGTCTGCCGAGCCCTCGACTATAACTCCATGGTCCTGATCGAAAACCAGGTACGGTCGTACCGATCACGACCACCTCGGCAAGATCCCGACTTTACGCCGGTGGACTGAAGGCCTCTGCGATGGTTTTGATCGCCGAGGCCCATCCGTCCCGCCCACCGGGCGCACGCGACTGGCTGAACGGATCGACGATCGAGGAGTCAACTTCTTCGGCATCGAACTGAACTTTTGAAGATCGGCGAGTCGCTTCCGCGCCGCGGTTCAACGTCGTCAGCAAACCCAATGATTGGGCAAAGAAAGTTCGTGCGTCGCGAGAATTGAGAGCCCAAAGGAGTGGACCGAAGCAGACGGGCGGCGGGCGCGCTACTGGGAAAACGTGCGCGCTGCCCTGCTGCCTTCGCTGCCATCGCGGCTGCGGGCCTCGAAGTTGAGCAATACTTCGACCTTCTGGGTGTGGGAGCCCGGACAAGGCTGGACCTGGTGGTTTACGATCTACGCGAAGAGAAAAGGCTGCGTCGGCTGGGTGTTTTGCGCAAAGGAAGACGTATTGGACGCGTTCGCGGCGCTGGAGTCTCGCAAGGACGACCTGCAAGCGGCGTGCGGGTGCGCTTTGGATCTCAGCGAACCGCTGAAGATTGACGCCAGATTGAAGGCCGATTGCGAGGACGAAAGCGACTGGCCGCGCCAAGTGGAATGGTTTCGGACCACGTTCCCGCTGTTCGCGGCCAAGGTCGTCCAGATCCTGGAGCAGGGAAGCCTGATCCCCGAAGCACCTCCCGCCGCGTAGGTGTATAACAATCACCCAGGATCCGCCAAGTGCAGGTGCGGGTGTCCCCACTGCACTCCTCTGAACCGTCGCTCCTGTATGACAGAGCAGGCAGCTACCGACGGCGTGGGTCAAGAGCGTCGAAAGCCGGTTGCCCTCCAATTTCCCGCATTGCAGACGCCGGCGACGGC
>JADJRE010000010.1 GCA_016712375.1 Rhodospirillales bacterium
GCGTCGGCGGGGAGCGGCTGCCTTGTGTCGTCCGCGCCGACCATCGTTGGTTTGTCGGTCCTGGCAACGGCCTGTTCGAGATGGTCATGCGCCGTGCCGCCGGGCCTGTCGATTGTTGGCAGATAGACTGGCGGCCACAGCGACTGTCGAATACCTTTCATGGCAGAGATTTGTTTGCCCCGGTGGCGGCGCGTCTTGCCCTGGGTGAGCCGCCTCCCGGATCGCTCCTGGCTGGCAAAGCCGCGCGTCAACCCGACTGGCCTGACGACCTGGCAGAAATCGTCTACATTGACGGCTACGGCAACGCTGTCAGCGGATTGCGTGCCGATTCGGGTTCGTCCCGCCTCCCATGTTTCGGCGGGAGGTGTAACAATTGTCCGCGCCCGGACCTTCTGTGACGTGCCACCCGGTCAGCCGTTCTGGTTCGAGAATGCCGATGGGCTGCTGGAAATAGCTGTCAACCATGGTCACGCGGCCGATCTGCTCGGCTTGAGGCTCGGCGCGGCTGTTCGAGTCGGTTCGTGATGGGGTTAACAGTTGCCGTTCACTACAGGCCGTATAACTTTATCCTTTAGATGATGCAGATGACGTCCGCACCGTGCCCATGGGTGTCCGGATGTTCGATGGCGGTGACGAGCGCATGTTCTTCGTAAAATTCTGGGGCGTGCGCGGCAGCATCGCTTGCTGCTCACCTGGCCACGTTCGGTACGGCGGCAATACCAGTTGCGTTGAGGTCGGGGTTGGCGAACACCGGTTCATCCTCGATGCCGGCACCGGTATCCGCTCCCTGAGCAAGGTGTTTCGCGAAGACGACGTGCGGACGATCTACCTGCTCCTCAGCCACACCCACTGGGACCACATCAACGGCTTCCCCTTCTTCCGCCCAGCCTACGACCGCAACCGCCGCATGCATATTTATGCCGGTCACCTGAAGAGCCAGGGCCTTAGCATCGCCAACGTCCTCGGCCAGCAAATGCGGGAGCCTGTGTTTCCAGTACCGCTGAACGCGATGAAAGCGATCGTTGAGTGCGAGGATTTCGAAGCTGGTGACGACTTCGAGTTGTTCCCGGGTGTCCGGCTGCGCACCCAGCCGCTGAACCACCCCAACGGCGCCACAGGCTATCGCATCGAGCACGCGGGCAAAGCTGCCTGCTACGTCACCGACACGGAGCATGTTCCGGGGAAAACCAACGAAAATATCCTGAAGCTGATTGAGGGGGCCGATCTCGTCATCTACGACAGCACGTACACTGAACAGGAATTTGCCCGCCACGTCGGCTGGGGGCATTCGACCTGGAACGAAGGCTTACGGCTGTGTCGGCTGGCGGGCGCGCGGCAGCTCGCCATCTTCCATCACGATCCTGATCACGAAGACGATATCATGGATAAGATTGCCGCCGAGGCACAGGCGGCCTGTCACAACACGATTGTGACGCGAGAGTGCATGACGATCCGTCTCGACTGATTTCCGCCCGGTGTTCATCCGCCCCCTCCTGTCTCTCGTCCTGGCGGCGTTAGACAGACGTGGTGAAGAGCTCGACGTTGGCTAGCGACGGTCCAGGGCGCCGCCGTTGCTTGCATGGACGCATGCACATTCGTTAAGCATCAGGCGCAATATCGCTTCCGTCGATCGGGTCGGCTATGCTGGGAAGCTATCCTCTGGATTTCGCCGCTATGGCAGCGTTGGCGCTCGCCGCCGCCCGTTCAGCGTGATCGGGCACGTGCCCGCCGAGCAGCGGAGGCTGTCGATGGTGACGACGGGGCCGAAGAACAGGCCGGCCCCCTCGGGACGGAGCGCGGATGACGACGATCGCCCAATGATCGCTGACGCCTTCTTCGACGCTGAGTTCGACGAGCATGCCGCCGTTGTGGCAGCCAGCCGCGCAGCGTTGCGCGCGCCGTTCGCCCGGCTGGTCGAGGCTTGCGCAATGCGAGCCGCGCCGGTGGCACGATCGTCTTCTTCGGCAACGGGGGCAGTGCCGCGGATGCTCAGCACTTGGCGGCCGAGCTCACGGTCCGCTACGTCCGCGACCGGCGGCCAATCGCCGCGTTGGCGCTGACGACCGATACCTCGGCGCTCACCGCCATCGGGAATGACCTCGGTTTCGATCGACTGTTTGCACGGCAGGTCGAGGCAGTCTGCCGAAAGGGTGACATTTGCATTGGCATTTCTACTTCCGGGCGCAGCGAAAATGTTGTCCAGGGGTTGATAGCGGCACGAGCTCTGGGTTGCATCGCCGCCGGCCTGCTGGGCGGTGATGGCGGCCGGATGGCAGAACTCTGTGATCTTGCGTTGATCGTCCCGTCGACGGTGACGGCCCGCATCCAAGAGATGCACATCCTGCTCGGTCAGATGCTGTGCGGCGCGTTGGAGCAGACGCTGGGTCTGGTATGAGACGTCCACCGCCGGAGCTGCCGACAGTTATTCATCGTTTGAAGGGCGCGCGCGTCGGCTGCGTCGGAGACGTCATGCTCGACCGCTATGTCGTCGGCGACGTCGACCGTATCTCGCCAGAAGCACCGGTCCCGGTGCTGCGGGTGGCGCGCGAGGAGGCGATGCCGGGTGGCGCAGGCAACGTCGTTCGTAATCTCGCGGCGCTGGGTGCAGCGACTCGTTTCGCCTCGGTGATCGGCGATGACGTCGCCGGTAGCGAGCTGCGCGACCGATTGTCGCAGATGGATGGCGTGGACAACCCACTTCTGCTGGTCGAGCCAGGCCGGCGGACGCCGGTGAAGACACGCTTTCTGGCGCAAGGCCAGCAACTACTGCGGGCCGACGATGAGACGGTAGCGCCGGTTGCGGAAGAGATCGGTCGAGAGCTACTGGAAAACGTCGCCGCCTGGCGGGGCACCTGTCCGGTAATCGTCCTCTCCGATTATGCCAAGGGGGTGCTGCTTGGAAGTGCGGCGACGGCGCTGATCAAAGTTATGCAGGCACAAGGCGGCCGGATCGTCGTCGATCCAAAGGGTGCCGACTTCGGTCGCTATAGAGGAGCCGACGTGATCGCCAAATCGCCGTGAACTCGCGATTGCCGCGGCGACGCCAATCGACCGTGGCCAGGAGGCCGCTTGTGCGCAGGCGCTGCGAGCACGCTTTGATGTCGGTGCGGTTCTCCTCACCCTGGGCAGCGACGGCATGCTGCTGGTCGATGGCGACGATGAGATACTGTCTCTGCCGGCCGAAGCGCGCGAGGTATTCGACGTCTCCGGCGCCGGCGATACGGTGGTCGCCACCTTGGCGGCGGCGCTGTCGGCGGGTGCGACACTTGCCGACGCCGCGGCGCTCGCCAACACTGCGGCGGGCATCGTGGTCGGCAAGATAGGCACCGCAGTGGTGCGCCCGTCGGAATTGGAGGACGCGGCACGGAGGCGCCAGCTGCTGCACTATGAGGAAAAGCTGTGTGACCTCGCCTCGGCGCGCGAGCGGGTCGCCCTCTGGCACAGACAGAGGTTACGCGTAGGCTTCACCAACGGCTGCTTCGATCTGATCCACCCCGGCCACGTTTCGCTGCTGGCGCAGGCGAAGGCGGCATGCGACCGGCTCGTCGTTGGGCTGAACACCGATGCCTCGGTCGCCCGTCTGAAGGGGCCGGGCCGGCCGGTGCAGTCCGCCGCCGCACGTGCGACGGTGCTCGCTTCGCTGGCATCGGTCGATGCGGTTGTGCCGTTCCCCGAAGCCACGCCGCTCGATTTGATACTGGCGCTGCGTCCGGACGTGCTGGTGAAGGGCGCAGATTACCGACTGGAGCAGGTTGTCGGCGCTGCAGAGGTGAGCCGTTGGGGTGGCAGGGTGGTGCTTGCCCAACTGGAGCCCGGCTTCAGCACGACAGCGACAATCAAAGGGCTGAGCGCGCGGCCGTAGCCCTCTGAGGCTCCGCTAACCTCCTACACCCCGGTGGTCAACACCACCTTGCCGGTGGTGCGCCGCGCCTTCAGCGCCCGCAGCGCGTCGACAGCGTCCGTCAAGGGAAAGGCATGCGAAACGTGTGGTCGCAGCGATCCCTCACCCAGCCAGCACACCAGCTCTTCAAACGATTCCTGCATCCAGCGTGGCGCCAGTGTCCGGTGCGCGCCCCAGTAGAACCCGATCGCCGAGATGTTCTTGACCAGCAGGATATTGGCCGGAATCTGCGGTACTTCGCCGGAGGCGAAGCCGACAAGCAAGATGCGCCCACCGGCTGCCGTCGCCCGCAATGATGCCTCGAAGAGCTTGCCGCCGACCGGATCGTAAACGACATCGACGCCGCGGCCACCGGTCAGTGCTTTGATCGCGCTTCGCAAGTCGTCGGTGCGCGAGTCCAAGACGTGGTCGGCTCCGGCTGCGCTGGCGATCGCAAGCTTTCTCGGCACCGCTGGCGGTGGCAATGACCATCGCTCCGAGGCGCTTGCCGATCTCGACAGCGGTCAAGCCGACGCCGCCTGCTGCGCCGTTGACGAGCAAGGTCTCCCGGACGCCAGCCCAGCCTTGTATTTGAGGCCAAGATGCGAGGTGCCGTAGGCGACAGGGAATCCGGCGGCGACGACCGGGTCGATGCCGTCGGGCAGCACGAAGACGCAATCCTGTGTCGCAACAACCTCTTCGGCAAAACCGCCGTACTCGATCACCGCCATCACCCGGTCTCCCGGCCTACAGCGGGAAACCCCGGCCGCGCACTCCAGCACGCGCCCGGCAACCTCGAAGCCGGGAGTGAAGGGCGGCGAGGGCCGGATCTGGTACTTGCCGGCGATGATCAAGGTATCGGCGAAATTAACCCCAGCGGCTTCGACGGCAATTCGAACCGCATCCGGGCCAAGCGGCGGAGTTGGCACGTCTTCAACAACGAGATCGGAGACATCGCCCAGAGCCTTGCAGACGATGGCCCGCATCGTTCCCTCCATCTTCGGTCGCCCCCGCTTTGTGCGCATCCGGCAATCAGCGCGTCAATGGAAACCGGCGTGCCGACACTGAGGCCTAATCCAACCAGCCCGCAGCAGGCCGGACGGCGCCAACGCTCTCGCCGCGCGTATCCCGTATCGGCATCGGCACCCAAGCTTCGAGGGTTTGTCGCAACCGGCTGTCGGGCGATGCGAAGCGCAGCAGCAGCGCCGCCATCGCCGTCTCCACCGCACGCTTGCCTCCATCGTCGATCTTCACGGCAATTCCCACGCCCTGGTCGAGCAGCGCGGCACAGGCCACCCCCTCTGCCCCGCTCTTCACCAGCAGCGTTCCCCCGGCAGCTTCCACGACCAACGTGTCGAAACGACCGGCGCCGCCGATCATCGACGGATGTTTCGTCATCGACCCGCTCACCCGGCAAGCTGCAGCAGCCCGTGCGTCAGGCGGACAGTCGGGTGCCGCGAAGCGGGCAAACGCTCGCGCCAGTCCTTGCAACGGCACGGCTACCACGGGCACGCCACATCCGTCCGTGGCAATGCTGGCACGCTCTACATCGAAGTCGGCCAACTCAGCGAGCGTCGCAAGCACCTGTAGCTGTACGGGATGGGCCGAATTGGCGTAGCCGACCGTCGACACGCCGATGTGCCGGGCGAGCGTCAGGAAACCGGCATGCTTGCCCGAACAGTTATTATGCAACCGGCTTGGCGCCGTGCCAGTTCGCAGCAGGTCGGCAGCAGCCGCCTCGCCCAACGGGGGGTGGGGGCCGCAGACGAGATCATCGGCGCTGAGCCCGAGGCGCGCCAGCCAGATCTCTACGCCTTTCACATGCATTTCTTCGCCGGAATGCGACGCGCAGGCCAATGCCAGTTCGCCCGGCGACACGGCAAGCGCCTCCGCCGCACCGCTCTCTACCATCGGCAACGCCTGCAGTGGCTTCACCGCCGAGCGGGGGAAAACAGCCGTTTTGGTATCACCCCAGGAAATCGTGCGGCGGCCGGTCGAATCGACGATCGCGACGGCGCCCCGATGCCGGCTTTCGACCGCCCCACCGCGCATCACCTCGATCAGAACAGGATTGGCCGCAGGCATTTTTTTGCGCCGCGTTCCTTTGACTTAGCCATCGTTGCTGGGATGACCGGCGGGAAGGCGCTTGGCAAACACCACTGATCCTCTCTATCACTCCACCCCATGATCCGTCCGATGGCTTTGCGAGTGGGACTCGCACTGGTTCTTGGGTGCTCCGCGATGTCTTCCGCGGGGGCACAGCAACGCTCGCTCGGCAGTTTTAACGACTGGACCGCGGTCCTCGACGCCAGCGCCGGCAAGAAACTTTGCTACGCAGGAAGCAAGCCGAAAAAGTCGGAAGGCAAGTATACCTCGCGGGGTGATGTCCATCTACTGGTCACGCATCGGCCTGCCGAGAAAGTGAGTGGCGAGATCAGCGTCACCGCTGGTTATACTTACCGTGACGGCAAAGATGTCGAAGCGGTCATCGACGGCAAGACCTTCAAGCTGTTCAGCCGCGGCGAAAACGCCTGGGCCTACGACGCCAACGCTGATCGATCGATGATCGCGGCGATGAAAGCCGGCCGACAGATGATCATCCGTGGAACGTCCGCCCGGGGAACGCAGACCACCGACACCTATTCCCTCGCGGGTTTCTCCGCTGCACTTGCGGCGATCGACAAGGCCTGCGGCAAATAGATACCAGCGGGTGCCGGAAGCCCGATCGCTGATGATGCCTTGGCGCCGTAGAGCGCCCGCAGCCGGTTGGTGGCCGCGACGCCATGGCGGCGGCGAACCTCCGTGGTCCTTGCCTTGGTCTTCTCCCACGCTCAGCCTTCCGGCAACGGGATGAATTCGCTCTCGCCCGGCACCGAGGTGAAGCGGCGCTGGCGCCAATCTTCTTTCGCCTGCTCGATGCGCTCGCGCGCGAACTGGAAACGAAGTTCCACCAGATGTGGCGAGGCCCGTCCATCGCGGCGCCTCCCAGCAGCATCACCCGGGCGGCGCTCTGCGCAGCAATCGTCACCGCCCGGCCTGGCCGCAGCACCAGCAGCGCATCGGCGGGCGGCGTGCGGCCGTCGATCTCGATTGCGCCCTCGACCGGATAGACGGCGCGCTCTTCGTGTTCCGCTGGAAAGGACATCCGTGCCCCCGCCGGCAGAGCCACGTCGGCGTAGATCGTCTCCCAGCCGGTCGTCACCGGCGAGCGGACGCCGCCCCAGTGGCCGGCGATCAGCCGCAGCCGCCAGCCATCGGCTTCGATTATCGGCAATGCAGCGGCGGGATGATGGGCAAACGCCGGCTCGCTCTCCTCCGAAGTACGTGGCAGCGCCACCCACGCCTGGATCCCGGCAAGTGGGCCGCCGGCTGCCCGTGTTTCCGGGCCGGTGCGCTCGGAATGAGCGATGCCGTGCCCGGCAGTCATCCAATTCACGTCGCCGGGGCGGATCGGCTGCACCGTTCCCAAGCTGTCGCGGTGGAGGATTTCGCCGGCGAACAGGTAGGTGACGGTCGCCAGCCCGATATGCGGGTGCGGACGGACGTCAATCCCTCGGCCTGGCGGAAAGTCGGCTGGTCCCATCTGGTCGAAGAAGATGAACGGCCCGATCATCCGGCGTCGGGACGACGGCAACAGCCGGCGTACCTCGAAACCTCCGAGATCCTTTGCCTTGCCCTCGAGGACCATGTCGATGGCGTCCGAATTGCGGGCCTCCACGGCCGCTGGCTCGTCGCACGGAACCCAGCTCATCGCTCCTTGTCTCCTCTCATCGAGATCGATGAATACGATGCTTCGACTCGACGCCATCTGCGAGGCGGCGTCAACAGGGAGGACACCAGTAAAGCCAGCGGAGCGGGCGCAATCGGCGAAGAGGAAGATCATTCGGTAGGTGTTTCCCTCGAATGGCTGCATAATCGCGAAAAATTAAACTCGGAAGATTTGACAGGAAAATGGGGCGGGAAACATCCGACAAGATGCTGGGCGTCGCTGCCGTTGTCATGTGCCAGGCGCCCTTGCCCGGGCGCAGCAAGACGAGGCTTTCGCCGCCGCTGAGTAATGAGGAAGCAGCGGCGTTGTCTGCCTGCTTTATCGCCGACGTCGCCGAAACGATTGGAAGCCTGGATCCCGAGCTTGACGTGCAGGGCGTCGCCGCGTTCCCGCCATCACACCGGGAGGAAGCGATCCGCACGCTCTTGCCCAGCGATTTCATCCTCCTCTCGCAACGCGGAGACGATCTCAGCGCGCGCAGCGCCGGCGTTGTCGAGGATTTGCTAACGGCCGGATATCGAGCGGTATGCCTGCTCAGTGCCGACAGCCCGACACTTCCGCCGTCGCTGCTGAGCGACGCGGTCGAAGCGCTGGGCCGGCCCGGCGAGCGGGTGGTGCTGGGACCGGCTGTCGACGGCGGCTACACGTTGATCGGCGTGCAACGCCCCTTGCCAGAGCTGTTCGACATCAACTCCTGGAGCACCACCCGGGCCTTGAGGCAGAAGATCACCGGTGCTGCACCCTTGTCGGTGCCCGTCGAGACGTTGAAGCCTTGGTACGATGTACACGATGGCTTGGCACTCACCTGGTTGTTGCGCGAGTTGCTGGGCGATGGGGTCAGCCCGTTGCGAACTGGTGTTTCGGGTGCCTTGGCGCCACGCACCCGGGCCTACCTGTCATCCCTCGGCGGCCGCGGCGACGGACCACCCCCCGACCCTGGGCCGAACGCCAAGGACCCGCGCGGCCGCACGTGAATTGGGGCAGCCGCGCCAGGCAGAGGCGATGGCACGGGGCGCTGTTCCGCTTCACCCGCCAGCGTGCGGGCAACGGCGGCGGAGAAACGCAGCTCGACCCGCAGGCCGGGCGCATTGTCTGTCAGGTCGAGCGTCGCGCCGTGCAGCCGGGCAACGGCGGCGACCAGGCTCAACCCCAGGCCGGAACCCGGTGTACTACGACTTTCCTCCAGGCGGACAAAACGCTCCAGAACGCGTGCGCGGTCGGAGGCCGCGATCCCCGGGCCGCTATCGGCGACGACCAGCAAGACGCTGCCGCCCTCGGCCACAACCCGCACCACGATCTGGCCGCCAGCAGGTGTGTGCTTGACGGCGTTGTCGAGCAGGTTGGTCACCGCTTGCGCCAGCAACTCACGCTGCGCCGCCACGTGCGGAGCCCCTGGGTCTGTTACCGCCGTCAGCCTTACACCCCTTTCCTCGGCCACAGGTTCGTATAACTCGGCGGCATCTCGCGCCAGGGCGCCGAGATCAAGCGGTTTGAGCTCCGTCGCCGCAATGCCGGATTCCGCCGCGGCTATTTTGAGCAGGCTTTCGAACGTGGTCAGCGCTGCGTCCGCCTGGCCAAGCACGGAGACCAGGGCCTCGCGGTCGCGTACCGCATCGGGAGCAGCGATCAGCGCCAGCTCGATGCGGCCGCGCAGCCGGGTAAGCGGGCCGCGCAGATCGTGCGCCAGGCTGTCGGTCGCCAGCCGCATGCCGGACATCAGCCGTTCGATTTGCGCGAACAGGGCGTTCAGGCTATCGGCCAGCCGATCGAACTCGTCCGCGCTGTCGCCGTGACGGATACGTTGTGAGAAGTCGCCCTGCATGATCCGCCGCGCCGTCCGCGTCACGTCGTCAACCCGGCCGAGGATCCGCCGGCTGAGAGACATGCCGCCGAGCAGGCCAAGGGCCAGGGCTGCCGCCAGCGACCAGGTCAGCGTATCGACAATGGTGCGGCGAAATTTCGCCCTCTCGTGCATGTCCCGGCCAACCAGCAGCCGGTAGCCGCCGGCCAGTTCGAAGGTCCGCGCGCGGATTTCGTGAAGAACCTGACCACCCTCCTCGCGTCGCGTCAGATCGATGCTCAGCCATTCGCTCAAGCCGGTTGCCTTCGTCGGCCAGGCCGCGAGGTTGCCGGCGAGTGGTCCGCGCGCCGGATCCCAAAGCAGATAAACGCTGTTGCGGCTGGCGGATTCGCCGGAGCGCTCGCGCACCACGTCGATCAATCCCGCCAGACCGCGCTCTTTATACTGTTCGGCGAGCCCAACGATTTCTGCTTCGATGGTGGCCGTCGTCTGGCGGTCGATCACAGCAACCGTCGACCAGTAGATAAATCCAAAGATCGCCAGCATCGAGGCGACGAAAGGCTGAGATACAGTATCGTCAGCCGAAACGCCGTCGTCCGGAAAAGATTAGGTTGGGGCACGGAGACAATAACCGGCGCCGCGGACGGTTTGCAGCAGCGGCTCGTCAAAGCCCTTATCGATCTTTGCCCGCAAACGGCTGATGTGCACGTCGATGACGTTGGTCTGGGGGTCGAAGTGATAGTCCCAGACGCCCTCCAGCAACATCGTCCGGGTGACGACCTGGCCAGCGTGGCGCATCAGGAATTCCAGCAACCGGAACTCCCGCGGCTGCAGTTCAATCGCTCGGCCGCCTCTGACAACTGCGCGGCGCAGCAGGTCCATTTCCAGGTCGCCGGTCCGCAGGTGGGTCTGCGCTTCCAGCTCAGCGTCGCTGCCGGCGCGCCTTGCCAACGCCTCCAAGCGGGCCAGCAACTCGGAAAAAGCGAAGGGCTTCACAAGATAGTCGTCGCCGCCGGCACGCAGTCCGCGCACCCGATCGCTCACCTGGCCAAGCGCGCTGAGGATCAGCACCGGTGTCGCTACCTTCTCCTCGCGCAGAACACGGATGACGGACAGCCCGTCCATCCCGGGCAGCATGCGATCGACGATCAGCGCATCGTAACGGCCGTCGAGCGCCTGGGCGAGGCCATCGGGCCCGTTCGCGGCGTGATCGGCGACATGGCCGCTCTCCGTCAACCCTTTGCGCAAGTAGTCGGCGTTTTCCTGATCGTCTTCAATAAGAAGGATGCGCATGCGGAAACGATATACCTGGAATGGCATTTCGTCGCGAGAAGTGAAGGCCCCGTTCCCGGGAGCAGAGGAACGGGGCCCTTGGGAGGCCGACCCCGCCGAAGGGTCGGCTTCATTGTGCCGTCGCCCGGGGTTGGAGGGGGGGAGCGGGACGACGGCAGTCAACTCGGTTGCGCGACTCAGGCGCGGGTCAGCTCGACGGCGACGAATTGCTGGGTACCGCGCCGATCGACCAGCAGCAGCACCGTTTTGCGGTGGGCCGATTTGGCTTTCTGCACCGCTTCCGCGACATCAGAGGGAGCTCTGACGGTCTCCTGATTAATCCGGGTGATCACATCACCCGGCTGAAGACCCTTCTCGGCGGCGTCGCCTTGCGCATCGACGGATGCCACCAGGGCGCCGGTGATCTTCTCGGAAAGCCCCCAACGGGCGCGGTTGCCGTCGTCCAGCGGTGCGAGGGTTAATCCCAGCGCGCCCAGTTCGACGCCGCCCTTCGTTGCCTTCTCCGCCGGCTGATTGTGAGCTGGCGCGTTGCTGGCGACCTGCTTCGGCATCTCGCCGATGTGCACGCCAACCTCGATTTCACGGCTGTCGCGCCAGACCTGGAGCTTGCCCTTCTCACCGATCTCCGCATCGGCGACAGCACGGCTCAGTTCGCGCGGCGTGGCGATAGGTTTGCCGTCGAAGGCGGTAATCACGTCGCTTTGACGCAGTCCGGCCTTGGCTGCCGGGCTGTCCGCCGTTACCGCTGCGACCAGAGCGCCACCGGCCTTGCTCAGGCCAAGGCTTTCTGCCACTTCCGGGTCACCGGCTGAATGGCCACGCCCAGCCAGCCACGGTTGACGGTGCCTTTCTCCTGCAACTCGGCTACTACTTTGCGGGCGGCATTGGACGGAATGGCGAAGCCGATGCCGACGCTGCCACCGCTCGGGCTGTAGATGGCCGTGTTGACGCCGATGACGCCGCCGTCACCATTGAACAGCGGGCCGCCGGAATTGCCCGTGTTGATCGGCGCGTCGATCTGGATGAAGTCATCATAGGGACCGGCTCCTATATCCCGGCCGCGCGACGAGACGATGCCGGCGGTGGCGGTGCCGGCTAATCCGAATGGGTTGCCGACGGCGACCACCCAGTCGCCGACGCGAGAATGATCTGAATCGCCCCACGCGACCGTCGGCAGCGTACGATCGGCATCGATCTTGATTACCGCCAGATCGGTCTTTTCATCGCTGCCGATCAATCGCGCCGGAAAGCGGCTGCCATCCTTCAGCGTTACCTCCATCTTGTCGGCATCGCCGATAACGTGGTTATTGGTGACGACGGTGCCTTCACTGGAAATGATGAACCCAGAACCAAGAGCCGTACGCTCGGCTTGCTGTTCGGGAAGATCGCCGGGAACGCCCTCGCGGAAGAAACGCTCGAAAAAGTCACGCATCGGCCCTTCTCGAAACTGTTCAGGGATCTGCGACAGATCCCCGTTGCCGTGCGCGCTCTTCCCTGCGGCACTTTGTCGCGTGGTGATTTGCACCACCGCCGGCGAGACGCTTTCGATCAGGTCGGCGAAGCCATCCGGAGCCGATCTTGCGTAGGCAGGGTCTGCGAACATCAATGGCGCCGTCGCCAATGCCATGGATAAGGCTAACGCCACCGCATTTGACCCGGGAGAACGCCGCTCCCCGCCCTCGGACGTCTTCAACTGCATGATATTCACCTAATCTCCGGTGCTTGATCCTGCGGCAGAAGATGCGGGTTGCTTGGTTACGTGCCCCTTACGACCGCATTAACGTTTGTTCATGTTGATCCAAGCTCCCCCGCCCCGCAGGCAGTGATGCCGCGGTATCACAGAGCAGCGGCCGCTGCCTCATTACCGCCCTTAAAGCCTGCACATGGGGTGGAGATGCCGCTAAAAACTCCCTTAGGGTGACTCAGTGAATACGGTTCGCGGGAGGAGCAGGGAATTTCGCTGATGCTGAATCAAGCACGTTTCGCCGCAGGCAGCCGGCGATTGTGGGCATCATCTTGTCACGTCATCCTTGCAACGCTGTTATTCACGTCTGTTAGCCAGCAGGCGCAGGCATCCGGTTATGCGCTGCGCGAGCAAAGCGCATCGGCGATGGGCAACGCGTTTGCCGGAGCCACGGCCGGCGCGGAAGATTTGAGCTACATGTTCTTCAACCCGGCAGGCTTGACACGGCAGTCGGGGAGCCAGGTCGTGGTGGTCGGCAATGCTGTTATTCCGCGCCTGGAACTGAATAACGTCCGTGGCAGCACCGCCGGCGAAGTACCGCTGAGCGGAAACAATGGCGGCAATGCGGGCGAAGACGCGCTTGTGCCAGTCATGTACGCGATGTGGGGTGTGCAGGAGAGTTTCGGGCTCGAGCAGAACATTAAGCTCGGATTGGGGGTCAACGTCCCGTTCGGCCTGGAAACCGACTACCGCGACAACTGGATTGGCCGCTACTACGCACTTCACTCAAAGGTCGAAGCCATCAACGTCAACCCGGCGATAGCCTGGGAGCCGATCAAGGGGTTCTCGGTCGCCGCTGGCGTGCAAGCGCAGTACATCAAGGCACGGCTGACCAACGCCGTCGATTTCGGAACGATCGGCGCCGCTGCCGGTGGTACCCCCGGCGCCGACGATGGCGTTGCCAAGGCGCGCGGTGACGATTGGGGTTGGGGATACAATCTTGGATTGTTATGGGAACCCCGGAGCGATACCCGACTAGGCATCGCTTGGCGTTCCGCGATCGATCACCGGCTGAAAGGTGACGGCGACTTCACACTCGATTCCGCAGGGATCGGCGCCCGTCTGCAGGCGGCAACGGGGTTGTTCCAGGATGGCGGCATTCACTCCGACGTCACCACCCCCGAAACACTGTCGTTCGGCGTGAACCACGTCATCAGCCCGCAGTGGACAGTGATGGCGGAGGCGCAGTGGACGCGATGGAGTCAGTTCCACGAACTGCGGATCGAGTTCGACAACCCCGTGCAGCCAGACAGCATTAGCGAGCAGGAGTGGCGCGACACGTGGTTCCTGGGACTAGGCGCAACCTTCCGGCCGGACGAGCACTGGACTTTGCGTGGCGGTTTCGCCTGGGACCAGGATCCGACGCGCAACCGCACGCGCTCGCCGCGTATTCCCACCGACAACCGGTGGTGGCTCTCCATCGGTACAGGTTGGAGCCCGCTTCCCGGTCTGACCTTCGACGTCGGCTACAGCCATATCTTTATCGAAGATAGTTCAATCGACCTCAGTGCGAGCGACCGAGGCAATCGCTCCCGCGGTAATCTCTCCGCTGACATTGATGGTAGGGTCGATGTCTTGGCCGTGCAGGGCCGCTGGGTGTTCTGAGGCCAGTCTCCTGAGCGGAGGCCGTGCTGGCCCGACGCTGGCGTCGCCACACCTTGTTCTTGCTTTGTTCGATCAAATCACTATCATTTGCACATGCCGCCGCCCGACCCGTCGAAAGCTGTGCCTGCACCACCCCGCAAGGGTCGCGGCGCCATCGGCAACCCGGAAGGTCGTTACGAGCGACAGACGCGGGAGGCAATCGACGACGGATGGTGGGAGGAGCCAGAGGCACCGGCACTTGCCACGACGGTGAGCGAAGACCACAGCCGCACCGTAATCAGTCGCAACACATCCCCTGACATACCGTTCGACCGCTCGATCAATCCCTACCGAGGCTGCGAACACGGCTGCATCTATTGCTTTGCCCGCCCGACGCACGCGTTTCTCGGTCTGTCACCGGGCCTCGACTTCGAAACGAAGCTGTTTGCCAAGGCAGACGCGGCGCGACTTCTGGCTGAGGAGCTTCGCCGTCCCCGATATCGGGCGCAGCCGATCATGCTGGGCGCGAACACCGATCCTTACCAGCCGGTCGAGCGAAAACGGCGGATTACCCGTGCCATTCTGGAGGTCTTGGCGGCCTGCGACCACCCGGTAGCGATCGCCACAAAGTCGGCGCTGGTCGTGCGCGACCTCGACATTCTGGCGCCCATGGCCCGCCGGAAGCTGGCTTCGGTGGGGATCTCGCTGACCACACTCGACCCCGCGCTCGCTCGGGTGATGGAGCCGCGTGCCGCCGCGCCGGCGAAACGGCTGGCGGCAATACGTGCCGCGGCTGATGCGGGGGTGCCGGTGACGGTGATGGCGGCGCCAATCATCCCCTTCGTCAACGATCAGGAACTGGAGCGCATTCTTGAAGCCGCAGCCGCGGCAGGGGCCAGCGCGGCCAGCCGGGTGCTGCTGCGACTGCCGCTTGAGCTGAAGGAGCTGTTCGAGGAATGGTTGCGCGCGCACTTTCCGGATCGTGCCGAGCGGGTCCTCGCCTGCGTCCGTGACTGCCGTGGCGGCAGTCTCTATGACGCGCGATGGGGAGAGCGGATGCGCGGCAGCGGTCCCTGGGCGGAGCTGCTGCACAAGCGTTTCGACCTTGCCTGCCGCCGGTTTGGACTGGCGTCGCCGGCGCTCACGACACGAGCCCTCGACTGCACCCGGTTCCGGCCACCCCCTGCGGATCCCCGCCAACGGTCGCTGCTGCTATGACGCTGCTCGCGCTCTCCTGGCCGCTGCCCGGTGGAAGGAGAGACACAGTTGCCGCATCGGCAGCGCGGCTGCGAGCTCACATGTTCTCGCTCACATGATCGCGACGACGTCGGCTGTGACGCGTCAGCTTCCGGCGGAGCGATCGGCGAGGGCGGGCTGCAGAGCTTGGACGACGGGTGCGGTTGACAGCTCATCGACGCACATCGACAGCCGGCGGCGCCAATTCGGGCGCTCGAAGACGGTGCCGGGGAGATTGATCTGCTCCTGCTCGCGCATCAGGTCGTCAATCTGTACCAGCAGGATGCTGGCGGGCGATCGTGCCAGGTAAGCGTGCATCGCCGCGATCAGCTGTGGCGACATCGGCGTTCCGTCGATGTTGTCAGGGTCGAGGCCATTCGGTAGCAGCTCCTGGCCGCGCAGCGCCTGCAGCAGCAGCCAGCGATCGTGAAGACGGGCGTTTCGCTCCCCACTCTCCGCGTCGGCCGAGGGATAGAGCGCCAGGCGCTGCTTCAAGTCGATGTCAGCACCGCGCCAGAAGCCTTCCAGCGTCGCCAGATCGTGGGTGGTGACGCAGGCCAACGCGAGACCCGGATACTCCTCGGGCTGCCGGAAGCGGTCTCCCTCCTTCTCGAAGTATAGGACTCGATAGGACAGCACATTGGCCGCCGCCATCTTCTCGCGAAATCCTTCAGGAACGGTGCCCAAATCCTCGCCAACGACGAGGCAGCGGTGTCGCTGGCTCTCCAGCGCCAGGATCGCCAGCATCTCGTCGAACGGGTATTTGACGTAGGCGCCGTCGGCCGGGGTACCGCCCATTGGAATCCAGAACAGATGCATCAACCCCATCACGTGGTCGATGCGCAACCCGCCGGCGTGCCGCATGTTGGCCCGCAGCATGGCGATGAACGGCTGATAGCACTGCGCTCGCATGGTCAGCGGGTGCAGCGGCGGGATGCCCCAATCCTGGCCCAACATGTTGAACGGGTCGGGCGGGCAGCCGACCTTGGCGTCCTGAACGATGACTTCCTGATCCGACCACGCGTCGGCGCCGCTGCGATCGGCACCGACGGCCAGGTCACGGTAGATGCCGACGGCGAGGCCGCGTCCCAAGGCGCGGGCCTGTGCCGCGGCCAACTGCCGGTCCGCCTGCCACTGCAGGAACTCAAAAAACTCGACCCGCACCGCATGGGTGCGGGCGAATTCCGCAACCAAAGGATCGCTCGGCCGTCGGAAGCCATCCGGCCATTGCTGCCAGGCCTTACCGTCGAATTCCTCGCATAGCACCTCGAACAGCGCGTATCGGCGCAGCGCTTCGCCATGCTCGGCTCGGAAATGCTCGAAATCCTTCCGTCGCGCCTCTGCCGCTGTGCCTTGTTCGCGTGCGAAGCAGGCATAGACCTTCTCCAGGACGGCGAGCTTGATCGGCTTGATTTGTCGGTAGGCGACGGACCCGCCCGCACGAGCAGCGGCCAGTTCACCCTCGTGGGCGCGCGCAAGAGCCTGCGCCTCGGAGCAGGCAGCGAATTCCGCGATTGCTTCAACGTCAATATAGAGCGGATTGAGAAACAGCCGGCTGGATGGCGAATACGGGCTTGCTTCGTCCGGGCGGGCGAGGAACAGCGCGTGCAGCGGATTGAGGCCGATTACCGTTGCTCCCAGGTCGGCGGCGGCATCCACCAGCTGCCGCAGATCGGTGAAGTCACCGATCCCCCAGTTGCCTGGCCGACGCAACGAGTACAGCTGCGCAGAAAGCCCCCAGGTTCGCCCGCCGGCATCCAGTTCCGGCGGCAGCCAGCAGCGACGCGGCGCGACAATCAACAGCGTCTGCTCCTCCGCGTGGGCTTCGGCGCAGACGGTGTGGTACCCGCAAGGCAAGGTTACCGAGAGCGGCACGTCATAGCGCCGCACCTCGCGGCCATCGACGCCACGCCGAGCGCGCACCGGCGCCTCTGCCGGGCGAAACAGCTCCTCGCTCTCCTCCCCGGCTTCGCTCGTCACCCGTAACACCACCGGCCACTCGGCTCGCTCCGCAGGCAGCGACAACGTCAGCTGAATGGGCTCGTTCTCGAAGGCAACTACCACTGGAGGCAACCAGCGACGCCATGTCGCCGCCGACAGCCGGTCAATCGACGCAGCGATCTGCTCCTCGTCCCTGGCCGACAAGCCCAATGCTGCGAGGATACTGCGCTTCTGAGCGTCGCCGACCTGGTGGTGATTACCCCAGATGTCCCAGTACTCGGTTTCGATGCCAGCGAGCTCCGTCAACCTATCGAGGTTGGCGCCGTTGCTCATTTTGGACGGTTCCTTTCAAGGCACGGACGCGCTCATCTCAGGCCGCATGCAGCAGCACACAGGAACGAGCGGCTAAAGGATAGGGTTTACCGGCGGGATAAACTGCCTCGTCAGCATGCTCCGGCCGCGCGGTATCGAAAATCAACCGCCAGCCGCTACGCAACTTCGTTGCTGGCAGCACGAACGGCCGCGCCGCTGGTTCGGCATTCATCACGAGCACGAAAAGGTCATCCTCGACACTCGTCGTCGTCGGCTGTTTGGCAGCGAACAGCAAGGCACCGAGAGTTCGCAAGTGCGCCGAGGTCCAGTCTGCGGTGTTCATTTCGCGGCCGTCGGCGGTCAGCCACATGACGTCCTTGATTCCCGTGTCGCCCACTGGCATGCCGGTAAGGAATTTGCTGCGACGGAACACCGGGCGCTTGCGTCGGAGTTGCAGCAGCAAGCTGACAAATCTAGTGAGTGCGCGGTCATCGCTCGTCCGCGCGCCCCAGTTCACCCAGCTTACTTCATTATCCTGGCAATAAGCGTTGTTGTTGCCATTCTGCGTCCGGCCGAACTCGTCGCCGGCGGTTAGCATCGGCGTACCTTGCGCCAGCAATAGCGTTGCCAGGAAATTGCGCTTCTGCTGCTCGCGCAGTGCGTGGATCTTCGGATCCCTGCTCGCTCCTTCCACGCCGCAATTCCAGCTCATGTTATTGTCGGTGCCGTCACGGTTGTTCTCGTCGTTGGCGTCGTTGTGCTTGCGCTCGTACGAGACCAGATCGTTCAGGGTGAAGCCGTCGTGGGCGGTGACAAAGTTGAGGCTCGACCACGGGCGGCGGCCGCCGCGTTGGAACAGATCTGACGAACCAGTCAGCCGCCCCGCCAGCTCGCCGATGACATGCGTGTCGCCCGCGCCAGAAGCGGCGCGCCGTATCGCGGAAGCGGTCGTTCCACTCTGCCCAGCCGGGAGGATAATTGCCGACCTGATAGCCGCCGAAACCGATATCCCACGGCTCTGCGATCATTTTCACCCGGGACAGCACCGGATCCTGCAGCACCGCATCGAGAAACCCGGCGCCCGGATCGTAACCATGCGTTTCGCGAGCCAGGGTTGTCGCAAGATCGAAGCGGAACCCGTCGACGTGCATCTCCTGGACCCAGAAGCGCAACGAGTCCATCACCATCTGCAGGACCCGCGGATGCCGCAGGTTGAGCGTGTTGCCACATCCGGTGACGTCGGTGTACTTCCGCTTGTCCGCTTCCAGCATGTAATACGACGCGTTGTCGATGCCGCGGAAGGAGATGGTCGGGCCGAATTCGTTGCCCTCACCGGTGTGGTTGTAGACAACGTCGAGTAGTACTTCGATACCGGCGGCGTGCAGGTTGGCCACCATCGTGCGGAACTCGCGCAGCCGGTCGCCACCAATGAAACGGTCGTCAGCACCGAAGAAGTTTATCGAGCTGTAGCCCCAGTAGTTGCGCAGCCCTTTGGAGACAAGATGCTGCTCATCGGCAATCGGATGAATCGGCAGCAACTCCACGGCGGTGATGCCGAGCTTCACGAGATGGTCGATCACCGCGGGCGAACCGAGGCCAGCGAAGGTGCCACGCTGCGGCTCCGGGATCTCCGGGTGCAGCTTGGTGTAGCCCTTGACATGCAGCTCGTAGATGACGGTCTGCGACCAGGGAATGTTTGGCAGCCGCTCGGTTCCCCAAGTGAACCCGGCCTCGACGACCCGGCATTTCGGCACCGCCCGGGCACTGTCCCGCTTGTCCGGATTCAGGTCGCCACGCGGCGCATCGCGGCGGTAGCCGAAATGCGCGTCGGTGAGCAGCAACGGTCCCTCGATCACTGTCGCATAGGGATCGATCAGCAGCTTGTTGGGATTGAAGCGGTGGCCGTTGCGCGGATCATACGGACCGTGCACCCGGTAGCCGTAGAGCTGCCCTGGGTGCAGGCCGGCGATGTAGCCGTGCCAAATCTGGTTGGTGTACTCCGGCAGCGCGATGCGCTCGGTCTCCCGCTTGCCGCCGGCTTCGAACAGGCAAAGTTCGACCTTTCCGCGTGTTCCGAGAACAACGCGAAGTTGACGCCCCGGCCGTCCCAGGTGGCACCGAGCGGCGACGGACTACCGGGCTGGATCCGTCGCGGCGTCGCCATTGGTCCCCTCCGTTTGATCTTGTTGTTGTGAAGTTTCCGCTTGCAGCACGTCCGTCGCCTCCACCACGGCCGGCGGCTCGATGGCGATCGGCGTCAGCGGCTTCAGGATGAGCGCTCCCAGCGGCGGCAGGTCCAGAACCAGCGAAAATGGCCGGCCGTGCGCCTCGTGCGCCTCCGCATCCACCCGCCCGGCATTGCCGACGCCGGAACCGGCATAGCAAGCGGCATCCGTGTTCAGGAGTTCGGCGTATGGCCCATCCTTCGGTACTCCCAGCCGGTACGCCTTGCGCACGACGGGCGTGAAGTTGCACACGATGACCACGAGATCTTCCGGATTCCGCGCGAGGCGAACGTATGAAATGATGCTGTTGTCGCTGTCGTGGCAGTCAATCCACTGAAATCCCTCGCCAGCAGAATCTGTCTGATACAGAGCCGGTTGCGACCGATAAAGGTTGTTCAGATCACGCACCAGCGATTGTACGCCTTGTTGCAGCGGAAACTGCAGCAGATGCCAATCCAGGCTCGTGTTGTGGTTCCACTCATTGCCCTGGCCGAACTCACAACCCATAAACAGCAATTTCTTGCCGGACATCGTCCACATGAAGGCAAAGTAGCAGCGCAGGTTGGCGAATTTCTGCCAAGCGTCGCCCGGCATCTTGCTGAGCAGCGAGCCTTTGCCGTGCACGACTTCATCATGTGAGATCGGCAGGATGAAGTTCTCGGTGAACGCGTACAACAGGCCGAAAGTCAGCAGGTTGTGATGATAGCGCCGATGCACCGGCTCCTTGCACATGTAGCGCAAGGTGTCGTTCATCCAGCCCATGTTCCACTTATAGTGAAAGCCGAGGCCGCCCAGGTATGTGGGCCGCGAGACCATCGGCCACGCCGTCGATTCCTCGGCAACGGTCATCACCCCCTCGTGGTGTCCGTAGACCAGCTCGTTCATCCGCTTGATGAAGTCGATCGCCTCCAGGTTCTCGCGGCCGCCGAACATGTTGGGGATCCACTCCCCTTCCTTTCGGCTGTAGTCGAGATAAAGCATCGACGCGACGGCATCGACGCGCAGCCCATCGACGTGGAACTCCTCCATCCAGTACAGCGCGTTCGACAGCAGGAAGTTGCTCACCTCGCGCCGGCCATAGTTGAAGATCAGGGTATCCCAATCCATGTGCTTGCCCATCCGCGGATCGGAATGCTCATAGAGGTGGGTGCCGTCGAAGTAGACGAGGCCGTGAGCGTCGGTGGGGAAGTGGCCCGCCACCCAGTCGATCAGCACGCCCAATCCTTCCCGGTGACATACGTCAATGAAGTACTTGAGGTCGGCGGGCTTGCCGTAGCGGCGGGTTGGGGCAAAAAGGCCAACCGGCTGATATCCCCAGGAACCGTCGAAGGGATACTCGTGCACCGGCATCAACTCGACGTGAGTAAAACCCAGGTCCTTGACGTACGGCACCAGGTCGTCCGCCAGCTCCCGGTAGGTAAGGTAGCGGTTGCCTTCGTCCGGATTGCGCTTCCACGAGCCGAGGTGCACCTCATAGATCGAAACCGGCGCGTCACGGTCATTTTTGTGTCCGCGCGTGCGCATCCAGGCGCTGTCCTGCCACTCGTATTCGTTCGGGTCGGGAACCACAGAACCGGTTTTCGGCGGGTTTTCCGCCTCTAGCGCGAACGGATCAGCCTTCTCCGCGAGGCGGTTGCCGAAGCGGTCCTTCAACTCATACTTGTAGATTTCGCCGGCTCGGACACCCGGCAGAAAGATCTCCCATACACCGCATTCGAAGCGGCAGCGCATGGGATGGCGGCGGCCGTCCCAGCCGTTAAAGTCGCCGATGACGCTGGCCTTGCGCGCATTGGGAGCCCACAAGGCAAACGTCGTGCCTTCGACGCCATCAATGGTAGCAATATGAGCGCCGAGCTTCTCGAAGGCCCGCAGATGCGTGCCCTCAACCAGCAAATGAATGTCGAGTTCACCCAGTACCGGGCCAAAGCGGTAGGGATCCTCAATGTCATAGGTGTCCTCGCTGCCGTACGGCAGCAGTCGGAACCTGTAGCGGAATGCCTGCTGTCTTCCGGCGATCGGGCCAGCAAAAAAGCCCTGTTCTCGGATCTGCGGCAGGTCGGCCACCACCTGACCGGTGGCGGCATCGACGACACCGACCTTGCGCGCCTGCGGCAGGAAGGCCCGAACGACCAACTTCTCAGCGCGACCCTGCTGCTCCTTGTGCATTCCGAGGACAGAGAAGGGATCGCTATGATCGGCATTGATGATGCGGTCGATCTCGGCTTCCAGCTTGTCTATTGGCATGTTCTGACCCGTCCCGTGGCGTGTTGCTGTTGTCGAACGTGTTCGGAAATGGTCGAGACGCGGGAGCCTGCTCGACTGGAGTCCCCTCTCGATGGCGATGTGCCCACGGCCCTGTGCCGCGGGGCGGCGGTGGCGTCGGGCAGGCGTCAGCGTAGTCTACGCGGATTGTACGGGCGGACTCACCCCTTCTTTTTCGAACCTGGTTTCTTGGACTCCCCCGCTGCCGGTTTTGCCGCTCCCTTCTTCGCAGCGGCGTCGTCAGGGGCCTTCTTCTTCGCAGCAGCGTCGTCGGCAGCCTTCTTGGCGGCGGCGTCGTCCGCGGCCTTCTTCTTCGCAGCGGCGTCCTTCGCAGCGGCCTCGTCAGCAGCCTTCTTCTTCGCAGCGGCATCCTTCGCAGCGGCCTCCTCAGCAGCCTTCTTCTTCGCAGCGGCATCCTTCGCAGCCGCCTCGTCGGCCACCTTCTTCGCAGCGGCGTCGTCGGCGGCCTTCTTCTTCGCCGCGCTGTCCTCAGCGGCCTTCTTTTTTGCCTTAGCCGCGGCCTCGGCCTTTGCCGTCTCCTCCGCAGCCTCGCGCGCCAGTTCTTCCTCGGCTAAACGCCAGTGCTCGTTGGCACGTCCGTCCGGCCGGCCTTCCCTTTCCCAGATCTCCCGGGCACGTTGTTTGGTTCGGCTCTGCATGTCGTTCGACATTCCGGGTTTCCCCAAGGATCATGAAGCGAGGGCAGGTTTACTCGAAACCGGCAGCGATACCAGCGCTTCGGTAGCTACGTCCACTAGCGCCGCTGCCCGCCGGATTTATGGTCACCTGCGACGCGAGAAGATCATCGCTTCCGGGCTAGTCGCGGACATCGCTTGCAAGGTTAGGAGCGATACCGGTAAGCGCTATCAACAGGGTCGGAGCAGCACGAGCGGTAGAAAAAGCAAACGCTGCCAGCAACTCGCAAAATACTGGGCAGTAACTGCAATCAGTTATCATTTGTTGCCGCCAAAAACCTTTGCTTACGCTGAAAAAACTCCTGGTCTTCTACCTTGTTTTGGATGGGAGGACAGCGTGCACGCAGAGAAAGGCGGCAGCGCTCGGATTGTCATCGATGCCGATGGTTTGCGGCAGCTGATCAATCAATTGACGGCCGACGGATTCGAAGTTCTCGGCCCGCGCCAGGAAGACGGCGCCATCGTCCTTGGCCCGATCGCGTCCATTGACGACTTGCCGCGCGGTGTTCATGACGAGCAGTCGCCTGGCCACTACCGGTTAACGCAAGACGGCAACAGCGCGCTGTTCGGTCACAATGCGCCGGCGCATGCCTGGAAGCGCTTCGTTTATCCGCCAAGCGAGCTGTTGTGGCGGGCGCGGCGTGAGGGCAGCGGCTTCATCATGGAAGAACCGGGGAAGGTTGAAGCGCCCCGTTATGTCTTCTTCGGCGTTCGCGCCTGCGATCTTAAGGCGTTGCGCATCCTCGATGCGGTTTTGGGGGCAGGCGGTGCGCGCGACAGTCGCTACGTCGCCCGCCGCGGCCGCTCCCTCGTCATCGCCGTCAACTGCACGCAATCCGGCGACACCTGCTTCTGCGCGTCGATGGGCAGCGGGCCCGTCGCCCGGGATGGCTACGATCTGGCTTTGACCGAACTCGCCGACGGCAACGGCGGGCAACGACTGCTGGTGGCCGTCGGATCCGAACCTGGGGCGGCGGTGATCAAAGCCATCCCACATCGTCCGGCCGATGAGGCTGATATTGCCGCCGAGGCCGCGGTGCTGAAGGCTGCACAGGACGGCCAGCATCGCAAGATGGTGCCGGACGTGGCCGCACTGCTCCAACGCAACCTGGAGCACCGCCAATGGAACCAGGTGGCAGAGCGCTGCCTTGGCTGCGCCAACTGCACGCTGGTCTGTCCGACCTGCTTCTGCGCCACCGTCGAAGACGTCACCAATCTGTCCGGCGACACGGCGGAACGCTGGCGCAAGTGGGATTCCTGCTTCACGGGCGACTTCACCTACATCCATGGCGGCGGCATCCGCCGCTCGGCGGCGCGCGCTACCGGCAGTGGATCACCCACAAGCTATCGTCGTGGTGGCAGCAGTTCGAGACGTCGGGGTGTGTCGGCTGCGGCCGCTGCATCACCTGGTGCCCGGTCGGCATCGACATCACCCAGGAGGCGCGCAACCTCCGGGAAAGCGAAGGAGGAGGGGAACGATGAACCTCGTCGACGCGGTCGGCAAGGTGCTGCATGAGCACCGGATCTTCAGTGGCCTGAGCGAGCAGCACGAGGAGTTGATCGCCGCGTGCGCCTCGCTGGTCACCTTTCCCGCCGGCACCTACGTCTATCGCGAGGACCGGCCGGCCGAGAACTTTTATCTCATCCGCCAGGGCCGGGTGGCGCTGGAAGTGTTCATTCCCGGACGAGCGCCGATCATCGTCGACACGCTGCGCGATGGCGACCCGCTCGGTTGGTCGTGGCTGATCCCGCCGTACATGACCCATTTCGATGCGCGCGCGCTGGAACTCACCGCGTCATCTGCTTCGACGCCGCGTGTCTCCGACGCAAGATGGAAGAGGATCCACCGGGCTCCGGATTCAGGCTGTACAAGCGGATGGTGCCGGTCATGGGTCAGCCACTGGCCGCTGCGCGGTCGACAAGATGATCGATATCTTCGGCCGGCCCGACACGCGAGGTGTGGAATGGCGCTAGCGCTGGCGCAGGACCTGATGCAGCCGCGCCCGTTCCTGGTGGAGCGGGTGACCCAGGACCTGAGCGACACCTTCACCATGGTGCTGCGTCCGCAGTACGGCACCGAGGCGTTCCCGTTCGCACCCGGCCAGTTCAACATGCTCTACCTGTTCGGCGTCGGTGAGGTGCCGATCAGCATCTCCGGCGATCCCGAGCATCCCGAGCGGCTGGTGCACACCATCCGGGCGCTGGGCTCGGTAACCGGCGCGATGCAGCGGCTGAAGAAAGGCGCGGTGGTGGGCGTGCGCGGTCCATTCGGCACGTCGTGGCCGGTCGAGCAGGCGGTCGGCGCCGATGTCGTGATCATCGCCGGCGGCGTCGGCCTCGCCCCATTGCGCCCCGCCATTCACGCGATTCTGGCGAAGCGCGGCCAGTACGGCCGCTTCGTCGTGCTGTATGGCGCGCGGACGCCGAAGGACATCCTGTTCCGCCAGCAGTTGCAGCGATGGGGCGGCCGCCTCGACACCTTCGTCGACGTCACCGTCGACCGGGCGCCCGGCAACTGGCACGGCAACGTCGGCGTCGTCACCGGCCTGATCGGCCACGGCGGCTTCGAACCGGAGCACACCATCGCCTTCGTCTGCGGCCCGGAGGTGATGATTCGCTACGCCGTCCAGGCGCTGGCCGAGCGCGGCATGCCGTTGGACCGGGTGTGGGTGTCGATGGAGCGAAACATGAAGTGCGCCGTCGGCTTTTGTGGTCACTGCCAGTGGGGCGGCAACTTCGTCTGCCGCGACGGGCCGGTGTTCCGCTTCGACCGCATCGCCGACGCCTTCCAGGTGAGGGAGCTGTAGCCGTGACCCGCCCGCCGAAGAAGCCGAAGCTCGCCGTTTGGAAATTTGCCTCCTGCGACGGCTGCCAGCTCAGCCTGCTCGATTGCGAGGATGAACTGCTGGCCATCGCCGACGGTGTCGCCATCGCCTACTTCCCCGAGGCGACGCGGGCGACCCTGCCCGGACCCTACGACATCTCGCTGGTCGAGGGGTCGATCACGACGCCGGACGACGCCGAGCGTATCCACAGCATCCGCCGCCGCTCGAAGCGGCTGGTGACCATCGGCGCCTGCGCGACCGCAGGCGGGATCCAGGCGCTGCGCAATTTCACCCGGGTCGAGGACCTGATCCGCAGCGTCTACGCGCGGCCGGAGTACATCGACACCCTGTCGAAATCGACGCCGATCGGCGACCACGTGTTCGTCGACTTCGAACTGCGCGGCTGCCCGATCGACCGCTTCCAGCTGGTCGAGGTGCTGAACGCGCTGCTGAACGGCCGCCGGCCGAACATCCCCCACTACAGCCAGTGCGTGGAGTGCAAGCGCGCCGGCACGGTCTGCGTCATGGTCTCCCGCGGCATCCCCTGCATGGGCCCGGTGACGCACGCCGGCTGCGGCAACCTCTGCCCGCCGCTGGGGCGCGGCTGCTACGGCTGCTTCGGCCCGATGGAGCTGCCGAACACCGCCGGCCTCGCCGGCTGGCTCGGCAAGGAGGGCTGCTCCAGCGAGCAGCTGCGGGGCATGTTCCGCACCTACAACGCGGCGGCGGCGCCGTTCCGCAGGGAGAGCGAAGCGCATGAGCAACGCTAGGACCCGCACGATCAAGGTCGATGCGCTGGCCCGCGTCGAGGGCGAGGGAGCGCTCAACGTCCGCATCCGCGACGGGGTGATCCGCGAGCTGCAGCTGCGCATCTACGAGCCGCCGCGGTTCTTCGAGCCGCTGCTGCGCGGCCGCCAGTACACCGAGGCGCCGGACATCACCTCGCGCATCTGCGGCATCTGCCCGATCGCCTACATCATGAGTTCCAGCCAGGCGATGGAGGACATCCTCGGCATCCGGGTCACCGGACCGCTGCGCGACCTGCGCCGGCTGATCTACTGCGGCGAGTGGATCGAGAGCCACGCGCTGCACGCGGCGATGCTGCACGCGCCGGACTTCCTCGGCCTCGCCGACGCCTTCGAGCTCGCCCAGCAGCATCGCGAGGTGGTGGTCAAGGCGCTGGAGCTGAAGAAGCTCGGCAACCACATCCTGGAGGTGGTCGGCGGCCGCGCCGTGCATCCGGTCAACCTCAAGGTCGGCGGCTTCTATAAGGCGCCGCGCAAGGCCAAGGTGCGCGAGCTGATCCCGCAGCTGCGCCGGGCGATCGGCACGGCGATGGAGCTCGGCCGCGTCTTCGCCACCTTCGACTATCCGGAGTACGAGTTCGACTACACCTGCGTCACGCTGCGCCATCCGGACGAATACGCCATCCACGAGGGTCGCATCGTTTCCAACCGGGGGCTGGACATTGCGCCGTCGGAGTTCCCGCAGCACTTCCGCGAGGAGCACGTACAGCACTCCAACGCGCTGCACGGGCTGACCACCAAGGGCCACCCCTATCTGGTCGGGCCGATCGCGCGATACAACAACAACGCAGATCAGCTCACCCCACTCGCCCGCGAGGCGGCGAAGGAACTGGCGCTGGGGCCGGTCGTCCGCAATCCGTTCAAGAGCATCCTGGTGCGGATGGTCGAAACAGTGCTGGCCTGCGAGGAGGCGCTGCGCATCTGCGACGCCTACGAGGAGCCGGACGCGTCGTGCGTCGAAGCGGCGCCGCGCGCCGGCACCGGCTTCGGCTGCACCGAGGCGCCGCGCGGCATCTGCTGGCACACCTACCGCATCGACGAGACCGGCCACATCCAGGACGCCCGCATCGTCCCGCCGACCTCGCAGAACCAGCGGCAGATCGAAGACGACCTGCGCGGCGTGCTGGAGGCCAACCTGCACCTCGCCGACGATGTGCTGCAGTGGCGCTGCGAGCAGACGATCCGCAACTACGACCCGTGCATCTCCTGCGCCACCCACTTCATCGAGCTGCGCATCGACCGGGAGTAGGGTGCGTTGAGCGAAACGAAACGCACCACAACCCGCTCCGATGCTTCTCACGCCCTCGAGGTGGCGCGCGCAGGCGGCGGCGGGGAAGGACCGATTGTCGTCAATTTCGAGCCGGCAAAGTATCGATTCGAGCCCGATTCGAGCCCGAAATATCAATCAACCTATTGATTTAAAACGATATATGTTCGAAAGAAGCCGAATCTGTCGTCAAATGTCGTACGTTGTCGTCATTTCCGGCCGCTTTGGCGCAGCGGGCAGCAATACAGCCGTGCACCCGACTGTTACGCGACCCTCAACGCGCATCAAGCTGCCGGATGCTTGAGGGAATGAACACGGTATCCCATTCTCGACCGTTTGGCAGTCGGGTTTGCCCGCGTCCGTTGTAGTGCGGTTCTCGACCGACCTGCGCTGCACTAGAGAAACTTCCTTGTCGCATATCCAGCTTTAGGAAGTATAATCGCCGCAGTTCCCGCGGTCGCGTCCAAGCGTTCGCCACGAGGATGGCAAACGTCACGGAAAAGCCGCGTCGCCCTGGTTTAGTTTTGCGACTGCAGCGCCTCCTACATCACGTCCGCCGCCGCCGGTACTTGCCGAATATGTCAGTGATGATGCGCTGCGCCACGGGTTTCTGCGACGCAAAAACAGATAGTAGACTACCGCGTTCGTGCTATTCCGCATTGGCAGCGGGTCGGGGACGAAGCTGAAACCCGCAACCTCCTTCAACCGCTTCACGAAGGCGGCGACAATGGTGTCGTTCGGCTGTTTTATTTTCTCCGGCTCGAATCCGAACATGTTGGCCTGCTTGCTCTCCGCATAGGCGGCCTTGCTCCAAGACTCGTCGCCCCAAAACCGCGCCATACGCTCGATGCCGTCCCGTGGCACTTTCTCGGGGTGGTGCCAAATGGCGTTGCGATTCATGTCCATGATAGGAAGTTGAGGAACATATCAACCGCCTTCGACTGCCCCGCGAGGCGCAACACCTCCCAATCCATATGCAGGCCGTAAGGGTCGAGCAGGCACAGGGTGTGTAGGGCGGTGACAAATTAGGCCACGTAGCGGCGGCGGTTGGTGCTGCCGCGCCGGAGCAAAATCCGGCCAGTGGTTAGGCTGTCTCCTTTGTCAGGGGGGCGGCCGGATGTTTGCCGTGGAAGTCCACGCCGCCGTTCGGCATTTTGTTTTCATTGAGGGTAACAGCCGGCGCGAGGCGGCGCGGGTTTTCGGGCTGAGCCCCGAGACGGTTTCGAAGATGCCGGTTCTCGTTGCCGCCCGCTACACGCGAACGAAGCCGGTGAAAAAGCCGAAGCTTTGGGGCGCTTCTGCCGGTGATCGACGCCATTCTCGAGGCCGACGGGACGGCGCCTTCGAAGCAGCGGCATTCTGCCAAGCGGATCTTCGAGCGGCTGCGCGACGAGCACGGCTTTGCCGGCGGCGTGACGGTGGTGAGGACTACGTCCAGCCGCTCGCGCCAAAGGCCGGGAGACCTTCGTGCCGCTGGCGCATCCCCCGGGCACGCGCAGGTCGACTTCGGCGAGGCCATTGGCGTGATCGGCGGCGTCCGGCAGAAGATCCACTTCTTCTGCATGGACGTGCCACAGTCGGACGCGCCGTTCGTGAAGGCCTACCCGGCGGAGACGACGGGAAGCGTTTGTCGACGGTCATGTGCCGGCGTTCGCCTTCTTTGGCGGCGTGCCGCTGTCGGTGCTTTACGACAACACGACGATCGCGGTGGCGAAGATCTGCGGTGACGGCAGGCGGAGCGGACCCGGGCCTTCACCCGAACTTCAGAGCTACTACCTGTTCCGCGACCGTTTTGGCCGTCCCGGCAAGGGCAACGACAAGGGCAAGGTCGAGGGGCTGGTGAAGTATGCCCGATTGAACTTCATGACGCCGATCCCCCAGGCAGCAAGCTACGACGATCTCAATGTGATGCTGGAAGAGCGCTGCCGGCGCCGACAGGGCGAACGCGCCGGTCGCCACAGCGAGACCATCGGCGAGCGTCTCGTCGCCGACCTGGGAGTCCTTTCGGGATCTGCCCGCCGTGCCGCTGGAGGCCTGCGAGAAGCGGGCGGCGCGGGTCTCGTCACCGCCCTGGTCCGCTACCGCTGCAACGACTACTCGGTGCCGACGGCATACGGCTTCCGGGATGTTGTGGTGAAGGGCTTCGTCGACGAGGTGGTGATCTCTGGCGCCGGCGAGCAGATCGCCCGACATCGCCGCGCCTACGGCACCGGGACCTTCGTGTTCGAGCCGCTGCACTACCTCGCGCTGATCGAGACGAAGCCAAATGCCCTGGACCAGGCGGCGGCGCTGAAAGACTGGATCTGCCGGAGGCGTTCCAGCACCTGCGCCATCTCCTCGAAGCGCGCATGGGCAACCGCGGCAGGCGGAGTTCATCCAGGTCCTGCGGCTGATGGAGGCGATCCTGATGGAGATCGTGGCGAGCGCGGTCACCGGCGATCCGGCTCGGCGCCATCGGCTTTGATGCGGTCAAGCAGATCGCGCTGGCGCGCATCGAGCGGCGACCGGCCCGGCCTGACCTGACGGCCTATCCACATCTGCCGAGAACGGACGTCAGGATGACGACGGCGGCCGACTACGCCGTTCTCGTTCCTGGACAGCGGCATGACCGGCAAGGCGGGCGTCGAGGCGATACCGGCGGGAACGACGAGCGGCACCGCAGGTTCTGCTGGCGCATCACCTCAGCGGCGGAAGCTGCCGACCATTCTGCGGAGTACGACAAGGTCGCGCGCGAATGCGCCGACGACGGCGTCGATCATCCCCGCTACCTGCTGCGCCTGGTGGAGCTGGAGCTGATCGACCGGGAACGCCGAATGGTCGAGCGGCGGATCAAGGCGGCACGCTTCCCGGCGGTCAAAAGCCTCGACACCTTCGACTTCACCGCCATTCCGAGCCTCAACAAGATGCTGGTGCTCGAGCTCGCTCGATGCGAGTTCGTCCTGCGCCGCGAGAACGTCATCGCGCTCGGCAATTCCGGCACCGGCAAGACGCATGCAGCCCTGGCTCTCGGTCTTGCCGCCTGCCAGAAGGGGTTCAGCGTCGCCTTCACCACCGCCGCCGCCCTCGTGCATCAGCTGATGGAAGCGCGCGACGAACGACGGCTTCTGAAGCTGCAGCGTGATCTGCAGGCGGTGAAGCTCCTGATCATCGACGAACTCGGTTACGTGCCGCTGTCCCCGACCGGGGCGGAACTTCTGTTCGAGGTGTTCTCCCAGCGCTACGAGCGCGGCTCGACCCTCGTCACGTCCAATCTGCCGTTCGAGGACTGGACCTCGGTGCTGGGATCGGAACGGCTCACCGGCGCGCTGCTCGACCGGCTGACCCACCACGTCCATATCCTCACCATGAACGGCGACAGCTACCGGTTGAAGCAATCCGCCGGACGCCGTCGTCCCGCCACCCCGGCCGATCGGGCGGAGCAAAACCAGGCCACCGCCGACACCGTCAATCCCGAGACCGGCGAAATCGGCAAGCCCTGATCCTCGAGGCAAACCGACGACACAGCAAGGGGGCCCGATCGGGCCCTTGCTGTGCTGCGCCGCTTTCGCCCAAATGGCCTGCTTTTACTCCGCCACAGTGGCCCGGAATTGCTCCGCCGTTGACAACAGGGCGCGGTTGAAGTTGCGAAATTGGATCTTCGGCAAGAGTTCGTGCACCAAAAAGGTGTTGGAGTCCTCAGTATGGATTTCAACGTTGATGCGCCCCTCGCACAATTTTTGCAGGTAAGCCGTTTTATGAGGGTTCATGTCGATAAAGTAGAACCCGTCGAAGGGCGGCGTTACGCGCAAGGCGCGCACGGGGCTTCCGTCGATCAGTTCGCCAGTCTGCTTCGAGAGGTGAGCCCCGGCCCCGCTGAAACCGTCGATGTAGTATTTTTTTAGGCGCGGAGCGCCTTTGAAGGCCGCCGTATAGGCCGCTCCGTATTTCTCCACAATCTCAAGCTTGAGTTCAGACCAGTAGCCGATTTCATCGAACTGGAAGGGTAGAGAGTCTGTCACGCGACAACCCGCGTTTCCTGCTGCTTCGGTGCATCGCGCTGGCGCCTTGGAAACTGGTTCCACTCCTTGCCCTCAAGCAGCCGGCCGCCAGCCTTTGGCGAACGGCCTCCCCACTGCTTAAAGAAGAAGGCCACGCCCGCGCGGACACACTGGTTGCGGATATTGATCACCCAACTCTTCTCCATCGGTCGCGCGCGGGGGCCGCTCTCGCCGCCGACGATCACCCAATCAATGCCTGTGAGGTCGAGCCTCTCGACAGGTGCTAGAAGGGGCTCGATTGACAGGAAGCGAACGCCAGCGTTCGCCGCCTGAAGATGCGCAATGCGCGTCGTCGCCTTCTCATCCTCGACGGACACGCCAAGCCAGATGTGCCGGGGCGCAGGCCGCTTCCGGTAGCGGTCGTTGACAAATTTCTGCAGGAGTGAACTCCGCTTAGTCAGCACTTGGTATGTGTGCCAGCTTGCCCGCTCCATCGTGTCAAACACGTCCGCGATGTAAGCTGGAGGGATTTCTTTGTGGAACAGGTCGCTCATCGAGTTGACGAACACCATCCGAGGTCGCTTCCAGCCGAGCGGCTGCAGCAGCCGCTCCGGCCGCAGCGTGAGGTCAAAGCCAGTCTCGAAGGGATGACCTAGCACTCCGCGGAATCGTTCCGAAAAGCGCGCCGCGTAACAGTTATCGCAACCGGCGCTGATCTTGGTGCAGCCCGTGACTGGGTTCCACGTTGCGTCTGTCCACTCGATGGCGCTGCGATCTGCCATCACGTCCTCCCACACCGGATGAAGGACTGAAGCCATCTCGCTCATACGTCAACAAGTTTTCTTTGCATGGCTCCTCGGGACTTGCTGCGACCAGGCTCGCGGTGTCCGCTATGGCTACGAAACCAGAATTGAAGGCGCTCGCATTGCGGCAAGGCGAATCGACGATCCTGGCGAACAGCACGGTCGGCAGCCGGAAGAGGGCCGACTTCACGATGGCTCGTGCATCGGATTGAAGACCGGAAGGCTGACGAAGTCTTTTTCGTTGTCCGTTACCACCACACAGTCGTTCGCACCGGCGACGGCGGCGATGATCATGTCGAGGGCGCTTGGCGGTCGGCCGGCGGCCGTCGCTTGCGCCATCAGCCCGGCCCAAATCAGGCCTGCCCTGTCGTCGAATGGCAGGATGCGGCCCGCGAACAGAGCCTGTGGCCCTTCCGGGCCCGAAAACCAGGAATCGAGCGCCGCGCGCTTCCGGCCGTGCGGTTTCTCCAAGATGCCGCGCCGGATTTCGGCAAGGGTGAGCGAGGAAATGAAGAGATCCTCGTCGCGCTGAGCAGCCATCCAGCGAAGGAGCGGTCCCGAGGGCTGTGGCTTGACGACGTTGCTGATGATGTTGGTGTCGAGAAGATAGTGGGTCACAGGTCGACGCTGCGCCCGTCTTCATGCGGGCGTAGGAGATCGAGGTCGGCGCCGACAAGCGGGGAGCGACGCAATGCCGTCAGGATGCCGCCGCACTTGGGAGATTCGCCAGAAATGGCTTGTTGGACCGTGCGGCGGATCGTCGCGCCCTCAGACCCTTCCTCGATCAGCTTCCGAGCGAGTGTCCGGATGAGGTCGCGGTCCGATTCGAGAGCCTGGAGCTCGAAGCGAACGATGCCCCGTTTTGTCAGCCGCGATCGGTAGTTCTCGATTGCCCTCTTCTGTGCGCTGTTGCTCATGGCCGACTCCACGCTATGTCCGGATATATAGCCGAATTTAGCGCTGGCCGCAAGTTACACGCATCCCGCCTCTTGTCGCGATACTCTCGTGAGCAGCAATTCCGACGTCCGATGGCAAACATCGCGAACCGTCGCTCTCGGCGAACAGCAGGCGTGGCCGATCCCCGCACGCCCTATCCGAAACGCCCCTCACCTTCCTGAGGGTGGTTACCGTGGCCTCCAGGCGGTCGAAGAAGCTGGCGGCGCGCGGATCGTCGTGGCCGCCAATGAACCCGAGGGCGAGGGAGGGGAACACCGAGGCGCGTTTGAAGGCCGCCCATCGCGCGCCGAAGGCGGCGGCGTCGCGATCGCGCTCGAAGGCACTCCAGATCTCGTCGTGGCCGAGGAACACCTCGACATGCTCGATCGCGAGCCCGGCGCACTGCCCGTCGGCTGCGAACGGCGCCAGCAGATCGGCGCGGCGCCTATGACGAGAGCGCCGCCACGATGCTGCGCGCCAAGCTGCTCGACGATGTGCCAGCTACGCGTGAGATCCGATCGGTAGCGCGCAAACATGCGCCCGGCCGCTCTTGGCGGCAATTCCGCCCCAGCGCTGCCATGCCTTTTCGTGGAAGTGATAGGCAACCGTGTTGCAAAGCGGCTCGACCACTGCGACCAGGCTCCCCACGAGAATGCTGCCGGTCAGCGCATAAGCGACTGTAAAAGCTACCGTGAAGTGTACGCAGGCAAAGGTCAGAGTTTTCACCATTGGTGATAATCCTTGATGACCGGGCACCGCAGCGGTTCGAGGGAATCGCCGCGCCAGACGATTCAAATCAATTATGTCGGCCGACCAATCTATTCAAACGCAGACTTTCTGTTTCTACGATCGATAAAGTCGATCGCGCACTTGGAAGTACGTTCGATGATCCGCCTCCATCTGAAGAGGGAGCCGCACCGGCTGGACCTCGGCCATGGTATGCGCCTGCACGTCCGGTCGTGCACCACGGCGCTGATGTCGTTGGTGGTCGCCTGCTGCGCGGTTGACCACACCGCCGTCGCTGACCATCCGCATCGTTCGCCGCACCGATCCCGATGTCGTCGAGCGCGAGTGGGCGGGCCTCGAATGGCGGGCCTCGATGGCGTTCTTCCCCTCCGGCGTATCCGCGAGGACGCTGCCGAACGGCAGGGTGGCGACCAGCAGTTACCAGAGAATGGTTTTCATGGAGCCTATCTCCTGTCGTTGGGAATGCGGATCAGGCTGCTGCGTATTAATGGCGGAGCCATTCGACAAGATCGATGCGGCCGAGGCGTGCTTCTCCCAGCGGGACGAGCGAAAGCTCCTCGGCGCGGCCGCCGAAGTACCGGGCCTTGGGGTCACTCACGACCTCACGCGGGTCACCAACCGCCTTCAGGTAGCGGGCGATGATGTCGATGAACGGCGCTCGTTCCGGCCCGGCGATCTCGACGATGCCGTTTCGTGGCGCTGCCTGCGCCACATCGGCAACGATGGCAGCAACGTCGTCCGCAGCGATCGGCTGGAACAGGCCGGGCAAAAGCCTGACGGTCTTCCCATCCGCACTCGAAGCGGCGATGGTGCCGAGCAATTCCAAAAATGGGTCGCGCGGATGATGGTGTAGGGAATGCCGGAACTCTCGCGAAATCTGCAGCCCACGAATCGGCGAGCGAAGAACCGCGCCATCCGCGCCAGCAGCTTCTCGAAAGCGAGAGTGACACGACCGGGGTGATGCGCCGGCAGAACCCTACTGCGCCGCAAGCGGCAATCACCGGGGAGGATGAAATCGCCGTGAACAGGTTGCGTCGCGGTCGTCGGAGCTTGCCTTCTCGGAAAATTTGGCTAACGTTCCGGCGCTTGTTGAAAGGGGGCGTCGCCGGGGGGGCGGCGCAGGCATTGACGGACCAAATCAACAATGATCGTTCTCGACCGCCTCACCAGGACGTTCGGCCCGCTGACTGCTGTTGACGGCATATCGCTCAACGTGGGGAAGGGCGAAGTGCTGGGTTTTCTGGGCCCGAACGGTGCCGGCGAGACAACCACGATGCGCATGATCGCAGGATTTCTGGAGCCAAGCGCCGGTCGGGTGGAGGTCTGCGGCTTCGATCTCGCGACGTCGCCCATCGAGGCGAAACGGCGCCTCGGTTATCTGCCGGAAGGGGCGCCGCTGTATGGCGATATGACGGCACGCCATTTCCTTGACTTCGTTGCCGACGTTCGCGGCTTCGGTGCTGCCGAACGGCGGCAGCACATTGATCGCGTCGTCGCCATGGTCACTCTCGAAGATGTCCTCGACCGGCCGATCGAGACGCTGTCCAAAGGGTTCAAGCGACGCGTTGGACTTGCCCAGGCGCTGATCCACGATCCGCCGGTACTGGTCCTGGACGAGCCGACCGACGGTCTGGATCCAAACCAGAAGCACCAGGTGCGCGCCCTGATCCGGGGCATGGCGCACGACAAGGCGATCGTCATTTCGACCCATATTCTGGAGGAAGTGGAGGCGGTGTGCTCGCGGGCGGTGATCATAGCCGATGGCAAGCTCGTGGCCGACGGTACCGCCGAAGCTCTGCTGCGCCGCCTGCCGGAGCACGATTCGGTCGTCGCTGTAATCGCTGCCGCCGACGTCAAGGCGGCGCGTGCCGCTCTCAGCGACATAGCATCCAGTCGTACCTTGCATGAATCGGATGTCGTCGATGGACGGGTGACGCTGCGGCTGCTCGCCGCAGGCAGCGGGCCCGCTCCGCTGGCGGAAGTTGCGCATCGCTTGCAGGCGGCGGGTGTCCCGGTCGAGGCACTGCGCGGCGAACGCGGCCGGCTCGACGACGTTTTCCGGATGCTGACCACAGGGGCGGTATCGATCATGCTGCGTGAAGTGCGTGCCGTCGCCCGACGCGAACTGGCCGGCTACTTCTCGACGCCGGTCGCCTACGTCTTCATCGTCATTTTTCTGGCGATGGCCAGCGCCCTGACATTTTACGTGGGCGGCTTCTTCGAGCGCCAGCAGGCCAGCCTGGAGACCTTCTTTTCTTTCCATCCATGGCTCTACCGGTTCCTGATTCCAGCGGTCGCGATGCGACTGTGGGCGGAGGAGCGCAAAAGCGGCACCATCGAACTGCTGATGACGATGCCGATGTCGACCACGGCAGCGGTGCTTGGCAAGTTCGTCGCCGCGTGGCTGTTCGTCGCCGTTGCGCTGGCGCTTACCTTCCCGCTGTGGATCACCGTCAACATCCTGGGGCAGCCAGACAACGGTGTGATCCTCGCAGGGTATCTCGGCAGCCTGCTGATGGCAGGCGCTTTCCTCGCCATAGGTTCGTGCCTGTCCGCGATCACCCGCAACCAGGTGGTGGCGTTCATCCTCGCCGCCACTGTTTCGTTCTTGCTGTGCATGGCGGGGCTGGAACTGGTGCAGGACGGGGTGCGGGCGCTTTTTCCGGCGGGCGTCGCCGACACAATTGCCGGTTTCAGCTTCCTGTCCCGCTTCGGAGGGATCTCCAAGGGCGTCATTGACGGTCGCGACATCGTGTTTTTCGTCTCAATGATCGCCTTCTGGCTGTTCGCGACGGTGGTCGTCGTCGACGCCGAGCGCGCGGCCTGAAGGGCGGAGGCGAATGATGCAGTGGCTGCGCAAGTTCGAAGGTTCGCGGCTGGCGATCGCCGGTCTGGTCCTTGGGGCGGTGTTGTTCCTTGCTGTCAACGTGTTGGCGAACAGCGTGCTCCGCGGCACCCAGATCGACCTCACCGAGGGCCGGCTGTACACCCTCTCCGAGGGAACTCGCCAACTGTTGACGACTTTGGACGAGCCTATTCAGCTTCGCCTCTACTTCTCCCGCCGCTTGGGCGACGTGGCGCCCCCGTATGCCGCGTATCACACGCGTGTGCAGGAACTGTTACAGCGCTACGTAACATTGTCGGGCGGCCGGCTGACTCTGCAGCAGCTTGATCCTGAGCCTTACTCGGACGCCGAAGATCGGGCCGTGGCTGACGGACTTCAGGGCGTGCCACTCAGTCAGGCTGGCGAAGTCGGCTACTTTGGCCTGTCAGCCAGTAACTCTACGGACGGCCGTTCGGTCATCCCGTTTTTCAACCTGGAGCGCGAGCCGTTCCTGGAATATGACCTGACGAAGCTGATCCATGGGCTTGCCGTCCCCGATCGGCCTACGCTGGGGCTGATCGATTCGCTCTCGAACTTGAGCGCCATGGCCGGTCCACAAGGTGGGCCACCGCCATTGCGGATCCTTGAACAGATCGGCGAGTTCTTCACCGTGGAGAACATCGAGCCGGAAAACCCGGTGATCCCGCCTTCTGTGAAGACGCTGCTCATCACCGACCTCACCCGCCTCAATGCCGATACCTTGCGTGTCGTCGATCGCTTCGTGCACGACGGCGGACGAGCGCTCGTGTTCGCCGATCCGTTCATCGAAACGGTACAGGCGTTGCGAGCACCAGATGAAGGTGCACCGGCGGCGGAAGACGTCCAGAAACTCCTGCGAACCTGGGGCGTGGAAATCCTCCCGGAAAAGGTGGCAGGCGATATCGATGCGGCGCGACGCGTTTCCACCGGCGAACGCGGCGGAGTCGGCTCCTATCTTGCCTGGATGACGCTGGGTCCGAACAACTTTGATACTGGCGATCCGGTGATGGCCAATATCGAGAGGCTGAATCTCGCCTCAAGCGGCATCTTGCAACCGGTGCCGGACCCGGCGCTGACGGTAACGCCGTTGATTTCAACGGGCCCGCGGTCGATGCCAATCGACGCGGAAAAATTGCGTTACGTTCCCGATCTCGCCGGGCTGCTGCGTGCGTTCCAGCCGGGCGGCAAGCCGCTCATCCTCGCCGCCCGGATCACCGGCAGCGCCCCATCGGCATTTGCTGACGCTTCCGCCGCGAGTGAGGCAAAGCCGATCCAGGTGATCGTCGTCGGCGATGCCGACATGCTATACGACCGCTTCTGGCTGCAGAGTTCGGATTTCTTCGGTCAGCGGGTCGAGGTCCCGACAGCCGGCAACGCCGACTTCGTACTCAACGCCCTGGAAAATCTTGCTGACGCCGATGCCCTGATCGGTTTGCGTGGGCGCGGCACCTCTTACCGGCCTTTTACCCTGGTCGATGAGTTACGCCGTGAGGCGGAGGCGCAGTACCGCAGCAAGGAGCAAGAGCTGCAGCAGCGGTTGAAGGAACTGGAGCAGCAGCTGCAAGGGGTGCAGCAGCGCGGCGGTGAGGGGGCGAGCGCCGAACTCATGCTGAGCGCCGACGACAAGGCGGCGATCGAGCGCTTCCGCGGCGAAATGCTGACCGTCCGCCGCGACCTGCGCAGTGTCCAACATGCCCTGCAAAGTGAGATCGAGCAGCTGCAGCAGGAGGTGAAGTTCGTCAACATCGCCGCCGTTCCCATCGTGTTGTGTGGAATAGGCGGCATCGTGGCGCTGGTTCGCCGGCTGCGGCGCTCGCGAGCGAAGCGGCAGTCGCAGCAGGGCTGAGCAGCGGGGCAAAACACATGCGCGCGCGATCTTTTCTGATCCTGGGAGCTGTCACCTTGCTGGTCGGCGGGGCGGCAGTGATCGCAGTCGTCGGCGACGACCGGCCACAGAGCGCGGTGCAAGCGGCCGGCCCGGTGTTGCCGGGACTTCGGGATCGTCTCGCCGATGTTGCCGATGTGGTGGTACGTGATGCGGCACAGACCGTGACGATACGCCGCACCGCGGACGGCTGGGGTGTGGCGGAACTCGGCAACTATCCGGTGCCGCCCGAAAAGGTGAGGGAGATCGTCCGGGCCCTTGTTCAGTTGGAAAAGGCAGAAGTGAAGACATCACGCGCCGATCAATGGAGCCGGTTGTCCGTAGAGGACGTGGAAACGGCCGGCGCGACGTCGAAGCTCGTCAGCTTGCGCAACGCGGCCGGCGAGGTGGTGGCACAGCTGCTCATCGGCAAATCAGGCAGTGGCGTCGGCGCCGAAGGGTCGACGTACGTCCGGGTGCCGGGTGAACCGCAGGCGTGGCTGGCGCGGGGCACGCTGACGGCGAACACAAAGCCCGGCGACTGGGTCGACCGGCGGCTGTTTGCCATTCCGACCGGCGACATCCAACAGGTTCGTATCGTGCACCCCGACAAGTCGACGGTCACCCTCATTCGCGAGGGGGATGGGCCGAATTTCCGGCTGGCGGAGCTTCCGGCTGGCGGCAAGGCAAAGCTGAAGCGACCGGATGAACTCGATGAGATTGTCCAAGCGCTGAATGACATGCCGTCAGAGGACCTCGCCCCGCTGGCGGAGCGCCAGTTCCCGCCGAGCAAGACGATTCGGGTGACGATTACGCGCACTGACGGCAGCATCGTCGCCTTCGACGTTGCGGATGAAGGAGGTGAGCGTTGGCTGCGCTTCTTGGATGGTAGGATGCCAGCCGGATTGCCGGCCGCCGCGACGACAATGGCCTTTCAAGTACCGGCTTGGAAGTTAACGCCCCTTGAGCGAAAGCTTGCGGAGTTGATAGAGAAGCCGGCCGGCTGAACCTCTTGTTCGGCAGGGCGATGGTGAACGGTGAACCAAAATTGACGCAGTTGAAAGCGTAATGCAGCTATGATTGCTGGTGAACGATTGACAATTGCACCGGCATCGCGATCCTCGGCACAAAGGGTCGAGGATTAAACCCCGGTGACAATGATGTGGCGCTCCGGCGTCGCGGTTCTGCTGATAGTCCTATTGGTCGTTTTGGTCGGCGACCTGTGGTTCCGCGATACAGTCGTTACTGACGTAGCGGATCCGCAGAGTACGACCGCCTATCGACATAACCGCAACGACGCAAGCTACGCAAAGGCCGCGCCCGCTACGCACATGGTAGCAAGCGTGGCCTCTGTTGCAATGGATAGACCACGAGATGCGGCTGTCGAGACATACCGTCTCGAGGCAGGTTCGGGTCACGTGGCGGATATGGTTGCCACGCGCGCTCGCAGCGATGTCTTTGGTGGCGACCTTGATCAGCTCGACCTAACGCGCCTGCCTCGTGCATTTGCTGATGGCGATGAGGACTGGCGGGGCGCAGCCGCCGATAAATCCCGCGCAGTACAGGATGTTACTGCCCCGTCGGCGGCGGCGGTTGTTGATGGCAAGAAAGTAAAACCAATCGCTAAGCCGTCGCTTCCTTCGGAAGAACATGTTGAGCGGACCCAACCGGCAATAATACCGCCTCCTCGGCCCGCGCAAGGTTCCGCCGGCGCAATCGCTGATACTCAGCGCAAGCTGATCGCGCTTGGTTACGATATCGGAGCGGCGGACGGGCGCTTAGGGCATCGCACCGAAGCCGCCGTGCGGGATTTTGAAAAGACGATGCAAATGGACCCTCGCGGTCGCATCGATGAGCCGTTGCAGAGCCGCCTCGACGCCGAGGTAATGCGCCGCGCGCAAGCACAGCACGACATGGACGCCATGACTCCACCGCCGCCGCCCCATCCCGAGCCGCAACAGCGGCGCAGTGTTTTGGCCTCGATGATGGGGGGCTTTCAGCGCCTGGTAGGGCGCGATTTTGATAGTTCTCGCCGGCCAGACGAAATTGCAACCTACTGCCGCGGCAACGCCGAGACGTGGATCTACGACTTCGGCCGTGAAGCTTTTGTCTATTGCGGCAACGTCATTGCCAGTGGTGTTGGCGGTTACACATCGGGGAAGACAACAGAATCGGCTGCCAGCCGCTGACGCCTGGACGCGTCACCAGTCTGGAACTGCGGGATGATCGGCGTCTAATTCCTGCTATCGGTGCCGCCGTAGGTCTCGATCGCCGAGTTGCGCCTACGTTCGCTCGTCGAGCCAGGCCATCTGGATCGATTCCAGCACCTTCTCGTTCGAGCGCATCGGATCGTCATCGAACTCCGGTAGTTCCTGCACCCACTTCCACAAGTCGGTGAAGCGCAGGTTGACGACATCAGCCTCCGGGTATTTCTCTTCGAGCGCGATGGCGATGTCGTGAACGTCGTTCCAGCGCAGGCGCATCCATGTCCCCTCGTCGTTCCCGCGGGCTCAGCGGTCGACCATCATGTTGCGGGTGGCTGACGGAAGAGTCACCGTCAATCCGTCCAGCTCTTCCGTCATCTTGATCTGGCAGCCGAGGCGCGAGGTGTGGGTCAACCCGAACGCCAGATCGAGCATATCCTCTTCCTCCTCGCTCGGCTCATCCAGCTGCTCAAACCACTCGGGGGCTACGACGATGTGGCAAGTCGAGCAGGCCAGCGAGCCTTCGCAGGCACCCTCAAGTTCGATATCGTTGCGATGAGCAATTTCCAATACGGATAGGCCGAGCGGCGCCTCTACCTCGGTGCGCGTTTTTCCGTCGGCCGAAACGAACGTCATTTTCGGCATGATCCTCAGTTCCTCACGACCCTTTAAGGCGTGCTGGCGATTTTTCCCTCGCGCTCTGCCGCCTCGAAATCTTTTAGTTCGCGTCCGCTGAGCGCAGCGCGTATTCCCCGATCCATACGCCGCTCTGCGAATGGCCGCGACATCATTTCCAACTTCTCGACGACGGCGCCGATCGCGTCGCGGTCCTCGCCCTCGATCGTCGTCTCCACTGTTGCGATCTGTGCTTCGATGCCCCGGCGTTCGTCGTCTGTCAACAGGTCTCCGTCCGCTGCCAACGCCGAGGTCAGCGCCGTCAGCACGCGCTTTGCCTCGACGCGCGACTCCGTCAATACCCGCAGCCGCATGTCCTCGGCGCCATGTTGCAGGGCGTCGTATAACATCTGCGCCATCTCGTCTTCGGTCAGCCCGTAGGACGGCTTTACCGCCACTTTCTGCTCGCTGCCGGTGGTTTGCTCGCGGGCAGAGACTGTGAGCAGTCCGTCGGCGTCGACGGCGAAGGTGACCTGAATGCGCGCGGCGCCGGCGGTCATCGGGGGAATGTCGCGCAGCTCGAAGCGGGCAAGCGAACGACATTGCGTCACCAACTCTCGCTCGCCCTGGACGACGTGGATGGCCATCGCCCGCTGACCGTCCTGGTAGGTGGTGAACTCTTGCGCCTTGGCGACCGGGGTAGGGGTATTGCGCGGGATGATCTTCTCGACGATACCGCCCATCGTCTCGATGCCGAGCGAAAGCGGCGTGACGTCAAGCAACAGCGTCTCGGATCCACGGGTGAGTGCGCGCGCCTGCAATGCCGCGCCGACCGCCACCACTTCGTCGGGATCGATATCGGCGAGCGGCTCTCGGCCGAACATCTCGCGGACACGGCGGCGTACCAGCGGCACCCGCGTCGAGCCACCAACCAGCACCGTTCCGCGCACATCAGTTGGATCGACGCCCGCATCATCCAGCACCTGCGCGCAGATGCCGATGGTGCGTTCGATAAGCGGCGCTAGCAGCGCTTCGAGTTGGCCACGCTCCAGGCGGTGAAGGCTGTGCCGCTCACCAACTTGCAAGGACCACTCGCCGAAGCGCTGCGTGCTCAGGCATTCCTTGGCGATCCGTCCGGTCATCAGCGCCAGTTTGGCATCCGAGACCGAGAGCTGTTCCTCGCCGAAGCGCTCCCGCCGCTCGGCAAGGAAGCGTTCCGCCACCGCATGGTCGAAATCGTCGCCGCCCAGTGCGGAATCGCCTCCGGTTGCCAGCACCTGGAAGACGCCCTTCTGCATGTTCAGCAGCGAGACGTCGAAGGTGCCGCCGCCCAGGTCGTAGACGGCGTAGATGCCTTCAGCGCCCTCATCGAGCCCGTAGGCGAGTGCCGCCGCTGTCGGCTCATTGACCAGACGCAACACCTCCATGCCCGCGAGCCGCGCGGCGTCGCGTGTGGCCGTGCGAGCCGCATCGTCAAAATAAGCGGGCACGGTGACGACGGCGCGATCAACCTTGCACTTGAGCTCCGCCTCGGCGCGCTCTCTCAGCGCTCGCAAGATGTCGGCAGAAATTTCCACCGGACTCAGCGTGCGGCCGGCGACGACCAGCCGGACCATCCGGCTGCCGCCCTCCGTTTCTGCATCGTGGGCCATCGGGGCGAGCTGGTAAGGGATGGTGCCCGCCACCGGCTTCAAGTCAACATCGCCCCGGCCCATCAAGCGCTTGATCGAGCTCACAACGACTTCCGGCCGATCGAGCATCAGCCGGCGAGCAAGTTCGCCCACGATGGCCGAGCCATCTGCCGCGTAGGCGACGATTGAAGGAATGAGTGCAGCGCCATCCTCGTCGCGCAGTACCCGGGCACCCGACGCCTCGCCTATCGCCACCACCGAGTTGGTCGTGCCGAGATCAATCCCGACCGCAACGGGACCGCCGCTTTCGCCCGGCTGCGGCGTCGCGCCGGGCTCATGGATTTGCAGAAGCTGCGGCATGATTCAGCGGGACGCGAGCTGCAGCCGCCGCACCCGGCAATCGTCGGCGAGCTTACGCAGATACTTCAGCCGCGTCGTCAACCTCGCCGCCGTGTCGAAATCGTCACCGGCGAAGGCTTCAGCCAACTCGCCGATGCAGCGGTCAATGTCATCAGCTGCCCGCCGTGCGAGAGCCGTCACCTCCGCCGCGGTGTCGGCCTCCGCCAGCGCTTCGCGCAACTCCATCGCTTCGGTCAACAGTTCCATGTCGTTGACCAGATGACAGCCTTCCGGCGTGGCACCATCGTGACCCAGATGCAGCAGATAGTCGGCGCGACGCAGTGGATCCTTCAGCGTCTCGTAGGCTTCGTTAATTGTGGTTGCCTGACTCTGCGATAGCGCCCGTTCGCGCGCCGTGCGGGTGGCGAAGCGGTCCGGATGCAACTGCCGCTGCCGCTCAAAGTAGCGCCGGTCAAGCAGGTCCATGTCGAGGTCGAAGCCGAAGTCGAGGCCGAGGCGTGCGAAATGATCGGCCTGGCCGGGCGGCTGCACCGCCGTGCACGTTCCGCAAAACAGCGTCGTATCCGCCACTGGGCCGTGGCACGACCAGCAGGGAGCGATCCGGTCGTCTCCGGGCGCCGCCACGCATCGTGCCATCAGGGCCATTTCTCTACTCTCGGAGCCGTCCATCAACTCTTCTCACGACCCGCCGGAAACCCGGCTCGGCCGCGCCTTTCACTCAGACGTGGAACGACTCGCCGCAACCGCAGCGACCCTTCTCATTGGGATTGCGGAAAACGAAGCCGCTTTCAAGCTTGTCCTCGACCCAGTCCATCTCGGTCCCCAGGATGAACATTGTCGCCTTCGGATCGATAAGGATGGTCACGCCTTCCGTTTCCACCACCTCGTCGAAAGGGGTGCGCTCATCGGCGAACTCCAGTGTGTAAGACATCCCGGAACAGCCGCGAGCCCGTATGCCGATGCGGACACCAGCGGCAGGTTTGTCGCGGCCAGCGAGCAGGGTCTTGACGCGCTGCACAGCAGCTGGGGTGACCAGGAGGGGCTGCGGACGGGGTGACGGCATGATCGATGCTGCATCCTTCTCGTAACGTTACGTATTCAAGCGGTCAGGCGACCTTCTCAGCTTCCGCCCCGTCGCTGCTGACGCTTTTCGTCTTTTGCCGGTAGTCGGTTATCGCTGCCTTGATCGCATCCTCTGCAAGGACCGAACAGTGAATCTTTACTGGTGGCAGTGCCAAGTGTTCGGCGATGTCGGTGTTACGGATCGTCTGGGCCTCGTCAAGCGACTTGCCCTTCACCCATTCGGTGACCAGCGAAGACGACGCGATTGCGGAGCCGCAGCCAAACGTCTTGAACTTGGCGTCTTCGATAATTCCTTCCGGACTTACCTTGATCTGTAGCTTCATCACGTCACCGCAGGCTGGCGCCCCGACAAGGCCGGTGCCGACGCCAGCGTCGTTCTTGTCGAACGCACCGACGTTACGCGGGTTCTCGTAGTGATCGACGACTTTGCTGCCGTAGGCCATCTTGTCTTCTCCTTGCTCTACCTCATGCCGACGCTCAGAAACTAATATGGTGAGCTGCGTGCGTTCCGATGCTTGCTTTAACGGGGCTGCTCAATGCTCCGCCCATTTTATGGATTTGATGTCGATGCCTTCCTGCGCCATCTCCCACAATGGGCTCATTGCGCGCAGCCGTCGGACTTCACCCACGATGCGATCGACAGCGTAGTCAACTTCCGCCTCGGTGGTGAAACGACCTATGCCGATGCGCAGGCTGGTGTGTGCCAATTCTTCCTCGACCCCCAGGGCGCGCAGCACGTAGGAGGGCTCCAGGGACGCCGAGGTGCAGGCCGAGCCGGAAGAGACGGCAAGATCCTTGATCCCCATCATCAAACCTTCACCTTCGACATAGGCAAAGCTGATGTTGAGGTTGCCCGGAATACGGTGCTCCAGATCGCCGTTGAGGAACACCTCCGGCAGTTCCGCCGTGATCTTGTCGAGGAAGCGGGCGCGCAGCGCGTGCAGGTGCTCCGCTTCCGCCGCCATTTCGGCGGCCGCAATCCGGCAAGCCTCGCCCAGTCCAACACACAGCGGAGTCGGCAGAGTACCTGATCGCATGCCCCGCTCCTGACCTCCGCCGCTGATCATCGCTTCCAAGCGGACGCGGGGCCGGCGGCGGACGAACAGCGCGCCGATGCCCTTCGGCCCGTACAGCTTGTGGCCGGAAATGCTCATCAGGTCGATCTGCATCGCTTCCACGTCGAGCGGGATCTTGCCCACCGCCTGGGCCGCGTCGGTGTGAAAGAACACCTTTCGCTCGCGGCAGATCCGGCCGATTTCGGCGAGGGGCTGAATAACGCCGATCTCGTTGTTGACCGCCATGATCGACACCAGCACGGTGTCCTCGGCGATCGATTCCCGCAGCCGATCAAGATCGATCAGGCCGTTCTGCTGCACCGGCAAGTAGGTCACCCGGAAGCCTTCGAGCTCCAGGTGCCGGCAGCTGTCCAGCACGCACTTGTGCTCGGTGACGCAGGTGACAATGTGCCGTTTCTTGTCCTTGTAGAAGCGGGCGACGCCCTTGATAGCGAGATTGTTCGACTCGGTTGCGCCGGAGGTGAAGATGATCTCCTTCTCGTTGGCGCCGATGATCTGTGCGATCTGCGCCCGAGCCTTCTCGACACCTTCCTCGGCGTCCCAGCCGTAGCGGTGATTGCGGGAGTGCGGGTTGCCGAACATTTCGGTGAAATACGGCAACATTGCTTCGACGACGCGCGGATCAGTTGGCGTCGTCGCCTGATAGTCGAGGTAGATCGGTGCGTTGCGGTTGGCACCGTGTCCCTTCTTCGTCGTGAAACCGGCGAAATCGTTCATTCTGTCACCTTTCCGACACCACTCCGGACCTCTACGGCGGTGTCCCGACCTTCGGAGAAGGCCGGCCCGCAGCCGGCTGCCCGGCTGTAAACGCTGGTCCAGACTTCGATAAACCGCTCCACGTCCGCCTCGCAGTTGGTCCACCCCAGGCTTACACGGATTGCAGTGCTTGCAAGATCGTCACCAACCCCCATCGCCGTCAGCACACCACTGCGGGTCACTTTCCCGGAAGAGCAAGCCGCGCCGGCGCTGACAGCAATGCCAGCAAGGTCGAAGGCAATCACCTGTGTCTCGGCCGCGACGCCCGGCATGGCTATACAAGAGGTATTCGCAAGCCGCGGCGCGGTCGCGCCGAACACCTGCATCGACGGGCACAACACCTGCAGCCGCCTCTCCAGCCGATCGCGCAGCAGTGCCAGCCGTCCGGCATCGGGTAGCCCGCGGACGCGGTCGGCTGCCGCGCCGAAGCCGCTAATTCCCAGGATGTTTTCAGTGCCGGCACGCCGGCCGCGCTCCTGGCCACCGCCGCGCTGCAACGCCTGAAGTGGCACCGCCGCCTCGACGACGAGTGCTCCGCAGCCGGCGGGGCCGCCCATCTTATGTGCCGACAGCGACAGTAGATGGACGCCGAGGTCGCGAACGTCGATTGCCATCTTGCCCGCCGCCTGTACCGCATCGCAGTGCAGGATCGCGCTGTGCCGGCGGCAGACGGCGGCGACTTCGGAAATGGGCTGGACGACGCCCGTCTCGTTATTGGCGAGCATCACCGACACGACCGCCGGCTCGTCCGAGGCTCGCAGTAGCGCATCAAGCGCATCGACGCGGACAATGCCGTCGGCGTCAACCGGGATCGTCTCAGCGCCATCGACCGAGCGGCCGACCGAGGCGTGTTCGATCGCTGATACCAGCACCCGCCGGCGGCCGCAGCCCCGGAGCGCCAGCGTATTGGCCTCGCTGCCGCCGCTGGTGAAGACAACCTGCGCCGGCTCGGCGCCCACCAGCGACGCAACGGACTCACGCGCGTCCTCGATGACGCGGCGGGCGCGGCGGCCCTCGGCATGCACCGAGGACGGGTTGCCGCCGATGCGCATGCCATCGTTGATCGCCGCCACGGCTTCAGGCCGTAGTGGCGTCGTTGCGTTGTGATCGAGGTAGATGGCCGTGCTCATCGCGCGCCCGCTGGTTCCCGCTTTCTCTGGATTAGCCCGCTGCTGCCGCGACGGTGACGCGGTCATCGCGCGTCATGCCGAACACCAACCGGCTGCTGCCGAGGATTCGGCGCTCGCAGACATCGGCAAGCGTCACAGAGCTGAGATAAAGATAGATTTGGTTGCCCAGTTCTTCCCAAAGATCATGCGTCAGGCAACGGCCTTTGTGCGAGTGGCAGCCGGTCGGAGAGCCGGGAGTACAGCGGGTGGCTTTGATCGGCTCGTCCACGGCAAGAATGATGTCGGCAATCCGCATCTCGCTCGCTTGCCGGGCCAGCATGTAGCCGCCACCCGGACCACGGACACTGCTAACCAGTCCATTTCGACGCAACCGCCCGAACAGTTGCTCCAGATAGGGAGAGGAGATTTCCTGACGATCCGCCCCCTCGGCTAAGGCTACCGGCCGCCCATTGCAATGATGGGCCAGGTCTGCCATCGCCATCACCGCATAACGTCCCTTGGTGCTCAGCTTCACTACCTTTTCCTCCGCTCTCGCCCCTGTGTCGTATCAATGCCGCGCCCGCTCAACTTCGATCGCGGCCGCTGGCGCAGCAGCTCCTGACGTTGGTTCCGTAACTTCATGGGCAGCGCCGTCGATGGGTGGCACGCCGTCGCGCAGCATCTGCAATTCTGCCTGCAGGTTCTCGACCCGCTTCACCAACGTCACCACCTCATCGCGTAGAGACTCGATCGATGAGAGCATTGGATCCGGGCAACCGCCGGCCGGCGTGCCATAGGCTGAAAACTGATGCGAAATCTCTCCAATGCGTGCCGCTATCTGATGCGCTGGTATGCCGACGACAGTGGCACCGGGAGCAACCGAGCGGGTAACCACCGAGTTGGCGCCGACGCGTGCCTGTTCGCCGACGGTGATCGGCCCCAGTATTTGCGCCCCGGACCCTACGATGACCCCCGCAGCGAGGGTTGGATGCCGCTTCACGTTAACCTGCGCCCGAGAATCGACCGATGGCGCAATGCCGCCAAGGGTGACGCCCTGATAGAGCGTTACGTCGTCACCTATGTCGGCGGTCTCGCCGATCACGACGCCGGTACCATGGTCGATGACGAAGCGCCGGCCGATGCGCGCGCCAGGGTGAATTTCGATCGCCGTCATAAGTCGCCCAAGATGGGAAACCAGTCGCGCCAGCAGGAACAGCCGCTGCCGCCACAAAGCGCTGCTTACGCGCCACAACAGCAGCGCATGCAGTCCCGGATAGCAGAGCAAGATCTCCAGACGGGACCGCGCTGCCGGGTCACGCGCCATGAAGGCGTCGATATCTTCCTGAAGCCTCTTGAAAAGCATGGCTCTTTCGATATTTTGTGGGTCCTTCCCCGCCCGGCCGGCGGTTGGCGCGCCAGAAACCTGCCCTCCTGACCGCCACTGGGTATATAAGATGTCCGAGTAATCCGATCAAGAATTTCCGGGACAGGACCGATGCGTGGTCCCGGAGGGTCAAGGGCATGATCGACAATGCGGGAAGGCGGGACGATCACGACATGTGGACAGGATGCCGGAAGTAATCTTTAACGGAACGGAAGGGCGGCTCGAGGGGCGTTATCACCACTCGAAACGCGCCGGTGCGCCAATCGCGCTGATTTTGCACCCCCATCCGCTGCACGGCGGGACGATGAACAACCGCGTCGTCTTCGCCCTGTTCCAGGCTTTCCAGAAGCGTGGATTTTCAGTCCTGCGCTTCAACTTCCGCGGTGTCGGCCGCTCTCAGGGTCGCTTCGACAGCGGACCCGGCGAACTCGGCGACTCTGCTGCTGCTCTTGACTGGATGCAGACGATCAATCCCAACGCGTCCGCCTGCTGGATCGGAGGCTATTCTTTTGGCGCCTGGATCAGCATGCAATTGCTGATGCGCCGGCCGGAGATCGATGGCTTTATCGCCGTTGCGCCACCTGCCGGCACGCTGGACTTCTCGTTCCTGGCGCCATGCCCGGCGTCGGGGCTGATGCTGCACGGCAGCCGTGACGAGGTCGTGCCGCCGGAGGCGGCGGAAAAGTTGGCGAAGAAACTCGCCCACCAGCGCAACGTCGTTGTCGATTATAAAGCGATCCCCGGTGCCGACCACTTCTTTGCCGAGCATATGCCGGAACTGACAAAGGCGGTCGACGATTATCTGGACCGCGCGCTCGCAGCGACGGCGTGAGGCTCGCTCGCCATCGTTCAACGCCCTGTCTGCTGGCCTCCCACCGAACCTGGCCAGCCTCAACGGGGTGGTACAAATCGGCTCGCGCCCGCTGTAAAGTTGTGAATCGCTGGAGTTCGCTTACGCCGCCGGCCTCACGTTCAGGTTAACCTGGAACAGATTGCCTGGGTCGTACTTGGCCTTCAGTGATGCGAGCCGATTATAGTTGCCGCCGTAAGCGGCGCGGACGCGGTCCTGTTCGTCGGCCGTCATGAAGTTTACGTAGACACCCCCCGTAGAATAGGGTGATGTCGCGTTGAAGAAGCTGCGGGCCCAAGCGACGCAGTCGTCGTCCTGATCGGTATCGCGCCAGCGGGCGTGGACGTTGAGAACGTACGTCGCGTTGCGATGCGGATACGCCATAGCGCCCGAGGGGACCCTTCCGGCCGCGCCATCGAGATGCGCGATGAAGATCTCGCACTCCGGTGTCGGAAGCTTGCCGGCATACTCGACGATCAGGTCCAGTGCGGCATCGTTTAGTTCGGCGAAATCGTGCGATTTCCAATAGTTACGAGCGCCAGGCGTTAGCAGGGGATCGAATGCGGCCTGCCAAGCAGTGAGCGGCTGCACACCGACATGCTCGCCAACCGGTGTGCCGAAAGCGCGAAGCGGCGCGATGGCGCGCTGCCCCTCCTGCACATCGCCCGCGTACATCAACGCAAAGACGACGACCTCTTTGCCGTGGACATTCGCTGGAAGGAAGGGCAGCGGTGGTGCTTTCCGCAGCACCGACCAGACGGTCAGCGGCTCCGGTGCCGCCAAGGTGAATGAGCGGTAGCGCCTGAGGACATCCGCCGCCTGGTCGAAGGGATAAACGATGAGACCCGCGAGCACTTGCGGGCCTACCGGGTGTAGCCGAAACGTGAAGGACGTAACGATGCCAAGGTTACCACCACCACCGCGAAGCCCCCAAAACAGGTCGGGATTTTCATCGGCGCTGGCCCGCAATAGCTCTCCTTGCGCGCTGACGACGTCGGCTGAGATCAGATTATCGATAGAGTGCCCGAAGCTGCGGCTGAGCCAGCCGAAGCCGCCACCGAGCGTCAGGCCAGCGACGCCTGTCGTCGAGTTGATGCCGAGAGGCGTGGCGAGCCCGAAAATTTGCGCCTCGCGATCGAATTCGCCGAGGGTAACGCCAGGCTCCACCTGGGCGGTACGGTTCCATGGATCCACATGCACCGATTTCATCGGCGAGAGATCGATCATCAGGCCATTATCGCAGACACCACTGCCGGCGATATTGTGCCCGGCGCCTTTGACGGCGATAAGCAAACCACGCTCCTGCGCAAAGCGGATCGCGTGAAGTACATCGGCAGCCCCGGCGCACCGGGCGATCAACCCCGGCCGCTTGTCGATCATCGCATTCCAAACCGACCGAGCCTCGTCATAACCTTGATCACTGGGCAGCAAGAGCGAGCCGCGCAGCGCGGCGCGCAGCCGTTCCACGACCTCGGCCGACACTTCCACCTTATCCCCCGCCGGCGTCGCAAGTTGAACTGCCGTCATGGCGATCCTCCGATGGCTGTGCTCAGGGTGGGAATTGATTGTAACACCAATTCGCAAACCGTTCAGCCTTGGAGGCCTGTCCTGTATCGCCTGCGACCAAGTCCCCGGTGCCAGGCACCGCTGGTCATCTGTTTGGCAGTTACAGGCGGAGAAGCTGTCAGTGGTCTGGCCTACGACATGGTATCTCGACCAGCGACCGGCGCCGAGCTTGGTCAGCTGCTTGCGCGACGTCTGGCACCGCTTAGTGAGACGACAGCGCCTGTTGTGACGCTGCCGGCTGGTCTACAGCCCGTTTTCTACTGGGAACAGCTTGTCCAGACGTTCCATTTCGGAGGCGGCAATCTGCACCGGGTTGCCGGCAAGGATGCCGGCGACGTTGCGGAACGGTGCGCCGATGTGCATGCCGCGGTTGTCGATGACCAGTTCTCTGATCTCCTTCTCGTGCGTCGAGCCACGCATCTTCAGCACCGTCAGTCCGCGCCGCATCTCGCCGAAAAGCTCGACATATCGCAGCAACACGATGGTGTCGGTGATCGACGAGATATGCGCCTCTGTCACCGATGCGCCGCCGGTCAAGGTCGGCGTCGTCGAGGTGAACAGCCCTGTGATCTCCTTGTGCTTAATGAACGAGGTGAGTGCCAGGACGAACTCGCGGAAGCCGCGCGGCGTCGATATGCGCTCGAGCGCCGAGACGGAATCGACCGCGATGCGGTTCGGCTTGAAATCCTCGATCTGGCTCTTGATGTGGACCAGATGATCTTCGAGGCCGGCCGACTCCGGGTACTCGCAGACCACCTTCAGCTTGCCTTCCTGTTCCAGCGCATCGAAGTCTGTGCCCCAGCCAATGGCGTTACGGCCGAGCTGTTCACGGCTTTCTTCGTAGGCGAACAGCAGGCACCGCTCTCCCGCGGCGGCGCCACCGTCAACGAAGTGGGTGACCAGCAGCGTCTTGCCGGTACCGGTAGCGCCGGAGACGAGGATGATGGAATCGCGGAACAGGCCGCCACCGCACATCCTGTCGAGATCGATGTTGCCGGAGGTGACGCGGATATCGCCCGAGCGCTGCTTCAGCTCGATGGCTGACAGCGGAATGACAATGATGCCCTCCGCCGGAATGACAGTGAACGGGTACTCGCCCTTGTGGTGAGTGGTGCCGCGGAATTTCAGGATTTCGATGGTGCGTCGCCGCTTTTCATCTTCCAGCGAGTTGCGCAGGATAATGACATTGTCGGCGACGAATTCCTCAACGCCGTTGACGGCGATGGCGCCGTACTCCTCCCGCCGCTCAGCGGTGAGCACCGTCGTCACACCCATGTCCCGCAACGCCGAAGCGATACGGAATAGCTCGTGACGAACGCGGCTGGGGCTATCGAACTGGCTGAACACGGAGCCAATCGAATCCAGCACGACCCGCCGCGCATCGACGCTGCGCACCGCGTGTTCAATGCGGGCGAGCAGTGCGCCGAAGTCGTAGTCGCCGACGATGGTCATCTCGTGACTTGGCTCTGGTGAGGCGTCAACGAACATCCAGGCGCCACCGTCCTCCCATGCGCTGATGCCCCAGCCAAAGCTGTGCATGTTGCGACGGATGTCGCCTGGCTGCTCTTCAAAGGTGATGAACACGCCGCTCTCGTTGTGACGGCGGATGCCTTCGGCCAGAAACTGCGTCGCGAAGATCGTCTTGCCGGAGCCGGCGGTGCCGGCGACCAACGCTGTCCGTCCCCGCGGCATGCCGCCGTCGGCAATAAAGTCGAAGCCTGGGATGCCGGTCGCCACCTTCACTACCGAGGCGACCACGTCGGCGTTCTTCATCGATCTTTCCCCTTTTCGAGCTCATCACGCACGGCGAGATCGAGCCCGACGAGAACCCGCTCACGATTAGACAGATCGCCGACGACGCGGCGGAGTGGCGGCGGCAGTTCCTTCACCAATGTCGGCGTCGCCAGGATCTTTTCATTCTCAGCCAGCTGTGGCCGTTCCAAAACGTCGATCACGGCGAGATCATAAGCGCTCGCCAAATCCTTTTCGCAAATCTCTTTAAGGCTGGAGATTGCTTGCTCGGTTCGCGGCGTTCGGCCGGCGATGTAAAGTTTCAAGACGAATTGCTTCATCACGGTTTCTTTCCTAACCGGGCCGATTCGACCGGCGCCCTATCCTGGCTTGCCGCACGTAGCCGAGGCGCCGGTCCGCGACCCCACGAAAGGCTGCGATAATAGGACACCAGATGACCCATCAGTTGCACCAGCAATAATCGCCCCTCCTCGACGTAAGCCTTATTCTTGCGAGCAGATTGTCCTTCCAGGCGGTTACTCATCGCCGCCTTGTGCAGATCTACCGCATCACGTGGTCCGGCGCCGAGCATGCCCAGGCGGTCGGCAATCTCGTTGAGGTCGGAAACCAACCGTTCGTAATCCCTAGCGGAGCGGCCGAGCAAGGCGCGATCCAGCAGGCCGCCATAGCGTTGCACCAGTTCGTCGAAGTCCTCCGGCACGCGTTGCGGCAGCGAGACCGAGCCGAAACTGCGCTCGGTCACCGGCAGTGGCGCCGGGCCGCTGATGGCGTTCAGTCCGCCGAATTCGCGATCGCGGGAGATCTGCTCGTAAGCTTCTTCAAGCTGAACCTGAAATCTGTTGCGCTCAATCGCGTATCGTACCGCCCGCAATAGCGGAACGCCCTCCACTTCCACCGCGCTGAGGCAGTCCTGAGCGCCCGCCTGCAACGCCTGGATAGCCTGCGTCTCTTCGCCCCGGCTAGCGATGGCGATGAGCGGCACTTCCGGCGCGCGGCTGCGCAATTTCGCAATCTTTTCGACCCAATCAACGCCGGTGGCCTCGATGTCGACGAACAGGAGGTCCGAGTTGAACTCGGCCACGCTGAACGCATCGTCGAAGGTGGCGGACGTGACGATCGCCGCCCCATCGCCCATGCCGGCCGCTAGCGCACGCTCCAGCCGTGCGGCGGACCGCGCATCGTCACCGATGATCAGTATTCTATGTGGCTGTTCTGCCATCTGTCTTTTGGCGGGTTCATGGCAACTCGATTTTGGCAATCTAACGGAGCGTTTCCGCCACCTCCAGCCCGTTCATTCGCCGAACTGATTCATCCTACGAAAGTCGGCAGGTGAAGAACGGCGGGATATCGCCATGCCGAGCGATCGGGCCTTTGCCGTCCGCGGCCGATGGCATAAAACAACGCTGGGGCGGCTTCCCGAGCAAGAGATACTATTTTCTACCAGACGATGGAACGTAAACGCCTGCTGATCGTCGATGACGAGCCCCGCTTCGCCGCATTCGTGGAGCGGGTCGCGGAGCCGCTCGGCTACGATGTCGAGGTCACCAATCACGGACGCGATTTTCAGTCCGCTTATCGCCGCAATCTTCCGGATATCGTGATCATCGACATGGTGATGCCCGATATCGACGGAAACGAGTTGTTGTTGTGGCTGGTTGAACAGCGTTGTGCTGCCGACATCATAATTATCACCGGCTATCATCCTGATTATGCGGTAAACGCCCGGCTGCTGGCGGAATTCAAGGGTTTGCGATCGGTGGCGACGCTGAGCAAGCCGGTCAGTGTGGGCCGTTTGCGTGAGGCGCTGGCCAGCCCCGGCCGCGAGCCGTCGCAGTCGCCGCCGCCGGAGAGCAAAAGTGAGTGATCGGCGGGGTCTCGTCGTTCTCTTTGTAATCATGATGGTGATCGCCATCGCGGTCGGCGGCGTCGCCATCGGCACGCTTTACGATGCCGGGCTCGATCGGCGCCGGGAAGATTTGACGCAAGCGGTTCGTCTGCAGGCGCAATTGCTGCAAATACACCCCTCGTCTTTGCAGGGAGGGCCACCGCCGCCGATCGAGGAGACGTCTCGCATTTACCGCATGCTCGGTGAGGATGGATCGCTGGCGATTGGTCGCCTCGACGGCGAAACCGTCGTGTACATCGATAATCCGTGGCTACCGGACACGCAACCGCCCCGGCCTGCGCCGATCGGTTCCGAGCGCGAAACGCCGATGCGTCGCGCGCTCGCGGGAGAGCAAGGGACTGTTCTAACCCGCAACGAAGGTGGTGCGCTGGTCCTGGCCGCCTTCGCTCCGCTTCCTGTGCCCGGCCTCGGGGTGGTCGCTCGGAGCGATCTCGATGCCTTTCGCGGGCCGTTCATCGAGTCCGCGACACTCGCCGCCGGCATCGCGCTGGCGCTGATCCTTGCCGGGACGCTGCTGTTCTTCGCCGTCGGAAAGCCAATGCTGCGACGCAATCGCGAGGGAGAACAGCGATTTCGTGAGCTTTTCGAGAACATGCGTAGCGGAGCGACCGTCGTTCGCGCGGTTGCAGGGGGCGAAGACTTCGTCGTCACCGGGTTCAATCGCGGCGCTGAGCGGATCGAGGGATTGTCGCGGCAAGAAATCCTTGGGCGCAGTCTCTCCGAAGTGTTCCCCAGTGTCCGTCAGAGCCGGCTGTTCGATGTGCTTCGGCGCGTCTGGCGAACCGGGCAACCGGAGCATGTTCCAGCCTCGCATTATCGTGATGAACGGATCTCAGGCTGGCGCGAAGGCTATGTCTACAAGCTTCCGTCCGGCGAGATCGTCTCCTTGTTTGAGGATGTCAGCGATCGGAAGCAATCCGATGAAGCACTGAAGGAAAGCGAGGCGCGGTGGCGCTCGATAATCGAAGCTCATGCGCAGGCTATCGTCATCGTCGATCAAAAGCATGAAATCCGTTTCGTTAATAAGGCGGCGGAAGCGCTGTTTGGTCATACCGGGCAGGAACTGATTGGTGCGCCCTTCGGTTTTCCGCTTGTGCAGGGCGACATCGCCGAGATCGAGATCATTCGTCCTGGCCGCGGTCTTGCCTATGGCGAGATGCGCGCGATCCCAATGCGCTGGAGCGGCCAGGACAATTTTCTTTTGTTCATCCAGGATGTCTCGGCGCACAAACCGGCCGAGGGCGATTTGCGCAAATTGTTTCAGGCAATCGAGCAAAGCCCGGCGTCGGTGATGATCACCGACGTTGAAGGTCGGATCGAATACGTCAATCCCAAGTTCAGCGAGACCACCGGTTACACTTATCCCGAGGTGGTTGGCAAACGTCCCGGATTCCTCCAGTCGGGCCACACAACCACGCGGGAGTACCAGGATCTATGGAAGACAATCAGTGCCGGCGAGGTCTGGCGCGGCGAATTCAACAACCGCCGCAAGAACGGCGGTGTTCTGGGAACTCGCGTCGATAGCGCCGGTACGAGACGGTCGCGGCAAAGTGACGCACTACGTCGCAGTGAAGGAAGACATCTCCGAGCGCAAGGCTACCGAGGAGCGGCTCCGCCACTCTCAGCGCATGGAAACGATCGGCCAGCTTACAGGCGGTATTGCCCACGACTTCAACAATCTGCTGGCAATCATCCTGGGGAACCTGCAGCTCTTGGAAGAACGGCGCGGACACGATCGAGAAAGCCACGATCTGATAACCGACGCCATCTGGTCGGCCGAGCGCGGCGCGCAGCTTACCCACCGGTTGCTGGCCTTCGCCCGGCGGCAGCGGCTAAATCCAAAAATGATCGACACCAACTCCATCGTTGAGGAGATGGCCGGCCTGTTGCGTCGAACACTCGGCGAGCGCATCGAGATTCGTGAGGACCTGGCACCGGGCGTCTGGCAGACGATGATCGATCGGGGGCAACTCGAAAGCGCGCTGCTCAACCTGGTGGTCAACGCGCGAGATGCAATGCCAAACGGCGGAGTCTTGACCATCGCCACCAACACTGCCGTACTGCCTCGCGACCTGCAGACGAAAGGCGAGGAGGTGCCGCCCGGGGATTTCGTAGTGCTGACCGTCGGCGATACCGGCGTCGGGATGCCGCCCGAGGTTCTCGAGAGGATTTTTGAGCCATTCTTCACCACGAAGAAGTTCGGCGAAGGATCGGGTCTCGGGCTAAGCATGGTCTACGGTTTCGTCCGGCAGTCGGGCGGCACAATTACGGTCGAGTCCACGATCGGCTCCGGTACGGTGGTACGACTCTACCTGCCGCGCGCGGTCGCGGCGGCAGACGCTGAGGATCAGCGTATAAAACACAATCGCGAGAAGAGGTCCTCAGGAAGCGAGGTCATCCTCGTTGTCGAGGATGACCAGCGGGTGCGAAAGACCGCGACGAACATCCTGCGCAAGCATGGGTATGAGGTCGTCGAGGCGAGCGATGCGGGCGAGGCGCTGGAGGTAGTCGATCGCTCGCCCGGACTCGACTTGCTATTCACCGACGTTGTCCTGGCCAACGGCATCAACGGATCGGAACTCGCTCACCAGGTGTTGTGCCGCCGTCCCGAGACGCGCATCCTTTTGACCTCCGGCTATGTTGAGCAAACTCCGGTTGTCGATGGCATGCTCGCCGATGGGATTGATTTACTGCCGAAGCCATACCGCCGGAATGAGCTGACAAATCGGGTGCGCGAGCTCTTGGATCGCCCCGCCACCTAGCGACAACAGACCAGCAGCAGAAATCGGCCAACGCGCGGTAGCGATAGGCTCGACGTTCACCGCATGGTTGCATCCATCGCCGTAGCAAATGTCGAAGAACCTCGGTATAAACAGAAAGTTCCGACGGTCCTCAAGATAGCGCCGTCCCGGTAATCGGCCGAAGATGCCGAACCAACGAGGGAAGTGCCGACAAGGCACCAGCTAAATGGGAGAAGAACGTCGTGACGGACGATAGTCCGATTCTCGACATACGTGAGGTGTCGCTGAGTTTTCGCGGCGTCCGCGCGTTAAACCGGGTCGGCTTCTCAGTCGGCACCGGCGCCCTGTTTTCGATTATTGGCCCGAATGGCGCCGGCAAGACGTCGATGCTCAACTGCATCTCCGGACGTTATTCCCCGTCGGAAGGCCAGATCATTTTCGAAGGAAAAGATATCACCCGGCTAAAAACAAACAGCCGGGCGCATATCGGAATCGGTCGAACTTTTCAAAATCTGGCACTCTTCAACCACATGTCGGTCCTCGACAACATCATGGTCGGGCGGCACCACCTGCTTCGCAACAACTTCTTGACCGGCGCGATCTACTGGTTCGGTGGAGCCCAGCGGGAAGAAGTGTCACATCGTCGCGAGGTCGAGCAAATTATCGACTTCCTGGAGATCTCGCACATTCGCAAGGCGGTGGCCGGTACGCTGCCCTATGGCCCCCGTAAGCGGGTTGAACTGGCGCGCGCCGTCGCGTTGAAGCCGAAACTGATCCTCCTGGATGAGCCGATGGCGGGGATGAACCTGGAAGAAAAGGAGGACATGGCCCGCTTCATCATCGACCTCAACGAGGAATGGGGGATGACGGTGGTGATGATCGAGCACGACATCGGGGTGGTTATGGATATCTCCCACAAGGTCGTCGTGCTCGACTTCGGCAAAAAAATTGCCGAAGGATCGCCGCTCCAGGTGATTGACGATCCTCACGTGCGCAAAGCCTACCTTGGCGAGGACGAGGAACCGTTACCACCGCCGGCGGCAGCAGCGAAGGTCGCGTCATGGCAGTAACGGCGGGAGTCGCAACGGACTTTGCCGATGTCCTCCTGCACGACACTTTCGCCAAACTGCTCGCCCACAACGCCGCAACGCATCCCCGCCAGATTGCCATGCGGGAGAAATCGTTCGGCATCTGGAATGCCTTCACCTGGGAAGACGTGCATCTTCGAGTGAAGCAGATGGCTCTCGGCATGCGGGCGTTGGGCGTGCAGCGGGGCGACGTCGTCGCGCTGATCGGCGACAATCGCCCGGAGTGGGTTTGGGGCGAACTCGCGGCGCATGCGATCGGCGGCATGTCGCTGGGTCTGTACCAGGATTCGATTGGCGACGAGGTCTCCTGGCTACTCCGCTACGCCGAGGCCAAGCTGATCGTCGCCGAGGACGAGGAGCAAGTCGACAAGCTCCTCGACCTGATCGACGACGTTCCGACCGTACGCCATGTCGTCTACTGCGATCCTCGCGGCATGCGGAAGTATCACGACCCGCGGCTGATTGGCCTGGAGGAACTGTCGCGGCGGGGCGCCGAACTCGACGCTGCCGATCCTCGCCTGTATGAACGGGAGGTGGCTTGCGGCAGCGGCGACGATGTCGCCATCCTCTGCACCACGTCGGGAACGACGGCGCGGCCGAAGCTGGCAATGTTGCAGGCGGGTCCATTCCTGCGGCATGCGCTCGATTACCTTAACGCCGATCCGAAGGCGCCCGGTGACGACTATGTCTCGGTGCTGCCGCTGCCGTGGATCATGGAGCAGGTCTACGCCGTCGCGCAGGCTCTGATCAGCAGGACGATCGTCAATTTCGTCGAAGAGCCGGAGACGCTGATGGCCGATCTGCGTGAGATCGGCCCCAGCTTCGTGCTATTGGCGCCGCGCGTCTGGGAAAGCGTCGCCGCCGATGTGCGCTCGCGGATGATGGATTCCACGCGGCTGAAGCAGTGGATGTTTGATCTCGGTATGCGCCTCGGCACGCGTGCGCTCGACAAAGGCGGCCGCTCGATGCTCGCGGATCTGCTGCTGTTCCGGGCGCTGAAGGACCGCCTCGGCTTCACCAACCTCAAATCGGCTGCGACCGGCGGTGCAGCACTGGGCCCCGACACGTTCCGCTTCTTTATCGCCATGGGAGTGCCGCTGCGCCAGCTCTACGGCCAGACCGAGCTGGGTGGCGCCTATACCGTGCACGCCGCAACTGCGGTCGACTTCGATACCGTCGGCACGCCGTTCGCCAATGCCGAGGTTCGGATCGATAATGCCGACGAGAACGGCGTCGGCGAAATCGTTGCGCGGACCTGCGGGATGTTCGCCGGATACTATAAGAACGAGGAGGCTGGTCGCGCCGACGTCCGCGACGGCTGGATGCATACTGGCGATGCCGGCTATTTCAACAAGAACGGCCACCTCGTCGTCATCGATCGAATCAAGGACATCGCCACGACCAGCACCGGCGCCCGTTTTTCGCCGATGTTCATCGAAAACAAACTGAAGTTTTCCCCCTACGTTGCTGAGGCGGTGATCCTCGGGCACGGCCGCCCATGGCTGGCGGCGATCATCTGCATCCGCTTCGGCATCCTCGCGAAGTGGGCTGAGAAGCGCAGGATAGCGTTCACCAACTACGCCACCTCGCCGGTCGGGAGGAGACCTCACGCTGATCCGCGCAGAAGTCGAGAAGGTGAATGTGACGCTGCCCGGGGCGCACCGTATCCACCGCTTCATCCTGCTCTACAAGGAGCTGGACGCGGACGACGGCGAACTCACCCGCACCCGGAAAGTCCGGCGCGGCGTCATCAATGAGAAATACGCGGAGATCATCGACGCCATCTACGGCGAGCAGCCGCTCGTGCACGTTGATACCTGGATCACCTTCCAGGACGGCACCAAATCGCGCGTCGTTACCGACCTGGAAGTGGCGACCCTTCCGATGGCCGAGGCACGGTTGCAGGCGGCGGAATAAGCGAGGCGAAGAGAGTAATGAACGACAGCCTGCTGCTGCAACTGATCGTCAATGGCCTGATCCTCGGCACGCTCTACGGTGTCGTCGCGATGTGCTTCACGCTCATTTACAAGGCGTCGCAGGTCGTCAACTTCGCGCAAGGCGAGTTCCTGCTGATCGGCGCCTGGGTGTGCTGGTGGGTGCTCACCGATCTCGGCCTGCCGTTCTGGCTGGGCTTCCCGGTGACCCTTGTCTTCATGATGGCGTTCGGCATCATTCTGCAGGTGGTGGTACTGCGGCCGATGATCGGCGAGCCGATCATCTCGGTGATCATGGTGACCATCGGCCTGTCGATCTTTTTCCAGTCGACGATGAAGTGGATTTTCGGGGTGATCGTCCAGCCGTTCCCACCGATCTTCGAGACGCAGTCGGTGTCGATCTTGGGGCTGAACGTGCAGCCGGCGTACCTGATGAGCCTCTTTGTTTCCCTCGTCATCATGGGCGGCTTTGCCGTCTTCTTTAAGTACTCGAAGCTCGGGCTGGCGATGCGCGCAACCGCCTTCAATCAACAGGTGGCGCAGAGCCTGGGCATTTCGGTGCAGAAGATGTTCGCCCTGTCGTGGGCGATTTCGGCGATGGTCTCGGCGCTGGCCGGTGTCGTCTTTGGCATCGTCAACGGCGTGTCCTCGGCGCTGTCGCTTTTCGGCATCAAAGTCTTTCCGGCGGTCATCCTGGGCGGCCTCGATTCAATTGTCGGGGCTATCGTCGGCGGATTGATCATTGGCCTGCTCGAAAACATCGCGCAGTACGTTGACGGCGAATGGTTAAACATCGGCAATCTGTACAACATCGCACCGTTGTATGTGCTGGTGATCATTCTGATGATCCGCCCTTACGGTCTGTTTGGCACAGAAAAGATCGAACGACTGTAGGCGAGGCGGCCGGTAGGGGAGGGGACAAACCGAATGGCGGGAAACGCATCTCCGCGCTGCGGCGATTTCAAGACCAGCTATGCCGCCGACACCACCATCTTCCAGACGCCGCTGTCGCGCTACGCGACCCTTTCGGGCATCGCCCTGATGGCGCTGGCGCCGCTGTCGTTTGCTGGCTTCGAGCCGGTTAGTGATTATGCGATCGCCTTGCTGATCCAGATCGGATACCTGGGCGTCGCCGCTCTCGGACTGAATATCCTCGTAGGGTTCACCGGCCAAATCTCGCTCGGCCACTCTGCCTTTTTCGGCTTCGGCGCCTTCGCTTCGGCCTGGCTGAACAACAGCTTCGGCATTCCGGTAGTAATCGCCATGCCCCTGGCCGGGCTGATGACGACTGCCGTCGGCATGGTCTTCGGCATCCCGGCGGCGCGCATCAAAGGGCTCTACCTGGCTATCGCCACCCTCGCCTCACAGTTCATCCTGCAGGATTTTTTTTCTCGGGCGGACTGGTTCACCGGTGGCACCGCCGGTGCGCTGGCAGAACCGTTCTCGCTCTTTGGCTGGAAGCTCGGCGGCGATCGGGAGTACTTCTACGTCGTTCTTGTCACCGTCGTACTGCTTTATCTGGCGGCCGCCAACCTGATGCGCAGCCGAGATGGGCGTGCGCTGGTAGCGGTACGTGATCATTACCTGTCGGCGGAGGTAATGGGCGTCAATCTCACCAAGTACCGCATCCTGTCTTTCGGTATCTCATCATTTTACGCCGGTATCGGTGGTGCTCTGTTCGCGCATTATCTGCAGTTTGTCTCAGTGGAAGGTTTCGACTTGCTTCTGTCGGTTCAGTTTCTCGGCATGATCATCATCGGCGGACTCGGCTCCGTTGCGGGTACCCTGATGGGTACCGCCTTCATGGTGCTGTTGCCTGAATTGATGGGCGGCATCATCGGGGCGCTTCAGCAGACCGATTGGGGCAACATCCCGGCGGTCACCCAGGGACTGGCTTTTCTCAAGCAGGCGGCGATCGGGCTCGCGATCGTGCTGTTCCTGATCTTCGAGCCGGATGGCCTTGCCCACCGCTGGCAATTGATCAAGTCCTACTGGCGACTCTATCCGTTCTCGTACTGATTTGCGGAGCGAAGGAGGTGACACGTTAGCGCGGCGCAAAAGGCGCAAAAAGAGAGGGACAACGGTAACAACCTGGGTGAGGAGGACGTCCGATGATCAGGCTAAGAGGCGCAATTCTAACCGCAGCTCTGGGCGGGGTTCTAGCGGTCGCGGCTGGTGGAGTGGAGGTAATGGCGGCCGACCCGCTTGTCGGGAATCTGGTCGACTTCACCGGGCGGACGGCACAGGTAGGTACGCCCTATGGCCAGGCGAAGATCGATGCGGCGGCATGGGTGAACGCGCACGGCGGGGTCAACGGCAAGAAGATCAACATTCAGACGTTCGACTATTCGTACGAAGTTCCGCGCGCCATCGCCACCTACAAGCAGTGGAAGCAGGACGGCATGGTGGCGCTGCAGGGCTGGGGAACGGCCGACACCGAAGCTTTGGTTGGCTTTGTCGCCGATGACCAGATTCCCTACTTCTCCGCGTCCTATTCCGCGCACCTGACCGACCCGATGGGCAAGGGCGCGGATACAAAGAAGCCGGCCCCGTTCAACTTCATCATGGGACCATCCTATTCCGACAGCATCCCGGGCGATGCTGCAGTGGGCGAAGGCCGACTGGGAGAAGAAGGGCGGGCAGGGGGCTCCGAAGTACGTGCATATGGGAGACAATCACCCGTATCCCAACGCGCCCAAGAAGGCCGGCGAGGAGTACGCCAAGGAGATCGGCTTCCAGGTGCTGCCGGCGATCCAGTATTCACTGGCGCCCGGCGACTTCAAGGCTCAGTGCCTGAGCCCTGAAGCAATCCGGGGCCAACTACGCTTTCCTTGCCAACAGCTCGGACTCGAACGTATCGATGCTGAAGTCGTGTGCCACCGTTGGCGTCGACGTGCAGTTCCTCTCTAACATTTGGGGGTTCGACGAAAGCCTGATGAAGGCGGCCGGCACCGCAGCCAACGGTGTCGTCTGGCCGATGGGCGCGGCTCCCTGGACTTCGGATGCCCCTGGCATGAAGCTGGTGCACGACATCGCCCAGGCCGCCGATCCGAAGACCACCTACAAGCCGGTGCACTACATGCGTGGCGTCTGCTCCTGGTACTACATGAAGGAGGCGATGGAGTGGGCGGATAAGAACGGCGGGATTTCCGGGCCCAACATCAAGAAGGGGATATCAAAAAACGGACTGGGTCCCGGCCGGATTGGAAGGTGTCTGCCCGAAGGCGACGTGGACACCGGAGGATCACCGCGGCTTTACCGAGGTTCTGGTCTACCAGGCGATCGTCAAGGCGGATCCGCCCGCGGATGCCGATATTGGCAAGCTGATGGCCGACGGCACGCTCGGCATGAAGCAGGTGTTCGATGTAACCATCCCCCGCCGGCAAGACTGGCTCGGTTGGTAATCCTCCTCACCAGGCTGGCGGTCCGAACCCTCGTCCAAACCCTCCTTTGCCATCCGCCGACCCGGTCTCGCGGCTCAATGGCTATACGTCAAGGCGATAGGGAAGCGCCTATGGAACCCGCGCCGAACATCGAGCCAGTTCCGCCGCTGCTCACGGTCAACAACATTGAGGTGGTCTATAACGACGTCATCCTTGTGCTGCGTGGGGTGTCATTGACGGTGCCGCAGGGCGCCTTGGTAGCGCTGCTGGGTGCTAATGGGGCCGGCAAATCGACGACTCTGAAGGCAATCTCCGGCCTGCTGAAGACCGAGGACGGCGAGGTCACCCGTGGCGAGGTGATGTTCGGCGGCGAGCGTGTCGACAAGCTCGTGCCGGAAGCGATCGTTCGGCGGGGTGTCTTCCAGGTTATGGAGGGACGGCGCATCGTCGAAGACATGACTTGCATCGAGAACCTGCGGCTCGGCGCCTATACGCGGCGGGATTCGGGGGTGCGCAAGGACATCGACATGGTGTTTGAGTACTTTCCCCGGCTGAAGGAACGTACTGGACTGGCCGGCTACCTTTCCGGCGGTGAGCAGCAGATGCTGGCGATCGGTCGGGCTCTGATGGCACGACCGAAGATGATGCTGTTGGATGAACCTTCAATGGGCCTGTCGCCGCTGCTGGTCGGCGAGGTCTTCGGCATCATCCGACGTCTCAACAAGGAATTGGGCATCACCATGCTGCTGGTTGAACAGAATGCTCGCATGGCGCTGAAGGCGGCGGACTATGGGTACATCATGGAGAACGGTAAAGTGGTGCTCGATGGCACAACTGCAGATCTTGCCGTGAACGAGGATGTGAAGGAATTTTACCTCGGCGGTGGTGGCGAGCAGCGCAAGTCATTCAAGAATCTGAAGTCCTACAAACGGCGCAAGCGCTGGCTGTGAGCACGGCTGGTCAGGAGACAGCTCGACTGCCTCCTCCGGCACCCCGCGGGCGATACACGACAAATTCATGACACAATCCCAGGCCACTCTTACCACCAAGACCTCCTAGGTAACCGGTCGGAGTTCCCCCCACTCCGATCACCCATCGGCGAATTGCCGAACGACATGACGGCGGCCAGCCCCCCACTGGCCGCCGTTTCTCGTTGTGCGCTTTGCGTTGCAGCGCTCCTGCCGGTAGGTTCCGGCAAGGCAGTGGGAATGCACATGGCCGAACTCTCAGGTGATAACGTCGCCTGCAGGCGGGGCGAACGTCACGTATTCGCGGATGTATCATTTTCCCTGCGAAGCGGCGGCGCACTGGTACTGATCGGACGGAACGGTGCCGGCAAGTCCAGCTTGTTGCGGATGCTTGCGGGGCTTCTGCCGGTCGCGGATGGTCACATTGCGTGGGATGGCGTAGACATCGCGCGGGATCATGACCTGCACCGGACGCGCGTCCGCTTCGTCGGGCACGCCGACGCGGTAAAGCCCGCCCTGAGTGTTGTCGAGAACCTCCACCCCTGGGCGGTGCTTTGGGGTGGCCACGCCTCTGCCAGGGGAGCGTACACGCGAGGCCCTCGCGCACCTCGGCATCGAGCGACTGGCCGAAATGCCCGGTCGCCGGCTTTCCGCCGGGCAGCGGCGGCGTCGCTCTCTCCAGGCTGCTGTTGGCGCCGGCGCCGCTTTGGCTGCTCGACGAACCGCGCGCCGGGCTCGACGGTGATGCGCTGATCGGCTCGACCGAGCGGTGGAACGGCATCGTGCCGACGGCGGAATGGTAGTCATGGCGCTGCATGGGGGGGCTCGCCCGCCGGACGCCTGTTTTCTGGATCTTGGAATGGAAAGATCTGCGAAGTGCTGAGCCAGGCCGCCGCGATTGTGCGACGCGAAATCCGTCTCGCCGTTCGCCAGGGGATGGACAGCCTGATGGCGATCGTTTTTTTCGTGCTGGCTTGCGTGCTGTTTCCGCTGGGCGTTGGCCCGGAACCGCAGACGCTGACCCGCATCGCGCCCGGCATCATCTGCGTCGCGGCGCTTCTGGCCGCGCTGCTGTCGCTCGAACGGCTGTTCCAGGCGGATTACGAGGATGGCTCGCTCGAACAAATGGCGCTGTCGCCGCTGCCGCTTGCTGTCGTCGTTCTCGCCAAGGTGGCGGCGCACTGGCTGACCACCGGGCTGCCGCTGATCATTGCCGCGCCGCTACTGGCGGTGCTGTTGCAACTCGACAGCCGCGCCTACACGGCGCTGCTGGCGGCGCTGGCACTGGCCACGCCTAGTCTAAGCCTGATCGGCGCCATCGGTGCCGCACTGGTGCTCGGAGCACGTCGCGCAGGGGTGCTGCTGGCGCTGTTGATCTTGCCGCTCTACATCCCGCTGCTGATTTTCGCTGTGTCTGCAATTGATGCCGCGGCCTTCGGCTTGCCCGTTCGCCCGCACCTGCTGCTGCTGGGCAGCATCGTTGCTGCCGCCGTGGTGCTGGCCCCCTGGACCGCCGCGGCGGCATTGCGACAGGCACTGGCGTAAGAACAACCCGCGTGATTATCGGGGCGCTGGGCTGTAGCGCGGCTGAGGATCCCGCTGGCAGTGCCACTCGCGCGCCCGCTCAGAGATCATCTGTGTAGGCCTCATGAAAGGCGTTGTTGGAGCGGAATTGGGCCTGGATCGCGCAGACACTATCAATGTTGGCCATCAGTGCTTGAACGCAGTCGTAATCGAAGCGCCGGCCGGCCAGATCGTCCAGCAGGCTGAACGCCGCGTCATTTGTCCAGGCAGATTTGTAGCAGCGCTCAGTGGTTAGCGCGTCGAAGACGTCTGCGACGGTGACGATGCGTGCCCAGCGGGATATCAGTGCCGCGCCGGCTAGTCAGATACCCGCCCCATCAAACGACTCGTGATGAAAGCGGACGATATTGCGCAGCACATCCACATGCTGGCCCGATCCGACGTGAAAGCCCTCGGCGATGCTCTCGACAATTTCCATTCCGGCTGCGACATGTGTTTTCATGATCGCGAACTCTTCAGGCGACAGTTTCGCTGGCTTCAGCAGAATGTGGTCCGGCACGGCGATCTTGCCGACGTCGTGGAGCGGCGCGTAAAGAAATACGAACTCGACGAACTCGTCGTCGATATCGGGATCGGCGTCGGCAAGAGTCTTGGCGATCAGCCGGGCGTAGCGGGCCATGCGGTCGAGATGGGCGCCTGTTTCCTCGTTGTGGGTATGGCTCATCTTTCGCGCTACAACGATTGCTGACCGCAAGGCGCTGACGCGCGACACCTCGTTGACGATGAGCAGGGAGATGAGGTGAGCATACACAGACAGATGTCGGACAACGCAAGGCGAGAAGTAGCTTGGCTCCCGCGAATCAAAAAACAGAAAGCCGAATAAAACGCCGTGGTCATAGAAAGGGATCGTATAGGTCGAGCGATAACCTGTTTGCAAAAGCCGGCGGATGTGCTCACTGCGGACGACGCTGGCCGATTCCCAGGGCCGCAAGTCGTCAATGACACGGCCGGATCGACAGTCGACCAGGTTTCTGAGCGAAGGCACCTCTTCCAGCTTCGCCTCATAGTGAGAGAAGGGCGCTTCGCCGTCGGTGGAATGGACGAAGGTTTTCAAAATGTCGGTCTGGCGTCGTAGATCGCGACGGCGACGCGGGTGATCGACGGCAAGTCTGCTTTCAGGCTTTCGTGGATATCTCGAAGCTGTCCCTGAATCGAGACCGTGTTGCTCAGCGTGTCGATCACCGTCGCCGTACCACGACCAAGTTCCTGCGAATCCATCCCAACTTATCCTGGCGGGAGGGGGGACGCCAGCCGCTACTGCAAGCAACTTTCTTGTGCAGTGGGCCGGCGTATCCGCCGCGACGTCGCGCTTTCCCGTTCCCTGCCGGATCAGGCATCCGAGGTTATTGATGCGCATCCTTCCGACGTTGCGCCAGCCGAAATATCTGGTTGCCGTTGCCGAACACCGGCATTTCGGACGAGCGGCGGACGATTGTCTGGTTACCCAGTCGACGCTCAGCGCCGGACTCCGCGAGCTAGAGGATTGCCGGGCGTCATTTTGCTGACGGGCAAACGGCAGGCAACGCTGACGCCTGTCGGTGAGATATCGTTGAGAGAGCGCGGGCGCTGCTGCGTGGCGCCGAAGAGTTGGTCGACGCGGCGCGTGCCGGCGATCGCCCATTAATCGGGCTGCTGAGGTTGGGCGTGATCCCTATGGTCTCACCCTATTTGCTGCCCCGAGCACTTCCGACCTGCGCCGCAGCTACCCTGATCTCCGCCTGTATCTGCGTGAGGAGCAGACCGCGCGGCTAATGGAACTGCTCGGGCGCGGCCGGCTGACGGTGCGTTAATCGCGCCGCCCTACGTCACCGGTGGCTTTGAAGAAATGCTGCTCGGGGAGGATCCGCTTCTGGTCGCCTGCCCAAAGGAACACCGTTTCGCGCATCGTACCGCCATCGATTCCAGTGAATTGGCCGGGTGAGCGGCTGCTGCTCCTGGAGGATGGCCATCGCCTGCGCAACCACCGCGCGCTCACTGCGTGTCGGCTGTTGCCCGGCCAGACGAACGAAGACTTACAGGCGACGAGCCTCAGTACGCTCGTGCAAATGGTGGCGGGTGGCCTGGGCCTAACCCTGGTACCTCGCCTCGCCGTCGCTATCGAAACAAAGCGCGAGCCGGCGTTGGCGGTCGTGCCGTTCCGCGATGGCGCTCCGGCGCGCACCATCGCGCTGGTTTGGCGTGCGCACAGCGTGCGTGCGTCCGACCTGCGGCTGTTGGGCGAATCCCTTCGCAGGCATGTGGCGTGTTCCGCGCTCTAGACGACCGGCCGGTTGCAGCAGAAGCCCGCTGGGAGTTTCAACGTGGCCTGGCTTCAGTTGGGACGCAGCAGCGATGGCGAAATCTCTGCCGGGCCGCATGTCGTCAACCCTTCGGGGGCGGCTGATGGTCGGCTGACACCGGCTTGTGGTGCGCGGAAGCCAAGCCGAGACATGCTATCAAACGCCTTGTACTCGTCGATCTGAAAACGCTCGACGATCGCCATCAATCGGCGCTCATCTTCGGCGGCAATGTGCGTTCGCCAGGAAAACAGCACATCTTCGACATTGCTCTGGCGGATCGCCGCCTTTGCCGCAGATGTGCTCAGTTTTCGTGTTGAGACGGACGGTTGTTTCGCCGCCCGGAGCATTGCCTCCAGCTGCGGGAGATCGTAAACCCGTGCCCACGTGCGGATGATGTCGGATGCGTCTTGCACGAATCGTTCGTAAGTAACGAATCCCCAGTTCGTATACTCGCTGAGATTAGCGAAAAGGGGTCTGTTCTCCAAACACCAGACAAGGACGAATTTGTCCAGCCTGCTATCTGCCCGGATCACGTCGTGGCAAAAGCTTTCCAATCCGTCACCTAGGTAGGTCTCGACGTACCACTTTGACCCAAGAAATGGCCGATAGTTCAATTCCCAACCATTGCGGAGGCAGGATATGCTTTGCGGGATCGGGTGTCGCAAGAGCACTATTATATCGTCTCCGTAATGATGGTAGACAGTAGGGGCTATACAAGCGCCATTAGTCTCTTTGAAAACAAGGCGGTTGCTCCGAAAGTGGAAATTGCTGGCCCATAGCCGCCAAGGCTCACCAATGTGAAGTTTGCCATCGCGAATCAAATTAACGTATTCAAAGCAAAGACTTAGTTCCTCATCAGTCATATCTACAGCATGGCCATTGTTGAACTTGAAAAGATATCGCATTTGTAGTGCCGTGCTCGTGCTGAGAGCAAACGGCTGGTCGCATATCTTGAGGCCCTTATTGGCGCCGAATACCTGAGCGATCATAGTAGTGCCGCTACGCCGCGATCCAAATATCCAAATATTTTTCTTCTGTCCCTGTCGATGGCGGTTAAGTCCATACCAGATGGCAACCTTTGCCAAGTCTCGAAGTTCGAAAATCAACGCTTCCTTCAGAAAGGACACGCTTCACCTCTTCGAAGACAGAAAGCGGAGGGCGAGTTTGCTGGTAGCCAATGTTACCGGCTGAAGGTCAACTTGCTGCAAGAGATGCACCCCCCTGCTGCATCAAATGCCTCGGCTGTATCTCTTGGGGGCGGTAATAGTGCGAGTCGCCCGAAGCGTCAACGCGCGAAAGCAGGGTGGCAGCTGCCCGGGCTGCGTCAATCAGCTGTCGGGGAACCGCGACGCTTGATCGCCCGCTCGCGCACTGGTTTACTCCGGCTCCGCCGCGACAGCTTTCGTCGCGCGACGCGGATGGATGGCCGAGCGGTCGAAGGCACTCGCCTGCTAAGCGAGTATGGGTCAAAAGCCCATCGAGGGTTCGAATCCCTCTCCATCCGCCAGCATCCTTGGAAGGCCGTAATTCAATAAAGGTTCTTCAGTGCGCCACCACGCGCTCACGGCTTCCCAAGTCTTAGTTGCGGAAGGCGACGGGTGCCGGCGCTTCGGCGGGGCGGTCCTCGGGGGTAGCCACCTCCTCGGACGAGAAGCGATGGAACGCTTTGCCAGCGGCTACCAGAAAAGCCTGCGGATCGATCGGCTTCTCCACCGTCGGCAGCCCGCGGAAGCGTTCCGGCACGGAATCCGCTACACCGTCGGTGACGAAGAGCAGCGGCAAGCCGCGGCCGCGAAGGCGTACGGCCAAGTCTAACCGGCCCTGTGGGTCAGGCATCATGTCGATAACCGCGCCGGTAAGCGTATCATCCTCCGAAAGCGCAAGCGCTTCGGACAACCGCTCCGTCGGGCCACTGACCTCGAAACCGGCCTGCGTCAGCAAACGGTGCAGCTGCATCGCGACCAGGGTTTCGTCCTGCACGACAAGAATGCGGCCGCGCGGCGCGCTGGAACCGTAGCGTGGCGCTTTCTCTCCGTCGCTCCGGATGAGGTGATGGGTGCGGGGCACATATGCCGGGCGCAATGGCATGGTCAGCGTGCAGGTGAGCCCGTCGGGATCAAAATCGAACAGCGCTCGGCGCGCGGCTCCGCGGTTGAAGACGCGCTCGATCAACCTCGAGCCAAATCCACGATACATACGAGCCTTGACTGGAGGACCGTTGCACTCCCGCCAGACGAACCGCAGCATCGCGCCGCCATCGTTGCCCTCGACCGACCATGACACACTCACCTGACCTTCCGGCAATGACAGGGCGCCGTACCTGACCGCATTCGCCGTCAACTCGTGAACAACCATCGCGAAGTCGAGGACATCCTTAGGCCGCAACTCAAGCTCCGGATCACCGTCCATACTGATGACGCCGGTGTTGCGGGCGAACGGAGCGAGTTCATCTTGAAGGATCTCCACCACCGTAGCACCATTCCAGGCCCGCCGACTCAATAGGCTGTGGGTCCTCGCCATCGCCGCGATGCGGCCTCGCAGCAGGTCTGCATACTCCTCTTTCGCTATGACATTAGGCGCAGTAAGCGACACCATCGATTGCACCGTCGTCAGGATGTTGCGCACCCGATGATCCAACTCTGCCATCAACAGCTGCTGGCCGGTTTCCGCTGATTTTTGTTCGTCGATGTCAAAACATACGCCCACCCATTCGCGAACAGTGTGGTCGGCATTGAACACCGGAACGCCCCGGGCGCTATACCAGCGGTATCGCCCGTTGCGGTTCCGCAAACGGAACGACTGGTTGATCAACGCGCGCTCGCGGATCGCCGATGCCAGAACCTGCCGCGCCGCCTGCCGATCGTCCGGGTGGATTGCATTGAGCCATCCCCAACCGGCGCTCTGTTCGGGAGTTTGGCCGGTCAACGCGCACCAGTGGCCAGGGTCTCTGAGAGCACCATCCGGGTCAGTCGTCCAAACGACCGAGGAGATCGCCATGACGAGGGCGCGATATCTTTCTTCGCTTTGTCGCAGATCGGCTTGCGCCTGCTTTTGCGAGGTGAGGTCGACGACAAAGCAGACCCAGGTCAGCTTTGAAGAATCGGTTTCGATGCGGGCCGCGCCTAAAAGCACCGATATCTCTTTGCCATCGGCGCGGCGATACTGCTGTTCGAATGGCGCGATTTCACCTCGTTCGTGTAGCTCTTGCAGTGCTTGATCGCCAAGCCACTGAAACTCAGGCGGTGCCAATGCCCGCCAACGCAGGCCGCCTGCTTCTAGTTCGGCACGGCTGTGACCGATGATTCTAAAAAACGCATCGTTGGCTTCGAAAACTTGCTCGTCGTCCGCAATAACGACGCCGATCAAGTTGGCATCGATGAGCCGGCGGATCTTCCGTTCGCTTTTCTGCGCTTCTTCCCGGCGTTGTTCGGCAAACGCTCGGGCGCGCTGCTCCTGTTCTAGAGCAAGGCGCGTCTCGAAGCCCTGGCGATAGAGGCCGGCTGCCTTGATCAGCGCCCGCCGCACCTCGACGATCTCCGAAAACGAGTTGGCCTTCTCGAGGACGGGCTCGCCGCGGATAAGGCCGTCGGCTTCACCGGCGATCGATTGCAGTGGCCCCGTTATTCGCCGGCCTATGACCAGAGCCGCGGCCACCGCCAGGATCAACGAAGCGAGGACTCCAGCCGCGAGAAGTAACGCCGCTTGCCGGGTCGGGCCTTCTGCTACCGCCACCGGTACGGCGACGACGGCCAGCCAGTTGGTAACATCGGAGCGCTGGAAAGCGACGACGAGTTGAGCGCCGTTCTCGGCGGGGCCTTCAAGAATATCGGATGTCCGCTTGGCTGCCCCTTCCATGAGCCAAGGCCAAATCATCTGCCGATCTTCAGCCGCATTTTTCGAACTGGCGATGAGACGCCCGGAGCCGGACACAAGCATGGACCGCCAACCGGCCGGCAGATTTTGTTGAGCCAGGAAACTTTCGAACCGTTCAGGAAAAAGCTCATCCGGAGGTCGTAGATCACGACCCCGTCGCGGAACACCGGAAAGCTGACCGCGACGACGGGCCGTTGCACGAAGCGGCCGACGAAGAGGTCGGACACGATCGGCCGGCCAGTCGCGAAAATGCCCCGCGTGAGATCTGGCGCGCCCGTTGCCGGCAGCGACTCACCAAACGGCCGCTGGGTATTGACCACCTGCTGCAATTTCCTGTCGATCAGGATGATCCAGCCGCCGAAAGGTTCAGCCGTGGTTGCCGACTGCTTGCGAAAAGCAGCCAAGTCCCCTTGCTGAAGATGAGGTGACAGCGCGAGGGCGGAAAGCGCCGCGCGCGCGGCGTCAACTTCGCGGTCGAGGCTCAACGACAACGCTCGGGCTGTCTCGCCAAGGCTGCGGTCGATTGCTTGCCGATGCAGCTGCACGTTCCAAAAAGCATACCCTGTAACGAGCAGCAAAAGAGGAGCAACGACCGAAATAACGAGTTGCAGCAGCACCAATCGGATGGGTGGGCCGGAGCCTTTTTTCACGCTTCCCATTTCGATACGATTTTTGGCGGGTCTGCTAGCTCATCCCGTCCATTGGACTTAGCGCTGCTCGGCCCCACAACCGTTCCCATCTTTGGCTTCTCAGCGCCTGGCGCGGACAGGCGTGACGGATAAACATCATGCCGCGGCTGCCGCTTGAAAGTCAAAATTACAAACGCGCGCGGTGCCGACGGCTCTTCAACCGCAGTTCAAAATTTTTTAAACACTGAAGCAGGGAACAAGTTCCACTTTATTTTGTTGATCGCCCATTAGGAAGGGTACGAACTTCTACACGATAAAGGCGTCTCGGCGAAATTTTGGATGGAAGGCCGGTCAAGATGCAAATAGCCACTGCCCAAGCATATCGGGATGCCATTGACCAAGCCAGTAAGCTTCGTGGTAGCGGTTTTAGTGCGGAGACTTGTGCAGAATTGGCGGAACTCGACGCCGCCATTCAAGCCTACGAGCAACTCCCCGACGAACCAGGAGATGCTCCAGGCCGGCCGTCGTATGATGCAGCGCGTAAACCCTGATCCCCAGCCGGCCCCCCCCCATTTCATACCTGAATTTATCAAGATTTGCCGCTGTCACCCTCGTTTTCTGACCCGCCGATCTCGTCCACGTCAACGTCATCCGCGACATTCGTCCATACCGTGCCTTGTTCATGTTCGTACTGTTCGCGTGCCTTTTCTATCGCTTCTTCTTTGCTGGTTACGGTGACGTACACTGTTTTGACGGGAATTTTATGAGGGTGGCCGTAGCTATCGGTCTTGGTTTTTTGGAAAGTCACCTTTAGCGGCCTGTTGTCCTTCCCCGGCAAATCACCTAACCCAAGCGCCTTGTGCGACAAGATGCCCAACAGCCGATGTTCGTGATCGATGACGGGCAGACGACGAACGTTATGTTCAGAAACCAGCGCGCGCGCTTCGTCCACCGATTGACCGGCAAAGCAGCAGATCACCCTGACTGTCATAACCTCCTGAACCTGGGTATCTACTGAACTGCGGTTGGCCGCCATGCCGCGAAGCACCAGATCCCGATCGGTGACAACGCCAACCAGGCGGCCTTCATCGACGACTGCCAAGAAGCCGGCGTTACGGTCGAGCATCGCATAAGCCGCTTCAGCCAATGATGCGTGTTGGTCAATCGTGCGCACCGGTTTGGCCATCAGGTCTGAGACGTTCATTGCTTACCTACTCGCGCCGTAGCCCGCTACGTCGGCACCACTACGGGGGTTCGAAACTTCGATGATTTCATCACAGCGGAAACGAGCGAGGAGGGACGAGGTTCCTTCACGATCAAAGTGCCCTTATCGCTGCACACGCGCAGCTCGTGGTGGAACCTATTACTCTTGGTTTGGTTTGAAGCGTGGTTTGGCGCTGTTGAAGTAGCTGTTGAAGTAGGGGTCATGGCCGTGCGGACAACCGAGATGCAAGGTCTGGACGGCAACAAAATGAATCACGGAGCAAGGCAAGTGCGCCGTTATCCCGTCGGTGCCGAGATCGCGGCGAACGGGGTCTACTTCCGCGTTTGGGCGCCCGGTCATACTACGGTCGAGGTTGTCGTTGCCGACGGTCTTGAGCAACTTGCCGCGATGCCCCTTGATGACGAGAGTGATGGTTATTTTTCCGGAATGGTAGCGGATGCCGGTGCTGGCACCCTCTACTGGTTCCGGCTCGACGATGGCAAGGAATTGTATGCCGATCCAGCGTCACGCTTTCAGCCGGAGGGTCCGCTCGGTCCATCGCAGGTGATTGACCCGGCATTCGCTTGGTCAGACGCCGGCTGGCGTGGCGTGGCGATCGAGGGTCAGGTCATTTACGAGATGCATGTCGGCACGTTCACCGCCGCCGGAACTTGGCGATCGGCTATCGATGAACTGCCGGCGCTCGCTTCGCTTGGTGTCACCGTTGTCGAAATAATGCCGGTTGCCGATTTTGCCGGCGACTTCGGTTGGGGCTATGACGGCGTCAATCTGTTTGCGCCGACACGTCTATACGGCGGTCCGAACGACCTGCGAGCCTTTATCGATACTGCACATGCGCTCAACCTCGCGGTCATCCTTGATGTCGTTTATAATCATTTAGGTCCAGTAGGTAACGTGTTAAACGCGTTTACCGAGTGTTACTTCAGCAAGAAATATAAAACAGAATGGGGGGAGCCAATAAATTTCGACTCTGATCAATGCGGTGGCGTCAGAGAATTTTATACTGCGAATGCCCGTTACTGGATTGAGGAATTTCATTTCGACGGACTGCGGATTGACGCGACCCAGAACATCTATGACTCTGACGACACGCATGAACACATCCTCGCCGCGATAACTCGGGCGGCGCGAGAAGCTGCCGGCGCTCGCCGCGTCATCGTCATTGCTGAAAATGAGCCACAGGATGTCAGGCTGCTGCGGCCGCCCGCCAACGGTGGTTTCGGCATGGACGCAATGTGGAACGACGATCTGCACCACGCGGCTATGGTCGCCCTGATCGGACGCAACGAAGCATATTATTCGGATTACCTTGGGCGTCCGCAAGAGTTCGTTTCCGCCGCAAAGTATGCATTCCTGTATCAAGGCCAATACTACAAATGGCAGAGCAAGCCACGCGGCACTTCGGCTATCGGTTTCTCGCCAGCACGCTTCGTCAATTTCCTGCAGAACCATGATCAGATCGCCAATTCAGGAATGGGCCAACGCATCGACAGGCGGAGCGGCCCTGGGCGATATCGCGCGATGATCGCCTACATACTGCTCCTTCCCGGCACGCCCATGCTGTTCATGGGGCAGGAGTTCGGCGCATCGGCGCCATTCCTCTACTTTGCCGATCATCCGCCCGATGTCGCTGAAAAGGTGCGTCAGGGGCGGCTGGAGTTTCTGCAGCAGTTTCCCAGCCTGATGACGCCGGAGATGCAGGAGTTGATGCCAGTGCCGTCCGATCGGCAGACCTTCGAGCGCTGCAAGCTCGACCACGGCGAACGGCAGCAAAACGCTGAGGTCTATCGTCTGCACGCCGACTTGCTTCGGCTTCGTCGTGAAGACCCGGTGTTCCGCGCACAGCGCGAGCGGGGGATAGACGGCGCTGTCCTGAGTCCGAGTGCGTTCGTTCTGCGTTATTTCGGCGAACGTGATGATCGGCTGGTGCTGGTTAACCTCGATGTGGATGTGCTTCTGGATCCGGCACCCGAACCGCTGCTTGCACCGCCGGCAGGCACGACATGGGCACTCCTGTGGTCGAGCGAAGATCCCGATTACGGGGGATCTGGGACGCCGGCGATCTACTCGGCGGATAACTGGAAGCTCCCGGGCAGCGCTTGCGTTGTCTTGCAACCTGTGAGCGCCGCCATCGAGGCGTGCACGGAAGCAGGAGCAGGGGAGGAGACCGGAAGTGGCTGATCCCATCCGCAGTTTAACCTGGAGAGCCGACGTTCCCGTCGATCGGCGGACGGACCCGCCAGAATGGTTGGTAGCCAACGGCCTCGGCGGTTATGCAAGCGGGACCGTCACTGGGCTTATGACGCGGCGCTATCACGGTCTGCTGATGGCGGCGCTGCCGGTCCCGCTCGGGCGGATGATGATGCTCGACGGCGTGATCGAAATGGTTCGGCTTCCGGATGGCAGCACTGGTCGTCTCGGCGCCGGCCAGGTCAGCGCCGAGGATGCGGTGCCGGAGCCCGACCATCTCGCCGATTTCCGATTATTGCTTGGCCTACCGATGTGGCGCTTCGCGATCGGCGATGTCGTTATCGGGCGTCGGCTGGTAATGCTTCATGAGCAGAACACCATCCTGTTGCATTGGCGGCTGTTTGGGGCGCTGAAGGCGTCGGGCTTACGTTGCAGCCGTTTTTGCATATGCGTCCCAGCGACGCGCGCGTCAGCGAGGCGGTCGGTCGTGTTTATCAGGTGATCAGCCAGGGCGATCGACACGAAATCAATGCCGGCTCCGACCTGCCGACCCTCAAGCTCCTGCTCAGGGGAGAAGCGCCCTCCCTCACCCTCGACGGCGGCAGCCGGCAGGAGATTTTCTACAACTGGGAAGCAAAGCGCGGCTATGACTGTCGAGGTGGCGTGTGGAGCCCTGGCGCCTTCCAGGTGAATCTGAGCCGCGGCCAGGACGCGATACTGACCGTCTCGGCGGATCGTGGGAGAAGGCAACGGCGCTTCTTCCCGGTGAGGCTCTGAGCCAGGAACTCACCCGCCGCCGCCAACTGATCGAGGCGGCGCATGTCTCATTGCGCAATGCGCCGGCGAACGAACTGGTCATCGCCGCCGACAGCTTCGTGGTGGCGCCACCACGGCGCGACGTTGTGCCGAAAGACGATCCGTCACGCACGGTAATCGCCGGCTATCACTGGTTTACCGATTGGGGCCGCGACACGATGATCAGTCTGGAAGGACTGACTTTGCTCACCGGTCGCCACGCCGAGGCGCGCGGCATCCTGCGGACCTTTGCCGAGCACATCCGGGACGGGCTCATCCCCAATTTGTTTCCGGAGCATGAGAGCGAGGGCGTTTACAATACCGCTGATGCGACGCTTTGGTTCTTCCACGCGCTCGACAGGTATCTGGATGTGACCGGCGACCGGATCCTTTTGCGCGAATTGCTGCCCAAACTGATCGAGGTCGTGCGGCGGCATTTGGCGGGCACCCGCTTCGGCATCGGCGTCGATCCAACCGACCTTTTGCTGCGGCAGGGTGCAGAAGGCTATCAGCTCACCTGGATGGATGCCAAAGTCGACGGCTGGGTTGTCACACCACGCCGCGGCAAGGCGGTGGAAATCAACGCGCTCTGGTACAACGCCCTGCGTCTGCTCGCATCCTGGGTCAATGAAGAAGGCTTCAGCCAGGAAACTCCTCCCCTTGGTGAAATTGCGGATCGCGTTTATCAGGCTTTCAACGAGCGATTCTGGTTCGCCGATGGTGGGTACCTCTACGATGTCGTAGACGGCGAGCACGGCGACGATGCCAGCCTTCGTCCAAATCAGGTATTTGCGATTTCGCTCCCCCATGCAGTGCTCGAGCCGACCCGCTGGCAGGCGGTGCTTGATGTTGTTGAGCGCACGCTGCTGACGCCGGTCGGCCTGCGGTCGCTTGCGCCGGATCAGCCAGACTACAAGAGCCGCTACTGGGGCGACCTCCGGTCGCGGGACGCCGCCTATCATCAGGGAACGGTCTGGGGCTGGCTGATCGGCCCGTATGTCGACGCGTGGCTACGGCTGCACCCGGGCGATCGAGCGCGCGCCCGCAGCCTTCTCGATGGCTTTACGGCGCATCTTGACCAGGCCTGCATCGGCACGATCAGCGAGATTTTCGACGCCGAAGCACCCTTCGCTGCGCGTGGCTGCGTCGCTCAGGCATGGAGCGTAGGCGAATACCTTCGCGCCTGGCAAAAAACAGGAAGTTAAGGAGGAGCGGTCGGAGCGCGGAACCGCGGTGGATTCAGGACGTTTTCTGGTCGTGTCTTTGTGATCCCCCCGGCCTTAGTCAGACGCACCTATAAAGGATCCCCCTGGTATGCCTCACATCTTCGACGTCCTCCATCAAGATCACGAGCGTGTCGCCCTCATGCTGAAACAGATCGAGAATTCCGCCGACAATGAGAAAGATGAACGCGCTTCACTCGTGGCCATCGTTCGCGACGAACTCGAGACGCATGCACGTTTCGAGGAGGCGGAAGTTTATCCCGCCATCCAGAAAGCGCTTGGAGAAGAAGAGGATCTGCGACATGCGGTCACAGAGCACAGTGAAGCGCTTACAATTTTATCGGCGCTGGAGGACACAGCAACAAATGGCGGCGAATGGAAGCAGTACGTGAAAGAGCTTGAGGCCGCGATCCAGCATCACGTTGACGAAGAAGAGCACGAGCTGTTCCCACAGGCGCGCGACAAGCTGCCGGAGACGCAGGCGGAACACCTGTCAAGTTCATACGAAAACTTCAAGCAAGAGGCGCAGATATAAAATACGCTGGTGGTAAAAGGAAAGGCGCCTCAAGGGGCGCCTTTTTTGTTACACCTGCTGAATGGCTAGCCGCCGACAATCTCTCCGCCATTTGGGTGGAGGACCTGGCCGGTCATGTAAGAGGAGTCGGCGCAGGCGAGGAACAGATGGCAGGATGCTACCTCGTTGGGCTGACCTGCACGGCCGAGAGGCTGTTTCTTTCCGAAGCTCGCAACCTTCTCAGCGCTAAAGCTGGCCGGAATAAGCGGCGTCCAGATCGGACCGGGAGCGACGCCGTTGACACGAATTCCACGGGGCGCCAGTCCAGTTGCCAAGGCGCGGGTGAACGCGACGATCGCTCCGCGGGTCGCTGAATAATCCAGCAACTGCTCACTTCCGCGATAAGCGGTGACGGACGTGGTGTTCACAATCGCAGCGCCCTCGCCGAGGTGAGGAAGGGCCGCCTTGCTCATAAAGAAGTAGCCATAAACATTGGTCTTGAAGGTCCTTTCCAGCTGGTCGGCGGGAAGCTCGGTCAGGTCGTCAACGGGATGCTGCTCAGCGGCATTGTTGACAAGCACATCAAGGCGCCCGAACGCCGCAACGGTGCGCGCCACTGCCTGCTGACAAAATGCCTCGTCACCGATATCCCCGGCGATCAGCAGCGCGCGCTGACCCTCCGCTTCGACAGCACGACGCGTCTCCTCGGCGTCCTCGGTCTCCTCGCGAAAAACGATCGCAACATCCGCACCTTCTCGCGCGAAAAGAACCGCCGCGGCACGGCCTATTCCACTGTCGCCGCCGGTAATAAGCGCCACTTTGTGCTCTAGCCGTCCAGAGGATGGAAATCGCGGAGCGTAATCAGGCCGCGGCGTCATCGCATGTTCATCGCCGGGCTGATGATCTTGAGTTTGGCCAGGAATATCCATGGATGTTGACCTACTCTATCTCGACAGCTCACACAGCGGCCAACAGGAGCCGAGAGGGCGGAGCGGGGCGCCCTGCGGGGCGCCCCTTGTAGGGACTACTGCTGCCAGTACGGCCTCGTGCCGTAAAAGTCGTGCACCTTTGAGCCGAAGTTCTGGTCTTCCAAGTCGTGGACTAGGTTATCCTCACTTGCGGCAGGCGCGCCCTCAAGCTTGTTTTTATCAACGTCCAGCCGATACCCGCCAATATCGGTGTTGTAAGTCAGGGCATTCCAGGGAAGGGCGAAGTAATCGCTGCCCATCCCCATGATACCGCCCGAGGCCATGGTGGCGTAGGCGACTTTGCCCGACTCCTTGTCGATCATCACGTTCTTGATGTTGCCGACCTTGTCGCCGCTAATGTTGTATACGGCGGTACCTTCTACCTTGTCGGCGGAAATGAGACGGGAGGTTTCGTGTGCACTCGCCATGTGAAAGCTCCATCGTTGGCGATTTCGGTGATGGCGAAACAACGCGGGCGAAAAGAATCAGTTCCGGCGCACCAGTGGCCGCAACAAGGTCGGCGGCGCTTTTATTATAGCTCCACCGTTTCCGCAGCCTCGACATGGCGGGTAAACAGCACTAGCGAGCGAGGTTGTACCTCGTAGACAGCGCCGGCGGCCAGGATCGGCCCTACGGCGTTAATGTTGTTTTCGCTGGCAGTGTCTGCGACCACCCGCCAGTCCGTGTCGATTTCGATCAATGGCAGCGTCCACTCAACGGGCTCGTGAAACGCGTTGAAGGCGATGAAGAAACTGTCGTCCGGCTGAGCCTCTCCGAGCGGCGTCAAGTGCAACTCGCCCGCCTCACCTCGAACTAGATAGCCGAGACACTTGGCAGAAGGATCACTCCAATCATCGCTCGAGAATTCCTCGCCGTTCGGCTTATACCAGGTGACGTCGCGGATCTCGGTTCCTGGAATGAACTCGGCGTGAAAAAAGTGTGAGCGGTGAAAGACGATGTGGTCGCGGCGCATTGCTACCATGTGCCGTACAAAGGCGAAAAAATGGCGGTCATCTTCGCTGATACCCTCCCAGTCGATCCAGCTGATTTCACTGTCCTGACAGTAAGCGTTGTTGTTGCCGCCCTGGCTGCGACCAATTTCGTCACCCGCGACCAGCATCGGAACGCCCTGCGATAACAGCATCGTCGCCATGAGGTTGCGGCGCTGCCGAAGCCGCAAAGTCTTCACATCTACGTCGTCGGTCGGGCCTTCAACGCCACAGTTCCAGCTGTTGTTGTTGTCGGTGCCGTCACGGTTATCCCTCGTGGTTCGCTTCGTTGTGCTTCTCGTTGTAGCTGACGGTATCGGCGAGCGTGAAACCATCATGAGCAGTGACGAAATTTACTGATGCCCATGGACACCGGCCGTGGCTGTCAAACAAGTCGGCGGAGCCGGTGAGTCGGGTTGCGAACTCGGGAAGCTGCGCATCGTCCCCCTTCCAATAGCGGCGCACCGTATCCCGGTAGCGGTCGTTCCATTCAGCCCAGCCCGCCGGAAAGCCCCCTACGCGATAGCCGCCGTCGCCGACGTCCCACGGTTCGGCAATAAGCTGCACAACGGAAAGTACCGGATCCTGGCGCATGGCATCGAGGAAGCCGCAGTGATGGTCGAATTGGCCATTTTCCTCGCGAGCAAGCGTCGATGCCAGGTCGAAGCGAAAGCCGTCGACGTGCATCTCCGAGACCCAGTAGCGCAACGAGTCCATGACGAGTTGCAGCACACGTGGGTGGCGGAGGTTGAACACATTGCCGCAACCGGTGAAATCCATGTAATAGCGCGGATTTTCATGCACAAGATGGTAATACGAGGCGTTATCGATGCCGCGGAAGGATAAAGTGGGGCCCATCTGGTTGCCTTCGGCGGTGTGGTTATATACGACGTCCAAAATCACTTCAATGCCAGCAGTATGCATGATTTGTACAAACGTCTTAAACTCTCCCAGATACTTCGACGTAAGGTAACGGGGATCTGGGGCAAAGAACCCAAGCGTGTTATAGCCCCAGTAGTTGCTGAGTCCTCGCTCTATAAGATGGCGATCGTCAAGAAAAAGCTGAACAGGCAATAGCTCAACGGCAGTAACGCCAAGCTTCGTTAAGTGTTCGACGACAGCTGGCTCGCTCAAACCAGAGAAGGTGCCGCGGAAGTGTTCCGGCACTTCCGGATGGCTCTGGGTAAAGCCCTTAACGTGCATCTCATAAAGTACGCTAGCGTGCCATTCGGTACGAGGCGGCCTGTCCTCGCCCCAAGTGAAGGCAGTGTCAACCACCCGGCATTTCGGCATCCACGCGGCGTTGTCGCGCGCATCAAAGCTCAGGTCAGCGTCCGGATGATTGATCTCGTAGCCGAAATGAGCGTCGTTCCAGACCAAGTCACCGACAACGCTCTTGGCGTACGGATCGAGCAGCAACTTGTGATGATTGAAGCGATGCCCCCGTAGTGGCTCATATGGCCCGGCGACTCGGTACCCGTACAGCTGGCCAGGCCGAACCTCTGGAAGATAGGCGTGCCAGACTTCATCAGTGTATTCGCAGAGTTTCAGGCGCTCGATTTCGGCTTTGCCATCATCGTCAAATAAACAAAGCTCAACGCGTTCTGCATTTTCTGAAAAGAGGGCGAAGTTTACACCGCGGCCGTCCCAGGTCGCACCAAGGGGATACGGCAGTCCTGGCCAGACGCGCATGATATGTCCTCCATCTGTTTCAGAAGTGGCTCAGCCGCGAAAAGACCAGTGCGGCCGAAGATCAAGCTGGACTAGATCATCAAGCTTGAGTCAAACGCAGGTTCTCCCACCGCAGTTCCCTGACGCACCGACTCCGCCCGGGGGACGGAACCACTTTCGGTGCCCCAGCGTTGTCGGCGACACACCCTGAGTAAGGAACGACGTCATGACCGAGCAAGAGAACGAGGGAGAAGGCAGCCGCACCGCCGCCAAAGCCTATAACGAGCAGACGAAGAAATTTGCCAACACGGGCGATGTCGAAGGCCAGGCTCGCAAGGCGGCAGAGGCTCTTGACAGTAGTGAGGGTGCTGAACTGCGCCGCGCCGAAGAGGAAGGGCGTGCAAAGCGGGCCGCGGATTCCAAGATCGCGCGCGAACCCTGATCACCGCCTTCTTTAGCGCGGCCGGGCGCAGAACTACTGCGCCCCCGCGGCATCCAAGATTGCTTAGCTCCTGAACTTCTCGGCGGCTCCCTGAGTTCAGGCCGTCCGCCGGCTTCCATCGGCAGCGATCAGGTTGGCGGTCCGCTCAAAAAACAGCGCCTGACTTATCGCCGCTTTTATCTGCTCCGGCTGATAGGGCTTGGTTACCAAAAACGTTGGTCCGGCCGGCGCCCCATGAGCAATCGCTCAGGGAACGCCGTGATGAAGATCACAGGTACTTCGAAGGTTGTGAGAATTTCGCGCACTGCATCGATCCCGGACGAGCCATCGGCAAGCTGAATGTCGGCCAGCACCAAACCCGGGCGGCCTTCCCGGGCAGTCCTAACTGCAGCATCGCGCGTCGTCGCAACGTCCAGAACATGGTGGCCCAGGTTGCTGACGATCTGCTCCAATTCCATGGCGATGACTGCTTCGTCCTCGATGATCAGGACCGACGTCGTCATCTGCCGATCAATCTCTGCTACCGCTTGGGCAACCAGGTCGCCGACAACCTCCGGTCCCAGGTTGAGGATGACCGAGGTCTCTTCGATGCTAAAGCCTTCCATGACCGTTAGCAGCAAGGCCTGCCGATTGAGAGGTGTCAACTGAGACAGCCGCTTCGCCGCAACACGCTCCGCAGCCTGCACGGCAGGTCCAGGTTCGGCAATCTCGGCACCGACTGAGACTGAACTCCAGATCACATGGAACGTTTTGTAGAGGCCAATGCGGGGCTCAATCTTCGGAAATTCGCCAGGAGCAGCGATGACGCTTTCCAATGTTGCCGCTACGTAAGCATCACCGGCTTCCTGATTTCCGGTCAGCGCCCGAGCATGTCGGCGCAGATAGGGAAGAAGTGGAGCAATTCGATCCGACAATCCAGGCATCGTTCCTCTACCCCATTTTCGCTGGAGGGTTCCCCGCCGCAAGTCAGAACGGCTTCCGTTTTCAAAACATGCTATACGATGCGACGAATCCTGGGAACACAATAACCCACCGAGCGGTTTGTATCCGTCCCAGGGCGTCCCCTACCTTGCAGCGGACCGGGCAACGTGTATGAGCGAACATGGGAAAGATCCAGCGGAACACAATATGCCCGCGTCTCCAAGACAGCAGACTTCAGAACCGACGGTGAGCGAGCGAAGCGACTGGATCGGCCAGCATTTGCGGAAGATCTATGATGAAGCGGTCAATGAACCCATTCCCGATCGCTTGAAGGCGCTTTTAGAGAAGTTGGACGATGACGAGGGCAAGGGATCAAAAGTTGACGCAAGGCGACGCAGAGATAGACGTTCGCCCGCTGATCATCGACGCCATGCCGAGCCTGCGAGCATTCGCACGCAGCCTAACAAACGATCGGGATCGGGCCGATGATCTTGTTCAAGAGACGGTCGTCAAGGCATTAAGTAATCTTGATCGCTTCAAAGCGGGGACTAATATCCGCGCGTGGCTTTTTACCATTTTGCGCAATCATTTTTTTTCCGAGTTGCGAAAAAAGCGGCGAGAAATCGCAGACGTCGATGGCAAGCACGCCGCTCAATTGACGACGCGGCCGACACAGCTGGAAAAAGTGGAGTTCGCGGATTTTCGTAAGGCTCTTGTGAAGCTATCGACAGAGCAACGGGAGGCTTTGATCCTTGTTGGTCCGGCCGGCTTCTCCTATGAAGAAGCCGCCGGCATTTGCTGCTGTGCAGTCGGCACGATCAAGAGCCGCGTCAATCGCGCCCGTACTCGTCTCGCCGAGCTGCTAGAGGGCGAAATTGCGCGCGACAAGTCTGGCAAGGCGGAGGTTGCCTGAGGTTAGTTTAAGGCAGCTTCAACCTCGCCTGTCTCCCAACCGCTGTCGAGCTTTCCCGATCAGTTCCGCGCACGGTGCGTCTTTCCCCGGTCCAACGTCTATCGGCGGCAGCAGCCCTGTGACCACCGTCAGCGCAGCATTCAGTACTTTCTTCAAGCCTCCCTCGACGCCGATATCAGCAGGGTCCGGAAAGGCATCCGGCTGGGCCAAGGTGCCCTGCACGGAAATTGGCGTTCGTAATGTGAACGGGCTGAAGTCTTTCGGATAGGGCGATAGCCTCAGATCAAGGCGTTCTTCGCGCATGTTGATGGTGCCGGACCCAACGACGTTGGTGTCCGTCGTATCAAAAACCAGCGTTCGTGCGTTGAATATGCCCTGCTTGGCGCCGAGGTCGGCGACGATGCAGCGAACAGGGATGCTCTCATCCCCCTCAATCAGAATGCCCAGCGACTCGACGATATCGAGCCCCATCAACTCAACGAGAAGCCGACTGAACCGACCGTCTGTCATCACCACCATGACATCACCGTTAGCGCTGCCCGCGATATCGGCAACCGACGTCCCGGTCGAGGAAAGTTTAATGCGGCCGTTGAAAGAGCCGGCGGTCTCCCGGACGAATTCGCTCCCCTGCAGTAAGCGCCTCAGGTCGACGTGTTCGATCACAGCTTCGATGTCGCTTCTAACTGGCTGTTCGCCACCGTAGAGCGAGAAGAAAAGGCGCACGTTGCCTTTGCCAATGGCGAAGGTTGCGGGCTGAACTCGGAAAGTCCCGTCGTCCAAAGAAACCTTGGCCTCAAGCGTATCGATCGGCACCTTGGGAGTAACGATACGGGTGCCCTTAAAGCTGATATCGGCATCAACCGCTCGAAGTTTGCTCAGGTCGATTTCCTTGTCGGGAAGGATCTTTCCTCCTGGACGAGCTTCGATCTTGGCATCGGGGCCGCCTTCCGAGGCACCAATAAAACCCGCGAGATCCTTCAAATCGAGTAGTTTTGAGACGACGTCGCCACGGATTTGCGGTCGCTGGCGGCCTAGATCGATGGCAACGTCCCCGCGCATATCGCTGTCGCCAAGTTTTCCAGCAAAGCCTTTAAACACCCAGGCTCCGCCTTTCCGCTCAAGACGTCCCGACAACTGGTAAGGCGGGCTGGGTGGTATTGGGATTCCCGTCAACGGAAACAAATCGGACAGATCGTTGCCAGCGATTTCGAGTTGCAGGTTCAGTCCCTGCAGCGCGCGCGGCTCAGCGATTGTTCCATCAATGCGCATGCGAATATCCCCCGCCGAAAGGGCAACGTTGAGGGGATACGGCTGCTTATCCGCTTCGAGCACCGTCAACGATCCCAGTGTTGCCTTGAACTTGGCTGGGCGGCCCTGATACGACCCGGAGCCATCGAACGCCATCTGCCGCCGCTGCTGGTCTTCTCCGCCTTCCAGGCTGTCGACGATCAGCACTGTGTTTTTCTTCGCGAAGCGATCGTGGAAATCGACACGGACTTTCTCGACGTGCAGTGATTGCACAAGAGGCAGGTTGATTGTTCCGTCGTCCGTGGCTGCGGGTTTGGCAGCCGAGTCGTCCTTGTCGTCCTTGCGCCCGAACTCCCAGTTGCCCTGGCCGCGCTCGTTCCGTTCGAGGTTGGCCTGTACGTCTTTAACCGCCAACGACGGAATAACGACATCTCCGGACAGCAGCGGTCGCAGCGCAACTGAAACGGCCAAATCTCCGACCCGCAGCATCTGGTCAGCCCGGCCCCAGGGGGTGTTGGCGAGTGCCAGACCCTGCACTTCTATCGAAGTTACGCGCCCCAGATCGACGTCAAGGTCGCCCGAGATCGTCACCGTACGACCCAGAAGTCCGCTGGCAAGGCGCGCGAGCAGGGGTCGCGCGTCGTTCCACTCAAAGAAGAGAGCGAAAACGGCGATAGCAACCAAAGGGATAGCCACCAGTAGCGCTAATAACGACCCGATTACCCAGCTGATTTGTCGGAGTCCACGGCGCATCGTCGTTGACCTGTAATTGTTACAGCGGTGCTGGGGAACGTGTCGATAGGGACGGGGTTCCAGGTGAAGCCGAATTCGCCAGCTCGGGTGATACTAGATCCCAGTCGAAATGCAGGATCCGGAACTTGGTCCGCTGCCTTGCGTTATTGTTCTCATCTCCAGCAGCTTTCGATGAGCGACATCCATGTGCAACCCCGAGACTTCAAACAAGCCTCGTCCCTCGTCACAACCGGACGCCGAAAGAAAAAACGACGAGAGCGAAGAAGAACGCCTCGACGCAGCTATCGAGGATTCGATGGAGGCGAGCGATCCGCCGGCCTTATACGGTGGAAGCGCTGGAGCGCCGAAAGGGCGCGAGTCTTCAAAATCCTGACCCTTGAGGTCGCGAGCCGGCTGTTCTCGCTTCGGCAGCCGTTTTGACTTGTGATCATGATGCCGGAACTTTGCTGTCCGGCTGACGTTTGCGACGAAACCGGCGGTTGTCGCCGTAATCAAGCGCACGACCTTTATGAGGAGACCCTATCATGGCACTCCAGCAAACTGTGGGCTCAGTCCCGCCGGCCGTTCGCTCTCCCGGCGAATTGGCCCCTCTAACAATTAAGCGCATCTCGTGGGGCGCCGTTCTCGCCGGCGTCATAACAACCCTGGCATTGCAGCTGGTCCTCAGCCTGCTCGGCGTCGCCATTGGCGCCAGTACGATCGATCCGATGCAAGATGGTTCTCCCCAGGCCTCCAGTTTGGGAACGGGCGCCGGGCTGTGGTGGGTCGGAACTGCCTTGGTGTCGGTGTTCGCCGGCGGCTGGGTTGCCGGTCGGCTGGCCGGCGTACCGGTCCGCACGGATGGTCTGTTGCACGGCTTCGTCGCGTGGGGGCTTGCTACGCTCTTGCTCTTCTACATGCTGACGACGACCGTCGGAAGCCTGGTTGGTGGGGCTTTCAATGTTGTCGGCTCAGTAGTCAGTGGCGCGGCGCGCGGCGGCGCCGAAGTTGCCCAAGATCGAGGAGGCCAGCCTCTCGGCAACATTGAGGGCCAGATCCGACAGATGTTGGGAAGCGCTGGTCTCAATGTTGATCAGGCCACCCGGCAACTGGGCGACGCAGCGCGGGACGAGAATGTCCGCGAGGTGGTTCGTAAGATCATTACCGCCGGGCCGCAGGGCTTAAGTCCGGCCGACCGCGAGTCGGCGATTACTGCATTGACGACCCACACCGGCCTGTCCCGGCCGGCGGCAGAGCAGCAAATCGCCGAATGGGAACGATCCTATGCCCAGGCAGCAGCGCAGGCTCGCGAAGCTGGTGAGGCGACGGCAGACGCGGTGACTCAAGGAGCAATCTGGACATTCATTGCGCTTACGCTCGGCGCCGTAGCGGCTGCGGTTGGCGGGATGCTCGGAACACCCCGCGACCTCGGGATCGGCCGATCGACGAGCGTGCCGGTCCACCACTGACCGATCGGCCTCGCACCCTGTTAAGGAAGATGCCGGCACGGCCTGGGTGTTTTGACGCCCTGGCCGTGCCGGTTGTTGTTTGTGAGGAAGGCAAGACTACGGCGTCGCTACCGTCAAACGTGATCGCATGCGCAAAGCGCGTTCCGTGCGGTTGGGAGTCACGCAGAGGTCGTTCGGTGAGAAGTCGCCTTCTGTCACCAGCGCGGTATCTCCCGCCACCGCCGGAGATGCGACCAAGCCGCGAAGCCAATCGAGAACGTTTCTTTGAGGTTTGACTCCGGTGACGTCGCCGGCGTCGGCCGAGGTGTCACCCGGACTGAATACCCGGATGTTCGCCATCATGCCGGCGTCCTCGTGACCGACGATGTGGCAGTGGTAGACAAACTTTCCCACCATCACCGGATTGTTGAACGGAATGACCACCTTCACCTTTCCCGGAACGTTGTTTTTAGCATAGGGAAGGTTGACGACATCGCGAAATTCCGGCGGGTCAAGACGCCGCCCGTTCACTTCGGTAACCAAGAACGAAAGCTGATGAATATGGAACACGTGCAGTTCGCCGCTGGTGTTGAGCAGTGTCCACTCTTCAATCGCGCCGAGCGGCACCCGGGTATCTACCCTGCTTTCCTTGTATTGCTTGCCATTGATGAAGAAAGTATTGCCGTCTGCCGTCTCTGAGAAGACGAATGTCCGCTTGTTCGTGACGCGCTGTGGGAGGGTTACGACCTCCGAGGGCGGCGGGGTGATGCCGGGAACGTCGGCGGCCGGCCGCTCTAGCCGCGCGGCTATGTTTGCTTCGTGCACCGGTTTTCCGGCGACGATAAGTGTCCCGAGGACGATCTTCGGGTTTGGATCGCCCTGTGGGCCGGTGTCGGTAGCCAAGGTGCGCAAGCTGTAGCGGCCGGCGCGTCCAGCCCTGACCACGACCGTCAGTCGCGCTCCGGCGGGCAAGAATAGTGTCTCTTGCTTTTCGGCTTTGCGCAGCATGTTGCCATCGCGCTCAAGCACCCAGAATTCATGATCTTCGGGCGCGAGATTGAAGAAGGCGTCGGCTCCCAGGTTGCCGAGCATCCAGATTTGATACTCGCCAGGGCGCGCGCGGATCGGCGCGTGCGAGAAGCCGTTGATCGTCTTGGTGAGCGCCGAGTTCGGGTCCTGATCTGGCAGCAAATTCGCTTTCAGCAGCATTACCCGCTGCCGCAGGCCGGACAACTCAGGATAGTGATCTTCGATAACGCCGTCGACGATCAGCATACCCGAAAGGCCCGACAGGATTTGCGGTTCGACGAAGCCGTGCAGGTGGGTGTGGTACCAGTGCAAGCCCTGCGGATGATCGATCGGGAAGGTAAAGCGGTTCTCGAAGCTGCTTCCGGGACGGATACGCACAAAGACGTTGTCGCCCGGCGGGATCGGGGTGACGTCGGTGCCATGGTAGTGAACGTTGGTCAACTCCGGCCCGTCAATCTCGACGTCCGCAGGTCCGATGGTGTTGACGATCGTCAACCGAAACCTGTCGCCCCGCTTCACCAACAGAGTAGGCGGCGTATAGCGGCCGTTGAAGACATTGCTGGTGAAGGTGCGGCGCGCGACCGTAACGCGCTTTGGTGCCGCGACGAGGGTTGCTTCCAGCACACCGTCATGGCTGCGGATTAGTGGCGGATTGGGCAGGTCGTCTATGGTGGTAGCCGTCTCGCCCGATTCACCGCTGCTCTCAGGAGCTAGCCAGTCGTTGTTCAATTGCTCCGCCGACAGCGGAGGACTGTTCATCAGTCCCACGCACAGAGCCAGCACCCCCGACCCGAGCCGCAAACCGCGCATCGTCACCTCCCTCTATGACTTCGGCTCTATCGTCCGATTTCGCGAATAACTCTCAGCATCGGCGGTTTGGTTGCATTTTGCAACCGTTCTCGATCGCATCGCCCATCGTCTCTGGCGCTTCAGACGATGTATCAACGAACGGATGTGTAACAACAAGACCTCGGCCGCTCCTCACGAGGGTGAAGCTGTGGTTAGCAAAGCAAGTATATACTGACGAGCTAACTAACACCCAAAAGGGGTAAGTAAAACCAGCAACAAAAAGGCCACTGCCTTATTTATGCCGTATTTGCCGCCGCTTAATACTACCAAAGATAAATAGTGCGGGGCCATGTCATGAAAAATTCGTATAAGCTGTCTTTAGCAATCGTATGGGTGGTAGTGACAGCGATCATATGGGGAGGCGAGACCGCAAAGGCCGCTGCTGGGACGACGATAGTCAACGACTTCAGTGACCCGGCGCAAGTGTCATCCTGGAGCTTCTCTGTCGGAGCCAAGTCTCCCGGCGCAAGTGGTCAGCTAGTCGCTGGCCCCGGCTTTGGAGGTTCCGGAGGTGCTACAGTAAACTTCAACCTCGGATGCGAGGTCTTGGCGGGCGGATGCTCTGTCCGAATAAGCAGGAAGTTTGCTTCCCCCACGGCAGGAACTGTGTTCGATGCCTGGATCCGCTGTACAGCTTGTGAACCTAGTTTTGAAGTCAGGGATAGCACCGGGCAGTGGCTGGTCTATGCGGCAGTTTCACTGCCACTTACCGCCAAGTCCTTAGAATCCTGGCACAGGGTGGTCCTATCGCTGCCAGACGACATCTTACGATATCGTGCAGGCATAAATGACGGACAATTCCACGATGGGATCCAGGAGATCAGAATAATCATAAAAAAGGACCAGCTTCTGGGCAGCAATGGCATACTTGAGATAGATGAAGTAAGACTACACGATACGATGAGCGACGCGTTCCCGTCGGAAATTGCACTAAATGCGCCGATATCGGAGTATGAGCCTCCTTCGCAGAACCTTGGGCCGTTGACGAATGTGCTTAAGGGGATATCCGGGTACGACGGTATACTGGCCGGAGATCTGGGTTTCCGTGCTATCCGCTCAACACTGTTTTGGGAGAAGGTGGAGAAAGTAGTTGGGACGTATAATTTTAGATCCTCTGACAAAATAGTTCACGATATTAGCGTCCGCGGCGGTCGAGCGCTTTTGGTGCTTGGCTACGGTCATCCCAGCTATACCGGCGGCCGGCCGCCAAGATCGGATGCGGAAATCGAAGCCTTTGCGAAGTTTGCCGCCGCTGCGGCAACACACTATCGAGGCGCGCCTGTCGATTTTGAAATCTGGAACGAGCCGAGTTTTCCAAACTTTTGGAAGCCCTCCCCATCCGCCGAAGAATATGGACGATTGCTGAAACGGTCGATCTCGGCGATACGCGGTGTGAATCCTTCCGCGACAATCATCACCGGAGGCTTGCCCGGTTGGGGTGGTTGGGAACCGTGGCCCTACCTTCGAGACCTGATGCGGACTAAGGCAGTAGTCGGCGCCAATGCTCTGGGCGTGCATCCGTATACAGAACATAAAGTAGGTGATCCGGAACGGCGCTGGCGTCATCTTCTGCGTGGCCGACGGGTGATTGAAGAAGAGATGGGGTCACAATCGCTACCGCTTCGCATTACCGAATGGGGCTTTACATCGTCGCCCTTCGACCCTGATGGCAACGGTCACAGTGCTCAAAGCAGGCACGCTCAGGCCGTGATGGCGACACGTTCTTTTCTGACCTGGACGGTCGTCGGAGAACAAGACTACTCCTTCTTCCAACTCATCGATAGTTGCGATGATGCCAGGAATATTGAATGCAACCTCGGCATAGTCACGTTCAACCAGCAAGAAAAACCTGCTGCACAAGCGCTGAAGAATCTGTCATCTACCTTAACATCGCGGACATACAAGGGCGTCTTGCGCCAGAACAGCACGCTGCCGCCTTGGTTGAACGTGGCGAGATTTGACGGAACGTCGGACGTGGTGTTCGCTGTCTGGTTGTCGGCACCGAACTGGAATTCGACGCTACGCATCCCGGAAAGCGGGTCAGCGCGCAACATGTACGGGATGCCGATCGCCGGCGGCGGCAGCGTGGTGACACTAGCCTACGCTGATGGTCCCATTTATGTGAGCGTTCCAAAAGAACCCTAGAGCAGAGATACAGGGCTAAGCTCGCCAGCCGGGCAGCGCCACCCTATAATAACGGCATGGGTTCAATAGGTATCACTCGGCGCAACGGCGCGGGGGTCCGCGTCGTTGTCGCCATGTCGGGCGGGGTCGACAGCTCGGTGACAGCGGCGCTGTTGGCCGAGGCAGGTTACGAGGTGATCGGCGTCACCTTGCAACTCTACGACAATGGCCGCGTAACCAGCCGTCCCGGGAGTTGCTGCGCGGGACAGGACATCTATGATGCTCGGCGAGTCGCGGACCGGCTGGGCATCCCGCATTACGTCCTCGACTACGAAGCACGCTTCCGTGCGCGGGTAATCGACGACTTCGCGACAAGCTACCTGAACGGTGAGACGCCAATCCCCTGCGTTCGGTGTAACCAGCGGATCAAGTTCATGGACTTGCTGCAGACTGCCAGGTCGCTCGGTGCCGACGCGTTGGCAACCGGCCATTATGTCGAACGGCGGGATGCACCTGGAGGCCCGCAGCTTTACCGGGGCGCGGACCCCGTACGCGATCAGAGCTATTTCCTCTTCGCGACAACGCGGGAGCAACTTGCCTTCCTGCGTTTTCCGCTGGCGGCCTTGGACAAAGACGAGACACGCGCCATCGCGCGAAGGTTCGGCCTGCCGATCGCCGGGAAGCGCGACAGTCAGGATATCTGCTTCGTGCCAGACGGAGGCTACGCCGAGGTGCTGCGCCGATTGCACCCTCAGGCAGCGCGTCCGGGTGACGTTGTCGATGTTGAGGGGCGGGTGCTTGGCCGTCACGACGGCGTTGATCGCTTCACGGTGGGCCAGCGCCGTGGGCTCGGTATCACCACGGCAGAGCCGATGTATGTAACGCGGCTGGAGCCGGCGGACGGGCGGGTCATCGTCGGACCGAAGGCGGAACTGCTGCGCGATCGCATCAAGCTGCGGGAGATCAATTGGCTGGGCGATGATCAGCCACCGTTACGGAACATCAGGGTAACGGTGAAACTGCGCTCCGCAATGCCGCCTGTCGCCGCCCACCTCGACGCAGAGGCGGATGCGAGCGGTGAAGTTCGCCTGGACGCTCCCTACGCGGGAGTGGCTCCGGGCCAGGCGTGCGTGTTCTACGACGGCGCGCGCGTGCTCGGCGGCGGATGGATAGAACGGGAGTTTCAGGAGAATCCGTGACGCGAGACTGCCGGGTCGAGGGAACCCGCGCCACGTCCTCATATCGACCGTTGGCAATATCCCGCACGTAGAAAAGAAAGAACGCCACTGCCGCAGCCTCATCTGCGAACTCGTGCAAGCGGTCGTCACAGGTGCGGACATACCATACTTCCGCGTCCGCCTGCGCCCGCCACAATCCCGCGGCGTACCAGCCGTAGCCGGCAGCGAAGCGTGCCGTCGCCACTGTCGCGCCTCGGCTAACGCCCAGGCGGTGCGCCCGCCCATCGATGCGCTCCGGAATGTCGCACACCCGCTTGCCGCTGGCCGACGGCAGATTACCGCCGGCTGACGGCTCTTTGCCAGTGCGCCCGCTCATCGCCGTGCCTTGTCGCGGTGGGCGGTCTCCTCGTCGGCTCCGTCGTCCACCGGGGCCGCAATAGCGTCGATCTGCGCGTCGCTAAGATTAGCGAGTTCGCCAAAAGCACAGCCCCAATCGACGACGTCGGTCCATTGATGACAATGCAACAGGCGGCGCATCGCCAATAGGTCAGGTTTTCCTCCGTTCATCGGCGCCGTCCATCGTTGATCGCGTTTCATTAGAACGATAGCCGAACACAACGCAGGCATCAAGACTGTTATCCTATTATAGGATCGAAACAGACAATTAATCACCGGCTAGGCTGATTGGAGCCCCTCAGCGGCTTGGGGTCTACAAGCTTAGCTGGTGATCGGCAGCACGTCTTCCGCCGCCACCGCCTGTTGCAGCGCCTCGCGGGCGTGCTCCACCTGCTGCTGTTTCGCCCACATCGCGGCATACGGCCCGTCCTCAGCCAGAAGCTCGACATGGCGGCCACGCTCAACGATGCGGCCGGACTCCAGCACGATAATCTGGTCGGCATCGACGACGGTGGATAGCCGGTGCGCGATGATCAGCGTCGTCCGGCCCGCCGAGACCTCGCGCAGGCTCGCTTGGATTTCCTTCTCGGTCTGCGTATCCAGCGCGCTGGTCGCCTCGTCGAACAGAAGCACGGCGGGCGCCTTGAGGATCGTGCGGGCGATGGCGACACGCTGCTTCTCGCCACCGGAGAGCTTGAGGCCGCGCTCGCCGACCATCGTCCGGTAGCCGTCAGGCAGACCCGCAACGAAGTCGTGGATCCGGGCGAGCCGTGCCGCCGCCTCGACCTCGGCTTCAGTCGCCCCGGGTCGGCCATAGGCGATGTTGTAGAAGATGGTGTCGTTGAACAGCACCGTATCCTGCGGGACGATGCCGATCGCGGCGCGCACGCTCGACTGGGTCACGCCGCGCAAATCCTGGCCGTCGATGGCGACCGACCCGCCGGTGACGTCGTAGAAGCGGTAAAGCAGCCGCGAGATGGTCGACTTCCCGGATCCGCTGGGTCCAACGATCGCCAGCGTCTGCCCAGCCGGCACGGCGAATGAGATACGGTCGAGCACGGTGCGCCGTGGATCATAGGCGAAGGAAACATTGTCGAAGGCGATCCCGCCGCCGTTCACCATCAGTGGCCCGGCATCGGAACGATCAGCGATCTCCGGACCCTCCTGCAGCAGTTGGAACATCTGCTCCATATCGGTGAGCGACTGCCGGATCTCGCGGTACACGAAGCCCAGGAAGTTCAGCGGCAGATAAAGCTGTATCAAATAGGAGTTGACCATGACGAAGTCGCCGACCGTCATCGTCCCGTCTGCCACACCCCGCGCGGCCATCAGCATGAGCGCAATCAGGCCGACGGCGATGATGGAGCCCTGGCCAATGTTCAGCAGGCTGAGGCTGACCTTGCTGCGCACTGCCGCCATCTCGTAGCGGCGCAGTGCCGCGTCGAAGCGCCGTCCTTCATGCGCCTCGTTGCCGAAGTACTTCACCGTCTCGAAATTGAGCAGGCTGTCGATTGCCTTGGTGTGTGCCTCCGAGTCGGTCTCGTTCATTTCGCGGCGGAATTTTGTCCGCCACTCGGTGATCGTAACGGTAAAGGCGATGTAACCAGCGATGCAGACGAAGGTGATCAGCGCGTACCAGACGCCGAACAGCGCCCACAGGATGCCGCAGACCAGCAGGATTTCCAGCAAAGTCGGCAGAATGTTGAACAGCATGAAGCTAAGCAGGAAATCGATGCCCTTGGTGCCTCGTTCGATGGCACGGCTGACGGCGCCGGTGCGGCGGTCGAGATGGAAACGCAGGGACAGTGCGTGGAGATGCTCAAAGGTCTTCAGCCCCGCGGTGCGGATCGCCCGCTGCGCGACTTTGGCAAATACCGCATCACGCAGCTCGCCGAACGCTTGCGACAACATCCGGGCGACGCCGTAGGCGATCACCATGAACACCGGCACCGCGGCGATCTTGCCGAATTGATCGGCGGCCAGCCCGTCGACGACGTACTTGTAGAGAACGGGAACGATGACGTTGATCCCCTTCGCCGCTACCAGGAAAACCACGGCGGCGACGACCCGAGCGCGCAACGCGGCTTCTTCCGCGGGCCACAGGTATGGCAGCAGGGTCCGCAGCGTGCGGAAGTCGCCGGGGCGGCTGACAGCATCGGGGTTAGGATGGCGGGCTCTCATGCGCATGACCGGGCGGAGTGGGGGAGGGCGGCAAATACGACAGGCCTACGCTCGCGACAACTGATCGGATGCGTGACCGTTTATTCCACCAGCCTGAACATGAGGAGCAGGGTGCGCTGGAGGAAGCTGAAGTTGTCATCGGAGATGAGCCAGATCAGTGTTTCGCCGGAAGGGCCGCGCCGCGCGTCGATGCCTTCCATGTTGTCGACTGTCAGCGAACCTTCAAACCGGGCAAGCTCGGCACCGTCGAGGATGGCGCCGGCGGCAACCGACGTCGCCGGCAGCAACCGTAGTCGAGCGCCAACCGGCGGGAAACGTCGCTCCAGGATAAGCACATCGCCTGACGGCAGCAGCGCCGCGTCGGTCGGTACGAAGCCCTCTGAGGTGCGCCAGACGAGGGGGCGCCAGCCGCCGCTCCTGCCGTCGCCGATCCAGCCACGCACGCCTCCGTCAATGGCGAGACCTTCGGTGACCGCGAGCAGCCGGCCATCGGCGAGGCGGACGAGTGTCTCTATCCCGGCGTTCTCCGGAGCCTCCTGCAAACCCGCCGGCGCCGGGACCACGGAGGCTGAACTCCCGTCCGCTGGATAGCGAACGATGCGGTGATTCCCTTCGAAGCCGACGATGATGCTGCCGTCGGCCTCGCGGACGAGAGACTCTGCATCGCTCTCTTGCTTCCCGATGTCGGGCAACGGTCGGCCGCGACGGGATAGCAGCGGAACGAGCGTCGCTCCATCGAGGCCGTTGAGCCTGCCGTTCACATCATATCGAAAACGGCCGTCGAGCCTCCAGCCCTCGTCGGAGACGGCGGTGAAGCGGCTGCCGTCTGGAGCTACGCGGAGCGACGACAGTCCGCCAAATCGCTTGTCAGCCGACGTAAGCTCGACGCCGCCCCGCCACTCCAGCCGCCCGACCCGCGTTCGTCCAGGATCGGCTGCATCGAGGACAACCGGGCGGGACCGCACCTCAATCACGTCAGCCGGCGCTGACGCCGCCCAGACGCAGGCAACAACGATTGCCACGACAAAGACCGGTGAGGGAATGCGCATGAGGTCGGGATCTCCCTGCTCGACGACGCGAGGTTAGCAGATTTTGCGGAACGGCTGCTCGGCAGTGCGAACGTGGCCTTTCAAGCTGGCGGCAAGGTGACCAAGTCGAAGAGCAGTGACGCATTGGAAGGAGACCGACAATGACGATCCTGCCGACCCGCCGGGAGATCATGGCAGGGCTCGCAGCTGCTGCCCCGCTGGCCGCCGTTCTCGCTGACCCCGGGCTTGCCCGTGCGGCAGCAGCGGCGCTGCAAGAAGTGAGCCTGACCACTCAGGGCGGCAGGCCGGTCAAAGCGGCACTGGCGTTGCCGGCAGTTCAGCCGGCGCCGTCGCTGTTGTTGATCCACGAGTGGTGGGGACTGAACGACCAGATCAAGGCCGTGGCCGCCGATTGCGCGAAGCAAGGCTACGCCGCGCTGGCCGTCGATCTCTATGATGGCCGCTCGACGGGTACGGCCGACGAGGCAAAGCGGTTGATGCAATCGCTTGAGCCGATGGCCGCGACCGATACATTGGTGTCCTGGATACAGTGGCTTCGCTCGCGGCCAAACGGCACCGGAGCCGTTGGGACGCTTGGCTGGTGTTTCGGCGGCGGCTGGTCGCTAAATGCCTCCATCGCCACGCCGGTGGAGGCGACGGTGATCTACTACGGTCGGGTGGAGCAGCCGGCTGACCGGCTGGCGCGGCTAAAAGGTCCAGTCCTGGGTCACTTTGCCAGCCGGGACGCGAACATCGACCGGCCAATGGTCGAGGCGTTCGAACGCGCGATGAAAGAAGCGGGTAAGGCACTCACAGTATACTGGTACGACGCGGATCACGCTTTTGCAAATCCCAGCGGCGGGCGGTACGACGAGGCCGATGCGGCACTTGCTTGGCAACGCACGCTCACCTTCCTGCGTGCCAATCTGGCCACTTGAGGCCCGCTCAACACCCATTGTCCCCTCCGGAAGCCTCAGGTGTGGCAATCTAGCCACACTTCCTCTCTTCTCGTCGACGCGTGCATAGCTCGGCAGTTGACGCAACATCCATAAATTTCCTAGGGGAATTAAGGTCGTCGCTGGCGGCGATCTGTGCCAGCTCAGCAGCGATCCGGACCGGCTTGCGATTCGAGTAGGGGTTAATGATGACAATAAAAAAGATGGCGTTGGGTTGCGTGGTTGCGACCGCGTTGGCGGCGAGTGCCCTCCCGGCAAGCGCCTACGAGTCGGGCGACTTCCTCGTGCAGCTGTTGGTAGCGGGCTTCGCGCCAGATGCGAGCGGAAGCATTGGAAACGCAGGCGGCACCAATTTCAACAGCGGTAACACTACGGTCAACCCGGCGCTGAACCTCACTTACTTCTTCACCGAAAACATCGCCGCGCAGACCGTCCTGGCGGTTCCATGGGCCCGCGTTGACCTGCAGGCAGGCGGCAAGACGCAGAAGCTGACCGACCAATGGGTATTGCCGTTGAGCCTGATCGGTCAGTATCACTTCTTCAGCAAAGAGATGGTGTCACCGTTCGTCGGCGCCGGCCTCACCTACGCAAAGTTCTGGGAAGACCAGTCGCATATCGGCTCGCACGTCGAGGTCGACGACACCTGGGGTGGCCTGATCAACTTCGGCCTCAACTTTAAGATTCCCGATAGCCGCTGGGTCGCGGTGCTCGATGTCAAGAAGTGGTGGCTCCGTCCTACCAACACACATATCGGCGGCAACAATAACGACAACCTGACCGTCAACCCCTGGTTCTTCGGCGTCGGTGTTGGCTACAACTTCTCGACTCCCGCGTTGTTCTAACGCGATCAAATCCCGGCTCGCCATTAGCGGCGAGCCGGAGCCTGCAGAAGCGAAGCTTAGCGGGGGCGGCCGGCAAGACGGCCGGTCGGACGGTGTACCGTTTGTGGATGCGGCTGCGTATCCTCGTCGAAGAGTTCAGCGAGGTTCTGCATCATCGTTCCCCCCAGTTCCTCGGCATCGACCAGAGTGACCGCGCGGCGGTAATAGCGGGTGACGTCGTGACCAATACCAATGGCACTGAGCTCCACCGGCGAGCGCGTCTCGATCCACTCGATGACGTCGCGGAGGTGGCGTTCGAGGTAGTTGCCGGGATTGGCCGACAAGGTGGCGTCATCCACCGGCGCACCATCGGAAATCACCATCAGCACCCGCCGCTGCTCGGGCCTGCCGAGCAAGCGGTTGTGCGCCCATATCAGCGCTTCGCCGTCGATGTTTTCCTTCAACAGCCCCTCGCGCAGCATTAGTCCAAGGTTGCGCCGTGATCGCCGCCAGGGTTGTTCGGCCGACTTGTAGACGATATGCCGCAGGTCGTTAAGCCGGCCCGGCATCTTCGGCCGGCCTTCCGCCACCCAGCGCTCGCGCGACATCCCACCCTTCCAGGCACGGGTGGTAAAGCCAAGGATTTCCACCTTGACGCCACAACGTTCGAGAGTGCGCGCCAGGATGTCGGCGCTCATCGCCGCCACCGAGATCGGCCGGCCGCGCATCGAACCCGAATTGTCGATCAGAAGGGTGACGATGGTGTCGCGGAATTCCGTTTCCTTCTCCATCTTGAAACTGAGCGGATGAACCGGATCGACGACCACGCGGGCCAGCCGACCGGCATCGAGCAGCCCCTCGTCGAGATCGAACTGCCAGGCCCGCGTCTGCTTCGCCAAGAGACGGCGTTGCAACCGGTTGGCTAGCCGTGACGACCCCTTCCAGGCTACTCAGCTGCTGATCCAGTTGATGGCGCAGGCGGCTCAATTCATCCGTGTCGCAGAGGCTGTCGGCGGCGATGACCTCGTCGAAGCTGGTGGTGTACGGACGATAGACAGTGCCGGGAGCAGCCGGCATTTCGGGACGGCGGTTGCGCCGCGCTGACGGTCCGGCAGGTGAGGCCGCACCGTCGCCCGGCTTACCGTCCTCGCTCGCCGGCTTTTCCTCGCCCACCTGGCCCTCTTGCAAATGGGAGCCGCCAGCGGCTGTCAAGCCGGAGTCCGAGCCGCTGTCGGCCGATTGCGTCCGCGTCTTCTCCTCGCTCTCTTTCTCCTGCGATCCCTCCTCGTTCTGCTCGTCGTTGTCCTGGTCGAGTGACGGATCGTCGTCCTCGATCAGGCCAAGGGCATGGATCATCTGCGCCGCCGCGTCGGCGAAGGCCATCTGATCACCGACAGATGCAGCCATCCGCTGCAGAGAATCCCCGCATCGTTCGCTCAGGATAGGACGCCACGGATCCACAAGCGACGATGCCAGCGCCGGCGTCCGGCCTCCGGTCAGCCGCTCGCGAACCAATAGCGCCAGCGCGTCGGCGAGCAGCGCCTCGTCCCGTCCCTCGACTTTGGCGTATCCTTTGGAACGGCAGGTATGTTCGACCATGGCGCGCAAGTTATCCGCGACACCGCTCAATCGGCGGGCGCCTAGCGCCTGTACACGCACCTGCTCCACGGCATCGAAAACGGCGCGTGCCGGCTGACCCACCGGCGAGCGCCGTTTGTGCATAGCCGCGTCGTGATAGCGCAGCAGCAATGCCAGCGCGTCCGCCGAACCGCGAAGCCGGGCAACCTCCTGTGCGCCGACGCGCCCCGCCGGACTCGGTAAGCGGACCTTATTGCCCCTTACATCGGCCTCGTTACCGCCGTAGGTGATGCCGACATCCGAGCGCCCGGCCACCGCGCGCAAGGCCGCTGCCGTAACCCGCTTCAGCAGGTGGCTCGCGTCCTCGTTGTGCTTGCTGGCCACGTCAGCGAACGACCGTGCGCAGCGCGGAGTCAGGAAGGTCCTCGCCGAAGCAGCGCTGGTAGTATTCGGCGACGGTCGGCCGCTCCACCTCATCGCACTTGTTGAGGAAAGTGAGCCGGAAGGCGACGCCGATGTTGCCGAAGATTTGCGCGTTCTCTGCCCAGGTAATTACCGTGCGCGGTGACATCACCGTCGAGATGTCGCCATTGACGAAGCCGGCGCGAGTAAGCGCCGCCAGTTCGACCATCGCCGAGACCTTCTCGCGTGCATCCTTGCCTTGATACTGCGGCGTCTTCGCCAGGACGATCTCCACCTCGTCGTCGTGCGGCAGGTAGGTTAAGGGTTGCGACGATGTTCCAGCGGTCCATCTGACCCTGATTGATCTGCTGGGTGCCGTGATAGAGGCCCGTTGTGTCGCCGAGGCCGACGGTATTCGTCGTCGCGAACAGCCGGAACCACGGATGCGGCCGCAGAACGCGGTTCTGGTCAAGCAGCGTCAGCTTGCCTTCCACCTCCAGCACCCGCTGGATGACGAACATTACGTCCGGCCGGCCCGCGTCGTACTCATCGAAGACCAGTGCGCTCGGCCGCTGCAACGCCCACGGCAGGATGCCCTCGCGAAACTCAGTGACCTGGGCGCCTTCCCGCACAACGATGGCATCCTTGCCGACGAGGTCGATACGGCTGATGTGGCTGTCGAGATTGATGCGGATGCATGGCCAGTTGAGGCGCGCCGCTACCTGTTCGATGTGGGTCGATTTACCTGTGCCATGATAGCCCTGAATCAGCACGCGACGATTGTAAGCAAACCCGGCAACGATGGCGAGCGTTGTGTCGTGATCGAAGCGATACGTTTCGTCGACGTCAGGAACGTGATCGTCGGCAACGCTGAACCCTGGTACTTCCAGGTCGCTGTCGATACCAAAGGTCTGGCGGATTGAAACCTTAATGTCCGGGGCATTGAGGATTCGACTTGAGGCTTCGTGCGAAGCGTGATGCACCGTCATCTTTTACCCTTCGCGCCACAACTGTTGGTAACTTGGCGCCGCTGATTAACCTGTCTCATCACACATAACGTGTCGATCCTAGCTTCGATCCTCAAGGGGAGAGGGTGCTCATCACGGTCCTATAGGCCTCGCTGATTTCCTTGAATCGTTCCTCTGCCGCCTTATCCCCGCCGTTCGCGTCCGGATGATGGCGCTTGACCAGCTGCTTGTAACGCGATTTGACAATTGCAACGGTCACCGGCGCCCGCAACTCAAGGACGAGAAGCGCCCGCTCCTCTGGGGTCGGTTGGTGGTGCGACGGCGGCCGGGCCTCCCGGAAGACACCGAATCCGTCGGTCATACGTGTTGCTTGCCAGGCAGCGTAGCCAACCGAGGCAAGAGGCCATGAGGGCCGCTGCCAGACGGTGTCGCGGCGGATATCCGCCTCAACCTCGTCATCGCTCATTCCGGCATAGTAATTCCACGCGGCGTTGTATTCGCGGACGTGCTGTAAACAGAACCATCGGTATGGCGTCATCTGCAGGCGTGACCGCGGCGCCCGATAAGCACCATCCTGCTCGCACCCCGGCCGCTCGCAGCAGCGACGTCCGACCCCGCCCCCGGCGGGCGCCGTGCCGAATGCCTGGGCCAGCCGGTGGGAGGTGCGCATGCCGCTACTATGGTTGTTCGCCTGGCGTGAAGCAAGACGGCCGGACCACCGGCGGAAGGGAACTAGACAATCGCTCGCAGACAGGTAACGACCTTCGGCGCACGACCTTCATGTATGCACTTTGGAGGTATCAGCGACGGTTAAGCAGCGGGAGCCTCAACGTAGCCCAGGCTGGAAAAGGCGGCCATCGCTTCCGGACGCAACCGCACTTTGCCTTCGTCTGTATCGATCTCCAGCAATGGCGCAGCCCAAGCGGCAGGATCGACCGCCGGCTGCTCGTCCCATCGCGGTTGTTCAGCGGAACGGAGAAGATGCCGGCGCGTGCGGCACATTTCGCCAATATGACGATGCCAGGCGTCTTCGCCGGTGAGTGCTATCTGCCGCTGTCCAACAGCTCCTGGCCGCTCCGCTGCACTCCGCTCTAGCAGCAGCCGGATAGCGCGGCGCTCATTGTCGCTCGCCGGCAAGCGGCGAAAAGCATACTCGATGCGGCGCGAGGCCGGCAGGCGGGCGAGGACGCGTGCTTCCCGCTGCTCAAGCGCATCGAGTTCGGCCAGAACACGCTTGGCTTCCTGGACCACCAGAGAATCCGCCGATCGCGCGGTCGCGCGCAGGCAATTGTGCCGCAGCTGCAACCGCTCTTCGGCTGTGAGTGAAGGGATACGTCCGATGATTTTCTCGCACATCGCAGGATGCTCCGCCCGTGTTCCGGTCAGCATCGAAGCACGGCAGGGATTAACAAATCGCTGACGCGGTGTCGTTCATCGCTTGGATTGCAGACCGGCACACCGGGGACCACGTCAGCCCTGCAAAAGACAAGACAACAAAGGATGCGGCAGCGGTGGCACTGGCGAACCCGCCGATCATGATCTCAAGCGAAATCTTTCGGACCTCGCGGCACGCGCCTGGACATCCCCTCGCTATTCCGCGCGTCTCGTTAACCGTCGATCTATGCCGGGCGCTGGGTAGTGTCTCAGTTTGAAATCCGCCGCCCTTGACTCACCATCGAATCGCCGCTCCGGTTCCTATATGCTTAGCGGAAAGCATGAACCGGGAGGACACCATGCCACGAGGACCGAAGGGCCAGAAGCGGCCAGCCGACGTGATCGGCAACGCCGTGCGCGTTATGCGGATTGCCACTGGCGAGCTTGATGATGCGCCAGAACCGGACGACGGGAAAGACCCAGCTGCAAAGGCGCTTGGGCGCAAGGGCGGAAAGGCGCGCGCGGACGCCATGACGCCAGAGCGGCGGGCGGAGGTCGCGCGGAAGGCGGCGGCGAAGCGTTGGGAGAAATAGCCTGTTGACAAACCAACTGTATTTTCTGAAACTGTTGCTCTCTTATTGAGGCAACGGTGACATCCGATGCATGCAGTCAGTGCCAAGCATTTTGTGGATTCTGAGTTCGGTCACGTCCATCGGGCTCTTGTCCCAGGCGCGCTCAAATCCGCGTATGATGCCGTTGAAGCTCTGTACAAAGAGGAGCCTCTTTTTGACGTTATGACCGCCAAAATCGGTAAAGGTCACGTTATCGCGTGGGCGGTTGATAGGCAAATTGAGCGCTTACTGATAGCGGGCCGGCTACCCTTCGATTACCGGTGGGTTTCGTTTGAGCGTCCGACCGGCAAGTTTTTGCAAATCAGGTTGCCCTCATCTACCATGAGTATCAACCAACTCCCCCAACCAACCGATATCCCGCGAGACGCCAACTTCCGCACAAACCGCGTTCTGAATAATAACCCACTCTTGCCGCTTAACGCGGAGATTATAGATGAGCGTAGGGTTGCTGGTCTGCCTCATCTGATCCTGGCGCACGGCTATCAGGAACTTTCTTTCGCCCAGATCGGAGTCTTGCATCCCAGCGCCAGGAAATTCGGATGGATTTATCGGACGCCCAATTTTCTCGCTGCGATTCGCGCTATCGAGCCGGAAACTCCGCCAGCCGAGGAGGCGGCCGATGTGGAAGCGGTTGTCACGCTGAAGGATGAAATCGCGCGTTGGCTGCGCGATAATTCAGATGATGGTCGCAACAATGGGTGATGTTGGCGCTCGGCGGAAGCGCGCATCGTGCCGAGGCGGCAGCGCGAGGCCCGCGAAGCACTAGAGCTAAGCATGGAAGACGTCGGCCTGCTTGTGGGGAAAACGAGGCAGGCAATATCTTTGTACGAAGCCGGAGAGCGTGAGCCTGATCCATCTACGTTGATGAAACTTGTTGGTGAACTCAAGCAGCCAATATCGTTTTTCACGAGCGATCGCCCCGGTAGCTTTGGGCAACGCGGGCCAACATTCTTTCGCAGCTTCAAGAGTAAAACAAGGAGGACGAACAAGCGTTGCGAAGTGCTGTCGGATTGGTTTGCTCAGACAGCCTCTTTTTTTAGCAAATTGGTCAATTTTCCGCAGACATCTCTTCCTGTCATCAATCCTCCGGAGAATGGGTCAGGGTACACTGATGAGGAAATAGAGGAAGCGGCTACTGCGTGCCGCAGGTTCTGGGGGTTGGGAGACGGCCGATTTCCAATGTGGTCGCACTACTGGAAAGCCGTGGGATTGTGGTTGCGCGAGCAGAGTTTGGCGTGGACACCGTAAGTGCGTTCTCCTTTTGGGAGGGCGGGCATCCGTTTATATTTTTAGGGGCCGATAAGCAATCAGCCGCGCGCTCACGCTTTGATGCTGCACATGAATTGGGACATCTAATCCTTCACCGCGGCGTGGCGGAAGAAGATTTAGAAGCAGATTTAAATAGGTTTGAGCGGGAAGCGCATCGTTGCCAGCCTGCGCTTTTTTGCCAGAAACCACATACTCCTTGAAGTCTTTCCACTAGGCTCGCGGCTTTCGTTGAGCTAAAAGGCGGGTGGAAGGATCCATTGCGGCTCAGATTTATGCTGCTCCGACCTCGGAATTTTGTCTGATGATCAGGTTCTTAACTTACGCAAGCAATTGAGCGCAAACAAGTGGCGGAAGCGGGAGCCTCTGGATGATGTTCTGCCATTGGAGACTCCAAGCATGATGCAAAAGAGTTTGCATCTTTTGTTGGAGAGCGGCGCCCAAACTGGCTCAGATATACTGTCGGAAATCCGGTTGTCGCGAAAGACAATTGAGGCGCTTCTTTCGACTGCGGTGCCAATTCCTGATGGGGAGGAGGCCGTCCGGAGAATATGCCCCGGCTCAGATGAGCTAGATCAAAATATGCTTGACGATAAGCACGGAAGTTCACATCATGTCGGGCATGAACAAGCTCCCGATCGCCAAGCGCGCCCAAATCCTCAACCTCCTTTGTGAAGGGTCGTCCATGCGGTCGGTCTCTCGACTGACCGATGCCAGCATCAACACGGTATCGAAGTTGCTGGTCGATGCCGGCCGGTTCTGCGCCGGTTTCCATGAGGCCAAGGTACGCGGCGTGAAGGCGCGGCGCGTGCAGGTCGATGAGATCTGGTCGTTCACATATGCGAAGGCGCGCAACGTCAAAGACGCCAAGGCCGCTCCGGAAGGCGCTGGTGACACATGGACATGGACGGCGATCGTGGCTGACACGAAGCTGATCGTCGCGCACTTGGTGGGCGGGCGGGACGGTGAGTATGCGCGGGAGTTCATGTGCGATGTGCGAAGCCGGCTAGCGAACCGCGTGCAACTAACCAGCGACGGGCACAAGGCTTACCTGCAAGCGGTCGAAGATGCGTTCGGCGCCGATGTTGATTACGCGATGTTGGAAAAGCTGTTCGGCCAGGCGCCGGAAGGCCAGCGCCGTTACAGCCCGCCGGTAATCGTCGGCACACGTACTCGCTGCTGCACCGGCGCCCCTGACCCGAAGCACATCAGCACGAGCTATGCCGAGAGGCAGAACCTCACGATGCGGATGCACATGCGCCGCTTCACGCGGCTAACCAACGGGTTCTCAAAGAAATTCGAGAACCACGCGCACATGGTCGCGATCTACGCCGTCTGGTACAACTGGATACGCATCCACAAGACGCTGCGGGTTACGCCAGCTATGGCTGCCGGATTGACAGATCGGCTTTGGGGTTGGGAAGAGATCCTTGCGCTGATGGATGTGGATCAGCCGACGCAGAAACGGAGCCCGTATAAGAAGCGGAATACAAACTGAGGATGGCTTTTTCGCAGCCCCGCGGGCGAACAGTCAAAGGCGCAGATTGAGGCTTTCGAGGATACATGGCACTGGAACGACAGCGCCGAACGCGCCTTTGACGAGGTGATGCAGAGCGGGAACACGGACGCCGCCGAGATGCTTCGGGCCATGCGCTCGTTTCTGAAAGAAAACGACGTGATGGCCTACCTCACTATGATGGCCGTGCGTTTGTTGGAGCTTCACCGCGTGTTGAAGCCCGCTGGAAGCCTTTATCTTCATTGCGATCCGACCGCCAGCCACTATCTGAAAATTTTGCTCGACGCAGTGTTCGGCCCCACGAAATTCAGAAATGAGATCATCTGGAAACGGTCGCACGCGCACAGTGACGGACGACAGGGCGCGCGGCATTTTGGCCGGGTTTCAGACACCATTCTTTTCTATGCAAAGAGCGACGACGCGCCGTTCTGCGTGCAGTTCACGCCCTATGATGAGAGTTACATCGACCGCGATTATCGCCGCGCCGACGCCGACGGGCGGCGGTATCGGCTGGACAACATTCAAGGGCCGGGCGGCGCGGCCAAGGGAAATCCCTTCTACGAAGTGATGGGGGTTTCCCGGCACTGGCGCTATTCCAAGGAGAAGATGCAACAACTCATAGACCAAGGCCGCATCATCCAGACCCGGCCGGGAGCGGTGCCTCAGTACAAGCGATATCTCGATGAAATGCTCGGTGTGCCGTTGCAGAACATCTGGACTGACATGCCGGGCATCAACAACCGATCTGATGAACTGCTAGGCTACCCCACGCAGAAGCCGCTTGCCTTGCTGGAGCGGATAATCCAGGCATCCAGCAACGAGGGCGACGTTGTGCTGGACCCATTCTGCGGCTGCGGCACCACGATCCATGCGGCGGAAAAGCTGCGTCGCCAGTGGACCGGAATTGACATCACTCACCTCGCCATTTCGCTGATCGAAAAGCGCCTTAGGGACGCTTTCCCCAGTATCGCCTTCGCCGTTCACGGCACGCCTAAAGACCTCGATGGCGCGCGCTCTCTTGCCGCGGCCGACAAGTATCAATTCCAGTGGTGGGCGGTTTCCTTGGTGGACGCCGTACCATTTGGCGGCAAGAAGAAGGGGGCCGACAGCGGCATCGACGGGCTGATCTATTTCAAGCCTGATGGTAAGACAACCGAGAAGGCTATCGTTTCCGTAAATGGCGGCGATAACGTCAACGTCGCTATGGTACGCGACCTCGGCCATGTAATCGACCGTGAGAAGGCGAGGGTTGGTGTGTTCATCACGCTGGCCGAGCCAACTGGACCGATGAAAATAGAAGCTATCAAATCCGGGCTCTACGAAACCGAATACGGCAAATTTCCCAAGATCCAGATTCTGACCGTTGCCGAACTATTCTCCGGCAAACAGCCCCAACTTCCTTGGCGCGATCCGACTGCGTTTAGGAAAGCCGCCCGCGAAAGTTCTTCCAAGCAGGAACGGCTGCCTCTATGACGGCCAAAATTTCAAACTGAGACACCACCGGGCGCTGGGCTGGCTTGACAGCGAACGCTATGTGGATGTCCAGCCGGCCAGCCCGTCAGAACTCACGCGCTTCCATACGGCGGAGTACGTCGCGGCGCTCCGTCGGACGGAAGCGACGCAGAGTGCGTCGGAGCACGACCGCTCCCGCTTCAATCTCGGCGTCAATGGCAATCCCGTCTACGGCGAGGTATTTCGCCGGCCGGCCACCGCCTGCGGGGCCTCGTTAGAAGCAGCGCGGCGCCTGCGTGCGGGCGGCATCGTCCACAGCCCAGCCGGCGGCACGCATCACGGCCAGCCCGGCCGAGCAAGCGGCTACTGCATATTCAATGATCCGGTGTTGGCCATCTACGCGTTGCTCGACCAGGGCCTCCGGCGCATTGCCTACGTTGATGTTGACGCCCACTTCGGCGATGGCGTGCAGCAGGCGTTCCATGACGAGCCACGCGTGCTGACGGTTTCCGTGCACGAGGACGGGCGCTGGCCGATGCGGAGGGGGGATACCGTGTCGGCATTCGGCGGTCTCGAAGATCGCGCCGGCGGCGCAGCTCGCAATCTTCCGGTGCCCGAAGGTCTCAACGACAGCGAGTTCGTCTTTCTCGTCGAAGCAGCGATTGTGCCGCTGGTGCAGCGGTTTTCCCCCGCAGGCGATCGTCCTGCAGTGCGGTGCGGACGCGCTGGCTGATGACCCGATGACCAAACTTGCCCTGTCCAACCGGGCGCTGTGGCGGGCAGTGGCCGCGATGATGCCGCTCGCGCCGCGACTTCTCGTGCTCGGCGGGGGCGGCTATAATCCCTGGGCGGTCGCCCGGTGCTGGTCCGGCGTCTGGGCAACGTTGAATGGACTTGCCATTCCTGAATCGTTGTCGGCGCCAGCGATTGCGGTTCTGCAAGGGGTCCGCTGGGAGCATCGGCTTGGCAGGCAACCGGCCGAGCGGTGGATGACGACGCTCGCCGATCCGCCAAACAACGGAGCAATACGCCAGATCATCCACGACATCACCGCCCGCGTCCTGGATTAAACTCTAGTAAGAGACGACACGGATCGTTCTCGCCTCGAACGGGATCTTCGCTGCCCAAATCGATTTAAGCAGCCGGCGCGGCTGTTGCGGTGCAGCATCCGAAGGCGCCGGAACGCGAATTACGCGACGCCGGTTGTGGCAAGCAACAGCAGCAACGGCAGGCAGTGGCTCTGCGGCGTCTGATCGGCGGTGTTAATCCGTGCCCAGCTCATTGATAATATACGGCAAACGTGACCACGGTAACGAATGCGGCAATGGCGATTGCCAGCACGGGTGTCAGGGTGGCGAGTCGATGATCCCAGGTCATGGCCGATACTCCGCGTCAAGGAGAGCAACTCGACATCTACTCAAAGTAGAGCAGTTTTACTGAATGCAATTCAAAAGTACATCCTCGCGCGAATTTCATGGAGGGCTTTTTCCGCAGTGCACAATTGCGCCGGTTGCATGACGACATCGTCATATACGATGAGGCTCTGGGATCGGGGTTGCGCCTCTTTCGATTGCGTCGATTTGAAGCTGGGGCTAAATGCGACTATCCATCGGCCTATTTCAGATCTTTGATCAGGAGCATAGTCACCATGTTGCCGAAGATGATCCCCGCTGCTCTGCTTGCCATCTTCCTCGCGGCGCCGGCACTGGCCGGCGACATCACCGTCAGCGATCCATTCGCCCGCGCCTCGGCGGGAAAGGCGGAAGTCGGAGCAGCCTTCATGACGCTCAAGAACGGGTCGGCCAGCGACGATACGTTGCTGTCCGCCAGCTCACCCGTGGCTGACAACGCCGAGCTGCATAACCACATCATGGAAGGCGATGTGATGCGGATGCGCGAAGTCAAGTCGATCGACGTACCCTCGGGGGGCATGGTGGCACTGCAACCGGGGGCCTGCACGTCATGCTGATGGGTTTGAAGCAGCCGCTGCGCCAGGGGGAGGTCTTTCCGCTTACGCTCACCTTTGCCAAGGCGGGAGCCATAACTGTCGAAGTACCGGTGAAGGCAGCCGCCGAAATGGCGCCGATGCCGGGTCAACATCGTTAAGTCCCGTGCTACCGGCGAGCGCTGATCCTTCAGATGTAGCCCAAAGGCTCACCACGTTCTGGTTTGGCAGCGATGATCCCGAGCGGGCTGCCCTGCGGCGGCGCCAGTGGTTCCGCGCCGACGCTGGCTTCGACAGCGAATGCGGGATGCAGTTCGCCGGGGAGTGCCGTGCCGCCGCGGCGGGTGCACTGGATTGTCTGGCAGAGACAGCTGACGGGGCGCTGGCACTCGTCCTGCTGCTGGATCAACTGCCTCGCAACATCTATCGCGGCCGGGCCGAAGCCTTTGCTCAGGACTCGAAGGCACGTGCCGTGGCAGCTCAGGCGATCGGCCGCGGCTTTGATGAGGCGGTACCGGCTGAGCAACGGCTCTTTTTCTATCTGCCGTTTGAGCACAGCGAGGACTTGGAGGACCAGCGGCGGGCGATGGCCCTGATCGGTGGACTGGGCGACCCTGAGCTGCTGCATTGGGCGGAACGTCACTACGCCGTTATTGCTCGTTTCGGACGTTTCCCTCATCGCAACCGCATTCTCGGACGGCTGAACACGCCGGAAGAGGCGGCTTTTCTCGCCGTTCCGGAGGGTTCGTTCTAAGGAGCGGCGGCCGCGTTGCTGGAGTTTTCACCGGCTTGCGGATTGCGGATTGCGGCCAGGGCGCGATGATCGTCGCAGCCGGGCGCGCGGTGGAGGGAGTGGCGAGGATGCGAGTTTTTCAGGTCGAGGGAGCGTGGGGGCGAGACAATCTGCGGCTGTCCGAACGGCAGGACCCACTGCCGGGGCCGGGCGAGGTGCGGCTCGAGATGCGCGCCGCAGCGCTGAATTACCGCGACCTTCTCGTGCCGGAGAAAGGCTACGGCGCACGGATGAAGGCATTGCCGCTGATCGTGCTCAGCGACGGGGTAGGCATCGTTGACGCCGTTGGGCCGGGCGTCACCGCCCCCATCGTTGGCAGCCGGGCTTGCCCGCTGTTCTTCCAGAGCTGGATCGACGGCGAGCCGGACGACGAGCGCCTCGCTCATAGTCTCGGTAGCGAATTGGACGGGACGATGGCCGAGTTCATGGTCTTGCCGGCAGCAGGCGTCGCCGCCGTACCCGATCATCTGAGCGACGCGGAGGCGGCCACATTACCGACCGCCGGCGTCACCGCTTGGCGTGCATTGGTCACCGAAGGCCGGCTGCGGCACGAGGCGCGCGTTCTGGTGCAAGGAACCGGCGGTGTCTCGCTCTTCGCTTTGCTGTTCGCCAAGCTGGCCGGCGCCTTTGTCGTCGTCACCTCGTCGTCGGACGAAAAGCTTGAGCGGGCCCGCGCGCTAGGCGCTGATGCGGTAATCAACTACCGGACAACGCCGGAGTGGGGACGAAAAGCACGCGATCTCGCCGGCGGCGGGCTGGATCACGTCATCGAGGTCGGCGGCCAGGGAACGCTGCCGCAATCGCTGCGCGCGGTGCGGGCCGGCGGCACGATCAGCCTGATCGGCGTGTTGGCAGGCGGGACGATGGACGCCCGCCTTGGCCTTGTCGTAACCCGCCACGTCCGTTTGCAAGGGATTACCGTCGGCAGCGCCGAGGATTTCCGGGCTATGGCCGACGCGATCCGACTCGCCGGCCTGCGTCCACCGATCGACCGTGAGTATCCTTTCGAGGACCTGCACGCTGCCCTCGACCATCTTGCTGCCGGCCGACATTTCGGGAAGGTTGTCCTGCGACATGCATCCTGAGCCGGTGTCGCGCTGGTTGCGCCGATGTTGCGGCTTCGCTTTGTAGGCCGGAGTCTTCCCACAGGCTGCGTCATCCCGGCCACCGCGATCAGCTTTCGTGGGGATGGTCGTGTGGGTTCAAGAGCGTCGGTCCGATGTGCGTGTTCGTGCGGTTTGCTGGCGCTTTACGTGCTCGCGCCGGTGACCCTCACCTTCTGCCGCATCGTGCTCGTGCGGGTGCGCATGCCGATGGATGTGGAATGGCTATGTTCTGTGCATGCTCATGCGCGTGCGCCTGCTCGCCGTGGCGGTGTTCGTGGCGATGGCTGTGCAGATGCGGGTGCGCGTGGTTGTGACGGTGTTCGTGGTCGGCGTCCATGCGTTCCTCCGTGCCGCATTCCAGGAGCTCTCCGCATATGGAGCTCTCCGCATATTATGCCACAACAGGCGGGCAGAAGGATCGGCGTCACAATGGCCACGGCGGAAGACCGTTGGGTGTTCGGCTACGGCTCGCTGATGTGGCGGCCGGGCTTTCCTTATCAAGACGTCGTGCGCGGCTTGTTGCACGGCTATCACCGCTCGTTCTGCATCTGGTCGCGCCATTGGCGCGGCACGCCGCAGGTGCCTGGCCTGGTGCTCGGCCTGGCTCCCGGGGGCGAATGCCAGGGCCTGCTGTTCCGGGTCATGGCAGCGAGCGGGTGAGGTGAAGGAATACCTGGATGAACGAGAACTGCTGTGCTATGCCTACGCCGCCCGTTGGCTGCCGGTAAAGCCCGCGTTTGCCAAGAACAACGACGGACTATTGCAGGCGTACAGTTTTGTTGCGGACTTAGAGCATCAGCACTACGCCGGTGAACTTCCGGTGGAGCGCGCTGCCGCGATCATCGTCGCTGCCCGCGGGGTCGCCGGGCTCAACCGCGATTATTTGATCGAGACACTTCGCCGGATGGCGGCGGAAGGATTTGCCGACGAGGGGCTGCGTGGACTCCTGCGGCGCGTCGAATACCTGACGGGGATCTTGGAATCCGGCGGCGGCATTTGAGATGCCGACACCTCGCGCCGCATCGAGCCTGAGACCACCGGTTGCGCCGCCTTGGCATTTATAGGTATATTCTGGGAAAGATTACAATAAGTTGAACGTCTCGGGTCGGCGCGCGTTGTCGCAGAGAAGCGGCCTGCCGACGCTGGTCGGAGGCGACAGGTCCTGATTTGTCGCGGGACTGGGGACGTGTAATGGCAAACCTGATTACCTTGCTTCGCTTCCTGCTGCTGTTTCTGCTTGTGGCGATGACGTATTGGGCGCCGCCGCACTGGCAACTGATGAACGCGCCGCTGCTTTTACTGATCATCGCTCTCGACGCCGTCGACGGGTGGGTCGCGCGGCGGCGCGGCGAGGCTACGGTGTTCGGCTCGGTCTTCGACATCGCCGTCGACCGGGTTGTCGAGAACGTGCTGTGGATCGTCCTCAGCAACCTTGGACTGATTCCGATCTGGGTCGCTATCGTCTTCATCGTCCGCGGTGTAATCGTTGATTCCATCCGCTATGCGGCGATGGCGCAAGGCAATATCAGCGCCTTTGATACGTTGCGCGGGCCACTGGCACGGATGCTGGTTGCCGGTCGCTGGATGCGCGGCGGCTATGGTGCGCTGAAGGCCCTGACCTTCGCGTGGGTCCTCCTGCTGCAGCCGTTGCCGCAGCTCTACCCTCAGCTTTGGTCGCAGTGGTCCGTGCCACTGCAGGCCATTTCCTCGGTATTGGTGTTGGCCACGGTGGGTATGTGCCTGGCGCGCGGACTTCCGGTCATCACCGAGTTCGTCATCGGCCACGGTTTGCGCTTGCCCTCACGTATCCGCGGGTAGCCGCTAGCTACTGGGCGCGCTCCGGGACTTGCGCGGCAACGTGCAGCGGAGGATCGATTGCCGATCGCTCGCGCAGCGGAGGGATGGTGCGACGCCAGAAATCGTCGATCTCGACCTTGATCCGCGTGAAGAGCGTCGGCGAGCTCGACAGCTGTGGATGCGGCTTGTGGGTGCGACGTGACGCACAAGGCGACATTGTCGCGACCGAGCAGGAACCGCGCGACACCTGCGATCGACACACACGCTCGTGGTTCCGGGCCGCACGGACCGAGAGCGTCGCGTGGAGCGACGTCTACATCTTCTTCACCGATCGCAAGCCGGGCATCACCGCTTCGCTACGCATGCCGGCGCTCGAGTTCCTGGCAGGCATGAAGATCGGGCACCCGGTCGGCGCCAGTGGCGCCGGTGCCAGTGATATCGCTGCCGAAGCTGCGGCCCGCCTTGCCGTGCTCGAATCCGGGCCGGCGAAGTCCCGCCCTGTCGCTCAGCCCAACTGGGTGCCAGGCGGCAGTGGGTAGCCGCGCAGAAATGCCGCCGTTTCTGTTGGTCCGCGACCAGGTCTTTGCATGAGCAGAGGCCTCAGCGCCCCTCGGCCACAGGTGATCGTAAGCTGCTCGTCAAGAACCGTGCCGGGGGCGCCATCATCGTCCGCCAATTCCGCCGCCAGGACCTTAATCCGCTCGCCCGCGTGCTCGAAGAAGACGCCCGGCTGGGGACTGAGAGCGCACCGCACATTCCAGCATTGCCGCCGGCCGGGTCCAGTCGATCCGGCCTTCGTCGCGCGAGAGCTTCTTTGCGTTGGTGATGCCATCAGCCGGCTGCGGCAGGGCGATCAGCGTTCCGGCTGCGAGGCCCTCGAGGGCAGCCGGCAGAAGCTGTGCGCCAATATCGGCAAGGAGAGTGCGGAGCGTGTGTCCCGTCATGCGCCTCCCGATGGCCAGGCGCGCGGTCAGCAGCATCGGGCCGGTGTCGAGCCCTTCCTCCATCTGCATGATCGTCACGCCCGTCTCCTCATCGCCTGCCATGATGGCACGTTCGATCGGCGCTGCTCCGCGCCAGCGCGGCAGCAGCGAGGCATGCACGTTGATGCATCCGAGCCGTGGCGCGCTTAGGATCGCTGTCGGTAAGATCAGCCCATACGCGGCGACGACCGCTGCGTCCACTTGCAACGCAGCGAACGCTCGCTGCTCGTCTTCGTCGCGCAAGCTCGCAGGCGTGCGCACGTCAAGTCCGAGGCTCTCTGCCAGCGCGTGCACCGGAGCGCGCTGCGACTTGTGTCCGCGGCCAGCCGGCCGCGGCGGTTGGCAATACACGGCCGCGATGTCATGGCCGGCGTCGAGGAGGGTCTGCAGGCTCGGAAGCGCGAACGCCGGACTGCCGAAGAACGCCAACCGAAGCCGATGGCGCTTCGCAACGGGTTCCGGATCACTCACTAGCCGGTCGCCAGCAACTTCTTTTGCTTGCTGAGTTTGCGCAAGATAATTCCGCGCTTCAGCGCTGACAGATGGTCGACGAACAGCACGCCTTCGAGGTGGTCGATCTCGTGCTGGATGCACTTTGCCAGCAGGCCGTCGGCTTCGATTTCCTGCACCACGTCGTCCTCATCGCGAAAGCGGACGCGGACAGCACGCGGACGGATTACCTCGCCGAAGTGGTCGGGCAGCGACAGACAACCCTCTTCGCCGCTCGCCAGATCTTCGGAATGCCAGACGACCTCGGGGTTCGCCATCCGCATCGGTTTCGCCGGCTCTTCTGGCTGCGAAACATCCGCCACCAGGACGCGCTTCAGCGCCCCTACCTGCGGCGCGGCAAGCCCGATACCATTCGCCTCGTACATCGCCTCCAACATCCCGTCCATCAGCCGCCGCACTTCGCGGTCGACTCGCGCCACCGGCTCAGCCTGGCGCTTCAGTCGGGGATCGGGGGCGACGATGATCGACAATTTCGCCATCGCCGACACTTCTCCTGCACACGTCACTGTGACATAGGAGGTGTAGGCGAAGGCCGTCAAGGATCCACGCTCCAATAGAAAAGGATGGCGGGGACGGCGATGAAGCGGGCTCGCAACCGGACCCGTTAAAGCTCGACGGCCAAACCGATCCCGTTGCTCCGCATCGTTGCAAGGGAGTGACGGTGTGTGCCGCTCCGCCTCTTCAAGTCAATCCGTCAACGCTTACCTTGAATCTTGCGGTCCCGAACGCGGAGCGCCGGTTGTTCAGCGTGATAGCGTCAGCACCTCGAAACGTTCTCACGCGTCGGGCCATCTGACGGAGAATGACGACATGACGATCGAGCTTGACCATACCATCGTCCCGGCCCGCGATAAGGAGGAGTCGGCACGGTTCTTTGCCCGCATCTTTGGCTTGCCCTTCGGCGGCGACTTGCCGCCTTTTTCTGTCGTGCCAGTCAACGACCGGTTGACATTGGATTTCATGAACGCTGTTGACTTCGACAGCCATCACTATGCGTTTAAGGTCAACGATGACGAATTCGATGCTATATTCGGTCGCGTCAAGGCTGAGAGCATAAGCTACGGCAGCGGGCCATACCGTCATGAAGACATGCAGATCAATCATCGCAACGGCGGCCGCGGAGTCTACTTCCTGGACCGCGACGGCCACATGCTGGAAATCCTGACCCGATAGGCGAGGGAGAAGTATGCCCCTCAAGTTCCTGGTCTTGTACGGATCGGTGCGCAGCGAGCGACAGGGAATCAAGTACGCCCGTTTCCTCGTGACACAACTCGTCGCCCGTGGACATACCGTCGATCTCGTTGATCCGCTGCATAGCCGGCTGCCGCTCCTTGATCGGATGTATAAGGAATACCCGCCCGGCGCAGCTCCCACGCCGATGCCTGAATTGGCGGCGCTTATTCGTGCCGCTGACGGCTTCATGATCGTCAGCGGCGAATACAACCACGGCATTCCGCCGGCGCTAAAGAACCTGCTCGACCATTTTCTCGAAGAGTGGTTCTGGCGGCCATCGGCGATCGCCTGTTACTCCGCCGGTGCCTGCGGCGGCGTTCGTGCGGCGATGCAGCTGCGCGCTACCTTGGCTGAACTGGGTATGCCAAGCATTCCGTCGATCCAGCCGATGCCGAAGGTGCAGGACCAGTTCGACGACGACGGCACGCCGCGCGATCCGGCACACGTGCGCCGAGTTGCGCGGTTCCTCGACGAGTTTGAATGGTACGCCACGGCTCTCAAGCAAGCTCGCACTGCGGGCGTACCTTATGGCGCATTGTAGCCCCCCGATCCGGCGAGCGGCCTTTACTGCTGCACCCTCACCCGGTAGGTGAGCTGGGCTTTGCCTTTGGCCGGTACGGGCAGCCGCCAGATGAGGCGGTCCGCGCCCGCTTTGGCGTGTGCGGCACTTTCCGCAAGGATCGTCCAGTCGCCGGGAATCGTTTCGACCAGATCGACCGCCACCTCTTTGTCCTTAGCGTTGGCTACCTCGATCGCCCAGGCGCTCTCGCTGACATTCTCGGGCAGGCCGGCCGTCTTGAAGTCGGTCTGCCGGCGCAGGACGGTGATATCGAACGCCTGACCCGGGGTAAGGCTGATTTTCCCCCCTGCCGGTATGTGTTCGATCCGGTCTTCGCCGATCAGTTGCGGCACGCCTTCGACCGACGCGGTGAAGACGCGGACAATCCCGGCCGGCAGCGGCTGGCCGCCGTCACCACCCTTGTTCGTCAGCTTGAGGCGGACTTGTGGATGCTGCGGCTGAGGTTCACCCGGATCGCGATAAACGGCGACGGCCGCTTCGCTGATGTATTGCTGATCGACAGCGAGCGCAGGTGTTCGCAACAGCGTCACCTGCTTGGTACGCTGATCTGGCAGCGTCACTTGCCCCGGCAGTCGATAGAGGTACAGCTCGGCCAGTTCCTGTGGTTCCGGCATCGCCTTTGCCTCGGCCATCATCGGCGCGGCGGCCACGCGGCCGAGCGGCATCGGCGGCGTCTCGCGGTTGACCTGGCCTGCAATCAGCGACACTTCTGCCGCTGGATACGAAGCTCCGCTGGTGTTCGACAAGGTCGCCCGGCCGGTCAGCTCGATCGTCTTCGCTTTCTCATCCCACGAAGCTATGTAGTCGGCGCTCCAGCCCAGACCGCGGGTGACATAACCCAAAGTCACGTCGCTCCGTCCGGCACGTTCTGCCTCGACGCTGGCCACCAGACCCGGCGTCGCCCGCAGATCAGCAGGCAGGTCGTAGAAGACCAGCCGTCCCGGCGTGCCGGTCTCGATCCGGTCGTGGTACTTGAGGACAATGCCGTTGTCGGCACTGAGCAACGTGGCGCTCTCTACCTTCTCCTCGCCGGTCGTCGGGTGGGTCCGCACGACGCCGATCGTCTTGCCGACCGACCGGCGGAGCAGTGCGTCCGGCGTCAAGAGCGCAAAATCGTAATCGATGTCGAGCAGGCGAACGCCCGGTCCGGCGTCGATCATCGCCGTTGACGGCTGCATCTGCCGGCTTACTCCCTCGAACGCCAGCCGATTGGCTCCGACGACGAGATCAGCTGAACGGCGATCCCAGACAATCGCCCACCCGTCGCTGTAGATGTTGAGCAGCAGCGGCGGCCGGCGCGTCTCGACCGGAAGGGTGACGTCGGCCGCAAAGGTGGTAGCGGTGGTTGCTGTCAGCATGAGGGCGGCAGCCAATAGTTGACGCATGCAAGGTTCCTCGCGCCGCTGCTGCGGGACGTTCACGGAGTTTGCTTTGCCCGCGGCTGTCGTGCAAGGTTGCCGTCATGCACGATTTGTTCTTTTTGCTGACGCAGGCCGGTGGTGCGATCTGGGCGGTAATCGCCGCCGTCGTTGCTCTGTCGGCGCTGGCGGCGCTGGTGTTCACGGTGCTGCGCGGCGAGCGGGCTCGGGAGACGACGGCAACGCAGGTGGCACGGCTGGCGGATGTGGCGGAGCGGCTGGGTGAAGGGCAGGCCATGTTGTCCGGCCGACTGCAGCAGACGCAGATCGGCCTCGACCAGCGGCTCGATGCGCTCACACGGCGGATGGGCGACGGTCTGTTGCAACAGACCGAACGTACGCACGACACGCTGCGCGGTCTGCACGAGCGCCTGGCGCTGGTCGGCGAGGCGCAGGAGACGATCGCTCAGCTTTCCACCCAGGTCACCGGGTTAAAGGACATTCTCGCCAACAAGCAGGCGCGCGGCGCCTTCGGCGAGGTGCAGCTGGAGGCGCTGGTGGCCTCGCTCTTGCCGGCCGATGCTTACGCATTTCAGGTGACGCTGTCGAATCGCTGCCGGGTCGACTGCCTGCTTCGGCTGCCCGATCCGCCGGGGGTGATGGCGATCGACGCGAAGTTTCCGCTCGAGAGCTGGCGAAGGCTGCACGAGGCGGACGACGAGGCGGCGAAAGGGCGCGCCGGTCGCGCATTTGCGGCGGACCTGGTGCAACATGTGCGCGATATCGCCGATCGTTACATCGTGCCGGGCGAAACCTCCGACTCAGCGCTGATGTTTTTGCCTTCCGAGGCGGTTTACGCCGAACTGCACGCACGCTTCCGCGGCGTCGTCGAGGAATCCTTTCGCCGTAAAGTGTGGATCGTCTCGCCGTCGACGTTATGGGCGACGCTGAACACCGTTCGCGCGGTCTTGCGTGATGTGCGGTTGAATGAACAGGCTGGGATGATTCAGGCGGAGTTGCGCGGCATTGAAGCGGACGTTGCGGCGATCGCCGAACGAGCCGGGGCGCTGTTGCGACATTTCGAACAGGCAACGGAGGACGTGCGCCGCATCGGCATCTCCGCTCGGCGCCTTGAGCAACGCGCCGCCCGCCTTGATCTCGCCCAGTCTGTTCCGTCCGCCGTCGAGGCCGAGCAGGTAGGCTAGTTGAACAGAGCCCGGCGCTTCAGGAAGTAGGATCGGAGCCCTGGGTGCGTAACAACCGAAGATCATCCCATCCGTAGGCGGTCTGCGGCAGGGTTGTATTCCACAAGCGTTCCTCCTTGCCGGCAATGCGGCGGCCACCCATCGCCTCGTAGAAGAACCGGGCGGGATTTTGCGAAAGGACCCAGATGATTGCGGAATCGAGACCGCGGTCAATGAGCCCATCAAACAGCCGGAACAGCAGCGCACGGCCGATGCCCCGTTCCTGATGCTCCGGCAAAACATAAAGAGTGAAGATCTCGCCGGCGTGCGGCAGCAAGCTGCTGCGCGCGGCGCCACAGCTGCCGAAACCGACGATACCTGCCCCGCGCAAATCGGCGACGAGCACCGAATCAGCGCGATTGCGGCGCGAGAGTTGCTGCGACCATTCGCGCGCCTGAGCGGTCGCCGACATGCGTATGAGCACGGCGTTGGGGATCAACCCAGCATACGCCGATCGCCACGATTTAACGTAGACACGCGCGATCGCTTCGGCATCGGCAGGGCTTCCCGGTCTGATCCGCACGATCGGCGGCTCCAGCATTCTTTCCTCCCTCTTATCCTCCGTCAGTATCGCCTTCAGCGAGCCAACCGTCGATCAGTGCTCGCGCGATCGTCCCGCGAAACGGCAGCCGAAGACCGAGCGTGCGGATACGCGCTACGTCTTCGCGCCGAAACCATTGAGCGTCCTCCAGTTCGTCCCGGTCGAAGGTGAGCGGGCTGTCGCCGGCTTCCGCACGAAATCCCAGCATCAGCGAGGCCGGAAAGGGCCAGGGCTGGGATGCCTCGTAGCGGACAACATCAACACGGAGCCCGGCCTCTTCGAGAACTTCGCGGCGCACCGCGTCCTCAAGTGTTTCGCCCGGTTCAACGAAGCCGGCAAGCGCGGAAACCAGACCCGGTATCCACTGCCTCTGCCGGGCGAGCAGACACACCGGGGCGCCTGAGTCAGGATCGACGCGGGTTACCAGCATGATCACTACCGGGTCCGTGCGCGGGAAGTTTTCGCTCAAGCATCCAGGATCAGCGCAGATGCGCAGATGTCCCCGTGCTTCGAGGGCGGTCCTGGTGCCGCAAGCGCCACAAAAGCGATGTCGGCGATGCCAGTGAAGAAGCGAGCGGGCATACGCCACCACGGCACCTTCACCCGCTCCGAGGTGCGTCACCACCCGGTTGAGATCGCGGAACGCGCAGCCGTCGAGGAGCGGCGTCAGCCGATCCTCATCGTGAAAAGAAAGATCGCAGGCAAACCAAGGCCGGTCGCCCTCTTCCATACCGAGAAAGACAATCTCGTCGGCCAGCTCGCGCACCCTGTGGGCTTGTTGCCCTGCGAGTGTTGCAAGCCGCGGTCGGTCGCCGTTGGCAACAAGAATGCGTTCGCGCCACACCGGTACAAGGACACCGCTGGGATCGCGAAGACCGGCGGACAGCCAAAGCTCGTCGCTGCGGCGGTTCGCCGCGCGATCGAGCGTGCCACCGGTGTAGGCCAAGGCGACGTTCATCATCGCAACCTGACACAGCCCCGCCCGCCGAGCAACGCGCGGAGACGTGATGTTGGACAGCCCAATGACGCACAGCAAAAGAACCTTCCGGCATCGTGGTGCCCGCGGCGCAGGAAGATTCTTGCCTCGGCGCAAGGGTCCGGTCGATATTGATAGTCGGGAGGCTGGCGGCGGACGGGCTCCTCGCCAACCCGGTCAGATCCGGAAGGAAGCAGCCGTAACGAGTTTTGGTTCGGGTCGTTGCTCAGTCTCCCACTCTACCGACGCTCCGGCGGCGCTGCTCCGACCTCCACGGCGGCACAATATGGCTGGGACTGAACCGACGAGCGTTTCTCTCTCTGCGGACCCCCGCTACAGAGTCCTCGCTCGCAAGTACCGTCCTTCCGACTTCGATGCCCTGATTGGCCAGGAAGCGCTGGTTCGCACGCTTTCGAACGCCTTCGGCGCTGGTCGTATTGCCCATGCCTACATGCTGGCGGGGGTCCGCGGCGTCGGAAAAACGACGACGGCCCGCATCATAGCCCGGGCGCTCAACTGCGTTGGCGCTGACGGCACCGGCGGCGTCACGGTCTCGCCGTGCGGCGTCTGCGAACAATGCGTCGCTATCGCCGAGGACCGGCATCTCGACGTGATCGAGATGGATGCGGCCAGCCACACCGGCGTCGACAATATCCGCGAGTTGCTCGATGGGGTGCCGTATCGCCCGGCAATCGCCCGCTTCAAGGTCTACATCATTGACGAAGTGCACATGCTGTCGGAGAAGGCGTTCAATGCGCTGCTGAAGACGCTCGAGGAACCGCCTGAGCACGTGAAATTCATCTTCGCCACTACCGAAGTGCGGAAAGTGCCCGTCACGGTCTTGTCGAGATGCCAACGCTTCGATCTGCGACGCATCGAGGCCGAGGTGCTGGAGACCCACCTGGGGCGCATCGTCGCGCAGGAAAAGGTGCATGCGACGCCCGCGGCGCTTCGGCTGTTGGCGAGGGCCGCCGACGGCAGCGTTCGGGACGCGCTATCGCTGCTCGATCAAGCCATCGCCCACGGCGGTGGAGTGGTCGAGGAAGAGGCGGTTCGCGGGATGCTGGGGCTCGCCGACCGCGCCGTGTGCCTCGACCTCCTGGACGATGTTCTGAAGGGCGACACGACTGCGGCGCTGGCAATTCTTGACGAGCAACACGTCGCCGGCGCTGATCCGATCGCCGTCGTTGAAGATTTGCTGCAACTAACTCACTGGCTGACGCGATTGAAGCTGGTGCCGACGGCGGGCGGGGCGGCGGTCAGCGACGCGGAGCGGCTGCGCGCGACGACAATGGCGAAACGTTTGTCGATGGGATCGCTAGCCAGGTCCTGGCAGATGCTGCTGAAGGGGCTGGGCGAAATGCGGATGGCGCCTTCACCGCTCCACGCGGCCGAGATGCTGCTGATCCGCCTCGCCTTCGCCTCCCAGCTTCCGACTCCTGCGGAAGCGTTGGAAATGCTCTCGGCAAGCAAGACTGGCATCGATCAGCAGGCGACCAGCGCGACGGATGACGCCGGAGGAGTGATCGCGGCGGCGGCGCATCCGGCGGCGGTTGCGCGGCCCGCAGAGGATGACCGCAGCGGTCGGCCAAGCTTGCCGCCGCTTGCCCGCTCGAGCATGCCGGCCGCAATGGCAGCCGCCGAGGCAGACTTGGTGCCATCGCCGACGAAGCCGGAGACGACGGCGCCACAGTCGTTCGTCGAGGTCGTAGAGATGGCGATTAAGCGTAACGAGGCGCTGCTTTACGGCCATCTGATGACGGCTGTGCACTTGGTGCACTTCGAACCTGGGCGGATTGAGCTGCGGCTGGCGGAGAACGTTCCGCCCGATCTCCCCCAGCGGCTGAGCCGTATGCTCAGTGAAGCGACGGCGAGCCGCTGGATGGTCAGCGTGTCACGCGAGGCGGGTGAGCCTACCTTGCAAGAGCAGCAGCAGGCGGCGAAAGCGGCTCGCCTCGACGAGGTCGCGACGCATCCGCTGGTCCGCTCTGTATTGCAGGCATTCCCCGGGGCGGCAATCGAGCGGATTCGCGTCAGCGATCCTGCGGCTGCGGCCGACGCGGAAGGTGACGGTGAAGTTTAGGGGAGATTTGGGTGGCGGCCGAAATCGAGCGCAAGTTCCTCGTTACCTGCGATGCATGGCGATCGGCCGCGACTGGCGAAAGTATCCGCCAAGGTTATCTCTGGTCTGAAGCGGGGCGCTCGCTGCGCGTCCGTATTGCCGGTGAACACGCGTTCCTGACCCTCAAGAGTGGGCAGAACGGCTGCAGTCGGCAGGAGTACGAGTACGAAATCCCGCTCACCGACGCCGGAGAGATCATAGCGAGCATGTGTAACAGACCGCTGATCGAGAAGACGCGCTATACCGTGGTCGAGGGCGGGATCGAATGGGTGATCGACGAATTCGAGGGCGAGAACGCCGGTCTTGTTGTTGCCGAAGTCGAGCTTGACCGCGAGGACGAGCAGGTCGACCTGCCGTTGTGGGCGGGCTGCGAGGTAACGGCGGAGCCGCGCTATTTGAACGCCAATCTCGTCGCCCGTCCTTACCGGCTTTGGACGGTTGCGGAACGGATGGGCGGCGATCGACCAGGCAAACGCGGCTGCCCATGACTTCGCCCTGCCGGGGTGCTATAGAAGCCGATCAATCGATGCAGCCGGGCAGGGGCGCCCGCCGACGTCAAGCATGGGAGACTCGGGCGAGATGAAGAACCTCGGCCAGATGATGAAGCAGGCGCAGAAGCTGCAGGAGCGGATGGGCGAGCTGCAGGAACAGCTGGCGTCCGCCGAGCTGACCGGAGCGTCTGGTGGCGGCATGGTGCAGGTGACGCTTTCCGGCAAGGGCGACGTCCGCAAGCTGAAGATCGACCCATCGCTGGTTGACCCCGAGGACGTCGAGGTGCTTGAAGACCTGATTGTCGCCGCCTGCAATGACGCTAAGGTGAAACTGGAGGCGCACGTCGCCGAAAAGATGGCTGAAGTGACCGGCGGCCTGAAACTCCCGCCGGGAATGTCATTCCCGCTGTAGTATCGTCGCCGCCACGACCACTGCGCCTTGCGGTCCCCGGCGCGCGTCCTGAGTGCGCAGTCCTCCTCTCGATGAGCGACATTGAACGTCTGATCCAACTTCTGGCGAAGCTGCCCGGCCTCGGTCCGCGTTCGGCGCGTCGCGCTGCACTATACATGCTGAAACGACCCGAGACGGTGCTGCAGCCGCTGGCCCGCGCGATGGCCGAAGCGGCGGTGGCGGTTGGTCCTTGCTCGATCTGTGGCAACCTTGACGCACTCGATCCGTGCGGTATCTGCGTTGATACCGGGCGCGATACGTCGGTGCTGTGCGTCGTCGAGGACGTGGCTGACCTTTGGGCGCTGGAGCGTTCGGGTAGCTTCCGCGGCCGCTATCACGTTTTGGGCGGCACGCTTTCGCCGATCGATGGCATCGGCCCGGAGGAACTGGGCATCGCCCGGCTGGTGGCGCGTGCCGCAACAACGGGGGTGCGGGAGGTGATCCTGGCACTCGGCTTTACCGTCGGCGGCCAGACCACGGCGCACTACATCGTCGAACGCCTGGCAGAATGTGCCGTAGCAATTAGTGGCATCGCGCACGGGGTGCCGCTCGGCGGCGAATTGCACTATCTGGATGACGCTACTCTGGCAACGGCGCTTGCAGCGCGCCGCAGCCTTGTCTGAAAGCTGCGAGACGGTGTGGCGCGGACCGGCCGTGGTATGCTAGAAGCGCCGTTCGTCCCGGATGGGGGATAGTTTAGCGGTAGAACTTCCGGCTCTGGACCGGACAGCCCTGGTTCGAATCCAGGTCCCCCAGCCAAGTCCTCGGCTTGTCGATCTGTGACCAGCGAAGCGACGTATTGGATATCCGGCCCGAACCCGGCAGACCCAAGAACTAAGCCGGCTGTTCAAGATCTCGCTATTGCTGGTTTCGTCGAGGATGTGAGCCTCGCGACATGGCGAGGAGGCCGGTTCATTCCTCCCTCACGACCCAAGATCTACGCCCTCAATTGCTTCCCCCTGACGGATGCAACCGATGGATCCCGCCAATTCGCGAGACGCGGGTTCGCGGGAGCTGAGGGCTGCTGAGAGAACGCTGTGGATTTGAAGCAGAAGACTCCCGGGCATCACTGCGAGATGACCGGAAGTGTACGTTGCGCTGGGAGGAGGACACCTTGCTCTATCGACCCATTTGGATAAGTCATGCAGACAATATAAGAACCCAATCGGGCAAGGAAGGGTGGACATTTGCAACATAGTTGACATTGGCGCAAAAATTTAATACTTGATTGCCGCTTTATTGAGGTACGCGGGCCGTGCATAAAGGTAACTGACCTTCATTGTGTGTCGCTGGACGCGATGCGCCGTAATATGCCCACTACCCGGATTATTGCCTCGGATACATCGGCTGGATGCTAAGGCGTTCTGTCGGCTGCAGGCGCAGATCCACAGAGGAATTTTTTAGGTCAGGAGATCATTGTTAATGGCTGTCAGTCGGATCCCGGTAGAGCTCTCTGCCAGAATAGAATTAATGAGAATCACCTGCATAGTCTGCGTTGTCTGTGTGCACATTCCATCGCCATTTGACGTCGGACAGCAGTTTTCGTCCAGCCCCATAGAGTTTCTTTACAATTTTCTCACCTTTGCATTGTTCCGAGCAGGAACACCAACCCTTAGCATTATATCGGGATATTTATTGTTCCGCTCGTTCAGTCTGTCCGATTACACAGCTATTCTTCGAAAAAAAGCGCAAACTGTTCTGGTGCCCGCCATCCTGTGGGGGACAGGCATGACAGTCTTGCTTTTTCTTGCGCAGAAAAGCGGATTGATTGAGCGGCGGATCTTCGACCTTGTCGGTGGAGGGCCTTTCGTTTATATCGATGCCGTCTTTGGCATCAGCCACTTGCCTTTCAATGGACCTACTTATTTTTTATATGAGTGCCGTGGACCGGCGCATGTATCCTCATAATATTATGGCTGTCTGGAATCTGTAGTGCACTCTGGATCCGTGGAGATATTATCGTCGGATTTTACGTGGGTGGCTTGCTAGCACTACATAATTTTGACTTAGCTGTTTCTAAACGGCGTGCGGTTGTTCTAATAGGGGTGTTTTTCGTTTGCTGCGCTCTCCTCGCATGGCACATTACTTCCGTTCCTCAACCAGAAATCGATGACAGGGTAGGTCTCGAGGTAAATCTGCTTAGGTTCCTCGGGCCAGTTGCGATGTGGTCGTATGCCACGCTGGTTACAAGAACAAAGCTAGCCAAAAGATTAACAAAATATGGGAGTATAGCATTATTTGTATTTTGTAGTCATGAGCCCATCGTCAGGCTTCTTGGCCGAGAGTATTTTTCGATACTCGGAACAGATGGACCCATCTACTATCCCATATTTTATGTCTGTGCGGTAATAACAGTAATCCTCTTCGCCCTTGCTGCGAAAGTTTTGCTGCAGCGATTTAGTCCGCAAACACTGGCTTTCCTTTCCGGCGGGCGGCTTGGTCGGGGCGAGCGCCCGTTCCGGCGGCGTTCCGGCGGCGAGGCCTTCGCCGGCTCGCACAGCGGAGCCCCGAACGCCTGAATCGCATGCAGGATCATATGACGTGATTTCCGCAACAGAACCAACGAGCTACTAAGAGTATGGATCGGCGGCGTCGCGCAGGCCGTCGCCCATAAAGTTGAAGGCGAGCACGGTGAGGATGACCGGTACCATCGGCAACAGCAGCCAGGGATAGAGCGCCACCGCCTCGATGTTCTGCGCCTCGGTCAGCAGCACCCCCCAGCTGGTCACCGGCGGGCGCAGGCCAAGGCCGAGAAAGCTCAGCGCCGTCTCGCCTAGGATCATCGACGGGATCGACAGCGTAGCCGAGGCGATCAGGTGGCTCATGAAGTTTGGCAAAAGGTGCCGGCCGATGATCCGCTTCGGGCTTGCTCCCATCAGCCGGGCGGCGGTACAGAAATCCTCCTCCCGCAGCGCCAATAGTTTCGAGCGGACGGCGCGCGCGAGGCCAGGCCAATCCAGCAATCCAAGGATGATGGTGATGCCGAAGTAGACGAGGATCGGACTCCAGCTCACCGGCAGTGCCGCGGACAACGCCATCCACAGCGGCAATTCCGGCAGCGACTTGAGGATCTCGATGATGCGCTGCACCACCGCATCGATCCAACCGCCGAAATATCCCGCTACGCCGCCGATCGAAATTCCTAGAACAAAGCTGACGAATATGCCGATCAGGCCGACGGTCAGCGAGATGCGCGCGCCGTAGATCAGCCTCGACAGCATGTCACGTCCCAGACGGTCGGTGCCCAGCAGGAACAGTTCGCCGCCGCGCGCTGGACAGACCAAATGAAAGCGCCCTTCGACCAGCCCCCAGAAACGGTACGGCTCACCCAGGCAAAAGAACCGCAATGGCTGCACCTGACCGCGGTCGGGGGTGTAGTTTCGCTTTAGTGTCTCCAGATCAAGGTGGTACTTCAGGCCGTAAACGAAGGGGCCGATAAACCGGCCTTGGTGGAAGAGGTGCACGCTCTGCGGCGGCGCGTAGATGAACTCTGTGTGCTTGGTGTCGCGGCCGTAAGGAGCAAGGATTTCAGAAAACAGGATGGAGACATAAAAGACGATGAGAGCGACGGCGGCGGCGACTGCAATAACGTGGCCTCGGAACTTCCACCAGATCAGCCGCCACTGCGGCGCCATGTAGAAGCGCTCCTGCTCCGGCGTGAGCCGTTCGGTCTCGTAGACGTCAAACGGCGACGTGTCGACAAAGTGCGGCAGCGGTTTGTTCATCGCCGGATGCCGCCGCCCAGCCGGATGCGCGGGTCGAGCACCGCTAGGAGTACATCCGAAAGGAACATGCCGATAACGGTCAGCAATGCCAGGAACATCAGGAACGACCCGGCCAGGTACATGTCCTGACTTTGCAGGGCACTCAGCAACATTGGCCCGGTCGTCTGCAACGACATCACCGCCGACACAATAACCGAGCCGGAGACGATGCTTGGCAGCAGGCTGCCGATGTCGGCGACGAATGGGTTGAGCGCCATCCTGAGCGGATACTTCACCAATAGCCGGCCTGCCGGGAGACCTTTGGCACGGCCCGTGACCACATATTGCTTCTGCAACTCGTCGAGCAGGTTGGCGCGCAGCCGGCGGATCATGCCGGCGGTCCCGGACATGCCAATGACCAGCACCGGCACCCAAAGGTGCTCCAGGACCGAGCCGACCTTCGCCGGCGACCAGGGTTTGTCGATGAACTGCGGGGCCATCATCGTGCCGATCGAGGTGCCGAACATCACGTTGGCGAGGTACAACAAGATCAGCGCCAGCAGGAAGTTCGGCGTCGCCAAGCCGAGCAGGCCGAGGAAGGTCAGCCCATGGTCGCCCCAACTGTATTGGTTCGTCGCCGAGTAGACGCCGATGGGAAACGCCACGAGATAGACGAACAGGACCGTTGCGAAATTGAGAAGCACCGTTAGCAGCAGCCGGTCACCGACGACGTCGCGCACCGGCTTGTTGTATTCGAACGAATAGCCGAGGTCGCCGTGCACAAGGCCCCAAACCCAGATGCCGTACTGCTCGATCATCGGACGGTCGAGGCCATACTGGTGGCGGAGGAAGTCGATCTTCTGCTGCGCCACCTGCTCTCCCTGGCTCTGCAACTCGGCGATCAAAGTCGTCAGGTAGTCCCCCGGGGGCAGCTGAATGATCACGAACACCAGGGCACTGATCGCCAGCAGGGTCAGCGCCATGGTCAGAAGCCGACGGACGAGGAAGGAGAGCACGTGTTCAGCCTCCCTCTTTCAGGCCATCGTCGAACCAGAAGGTATCGGGATGATAGACCCCGAAGAAGGCCCCAGGCTCCCAGTTGTAGATGGCTTCGACGGGTACATTGCGCAGCCGGTCGGCGACCACGACGGGCTGTGGCACACCGCGTACTGTACCGATGGTGAACATCTGATCTGCGCGGATCGCGAGCATCCGGTGCCACAGATCGCGCTTCTCGTCGAGCGAGACGGCTGTCGTCCAGGTCGTGTAGAGGCGAAGCAATTCCGCCGCAGCCAGATCGTCCGGGGCGGTACCGGCCCGTCCACCGGTTTCCCAGTGCTGTCCCCACTTCGGCCAGTTCAGCTGTTGTTGGCTGGTGGGCGCGAGTTCGTTGGGCGGCGTAGAAGCTGTGGGTAACGCGTTCTCCAGACCGAACCAGACCGACATCACTGCCTGGCCGGCGAACACTCGGTTGCGCAGGACCTCGCGCTGTTCGGCCTTCGGAAACAGGCGGATGCCGATTTCGCGCCAGTGATCGGTCATCAATTGCAGGATGGCGATCTGCGTCGGATCCTCGCCGGCGGTTTCGATGACGATCTCCAGTGGCCGTCCGTCGGCCATCCGGCGGATGCCGTCGCCGTCGCGCGTCAAACCTATTTCGTCGAGCAGACGGTTCGCCTGGGCAAGATCGCGGCGCGCATACTGTTCCGCGTACTCGGGACGAAAAAGCGGACTCTGCGGCAGCACCGTATCGTTGCCCTCGATGGCGAGGCCGTAGTAGATCACTTGGTTGATCTCCCGGCGATCGATCGCGAGCGACAGCGCTCGGCGGAAGCGGGGGTCACGCAGCAGCGGCCGCCAACTTTCGTCCTCAGCGTTGAGGTCGGGGTAGAGCGCCAGTTCGGAGCCCCGCGCCGTCCGCCAAAGGCGGACATGATGGCCACCGCGCCCCTCCGCCTGCTTGAGGATCGTGTAGTTTTCGAATCCCAGCCCTCGCGCCTGCAGATCGGCGTCGCCCGCCGCCGCCTTCGCCGGGATCAACGAGGCGCCGACGATCGTCAGAGCGACGCTGTCGATGTACGGCAATTGCCGGCCGTTGCGATCAACCCGGTGGTAATACGGGTTTCGAGCAAAGATGAAGCGGCTGGAGGGCGGCTTGGTCGTCAGCATCCACGGCTCTAGCGTCGGCAGCTCCGGGTTGTCGTTGCGGTAGAGCTGACTCTTCAGGTTGAAGAACGCTGCCCAGTTCCGCTGCCCCTCCGCCTTTGCCTGTTGTTCCAGTTCCGCCCGATCGCGCCAGCGCGGATGCAGCCGCATCAACGTGTGTGCCGGCGCGAAGATGTACTCCGGCCGCGCGCCGGCGAGCGCCGGCAGGAAGAACGGGTTCGCTTGCTCCCAGGAGTACCGCACCGTCGTCTCGTCCACGACCTGGAAGCGCGGCGGTTTGCCGTCGACCAGCAGAAAGCGTTCGGGCCCGCCAGGCGTCAATTCCTTATTGTTGACGATGTCGTCCCAGAAGAAGCGGAAATCCTCGCTGGTGAAAGGTGCGCCGTCCGACCAGCGGTGGCCGCGGCGCAGCCTGAGGGTAAAGATGCGGCCCTGCTCGATATCGACGCCGGCCAACAAATCGGGCACCAGGTTCCAGTTGGTGTCGTAGCCAACCAGCCGGGCATAGCCGAAAACGACCATCATCCGGGTGTCCTTGGGCTGGCTGACCAGCGTACGCAGTTCGCCCCCCCATTGGCCGGGCGCTTGACCCGGACCGTCCAGAGCGACCACCGAAGGCTCCGCGGGCAGCCGCTCTGCCACCGGCTGCAGGGCGCCAGCGGCGACCGCTGCCGCCAACGCCGGCGGCTCGATGAAAATGCCGGCCTTCGCCGGATCAGCTGCGGCCGTCAGGCTCAGCAACAATGGCAACAGCAAGCCCCGCACCGGCTGTAATGCTGCGCCGTTCCGCCTCATGCCAGCAGGCCCAGGTCGGCGTCATACGGATGAGCATGCGCGCGCACGAAATGCTCGCCGCCAAGATCGAAAAGGCCGGGGGTTCCACCGCCGTCGTCATTGAACGGCGGCGGCCAGGCGGCGGGCACCGAGGCGCGGCCGTCCATCAGTGCCTCGAAGTCCAGCCTGCGCCCCGGATCTGGATAGGGGACTGCCGCCAGAAGCGCGCGGGTGTACGGGTGCATCGGCGCCCGGAACAGCAGCTCGCGCGGCGCCTGTTCGACGATGCGGCCGGCGCACATCACCGCGATCTGATCGGCGATGTAGTCGACCACCGCCAGGTTGTGCGAGATGAACAGGTAGGTGAGCCCCAGTTCCTTCTGCAGGTCCTTCAGCAGGTTCAGGATCTGGGCCTGGATCGAAACGTCGAGGGCAGACACCGGCTCGTCGCAGATGAGCAAATCCGGCTGCAACGCAAGCGCCCGGGCAATGCCGATGCGCTGCCGCTGACCGCCGGAGAAGCTGTGCGGATAGCGGCCGAGGTGGCGGTCGTCGAGCCCCACCCGCCGCAGCAGCTCGCGCACCATCTCTCTGCGATAATCGCCGTCGCCGATGCCGTGTATCACCAACGGCTCGGCAATTATGTCGAACACGGTCATTCGGGGGTCGAGCGACCCGAAGGGATCCTGGAACACGTACTGGATGCGTCGGCGGAAGCGGACCAGTTCACCGCTGTCGAGCTCCAACAAGTCCACCAGCCGCCCATCGTCGTCGAAGATGACCGCGCCCGCGTCCGGTTCGACGGCGCGCAGGATGATCTTGCTCACCGTCGTCTTGCCGCAGCCGCTCTCGCCGACCAGTCCGAGGCAGCGCCCGCGCTCGATGCGAAAGGAAACGTCGTCCACCGCTCGGGTGGCACCTTCATCGACCTCGCGGCGGAACAGACCCCGCCGCTTGCGCAGGCCGAAACTCTTGGCGAGGCCGCGCACCTCAAGCAGCGGCTGCGGCGGGCCCGAGCGCTGCCGCTCGGCACGCGGATTGAGCAAATGGCCCGTGCCATGCGCGATTTCGCGCAGTGGCTTCAGCCGCTCGCCGGCTCGCATGTCGAAGTGCGGCACGGCACCGAGCAGCGCTCGCAGGTAGGGATGGCGCGGATCACCGAAGAGATCGTCGAGCGTGCCGCTTTCCACAACGCGGCCGCGATACATTACCACCACTTCCTCGGCGACGTTGGCAACCACGCCGAGGTCGTGAGTAATCAGCAGCAGCGCCATTCCCAGCTCTTTGCGCAGGTCCTGGACCAGCTTGAGGATCTGCGCCTGGATGGTGACGTCGAGAGCCGTCGAGGGTTCGTCGGCGATCAGCAGTGCCGGCCGGCAGATCAGCGCCATCGCAATCATTGCCCGCTGCCGAAGGCCGCCCGACAGCTCGAAGGGATAGGTGTCGTAGGCGCGCTCGGGGTAGGGAAAGCCGGTAAGTGTGAGCATCTCGATAGCGGCGCGCCGTACCTCGCGCCGGCCGAGATCGGCATGAATGGCGAGCGCCTCGCTAACCTGATTGCCAACCGTATGCAACGGCGACAGGGAAGTCATCGGCTCCTGGAAAATCATCGAGATGCGCCGGCCGCGGATTGCCCTGTAGGCGCGGTCGCTTGGCTCGAGCCGGGCAAGATCGACACTTTCGCCGGGAATGCTGAAGTCGGTGAACATGATTTCGCCACGGCTGATCGTCGCTACTCGTGGCAGGATGCCCATGATCGCCTGCGCGGTGACCGATTTGCCCGAGCCGGATTCGCCGACCAGCGCCACCGAAGCGCCGGGCCGTAGCCGGAAATTCAATCCGTCGACGGCGCGCAGCGAACCGGCCGCGGTGCTGAAGTCAATGCACAGATCACGCACCCGCAGCAGCTCAAGAGCCTCGCTCGATTGCTGCGGCAATGGGCGCCCGCTCATAGCGTCAATACCTCAGGGGCCGAAAGCCATCGCACCGCTGGATGGAGTGTCGTGCGAGCCAGGAAGCTGTCGATGAAGCCCCAACACTCCTCGTCGTGGAAACCGTGGTGGGTCATCAGCCCGGTCGGCTCGGCCGCATCTGCGTCACCAAGGCGGCGCGCCCGCAGATGCGCGAGGACCTGATCAAGAACACGGCCGTCCCCCATGAAGCCGCGCGTTCCTGGCCAGTCGATGATGTCGACATGGACGTTGATCCGCCGTACTCCCGGCGCAGGATCCGCTCGGTCGCGCGGACCGAGCGTCGACACGGCGGACAGACCTGCCGCCGGCAGGTGCGCAAGCAGGTGCGGATCCATTCTGTTCCAGGGGGCAACCATCACCGCAACCGCTCGCGGAAAGCGGCTGATCCGCCGCCAACCTTCCGACAGCTCGGCCAGCATCACCGGTAGCGGCCGATGCACGCCGAACTCTTCCTGTTTGTCACCCTCTGGCGCGTGGTTTTCGTGGCTCCAGCCGTGCTGCAATACCGAGGCGAGCGGCCGGTCCTCCAGGTGATCACGCAGCCGATCCTCGGCGTCCCGTGGGATAACCGCCAGTGCCACCGGTGTGTCGCGCCGCACGGAGAGGTCGAGCAGACGCAACAGCGGGATGTTGAGACAGGTGGCATCGTCGTCGCGCCACCAGAAATGAGCACACCGACATTCTCGATGCCAAGCATCGAGTTCGTCCACGAGGTCACTCCAATCGCTCATGCCTGTCCCTGGCCACCCTCCTTATCAGAGGGTCTCGACGATCTTCGTCGTCTTTTCGACTCCTGAACAATCGATATCCACCGAAGCGGGCGGCAGCGTCAACGCCCGCTCGATTGCCGCGGCGAGAATTTCCGGCGACAGCCCAGCGGCCGGCGCCGTCGCTACCCTGCCGCGCTGTTCGAGGACCGAGGCGCGCAGCGCTTGCTCGCTTTCCCCGGCATCCGCGAACGGCACCAGAACCGCGCGTGTGCCGGCGAACAGAAGGTCCATCACCGTGTTGTAGCCGGCCTGTGAAATCGACAGCAGGCAGTTTTTAAACAGCGCCGGCAAATCGTCGCGCCAACGCTCGACGATGACACCGGGCGGCTTCGTCCAAGCCAATGCCGCGAACGCCTCTTCGGGCAGGTTCGGGCCGGCGATAAGCCGCCAAGTCCGGCCGGCGAGGCTGCTCAGCGGCTTCGCGGCCAGTGCCGCACGCAGCAGCGGCAGGCCCACCGCGCCGCCGCCGACGGAAACGATCACCTCTCCCGAGCCCAGCGTATTGCTCGAACGCGCCGCGCGGTCGGAGCGGTCGACAACGTACCCGGTATAGGAGAGGAGGTCGGACACCTCCGCAATCGGCGGAAAGGAAGCCTCGATCGGCACCAGCCGTGGATCGCCGTGCACCAGGACGCGATCGAAGAAGCGGCGGGCGCAGGCGACGCTCTTGCGGTTGCGCTCCGGGTCCGGCTTGCCCACCAGAATGTCGCGGATCGAGCAGAGGATGTGCGGTGAACGCTGGTCGGCGCGGGCGGCACTCAGCAATGGCAGCAGCTCGAAGGCAAACATCCGCCGTCCGAAAGGAAACAGTTCGATGATCAGGACATCCGGACGCAGCGCATCGTATTCCATCATCAGCCGCGCTACCCGACGGTCGCGCCACGCGTCGTCGATCGGCTGATCATTTTCGTCCAACAGATTCTTGAACGAAGCGTCGGCGGCGTGAACCGACGGTAATAGAATACGGGCGCAGCCCTCGAAATTCACCCCCGGCACCTCCCGCCCGCCGAGCACGACGCTGACGTCGAGGCCGGCCACGGCCATACCGCGAGCGATCAACGAGGCGCGCTTGAGATGTCCAATTCCGAGGAGATGCTGGGCATAGAACATCACCCTGCGGCTCACGCACACCTCCGCACCGTCGGCAGCGAGCGAATTGCCGCGTCGAGAGACCGGGCCGCCGTCGGCAGATCGTGCCGGCAAGAGACGAGGTGGCGGGCCGCTTCGCCCATGGTGGCCCGGCGCACCGGATCGGCGAGCAGGATGCGAACCGCCGCAGCAAAAGCATCGACCTCGCCCGGCGCCACCAGCAGTCCACTGACGCCGTCGGCGACGACGGCGGCGACACCGCCGCTGTTGCCCGCCACCACCGGCAACCCCGCCGCCTCGGCCTCCAGCAACGTCATTCCCCACGCCTCGTTGATGGCCGGCCAGACATAAAGATCGCAGGCCGCGTAGAGCCGGCGCAGCGCGTCTTCGTCGAGACAGCCGAGTCGCATCGTCCGCCCCGCCAACGGCGCGAAGGCGGCCTCGACCTCCCGCGTCGCCGGTCCGTCGCCGGCGATCAGCAAACGCCACGGTCGATCGGCCAGCAGCGCCAGGGCTCGCGCCAACAGTATGAAGGAGGTGGCCTTGTCACCCGGCCGCATCATCGCCACGGTCAGCAGCAACGGTTCGGCGGGATCAAATCCAAAGCGCTCGGCAAGCAACCTCCGCTGCTCGGCTCGCTCGGTGGTGGCGCCTGCGAAGGCGCGGACGTCGAGAAACGGCGGTAGTCGCCGCAGCCGGCTCGGATCGGCAAGCAGGGGACGGATACCGTCGTCGTCGGCCGGGTTCAGCCCGAGGATCAGGTCAGCTTGCCTGATCGCGGCGGCGGCGGCGGCCCAGCCGAGGGCCCATTGACCGGCCGCTTGCTTTCCGGCCGAGGATGCTTCCGCAACGATGTACGGAATGCCCAATGCCTGGCTGACCCGCGGACCAAGAAAGTCCGGTGCCTTATGGTACAAGTGGTAGGTAAACCAAAGTGCCGGCCGCAGCTCGGGTCTCGCCTGCCGCCGGCGCAGTTCGCGGCCGGCAAGTCGCTCGCCAATCCGTGCGAGCCGCTGCTGGCGTGCCTGGTTGCTGGTCGCGTCCCAACTGCGGAAGTTGCTCACCTGCTCGACGTCGTGTCCGGCCAAGCTCAGCGCCGCCATCAGCAGTCGGGCCATCGTCCGATCGCCCGACGGCACTGGATCGCCGGGCGGCTTCATTGGCGCGTAGAACGCGATGTGCATGCCTCACCCGGGTGCTCAAGGCCAAAAGTTGCTGCCAATCGCTCGACGTTGACTTCTGAACGAAAGAGCCAGCGAACGCGGTGCATCGCCGCCGATCCCAACCGGCGGCGGTAGTCGGGAAAGCGGATCAAGCGATGCAGGGTGCGGCTCAGCGCCGTGGCATCATCCGGCGGTACCAGGACTCCGGTCTCACCGTCGATGATCAACTCGGGAATGGCGGAAACCTCCGTCGAAACACAGGCCAGTCCCTGACTTTGCGCCTCCATCAGCACGTTCGGCAACCCGTCGCGGTCGCCGTCAGCAGTCACCCGGCAGGCGAGCACGAACAGATCGGCCGCGCGGTAGGCTTCGGCGACCTCTTGCTGTGGAAGCGGCCCGCGCCAATCGATGCGCGGTGCGATTCCCAGCCGTGACGCTTGGCGGCGGAGATCCGCTAGTCGCGGTCCGTCACCGACATGAACGAAGCGCCAATGCAGGTCCGCCGGCAGCCGGGCGAGCGCATCAAGAAGACCCCGGTAGCCCTTCTTCTCAACGGCGCGGCCGACCGACAGCAGGACGACCGGATCTTCTGAAATGCTACCGTCGAAAGCCCGTTTTCTGCCGACAGGCGGTGGAAAGCGCGCGAAATCGAGGCCGTGGTAGAGCAGAGTCACCTTGCCGCAGTTGGGCGCCAGCGTCGTCAGATAGCGTGCGTTCAAGGCGGTGCAGGTGACCAGCCAGCGACAATCCTCAAGTTTTTGGCGCAGCTCCCATTGCGCGGTCGTCCAGACATCCTTGGCGTGGGCCGAGGCACTCCACGGCAGCCCCGACAACCGGGCTGCGTAGCGGACGACTGAGGCTGGGGTGTGCAGGAAATGCGCGTGCAGCCAGCCAACCTCCGCCGGCAACTCGGCGGCCAGCACCATTGCCTGGCCGAAACGGCGCAGCCGGTTGCGCGAGAAATCGCGGCGCAGGTCGGCGAGGAACGCGCGCCGGGCAGCTTGCCAGCCCGGGAGCCGCCGTGCGCCGCGCCAGCCGCGCCATACCCGCAGCGGTTGCCTCATGCAGATATTCGGGTAGGTAAGAGATAGGAGCCTCGATCTCCTGATGTACAGGGTGGACGGCCGGATCGGTCGGCAGCCGCATCGAGTACAGCCGGATGTCCAGGCCGCACCGCTCAAGCGCCCGGATCTCCTGGGCGATGAATGTCTCGGATAGACGCGGATAGCCCTTAAGGACAAAAGCGACAGGCGGCGCCACGCTACCCTGCTTCGCCGACCAGCGAAAGCCGCGCAGAACGGGAACGGGGCCGTTCGAGCCAGTGATCGACCAGCCCACCAATCACGTCCAGCCCATCGAGAAGGCCCGGGATGGACACCTCAGATGGCTTGGGCTGGTGGGGTAACGCCCGCAGCGCCGCAGCCATCCGCGCCGCGCCGGTCTCGCCGTCGGTATCGAGCATGCTGGTCAATCCCAGCGATTGGGCGCGTGACGCCCGAATGTACTGCTCGAGTCGCGGCTCGGTGCGCGGCACGATCAGCGCCGGCTTGTCGAATGACAGGATCTCGCAGAAGGTGTTGTAGCCGCCCATCGCGACGATTCCGGCGGCCTTGGCCATCAGGTTCTCGATGTTTGCCTCGAAAGTGATGGCGTGAACCCGTGGAAGCCTTTCCACCCGACGCATGAAATCCGCCTGCAGGCTGGAATGCATGAACGGACCGAGCACCAGGAATGCCGAGAGCGGCAGATCGTCGTGTTCCTCGTAGGCGCGCAACACCCAATCGATCAGCATCGCCCCGTCGCCGCCGCCGCCGGTGGTCACCAGCAAAAACTTCTCCTCGTCGACTGGCGAGGCGAGCACGGGCGTTCCCTGCCGTGGCGCGGGCTCCCGCCGGAGGTAACCCGTGTATCGAACCTTCGCCGCCACCGAAGGCGGCAGTGGGATCCCTTCAAGGGCGTTACAGATTTGCGGCAATCCGTAGACCCAGACGGCGTCGTAGAAGGCATCGAGTGCCGGAGCCGCATTCTTCCGCTCCCATTCCTCGGCCAGATGCCCCGGTTCATCCATCACGTCGCGCAGCCCGAGTACCATCGGCGTGCCGCGTGCCTTCAGCAGCATGAGGGTATCCCTGACCTCGCCACGGAGGCCGAGTGGCTCCTTGTCGACGAGGAACACATGCGGCTGGAACGCTTCGGCTGTGTGCCGGATGATCGTGCCGCGCATCGACAAGATAGCCTCCAGCCCGATGTCCAGGCTGAGCGGCTGATAGTCGCCATCCTTGAGCTTGATGACGCCGGGGATCCGGACGAAATCCACCCTGGTGCGGAAGCTGAAGCTGCCGATGATCGGCGATCCGGAGAGGATCAGCACCGATAAATCGCGCCTCCGACCGACCAGCGCATGCGCTATCGTCCGGCAGCGTCGCAGATGACCCAGGCCAAAGGTATCGTGGCTGTAGATCAACAGCCGGAACTGCCCGCTACCCTGCCTCATCCCCTGGTCACCGGCATCGCGTCTGTCGGCCGAGCCGTATTTGCCCCGGCCGTGATTGCATTGGCCATTGGCTTGGCGCATTAATCAACCAAAGTCGATAAACTTCAAGAGCGAACACCGACACACCAGGGCCGCCAGCCCGACTTTTTCTCACCATATTACATTACAGCGCTGACGCTTCATGGAGCCCACTCTTTTCAAGTATATCCAACGTTACAGCTGGCGGCAACAGGTCCTGTTGCTGGTGATGACCTTCGCCTCGTTCCCGTTTCTTTATGCGTCGCTTGAGCTGCCAAAGATTATCATCAATCAAGCTATCGCGGCGAGCGATTTTCCGAAGACAATCCATGGATTCTACCTAGGCCAGGTACAGTACCTGCTAATTCTATGCGGGATCTTTCTCCTGTTGGTGGGAGCGAACGGCGGTTTCAAGTATTTCATCAACCTCTACAAGGGCCGGCTCGGCGAGAGGATGCTGCGCCGCCTGCGCTACCAGTTGTTCACCCAGACGCTGCGATTTCCCATCCCGCATTTTCGCCGCACTTCCCAGGGCGAGGTGATCGCGATGATCACCTCGGAAGTAGAGCCGCTCGGCGGGTTTATCGGCGATGCTGTGGCGCAGCCGGCGTTTCAAGGCGGGACCCTTCTGACCATCCTGGCCTTCATGTTTGCCCAGGACGTGGTGCTGGGCCTTGCCGCTATCGCTCTCTATCCACTGCAAATGTACCTGATTCCAAAGCTGCAACGACAGGTGAACGCGCTGGCCAAGGATCGGGTTCGCACCGTTCGCCGGCTTGCCGAGAGAATTGGCGAGGGCATCGCCGGCATTGAGGAGGTCCATGCGCACGATACTGCTGAATGGCATCGTGCCGACTTCGCAAGTTGGATTGGCAGGATCTATGACATTCGTCTACAGATTTACCGAAAAAAGTTCTTTATTAAATTCCTAAATAATTTCATTGCGCAATTGACGCCGTTTTTCTTCTACTTGATCGGCGGATATTTAGTCATCAAGGGCGATTTAACGTTCGGGGCTCTCGTTGCTGTTCTTTCCGCTTATAAGGATTTGTCGTCACCATGGAAAGAGCTACTGGATTGGTACCAGCAGAAGGAAGATACGCGGGTCAAGTATGACCAACTCATCGAGCAGTTTCGCCCGCCGGGAATGTTGGCGGAAGATTTACAACAACCCTCGAGCGGGCCAGTAACGCGCTTGAGCGGTACGGTGATCGCCGGAAATGTGTCTTTGGAAGATGAAGGCGGTGTGAAGACCGTTGAGCAGGCAAGCTTTAGATTTAACATTGGCGACCACGTAGCTCTGCTTGGCAACGCCAGTTCCGGCACCGACGCCGTTGCCCTCATGCTGGCGCGACTGCTACAGCCGACGTCCGGGACGATCTGTATTGGCGACATCAACATTGCGACGCTGCCCGAGGCGGTCACGGGCCGCCGAATTGCGTACATCGGCAACCACGTGCCGTTGATCAACGGCAGCCTGCGCGACAACTTGTACTATGGCATGCGAAACCGGCTGGTGCGTGCCTCCGAGCCACTTGACGACCAAGCGCGGACAGCACGCGAGCGCTACGTCCTGGAGGCTTCGAAGTCGGGCAACACATCAAGCGACCCAGCGGGGGAGTGGATCGACTACGCAATGTACGATCTGAGCGGCCCCGAGGACCTCGCGGCGCGCGCCATGAACATCTTGCGACTGGTCGACCTGGAGCCAGATTTGTTTGGCCTCGGGTTGAAAGGCACCGTCGATCCTAACGAGAATGATAGCCTTGCTGGCCGCATTCTGGATGCGCGACGGGTACTGCGTAAGCATCTTGGAGACCGGCAGTATCGGGGCTTGGTCGAAATCTTTGATCGCAACCTCTACAACCAGAACATGTCGGTCGCTGAAAATCTCCTGTTCGGCTTGCCGATTGGTGACAGCTTCGATATCGACCGCCTGGGCGACCATCCGTACGTGCAGAAAGTCCTGGAAGAAGTGGGGCTACGCGACGAGTTGTTTGCCCTCGGCCTGCGCATTGCCAAAATCATGGTTGATCTGTTGCGCGACCTTCCAGCCGGTCACGAATTCTTTGACCGGTTCAGTTTCATCAGCGCCGACGACTTGGCCGAGTATCAGGCTGCGATTCCCCGCGTCGAAAGCATGGGATTTGCCGATGCCGAGCCCGCGGATCGTAATCTCTTGTCGTCGCTGCCCTTCCGCGGCATCCCGGCCCGCCACCGGCTGGGCGTGATGGACGATGCTATCGAGCGCAGGCTGCTTCAGGCCCGACGGATCTTTGCCGAAGGATTGCCGAAAGAACTACGCGGATCCGTCGCCTTCTTTGATGCCGAGGCCTATAACCCTGCAGCCTCGGTGCAGGACAACATCCTGTTCGGCAAGCTGGTCTACGGAAGGCAGCAGGCGCAGCGGCAGGTAGGCGCGCTTATCGCGCAGGTTGTCGATGAACTGAGCCTTCGGGCGGATATCGTCGATCTGGGATTGGAATTCGATGTTGGCATCGGCGGCAGCCGTTTGTCGGCAGCGCAGCGACAGAAGCTCGCTATCGCGCGTGCGCTTATGAAGCGGCCGGATCTGCTAATCCTGGACAACGCCACCGCATCGATCGATGCCGCGGGTCAGGCAGCGTTACAGGCCAAGCTGCTCAAGGATACCGCAGTCAACGGGCTAGTTTGGGTAACCAGCGATAGCCGACAGGCGGCGGAATTTGATCATCTTATCGTGCTGGAAGCAGGACGGGTAGTCGACCAGGGTCCTGCTGCCTCTGTGCTCGCCAACCTGGAAGCAGCGTTGATCGGCGAAAGTTAGAGCGAGAACTCACGTGGATTATAAAGAAGCCGTTTCGGTTCTCCGTGGAATACCGGTATTCGCGTCGCTTGATACGGCGAGCCTCAAGCTGCTTGCGTTTTCGAGTAGCTACCTGAGCCTCGATGATGGTGAGGCGCTGTGTCACCAGGGAGATCCAGGCGACAGCGTTTTTCTGGTCGACGAAGGCGAAGTGGAAGTTTCCATTGTGGTCGGAGACACAGGCCGCATTCGCCTCGCGACGCTTGGCCGGCATGACATTTTCGGTGAGATGGCCGTGATCTGCAATCAGCCCCGGACCGCTGATGTGCACGCCCGCGGACCGCTGAAAGTGCTGAAGATCGAGGCCGACGTCTTTTTGCAGCTGATCACTGCCAACCCTGATGCGGCGCTCGGCATGATGCGGGTTTTGGCGGAACGATTGATGCGATTCACGGAAAGGTACGAGCAGCTGAAGCGGGAACGGCCGAACTCCACGGGCATGTAGACGGCGGACTGGTGGCTTTAGTAGAGGAAGCGGCTGCGGATGGTACCGTCGATTGCCTCCAACGCCCGCCTGATGCCTTGGCCCTCGGCCAGCTGGCCGTCGACATCGCTGACCATGTAGCCGACGTCGGCGTCGGTGCGGAGATACTGAGCAGCAATATTGAGATTTCGGCTGGAAAGCACCCCGTTGATACGCATCAACACGCCCGGCACGTTGCGGTGGATGTGCAGAAAGCGGGTAACTCCCTGCTGCACGGGCAGCGCCACCTCGACGAAGTTAACGGCGCCGACGGTCGAGCCGTTGTCGGAGTAGGTCACCAGTTTGTCGGCGACTGCCGCGCCGATAGCGGCCTGCGCCTCTTCGGTCGAGCCTCCGACGTGTGGTGTGAGGATGACATTTGTCAAGCCTTGCAACGGGGTCTGCAGCCGCTCTTCGCCGTCGGCGGGCTCCTGTGGAAAGACGTCGATCGCGGCGCCGCCGAGCCGGCCGTCCCGGAGTGCTTCGGCGAGCGCTTCAAGATCAACGACACTGCCGCGGGCGGCATTGATAAGGATAGCGCCCGGCCGCATGCGGGCAATCTCGGCGGCGCCGATCATTTTGCGCGTGGCGGGCGTGTCTGGTATATGCAAGCTGACGGCGTCGGCCTCAGCCAGAAGTTTGTTCAGGGACCGGACCGGAACAGCATTTCCCAACGCCAGCTTGTCCACGATGTCGAAGTAGAGCACCCGCATGCCGATCGCCTCGGCGAGAACGGAAAGCTGCGAGCCAATGTGTCCGTAGCCAACGATTCCAAGCGTCCGACCACGCACCTCATGCGCGCCGCGGGCGGTCTTGCGCCATATTCCAGCATGGGCCAGAGTCGATTTCTCCGGGATCCGGCGGAACAGCATGACGATCTCACCCAGCGCCAGCTCGGCGACCGAGCGGGTGTTCGAGTAAGGTGCGTTGAACACGGGGATTCCTTGGCGTTTCGCCGCATCCACGTCCACTTGGTTGGTGCCGATGCAAAAGCAGCCGATGCAAAACAACCGCGGCGCCGCCGCCAAGACATCGGCACTTATCTTTGTCTGGGAGCGGATCCCGAGAATGTGCGTGTCGGCAAGCACCTTTCGCAAAGCACTTCCAGTGGGTGCGCCTTTTATCGTTTCGATGTTGTGGTAACCAGCATCGGACAGCGCTTGGACGGCACCTGGATGGATGCTCTCGGTGAGCACGACGCGGATACGATCGCGGGGAACCGATAGCCGTGTCACCAGAAATCTCCACCTGTGGGGGGCGAAGCCGCCAACCTGTAGCCGGGATTGCTAGGGGTCAAGTGTGCCTTGCCGCCGATCGCGCGGTCGGATCAGGGGCAGACATTGACGCGACATAAACACGCTGCTCGAGCGGGATTTGTGGCGGTGGCGGCGTTGCTAAGCCTCTGGCCTATCAGCGCTTGGGCGGCGGCGGCAACGACCACTGCCTTGGCTCCGCGCACTCTGTCGCTGCCGATTGGCCGTTTGCAGCTACCAGTGCCGGTGACGGGAGACGTGCGCTATCGCATTCGTGACGGCCAAGCGGAGATGGATGGTCGCATCGCTGCCGATCTCGCCGAGTTTCAGCAGCAAGCGCCGGCGGTACTCGCGGTCCTGCTGGATCACCGACAGCCATGCGGGGACCGTCTTTCAGTGCGCGATGGCCACCTCGGCGCCCGCACAGCGGCCCTGTTGGTCGTCGCCACCATCGATTATGGCCGCACCGCCTGCATCGGTGGACAGGAGCTTAAAATACTGCCGCGTTCGCAGTACGAAATTGAGTTGCTCCTGCATCCGGTTGTCAGTGCGCGATCGCTGCGAATGCGCAGCGAAGTACTCCGGCTCGTGCGTCGCGACGGACCCCTGCCGGTCGCGGTAGATGCGCCGCTGCGGCAGATGCTGGCACGGCTGGTCGACGAACGTATCGGCGAATTGTTTCCCTCAGGTACGGTACCGCCGGATCTGGCGTTGAAGAGCCTGTCCTTCACCGACGCAGGGACAGGCAGGCTTGTTGCACGCATAGAGGCCGCGGGCGTCGTGCCGCAAAGCGCGCTTGAGCGGCTGCTTGATCGACGTTGATTCGGCGCCTCATTTGGCCGTGGGCAGCAACCTCAATTGGTCTTGCGTCATCGTCAGCGTTAGTCTTCCGTCAGAACCAACGTGAAGTTTGTCCAGGGGCAAAACCACCTCGCGACCGCCGACACCCAGCACTCCGCCGGTTTGCAGGACCACCTGACGTGCGGCTCCTGGTGACCCGGTCACATCCTCGACAGTGGCGATTTCCTTGTCATCCGACCCGTAAACCGGCTTGTCGCGGAGTTCGCGCGCCGTGAGGCCTTCGACGTTAACGTCTTGCTCCATCGATCGCGCTGCACCTCGATCTGCTGGAGCCTTCGTCGCTGCTTCCGGAAGTGGCGGTGTCGTCGACTGAGCGTAAGCGGGCATTGCCGCCAGGCCGCAAATGACGACCGCCGAATGTACGATCCTGAATGCCATGTCCAGTGCTCCTCCAAACAACCTCGCGCCAGACCTACGGCGAAAGGCGGGATGTCATGAACCTACGCATCGGGCTAAGAACAGTTCCTGCAAATGGTTAGAAGGGGGTGCGCGCGATGAAAATATGACGCTCTGGCCGGACTGAATTTCCAGGAGGGCGGGATCGGCAGCGTGCGCGGCCGGCGTTGGAGTTGCTTCAACGGGCTTCCTGATGCTCCGGTGGCCGAGGATGCATCGCATTCGCTGCTGGACAGCCAATCCAGGAACCGGCGAAATGCTCACCGACGATCATTGGATCGAGAGTAGTGGAGGCAGCGGATGGACCTGTGGCAGTGTCCGGTTGTGGTAACCGGGGCAGCGTCCGGGCTGGGCGCGGAAACGGCACGGCATCTGGCCGAAGCCGGCGCACGGGTCACCGCCATTGACATTGATGCTGTGCGCGTCAGCCAAGTCGGTGAGGCGATTGAGGGCCTCGCGATCCCTTGCGATATCTCCGATACCATGGCCGCCGAAGCCGCTTTCCAAAAGGCGCGTGAAGCACACGGGCCGGCCCGCATCCTGGTCAACTGCGTCGGCCTCGCGCATTCGCAGCGCATCCTGGGAGACGACGGACCGATGCCGCTCGATCATTTTCGCCGCCTGGTCGAGGTCAACCTGATCAGCACCTTCAACATGATGCGGCTGGCGGCGGGGGATATGGCGAAGTTGCCGCCGCTGGCTAATGGCGAGCGCGGGCTGATCATCTTCACCGCCTCGATCTCGGCTTACGAGGGGCAGAGCGGCGAAGCTGCCTATGCCGCTTCGAAAGGCGGCGTTGTTAGTATGATCTTGCCGGCGGCACGTGAACCAGGCACCTACGGCATCCGCGTCGTCGGCATCGCACCCGGCCTTTTCGGTACTGCGACACTGTTTGCCATGGAACGCAACCTCGATTCCCGATTGGTGCACGCGATCCCGTTCCCACACCGCTTCGGCGACCCGTCCGAGTTCGCCATGCTTGTCATCCACGTTATCCAGAACGTGATGATCAACGGAACCGTGATGCGTCTGGACGGGGGCTACCATCGATGAGCGACGCCGACCCCGCCGCCACACAACCCAGCCCAACGCCTGAGGGTAACGGCAAGACGATCGTCATCCACATGGTTTCGCACGCATCAGGGGAACTTGTGGAGATGACCGCGCGCAATGCGGCGGCGCAGCTCGATGGCGTGACCGTCGACCGCCATCTATGGAAATTCGTGCGCAGCTTGGGGTTGGTTCCTGGCATTCTCGCTGAGATCGCCAAGTGCCGCGGCATCGTCTTTCATAGCATTGCCGCCACCGACATCCGGGAAGCGCTGGAAGAAGGTTGCCAGCACTTGCGGGTGCCCTGCTTGTTCGTCCTGAGCCCTTCGTCTCGCAGCTGGCTGAATTCTCCGGTGCACCGGTCCGCTTCCGAACCGCGGCGCGCGACTTCATCGACGAGGACTATTATCAGCTGGTCGAGGCGATGAAATACACGCTCGCCCACGACGATGGATTAGCGGCCGATGACCTGGAAGGTGCGGACGTTATCCTTGTCGGCGTATCGCGGGCAACGAAGACGCCGACGTGCATGTACCTGGCTGCACGAGGGGTGAAGGCGGCGAACGTTCCGGTGGTGCCAGGCGTTCCGTTGCCTGACGGTGTGGTGAAGGCCAAAGCCCCGCTGGTGGTGGGACTGACGGTTCAGCCGAGGGTGCTGGCAGAGGTTAGATCGTCCCGTTTGCGCCGTCTGGCGGAGGACAGCCCCTCTAGTTACGACGAAATCGAAGCAGTGGCGCGCGAGGTGCTGGAGGCACGGCGGATGTGCGCCCGCCACGGCTGGCGGACGATCGACGTCACCAACCGGCCGATCGAGAACACCGCAGCGTTCATCCTTGACCTGCTGAAGCAGCGGCAAGCGACGACGCAAGCTTCGGAAGAAGCGCCGCCGCAGCCTTCCAATCCGGCGTGAACGGGGCCATGCGTCGGAACGCTCCTTGATCAGTCGCGCTCCTCACCGAGCTGCATCACTCCGATGGCCATGCCGATCGAGCCGAAGGTAATAAAAAAGCCGAAGAACAGCAGCACCAAGCACAGTTCGCGGTCAGGAGAGGCAAAAATCATCGTGCCTATACCGTGCAGGTCCTGCCACAATACCAGCGCACCCAGAATTACGCCACCGATGCAACCGAACAGGCAGTGTCGAAGCAGGAAAACGATGAAGCGTTTGTCCTCGTGATGCATGATTTTGTGTCGCGACGACCGGGGCAGCGACCGACTCCGCATCGGGTTCCTCTCCTCGCCCAACACTTCTTTCCCTCATTTGTTCCTGCGCTTACGCCGCTGGCGCGTCTTCCGTCAGCGGCTCAATTCCGGCGTCCCGGAGCATCGCCGTCACCGCGGCTGCGGCGGCGTCGAGGGCAGCGGCGTCGGTAGAGCGCACCACCAGGCTGACGCCGAAGCGGCCGGAGCGCACGAACGGATAGCTGCCGATCTCAGTTGCTCCGTGCTGCTGTTGCACGTCCGCCAGGGGAGAGGCGATGCCGCTTTCGGTGGTGAACGCCGAGATCGTCCGCGACAACACCGGATCACCCCCCTTGAGTCCGGCGGTGAGCCCGTCGACCATCGCCTGCAGGATGCGCGGCACGCCAGGCAGTACCCAGACGTTATCAATCCGGAACCCTGGCGCCGCGCTGACCGGATTGTCGATCAATGATGCCCCCTCTGGTACCTCCGCCATCTTGAGCCGCGCTTCGTTCAAGTCGGCCGCCGCGTAATGATGGGTTAGCAGACTGACGGCCTGAGGATCCCGCACCAGCGCCACATTGAACGCGCGCGCCACCGCGGCGGAAGTGATGTCGTCGTGCGTCGGTCCGATGCCGCCGGTGGTGAACACGTGGTCGTACGCCGCCCGGCAGGCGTTTACGGCGGAGACGATGGCCCCCTCGTCATCGGCGATGACGCGCGCTTCCATCACCCGGATCCCGACAGTGTTCAGCGACCGCGCCAGATAGGGCAGGTTGGCATCGTGCGTCCGCCCGGAGAGAATCTCGTTGCCGATAACGATTACGGCGGCGGTGACGGTGCGCGATGCGGGCATGGGACGACATCGTAGCGGCAACCGTGCAGCGACGGAAGCGTGGCACTGCCTTCTTCTGCGTCAGCGCCCGGGTTCGTGCTCGCGCCGCGCCTCGTAGGCCTTCAGGTGCGCGTAGGCGATCCGCAGATGAGGCGCCTCAACGCCCTTCTCGGCACCGCGGCGCAGCAGATCGCCGATGATGTGGTCGGCTTCGATGCGACCCCCCGCTTCAACGTCGCGCAGCATCGAGGCCGCGAACCCCGAGCCGGCTTCGGTCAGTAGTGCGCGGACGCGTGTTATGACGTGCGGCCGGGCGGCGTTGCCGTTCGCTTCGGCGATCGATTGGATTTCATCGAGCAGGCCGGTGACGACGGCCTCGCCACCGGGCGCAGCGACGATGTCGCCGACCGGCGCCCGCATCAGGCAGGTGGAGGCCGCCAGTGTCGCCAGCAACACCCACTTCTCCCACATCTCCAGCACGATAGCGTCGCTGCGCTTGACGTCGACGCGCGCCCGGCCGAGATCGGCGAACAGCACTTCGCAGAAGCGACGCTGATCGTCCGTGCGGTGCCCGAAGGTGAAGGTGTGCGCGCGGTTGAGATGCTTGACCATGCCATCGCGGGTGAGCGTAGCGGCGATCGCACACAGGCCGCCCAACACCCGCTCACTGCCGAAAGCGGAATCCAGACGATCGAGATGCGCCAGCCCGTTCAGCACCGGCAGCACTTTGGTCTGCGGGCCGATCACGCCGCCGACGGTGCCGATCGCCTCGTCCAGATCGAAGGCCTTGCAGCTCAGCAGCACCACGTCCCACTCGGACGCCGCGGCATCCGCCGTCACGGTCGGTGCCGGCAGCCGGATGTCCCCGAGAGGGCTTTCGACGATCAGCCCGTTGGTGCTCAAGAACGCGGCGCGCGCGGGCCGGACGAGGAACGTCACGTCGCATCCAGCTTCCAGCATCCGTCCGCCGAAATACCCTCCGGTCGCCCCGGCACCGAGGATCAGAATGCGCATGCTGCACCCTCCGCTCCAACCCACGCCGCATGATCGGCCAAGTCGCCGCTACCTCACCGGATATCATCATCACCTTTCGGCGTCGATTTGAAACAGCATTACCGACGGCCGGGAAGACCCATCACCGCCGACCCTGCTTATCGGTCCGGCCTTGAATGCAGGCTTCCAACAGTCCAAGCCACTTCGTCGCCACAACTTCGGGCCGATAGTGCGAACTCTGCTGCAGTCCGCGAAGTCGAAGCGTCGCGGCTTGTCCGTCGGATTTGCGCCAGTTTCCCACGTCTGCCAGAATCTTCACCAGGCTGGCGGTGTCGTGCGGATCGAAGTAAAGCGCTGCATTGCCGTAAACCGAACGATGCACCGGAATATCCGAGGCAATGACGGGCGAGTCGCACCGCATTGCTTCGACGCCGGAGAGATCAAATCCCTCGACGATGCTCGGGCAGATAACCGCCGTTGCCGCACTATAAAGGACCCGGAGTTCGTCCATGGGCACCTTCCACAAATGGAAGAGGCCTCGTCCCCGCCACTGGCCGATCGCCGCGGCTGCCTCGTTGAAGCGCCAGCCCGGATTGGCAACCAGCACCAGATCGGGCACGTCTTGACCATTTTTGCGCAGCTCCGACCATGCGCTGATCAGCATCTGGTAGTTTTTCCGAGGTTCAAGCGTCGAGACCGCCATGATGTAATGAGGCGACAAACCGGTGTGACCGGCATGCTCGACGATATCCGGTATTGCCGATCGTGAAGCCTTGTCCTTGCTCATGGCGGATGCCGGACAGGTGCGGCTGTCGACGATTCGCTGCAGCAGGCCATCCGTCGGCTGTTGCGGGTAGAAAAGCGGTGAAACCATGCAGGGGATGACGCAAACGCGGCCTTCCGCTTCCGGCGCGAGGCGCAGCAAATCATCGCGGACGGGCTCCGAGATGCAGCAGAACGACGCGCCGTTGCGGACGTTTTCCCGCAGAAGCCGCAAGTGGCGTCGCGCTTCCTCGGCGCCCTCGGAAACGGTGTCCGGATGCAGCACGGGGATGGCGTCGTAATAGCGGATGATCAGTTTCGTCGCCAAATCGACGCGATATGGAAACGGCGTCTGCGCGATCAGTACATCCCACTCCGAGGTGTCGATCTTCGCGCTCCACGAGCGCGACCCGGCCGCTCGCGTTGCCGATCGCCGGCCGGTGTGAACGCCGAAATAGGCTTCCTTGAGCGCTTCCTCCCGGTAGCGGGCCGGCAAAGTCGGCGCGAACAGGCGATTCCAGACGAACTCACCGAACATCACCGTGTCGATGGGTTGCAGCGGATCGCCGCGCAGCCGATAGCGGAGCGATCTTCTAAGGCGAGAGAGCCAGCTCTTGCGGTAACGTGAAACGACCAGCTGGCGAGCCGTCTTTTCCGCCTTCTTCCTGAGCTGCGCCCGCTCGATCTCGTCGACCAACGCCGCCTGCGCGCCGGCCGCGTAACCGCCCTCGAGACCGCGGCTCGACCGGGCGGCCCACAGGTCGGCCTGGGTATTCACGACGCCGCCCAGCTGAAGCCCCGGCACCGACGCCAGCTCGCCAAACGTCAGCCGCGTTTCCTGACTGATCCCAGAAAACGGCTGCAAGGCGTAGTGCATGTCGATAAGTACGTGAATGCGGGGGTCTATTGATTTTGTCATTGCTATTCGCCGGCCGCAGCAGCTCCATCGTCGATAATGAGCGTCGCCGCGCTAGCGAACCCGTGGCGGTCCCAACATCCACAATGTTAACCCATTAAGCGCCTACGTGCCCGCTGCGACATCATCAGACGATTTCGATCTCCGGGAAGGGGAAAATCATCCGGCCTCCGGACGCGAGGAATGCGGCCTCCCGTTGCAGAATTCCCTCCTTGAAATGCCAGGGCAGGACCAGGAAGTAATCCGGCTTCATTCTCCGCGCCTCCTCTTCCGCAATGATCGGAATGCCGGTTCCAGGCGTGAATGCGCCGAACTTGTCGGCGTTGACCTCTGCGATGGCGCTCACCTCGGCGGAGGTGATGCCGCAGAACTGCAGTACGACATTGCCCTTGGTTGATGCACCGTAGCCAACAATCCGTTTGCCCTCGGCCACCAACGCGCTCAACAGACGCTTCAAATCCGCCCGATGCCGGTAGACCCGCTCCTCGAAGTCGCGGTAGGGCCGGGGCGTCCCCAGCCCCATCCGATCCTCCTGCTCCAGAAGCCAGCCGACTACCGCGTCCGCGCCGCGGCGCGGATCGTTCTTTCGAGCGGCAGTGACGGCGAAACTGCCGCCGTTAATGGCGTTCATCTTGACGTCAACGGCGCGCATCCCGGCAGCGTCTAACACTCGCTGCACGACACTCAGTGAGTAGTACTCCAGATGCTCATGACACACCGTGTCGTAGGAGACCATCCGCAGCATCGACGGCATGTAGCTCTGCTCGAAGTGCCACAGCCCGCCCGGAGCGAGGACGCTTTCCACCTCGCGGGCGAACGCGACCGGGTCTTCCAGATCGTAGAACATGGCGATTGACGTGACGATCTTCGCCGGCGGGGTGCCGGTGCGGCGGTAGGTCTCGCCCGAGAAGAAATCGGGCACCAACGTGATCTCGTCCGGATAGTATTGCCGCATCTTGTTGCCGGTGGGATCGATTCCGACTCGGCGGGTCCGGAGGTCGCGTAAGCCTTTAGCGAAGTCCCGTCGTTCGAGCCAATGTCAAGAACAGCATCACCCGGCCGCAGGCCGGCTTGGCGCTCCAGTTCATGAATTTTCTGTCCTAGGTGACGAACCATGCTCTGGTTGAGGCCGGAGCGGTAACCGTAGTTATCACCATAAATCTCGCCGGCGTCGTAAGAGTGAGCGAGCTGCAGCAGACCCGATTCCGGACACCAGACCAGACGCAAGGGGCCCTTCGTCACCGGCGCGGCCGCGCTCTTTGGAAACACGCCGGTTAGCGCCTGTTCGCCCAGATCCAACACCGGGACAAGATGCTTGCTGCCGCTCACCCGGCACCTGGTCAGCTTCGTGTAGCCGTTTGTCGACATGGTCCCCTCAAACAGGATGCATCGGCCTCTTAGACTTCTTTATCCGATTTGGCGAGCGGCAAAAGAAGTTTCCGCGGGCCGTTTCTCCCGCCTGGTGGCCAGCCGCTGGCCGGCGCCTGGGCCGCAAAACCGCCGGTCTTTCAGGGTAGCGGTGAGATGCCGGTTAAGGCCGGGGCGCCCGCTCCTCGACAAGCCATCACCTGCAACGCAAGCCTCGCTCACTTATTCGCAATCCGCGTCGTCATCGGATGTTCCGAAAACTGCTGGTTGCCGTGCAGCAACAAGGTCAAGACTGCGTCCTCAACCTCTTGCGACATCAGCGCCTTGTCGGCGGCATAGCCGGCGGCTTCATAATCGCCGATCTTCCGTCGAACATCCCGCCTGACCTTCTTAAACAACTTGGGAGCCCGCCGCGCCAACTGCACCGTCATCGGCACGAGAGCAGCCCGCGCACCGGATACCGCCAGCCGCTCAGCCCGCTTCCTCGCCAGATCCAGGCCTTTGCCGAGCTTATAGATGAGGGGATGCTTGCCGGCTTTTGCGTCCGGCTGCTTGAGCTCGGCCGACAGTTGCTCGCCCTTTCGGACGAAGATCTGTGCAAGCTTTGCTATCGGCAGCACCAGACGCAACTCCCTGGGCGCGTCTTCGGCCTTCAACTTGTTGAACAGCCTTCGGCGCCACTGGTCCAGATCAGCAGCGGCCAGTCGGGCCGACTGCACCTCTTGTTCGGCCTTGCGCAGATCGCATTCGGTCGTCTCGGCCTGAGCTTGAACCGAGCGGAGAATCCGCTGGGACTCGGCGAGAGAGGTCTGCAGTGCTGCCTTGTCCTCCCCTGCTCGAAGCAGTTCTGCCTGAGCCTCGGCAAGCGCAACCTGCAGTGCTGCTTTATCCTTCCCGGCTCGATGCAGTTCTGCCTGAGCCTCGGCAAGCGCCACCTGCGTGTCGGCAGCGGCCTGCCGCGCCGACTGGAGTTCTTCCTGAACCCGGGCAAGCGTCAGCTGCGTCTCTTCCGCCTTTTCCCGCGCGGCGACCAGATCACGCCACAAACTCTCGGCGTTTGCGTCGTAAACGCGGAATTGGTCGAGCACATTGACCGGCAGCGCGAAGGCCTTGAGCAGCCCGGCACTTTCCTCGCGCACCCAGAAGTCGTTGATGCCATCGAAATAGGCAAAGGCGTACCCGAAGCCCCCCAGCAGCGCCTGCCAGTGCGCGTCGATCCGCTTGTTGGTTAGAATTTCGGTGCTTTCGATGATGAGCACTTCGGGACGGAACCTTTTCCAGTCACCACCAGCAATGATCGCATCTTCCGAGCCTTCCGCGTCGAGCTTAAGGAAGTGAATATGCCTTTCCTCGGCATAGCGGGCGAGAAGCTGCGCTAGCGAGATCGTCCTCACTCGCCGATGAATCCGCTCGCCGGCCACTCCCGCGACCATGTCGCCTACTTCTGGTAGCAGCGTCGAGGTCCCTAGGCCGGCGCTGTGCTCCCAGAAATCCGCCTCTCCCTCACCACTGCTAATGGCCACCTCAAGATTGATGTCACGAGGCCGTTGTTCTCGCAGTGCCTCGATGCCGGGCCCGGGTTCCACGTTGATCCCGGACCATCCAGCGTCGTAGAACGCTTTCGTTACGGAATCATTCACCGGATGATACGCGCCGATGTCCACGTAGAAGCCGTCGGATAGCTTTCCGAAACACCGATACAGCAGGACATCCTCGAAGTTTTGGGCGTAGCTGATCATTGTGAACCAGAGAAAGATAGCGAAGAGGGACGATCCGGACGCCAGGGCCGGATCGGGGAAAGGCGGAGATTAGTGACTATCCGGATGATCGTCGATGGCAGATGCTTGCAGGATCCGAATTATGCGATACGGGGGGTTGGTCAGCATGTTCGCGCGCTGCTGCGGTATCGTCATCGCCAGCCGATGGGCAGTAGCTGGCACCTGACCGCGGTCCTTGACCGCGAACTGCCGCCGCTCAGCCGGGCGGATGAGGAACTGTTCGACCAGCTACGCATGACCGCTTACCTGCCGAGCGCCCAGCGGAGTGTTTTTCTTTCCACCTCGCCGATGACCCACTCGCCGCTACCGCTGGCGCGGTTGCTCATGCGTCCGGACATACCTCGGGCGGCCATCGTCTACGACTTCATCCCGCACGATATGCCGCAGCAATACCTGTCGTCGCAGAAAGCCCGGATCTCCTACACGACGTGCCTCACTTGGCTGCGCCGGTTCGACCATTACTTTCCGATCTCGCACTACACGTCGACTCGCCTCCAGGAGTTGCTGAACGTCGATTCCCGGCGATGCACGGTGACCGGCGTTTCGGTCCGGGAATCGCTGCTTCCGGCGAATGGGACAATGACTCCCCCTGACGGGTTCGTGCTGGTTGTCGGCGGCGGCGACCCCCGGAAGAATCCCGAGGTCGCGATCGCGGCGCATGGCGGGAGCAGTCGGCTCGCCGCCGCCGGGATCCGGTTGCTGATCGCGGGAGCCTACCCCGAGGACATGCAGCGCAGCTTGCGCGGCCTGCACGAACGGGCAGGCGGGCGGCCAGAACTGCTGCAATTCCTGCCCAAGCTGTCCGACGAAGAGTTGAGGGCGTGCTACACCGCAGCCGTGTGCACCGTTGCCCCCTCGCGCATCGAAGGATTTTCCATCCCCATCGTCGAGGCTACAGCGAACGGCTGCCCGGTGCTCGCGTCCAATTGCGCGGCACAGGCCGAACTTCTCGATGACCCGAAAGACTTGTTCGATCCGGACGATAGCGCGACTCTGCGCCGCCGCATCGAGGCCGTGGCACTGAATCCGCCCGAGCGCGAGCGAGTGCGCCGTGTTCAAGCCGACACTTGGCGCCGTTTCACCGAAAAGGAGGTCGGCAGGCGCTTTTGGGGGGCGATGCTGGATCTTGCCGCGGTTCCGGCGCCAGCGGTGCTGCGCGGCAATCGGCCACGCATTGCTTTCTTGTCGCCGTTGCCGCCGGCCCCCTCAGGAGTCGCGGACTACTCCTTCGCGACACTCGGTCCGCTCGCGGCGCGTGCCGACGTCGAGGTCTTCAGCGATACGCCGGATGCGCGCGTGCCAGAAGGCGCGCGGCTTGTTGGCGAACCGAGTGCGCTCGCGCACTTGCACCCACGCTTCGATGCCGTGGTGTCGGTGATCGGCAATTCGCCCTTTCACTTAAAGGAGTTCGACCTGTTGATGCGCTACGGGTCGGCGGCGATTGCCCACGACGCCCGCATGTTGGACTTTTATTGCGATGTCTTGAGCGCAGAGCGCGCGAGCGCCGTTGCTTCCGACGAACTCGGTCGCTCCGTACAACAAGAGGATCTCAACAGATGGATGCAGGATCCATGTACATTGGAAGCTCTTTTCCTCAAGGAGATTGCGGAGGCGGCTCACCCGCTTATTGTCCATTCGCCGATTAGCGCTCAATACGTCGAGGGGCGTTATAATCTTAGTTGCAAAGTTCTCCCTTTCGTCCCCTATCGAAATTTTGCTGCTCAGGAAATTAGCGCTCCGGCGCGTTCGGCATTGCGCCGTCGTCTTGATATTCCTGACGAGCAACTGATAATCGCTAGTTTTGGGGTAGTAGATCCGGTAAAGGCATTTGAAGAATGTGTGTGGGCACTGGAGATGATCAGAGCATGGAATATGAACGCACGGCTTATATTTGTTGGCAAGACCAGAAAAGCACTTGTTAAATTTATTCGAAAAGAGACTAGAACTATCGGTATTGAAAATTATGTAACGCTCTACGACAGAGAGCTTAGCGAAGATGAATATCGCTCTTGGCTCGTTGCCGCTGACGTCGCCTTACAGTTGCGTACATACCAACTCGGGGGATTGTCGGGCGCTATATTGGACTGCATTTCCGCGGCTCTGCCGACCGTAGCCAACGCACATCTCGCCGAAGCCTGCGACGCACCGAGTTACGTCAGACGGGTTCCAGATGGCATCAGTGCCGTTCTAGTCGCGGAAGCGATTGCCTCGATTGTAGCCGACGGTCTGCATCGTAATCGACCATTGAAGGAGCGCGACGCCGTGTTGGAATTGCGCAATTTCGCGACCTACGTGGATCAGTTGCTTGCGGTGGTGGGCTGTGCATAAGGAAAAGTGATGAAGTGCGTGGTCATAGATATTACGGAGTTCGTTGCCAATCCCATTCGTACCGGGATTCAGCGGGTGTTGCGTGAGCTGCTGCGCTACTGGCCTAACCCAAGCCATTTGAAACTCGGACGATTCGATGGGTCGCGAGGTCTAGTGCCGCTGTCGGACGACGTACTCCCACTGTTGCTCGATGATGATGAACAAGCGAAAGAGGCTACAACTGAGGAGCTACGGGGTCTCCTAGAGCAACGGCTCAATTGCACGGATAGCAGCGGGTGGCCTGACGATGCGATCGTGCTTGTACCGGAGTTGTTCTTTGATCCGCTGCGCTGCCTTTGGTATTTTGAAAGAGTACGGCAGCATCCCATGTCGACATTTTTTATTGTGTACGATTTTATCCCTTGGCTATACCCTAGCAGAATCGGCATGAACGTGACAGCACCGCTGATGCATTATCTGCGCCTGATTCGCGAAGCTCGCTGTACGGCCTTTATCAGTAGTCAAGTGAAGTCAGATTACGCTGCGAGGATCAGACGCAATGGATCTCTGGATTGCGGACCAGTATTACCACTCGGAGCAGATGGGATCGGTCTGGAACGGCAGGCATTTTCTGCTCGCAAAAGAGTCTGGGTCTCGATCGGGGCGATCAACGGCAACAAAATCAAGATCGTATTTATGCTGCATTTTATAACCTGTGGAAAAATGGATTTGATGGGGAGTTGGTGCTAATCGGACGTGTTTGGGGCAAGAGTGGTGATGGTTGGTTGAACGAAGCTTACCGCCAGCCGCGCTTCCGCCATCTTGACCATGTACCTGATCAAGCTCTTAAGGATGAACTTCGTAATGCACGTGCAACAATCTATGTATCAGCAGTGGAGGGGTTTGGCCTGCCACCCATTGAAAGTCTGCACGCGGGAATTCCAGTAATAGTCACTGACAATATTCCAAGCATCACTGATCTACCAGAGTATGGACAGATTCGGCTGAAGTCGGCCAGTGTCCCGGATATCACAGAGGCAGTGCGAGTAACCGCTGACAACCAAGCTTGCTTTCGGCTTTGGCAGCAGGCCGACAATTTAAAACTTGCAACATGGCGTGACTTTGCTTTCAGAGCCGCAGCATGGGTTCAAGCATAGTTACAAATACGATGTGATACGCGAAAAGGATGACGCAATGTCGGAGAATGGCGCGAATAAAAATTCCGAGCTAGCAATGAAGGCATTGGAAATAGGATTATCTAGCAAAATATTGCCAATTTCTGGCCGCTTATGCAATGTATATGGAGACACAGGAGATCCTTTTTTTGATGCGATGTCACCTGCCCATTTCCATGGCTTGGCCCCCGGCGGCTACGGCAGTTTCGATAACTTCTGCTCGAAATATCTTAAACCGGAATATGTAATGATTGACGTCGGAGCTAACATCGGGATCACCGCGCTTATCGCTGGCGCCTACATTGCGCAGGGCAGGATCGTGGCAATTGACGCATCTCCGCGCAACTGTGCCGCGCTTGAGGCAAACCTGAAATGCAACGGTTTCGACGATGCGGTCGTGCTTCCCTTTGCTGTCGGTTCAGCCCATGGTGAATTTCAATTCCAGGAGGCGGGCGCGCATGGTCATGTCTTGACGGAAACGATCGCCTTAGGCCGAGTTGGAATAACGGTTCCGGTCAGAACGATCGATCAGATTGTCGAAGAGCTCGATCTTCCCAGGGTTGACTTCATAAAAATTGACATTGAAGGCTTTGAACGTGATGCAGTTATTGGCGCAGAGCAAACAATTCGTAAATGGAATCCACTTTTCTATATCGAATTCAATAGTTTATGCCAGATAACTGTACATAACGAAAGCCCTTTAAGATTCTATAACTTTTTGCTTGACAAATTCAAATATGTGTATCGAATTGACGAAGATAATCTTATCGCATTAGATAAGGAGCAAGGGGTATTATTTGTGCATGACAATATACTAAGGAGGGGCTGTGTCGAGGATGTTGTAGCGTCTAATTGCGGGGAACGCCTGATCGAGGCGCCTCGCTACCTGGAAAAACGGATTGAGCGTCTTGAATTAGAACAAGAGACTCTCCGCATCGAACATGATGCATTGCGGCAGGAGCGCGAAAATCTGCTTGCTCAACCAGAATTCCTGATAGCGGAGTGTGAAAAGTTGCGTGCCGAACGCGATCGCCTCGCGAGCAAGCTGGAAAGGATGAAGCGCTCGGTCTATTGGCGGTGGGTGGCGCCGGTTCGCAAGCTTGGTAAGAAGATGAGATAGGATTCGATAGCTGCGCGCGGAAGTAAACGTCCCATTAGCGTTAGGCTTGGTCAAGAGGCTTGGTGATTATCATTCCAAACGACGTTGTTGCGTACTGTCCGAGCATCAAACGAAGGTGGGCATGCATCGGATCTGCATACGGCGGAAGGTCGATGAATTGGTCCAAGAGCCCCGAGCCGATGCTGAAGTCCAAGGGCGCCACGAGGTAGCCTTGATTAGTGAGCTGTTCGGCGACGTCCTCAAAATGTTTGCGTAGGAACAAGACAGTCATGAAGTCCTCAAGCGTCGATTCATCTGACGAAAAATTCCACTCCGTCGTATGAACCGCCACCCCTCCGGACGTCAGGCACTTCGCGCTTTTCTCGATGAAGCGGAGGCCCTCGGTGATGCTGCCGAGATGTTCCAAAGCACACGACGACCATACGAAATCAAACCGGCCGGCAAGATTGCTTGGAATGTTTCTCATGTCGACGCGGCTGAACGAGACAAGACGGTCAAATTTGTTTCGGTCGCATAGATACGGCTTAAACAGTGATTCCCGTGTCTGCGTGTACTCACGGCTCGTCGTCCAACCAGACGCATCTGCCGGCGCGTCCGTAGCCATGACCGATATACCCATGCTGGCGAACAGGCTTGGCAAGGGCTCCTCGCCACACCCAAAACCAAGGCCGCTCGCTCCTTCGCGAAGCATTCCAGCGTCGAACAGAGCCTGAAGAATATAGCAGAATTCCCAGAGCTTTCGATGGTACACTGGCGCAGCCTTAATTTGATTGCACCAGTATCCAAACCAAGCACTTTCGACGTCGTCTTGTGTGCACGCCTTCGATTTCAGGGGAACCCGAGTTGGCATGCCTTCGACCGGCACCAATGGCAGCTTTTGTGCTAACTGCTGTGCCAGATGATATCCCAGAACCTTGACGTCCCGACGCAAGATATCCTGAAGTGCGGCAGTCCCAGGATCAGCACTACCGGCTGGCTGTTGTGACCCATTGTTTTTCATTTTTGCCTTCTCTGCGTTGCAGCGGAAAACCTTGAGAAGACTGGATTCGAATCAGTGACCCTCTGCTCTCAAAGCAGATGCGCTATCAGACAGCGCTACCCTTATCGGGTTGAAGGGTAGCCACTCGGTGCGTCGCAAAATGTTGCGACAGCGGATGTGGCCGCACCCGCGCCCGACGGGGCACGTTTACTATGCAAGGGGCGCATTTGAGATGCAACTGCGGTTGCTTAACACCTGCGCAGTCGGCAAGCGGCCGCACGGCTTTATGGACGCCAACCCCCCGCGCAGGCAGGGGCCGGGGGCCCCTGCCGAATCGGCGCCGCAGGCTAGGCGTCCGATTAAAGGCACGATGCTCTAGTGAAACAGTGCCGGAAGGGCAGGGGCGGTTAGCCCCTGCCGGATCAACCCGTAGGTCTTAAGCGACGCGGCGGGCGTCTTCGATTTGGGTCGGGCCCGAGGACTCGAGGGTTGCGGGGGCGGTTGTCTTGATCTCGATGCGCCGCGGCTTCATCGCTTCGGGAAGCTCGCGCACCAGGTCGACGACCAGCAAACCATTGTGCAGCTGGGCTCCACTTACCTTGACGTGGTCGGCAAGCTGGAACTGCCGCTTGAACGACCGGCCGGCAATGCCGCGGTAAAGGAACGACTGCCCGGTATCGACGTCCTTCTTGCGGCCCTCGACGAGCAGCGCGTTTTCGCGAACCTCGATGGCGAGCTCATCCTCGCCAAACCCGGCCACCGCCAGCGTCACCCGATAACGGTCCTCGCCGGTACGCTCGATGTTGTACGGCGGGTAGCCGTTGCCCGCCTCGCTCCACTGCCCGGTGCTCTCGAGCATGTTCATCAGCCGGTCAAAGCCGACGGTCGAACGGAAAAGCGGGGAAAAGTCGAAAGTTGTCATCACGTCACATCCTCCAGGAACAAGCAATGTGTCGATGCCGCCGCCCGGCCGCTTGCGTTCGCGCCGGGCGAGGCGCCGGACCCCATCATGGGCATCCGACGACCCTTGAGTTATGTCGGCTTTTGCGTTCCCGCAAGCCCCTGCAATCGCTCTGTGGAAGTGAAATTTCGCGCAGCTGCCGCAGCACCTGCGTGCGGCGCCGTCACCGCCTGCGCAGATCCGGATTGAGCGTGTACTCTCCCATCCACGAGCCTTGCGCCAGAACATGTGGCCGCAGCGCCGCCAGCGCCTCGGAGCCACCGAAGCGCGTCGGAAGCCGCAGGCCGGCCACGTTCAGGGCGTAGACGGTGAAATGGTAATGATGGACGATCTCGTCGTTCCACGGCGGGCACGGCCCGTCATAACCGCCATAGTCACCTTGCATGTCCGCGTCCGACGCAAACCAGTCGGTGTAGCTGTTGATTCCGCGCAACCCGTGCGGCGTACGGCCGGTCGCCTTACCGCGCGGCGTGATGCCTTCAGAGTCGGCGCCCTTTGGCAGCGCTTGGACGTTGGGCGCGATATCGACCAGAACCCAATGGTAGAAATCCATGCGCGGCAAGTTCGCCGGAACGACCCGGCCCTCTTTGTTGACATCATCCGGTAGCGACGGCACATCCGGATCATGGCAGATGATAGCGAAGCTTTTCGTTGCCGACGGCGCGTTGGACCAGCGTATCGCCGGGCTCAGGTTGAGGCCCATGGTGATATGTCCCTCCTCTGCCGGCACACAAAAGGCGTACTCATCAGGAATTGGGTCGCCGTAAGCCCAGGCATCGATGACGACGTCCAGCCGCTTGCTCATCTCTCTCCCCTCGTTGCGAACGCAGACATTGTTCAACAGCGCGGAACAGGTTCAGACGGAGCCTGCCCACACGACATGATGGGAAGGCTAGCAACATTTTGTCTCACCCGCGAGCCGCCGCCGCGATCTCGGCATGGTCATCGTCACCGGTGACGGGCCATTCCCTACCGCTCCCATCAAGCACATATGCAATGGAGCGGCGGTTGGCCCTGGTAACCGCCGGCGGCGGTTGCAGAGGCAACGAGCGAGGTTCAACGGATGCGGCGACGAAGACGGCGTGTCTGGCAGTGGCTGCCGCTGCTGATGGTAGGCGGCGCCCTTGCCGGGTGCGCACTGCTGAAGCCGCTGCCGAAGCAGACCAGCCTTGGGCAACGTTTGGCGATGCTGCCGACAGACGGCCTGCCGCTCGACGCTCCAGTGACCATCCGCTGGGACGAACATCAGATTCCGTTCATCGAGGCCGCCACCGACGACGACGCAGCATTCGCCCTTGGCCTGGTGCATGCGCATCTGCGTCTTGGCCAGATGGCAGTCTACCGCCGGGTCGCCCAGGGCCGGGTATCCGAGATGGGCGGGCCGCTGGCGCGGGACATCGACCACGGAGTGCGCATCCTCGATTTCGGGCGGGCGTCGCAAGCGAATCTGGCGGCTATGCCGCAAGCGACGCGGCAGTGGCTGCAGCGCTTTGTCGATGGGATTAACCACTACCAGGCGACAACCGAGGCGCTGCCGCAAGAATATGCGGTGCTTGGCCTGGAGCGTGAGCCTTGGACGCCCGCCGACGTGCTGACGTTCGGGCGGCTCGCCGGCTCCGACGTCAGTTGGCTCGTGTGGTTCAATCTGCTGAAGCTGCGCGATCGCCCCGACTGGCCGCAGATCTGGGCGCGGATGCTGAATGAAGGCGGCGACCGCACGGTTCCTGCCGCAGGAGACAGAGAGGAAGCGGCCGACATGTCCGCCCTGCTCGCCGGGTTGAGCCGTTCGGGCAGCAACAGCCTCGCCATCGGCCCCTCGCTCACCCGCACCGGGACGCCGATTATCGCCAACGACCCGCACCTCGGCATCAACCTGCCGAATACCTGGCTGATCGTCGGCCTGAAGTCGCCGTCCTACGATGTCGTCGGCTTGATGGTGCCGGGGTTGCCACTGTTCGCCATCGGCCGCAACCCCGATGTTGCCTGGGGCGGCACAAACATGCGTGCTTCCGCCAGCGACCTCATCGACGTGCACGAGCTTCCTCCTTCGGAGATGTCCGAGCGGCGTGAGCACATCGCCGTCCGCTGGTGGGCCGACGAAGAAGTGCGGATCCGTGAATCTCGCTTCGGACCCATCCTCTCGGACGCGCCGCAACTGAGCGATCTGGAGCTGCCCGAGCTGGCGTTGCGCTGGACCGGGCACCAGGAAAGCGATGAAGTGTCCGCAATGCTCGGTGTTGCCCGAGCCCGTAACTTCGAGGAGTTCAGGGAAGCATTTGCCAGCTTCGCGGTGCCCGGTCAGAACATGTTGTACGCAGACAGGCACGGCACCATCGGCAAGGTCTTCGCCGTGCAGGTTCCCGACCGCAGCGCCTTGCCGCAGGATCTGATCGTCGATGCCGAAACCAGCGAGCGCAATTGGCGGCAGCTGCGCGACGTGCGAGGATTGCCGGTGATCGTCGACCCGCCGGAGGGCTTCATCGCGTCGGCCAACAACCGGCCGCAGGTTGATGGTGCCGACGTCGGCTGGTTCTTCTCGCCCGACGACCGCGTGAGGCGGATGGCGGCGTTGCTGGAGGCCGCCGGACCCGTTGATGTGATGCAGGTCAAGGCAATGCAGCGCGACGTCTATGTCGAATCCTCTGATGCGCTGAACCGCTTGCTGGTGGATAAACTGCAGCGGACGGGTACGGCAGATCAGGCGACCGGCGCCGCCCGCCGGGTGTTCGATCTGATGGCTGGTTGGGACGGCAAATACGATGCTGACTCGCAGCGGCCGGTTGCCTTCGAGCTGTACCGATACTTCTTCACCCAGAATTTCTATCAATCGCTGTTTGGAGACAGCGACTGGGCGGCGTTTGCCGGCGTTGGCGCGATCAAGACGCTGCTGATCGAGGACATCGAAGCGCGTCCGGCGGACGAGCTGGCGCCGATGCTGTCCAAGAGCCTGGACGCGGCGGGGAAAAAACTCTCCGATTTCCCGACCTGGGGCGACATGCACCGACTGCAGCTTCGCCATCCTCTCGCCTTCCTGCCCGTGATCGGTGGTCGCTATACCTTTGTTGACGAGCCGATTGGCGGCAGCAGCGATTCGCTGATGAAGACCGCACATTCGGCGACTGACCAAAGGCACCGCGCCAGTTACGGCGCCAATGCAAGGCATGTGTCCGACCTTGGCGATCCCGACCGCAACTGGTTTGTGCTGCTGGGCGGCCAGGATGGGTGGTTGAACAGCTCGACCTTTCTCGACCAGGTGCCGCTTTGGCTGGAGGGTCGATATGTGGAAATGCCGCTGCGCGCGGAGAAGGTGCGCACGCGTTTTCCGTTCGTAACCGAGTTGCGGCCGTGACCAACGGCGCGGCGGTCCCGGGCGACCCGGTAGCTACCGTCACGCCGCCGCGAAGACGGCCGAAATTCGACGGCACGCCGCTATTGCGAATTTTTGCCCGTCTGCGGGCCCATCGCCTGCCAGCCAGGATGCTCCGGCGGAACAGCGCTGGCAGTTGCGGCGTCTGCTGTCGAAAGCGAAGGATACCCGGTTTGGTCGCGACCATGGTTTCGCCAGGATCAGATCAGTTGAGGACTACCAGCGGGCGGTGCCGCTTCGTCGCTGGGAGGACCTTTGGCGGGATTACTGGCAGGCCGCGTTCCCGCGCCTGGTCGACTGTACGTGGCCAGGCACGGTGCCGTTTTTCGCGCAGACCTCGGGTACCACCACTGGCGTGACCAAGTACATTCCTTGCACGCGGGAAATGATCAACTCAAACCGCCGGGCGACCATGGATGTGGTCACTCATCACATCTTTAATCGGCCGCAGAGTGCTCTCTTTGCTGGACGCAACTTCATGCTGGGTGGCAGCACGGCGCTGGCAGAGCTGGCCCCCGGCATCTGGAGCGGTGATCTCAGCGGCATTGCCGGCAAAACGGTGCCGCTCTGGGCGCGGCCATTCTACTTTCCTCCGCGAGAGCTGGAGAGCATCACCGACTGGGAGGAGAAGATCGCCGCCTTCGCGCCGGCTTCACTCCAGGTCGACATCCGCACGCTGGGCGGCACGCCAAGCTGGCTGCTGCTGTTCCTGGAGAAGCTGGCGGCGCTGGATCCGCGAGCGGGCCGCAGGCTGGCGTCGTTCTACCCGAACCTTGAATTGCTTGTGCATGGTGGTGTCTCATTCGCACCCTATCGCGCCGCCTTTGCCGAATGGCTGCAGGGCAGCCACGCCGAAACCCGCGAGGTTTATCCAGCCAGCGAGGGCTTCATAGCGGTGGCCGACCGCGGCGACGGCGAGGGCCTGCGGCTGATCTGCGATACCGGCTTGTTCTTCGAGTTTGTGCCGGTCGAGGAACTAGGCGATGCCGCGCCGACGCGGCATTGGGTCGGCAACATCGAGCTGGGAGTCAACTACGCGATCGTAGTCTCCACCTGCGCCGGCTTGTGGAGCTACGTCATCGGCGATACCGTCCGCTTTGTCGAACGCGATCCGCCGCGGCTGCTGATCACCGGGCGAACGTCGTACAGTTTGTCGGCATTCGGCGAACACTTGATTGGCGAGGAACTGGAACGCGGTGTCGCAGAGGCGGCCGCCGCGATCGGCAGCGGCGTCGCTGACTGGTCAGCCGGCGCCCTCTATCCGCAACGCAGTGACGAACTCGGTGGTCACCTCTTCATCATCGAGTTCACCGGCGGCGCCCCCGAGCCGGAGCTGCTGGATCGCTTCGCTCAGGTGCTGGATCAGACGCTGGCCGAACTAAACGAGGACTACAGGGTTCACCGCACCAACGGCTTCGGCATGAGCCCGCCGGTCGTCCACCCTGCCTCGCCGGGTACGTTCGCCGCTTGGATGAAGCGTCGTGGCAAGCTTGGCGGCCAGAACAAGGTCCCCCGCATCATCACCGACCAGGCCCTGCTTGACGACTTGAGGGACTTTTCGGGCTTTCATAGGACTTATACCAACCGGGCTTTGAAGGTGACTCGCAGATAGGAGGTGGGGGTGTGGGCGTGATTCTGGGGACCGGCATGCGGCAGGGAGGGATGGAAATGCCGGCGGTTCCCTTGCGGTCGGATTGGGATGCGGTTCGGGTGCGCGATGCGGCGCGGTCGGCGGACGACGCCGCTCAGGCGCGGCGTCTGCTGGCGATCGCGGCGGTGTACGACGGGATGAGCCGGGCTTCGGCGGCGACGCTGGGCGGCATGGACCGGCAGACGCTGCGGGATTGGGTCCACCGGTTCAACGCGGACGGTCCCGCCGGTCTGACCGACCGCAAGGCGCCGGGTGCCGCGCCGCGGCTGACCGCCGCTCAGAAGGCCGAGCTCGCGGCGCTGGTCGAGGCGGGACCGGAGCCTGCGACGGACGGCGTCGTGCGCTGGCGCTGCATCGACCTGAAGGCGCTCATCCGGCGGCGCTTCGGCATCGACTACCACGAGCGGACGGTCGGCAAGCTGCTGGCGCATCTGGGTTTCGCGCACATCAGCCAGCGCCCGCGGCATCATGGGCAGAACCCCGGGGACCTCGCGGCGTTCAAAAAAACTTTGCCGATCGCCTTGCGGAGATCGTGAGCACGCTGCCGGCGGGCAAGCCGATCGAGGTATGGTTCCAGGACGAGATGCGGCTCGGCCAGAAGAACCCGCGCACCCGGCGCTGGGCGCGGCGCGGCAGCCGGCCCGTGGTGCCCCAGGACCTGCGCACCGCCTCGGCCTACCTGTTCGGCGCCATCTGCCCCGAACGCGGCACGGGTGCGGCGGTCGTCATGCCGCGCGCCGACACCGAAGCGATGCAGGTGCATCTCGACGAGATCGCTCGCAGCATCGCCGCCGGCGCATACGCCGTCGTGCTGCTCGATCAGGCCGGCTGGCATACCACGGCGAAGCTGCGGATCCCGGAAAACATCACGCTGCTGTCGCTGCCGCCGCGATCGCCGGAGCTGAACCCCGTCGAGAACCTGTGGCAGTTCCTGCGCCAGACCTTCCTCTCCAACCGTGTCTTCGAGACCTACGAGGCCATTCTCGAGGCCGCCTGCACCGCCTGGAACGCCGTCCTCGACACCCCCTGGCGCATCATGTCCATCGGCCTCCGCGACTGGGCCCGCACAGGTCAGTGTTAAAGGCGGTTGGTATTAGAGCTGGATTGCAATTGCACAGCTATATTGCTGCATGCCGCTCGGCCTGGCCAATCGGCGCTGTTGGCATTGCGACAAAGACCAGTGGCAGTGTCCGACACGAACTGAACGCCCCTCTGCGGCCGGCAACAAAATCAATCACCTAGTCCTGGCACGGCGCTTGCTTAGAAGCTGAAGGCAGGTCCGGCGACAGGAGGCATCCCCATGGTGGCGCTTAGCGAGACGGCAAGGATCATGATCCGGAGGCTGCTCGACGACAGCGCCGACGGGGCTACCGGCTTGCGGGTGATGGTCGAGCAGGGCGGCTGCGCCGGCTTGCAGTATAAGCTGGGTCTCGACAGCGCCGCGCATGAAGGTGATCAGGTTTACGATTTCGAGGACGTGCGCGTCTTCGTCGATCCCTACAGCGTCCCGATCGTCAGCGGGCTGACCATCGATTTCGTTGATGGGGTGGAAAGCAGCGGCTTCGTCTTCGACAATCCCAACGCCAGTGGCGGCTGCTCGTGCGGAAAGTCTTTCGCGTCATGAATATGGACCGCGGCACGCCGCCGAAATCCACGCCCATCGTGATTAACGACACAACGCTGCGGGACGGTGAACAGACCGCAGGCGTCGCGTTCACTCTTTACGAAAAGCTGGCGATCGCAGGAGCGCTCGATGCCGCCGGGGTCCCGGAGCTGGAAGTCGGTATGCCTGCCATGGGCGCTGATGAGCGCGAGAGCATTCGTGCCGTCCTCGGCCTCGGTCTTCGTGCTCGATCTATCGGCTGGTGCCGGGCGCTGCGCACCGACATTGACGATGCTGTTGCATGTGGCTTGGATACGGTCAACGTATCGGTGCCGGTCTCCGATCAGCAACTCGCTGGCAAGCTTGGTAAGGATCGCGCCTGGCTGCTCGGCCACGTGCTCGAAATTACCGCTTATGCCCGCGATCGCGGCTTACGGGTGCACATCGGCGGCGAGGATTCCTCGCGGGCCGACCCGGATTTTCTGGCACACGTCGTCGAAGCGGCGGAGACGGCGGGCGCCGCCCGCTTCCGGTTTGCCGACACGCTGGGCGTGCTCGACCCGTTCGACGCGCTCGATGCCTTCCGGGCCCTGCGCCGGCGCTCGAAACTGGAACTGGAGGTGCACGCCCACGACGACCTCGGCCTGGCGACGGCGACGTCCCTGGCAGCAGTGCGCGGCGGGGCGACACACGTCAGCACAACCGTTAACGGCCTCGGTGAGAGGGCCGGCAATGCGCCGCTGGAGGAAGTTGTGGTCGCTGTCCACCAGCTCTATCGGCGATCGACCGGCATTGACGCCCGGCAGCTGCCACAGATTTCGGCGTTGGTGGCCGGTGCCTCCGGCCGGCCGGTGCCTCCCGGCAAGAGTATCGTTGGCGAGGCAGTGTTTACGCATGAGGCCGGAATTCATGTCGCTGGCCTGATCCGCGATCGCGCCACCTATCAGGCGATCGATCCCTCTGCGGTCGGCCGCGAGCACCGTGTCGTGCTGGGCAAACATTCCGGAATCGCGGCTCTCCGCCACGTCTACGCCGAGATGAAGCTCGATCTCGACCCGCTACAGGGGGAGGCCGTCCTGGCGCTGGTCCGCCGCTGGGCGGAGATGCGCAAGGCTGCTCCCTCGGCGAACGTGCTGCGGCAGTTCTGGGAACGCACGCGCAGCCTGCGCGAGGAGGCTGCGTAATGCCGATTGCGCTTCCGCCCGATCTGCATGAATTGGAGACTGCCGAAGAGTTTCTCGTTCACTTCAAGATCCCCTATGATCCGCAGGTTGTCCGGGTCTCGCGGCTGCACATTCTGCAACGCTTCCATGATTACCTTGCCCAGACGGAAGACACCGAGGAAGCCGCGAAGCCTGAGGCGATAAAGAGTCTGCTGTCGCGTGCCTATGAGGATTTTGTGCGTTCCGACCCGCTGACAGAGCGGGTCTTTAAAGTGCTGAAGGACGCGCAGGCGAAGCCTGAAGCGCCGCCCGGCCGCGTTTTCGTGCCGCTTTCGGCAGTGACCCGGCAACCGGCGAAACGCTGATGTGATGCGCGCCGTAGCGGTGCAGCGCCACTGATACGGCGATCAGCAACCATTCTGAGTCAACGAGGACGGATCGTTTATGTACACGATCACCCGCCGCGAGGCATTTTCCGACACTACTTTCCTATGGGACGTGCATGCACCGGATGTCGCTCGGGCGGCGCAACCGGGCCACTTCGTTATGTTGAGGCTGCATGAAGGCGGTGAACGTATTCCGCTGACAGTCGCCGACTACGACCGCGACGCCGGCACCATCACCATGGTGGTGCAGTCGCTCGGCAAGACGACAGTGGAAATGCGCGACCGCTACGTCGAAGGCGACAAGTTCGACGACTTTGTCGGTCCGCTTGGCCTGCCGCAGCACGTGGGTAAGGTCGGACACGTGGTGCTGGTGGGCGGCGGGCTCGGCGTGGCGCCGGTGTATCCCCAGCTTCGCGCCTTTAAGGAAGCAGGCAACCGCACCACCGGTATCATCGGATTCCGGGCCAAAGACCTGGTTTTCTGGGAAGAAAAGTTCGCCCGCTACTGTGACGACCTGGTCGTTTGCACGGACGACGGCAGTTACGGCAAAGCCGGCTTCGTTACCGCCGCTCTCAAGGATCTCCTGGAGCGCGATCCGCCCGATCTGGTTATCGCCATCGGCCCTCTGCCGATGATGAACGCCTGCGTTGAGACCACGCGGCCGTTCGGCGTCAAGACGATGGTGTCGCTGAACGCGATCATGGTGGACGGCACCGGCATGTGCGGCTCCTGCCGCGTCACCGTCGACGGGGAGGTAAAGTTTGCCTGCGTGGACGGCCCCGACTTTGACGGGCATCAGGTGGACTTCAAGGAGCTTATCGCCCGGCAGCGCCGCTTCAAGCAGCAGGAATCGCGCGCCAGCGAAGCCTATGCCCATGTCTGCAACCTGGAGAAGCAACTATTTGAAGAAGGCAAGCGCGGTTATAAGAAGCTCACGCAGCTCTTGCCGCATCAGGTGAAGATGCCAGAGCGCGACGCGCACGAACGCGCCCGAAACTTCAAGGAGGTCAACCTAGGCTATGCATTGGCCGATGCCTTCGAAGAAGCGGAGCGCTGCATACAGTGCAAGAAGCCAGCCTGCATCAGCGGCTGTCCGGTCGGTATCGACATCCCGCGCTTCATTCGTCACCTGCTGGTGCGCGATCTCGATGGTGCGCTTGAGGTGATCTACGAGAGTAACCTGTTCCCCTCGATCTGCGGCCGTGTCTGCCCGCAGGAATCGCAGTGCGAGAGCCAGTGCGTCATCAACAAGAAGATGGAGAGCGTGGCGATCGGCCGGATCGAGCGCTTCGTCGGCGATTACGCGCGTCCTCCGAAGGTGGTGCCGCCGCGCTTCGCAGAAACCCTCGGCCGCGTCGCCATCGTCGGTTCCGGCCCCGCCGGGCTGGCGGCGGCGGCTGATCTGCTGCGCTATGGCTGCGAGGTAACGGTATACGAGGCGCTGCACGTGGTCGGCGGCGTGCTGCGCTACGGCATTCCGTCGTTCCGCCTGCCGCGCGATATCATCGATCGAGAGGTACAGCGGCTCCGCGACATGGGCGTCCGCTTCGAGACCAACAAGGTGGTCGGCAAGACGTTCACCGTGCAGCAGTTGAAGGACGAGATGAACTACGACGCGGTCTTCGTCGGTGCCGGAGCCGGCGCCCCGGCTTTCCTGGGCATTCCGGGCGAGTTCGCCGGTCAGGTCTACTCGGCCAACGAGTTCCTGACCCGCGTCAACCTGATGGGCGGCGACAAGTTTCCCTATCTCGATACGCCGATCGGGCTTGGCTCGAGCGTCGTTGTCATCGGCGCCGGCAATACAGCGATGGACTGCCTGCGCGTTGCCAAGCGGTTGGGCGCGCCCACCGTCCGGTGTGTCTATCGCCGCTCGGAAGCCGAGGCACCGGCGCGCATTGAGGAGTTGCGGCACGCGAAGGAAGAAGGTGTCGAGTTCTTTTTCCTGCATACGCCGGTCGCCATCCATACCGACGAAGGGGGTGACGTTCGCGGTATGCGGGTGGAGAAAATGACGCTGGGTGAGCCGGACGAAAAAGGCCGACGCAAGCCAATGGCCACCGGTGAGTTTGTCGAACTTGAGTGTGAAACGGTCATCTACGCGCTTGGGACCAATGCCAATCCGATTGTCGCTCAGGCGACGCCTGGTCTCGGCCTCAACAAGTGGGGATACATCGTCGCCGACGAAGCGACGCAGTCGACGAATTTGCCGGGAGTGTTTGCCGGCGGTGACATCGTCACCGGTGGTGCGACCGTGATCCTGGCCATGGGCGCCGGCCGACGCGCTGCCAAGGCCATCGCAACCTATCTCGGCAACCCGGAGCGCACGTGGCCGATCAGTGGAGACGATGTAGCCGCATTCGTGCCGCCACGACCGCTGCCGCCCGGCGACGTCACTGCCTCGGCGGCGGAATGAGAGGAACGGGAACATGGATGTGAACATCGAAGCGGGCCGCCTGCTCTGCCCAAAGTGCCGCCAGCCGATCGAGGGTGATGAGCAGTACGTTTGCTGCGCCGCCGCCACGCTGCAATGGCGCTGCGACGACTGCGGCAAGGTCAGCGAGGGCTTTGCGTTCCCGTACGGGATGTGTCCGCTGTGTTCCGGCAAGCTCGCCATGCTGAAGCGCGCCGAGATCGACGACGAGGCGGCGCTGGATGCGATTCGGATGGCTTTCGAAATCGAGCTTGGCGGCCGGGCGTTTTATAATCGGGCTGCTCATCAGACGACCGATCCGGATCTGCGCGACCTGTTTGGGAAGTTCGCGGCGATGGAAGGCGAGCATATCTATACGCTCGCCCGGCGCTACCACGCCGACGTGCCGGAGCCATCGGCCGAATTTCAGGTCGAGCGGGCGGCAATTTACGCCGGTCTTGAGAACCGCCCGGATGATCCGGCGAACTTAATCCGCATTGCCATTTCGTTTGAGCAGAGGGCAGTGCAGTTCTTCAGCGAACGGGGCGAAGGGGCGGCGGAGGGGTCGGCCGAGCGGCAACTGTACAAAGAGCTGGCTGCCGAGGAGCGAGAGCATGTTGCGCTACTCACCACCGAACTCGAGCGGTTCCAAGCCGGCAAACCGGGACTGCTCTAGGGCCAGATGAGCGCGCTGTGGTCGCCCGACATCGGCGCACGCAGATCGTAAAGTAGGGAGTAATCCCGACAACAGGAGAGCGGCTAATGGCCGACCATTTCGAGGTGATCGTCGTCGGCGCCGGACCAGCCGGTAACGCCGCGGCGTTGACCCTGGCGAAGGCGGGGCTGGATGTCTTGCAGCTCGAACGCGCGGAATTTCCCGGTGCCAAGAATGCACAGGGATCGCTGCTCTGGGCACCCGCTCTGGAGCAACTGATCGCCGACTTCCATGCTCGGGCGCCGCTCGAAAGACATATCGTCGAGCAGCGCCTGTGGACGTTGGACGGAGATTCGCACACTGGCAGCCGAGATTGGACAACGGGTACTGGCAGCTCCGCGCCGGACCGCTACACCATCCTCCGCGCTCCCTTCGAAGCTTGGTTCTCCTCCGCCTTGCGAGCAGCCGGTGTACGCGTCGCCTTCGCTACCACGGTCACGGAAGTTATCCGTGAGGTGGATGGGCGCGTGTCGGGCGTGCACACTGCTGGCGGCGGCGATTTTTATGCCGATGTCGTGATCCTCGCCGAAGGCGTTGCGTCACTGATAGCTCGCCAGTCGGGTCTGCGCGAGGATCTGCATCCGCAGACGGTGGCACTCACGATCAGGGAACTGCGCCGGTTGCCGCGTCCACTGCTGGAAAATCGCTTTGGAGTGCAGGGCGACGACGGCGTCGTCATCGAAGCGAGCGGGGTTTTTGCCCCCGGCATCAGAGGCACCGGTTTCGTCCATACCAACCGGGAATCTCTATCGGTTGGCGTCGGCTGCATGGTCGGCGACATTGTCGTCAGCGATCTCACGCCGTCTGAGCTGCTCGCCCGGTTCAAGCGGCATCCGTCGATCAAGCCGTTGCTAGCGGACAGTGAAGTCGTTGACTTCTCCGCCCAACTCTCGCCCGAGGGCGGCTACCGGGTGCAGCCGCGGTTATTCGGCGACGGCTGGCTGTGCTGCGGTGACGGGATGCAGCCGGGATCGCCCGCGCATCGCGAGGGAGCGACGCTGGCGTTGACGACGGGGCGGCTTGCAGCGGAAACCATTATCGAACTGAGCCGACATGGCCGGCCGATGTCTGCACGGCATCTTTCGCTTTATCGGGATAAGCTGGAACGTAGTCCGACCCTGCGCCTGTTGCACAAGCAGCACGCGAGCGACAGCGCGGCCGAGGAGGAACACGTTTTCCCGGTGGCCGATCCGCGGCGGCTGGTGCGCGCCTCGCGGGTTCTGAGGCGTGATGCTAACGGCGGAGGACGCCAGAAACGAATGTTGCGTCACTTTTTCCGCGGCTCCGAGAGCTCGCGAGAAGTCAGCGGCGCCGCGTGAACCCAGACCGGGCGGTCGCCTCGACCGCTCCGGACACGGCACTGAAGGCCGCTCATCCGATCTGATCTAACGGACGAGCGGCTAAGGTGCCGACGAAGAAGGCTGCAGGTCTATACAGGGAGGCTCGGCAGCCCCCTCTCCCCCGCGTTGTCGCGGGGGAGAGGGTATCCCGAGCAGTGGTCGCTCAGCCGGGGCGGCCGTCGATGCGGGGGCGGATCAGCATCGGGCCGTAGATGGCGACGAAACCGGCAAAGGCCGCGATCCAGGCGGATCCCGAGATCCACATCAACGGCTCCCAGTAATCAGGCAGCAACGTCGCCAGAACGCGGGTTGTCGCGGCGGCGGTCACCAGCACGAAGATCGAGTTGGTGCCGTGCCCAGCACGCAAATTGCGCCCGGTGTGGCCGAGAGTGGCGCGGGTCATCACCGCCAGGGTCATCGTGCCAATGGCGCCAGCGGTGAACCCGTGGATCGCGGCGGTCTCGGGAAGCAATCCGGCCTGATTGAGTGCCAGCAGCGCCAGGCCGATCGGCACCCAGGCGTAGCCCACGTGCAGCACCAGCAGCAGCGGATCGGCGAGCGTCCGATGACCCTGCCAACGCAACAGGCGGACGGCATTGACTATGGCCGCGACGGCGGCGAGAGCAGCAGCGAGCGGTGTCTGCGGCAGAACGACCCAGGCCGCGAGCCCCACAACCGTCGCTGCCAGCGATGCCTGATCGAAACGACCGGATGGTGACGGCGGCGGGTCTTTCGGCCTGTTTTTCGTCAGCCAGTTGCGGGTGAAGCTTGGAACGATGCGCCCACCAATCAGTGCGATCAGGAAGACGATGACGGCAATTGCGAGCCGCCAACCGCAGCCATCGGGCACACCCAGCCCCGCAGCTTCGGCGTGGGTCAGGCCGTTCGCCGCCAGCAACAGTGCCAGCACGAACGCAATCGGCAGGTTGCGCCGGTTATTGCCGGCGACGAGCTCGCGAACGATGACGAAGAGCAAGGCAGCGAGAAACGCCAGGTCGATCGCCGCCGCCGGCCAGAGGCCGATAATCGCTGAGACAGCGATGGCAAGCCGTCCCGCCAGCCATAGCAGTACCAGCAGCAGCAAAGGGTTGCCCTGAACCGGAAGCCGTCCGGTCCAGTTGGGGATCGCCGTTAGCAGAAAGCCCGCAATGGCCGCCGTGGCGAAGCCGAACAGCATCTCATGGGCATGCCAGACCGCCGGTGCAAAAGCGGTGGGCAAGGCTGGTCCGCCCGCCAGAGCGATCAGCCACAACGCGAGGGCGAGTGCCGCCGCCACGCCGGCGGCGAGAAAGAACGGCCGGAAGCCGTAGGCGAGGAGCGCCGGCCCGGCGTGCGGGCGCAGGCGCGGCACTGGCGTGTGTGGCGCGGAAGCCTTCGGTGTCTGCGATCCTTGTGTCACGTGTTGGTGCCGAGCAGCTTGCGCAAATTGTCGAGACCCGACTCGTAGAGTTTCTCCAGCGATCGCGCTAGCTCAGTTTCGGCGACGCCGAGCGGCGTGAACGCGGTCGACCATTCGATCGTCGATCTCTCACCCTCCCGCTTGGCCGTGATCGTCGAGTGACAGTCGGCTAGCGACAACGGGCTGGTGACGATCGAATAGGTATAGGTTTTTGCCTCGCCATGGAACTCCTCGAGCTGTTCGGTGGTCCATCCGCCAGTTTTAGCCGCCGTTGTGACCGCCCTCTTCGAGGGCGCTTCTTTCCACCGCCGGATGCCAGGCCGGCAGGCCATTCCAGCCGCCGACCAGCCGCCAGACCTGCTCCGCCGGCGCCAACACTTTGGTTGCGACGGTTACCTTGGTCATGGATCATTTCCTTTCTCCTCTCGGCCTTTCGACCGTTACCGCGCCGTTGATGCGAAAGTGGCATTCACTGGCCGGCGAAATACCGAGCTGACTGCGCTAGCCTGGCCTTGATCCGCGCCTGCGCCAGAGCCAAGCTGCCTGCGGTGGCAGGGAAGGCAAAATGATGAGCAGGCTTCACACCTACGACATCGTGACCACCTGGACCGGAAACCGGGGCGTTGGCACCGCCAGTTACCGCGCTTACGAACGGGAGCACCAGTTGTGGGCGGCAGGCAAGCCGGCCATCGAAGGATCCGCCGACCCGGCCTTCCGTGGCGATCCGACTCGTTGGAATCCAGAAGAGATGTTCGTCGCGTCGGTGTCGTCTTGCCACATGCTGTGGTACCTGCATCTTTGCGCCGAGGCCGGCATCGTCGTCACCGGCTACACCGACGACGCTCGCGGTGAGATGCAGGAGGACGCGGCGGGAAGCGGACGCTTCACGCGCATCGAGCTGCGCCCGCGGGTGGCGCTGGCTGCCGCGACCGAAAGCGAGCGCGCGCTGGCATTGCATGCGGTCGCACATGCCAAGTGTTTCATCGCCCGCTCGGTGCGCTGCGACATCGAGGTGCGGCCCAAAGTCGCGGGGCAGCCCTAACCCGGTCACCAGACCGCCTCGGCTGCTGGACGAGAGACAGCCCAGCGCCAGCCGTGACCACCGTTGCAGATTACCGCAGCCAACACCGGATCCTTCGCTGCTTCCGGCCAAGAGGTGTCCCGCTTTGTCGGCGTCTGCGCCGGGGGCGGTGCGGCTATGTCTTCGACGTCGCTCTCGACGGTGTCGAGGGTGCCTTCCACGCCACCGCGCCGTTTGGCTGCGGTGTACAGCAATTCCCGGCAGGCGATCAGCCCGCCGAAGTCGCGCACGACTTCCAGGTGGCCCTCGAGCATACCGAAGATCGCATCGAATGGCGCGTCCGGCTCGGTCGTCCACGGCACGACCTCGTTCAGAGCTGCCGCGCCTCCAGCGGCGGCAATCGCGTGTTGCACCCGCAACTGCTGCTCACCCTCGACGTAGCCCAGCGCCTCCGCAGTGGCCAACCGGACCGCCATGGCTACCGCTACACCAACCAAGGGGTTGGCGGTGAGCACTCCGGCTCCAGCGCCGGCGCCGAGGCCCGCCGCTTCCGGCGCGAAATCTCCCGCGCCGGCACAGCCGCCCAGCAGCAGACTGGCGGCCAGCAGCGCCGAGGCAGTCGCATCCGCCCTCACGCTTCGGCGGCGTCCGACTGCTCAACTCGATCGCCGCGCGTCACCTGAATGTCAGCGGGGATGTCACGAATGGAGATAACGCCGATCACGGCACCGTCGGCCATCACCGGCAGGTGGCGGAAGCCGCCTTCGAGCATAACCTCCAGCGCTTCCAGCATCGGACACTCAACCGACACTGTCTCCGGCCGGCGGGTCATCACCTCCTCCAGACGGGTGCGGTCGACGTCGCGGCCTAGGGCGATTACCCGCGTCAGCACGTCGCGCTCGGTGAAGATGCCGATCAGATGCCGCCCTTCGACTACCGGGACGGCCTGATCCGGCAATCCGCCATCACCAGGACCGCCTGACGAACCGTTGCCGAGGGTGGCTGAACCACCACACGCCGCCCCTCGATGATCGAGGCCACTGACTTGTCCTTCATCCGTTTCCTCCCGGGGTTCCGTCCGGGGATTCGCTGATCCGCTTGGCTCAACATCTCACACAAGCCGATCATATGTCAGTGTAGATTTCCGCGGGCTTCGCTCGGCGGGTCGGACGTGGCAGACTGGCCGTCTCCGCTGATGGAGCAGCGTAAGCGCGATGCCTTCAAGATTGTCCGACCTCTGGGCAGGGCGCCTGCCTCTGCCGACGGTGTTCTGGCAGTGGATGATTTTCTGGGGCTTCCTGCTCAACCTCGGGGCTACCTTCGCCTCCTTGGCGGTGCTGGTGATGGCGGGCGGCGCTCCGCAAGCCTGGGCAGCGGTGGCCTCGGCGGCTTTGCACCTGCTGCCCGTGCCCTTCAACATTGCCTGCCTGGTCGGCGTCTGGCGAAGCGCCGCGCGCCCCGAGGTCGAGCCTACGCCGCGGCTGCTGATGCGCTCCGCGGCAGTCGTCTGGACCGGCGCAAGCTTCCTGATCTGAACTTCTGTCAGCCAGCGCACCCTTGCCTCGCCGGTCGCGGATCACCAAATCGCACGAGTTCTGGTCCGGGCCTCTGGCAGCCGAGGCGTCGGCTTGCGATGTCGGACTTCGTGTGAGCCCCAGCTGACGCGGCGCAGAGAACGGACGGAATCATCATGGAGTTTATGGAGACGCTGCTTGCAGCGACCTTCCTCGGCAAGGCCGCGTGGATTTGGTTGCTGTTCATGGGCATCGTCGTCGCCTTACTTGCCTTCGATCTCGGGGTCCTGCACCGAGACCAGCATGAAATCGGCGTGCGCGAAAGCCTGTGGTTGTCAGCCGGCTATATTGCCGTCGCCTGTGCCTTTGGCGGCTGGGTGTGGTGGTACCTGGGCTCCGAACTGGGGATGCAGTATTATACCGGCTTCCTGATCGAGAAGAGCCTGTCCCTCGACAACGTTTTCGTCATTGCCCTGATATTCGGCTATTTCGCGGTCCCCCGCATCTATCAGCATCGGGTGCTGTTCTGGGGCATCCTTGGAGTCATTGTCCTGCGCGGCATCATGATCGGGCTCGGCGCTGCCCTGGTCACGGAGTTCAGCTGGGTCATTTGGATCTTCGGGGCCTTCCTGCTGTTCACCGGGATCAAGATGTTGTTTATGGGAGATCATACCCCGAACATCGCCGACAACGTGCTGCCGCTTTTCTCAAGAAGCGGCTGCGGGTTACAGAGGACTTTGGCGGCGGCAACTTGGTTCGCCAGGAGGATCCCGCAAGCGGCAAGGTCGTCCGCTACGCAACGCCGCTGTTTCTCGCTTTGTGCATGATCGAGTTCGCTGATCTTGTCTTTGCCGTCGACAGTGTGCCGGCGATTTTTGCCATCACCACCGATCCTTACATCGTCTACACTAGCAACATCTTCGCGATCCTTGGACTACGGGCGCTGTTCTTCGCGCTGGCGGCGATGATCCATCGATTTGCGTACCTGAAATATGCCTTGTCGCTGGTGCTGATATTCATTGGCTGCAAGATCTTCTACGCCCAGGTTTGGGGCAAGCTTGATCCGGCAATTTCGTTGTCTGTGACCGTCAGTCTGATCATCGGCGGCGTCGTCTTCTCGCTGCTGCGCTCACGCAAGGATGACGCCAATCCTGGTCGTCAATCGCCTGCTCAAGAGGTACCGGCGTCTCGCACCTCTTCTTCCGCTTCCGCCGACGGCTGATCAAGCTGTACGGCGACCGGCGGCGCGTTTTCGATGCCCCTTAGATACGCCGCCCGGACATGCCAGATGCTCGCCTGCGGCCCTTGCCAAAGGCGAGGCCCAATACTACGGTCAGCCACCTGGCGGGGTTAGGAGTCTGCCAGACAAGAAGAACAGCCGGCCGACAGGGGCTGGGGAGCGAAATCGTCAGGCGGTGGTGAGACTGCATGGGTAGCGTGCAGGTAAGCTGGTCGCCAACGTCGTCATTGCCCCATTCCTTCCCCTTCGGCCGATTGCTGCTCGGGGAACGTCCGCGAATGGCCCATGGGTTGAATCTAACCACCTAAACAAGCCGCGTATCACCGACCGCGTGCCGGATGGCCGCGCGGTTGCGATGAAGCCCGACGGAGCAGAAATTGCACACGCGCGGCCGCATCTTCGGCCGAGGAGGCAAGCATTATGCCGGCTACGGAACACACCTGCCGTTCGATCATGACGGCGCAACCGGTATCGATCCGACGTCACGAGTCGGTGGACCGGGCACTTCAGATGCTTCTGCAGAATAAACTGCTGGCGCTGCCGGTGGTGGATGACGAGGGCCGCTATTTTGGAATGTTCCAGAGGTCGCGGCTGGTGGCGATGCTGTTGCCACGCATCGTGCAGCTCGAGGAACGTCTTCCCGAGGTCGCAAAACTGCTGGAGATCGGTTTCCTGACCGACACCCTCGACGACGTTCAAGAGCGCTTTCGTCAGGTGGCGAGTAACCCTGTCGGAGACTACGCGCAGACTGATACGCCGGTGCTGCGCCCGGACACGCCGATCATGAACGCGGTGCTGTTCCTCTACCGCATGCGCACCTACCTGCCGGTGGTTGACGAGCCGAGTGGGCGTCTCATCGGCGTGGTTTCAACCTGGGATGTCCTCGGTCGGATCGCCGGCGACAAAATCTAAACCGCAGTTCGAATTAAGGCCGCCGCAAGGCTAGGGGAGGAAAAAATCATGAAATTTAGAATAGAGATGACCGCATGACGGCGATGTGGACGGCGGTCGCGGTGCTGGTTGCCACCTATGCGGCGGTGATGAGCGAGAAGATCAACCGGTCCATCGTCGCGCTGCTGGGCGCGCTGATGATGATCGTGCTCGGCATACTCAGCCAGGAACAGGCGGTAGAGGGCATTGACTTCAACACCATCGGCCTGTTGGTCGGGATGATGATCATCGTCTCGGTGACCCGAAAGAGCGGGGTGTTTGAATACCTTGCCATCTGGTCGGCGAAGAAGGTGAAGGCGAGACCGGCTGGCATCCTCGCCATGCTCGCCGTCGTCACCGCAGTGATGTCGGCGTTCCTCGACAACGTCACCACCGTGCTGCTCGTCGTGCCGGTGACGCTGGTGATCACCGAGCAGCTGAAGATTAATCCGTATCCTTTTCTGTTTTCACAGATATTGGCATCTAACATTGGCGGCACGGCGACACTGATCGGCGATCCGCCGAACATTTTGATCGGCACGCAGGTCGGCATCGCCTTCAACGACTTTGTCATCAATCTCGCGCCAGTGATCATAGTCATCCTCGCCTTCCACGTCGTCTCCATGCACCTGTTGTGGGGTCGGAAGATGTCTGCCGCGCCG
>JADJRE010000011.1 GCA_016712375.1 Rhodospirillales bacterium
CCGGCGAGACAGATGGCGCGGGGAGGCATTCCCCGATACCGCGCGGATGGCGCGACCGATCATTCCCAAATAGTACGGAGTCGGGAGACATCTGGCAGCCGTTGTAGACCAATGCGGCAATGTAATCCGGAGTCCACGTGGGTCCGGGGGTCAGGCCGTAGTGAGCGGCCGCCTCGTTGCCGATGAAGCTGCCGATCTGCTTAAGTTGCTCCGCCGGCAAGGCCTTGGTGCCGGAGCAGGTGATGAATATGGCTTGGTTCATGTCGAGCGGCTGTTGCAGCGGCGGTTCGGTACCGCCACCTGCAACGCGAACCGCCCGTGCGACAACCGTCGAGTAGTAGGCTTCGGGAGCGATGGTACACGCCGAGCGGATCAGCCAACCGATTTTTTCGCCAACCGCGGCGCTATCGGCAATCGTGGATTGGTAATAGTCGTTCGCCCTGTCGGCGATGCCCAGCGTCAATGTCTTGCGCTGTTCCGCCGGCATGGCGTTGACATCCGCGCACGTCAGGAAGGCATTGTCGCGAAGGACCGGATCGGCGGCCCTGGCGCCGCCGGAAGTAGCCAACGCGACCAGGCAGAGCGCGGCCATCGCCACCGTTCGTGACCAATTCATCGCGTTTCCCCTTTCCTTTGCGCCGTCTTGCCATTCGGCTCCGGCGTCACCTCAATTACCGCCCGCCGCCCAGCCGCCCGCATACCCAACCGCGCCACCGATGAGCGCGCCGCCAATGGTCCGGCGACCCCGCGCCCGTAGCGAGCGCAATGCCTGAACCTAGGGCTGCCCCGACGCCCCCGCCCCGCGCGCTGGCCGGTGCGTCGGCGCAGGCCGAGGCCAGCAGCGTTACCGACAACAGCATCGCAGCGACCAACGGTCCCGCGGGTGCGCTGATCGCCCGAAAAAGTTCGCCAAGCCATTGATCGTTCCCCAAGCAGTCGACCACATCGCTCGTTGGAGCTTGGTTGTTCGTGGTGCCCGGAGAGGGGTCGAACACACTCCCTTGCGGGAACGGATTTTGAGTCCCGCGCGTCTGCCAGTTCCGCCATCCGGGCACGGATGTTCTGCTAAGGCCATCCCTTTCGGCGCCCGGAAAACGAACGACGATTGGCAAAGCGACGCCATCATGGGCGAGACGCGGGGCATTGGTCAACGTCCCGTGCACGCTGGCGTCGCGGTCATCGCGGGACGTCTGGCCGCCGCACCTGACAGGCGCTATATCCGAAGGATGCTCGCGCTGTCCCGCACTGATCCAGCACGCCTTTTTCTGATGCTGATCCTCGCCACCAGCCTGACGGCACTCGCCTCGGCGTTCGCAGGACAGTATGTCTTTGGCTTAGAACCTTGCGTGCTGTGCTTGTGGCAACGGGTTCCGTTCGCCGCAGCTGCGGCTATCGCGGCGCTCGGGCTCGTCGGCTGGGGCCGGCGGCGCGCGGTTCTGCCGATCGCCCTGGCCGCCCTCGTCTTCGCCATTGGAGCGGCAATCGCCTTCTTTCACGTCGGCGTGCAGCAGCACTGGTGGAGTTCCGTCGCTGGCTGCGGCGGCGTGCCGGTAACCGGGATGTCGGTCGAGGACCTGAGCCCATCGGCGCTGGCGAATCCGCCGAAACCATGCGACGTCGTCGATTGGCGGCTTCTTGGCTTGTCGCTTGCCGGCTGGAACACGGTCGTCTCGACGGCGCTCACCGCAGCCTGCGTTGCCGCGTTTACCCTGTTGCGAAAGAACCAACGCACATGACCGATACCCCGCTACGTCCCAGCCGGCTGCCGGGCGATCTTACCCGCGAGCAACTGGTCGAACGCATCCTGCGCGTCGATCATGCCGGCGAGTTCGGCGCCGTCCGCATCTACGAGGGACAGCTTGCGGTCCTTGGCCGCCGCCGCGCCGGTCCTGTCATTCGCGAGATGGCCGAGAAGGAGCGCGAGCATCTGGCGACCTTCGCGGCGCTGCTGCCGAAGCGCCGGGTGCGGCCCTCAGCGTTACAGCCGCTGTGGCATGTCGCCGGCTTTGCCCTCGGGGCAGCGACGGCGATGCTAGGGCCGAAGGCGGCAATGGCCTGTACTGTCGCTGTGGAGGAAGTGATCGACGAACACTATGCCCGGCAGGTGGCGGTCCTTGGCGACGACGAGGCGGAATTGCGTGATCTGTGCGAGCGCTATCGTCAGGACGAAGTCGAGCACGGGAAAACCGCGCTTGATCACGGCGCCCGCCAAGCGCCCGGCTACCGGGCGCTGACCGGCGCTGTGAAGGCCGGCTCACGCGCCGCGATCTGGCTCGCCGAGCGCATCTGACGCCAGGCCAGACGCGTTTCGCCGGCCCCGCCCGGTGGTTTCCGGAAGGAGCCGAGCGAACGTGATCACTTCCCCGAAAACGCTTCAGTCGCCTCCCGGGCAGTGCGGGCTCGCGCCGTCTCCACCGGCAGGCTCGGCGTTACCGGCTCGGCCTCGCCCTGATCGGTGACCGCCTTGTCCCGGTCGGCGGCGATATGGCGCAAGCGGTTCATGACGCTGCCGGTGCCCGCCGGAATCAGCCGGCCCACGATGACATTCTCCTTCAATCCCGACAGCCCATCGACCTTGCCGGAGACCGCGGCCTCGGTCAGCACCCGGGTAGTCTCTTGGAACGACGCCGCAGAGATGAAGGAGCGTGTCTGCAGGCTCGCTTTGGTGATTCCCTGCAGCACTGGCAGCGCCTGTGCGAGACGTTCGTTCAACGCCGCAGCCCGCCGGTTGGCGTCTTCAAACTCGAGGCGGTCCACCTGCTCGCCAGCGAGGAAGGTGGTATCTCCGGGCTCGCTGATCTCAACCTTCTGCAGCATCTGGCGAACGATCACCTCGATATGCTTGTCGTTGATCTTCACGCCCTGCAGCCGGTAGACCTCCTGGATCTCGTTGATCAGGTACGAAGCCAGCGCCTCGACCCCCAGCACGCGCAGGATGTCGTGCGGCACCGGGTTGCCGTCCATCAACGGATCGCCGGCTTCGACGAAATCGCCTTCCTGCACGCTGATGTGCTTGCCTTTGGGGATCAGATACTCGCGCGGCTCATCGCCGCTGCCCTCGACGGGAACGACAACCACGCGGCGTTTCGACTTGTAGTCCTTGCCAAACTCCACCCGCCCGTCGATCTCGGCGATGATCGCGTGGTCCTTCGGCTTGCGCGCCTCAAACAGCTCCGCAACGCGCGGCAGGCCGCCGGTGATGTCGCGGGTTTTCGCCGATTCACGCGGGATACGGGCGAGAAGATCGCCGGCAAAGACCTTCTGGCCGTTCTCCACCGACAGGATCGCGTCAGCCGACAGGAAGTATCGCGCCTCCAGGCCATTTTCCAGCAGCACGATCTCACCGTTGTCGTCGCGCAAGGTGATCCGCGGCTTCAAATCGGCGCCACGCGGTTGCTGCTTCCAGTCTGTCACCACTTTCGAGGCGATGCCGGTGGCTTCGTCCATCTGCTCGATCATCGAGACGCCCTCGACCAGATCGACGTAATGCGCGATGCCCTCCTGCTCGGTGATGATCGGCAGGGTATAGGGATCCCATTCTGCCAGCTTGTCGCCCCGCTTTACATCGACCTTGTCCTCGCGCAGCAGCTTGGAGCCGTACGGCAGGCGGTGGCGGGCCCTCTCGCGACCCTGCCCGTCGATCAGAAGCAACTCGGCATTTCGATTCATCACCACGGGAACGCCGGTTGAGTTCCGGACGGTGGCGCAGTTACGCAGCATGATCATGCCGTCGCTGGCCGCCTCAACCTTCGACTGCTCGGCGCCACGCTGTACGGCACCGCCGATGTGGAAGGTGCGCATGGTCAACTGCGTGCCCGGCTCACCGATCGACTGCGCCGCGATGACACCGACAGCCTCGCCAATGTTGACGCGGGTACCCCTGGCGAGATCACGGCCGTAGCAGGCTGCGCATACCCCGGTGGCCGTATCGCAGGTCAGCACGGAGCGGATCTTCACCACTTCCAGATCGGCAACCTCGATGGCCGCCACCTTGTCCTCGTCGATCAACTCGCCGGCACGGACGATCACCCGGCCATTGACCGGATCACTTATGTCCTCCGCAGCCGAGCGACCGAGGATTCGTTCGCCGAGCGGCGCCACGACTTCTCCACCCTCCACGACAGGCCGAACGGTCAAGCCGTTCCGGGTGCCGCAGTCAGGCACCAGGATGATCGAGTCCTGCGCCACGTCGACCAGCCGGCGGGTGAGGTAGCCAGAGTTGGCGGTCTTCAACGCGGTATCGGCGAGACCCTTGCGCGCTCCGTGGGTGGAGTTGAAGTACTCCAGCACGGTCAGCCCTTCCTTGAAGTTGGAGATGATCGGGGTTTCGATGATCTCACCGGACGGCTTCGCCATCAGCCCGCGCATGCCAGCGAGCTGCTTCATCTGCGCAGCTGAGCCGCGGGCGCCGGAGTGCGCCATCATATAGACGGCGTTGATCGGCTCGCCCGGCTCCAGCTTCGAGATGCTCTGCATCATCGCGTCGGCCACTTGGTCGGTGCATTGCGCCCAGGCATCGACCACCTTGTTGTACTTCTCGCCCTGGGTGATCAGACCGTCGAGGTATTGCTGCTCATATTCCTTGACTTTGTCTTCGGTGGTACCAACCAGAGCTGCCTTCGCCCCCGGAACGACCAAGTCGTCCTTACCGAAGGAGATGCCGGCCCGCGAGGCATGCTGAAAGCCGAGCCGCATGATCCGGTCGGCGAAGATCACCGTCTCCTTCTGTCCGCAGTTGCGGTAGACGGCGTCGATGACCGCGGAGATTTCCTTCTTGGTAAGCAGCCGATTGACGAGATCGAACGGCACGCTCGGGTGGCGCGGCAACAGCTCCGAGAGCAGCATCCGCCCGGGTGTCGTCTCGACGATCCGGATCGATGGACGCCCGTCGGGATCAACCCCATGGTAGCGGGCCCTGATCCGACTGTGCAGGGTAACGGCGCGGGCTTCGATCGCGTGCAGGATCTCTCCCATATCGACGAACGCCTTGCCCTCGCCGGGTTCGTCCGGACGGTCCATCGTCAGGTAGTAGAGCCCGAGCACGATGTCCTGCGACGGCACGATGATCGGCTTGCCGTTGGCGGGGCTGAGGATGTTGTTGGTCGACATCATCAGCACGCGGGCTTCCAGCTGCGCTTCCAGGGACAGCGGCACGTGCACCGCCATCTGATCGCCGTCGAAATCGGCGTTGAAAGCGGCGCACACCAGGGGATGCAACTGGATTGCCTTACCCTCGATCAAGGTTGGTTCGAAAGCCTGGATGCCGAGCCGGTGCAGCGTTGGAGCCCGATTGAGCAGCACCGGATGCTCGCGGATCACTTCTTCGAGGATGTCCCAGACTTCGGGACGTTCTTTCTCCAGCATCCGCTTGGCGGCCTTGATCGTCGTCGCCATGCCGTACAACTCAAGCTTCGAGTAGATGAACGGCTTGAACAGCTCCAGCGCCATCTTCTTCGGCAGGCCGCACTCGTGCAGCTTCAGCTCCGGGCCGACGACGATCACCGAGCGGCCAGAGTAGTCAACCCGCTTGCCAAGAAGGTTCTGCCGGAAGCGTCCCTGCTTGCCTTTCAGCATGTCCGATAGCGACTTCAGCGGTCGCTTTGAAGCGCCGGCGATCGGCCGGCCGCGGCGGCTGTTGTCGAACAGCGCATCGACCGATTCCTGCAGCATACGCTTTTCGTTGCGGATGATGATTTCCGGCGCGCGGAGCTCAATCAGCCGCTTCAGCCGGTTGTTGCGGTTGATCACGCGGCGGTAGAGATCGTTCAGATCCGACGTGGCAAATCGGCCACCGTCGAGCGGAACCAGCGGCCGAAGCTCGGGTGGGATCACCGGAATAACTTCCATGATCATCCATTCCGGCCGCGATCCGGATTCGACGAATGCCTCGACCAGCTTCAGGCGCTTCACCAGCTTCTTGCGCTTCGCTTCGGAGTTCGTCTCCTTCAGCTCGATGCGCAGCTGCGTCTGCTCGGATTCGAGATCGAGCGCCTTCAGCATGTCACGAATGGCTTCGGCACCGATGCCGACGGTGAATGCATCCTCGCCGTAAGAGTCGATCGCCTTTTGGTACTGCTCCTCGGTGATCAGCTCGTGCAGCTTCAGCGGCGTCAGCCCCGGCTCGATCACCACATAGGCCTCGAAATAGAGAATCTTTTCGAGGTCCTTCAGCGTCATATCAAGCAGCAGGCCGGTGCGGCTCGGCAGCGACTTCAGGAACCATATGTGCGCGACGGGCGAGGCCAGTTCGATATGCCCCATGCGCTCGCGGCGCACCTTCTGCAAGGTAACCTCGACGCCGCACTTCTCGCAGATGATGCCCTTGTACTTCATCCGCTTGTACTTGCCGCACAGGCACTCGTAGTCCTTGATCGGCCCGAAAATGCGGGCGCAGAACAGGCCATCCCGCTCCGGCTTGAAGGTGCGGTAATTGATCGTTTCCGGCTTCTTGATCTCGCCGAACGACCACGAGCGTATGCGCTCCGGGCTGGCGATCGAGATGCGGATCTCGTCGAACCGCTGCGTACCACCGACCTGCCCGAAGATTTTCAGCAACTCGTTCATCAGGAACCTCTTGTCTTGCGGGGTCGCCGCGATCCGCTCAGTTCAGCTCGACGTTGAGGCCGAGCGACTGCAGCTCCTTGACCAGGACATTGAAGGACTCGGGCACCCCCGCCTCGAAGGTATCGTCACCACGGACGATCGACTCGTAAACTTTCGTTCGACCGGAAACGTCGTCGGATTTGACCGTCAACATCTCCTGCAAGGTATAGGCGGCGCCGTACGCTTCCAGCGCCCACACCTCCATCTCGCCAAAACGCTGGCCACCAAACTGCGCCTTGCCACCCAGCGGCTGCTGAGTGACGAGGCTGTAAGGCCCGATCGATCGGGCGTGGATCTTGTCGTCCACGAGGTGGTGCAGCTTGAGCATGTAGATATAGCCGACTGTCACTTTGCGGTCGAACGAAGCGCCGGTACGACCGTCGAACAGCGTCACCTGCGCCGACGAATGCAGCCCAGCCTTTTCCAACATTTTGACGATGTCGGTCTCGCGGGCACCATCGAAGACCGGCGACGCGATCGGAATACCCGGTCGCAGGTTCTCGCTCAGCTCCAGTAACTGGGCATCGTCCAGGGACGCGATCTCCTCCGCATAGTCGCGCTCCCCATAGATGTCGTGAAGCTTGTCGCGCAATGCCTGCAACTGGCCGTCGTTCCGCGAAGCGTCGAGCAGTGCCGCAACCTGCTTGCCCAATCCAGCGCACGCCCAGCCAAGGTGGGTCTCCAGGATCTGGCCGACATTCATTCGCGACGGCACGCCCAGGGGGTTGAGCACGATGTCGACCGGCGTGCCATCATCAACGTAGGGCATATCCTCGATCGGGACGATCTTGGAGATGACGCCCTTGTTGCCGTGGCGGCCCGCCATCTTGTCGCCCGGCTGCAGCTTACGCTTCACCGCGACGAACACCTTGACCATCTTCATGACACCGGGCGGCAGATCGTCGCCCCGCTGCACCTTGTCCACCTTGTTCTCGAAGCGCTGCTCCAGCCGCGAGATCGAATCCTCGAACGACTGCTTGAGCGCCTCGATGTCGGCCATGATCTTGTCGTCAGAAATCGAGATCTGTGCCCATTGGCCGGACGTGTACCCGGTGAGCAGCTGCTCATCGACGAGCAGACCCTTTCCCATGCCCTTCGGGCCGCCAGTGGTCGTCTGCCCGAGAAGGAGACGCTTCAATCGGGTGTAGAAGCTCCGTTCCAGGATGGCGCGTTCGTCATCCCGGTCCTTTGCCAGCCGCTCGATCTCGGCGCGCTCGATCGCTAGTGCGCGGACGTCCTTTTCGACGCCGCGGCGGGAGAATACCCGCACCTCCAGCACCGTGCCGGAAACGCCGGGCGGAACCTTCAGCGACGTGTCACGCACGTCCGCAGCCTTCTCGCCGAAGATGGCGCGCAGCAGCTTTTCCTCCGGGGTCATCGGCGTTTCGCCCTTCGGCGTCACCTTTCCGACCAGGATGTCCCCCGGCTTGACCTCGGCCCCGATGTAGACGATGCCGGCCTCGTCGAGATTTTTCAGCGCTTCTTCGCCGACGTTGGGAATGTCGCGGGTGATCTCTTCCTGACCCAGCTTGGTGTCGCGGGCCATCACCTCGAACTCTTCGATGTGGATCGAGGTAAAGATGTCTTCCTTAACGATACGCTCCGATATCAGGATCGAATCTTCGAAGTTGTAGCCCTGCCACGGCATGAAGGCGACGAGCACATTGCGCCCCAGCGCCAGCTCGCCCAGTTCGGTGGACGAGCCATCGGCGATGATGTCGCCCGCCTCGACGATGTCACCCACGCGCACCAGCGGCCGCTGGTGGATCGTCGTGTTCTGATTGGAACGCTGGAACTTGAGCAAATTGTAGATGTCTACGCCGGGAGCGTGGTGCGATGTCTCCTCGGTGGCACGTACAACAATGCGTGTCGCATCCAGCTGATCAACGATGCCCGATCGCCGCGCGATGATCGTTGCGCCGGAGTCACGCGCGACTGCCGCCTCCATGCCGGTGCCGACCAGCGGCGCCTCGGTCTTGATCAGCGGCACCGCCTGGCGCTGCATGTTCGAGCCCATCAGCGCACGGTTGGCGTCGTCGTTTTCCAGGAACGGGATAAGCGCGGTGGCAACCGAGACCAGCTGCTTCGGCGAGACGTCGATGTAGTCGATGTCCGATGGCCGGGCGAGCAGGAAGTCGTTGCCACGCCGGCAGGAGACCAAATCCTCGACGAAATGTCCCGTCCCATCGAGCTGAGCATTAGCCTGGGCAATGGTGAACTTCCCTTCGTCCATGGCGCTCATGTAAATGACATCGTCGGCCACCTGACCGCCGGTCACTTTGCGATACGGCGTCTCGATGAAGCCATATCGATTGACCTGAGCGAAGGTGGCCAACGAGTTGATCAGGCCGATGTTTGGGCCTTCCGGCGTCTCGATCGGGCAGATCCGGCCATAGTGCGTCGGGTGCACGTCGCGAACCTCGAAGCCGGCACGCTCCCGCGTCAGGCCGCCCGGTCCCAGTGCCGAGAGGCGGCGCTTGTGCGTGATCTCCGACAGCGGGTTGGTCTGATCCATGAACTGGCTGAGCTGCGACGAGCCGAAGAACTCGCGAACCGCGGCGGCCGCCGGCTTGGCGTTGATCAGTTCCTGCGGCATGACCGTGTCGATATCGACTGAGCTCATCCGCTCGCGGATGGCACGCTCCATGCGCAGCAGGCCGACGCGATACTGGTTCTCGAGCAGCTCGCCGACGGAGCGCACCCTACGGTTACCGAGATGATCGATGTCGTCGATCTCGCCGCGACCGTCCTTCAGGTCAACCAGCACCTTGACGACGGCGAGGATGTCCGCCTTGCGCAGCATCCGCAAGCTGTCATCGGTTTCAAAGCCGAGCCGCGAGTTCATCTTGACCCGGCCCACAGCCGACAAGTCGTAGCGCTCCGGATCAAAGAACAATCCCTTGAGTGTGCACCTCGCTCACGCCGGCGGCGTTCAGCGCCGCGACCGTCGTCTCTGTAATTTCCTCGCCGGCCTCAACGTAGATTTCGCCGGTTTCCTCATTAATCAGGTCCTCGGCGACGTATCGGCCGGCAAGATCCTCGTCCGGCACCAGTTGCTCGTTGAGCCCCTGTGTAGCCAAATGCCGCAGCAGCTTCGGCGTCAGCTTTGTCCCAGCCTCGGCCAGGCGCTCGCCGGTGGCCGCATCCACCAGATCCCTGGCAAGCTTGACGCCGCGCATGCGGTCGGCGCGAAACTCTGTTTTCCAGCCGCTACCAGCCCGAACGAAAGTCACCTTCTCGTAAAAATAATCGAGCACCTCTTCCGGCGACATGCCGACCACCTCGCCCGGATCAAGCGATCGGCCCTCTGCCGCCCGCTCGACGCGAAGCGCCTCGGTCGCCGCCGAGTCCAGCGCCAGGAGCAGCGTTGTCACCGGCAACTTGCGGCGCCGGTCGATACGTACGAAGACCAAATCCTTGGCGTCGAACTCAAAGTCGAGCCATGACCCGCGGTAGGGGATAACCCGCGCGGCAAACAGAAATTTGCCCGAAGAGTGCGTCTTGCCTTTGTCGTGATCGAAAAACACACCCGGGGAGCGATGCATCTGCGAGACGATCACCCGCTCGGTGCCGTTGACGACGAACGTGCCGTTGTCCGTCATCAGCGGCATGTCGCCCATGTAGACATCCTGCTCTTTGATGTCCCGGATTGATCGCGCGCCGGTCTCGTCGTCGATGTCCCACACCACCAGCCGCAGGGTCACCTTCAGCGGCGCGGCATAGGTCATGCCGCGCTGCTGGCATTCCTCAACGTCGTACTTCGGATCCTCGAACTCATACTTGACGAATTCGAGCGTCCCCCGCGACGAGAAGTCGCGGATCGGGAAGACCGACTTGAAGACCTCCTGCAGGCCGGTGTCACTGCGCCGTTCGGCCAACGTGTTGCGTTGCAGAAATTGCTCATACGAGCTTTTCTGCACCTCGATCAGGTTCGGCATTTGCACCGCCGAGGCAATGCGACCGAAACTCTTGCGAACACGCTTCCGACCGGTAAAGCTGCTGGGCATAGAAGACCCTCTGTCTGACAAAGCCGCCGGGCACCGCCGTTATCCGCTCACCGCTAGCGGAGGGCAGTACCGAATTGACTGCGAGCATGCCAATTTCGACGACGGTGGCATCCTCCCACCGCGCCGTCGGCGCGCTCGTTATGATCCGCACTCGCTGTCCCGGCCGCGGCATGGCCCATGCGGGCGAGTGCTTCATCCCGCAGCGTCGCAAAGCCGTTTCGGCTCCGCGACGCCTCGATCTGCAAGTGTGATATGTCGTCGTGTCGTGCCGACGCCAACCACCATCACTCCAATTACAGTTATTTAACTTCGACGGTTGCCCCCGCCTCTTCCAGCTTTTTCTTGATCTGCTCGGCCTCTTCCTTCTTCAGGCCTTCCTTCACCGTCTTTGGCGCGGCCTCAACCAAGTCCTTTGCTTCTTTCAGGCCGAGGTTGGTGACAGCGCGTACTTCTTTGATGACGTTGATCTTCTTGTCACCAACAACAGTCAGGACGACGTCGAACTCGGTCTGCTCCTCGACTGGCTCGGCAGCCGCTGCGGCCGCAGCGGGGGCAGCCGCCATCGCTACCGGCGCCGCCGCGGAGACGCCCCATTTTTCTTCCAGCATTTTCGACAGCTGCGCTGCTTCCAGCACTGAAAGGGCCGACAGTTGATCCACCAGTTGTTCCAGATTAGCCATTATCACTTACTCCTCAACTCGAACCGTTGTTCCGCGAACGTGGCCAGCCAAATCAAGCGGCCTCCGCCTCGTCCGCTGCTTCCGCATAGGCCGCGAAAACCCTTGCCAGCTGCCCGGCAGGCGCCTGCAGCACACCTGCAATCCGCGTCGCTGGCGCATTCAGCAGGCCGATCAACTGGCCCCTGAGCTCGTCCAGCGATGGCAGTGCAGCCAGCGCCTTGATCCCGTCGGCATCGAGCATATGCGTGCCGACACCGGCACCCAGCAGCACCAGCTTCGGGTTGGTCTTCGCATAGCCGACCGCCACCTTTGCCGCCGCCACCGGATCGTTGGCATAGGCAATGGCTGTCGGCCCCTTGAACAGGCCATCTAGGCCAGCATAGCGGGTGCCTTCCAGCGCCCGCACGGTGAGGCGGTTCTTGGTCACCTTCAGACCCGCTCCCGCATCCCGCATCCGCTTGCGCAGATCGCCGATTTCCGCAACCGTCAGCCCACTGTAGTGGGTGACGAGGACGACGGCGGTCTCGCTGAACGTACGATGCAGCGACGCGACCAAGTCTTCCTTTTCTGCTCGGTCCATCGTTCATCTCCGTTGCGCCACCGCGGGCCGCCTCTCGGCTCCCGCGGAGGTCCACCATCGGCCGTCCGGGAAATCGGCAGGTGCCGTCCCAGAAGGCCGGTTGCCCTGTCCAGGGCTACCGGTTCGAGCCGCAGGCAGTGTGGGGACACGCTCTTCGGCTCACTCGGTCTCGGCAGGCGGCGCGTTGCCATTAGGCCGTTCTCGCCGGATGGCGGAAACGGCACCTGCTGTCTCGGACAGGTTCCTGAAGGGGCGATTACCGCCCCCTCCCCCGTGCGGCGCCGCCGGGAACACCCCGACGCCACCGCCCGATCACACCCCGCTCTCGCTCACCCCGCGGCGGATACGGTATTCAGTCGCAGGCCCGGCCCCATCGTCGAGCTCAGGCTGACTCGTTTGACATACGTTCCCTTGGCGCCTGCCGGCTTCGCCTTGATGACGGCATCGACAAAAGCGTGAACATTCTCGGCCAAAGCCGGCGCTTCGAAGCTGACTTTGCCGACACCGCCGTGGACGATGCCTGCCTTCTCGACGCGGAACTCCACCTGGCCGGCCTTCGCAGCCTTGACCGCGCCCGCGACATCCATCGTCACGGTGCCGACCTTCGGGTTCGGCATCAACCCGCGGGGTCCAAGGATTTTGCCCAGCCGGCCGACGAGACCCATCATGTCCGGGGTGGCGATGCATCGGTCGAAGTTGATTTCGCCCTTCTGCACCTGCTCCATCAGATCTTCGGCACCCACCACGTCGGCGCCCGCTGCCTTGGCTTCCGCCGCTTTGTCGGCTTTGGCGAACACGGCAATGCGTACTTGCTTGCCGGTACCGTTCGGCATCGCAACAACGCCCCGAACCATCTGGTCCGCATGTCGCGGATCGACTCCGAGGTTGATCGCGATCTCAACCGTTTCGTCGAACTTCGCGGTCGCTGACGCTTTGATCAGGCCGATCGCGGCGTCGAGATCGTACTGCTTCTCGCAATCGATCTTCTCGTAAACGCCGCGCAGCCGCTTGCCCTGCTTGCTCATCGTCTCAATCCACCACTTCGATGCCCATCGACCGCGCCGAGCCGACCACCATGGCCATCGCGCCGTCGAGATCCTTGGCGTTGAGGTCGCCCATCTTCTGCTCGGCAATTTGCCGCACCTGATCGCGCGTCACCTTGCCGACTGTCTGCTTCGTCAGGTCAGCGGCGCCCTTCGGCACGCCCGCCGCCTTCTTCAGCAGGAAGCTGGTCGGGGGCGTCTTGGTGACAAAGGTGAAGGTGCGATCGGCGAACGCGGTGATGACCACCGGTACCGGCATGCCCTCCTCGAGCTTCTGCGTCTGAGCATTGAACTCTTTGCAGAAGGCCATGATGTTGAGGCCGGCCTGACCAAGTGCTGGACCAATCGGCGGCTGCGGCGTGGCCTTGCCCGCCGGAACCTGCAGCTTGATGTAGCCGGTTACTTTCTTCGCCATTTTGGTCTCTCACGTTCCTGCGTCAGCGGCACGGCATGCCAAGCGGGGCAACGCCACCGCCAAACCGCTGATCATCACATCTTTTCGACTTGCGCATATTCCAGTTCTACCGGCGTCGAGCGCCCGAAGATCGAAACCGCCACCTTCAGCCGCGCACGGGCTTCGTCCACCTCTTCGACCAGACCGCTGAAGGAGGTGAATGGCCCGTCGCTGACCCGGACCTGTTCGCCGATCTCGAAGGTGATCGACGGCTTGGGCCGCTCGATCCCCTCCTGCACCTGATGCAGGATGCGCGCCGCCTCGGCATCGGAGATCGACGCCGGTCGGCCACGGCCGCCGAGGAAGCCGGTCACCTTCGGCGTGTTCTTCACCAGCGAGAACACTCGTCGGTCAGGTCCATCTTCACCAGCACGTAGCCGGGGAAGAACTTGCGCTCGGCATTGACCTTTTGCCCGCGCCGGACCTCGACGACCTCCTCCATCGGAACCATGACCTGCTGGATGCGGTCGGCCATGCCCGCTTGTTTCGCCTGTTCCTCGATCGACTGCGCCACCTTGCGCTCGAAGCCGGAATAGACGTGGATGACATACCAACGTGCCGACATGACTTCTTAGATCCCGACGCCCAGCAGGAAACGCACACCAATCGCGATCACCTCGTCGATGACGAAAAAGAAGATCGCGGCGAGGATCACCATCACCAGCACCATGCCGGTGGAGATCATCGTCTCCTTGCGCGTGGGCCAGGTTACCTTAGCGGCTTCCTGGCGCACCTCGCGGAAAAACTGCATCACGTCGGTTTTCTGCATCGCTTTCGTATGCATCGTGGCAGGGGCAGCAGGATTCGAACCCGCGACCTGCGGTTTTGGAGACCGCCGCTCTACCAGCTGAGCTATACCCCTCCGTTTCCTGTCAGCGCTTATGTTCTTCTGTCTTCTACGCTGCTGCTATTCGATGATTTTGGCGACGACGCCGGCGCCGACGGTTCGGCCGCCTTCGCGGATGGCGAAACGCAGGCCCTCGTCCATCGCGATCGGCTGGATCAGCTGCACCTCCATCGAGATGTTGTCGCCCGGCATCACCATCTCGGTGCCATCGGGCAGCTTCACCGTGCCGGTGACGTCGGTCGTCCGGAAGTAGAACTGTGGCCGGTAGTTGGTGAAGAACGGTGTGTGCCGGCCGCCCTCCTCCTTGGTCAGGATGTAGGCCTCGGCGGCAAACTTGGTGTGCGGGGTGATCGTGCCGGGCTTCGCCAGAACCTGGCCGCGCTCGACATCCTCGCGCTTGGTGCCGCGCAGCAAAACGCCGATGTTGTCGCCCGCCTCGCCCTGATCCAGCAGCTTGCGGAACATCTCGACGCCGGTGCACACCGTCTTCGTCGTCGCCTTGATGCCGACGATCTCCACTTCCTCGCCAACCTTGACCACGCCGCGCTCCACCCGGCCGGTCACCACCGTGCCGCGGCCGGAAATCGAGAACACGTCCTCGATCGGCATCAGGAACGGCTGGTCCTTCGGCCGCTCCGGCTGCGGGAATGTAGGCGTCCACCGCCGCCATCAGCTCGAGAATCGCGTTCTTGCCAATCTCCGGATCGCGACCCTCCAGCGCCGCCAGCCCCGAACCCTTGACGATCGGAATGTCGTCGCCGGGAAAATCATAGCTGGAGAGCAGCTCGCGCAGCTCCAGCTCGACCAGCTCCAATAGCTCCGGATCGTCCACCATGTCCACCTTGTTGAGGTAGACGACGATCGCCGGCACGCCCACCTGGCGGGCCAAAAGGATGTGCTCGCGGGTCTGCGGCATCGGCCCGTCCGCCGCCGAAACCACCAAGATCGCGCCATCCATCTGCGCCGCGCCGGTGATCATGTTCTTGACGTAGTCGGCGTGACCCGGGCAATCGACGTGGGCGTAGTGGCGGTTCTCGGTCTGATACTCCACATGCGCCGTCGAAATCGTGATGCCGCGCGCCTTCTCCTCCGGCGCCTTGTCGATCTGATCGAACGGCGTGAACTCCGCCCCGCCCGTCTCCGACAATACCTTGGTGATCGCCGCCGTCAGCGTCGTCTTGCCGTGATCCACGTGACCAATCGTGCCCACATTGCAATGCGGCTTCGTCCGCTCGAATTTCGCCTTCGCCATGGCCTGTTCTGTCTTCCCCGGTCGCAGAGTTCAAAAATTGGTGCGTTTCAGTCCGTCGTGCGCTCTTCCGTCGTTTCCCAGTCCGCCATACAGGGCCGCGCCGATTTCCGTCGCCGCCGCCCGTTTCCGCCGGCCGATGGAGCGGGTGAAGGGAATCGAACCCTCGTCTGAAGCTTGGAAGGCTCCTGCTTTACCACTAAGCTACACCCGCGCACCGAACCCGGCCGGTTTACGTGCACCGTTCCCGAGGATGGTGGAGGGGGTAGGATTCGAACCTACGTAGGCGTGCGCCAACGGGTTTACAGCCCGTCCCCTTTAGCCGCTCGGGCACCCCTCCGGCGCGCCGTCGACGTCGGCGGAACCGGCCGAACGAGCGCTTGCACATATTGCCTTTGCCACCACTTGTCAACGCCGAGGAATGTTAGGACAAATACCTCGCCTCGCGTCGTCACCGCCGAAACGACGCGCGCTGAAGGCACGAGCAATCGAAACGATGGTAGAACGCACCATGCGTCGACGCAAGCATCGACCGGCGGCGGCAGTATCAAAGCTGAAGCGGGGGCCTTCGTCGCAAGCCGCGCCGAATGTTGGCGGCGGGGAGTCCGCAACCACGGCAGGCAACGTCCGGCGGCGGGCACAGGCCGGCCTTTGTGGCGGTTTCTGGCTGTGGGGAAGACACGCCGTGCTGGCGGCGGTGCTGAACCCGCGGCGGCAGCTGGAGCGTCTCTGCGCGCTGGACGAGCACGCAGCGGCTGTCGAAGCCGCGGTGCAATCGGTAGCGCCGCATATAGGCCGGCCGAAACTCGAACTCCTGGATCGCCGGGCGCTCACGGCGCTGCTGCCGGCGGATGCGACGCATCAGGGGTTCGCGACACTCGCCCGACCGCTGCCAGCGACCAGCCTCGATGACCTGCCGGCACGCGCCGGTACCGCCGCCGAGCCGTTGCTCGTCGTTCTCGATCAGGTGACCGATCCCCGCAACGTCGGCGCGGTGCTGCGCTCGGCATATGCCTTCGGCGCCGCGGCGGTGGTGGTGCAGGACCGGCACGCCCCGGAGGAAGGCGGCGCACTGGCAAAAGCGGCATCGGGAGCCCTGGAGACGATGCCGCTGATCCGCGTCACCAATCTCGCCCGCACCTTGCGCGGTCTGCGCGATGACGGCTTCCGCTGTGTCGGCCTTGCCGGCGAGGCAGCGGACATTCTCGACTGTGACATGCTCGGCGGCCCCCTCGCACTCGTCCTTGGCGCCGAAGGTGATGGCCTGCGCCGGCTGGTGCGCGAAGCATGCGATGCGCTTGTGCGGATTCCAATTGCGCCTGAGGTGGACAGCCTCAATCTTTCGGCCGCTGCAGCCGTCGCCCTCTACGAATGCGCCCGCGCCCGCCATTTCGCCGCCGGCGCGGGCGGCGGCTGAGCGCAGGCACTGGCGGCGAGAGGGAGCCCATCATGCCGAAGCCCCTGGTTCCGCCGCTGTGGGCGTTGCTGACCGCCCTCGGCATGCTGGCCCTGCATCAGCAGCTGCCTGGCCCGGTGCTGCTCGTCGAGCCGTGGTCCTGGTGGTTGGGAGTGTTGCCGGCTCTGGCGGGTGTCGGGCTTGTCGGGTGGGCTGCGTCCCTGTTTGTGCGCGCCGGGACGCCGCTAGAGCCCTGGCAAACACCCACGGCGCTGGTTGCCAGCGGTCCCTACCGCTTCACCCGCAACCCGATGTACCTGGGGCTGACGCTGTGCCTCACCGGTTTGACCCTGTGGCTGGGCACGACCACACCGGTGCTGCTGCTGCCGGTATTCGTTGCGCTGCTCACGCTGGGCTTCGTCCGACCCGAAGAGCGCCGGCTGGAGCAGTGCTTCGGCGAGTCGTATCGCAGCTATAAGTCTCGCGTGCGCCGCTGGATTTGAGATATGTTTTCGCGCCCGCAGCGCATTGCCCGGACGATCGGGTGGATGCACCCGGTGGAAGCGGGTCAGCCGGCGTAGCTCAGCAGGTAGAGCAACCGCCTTGTAAGCGGTAGGTCGCGGGTTCGATTCCTGCCACCGGCACCACCCGCCGACCCGCCACCGCTAAGCCACGCTCCCCGCTAGATTGGTTGCTTGCGTTGCCCCCTGGCCCCGAAGGGGAGGCGGGCGTTATGAAATCAGAGCTCAGGAGGCGCTGAGCTTGACGTGTCTCCAAGCGAGGCTACTCTTCAACATGTAGACGAAGTGCCAGGACGGATCGTCCAAGCAGCGGGAGTCGAGGATGAAGTTGTTACGGTGGGGCGCGGCCGGCGAGGAGCGGCCCGGCACGCTCGACGCGCAAGGCCGCATACGCGACCTGTCCAATCATGTTCCCGACCTCCGCGGCGAATGTCTTGATCCGGAGCGGCTTCGGCGGCTCGCCGCGATCGATCCCATGAGTTTGCCACTGGTTGAGGGGTCGCCGCGGCTGGGGCCGCCGGTCTCCGGCATCGGCAATATTCTCGGGATCGGCCTGAACTACCGTAGCCATGCCGAAGAGACCGGCGCTACGCCGGGCGACGAGCCGCTGGTTTTCTCCAAAGCAGTTACCGCGCTCAGTGGTCCAAATGATGCGATCGTTATCCCCCGAAACTCGACGAAGACCGATTGGGAGGTGGAACTGGCGGTGATCATCGGCGTGCGCACCCGTTACGTCGACGAAAGCCGCGCGTTCGACCACATCGCTGGATATGCGGTTATCAATGACGTCTCGGAGCGTTCTTTCCAGAAGGAGCGCGGCGGACAGTTCGTCAAGGGCAAGAGCTCGGACAGCTTCGCGCCGATCGGCCCCTGGCTGGTTACCCGCGACGAGATCCCCGATCCCCAGCGCCTGAACCTGTGGCTTGATGTCAACGGCCGGCGCCGACAGGCGGGAAACACCGCCGATATGATCTTCCCGGTCGCATTTCTGATCAGCCATCTCAGCCAGTTCATGACCCTGATGCCCGGCGACGTTATCGCCACGGGCACGCCCTCGGGCGTCGGCGCTGGATGCAAGCCGCCGGAGTTTCTGAAACCAGGCGACGTGATCGAGCTCGGGGTCGAAGGGCTGGGCCGTCAACGGCAGGAAGTGGTCGCCTGGTCGGCCCAGTCTTGAGGAGAGGATCGCCCAGCCGCTGTCGCATCGTCTGGAACAGGGGCACGATCTAGATGCTGATCGCACAGATCTCCGACATGCATTTGCGTGCCGCCGGTGACCTTCTGCACGGTCGGATCGATACGGTCGGTGCGTTGGCGGATTGCATCGCCCACGTCAACAGTATGCTTCCACGACCTGATCTTGTTTTAGCTACTGGTGACCTCACTGACTGGGGACGGCCAGAGGATTATCGGCTGCTTCGCCGGATGCTGGGTGAGCTGGCAATGCCATGCTATGTCATCCCCGGCAACCACGATGAACGCGCCGCGCTGCGCGCCGCTCTCGGCGATTGCGGTTACCTCCCATCCGGCGGCGAGTTCCTCCACTACACGATCGACGGCTGGCCGCTGCGAATGATCGGCCTTGATACGGTTCTGCCTGGCAAGGTTGGCGGGGGTTTGTGTACGGCGCGGCGGCAATGGCTGGCTGAGCGCTTGGCAGAACAACCGCAGCGACCGACGGTACTGTTCATGCATCACCCGCCGTTTCCTTCCGGCATAGGTTTCCTCGATACACCGCCGTTCGAAGGTGGGGAGGAACTGGCGGCGCTGATCTCGCGCCATCCGCAGGTGCGGCAGGTGATGTGCGGCCACATCCACCGCGCGATCTATGTAAACTGGGCGGGCACCTGTGCCGCGATCGCGCCATCGACCGTATACCAGATGAACCTGGCATTCGAACCCGGCACCGGGTTCGTCATGACCAATGATCCGCCTGCAATAGCGCTCTACCTGTGGAACGGCGAGGTGGGTCCCACGGGATACATCAGCCTGATCAGCAATGCGTCGAGCCCTTAGGCCGGCTTTGCCGTAGAACCGAGGTGGCGGATGCGGCCGCTCCTTATCCTCAGGTTAGTAGCCGCTGCCACCAGCCGCGGCGCGGATTGTCGTCCCGCTCGTTGCTGCCCTCGCCGACCTGGATCACCTCGGTGCGCCGTGCTTCCTCGGCTCGACGCTCCTCCTCTTCACGATGCGCGCGGTTCCGCTCCGCATCTGCAAGGGACTCACCGGGCTCATCACGCGAAAATTCGCCTCGTGCTACCGATACTTCAGCAGGTGAAGACTCCGCCTGATGCGGCGCGCTGGCGGTCGCAATATCGCCACTCACTGACCACGGCGAAGGAGCGCGCACTTCGTCCTCCGCGGACGATTGTTCCGCGGCGGCAGCGAGCGCTTCTTCCTTAACGTCCTCCGCTATCGCCATGGGAATAGGAGCTACGATCAGCGCATCTTCCGGTTCCGCCACATCCGTTGATGCGGAAGGCTCGGCAGCGTCGGCAGTTTCCGCCTCGAGAACCCGCTTTGACCGGCTGCGTCGCGGACTGCGACGACGGGTGCGCGGCGCCGCTTCGCCGGGTTCGGCGTTATCTACGCCTTCATTCAGCTCCTCATCCGACACATCCGGCACCGCCTCGGCCTCATCAATGAACGCCACCTCTGCGGTTGGGCTCGACGGCTCTGCGTCGTTGATGGTCCTGGCTGACCAGATCGGACCACCGTCATCGTCCATCACAGCGCTGGCCGCTGCGGCGTCGAGCGAGTTACCGTCATATCCTTCTTCTTGCGAAACCTCGTCCGCATAAATGGGTTCCAATGCCTCATCGGCATCCAGATCGCCGGCGGCCACCTCGAGCGCTATGCCCGGCCGGGCACGGCGCCGACCTCCCCGCTTGCCACGCCGCCGCCGTCTGCGGTTCGGCTGATCACCGCCTTCCTCCGCCGTCACCTCGATAGCTTGATCAGCAGCAGCGTCATCAGCATCGATCGCGGCATCGGCTTCGGCCTCCTCGTCGGCTTCCTCTGGCTGCCGCATCTCGACCTGTTCCTCTGGCGGCAGTGATACGTCATCATCGCGCCGGCGACGCCGCGGCCGGCGGCGCCGACCGCGCCCTGCCCCGGCTTCCTCGCGTTCCATCGCGGCCGGTTCCTCGCCCGCGGAGGTTTCCGCTTCCGCCGGTGTTTCCTCGACCTCCGCCGCCTCCTCTACAACACGTGCGTCGTACGGCTTCAGCCGCTCCAGACGGTGATCCGGCGGAACCAGATCCGCGTCCTCCAGGACGCACACCGCCACGCCGTAGCGATCTTCGATCATCTGCAGCGAACGACGCTTCTGGTTCAGCAGGTATGAGGCGACCAACGGCGAAACCGTGATCGCGATCTCGCTCGACCGCCGCCGCAGACCCTCTTCTTCCAGCTTGCGCAGGATCGCGAGCGCCGTCGATTCCGTGGTTCGCCGCAGGCCATTGCCGCCACACGCTGGACACACTTCGAACGATGTCTCGATCAGGCTCGGGCGCAACCGCTGACGTGACAGTTCCAGCAGACCGAATGAACTGATTCGACCGAGCTGTACGCGGGCACGGTCGGTCTTCATCGCTTCCTTCATTCGCCGCTCGACCTGCCCCTGGTTGCGAGCGTTTTCCATGTCGATGAAGTCAATAACGATGAGGCCGGCGAGGTCACGCAGCCACAGTTGCCAGGCAATCTCGTCCGCTGCCTCCAGATTGGTCCGCAGCGCCGTTTCCTCAATGTTGCGCTCTCGGGTTGATCGGCCGGAGTTGACGTCGATAGCGACCAGCGCTTCCGTTGGATTGATGACGATGTAGCCACCCGAACGCAGCTGCACCGTCGGCTGGTGCATCGAGGCAAGCTGATCTTCGACGCCGAACTTCTGAAACAGCGGCGCCTCGTGGTTTTCATAGGACTTGACGCGCTTGGCGTGGCTGGAGATGAACAGCTTCATGAATTCCTTGGAGATTCGGTATTCCTCGTCACCCTGGACGATGATCTCCTCGATGTCCCGGTCGTACAGATCGCGAATCGAACGCTTGATCAGGCTCGCTTCCTCGTAGACGAGTGTCGGCGCGGTCGATTGCAGCGTCGTTTCGCGGATGCTGCTCCACAGCCGGATCAGGTATTCGTAGTCGCGCTTGATTTCCGCCTTCCCGCGTCCCGCTCCGGCAGTACGGACGATCACCGCCATGCCGTCCGGTGCTTCCAGCTCCGTCAGCATTTTCTTCAGCCGCTTGCGATCGGTGACCGAGGCGATTTTGCGGGAGATACCGCCACCACGCGCGGTGTTGGGCATCAGCACGCAGTAGCGGCCGGCAAGTGACAAGTACGTTGTCAGCGCCGCCCCCTTATTGCCGCGCTCCTCTTTTGTCACCTGCACGAGCATGATCTGCCGGCGCTTGATGACTTCCTGGATCTTGTAGAACCGGCTAGGAGGACGCGAACGGCGGCGCTCTGATTCGTCTTCGTCTTCGCCGACCGCCTCGGCATCACCGTCGTCGCCGTCGTCGCGTTCAACGCTAGCTGCTGCCTGCTCGGCCAGCAGGCGTTCGCGATCGGCAACCGGGATCTGGTAATAGTCTGGGTGAATTTCGTTGAAAGCAAGGAACCCGTGGCGATTCCCGCCGTAGTCGACAAACGCTGCTTGCAGCGAAGGCTCGACCCGCGTCACTTTTGCCAGGTAGATGTTACCCTTCAGCTGGCGGCGTGACGCGACTTCGACATCATAGTCCTCGACTCGGTTTCCGTCGACCACCACGACCCGGGTCTCCTCCGGGTGCGAGGCATCGATCAGCATAGTCCTGCTTGGCATTTGCGAAACTCCATCGCGCCGCCACAGGCTTCGGCCAAGGGCTCACGAAGCGGCGGCGGTGCGCTATAGTGCCGAAGGCGCATGCGACCACTATACCGACGCCGCGGGAGGGCGTCGTGTCGGTGCCAAGTGGGCGCGCAAATCTCAACGGCATGTGCAAATAGGCTCTGCGATTTGTCGGGCTTCGGCGCTCTCGCCGTTCCCGATTGCTCTCTAACCTGGTGGGCTGACGCTCGACGTGTCGCATCAGCATCACCTGCAGGGAAACGCCCCAACGTACCCTGTTCGTATAAGATAAAGGGGCAATTACCCTTCGACAATTCATATCTTTTTGAGACAGAATATCAAATAGTCCACGAAACTATCTGATATCGATGATAAATGCCGTTATAGGCTGTTCGAACTGCCCCGTGGCGACGCTCAGGAGGCCGCGCCGGAAACGCCCATTTACAAACGAGGCGGAGTGTCATCGTCGTGACTTCTCTGCCCGGGCGGACTGGGCCCCATCGTGACCGTAATGCGAGCGCGGGTCGCCCCACCACTCCTGGCTTCCGTTGCATTCGTTCGGGCAAAGATTGCTCAGCTTTTTGCGGTGTCGTTGTTCGCCATCCTCGCGCTTTGGACGCATCCGGTGCTCGCTGTGCCTCTCGTTTCCGAGATGCGCGTCGGCGAGCGCAATCGCCATGACGCAGGTCGTCCTGACACCTCATCGAGCGGGTGGGATTCAAGGCGTTCACGCTGCCCAATCCGCACCGAGTCGTCGTCGACATGTCGGAAGTACAATGGCGGCCGCGCAGCACGGGGGTACCGTCTGGAAACGGCGTCATCGGCGGGATTCGACATGCCCAAAACGCCCCCGGCACGTCACGGATGGTCATTGATTGCCGCAAGCCCGTGAGCGTGCGCGATGTTTCGATGCAAGAAGACCGTTCCGGCGCTTTTCGGCTGATTATCGACATCGCCGCCACGCCATCGGCTGGCAGCCGCAACGGTCTCGCGGCAGTGGCGCGGTCGAACGGCCTGTTCAGTGGACGGTCGTTGGCGGAGCCGCGATGATGCCGGTTATCGGCAGCACTGGCCTAGCCGTTGGGGACATTGGTCCCGCTCCGCCACTGCAACAAGCAACGGGGAACATTGCCATTGGCGCCTCCTTCGGGGCGCCAAAGGCGCGGCCGCAGACGCCTCCGCGCATTGCTGTCCCGGCGTGGGTGGTAGCAATCGATGCCGGCCATGGTGGTCAGGATCCCGGCGCCATCTCTCTGAGCGGCATGTATGAGAAGCGAATCACGCTGGCGACAGCACGAGCCCTACGCGAAGAGCTAAAGGCGCTTGGCCGCTACCGGGTGTTGCTGACGCGCGATCGCGATGTCTTCATCCGGCTGCGTGACCGCATCGCCATCGCCCGAGCGGCTGGCGCGGATCTATTTATCTCTCTGCACGCCGACAAGGTCGAGAACCCGGCGGTCCGCGGGCTTTCCGTGTACACGCTGTCTGAAGGCGCTTCAGATGCTGAGGCGGCAGCTTTGGCCGACGCGGAAAACAAGGCCGACCTGCTGGGCGTCTTCGCCTGAAGGCCGAGCCCCAGAAGTCGCCGACATTCTCATCGATCTGGTGCAGCGCGACACCATGAACCAGTCGGCCCAGTTCGCGACGTTTCTGATGCGCGGAATTGCGTGAGGAAACGCTGCTGCTACCGAAAACGCACCGCTTCGCCGGCTTCGCGGTCCTGAAATCGCCGGATATGCCTTCCGTCCTGATCAGGCTGGGCTATCTCTCAAATCCGACGGACGAGCGCCTGCTGCGGACAGCGCAACCAGCAACAGCGGTTGGCCCGGGCGATCGCCGCGCCGTCGACAGACTACTTCGTCCGATTCGAGGCGCGCACGGATCGCCTCTGAGGCGCCGGGCGGCTGCTCCCTCAACGGTGAACCGCTGCGACAATTCAAGTCCGTAATTCCACCTCGGCGACATATACCACTATCTTCTTACAAAAGAGTTTGGATAGGGTTCGATGATGATCCGCCTCGTGACCGCGCTCGGCAGCGCGCTCATGTTGTTTATCGTGCTCGTCGTTGCCGGCGGCGTGCTGCTATATTATCGCTATAGCCGTGACCTGCCTGACATCGAGCAGCTCGCCACCTACGAGCCGCCGGTCACCACGCGGGTTTACACCGGCGATGGCCGGCTGCTTGCTGAGTATGCGACGGAAAAGCGCGTGTTCGTGCCCATCGCCTCCATTCCACCCCATCTCGTTCAGGCTTTTCTCGCCGCCGAAGATAAGAACTTCTACGAGCACCAGGGCATCGATGCCAACGGCGTGATCCGCGCCGTGATCACCAACATCAACAACCTCGGCAGCGACCGGCGGCTGGTCGGTGCTTCGACCATTCCACAACAGGTGGCGAAGAATTTCCTGCTGAGCGGCGACGTCACCTTCGAGCGGAAGATCAAGGAGGCGATCCTCGCCTTCCGCATGGACAAGGCGCTGAGCAAGGATCGGATCCTTGAACTCTATCTTAACGAGATCTACCTCGGCGGCGGCTCCTGTGGGTGGCCGCGGCGGCGTGAACTACTTCGACAAAGAGCCTGGAAGATCTCACTCTGGCGGAATCGGCGACCCTGGCGGCATTGCCGAAGGCTCCCAACAATTACGATCCGATCCGGCAGCCGGCAGCGGCGAAAGCGCGGCGCGACTGGGTGATCGGCCGGATGCTGGAAGACGGCGTCGTCACGCCCGACGAGGCCAATCAAGCGCGCCGCGCCGCTGGCAACACAGCGCCGGCAACTCGCGGAGCCGGTCCACGCCGATTATTTCGCTGAAGAAGTGCGGCGCGAGTTGATCCGCCGATACGGCGAAGCAGCCTTGTACAAAGGTGGGCTCGTCGTGCACGCCACCATCGATCCGCGAATGCAGGAGATCGCCGACGCGGCGCTGCGCCGCGGGCTGGAGGCGTTCGACCGGCGGAAAGGATGGCACGGCCCCATCGCTCGGATCACCGCCGATCCGGACAGCAAGCCAGGTCGGCTGTCGGCCGACTGGCAGGAGCAATTGGCCGCCATGGTGCCGCCACCTGGGTTAGGCGACTGGCGTCTGGCGGTGCTTCTGCAGAGCGGTGACGGTGAGGCAAAAATCGGCCTTGCCAACGGGTCAACAGGACGCATTCCGGCAGCGGAGATGCGCTGCGGCAAGCGGCAGACGCCCCGTGCCGGCGACGTGATCGCCGTCGCGCCGATCGGCGATAATCTTCTGCGCCCAGCAAATCCAAAGGTCCAAGGGCCCTGGTCGCCATCGATCCACACACGGGCCGGGTATTGGCGCTGACCGGTGGCTGGGACTACCGGCAAAGCGAGTTCAACCAGGCCCCAGGCGATGCGGCAGCCGGGGTCCACCTTCAAGCCGGTCGTCTACCTGTGCGCCATGGAGAATGGCTACACGCCGTCATCGATCGTCCGCGATGCGCCGCTCACCGTTCCCCAGGGCGCCGGCCTGCCGGCGTGGCGGCCGGCCAACTATTCCAACCGCTTCTACGGCCCACGACGCTGCGGGTGGGCCTGGAGCGTGATCCGCGCAACGTCGTCGCCGCCCGCCTCGCCCTCGAAGTCGGCATGGACAAAGTCGCCGACTGTGCCAATCGACTGGGCGTGTTCGACGACATGCCGCGTTATCCCTCATATGCGCTCGGCGCCGGCGAGACGACGTTGTTACGGCTGACGAATGCCTATGCGATGATCGTCAATGGTGGCCGGCGTCTCGACGCCAGCCTGATCGACCGGGTGCAGGACCGCTATGGCCGTATCGTCTATCGGCACGACCAGCGTGCCTGCCTCGGCTGCGTCAATGTGCCGTGGGACGAGCAGACCGCCCCCCACCCCATCGACCTGCGCCACGGCGTGACCGACCCCGACAGCGCCTACCAGGTGGTCTCGATGATGGAGGGCGTCGTCACCCAGGGCACCGCCCAGCAGGCGCAAATCGAAGGGCGGCCGGTCGCCAGCCAAGACCGGCACCAACAACGATAAGGACGTCTGGTTCGTCGGCTTCTCGCCCGACCTCACGGCCGGCGTATTTGTCGGTTACGACGAACCCGCATCACTGGGCGACCACGCCGCCGGTGGCATCATCGCGGCGCCAATCTTTGCCGAGTTCATGGAGAAGGCATTGGCCAACTCACCGGCAGTGCCGTTCCGAACGCCGCCTGGGGTTCGTATGGTGCGCGTTGACGCCAATACCGGCCGGCCAGCCCGCTCGAACAACCCGCGGGTAATCCTCGAAGCCTTCAAACCGGGCACCGCACCTCCGACAGCAGCCGACGCGGCGCGCCAGGCAGCAGCGCAGGGAGCCGGGAAGGGCGGATCAGGATCCGGTTCTGCGCCAGACATAGGCACCGGCGGACTGTATTGACCATCAACGGCACCGTGATCTGCTTTTGCAGGCCCTCCGCTTCTGCAAGCCCTCCGCGCATCTTTATGGCACCTGCTCGACGGCAGGTTCCATGGAGCGCGAGCTGACGGTGCGCAGCATTGCGCCCTCACGAAACGGTTCGCCGCCCCGTTGCGCGCCTTCGACCCTCCTCATATATAACGCGCCGAGACAAAGATCGGGGCACATCGGATCGCATTGACCAAGGGGGTCCACGCGACGCCGAAGAGGGTCGTGCGGGCTCGCCGCAAGAAGAGGTGACTGGAATGAGCAAGGTTATCGGCATCGACCTCGGCACGACCAACTCGTGCGTCGCGGTGATGGAGGCAAGGACGTCCGCGTCATCGAGAACACCGAAGGCACGCGGACGACGCCGTCGATCGTGGCCTTTACCGACGCCGGCGAGCGTCTGGTCGGACAGCCGGCGAAGCGGCAGGCCGTTACCAATCCCGGAGAACACCCTGTTTGCCATCAAGCGGCTCATCGGCCGGCGCTACAACGATCCGATCACCGAGAAGGACAAGGGCATGGTGCCCTATCGCATCGTCGAGGGATCGGGAGGCGACGCCTGGGTCGAGGCGCAGGGCAAGAAGTACAGCCCTAGTCAGGTTTCCGCCTTCATCCTGCAGAAGATGAAGGAGACGGCCGAGAGCTTCCTCGGTGAGGAGGTCAAGCAGGCGGTCATCACCGTTCCCGCGTACTTCAACGACAGCCAGCGTCAGGCGACCAAGGATGCCGGCAAGATCGCCGGTCTGGAAGTGCTGCGCATCATCAATGAACCCACCGCCGCCGCGCTCGCCTACGGGCTCGAGAAAAAGGGTGCCGGCACCATCGCCGTCTACGACCTGGGCGGCGGCACCTTCGACATCTCCATCCTGGAGATTGGCGAAGGCGTTTTCGAGGTGAAGTCAACCAACGGCGACACGTTCCTTGGCGGCGAGGACTTCGACAAGCGGATCCTCGATTATCTCGCCGACGAGTTTAAGAAGGAACAGGGCATCGACTTACGTGCCGACCGGCTGGCCCTGCAGCGCCTGAAGGAAGCCGCCGAGAAGGCGAAGATCGAGCTCAGCTCGACGATGCAGACGGAGGTGAACCTGCCGTTCATCACCGCCGACGCCGCCGGCCCGAAGCACCTCAACATCAAGCTTACACGCGCCAAGCTGGAAGCGCTGGTCGAGGAACTGATCGACAAGACGATTGCGCCGTGCCGCAACGCGTTGAAGGACGCCGGACTTTCGGCCGCCGAGATCAACGAGGTGGTGCTGGTCGGCGGCATGACGCGCATGCCGAAGGTGATCGAGAAGGTCAAACAGTTCTTTGGCCGCGAGCCGCACAAGGGTGTCAATCCGGACGAAGTGGTCGCGATTGGCGCCGCCATCCAGGCGGGCGTGCTGAAGGGCGAGGTCAAGGATGTCCTGCTGCTCGACGTCACCCCACTGTCGCTGGGTATCGAGACGCTGGGCGGCGTGTTCACCCGGCTGATCGACCGCAACACGACGATCCCGACGCGCAAGAGCCAGGTGTTCTCCACCGCCGACGACAACCAGACAGCCGTGACCATCCGCGTTTTCCAGGGCGAGCGCGAGATGGCGGCCGACAACAAGCTGCTGGGCCAGTTTGATCTGGTCGGCATCCCGCCGGCGCCGCGTGGCATGCCGCAGGTCGAGGTGACCTTCGATATCGATGCCAACGGCATCGTTAATGTGCAGGCGAAGGACAAGGCCACCGGCAAGGAGCAGCAGATCCGCATCCAGGCGTCGGGCGGCCTGAACGACGCTGACATCCAGCGGATGGTCAAGGAAGCAGAGTTGCACTCCGCCGACGACAAGCGGCGGCGCGAGAAGGTCGAGGCGCGCAACCAGGCGGATGCGATGATTCACTCGACCGAGAAGGACCTGAAGGAGTATGGCGACAAGATCGGCGCCGCCGACAAGGAAGCGATCGAGCGGGCCGTTGCCGACCTGAAGAGCGTGCTGGACGGCGACGATCCATCGGCCATACAGTCGAAGACAGAGGTCCTCGGCCAGGCTCGGATGAAGCTGGGCGAGGCAATGTACCGGGCCTCGCAAGGTCAAGATGCAGGCGGCGGCGCGCCCGGCGGCGGTGCGCCCGGTGGTGGCGCGGCTGGTAGCGGCCAGCAGGATGAGAAGGTGGTCGACGCCGAATTTGAGGAAGTCGATCCCGAGCAGAACAAGAAGGCGAGCTAGGCCCGCCTGTAGTGTATAAGGGCTGGGTTCCGGCCGCCGCTGGGCGGTCGGACCACGTCCCGCGTCAAGGATTCCATGGCCCAGGGCGGCGCCGCCCGCCCTCGCCGTGGATGACGGATCGATGTCGAAAGAGGACTATTACCGAATTCTCGATGTCGAGCGCGATGCGTCCAAGGATGATTTGAAAAAGGCCTATCGTAAGCTCGCACTCAAATATCATCCCGATCGAAATCCCGGTGACAAGGACTCCGAGCGTCGCTTCAAGGAATTGAACGAAGCGTACGAGGTTCTGAAGGACGATCAGAAGCGGGCGGCCTACGATCGCTTCGGCCACGCCGCCTTCGAGCACGGCGGTCCCGGCGGCGACGGCGGTTTCGGACCGGGCTTTGGCACCGGCTTCGCCGACATCTTCGAGGAGATGTTCGGCGACTTCGTCGGCGGCCGGCGCGGCGGCGGCGGCCGGCAAAGCGGTCGGGGTTCGGACCTGCGCTACAATCTCGAAATTTCGCTGGAGCAGGCGTTCGCCGGCTCGAAGACAACGGTCCGGGTGCCGACAGGCGTCAAGTGCGACGCCTGTAAAGGATCCGGTGCGGCCGGCGGCGGCTCCCCCGAAACCTGCACCACCTGCCGCGGTGCCGGTCGGGTGCGCTCGCAATCGGGCTTCTTCACCGTCGAGCGGACCTGCCCTGCTTGCGGCGGTGCTGGACAGACGATCCGAGATCCCTGCCGGTCGTGCAACGGCGCCGGACGGGTGCAGCGGGAGAAAGCGCTGCAAGTGACGATCCCCGCCGGCGTCGAGGACGGCACCCGCATCCGTTTGGCCGGCGAAGGCGAAGCGGGCGTCCGGAGTGGACCCCCCGGTGACCTCTACATCTTCGTAAGCATCGCCGCGCATCGCTTTTTCAAGCGGGACGGCGCCGACATCCACTGCCAGGTGCCGCTGACAATGACCACGGCGGCGCTTGGCGGCAGCATCGAAGTGCCGACGGTCAACGGCGAGCGCGCCCGCATCAACATTCCCTCCGGAACGCAGAGCGGCGAAACTTTCCGGCTGCGCGGCAAGGGGATGACCATTCTGCGCCACCAGGGCCGGGGCGACATGTATGTCGAGGCGCTGGTTGAAACGCCGGTGAACCTCAGCGAAAAGCAGCGCAAGCTGCTGCAGGAGTTCGCCGATGCCGGCACTGACGAGAAGACCAGTCCGGAAAGCCACAGCTTCTTCGACAAGGTGAAGGAGCTCTGGCAGGACCTGCGCGAGTAGCCCCCGGGGGGCCGCCCGGGCCGGGGGGGGGGGGGGGGGGGGGGGGGGGGGGGGGGGGGGGGCGGATGCGGATCGGCATCACCGGCTGCGCCGGGCGGATGGGGCGGATGCTGCTGCACGCGGTGCTGCACAGTCCGGGCGCGGAACTCGCGGGCGGCATAGAGCGCGCGGATCATCCGGCACTTGGCAGCGACCTCGGCATCCTCGCCGGCATCGAACCTGTCGGCCTCACGGCACACGACGATCCAACGGCGTTGTTCGCTGCATCGGATGTGGTCATCGATTTCTCGTCGCCGGCTGCCGTGCTGGTACATGCGCCGCTGGCGGCGACGCAGCGTACGTCGCTGGTGGTCGGCACCACCGGTCTCACCAATGAGCATCGAGTCGCGCTCACCGAGGCGGCGAGCGCCACGCCGGTGGTCGTCGCCGCCAACATGAGCGTCGGCGTCAACCTGCTGCTTGGCCTGACCCGCCGCGTCGCCGAAGTCCTCGGGCCGGAGTACGATATCGAGATTGTCGAGATGCACCACCGGCACAAGGTGGACGCGCCGTCGGGCACCGCGCTGGCGCTGGGCGAGGCCGCCGCCGCCGGCCGCGGCGTGGCGCTCGATGATGCCGCGCTGCGGGTGCGCGACGGCCACACCGGACCACGTCCGGCGGGTGCCATCGGCTTCGCCACCCTGCGCGGCGGCGACGTCGTCGGCGAGCACACGGTGATCTTCGCCGGCGAAGGCGAGCGGCTGGAACTGACCCACAAGGCCACCTCGCGCACTGTCTTCGCCGCGGGCGCGGTACGCGCGGCGCAATGGTGCGAGGGCCGGGCCTCCGGCCTCTACACCATGCGCGACGTGCTCGGGCTGGGCTGAGGCAGCGCGCCCTCTTGCTACGGACAGCTCACGCCTGGCGCAATGCGGCTCGACCGCACCGGGACAGGACTCGCGTATCGATTCTGTTGGCCCCAAACACTGACGGCGGAGCCAACGCCGGCCGCTATCCCCGCGCCTAACCAGTAGTCTGGCGACATCACCGTCCCGGAAATGCGCAGATTAGGCGACCACATCTCACCCGTCTTCGCCACCTTGCGCGTATAGAAGAGATTCAATTTGTCGGTGCCGAGTCGATCGTCCATCCAAATCGCGTGCAGGACGCTCGTGTTGCTTCCACAGGCGCTTACGCTCAGAGCGGGGGAGTAGTAACCGCTTGCCGAGGTGTCATCGCTCAGCGCGACTGGTTTAGACCACGCTGTGTACGGTGCCTTGGTGCTGTAAACGTACGACGGCTTGCCGTTGTACCCATCCAAATATACAAGGTGAGCGGTTCCCCCGCTTCCGAAGGCGACAGCAGTATCTCCGGTAGTATCTGGTACAGCCACCATATCAGCCGAGAAGCTATTACCGTAGTCGGCGGAGCGCCTAAAGAACACGTTCTTAAAGAGAAGGTTGCCATCCCAGTCGTATAGATCCTCACCCCACGCGACGAGAACCTCTCCGCCTAAACCGCCGGCCACGGATGGGCGATTCACGTTGCCAGACGTATCGTCATACCCCGTGAGTCGTTGCCCTGGACTCCATGTTCGGCCACCATCGGCAGAGCGAGTAAATTCGGCATGACCGGAGTCAAAATGGCGCAGGTCAGAAAGCAGGTACACCCACTTTGGGTCACTAGGGCGAAGGGGCGTTGATAGCTGCAGTGAGATTATTCTGAAGTATTCATATGGATAGTGCAGCGCTATTTTCGGGGATGACCAAGTAAGCCCCTTGTCATTCGAAGAGCTGACGATCGCGCCGGCCTCTTGTGAGTCAAACGGATCTCCCAATAAATAACTATACGCCGCATATATCCCACTGCCGTCGGGTGTCCAAGTCACGGCCGGGGTGTCGCAGTTTTTCTTCCCCTCCGGCATCGGCAGCTTCCTGGCCGCCGCCCAAGTCTGGCCACCGTTCGTGCTCGTTCGTACCCAGCACGCTCCCTGGGCTGTGAAAGCGGCCACAAAGACGTTCGGGTTTTTTGGATTGACGGCTACCGGCTGCCTTCCGATCGTAGCGGAAGTAGCTAGCTTCGCGTCAGCAAAGTCTCTGGGAGGCGACACCGCGTACTCGGGCGCCCCCACATTACCAGAAAGACCAAGCTTGTCATCCGCGAAACCCGGATTGGCGAATATGCTAAGTGACGTCAGAAAGAACCCGGCAGAAAGCTTCTGCACAAACCTCATGACCCCCTCCACGAACGTAGACTAAGTTCCCTGAACTTCTTTACCCACAAGAACGGATAGGGTTCCCGTCCATTACTCGCGCACGAGTACTCGGCCTATTGGTAGTGCGGCGACCCCCACAGTCCCGACATGATTAACCAGATAGTAGTCTATTTGCGCGTGCTGATCAACCAGAGGCTCGCGCTGGTGTCTGTCTCTTCGCCTGACCTTGTGGGCGGTTCGCGGCGATGGCCGGCTGGCACAGGTCTGAAAGGGGGTCTGGCTGGCTTACGGGCAGTTCATCCGCGGCGCGATGCGGCCGGCCCAGAGCAACCGTGAACCGTAGTCCTCCCAGGCCTGACCCCAGAGAGCGACGTCGTTGGCGCCGGCAGCCACCCCGGATGCGAGGTAGAAGCCATAAACATCAAAGGTCGGCCGTACCGATTTTTCAGAAATGCGCAGGTTTGGCGACCACGGCTCGCCCGTTCTTGCCACTTTCCGGGTGTAGTATGCGTTGTATTTGCGCGCGCCAACTCGATCGTCCAGCCACACGACGCTCAGCGCGCTCCTCCCGCTGCCGCATTTGCTTACAGTCACGCTCGGCGCGTAGTAAAAATTGCCAGCGTCATCATCATTGAGGGCTATCGGCGCTGACCACTGGGAGTAAGGCGGCTTGGTACTGTATGTATAGTATATTCCGGACGAAGCCCCGGCGTCATTTACATTGTAAACGATGTGAGCTGTACCTCCTCTGCCGATGGCGGCAGATACTTGCTGGTCGTTATTGGATGCCACCGGCACATCAACACCGAAATTGGCGCCGTAGTCACCCGAACGCCTCACCCGGACCTCGAAGGCGCAAGCGGTGCCGCAGAACTGAAAGGCCCAGACGGCTATAACCTCACCGCCTCGGCCGCCGGCGATCGACGGCGAATAGGCATCAGCAACAATGCTGTTGGGAATGCGGAGAAGGGTTTGGACAGAACTCCAGCTTTGGCCTCCATCTGAAGAGCGGGTGAATCTAATCGAGTTTGCGTATCCGGGCAGATGGGCTACCAGGTAAACCCAGTTAGCATCCTTTTCCTGATTGGGGCTCGCCAGCTTGATCGATACGATCCGCGCAAACTCATCCCTGTCGCGGAGCGCGACCCCGGGTAACGACCACGTTGTCCCTCCATCGGTGGAATGACTGACAACCGCCCCCGTCTCTTTGGTAAACCTGAGCCCCTTTTCCACCCAATAGCTATAGGCGGCATAAACGCGCTTGCCGTCGGCCGCCCACAAGACCGCGGGAACACCGCAGATCTCGGCGCCCGCCGGCATCGGCAGTCGTTTTGCCTCGGCCCACGTCCGGCCGGCGTTTGTGCTCGTCCGCACCCAGCAAAAGCCGCGGGCTTCGAAGACGGCAACGAACATCTCCGAATTCCTGGGGTTAGCCGCTATTGATTGGCCGCCGGTCGTTGCGCCCGCCGCAAGCTTCACGTCGCCCAAGTTGCCGGGGGAGCCCAAGGATGACTGCGGCGCTCCCTCCGCCGGTGCCACGACGTCACTGGCCGACGGCTCGACCGCGAATGAGGAGCTGATCCGGGTTACCAGCAGCATAAACAAAATGGCGGCGACCGCCGTGGTACTTTTCTTCATTCTCTTCGCAACAAACATCATCTGATGTCCCTGGGATTAATTGACTTGTGGTTCCGATATACTGTATATCGGCCTACATCCCCGCGAAAAAAATGTCTTATACTTAGTTTTGCATACGTAGGACGCATTTTTACCTCTAAAAGATTATCAATTATAGTATCATAGGGGTGGTTGAGTTTCAACTCTCACAGATTTGCAATGACAATTACAACAGACGACGATCAAAGAATGCGCCTCCCTGGCTGTCGGATGTACGACAGCGGTGTCGGGGTGACGACAGAAACATGCTCGCCTTCTTCGAGATAGTTATCCGGAACAACTACTTACTAACGTGGCACGGGCCTTGCTTTCCCTTTCCCGCGCTTTGATGGCGTCGCGACAGGGAGGTGGAGCATGGAGCAGAAGGTCGTCTCGCTGGAGAGCTTGGGTCGCACCAGCGCGGCCCGCTCCGGGCCGCCGGCCTGTGCCATCGGTGACTGCGGGACGCCTCGGAAAGGCGGATCCGCCGAACTGCCAGAGCACGTCCGCGAAAAAATCAAGGAGCATCCCTGCTACAGCGAGGATGCGCATCACTTCTTCGCTCGCATCCATGTCGCGGTGGCGCCAGCCTGTAACATCCAGTGCAACTACTGCAACCGCAAATACGACTGCAGCAACGAGAGCCGGCCGGGGGTGGTAAGCGAGCGGCTGAGCCCGGAACAGGCGGTGCGCAAGGTGAAGGCCGTCGCCGCCGCCATGCCAAACCTGTCGGTGGTCGGCATCGCCGGCCCCGGCGACGCGCTTGCCGATCACCGGCGCACCTTCGAGACCTTCCGGCTGCTGCGCGAGACGCTGCCTGACCTGACCTTGTGCCTGTCCACCAACGGCCTCGCGCTGCCCGACCACATCGATGACATCCGCGCCGCCGGCGTTGACCATGTCACCGTGACCCTGAACGCCGTCGATCCGCACGTCGCCGAAGGGATCTACGCGTGGATCTTCTGGGACCACGCCCGCCGCACCGGCCTGGAGGCGGCGCGCATCCTGATCGAGCGCCAGTTGCAGGGCATCGAGATGCTCACCGCAGCCGGCGTGCTGGTGAAGATCAACTCGGTGATGATCCCTGGCGTCAACGATGGCCATCTTGAGGCGGTCAACGTCGCGGTCAAGGAACGCGGCGCCTTCTTGCACAACGTCATGCCGCTGATCTCGGATCCGGCGCACGGTACGCATTACGGCCTGACCGGCCAGCGAGGCCCCACACCGGCGGAGCTGAAGACGCTGCAGGATCGGATGGGCGACGGCGCCAAGCTGATGAAGCACTGCCGACAGTGCCGGGCCGACGCGGTCGGGCTGCTCGGCGAAGACAAGAGCCAGCAGTTCGGCCTCGACGCACTGCCGGAAAACCCCCAGATCGACCCGGAGAAGCGCGCCGCCTACCGCGCGATTGTGGAGAAGGAGCGCGAGGACCGCCGCAAGGAAGCCGCCGACGCGCGCGCCGCCATCCGCCGCTTCGGGCCGCTTGAGCCGATGCTGGTCGCGGTATCGTCGAAGGGCGGCGGCCGGGTGAACCAGCATTTCGGCCACGCCCGCGAGTTCCAGATCTTCGAGGTAAGCGAGGCCGGGGCGCGCTTCACCGGCCACCGCCGGGTGGATCGCTACTGCGCCGGCGGTGAAGGCGAAGACGACGTGCTCGACGCGACGCTGATGGCGCTCGACGGCGTCGGTGCGATACTCACCGCCAAGATCGGCCGCTGCCCCCGCCAGCGGCTCGCCGACGCCGGCATCGCCGTCGTCGACGATTTTGCCTTTGACTACGTCGAGACCGCAATCGCCCGCTGGCTCGCCGCCCGCGCCGCCGAGGAGGACACGGCGCGCATCGCCTGACCTCACTTCACCACAGAGAACGCACGCGAACGACAGGAGAACGACAGATGGCCTACATGATCAAGGCGGAAGACTGCACCGGCTGCGGCAGCTGCGAATTCGAGTGCCCGAACCGCGCGGTCCGGATGAAGGGCGACATCTACGTGATCAATCCCGACAAGTGCACCGAATGCGTCGGAAAGTTCGACGCGCCGCAGTGCGTTGCCGCCTGCCCGAATGACGCGGTGGTGCACGCCTGAGCAGGTCTCGGATGCTCCTGCGGTGACAGCACCGCCGCCACAAATTGAGACTGCGCGCGCACCTCGTTTCGACATTGGCGACAAGGTGCGCGCGTGCCTGCCCGTCCGCAACGACGGCACGTATCCCGGTAGCCGAATCGGCGAATTCCTGATCGAGGCGGGCGAAGTCGGCTACGTCGCCTCAATTGGTGAATTTCTGCAACGTTATTATATCTACGGCGTCGATTTCTTCACGCGCGGGCGAATTGTTGGCATGCGCGAGCATGAGATCGAGGACATCGAGGACACCATGAAGATCACGCTGGCGAAGCGCGGCGACGCACACACCGTCTACGTCGCCAAGAAGGACCTGGAAGTGCCGGTGGTGCAACAGGAACGGGCGGCCCTGTGGGGCGGCTGGATCGAGCTGTCCAACGGCTGGCGTCTCGAGCTACCCGACCTGCCGGAAGACACCCGCCTGCCACTTACCGTCGAAGCACGAAAGCTCGCGACCGCCGAATGATCCGCGCCAGCGGGGCATCGTAAACGCTTCTTGATCGCGCCGTCTGGCCGCGCCATCTTCCGACAGCGTAGCTTGGTGAGAAAAATTCAGGAGGGCGAGCATGCCAAACAGCGTTTACAAGAAAGTTGATTTTGTTGGAGTCTCGCCAAACAGCATTTCCGAGGCGATCAACAACGCCATTGCGCATGCTGCGACGACAGAGAAGGTCACCTGGTTTGAAGTAGTCGAGATGCGCGGCCATGTCGAAGAAGGCAAGGTGACGCAGTATCAGGTGATCCTTAAGGTCGGCTTCCGCGTCGGGCCCTGAAGCTTCGCCACCTCCCCGATCGTGGCGCTCGTCACCTTTGTCGGATCGCGCGCTCAAGCCGTGATCATTTGGCGGCAATTTCCAGCAGTGACATCGTCTGCTGACGGATTTCCCCAACAACCGTTGGATCGAGTCGCTTCATCCAGGGCTGCGGAATCGACGCGGCGCCGTAGGTAGCGCCTGACAGCATGCCGGCAAGGGCTCCGGCAGAATCCGCATCGCCGCCCATGTTGACCGTCTGGACGATGCACGAACGTATCGAGTCGGTAAGAAAATATTCGTGCAGCACGGTGCAGACCGTATCAACAACGTACCCGGTGCACGGCCCCTTGAATCGGTCAAAGCGGAACTCGCGATGCTTTTCGATGAGCGCGCGAGCTTCCTCGCGCGCCGCCGCAACGCCGCCGCCCAGTACCAGCCGGCGTAGCATGCGGCCGAGCGCCAGCGCGGCTGCGTCGGAGAGCGGGTGATTGTGAGTGATGTGGCACTGCTCCAGCGTCCACGTCGCGAAGTCTTGATCAGAGGCGAGCGTCGCCAGTGCCACCGGCAGGTTGCGGATGGCTGCGCCATTGCCGCCGTCGCCGTCGCTCGCCGGCGCCACCATGCTCCCATCAACAATGTAGCGGCGGATGCCGCGGCGGGTCGTGTTGCCGACGTCGATGGGCACTTTCTTCAGCCATACGGCGAACTCGTCGCATACCCCCTTCAGGCTCCAACCACGGGCGCGCAGCAGCGCCCGTCCGATGCACAGCGCCATTTCAGTATCATCTGTTACCTGCCCCGGCTTTAGCTTCAGCCAGCCGCCGCCAATCATCCGCGCATGCACGCCGTAGTCGCGGGCAATCTCCCTCGGCGTCAGGAATTCGACGGTTGCGCCGAGTGCATCGCCGATGGCGAAACCGAGGTAGGCGCCGAGCGCTCGGTCGAGGATGCCCTCGTCCTTAGCAAAAGGGCGTGGGTGGCCGCCGGGCACCGCCGTCACCAGTATGTCGCCCTGACCAGGTAGTCTCCGCCGATGGCAAGGACCTCGTCCTCGCCCTTCAGCGGGTGACGCGGCAGTAGCGTCTTGAAGAACAGCACCTTCGCCAGCGGCACGTCAGCCTCCAGAATGCAGTCGCCGAAGCAGCTCGCGATGTCGCGCTCCGCGGTGAACGACACGAGGTTGTTGAGCCGCAGGATGGCGCGGCGCTTGTCGATCTGCTCGATGATGGGATGCTCGTCAAAATCATTGACGCCGCGATAGAGCCGCATCGGCCCGCTGTCAGGACTGGCGCGGCGCAATGCCCACTGAGCGAATTCATAGAGCAGATCGAGCTGGCTGAGGATTGCGTTGTTGTGGAACCGGCTGCCCATTTTGTCGTCGACATACCGCGCCCAAGCCTGGGAGTTGAAACGGCGCAGCGGTTCGCGGTGATAGGTGGGAAACAGACCGAACCGGCTCTCGACCCAACCCTTGAGCACCGCTCCCTCCGGGGAGCTGCTGTCGTATGCCCAGCCGCGAAGCAGCCGCAGGTAGCTGGTGCGGTAGCGCCGCCGTGTGCCCGCTTCTTCGGCTGGCAGTCGATCGGCGGTCGGCGACCGTGGCTCCAGCCCAAACATCGTCGTCATGTAGGCGCTGAACGCCTGCCCGGCATCGGATTCGTCGGCGGCCCTCTCCAACATGTGGAACAGCCCACCATTCATCTCGCGGACGCCAGCAATATGCAGCGGCTGGTTTAGGGCGTTGAAGTCGGTGCTGCCAATGAAGCCGGCGGGCACTCCCACCAGGTTGGTACCGTCGCCATGACGCCACAGGCCGTCCCGCTGTTGCCCATCGCCTCGTTGCTCTGCACGCTGATCGCCGTCGATCACCGAAACCACGCTGCTACCTCACCTTTTGCTGCGGCTAGACAAAGCAAGAAGGAGACCAGCCTTAACTCCGCCCCGACCTTATCTCCTTCTTAGCTTGGGCATGGCGTTTTTCCGCGATGGCCGAGCGGTACCGGTGTCCCCGACGAAACACGTCTGTCGGACGATTGTCGGTTTCGCAACAACCGCCACAAAGCTGGCAATGGCTCGCTACGCCCCGGATAACACGCTGCGCTCGTTGATTCTTTTTTGCCGCCTCACGGCCGGTGGGCAGTTGGCACGAGTGTTGCGTACCGGGATGGTAAGGGCACATGGCCCAACAAGTTACCGTGAGAAGGAGTTGTTTGATGACCAAGCTTCGGCAGATCGCGTTCTACGGCAAGGGTGGGATCGGCAAGTCCACCACCTCCCAGAACACGCTGGTCGCACTGGCCGAGATGGGTCAGAAGGTGTTGATCGTCGGCTGCGATCCGAAGGCGGACTCGACGCGGCTGATCCTGAATTCCAAGGCCCAGCTCTCTGTGCTGCAAATGGCCGCCGACAAGGGCTCGGTCGAGGACCTGGAGCCCGATGAAGTCATCCGCGTCGGCTTCAAGGGCATCCGTTGCGTCGAATCCGGCGGCCCGGAGCCAGGCGTTGGCTGCGCCGGCCGTGGCGTTATTACCGCCATTAACTTTCTGGAAGAGAACGGCGCCTACGACGACATGGACTACATCTCCTACGACGTTCTCGGCGACGTGGTGTGCGGCGGCTTCGCCATGCCGATCCGCGAGAACAAGGCGCAGGAAATCTACATCGTCATGTCCGGCGAGATGATGGCGCTGTACGCCTGCAACAACATCTCAAAGGGCATCCTGAAATATGCAACCACCGGCTCGGTCCGCCTCGGTGGTCTGATCTGCAATTCGCGGATGACTGATCGCGAGATTGATCTGTCGGACGCGATGGCGAAAAAGCTTGGCACCACGCTGATCCACTTCGTGCCGCGCGACAACGTCGTGCAGCACGCCGAACTGCGGCGCCAGACCGTCATCCAGTACCAGCCGGACCATCCGCAGGCTGAGGAATACCGGATCCTGGCGAAGAAGATCCACGCCAACTCCGGCAACGGTGTCATCCCCACGCCGGTCGGCATGGACGAGCTCGAGGACATGCTGATGGACTTCGGCATCATCAAGTCCGACGAGCAGATGATCGCCGAGCTGGAGGCGAAGGAAGCGATCGCCAAGCGTGTCGCAACCGGCGCGGCCGACGAAGCCAAGCGCGTCGTCGCCGCCTGACGCGGCCTTGGCGCGAGCCGGAGGACTCAACGGATGACCGTTATCAAGACCATTGACTACAAGAACGACGGTGAGTTTCACGAGAAGCTCATCGAGGAAGTGCTGTCCGCTTATCCCGAGAAGACGGCGAAGAAGCGGGCGAAGCACCTCGCGGTGACGAAGGACGGTGCTTCCGACTGCGGCGTCAAATCGAACATCAAGTCGATCCCCGGCGTGATGTCGATCCGCGGCTGTGCATATGCCGGCGCCAAAGGCGTGGTGTGGGGTCCGGTTAAGGACATGGTGCACATCTCGCACGGACCGGTCGGCTGTGGCCAATATTCGTGGTCGCAGCGGCGCAATTTCTACACCGGCGAAACCGGCGTCGACTCGTTCGTGACGATGCAGTTCACGTCCGACTTCCAGGAAAAGGACATCGTCTTCGGCGGCGACAAGAAGCTGAAGACGATGATCGACGAGATTGAGGCGCTGTTCCCGCTGAACAAGGGCATTTCGGTGATGTCCGAATGCCCGGTCGGCCTGATCGGCGACGATATTGAATCGGTTGCCAAGCAAAAGGCGGCGGAGATCGGCAAGCCGGTGGTGCCCGTGCGCTGCGAAGGCTTCCGTGGCGTCTCGCAGTCGCTGGGTCACCACATCGCCAACGATGCGGTGCGCGACTTCATCTTCGACAAAGGAAAAGAAGAATCAGAGTTCCAGTCTACCCCGTACGACGTGGTGCTGATCGGTGACTACAATATCGGCGGTGACGCCTGGTCGTCGCGGCGCCTGCTGGAGGAGATGGGTCTGCGGGTAATCGCCCAGTGGACCGGCGACTCGACCCTGGCTGAACTGGAACGGGCGCCGAAAGCAAAGCTCAACCTGATCCACTGCTACCGCTCGATGAACTACATCTCGCGGCACATGGAAGAGAAGTACGGGACACCCTGGTACGAGTTCAACCTGTTCGGCCCGTCGCGGATTGAGTTTTCTTTGCGGGCGATCGCCGAATTCTTCGACGACAAGATCAAGGAAGGTGCCGAGCGCGTCATCGCCAAGTACAAGCCGATGGCTGACGCGGTTATTGCTCGATACAAGCCGCGGTTGGAGGGCAAGAAGGTCATGCTTTATGTGGGCGGCCTGCGCCCACGCCACATGGTCAATGCCTACGAAGATCTGGGAATGATGATCGTCGGCGCGGGCTACGAATTTGCCCACAAGGACGACTATCAGCGGACGTCCGAATACGTCAAGGAAGGCACGCTGATCTTCGACGATGTGACCCAGTTCGAGATGGAGAAATTCATCGAGCGGATCCGTCCCGACCTGGTCGGTTCCGGCATCAAGGAGAAGTACGCGACGCAAAAGATGGGCGTGCCGTTCCGGCAGCTCCACTCGTGGGACTACTCCGGCCCGTACCACGGCTACGACGGCTTCGCGATCTTCGCCCGCGACATGGACATGGCCGTCAACAGCCCGGCGTACGGTCTGTTCAAGGCACCGTGGGCGAAAGGCCCGGCGCCTGAAGCGATCGCCGCCGAGTAGTTCGTCGCCCTCGCCCCCCTCTCCCGCACGCGGAGAGAGGGGGAACCCGCGAAGTGGGAAGGTGAGGGCCGGCACCACATGAGACACGCGCGGCTACAGGCCGCAGGGAGTCAGGACCAATGCCGCAGTCAGCCGAAAGTATCAAAGACCACGCCGAGCTCTTCAAGGAGCCGGAATACCAGGAAATGTTTGCGCGAAAGCGCGCTGAATTCGAGTGCCGTCCTCCCGAGGAGCGTGTCCAGGAAGTGGCCGAATGGATGAAGGGCTGGGAGTACCGTGAGAAAAACCTCTCCCGGGAGGCGCTCTCCATCAACCCGGCGAAGGCGTGCCAGCCGCTGGGCGCGGTGTTCTGCGCCGCCGGCTTCGACGGCATGCTGTCATTCGTGCACGGCTCGCAGGGCTGCGCCGCCTACTACCGGTCGCACCTGTCGCGCCACTTCAAGGAGCCGTCAACAGCAGTCTCATCGAACATGACTGAGGACGCCGCAGTCTTCGGCGGCCTGCAGAACATGATCGACGGCCTGCAGAACAGCCACACGCTCTACAATCCGAAGTCCATCGCCGTCTCCACCACCTGCATGGCGGAAGTCATTGGTGACGACCTGCAGGCGTTCATCGCCAAGGCGAAACAGCAGGGCTCGGTGCCGCAGGACTTCGACGTTCCGTATGCGCACACGCCTGCCTTCCAGGGCAGCCACGTCGACGGCTACGACAACATGCTGGAGGGTATCCTCAAGCACTACTGGATCAACGCGACCCCGGTCCGCGACGAGAGCATCAACATCATCCCGGGCTTCGACGGCTTCTGCGTCGGCAACATCCGCGAGATGAAGCGAATGCTCGACCTGATGGGCGTTTCCTACCGCGTCGTCTGCGATCCGTCCGACATATACGACACGCCGGCGAACGGTACGTTTGAGATGTATGCCGGCGGCACCACCGCCGAGGAGGCCAAGGCGGCGATCAATGCCAAGGCCACGATCAGCCTGCAGGAGTATTGCACCAAGCGTTCGCTGGCCATGTGCAAGGACAAGGAGCAGGAAACCGCGGCGCTGCATTATCCTTTAGGAGTTGCCGCGACCGACGAGTTCCTGATGAAGGTCTCCGAACTGACGGGTAAGCCGATCCCGGCCGCACTGGAGTTGGAACGCGGGCGGTTGATCGACGCCATGACCGATTCCTCGGCCTATATCCATGGCAAGACCTTCAGCGTCTTCGGCGACCCCGATTTTTGCATGGGCGTCGTCGGCTTCATGATGGAACTGGGCGCCGAGCCGCTGCACGTGCTCGCCACCAATGGCAGTAAGATGTGGGCGAAGAAAATAAAGAAGCAGCTCGAGGCATCGCCGTTCGGGTCCCGGGCGCAGGTTTGGCCAGGCAAGGACCTGTGGCACATGCGGTCGCTGCTGATGACCGAGCCTTCCGACCTTCTGATCGGCAGCAGCTATGGCAAGTACCTCGAGCGCGACTGCAAGATCCCGTTGATCCGGCTGTCGTTCCCCATCTTTGACCGGCATCACCACCACCGGTTCCCGCTCTTCGGCTACCAGGGGGCGATCCGGATGCTCGTACAGATCCTCGACAAGATCTTCGACGAGCTTGACCGGGGGAGCAACATTGCCGGCAAGACCGACATCAGCTTCGAGCTGACACGCTAGAGCAATCGCTTCCATCATCCCGCCATTTTGTGGGCCCCCTCTCCCGCGCGCGGGAGAGGGACCGGGGGTGAGGGCCAGCGGCAGAAGGTGCCTTGATGTACGAGCGGAAAGTCGCCAAGGCGTTCGACGAGCCAGGATGCGCTACCAATCGGGGGAAGACCGACAAGGCCCGAAAGCAAGGCTGTTCGGCTAAAGCGCTGACCCCCGGCGCCGCCGCCGGCGGCTGCGCCTTCGATGGTGCCAAGATCGCGCTGCAGCCGATCACCGATGCCGCCCACCTGGTGCACGGGCCGATCGCCTGCGAGGGCAACAGCTGGGACTCCCGGAACACGGGTACCTCCGGCCCAACACTGTATCGCACCGGCTTCACCACCGACCTTTCCGAACTCGACATCATCCACGGCGGCGAGAAGAAACTCTATCGGGCTATCAAGGAGATCGTGCAGCGGCATCACGCCGGCGGTGTTCGTCTACATCACTTGCGTCACCGCGCTCACCGGCGACGATGTCGAGGCGGTGCAAGGCGGCGAGCGAGCGGCTGGCCACGCCAGTAATTCCGGTTGGCGCTCCCGGTTTCGCCGGATCGAAAAACCTCGGCAACAAGCTCGCCGGCCACGCGCTGCTCGACCACGTGATCGGCACGGTTGAGCCGACAGAGATGACCCCTTTCGACATCAACATGCTCGGCGAATACAACGTGGCAGGCGAACTGTGGCAGGTGGCGCCGCTGTTCGCGAAGCTCGGCATCCGCGTGCTGGCGCCGATCACTGGCGACGCCCGCTACCATCAGGTGGCCGGCGCCCACCGGGCTCGGGTCAACATGGTGGTGTGCAGCCAGGCAATGGCCTCGCTCGCCCGCGCCATGCAGGATCGCTGGGACATCCCATACTTCGAAGGCTCCTTCTACGGCATCGGCGATACCTCATCGAGCCTGCGCACGCTGGCGCGAATGCTGGTCGAGCGTGGCGCCGATGATGGTCTGATCGCCCGCACCGAAGCGCTGATCGAAAGCGAGGAGGCCCGCGCCTGGGCAACGCTTGCGCCTTACCGGGCACGGTTGGAAGGCAAGCGGGTGCTGCTCTACACCGGCGGCGTCAAGTCATGGTCGGTAGTGGCGGCGCTGCAGGAAATGGGGATGGTCGTCATCGGCACCTCGGTGCGCAAGTCAACGGCCGAGGACAAGCAGCGGATCAAGAATCTGATGGGCGATGACGCGCCGATGGTTGATCAGATCCCGGCAAAGCAGATGTACGCCATGCTGGCCCGCGGCGACGCCGATATCCTGATGTCTGGCGGCCGCACGCAGTTCGTCGCTTTGAAAACCAAGACCCCTTGGCTGGATATCAACCAGGAGCGGCACCACGGATACGCCGGCTACGCCGGCACGATCGCGCTGATCCGCCAGATCGACGCCGAGTTGTTCAATCCAATCTGGGCGCAGGTGCGCACTCCGGCGCCGTGGGATTGCCCTCGCCCCGACCCTCTCCCGCAAGCGGCAGAGGGAGGGGCCCGCGACAGCGGGAGGCTGAGGGCCTCCGAATGACCCCCGTCGTTCCCTCCGGCAAGGCCGCGTCGATGAACCCGCTGAAGCAGAGCCCGGCGCTGGGAGGGGCGATGGCCTTTCTCGGGATCGAGCGGTGCCTGCCGCTGCTGCACGGGAGCCAGGGATGCACGGCCTTCGCGCTGGTGCTGATGGTCCGCCATTTCCGCGAAGCGATCCCGCTGCAGACGACGGCGATGAGCGAACTGACGACGATCCTCGGCGGGGCGGAGAATCTCGAGGCCGCCATCGAGAACATCCTGGAACGCGCCAAGCCGCGGCTGATCGGCATCTGCTCAACGGCGCTGACGGAAACCCGTGGCGAGGACATGGCGGCCGACCTGCGTGGCATCCGTGAGCGGCATCCTGATTGGCGCGACGCGCTCGACATCGTCTTCGCCTCCACCCCCGACTACGGCGGCAGCCTGGAAGAAGGCTGGGGCAAGGCGGTAGCGGCGGTGGTCGAGGCGCTGGTGCCGGAAGGCTCGACCTCCCGCACGCTGCGCCGGGTGAATCTGCTGGCCGGCAGCCATCTCACCCCCGGCGACGTCGAGGAACTGGCCGATCTGATCGAGAGCCTGGGGCTTTCGGCCACCGTCCTGCCCGATCTTTCCCGTTCGCTCGATGGTCACGTGCCGGACGGCCACGTCTCCACCTCACTCGGCGGCACGCCTCTGAATGCGATCGCGGGGATGGGCGAAGCGGTGATGACGCTGGCGATTGGCGAACAGATGCGCGCGGCAGCGGATGCGGTGCTGCGCCGCACCGGGGTGCCCTATCACGTGTTCGACCACGTCACTGGTCTCGCTGCTACCGACGCCTTCGTCGCTGCGTTGATAGAGGCCGGCGGCGAGCCGGGGCCGCGGTTGAAACGCGAGCGGTCGCGGCTTGTCGATGCCATTCTCGACGGCCACTTCCCTTACGAAGGCAAGCGCGTCTGTGTCGCCGCCGAGCCTGACCTGCTCCTGGCGACCACCGATTTCATCGCCAGCATGGGCGCGACGGTGCAGGCGGCGGTCTCACCTGTGGCCGAGCCAGCGCTGTCCCGCGTTAGGGCACCGCGCGTTGTCGTCGGCGATCTTGACGACCTGGAGCAAGCGGCCGCCGGCTGCGACCTGCTGATCTCCAACAGCCATGCTCGGGAGGCGGCGGAACGACTCGGCGTGCCGCTCTACCGCATCGGTTTTCCGGTGTTCGACCGGCTTGGGGGCCCGCAGCGGGTCTCGGTCGGCTATCGCGGCACCCGCCGGCTGATCTTCGACATCGCCAATTTGTTCCTGGAGCATGCCGCGGAGGCGCACGACGGGGCGCAGGCCGCTCCGTCCGCAGTCACCGAAGGAGAGCTTCCACATGCTCAAGCTCAGGCTGGTTGACGCCGACGCGGGCCTCGCCCTGGCGCCAGCGGCGAAACAAGGAGGACACATGAAGGTCGCCTTTGCGACGCAGGATTTGCATACCTTGGATGCACACTTCGGCGGCGCTCGTAATCTCGCCATCTACGACGTTTCACCCGAAGGCCACCGCTTTCTTGAGGCGGTGCGCTTCGACGAAGTGAGCAACCAGGATGGTGTGCATGCTGACGAAGGCCACGACCGGCTCAGTGCCCGGGTTGAGGCGCTGCAAGGCTGCGCGCTCTTGTTCGTCCTGGCTATCGGCGGGCCGGCTGCGGCGCGCGTCGTTGGCAACAAGATCCACCCGGTGAAACTGCCACGGCCGGAGCCGATCGGCGACATCCTGGAACGCATCCGGATAATGCTGAACGGCACCCCTCCTCCGTGGCTGCGCAAGGCATTGAAAAGCGCAACCCCCGACCAGGACTTTCTCGACGAGGATGATAAATGACGACCGCCACCGCCGCCTGCCCTGGGCCGGAACTCTCGGAGGCCGACGCTGCGGCGCTCGCCAGCTCATTTGTCCGGGCGCTGGTCCGCATGCTGCGCGCCCACGACACCACAGGCTTCTGGGAGCGCAAGAGCGACTCCGAATTGCTGGCGCCATACATCGTCAGCCGCGAGCAACGCCGCAGCATGCCGGTGATCGCTGATCCAAACTCGCGCCAGCTTTGGCATATCGAGCAGTATTGGGCGGCCGCTGGACTCGCCGTTGAGCAGGCAAGCGGCATTATCGCAACGCCGATGGTGAAGCTGACGCACGAAGGCTTCGGCCGCGCCGTGCTGATCGCCGGCCGGCTGGTAGCGGTCAGCCGCATCCTGCGCGACGTGCATCGTTTTGGCTTTGAGTCGCTGAGCAAACTGGCTGCGGAAGGCGAGAAGCTGGTGAGGGAAGCAGTGCAAGCAATCGAGACATTCCCTGAGGCCGCCCGCGACTGATCATTGGTGCGTCAACACGTCCGATAAAGGAGAAGACAATGAGCCAAGCCGTAACCCGAGACGGCCAACCCTGGGTGCCGATGTACCTGGACACCGTCGACGAAAGAAAGTGTATCGGCTGCGGCCGCTGCAACAAGGTCTGCGGCCACGGCGTGCTTGGCATGAAGGGGCTGACCGAGGACGGTGACGAGTGTCCGATTGACGACGAGGAGATGGAGCGGATCGTTACGACGATCGTCAGCTCCGGCAACTGCGTCGGTTGCAATGCATGCGGAATGGTATGCGGCGCAAAGGGCGCCCAGACCCATACCACCGCCCCCTGACATGTCTCCGCTCGGCGATGCCGCGGGGCCGCGCGGCCTGTACGTCGAGTTGGTCGCCCACGGCTCGGGCGACGCCTTCGATCGCCACGTCTTTGCCTGCGCGCTGACCGTCGGCGCGGGCGAGACGGAGCGGTCATTAACGGAGGCGCTCGGGTTGACCGCTCGAAGCCTCCACCAGCTTGTCGGCGCCTATTTCCCAACCGGCGGCGGGTTGCTGTCCCAGCTGCCGCTTGGTGCCGATCCTGGCGCGGATGCCCTTGAGGAGCCAGACCTGCGGCGGCTGCTGCTCGATCATCGCAGCCGCGGCGTGATCGAGGAGGAATGGCTGGCCGCCATCATCGCCAGGCGCTCGCTGTGCCCCGACCATCTGTGGCAGGACCTCGGCCTGTTCAATCGCAGCGATCTTGGACGACTGCTACGCCGCCACTTCGAGCCGTTGGCGCAACGCAATGTCCGCGACATGAAATGGAAGAAATTCTTCTATCGCGAACTCTGCTTGCGCGACGGGGTGCTGATCTGCAAGGCTCCCGTGTGTGACGTCTGCTCCGACTTCGTCCACTGCTTTGGCGGCGAGGACGAGCCGGCGACCCGTTTTCAACCGTCGCCCAGCTGATACTACGTCGCGAAGCAGCTCATTCTTTCGCGCTGATCTGGGACGCGGACTTGCAATCAATCGCGGTGGCGAGTACTTCGCCGAAATGCGCAACGCAGCCCAGACAGTGCATGTGATCGGCGGCGGTCTCGCCGGCTGCGAAGCGGCTTGGCAGCTGGCGCGGGGCGGGCAGCAGGTAATGCTGCACGAGATGCGGCCGTCGCGGATGACGCCGGCGCACACGTCGGCCCGGCTGGCCGAACTTGTCTGTTCCAATTCCTTCCGTTCCGATGACGCGGAAAGCAACGCCGTGGGCCTCCTGCACGCCGAGATGCGCCGGCTGGGCTCGCTCATCCTCGGCTGCGCCGATGCCGTGCGGGTGCCGGCGGGCAGCGCGCTTGCGGTCGACCGCGAAGGCTTCAGCGCCGCGGTCGAGCAAGCTATCGCCAGTCATCCCCTGATCTCGGTGGACCGCAGCGAGGTCCCTGGCCTGCCGCCGCCGGAATGGGCGAGCGTCATCGTTGCGACCGGCCCCCTCACGTCGGAACCACTCGCCGTGGCGTTACGGTCGCTGACCGGAACTGACGCGCTCGCCTTTTTCGATGCGATCGCGCCGATCGTCTATCGTGACAGCATCGATTTTGGCATCGCCTGGTTTCAGTCGCGCTGGGACAAAGGCGACGGCCGCGATTACATCAATTGTCCGCTCGACCGCGAGCAGTACGAGCGCTTCGTCGCCGCGCTCAACGCCGCCGAGACGGTGCCGTTTCACGACTGGGAGCGCGACACCCCCTATTTCGAAGGCTGCCTGCCGATCGAGGTGATGGCCGGACGTGGTCCAAAAACGCTCGCTTTCGGACCAATGAAGCCAATAGGCCTGCGCAACCCGCACACCGGCGATTCCCGGCCCTACGCCGTCGTCCAGCTGCGACAGGACAATGCGTTGGGCACCCTTTACAACATCGTCGGTTTCCAGACCAAGCTTAAGCACGCTGAGCAGGTGAGGCTGTTCCGAACTATCCCGGGCCTTGCCGGCGCCGAGTTCGCCCGGCTTGGTGGGCTGCACCGGAACACTTTCGTCAACAGCCCTATCGTGCTGGACGCGACGCTGCGCCTGCGCGCCGAACCGCGCATCCGGTTGGCAGGCCAAATCACCGGATGCGAAGGTTACGTCGAAAGCGCGGCGATCGGCCTGCTGGCAGGGCGGTTTGCGCTGGCCGAACAGCGCGGCGTTCGCCTCGATCCTCCGCCGGCAGCGACGGCGATCGGCGCGTTGCTGCGGCACATTACGGGGGACGCGCGGAGTGAGACCTTTCAACCGATGAACATCAACTTTGGGCTCTTTCCACCGCTAGCGGCGGCCGGTGATCGCCGCTGCGGCGCCGCCGATCGGAAGCGCGGTATGGCCCGGCGAGCGCTCGCCGAACTGGACGCGTGGCTTGCGGTGAAGCCGCAGGAGCCTCCGTTGCCTCGATCGGCAGATCAATCAGCGCCCGTCGCCGACGGCCCAGTCTAGCGCGACGCTTCGATCACGCAGGGGCGGAAGCCGTGGCGGCCCGCGATCCAGGGCTTGGCGCTCACACGGTTGATCTCGCCGGGCTTTGCGGCCAGAACCTCCTCGAAAAGTTCTCCAGCGAAAACACAGTACTCATCGCCCTTGACACGGACCTGCTGTGAAGAATCGTTTGCCATCTTGGTGACAAACGCGTCCATGCGTTTGGTTCCCTGCGCTCCATGCGCGCGCTTGAACAGCGCCTGTAGCGCTTGGCCGCGCTCCGTCAATACTTTCTGATAGGTCGTGACAAAGCTGTTGTAACGCTGCCTTTCATCGCAACTCAGCGCGGCAACCATCAGCTCCGTCTGCAGCACTCGCGCGTTTAGAGCGGCGATGTCGCTATCAGATACGCAGGATTGAGCCTTCCCCTTTTGCTGGGCGAACGCCGGCGTCGCGGCGATGGCACATACCAGAACCGCCGCCGCCATACCGGCGAGCAGGCGAATGACGTCGGTGTTACGCATGGTCTGCACCTCGGAACTCCCCGGAGTTGGATTCTTCTTGGGCAAGCATGACATCGACAGCATGCACCGACAACAGAGGACGACGCCGGGCTTTCTTCAGCAATCATTGGCGGCTTCGTGTTGTAATCGAGCCACGCAAATGCGCTGAAATAAGGCGGATGGTTGTCGCATCGCATCGACATCTGCAAGATGCGGGGGCGCATTGAATCGAAAAAGCGGGGCCCGCGATGATCCGTATGACTGCAACAGCCCTTTTTGTGCTCGCCGTAAGCCTGCTGAGCGCTTTGGGAATGGTGATTTCTGCCGGTGATTCGCAGGCGGCCTCGGCGTCCGCCGGCAATGACAAGGCTACCCGGCAGTTATTTCAGGCAGTTTATGCCAATGATTTGGCCTCCGCCCGGACGAGCGTCGGCGAGGGTGCAGACGTCAATGCCCAGGATCGCTGGGGCATGACTCCCACCGACATTGCCATCGATCGAGGCAATTACCAGATCGCCCACTTCCTCGTTTCTGTTCGCAACATTCGTCGCGACCAGCAAGCGCGCGGCAATTCCGCTGCCCCCCTACCGGCGGTCGCCGCATCGCCATCGGTGGCGGCGAACAATCGCCAGTCTTCGACACCCGTGGCGGCGTCCACAGCCGCCAAATCCGCGCCAAGCAACACAACGCCGCCAGCAGTTAAAGGCGACGCGCCGTTCATGGGGCCAAATCCGTTCGATCCGACGACGCCGGCTCCCGGCTCGCAATTGCAGACCCCGGCTGGAATTTCGAGGACCAACTAGAACCTCGCGCGCAGGCGAGCCGTGGTGAGATGCAGCATCCGCCATGGCGCCGGCGCCTGAACCCGCCCGTCGAACGGATTGAACTCCGCGCTGCGCAGACGATCGACCCAGAGGTCGGCGAGGCGGGCAGGCAGCAGCACGGGTAGCGCTGCCCGCTGAACCGCCTTGCGCCGACTTCGTGCGCGTCGCAGGTGTTCGACCGCTATCTCGACCAGCTTCTCCACCACCGGGCGCAGGCCATCTGTCAGTCCCTTGTCGAACAACCGATCGGGATCAAGACCAGTTTGCCGGCTCATATCGGCGGGCAGATAGATTCGGCGCGTCCGAGCGTGAAAGGGGATGGCACGCAGCAGGCCGAGGAGCGCCCAGGCTATGGCCACGTCGCGCCCCGCAGCCTTCGTCTCTTCGTCCTCCGCCGCCAAAACCCGTAGCCCCGCCTCGGCAAGCGAGGCCGAGGTCGCTTCGGCATAATCGAGCAGTGCCGTGAGTGATGCCGGCGCCGCATCGTCCAGATCTCGGGCACGTGCCTGCAGCAAACGATCGAAAGGCCGTTTATCGAGACCGAATCGCCCAACTGCCTCGGCCAAAGCCAGTGCCACCGGATGGCGCCCTGGCGTGCCTGCCCACACGCCGTCAAACACATCCGCCCACCAGCGCAGCCGCATGTGACCCAGCAGCGGCTCGCGTACCTGCTCGCGTATTCTCGCTACCTCGATGTTGAAGGCACCAATCGCCGCCAGCGCGTCTCGCTCGGCCACAGGAGCGAACAGGCTGCACAGGAACCGGTCATTATCGAATTGCCGCATCAGGTTGGCGCAGTAGGAGAGGTTCGGCGAAGCCATCATCTGCCCATCACTCGCGTTATCTGACATATAGGCGGGCGCCACCCAGGTGCCTCAAGGAAGCCAACTGCGCAGAATGGAACCGCCCAGCAGATGCGACTAGGCAGCGATCCCGATTTTTCGCTTATGCCCGAGCTGTTCGCCGAGCCGCTTCGGATGCATCTGCACGCCTTCAGTCGTTTCGTACGGCTGGCCGATGCCGTTACCGATAATAACGCGCTGGCGCGGGACGAGAAGCTTGCCCGCCTGACGGCGCTGGAGGCGGCTTTGGCGGATGGCCGAGAGCCGCTGTGGTCGCCGGAGGCGAACTCGGTAGCGAAAGACTTGCGCACCAGCTTGCAAGCGAGCGCTATCCCCGTTGAGCATGCCCGGCACATCCTTCAGGCGTTCCGGCGAGACGCGCGCGGCCATGTTTGCCATAGCTGGCATGATCTGATGATTTATTGTCAGTTTGCCGCCGCACCGATCGGCCGCTACATGCTGCATCTCGTTGGCGAGGATATCGGTCGCTGTGGCAGGCCCGCTGACGCGTTGTGTGGCGGGCTGCATATTCTTCGGCAGTTGCGCGACTGCGAGGATCCGACGATCCACTTCAATCGTCTGTGCATCCCGCGCCAGTTCCTCGACGACGCGATGATCACACCGCAGTACCTGCGCGCGCCCTCGGCAAAGGGTCAAACCCGAGCCGTGCTCGACCGGGTGCTCGACGGCGTCGAGCGGCTGCTGTCCGAATCCAGACCGCTGTCTGGCCTGATTCGGAACCGCGGCCTGACCATGCATGCGACGATCGTCCTGTGCCGCGCCCATCGGTTGGTGAGGCGCTTTCGGGTGCGTGACCCGCTGCGCGAACGCGTGGGCCTGGCTCCCTGGCAACGGACGTTCTGCCGATGGCTTGGAACGCTGCGTGCAGTCGGACGTTTTTGAGGACGCCACATCGCTTCACCGGCCGGTCCTTTTCATTGCCGGTACCAAGCCATATGTTCAGCGATTGATGGACAACTGAGGGAACGAGAGACCCATGGCATTCGAACTTCCGCCTCTGCCCTACGCGAAAGACGCGCTCGCCCCGTACATCTCGGCGAACACGCTCGATTTTCATTATGGCAAGCATCATCAGACGTATGTGACAAACCTCAACAATCTGACCAAGGAAGGGCCGCTGGCGGACAAAAGCCTGGAGGACGTGATCCACGCCGTCGCCGGCGATTCTGGCAAAGCCGGCGTGTTCAACAACGCCGCGCAAGTATGGAATCACACCTTCTACTGGCACTGCATGAAGCCGGGCGGCGGTGGCAAGCCCAGCGGTGCCGTCGCTGCCGCTATCGATCAGGGATTCGGGTCTTACGAGAAGTTCGTTGAAGAGTTTAAGAACGCCTGTGTCACCCAGTTCGGCAGGGGTTGGGGCTGGCTGGTGGCAGACAAGGGCGCGGTAAAGGTGACGAAAACGCCGAATGCCGACTTGCCGATGGCGCATAGCCAGACGGCGCTTCTGACGTGCGAGGTTTGGGAGCACGCCTACTATCTCGACTATCAGAACCGGCGCCCGGACTACGTACAGACCTTCCTCGACAACCTCGTCAATTGGGACTTCGTCGCGGGTAACCTCGCCAAGGCCTAAATTTCGGCAGAGGCCGAACTTGTAAAGCGGCGTCGTGGGCGGGCTTGTCCCGGCCATGACGCTGGCTGCTGCCGCTGGGATCAGTTAACGCATAAGTAGAAGGTCGGTACCCCGTTGCCTTCTGCTTAATCCACGGCGATCAGTGCCGCCGCCACCTCGCGATCTTCCAGCAGCAGCACGTTGAAGGTGCGGCACGCGGCGCCGGTATCCATCCATTCGATCCCGATGCCGGCCTCGCGCATCGCTATGTCCAGCCCTTCCGGGCGTGAAGCGAAGCTGCGACCGCAGCCGACGACGAGGATGCGCGGCCTCGGTTCGCGCGCGGTCACAGGCGCTAGAGATACGGCATCGATGGCCCCGGCTCCGCTGATTGGCCAAGTGACGGTGCGCTCGGGGAAGATCAGCACCGAGCCCATGTGGCGAACCCCCGATACGGTGAACCCGCCGCCGCCGTAGCGCTCGACAATCTGCCGGCCGGCGGCGGGGCGGACAGTGATGTCGATAGGCATCTGGTGTTATGGCCGCTCGGCAACGGCCGTCTCGCCGGCCGGCGTAGAACGGCGGACGTTCATGTACAGCAGTAGCGGCACGGCGACGAAGACCGATGAGTAGGTGCCGATGATTACCCCGAACAGCATGGCGAAGCTGAAACCACGCAGCACCTCGCCGCCCAGGAAGTAAAGGACGATCAGCATCATAATGGTGGTGATGCCAGTGAGGAAAGTGCGCGACAGGGTCTGGTTGATCGACAGGTCGATCAGGTCCGAAAAAGGCATCGTCTTGTACTTGCGCAGGTTCTCACGGACGCGATCGAATACGACGACGCTGTCGTTGATCGAATAGCCGGCAATCGTCATTACCGCGGCGACGATCGTCAAATTGAACTCGTATCCCAAAAGCGCAAAGATGCCGATGATGGCAAGCACGTCGTGCAGCAGCGAGACAACCCCGGCCACCCCGAACTGCCATTCGAAGCGAAACCAAAGGTAGGCCATGATAGACAGCAGGGCGGCGGCCATTGCATACATCGCGTCCTTGAACAGCTCGGCACTGACCTGCGGCCCGACCAGCTCAATCCGCCTGTAGTCGACGTTCGGCCCCAGCGTCTGCTTAATGCGGTCGATCGCCGCTTGCTGTTCGCGTTCTCCGCCGTCCTGCTTCGACAAGCGGATCAGCACGTTGTCCTTCGCGCCGAATTCCTGGAGGCCGACGTCGCCCAGATCAAGGTCGTTCAGCGTCCGGCGCATCTGCGCGATGTCGGCTGGCCCCTGCGTCTTCACCTCGAGCAGGATGCCGCCGCGAAAATCGATGCCGAAGTTAAGCCCGTCGACGATGATGACAACGATCGACAGGAGCAGGAAGAGCGCCGACACCCCCAGGAACAGCTTGTGGAAGCGCATGAACGGGATGCGCGTGTCCGGCGGGATGAACTGAATGCCGCGCATTGCCGAGGCCCTCAAATGGTCAGCGCGCGCGGCCGGGCCTTGCGCAACCAGGTTACCACCATCAGCCGGGTAAGCGTCACCGCGGTGAACATCGAGGTGAGAATGCCGATCCCAAGCGTGACGGCGAAGCCGCGCACTGGCCCCGAGCCGAACACGTACAAAAACAGCGCCGCGAACAGCGTCGTCAGGTTTGAATCGACGATTGTGGTCAGCGCCCTGGTGAAGCCGGAATCGATCGCCGAGACTGGTGTTCGCCCGCTGCGAACCTCTTCACGGATGTGCTCGAAGATCAGCACGTTGCTGTCTACCGCCATGCCGATCGTGAGCACGATGCCCGCGATGCCGGGCAGCGTCAGCGTCGCTTCCAGCAACGACATCGCCGCCATCAGCATCACCGCGTTGACGATCAGCGCGACGTTGGCGATCAGCCCGAAGCTGCCGTAGGCGACAACCATGAAAATCAGCACCAGGATGGTGCCGACGATGCCGGCGCGTACCCCGGCCTCGATCGAATCGGTGCCGAGACCCGGACCGACAGTCCGCTCCTCCAGCACCGTCAGCGGCGCCGGCAGCGCGCCGGCGCGCAGCAGCAGCGCCAGGTCCTGCGCTTCGGCGACGTTGAAGCCGCCGGTAATCACGCCCGATCCGCCGAGAATTGGCTCGCGGATGTTGGGCGCGCTGATCACCTGATCGTCGAGAACGATCGCCAACCGCTTGCCGACGTTGTGGCTGGTGATGTCGCCGAAGCGCTTGCCGCCGGCGGCATCGAAGCGGAAAGACACGATCGGCTGGCCCTGGTCGAAGGTCGGCTGGGCGTCGATCAGATTCTCGCCGCTGATCATCACCCGCTTCTTGACGACGATGCGCGGCTCCTGTCCGGCCGCAGCTCTACGATCGAGCAGCGGCATCACCTCCGAGCCCGGTGGCGGCCGGCCCGCCAGCGCGTCCCCGAGGTTGGCGTCTTCGTCGACCAGATGGAAAGTCATCTTCGCGGTCTTGCCGATCAGCGCCTTGATCCGCTGCGGATCGTCGACGCCGGGCAACTGCACCAGGATGCGATCGATGCCCTGTCGCTGGATGCTCGGTTCGCGCGTTCCCGTCTCGTCAATTCTGCGGCGGACGATCTCCAGCGACTGTTCTACCGCCGCCAGCTGCCGTTGACGCAGCGCTTGTTCGGTCAGCGTGAGACGCAACCTGCCGCCCGCCGCCGCGTCGACGGTGGCGTCGGGGTCCAGCGCCCGCAACAGCTTCTGCGCCTCTGCGACCTGCTCGGAATCAGGAACGGTAACTACCACCGCGTCGCCGTCGATCCCAAGTTCCTGATAACGGATACGTGCCTTGCGCAGCTCGTCGCGCACGGAATCGACAATGCCTTCAAGTCGCTCGCGGACCACCGCCGCGGTATCCACCTGCAGCAGCATGTGCGAGCCGCCCTGCAGGTCGAGGCCCAAGGTGATCTGGCGATGCGGCAACCACGACGGCAAGGCATCGGCCTGTTCCTGGGTGATGACGTTGGGCGCAGCCAGCGCCAGCGCCACGACGCAGACGAGCAGGACGAGAATCGCCTTCCAGCGCGCGAATTGAAGCATTGATTCCCCGCTTGCCCGCGATCAGTCGCGCTTGCCGCCGAGAATCTTGGTCAGCCGGGAGGGACGCGGTGCCACCGGCTTCGCCTCGCCTTCGCCGGCCGCCGCGCTCCCTCCGCCGCCGCCGGTAGGGCCGTCGCCGCCGCGCGGCGGCTCCTTCGTCTCGGTCGCGGGCTCGGTTTTCGCCAGGACGCCGGAGATCATCGGCCGCTGGACACGCACCCGCACCCCTTCGGCGATCTCCAGCAGCACTTCATTGTCGTCGACGACCCTGGTGATCGTGCCGATGATACCACCGCCGGTGACGACCCGGTCGCCCCGCCGCAACGCCGACAGCATCTCCTTGTGGACCTTGAGCTTTTTTTGCTGCGGTCGGATCAGCAGAAAGTAGAAGACGACGAAAATCAGGATGATTGGCAGGAACTGCAGCATCGCGTCGGGCCCTGCGGCGGCCGCCGGCGCCGCATCCTGAGCAAACGCGGTCGAAACGAACATCGAAGACTCCTCAGAAGCCCCGACGGTCCGGGGGAGGGGTGACTATAGCGGCCCCCCGGGCGCATGCAAACCCGATCGGCAACGCAAGCCTCCTCGGCAGGCGCGGAAAGGCACCTCGCCGGTGCTGACGGGGACAGGCGGCAAGGAACCTGTTACGTCTATCCCCATGACGGAAGATATCGCTGTGCCGACGTTGCTGCTGCGCCGCCTGGTCGAAGCGCTGGAGCGGCTGGCTCCGCCCTCGCCCGCCGATGCCCGGCTGGACGACGCCGAGGCTTTCGTCTGGCACGCTGACGGTGGCCGGCTGGAAGCGGTGCAGCGTGTCAACCGGGTGGACCTCGACCTGCTACGCGGAATTGACCGGCAGCGCGCTGTTCTACTCGACAACACCCGCCGCTTCGCTCATGGCCTGCCGGCTAACAACGCGCTGCTGTGGGGGGCGCGCGGCACCGGCAAGAGCTCGCTGGTCAAGGCGGTGCACGCGCGCATCAATGAGGAGAGCCGCGCGCGCTGGTGCTGGTCGAAGTGCACCGCGAGGACCTGGCCAGCCTGCCGCGGCTGCTCGCCCGGCTGCGCGGCGAGATCCGGCGCTGCCTGCTGTTTTGCGACGACCTGTCATTCGACGGCGGCGATGCGTCGTACAAGGCGCTGAAGGCGGTGCTGGAAGGCGGCATCGAGGGCCGGCCGGCCAACGTGCTGTTCTACGCCACGTCGAACCGCCGCCACCTGATGCCGCGCGAGATGATCGAGAACGAGCGCTCGACGGCGATCAATCCCGCGGAGTCGGTGGAGGAAAAGGTGTCCTTGTCCGATCGCTTCGGCTTGTGGCTCGGCTTCCACGGCATCGACCAGGAGACCTATGTCGGCATCGTTGAAGGCTACGCCCGCCGGTTCAGCCTAGCCTTGCCAGCCGAAACGCTGCGGAGCGAAGCCATCGCCTGGGCGCAGGAGCGTGGCGCCCGTTCCGGTCGGGTCGCCTGGCAATACATTCAGGACGTTGCCGGCCGCGTTGGCCGGCGCCTCGGATAAACCCTGCTTCCGCCCTTGCCTGGCGCTGAAGGCCGGACTGGGCCACACCGGACACCATAGCAATCAGCCGTTTTTCATCATTCCTGTAAGCACGAAAAAGGCCCATACTTTCGTATTCTAGGATTGACATAAACGAGCCGCTCTGAGCAACTGAGCGGTAGACAGTATATCTGCGAAAACATCTATCTAAGCTGGCAAACCAACAATGTACTTTAGCGAAAAGCGCTCAGCGTTGCGGGGTAAGTTATGCGCTCAAGTTCCGATAGCGATGAAGAATTAGTTTTTTCGCATGTTTCGACCGGCAACCTGCCGACGCCCGAGCAGATCGAGGCTTTAGTCACGCAAGCCTATCAGCGCTACAGGTTGGACGCGGAAGGCGAGGTCTCGCAAGTCTATCCCGCGCTGGCGCGGATGCCCGCCGATCTCTTCGGCATCTGCGTGGTCGGTACCCGCGGCAACGTTTACACCGCCGGAGACACCGATCATCCGTTCTCGATCATGAGCGTCTCCAAGCCGTTCGTGTTCGCGCTCGTCTGCCAGTCGATCGGCTGGGATGCTGCCCGGGCAAAGATCGGCGCCAACAGCACCGGGCGGCCGTTCAACTCGCTTGCCGCTGTCGAGCAAAGCTTGGATGGACGCACCAACCCGATGGTAAATGCCGGCGCGATCGCCACGACCAGCCTCGTTCCGGGCGAGAGCAGCGAAGCGCGATGGCGGTTTATCCTCGACGGCCTGTCGCGGTTTGCCGGCCGCCCCTTGCCGATGAACGACGAGGTGTATGCTTCAGCCTCCGACACGAATTTCCGCAATCGTAGCATCGTCCAGCTGCTGCACTCGCTTGGTCGGGTCTATTGCGATCCGATGGAAGCCGTTGACCTCTACACCCGGCAGTGTTCGCTGAACGTTAGCGCCCGGGATCTGGCGGTGATGGGCGCGACCCTCGCCGACGGTGGGATCAATCCGCTTACCAAGCAGCGCGTGGTCGATGCGTCCGTCTGCCACTATGCGCTTGCGGTGATGGCCACCGCCGGCTTGTACGAAACGTCGGGCGACTGGCTCTACGACATCGGGCTTCCTGGCAAGAGCGGGATCGGCGGCGGCATCGTGACCGTCTCGCCCGGTAAGGGTGGCCTCGGCACGTTCGCGCCGCCGCTCGACGCGGCCGGCAACAGCGTCAAGGGCCAGCACGTCGCCAAGTTTCTGTCGCATCGGCTGGGCATGGACTTGTTCGTTTCAGCGCCGGTCGATTGACGGTAGTGCAGCCGCCACTGCCTGCGCGCGACCCAGACGAAAGAACGGATCAAAAGGGAGGACATCCATGAGCACGCTGGCGGCAAGGCAGGGGGAAGCGCGCGAATCCTGGATCCCCATGATCGCGAGTGCGCTGGGACAGTCGATCATGTCGTTCAATGTGGCGGCGCTGCCGGTGTCGATGGGGGGGATGATCAGGAGCTTCGGGGTCCCGCCGACGACCGTCGGCACCGGCATCGTCGCCTATTCGCTGGCGGTGGCTGGCTTCGTCATGCTCGGCGCCAAGCTGTGCCAGCGCTTCGGGCCGGTGATCGTCTTTCGTGCCGTCGTGGCGCTGTTCGCCCTGGCACAGGTGCTGATGACCTTTAGCCCCGCCGCAAGCGTAATGATATCCGCCCAGCTTCTCGCCGGCCTCGCCGCGGCGGTGATCGTGCCCTCGCTTGTGGCTCTGATCGCCCACCACTACCATGGCCAGCAGCAGGCAACAGCCATCGGCGCCCTCGGCTCGGCGCGGGCCGGTGCCAGCGCGGCGGCCTTCCTCATCGGCGGCCTGCTCGGCACCTTCGTTGGCTGGCGTCCGCTGTTCGGCCTGCTGATCGTCGTTGCCGTGATCGTGTTCTTCCTCAGCTTCAAGCTGAAACCGGCCGAGAGCCGGCCCGAGGTCAGAATCGACCTGATCGGCGTCGTGCTGGCTGCGACCTCCGTCATCCTCATCAGCTTCGGCTTCAACAACCTCAACCGCTGGGGACTCGGCGTCGCCGGCCCGGGGGCGCCGTTCGATCTTCTCGGCCTGTCGCCGGCACCGGTCATGATCGTTATCGGCATTGTATTGTTTCAGACATTTATTCGCTGGAGCCGGCGTCAGCAAACCGCTGGCAAAACGCCACTCCTTGATCTGCGGGTGATCACGTCCAATCGGGAGCGGGCGGCGGTCCTGTGCATGTTTTCCGTCGTGTTGCTTGAGGCGATGCTCAACTTCTCGGTGCCGCTTTATATCCAGGTCATTCAGGGTCGGACGCCGATCGAAACGGCGCTTGCGATGGCGCCCTTCAATCTGACGGTATTTTTTACCGCCATGCTGGTGGTCAGACTGTATAAGACGCTGACACCGCAGCGTATCGGGCAGATCGGCTTCGCCGTGTGCACCGTCGCTCTGTTGTGGCTGGCTTTCGTCGTCCGCAACGACTGGAGCGCCGTTCCCGTCATGTTCGGGCTGATCGCCTTCGGCATCGGCCAGGGTGCGCTGGTGACGCTCGTCTTTAACGTGCTGGTCACCGCCGCACCCAAGGAACTGGCAGGTGACGTGGGCTCTCTGCGCGGCACGACGCAGAACCTCGCCGCCGGTGTCGGCACCGCGCTGGCCGGGGCGCTGCTCGTTGGCCTGTTGAGCAGCATGATCTTCGTCCGGCTGGCCGATAATCCGCGACTGCCGGTCGAGGTGCAGAACCAACTCAATCTCGACAACATCACGTTCATCAGCAACGATCGGCTGCTGACGGTGATGCAGGCGACGACGGCGACGCCGCAGCAGATCGACGAAGCGGTCCGCATCAACACGGAAGCCCGCCTGCGCGCCCTCAAGATGGGGCTTCTGATCATGGCCTGTGTCGCACTGCTCGCGATCGCCCCGGCAAGCCGCCTGCCCAACTACAAGCCGGGAGAGATCCCCGACAACCCGCCGCCCTCCGAGCCCGAAGCGCTGCGCCGGGCGGCGCAGGCGAGCGAGGCATAGCGCATCGGCAGAGCCGGGGTCCGCGCAACGCGGTCTCCCGGGACGCTGGCGGCACCTCCCTCTCCCGCAAGCGGGAGAGGCTCGGGGTGAGGGACCGCCAGCGAACGATTCGACACTAATGCAAGACCCCGTCATCGCGAGCGGAGCGAAGCGATCCAGCTGTCTTCGCACCCGAAAACTGGATTGCTTCACCCCCTCTCGCGGGTTCGCAATGACGTTGTTGCGGTTCTTCAAGCGGTCCTCACCCTCGCCCGCACTTCTCCTGCGCCGTCACGCGGGCGAGGTTGACGTCAAGCAGCCGCTGCCGCCGTCACTTCCGCCAAAGCGGCTTGCGCGCCTCGAGCCAGACGTCGGACTGACTGAGGCCGATATCCTTGCGCATCCGCTCGTCGAGCGACAGCAGGGCGCGGCGCTGCCGGTGGCGTTCGCCGTATTCGGCCAGCATCTCGACCAGGGCCAGCGCATCCTGCGCCAGCTTGCTGCCGCCGATCGCCAGCCAGGTCTTCCACGACGGCAGCGACAACCGCTCGGACGAGGTCAATTCCGGTATTGTATCCATGCAATGTGAGGTGCGCATGGCCATTTCTCCTAATCTTTCGGAGCACATTGTTGATTGACACCCATCTAGGAGTCAATGTAATAATTGTCACCATGACAATATGGACCCCCCAGATCGTCGGCCGCCCCGGACCGCGCTACCGCGCCATCGCTGACATGCTCGCAGAGGACGTCATCGCCGGACGGCTGCCGGCCGGTGAGCGGTTACCGACACACCGCGATCTCGCCCACCGGCTGCGGGTGACGGTGGGGACGGTGAGCCGCGCCTATGCAGAGGCGGAGCGCCAGGGGCTGATCGAGGCCACCATCGGCCGCGGCACCTTCGTCAGGAATTCGGGGGCGGCGGTCGCCGCTGATGCTGAATACCTGCCCGAACCGTCGGCTCCGGCGCCTTTGGCGATGGATGTCCGCCGGTTCGTCGATCGCGCGGGCCGCGCCACGGCGGATTCCGGTGAAACCCTCGACCTTTCGCTCAACTATCCCTTTCCCGCGCCGATCGGTCCGGCGCTCGTCGAGGGCCTGCGCGGCATGGACGACGCGGCATTGCTGGGCACCGTGGGCCGCTACCAGCCGGCGAACGGCATGCGCGCCCACCGCGAGGCCGGTGCCGTCTGGCTCCGCCGCCTCGGCCTCGAGGCCGATGCCGACGATGTGCTGGTGGTGCCGGGGTGTCAGGGCGGGCTGAGCATTGCGTTCCTCGCCTTGTGCCGGCCGGGCGACACGATATTGCATGAGGCGCTCACCTGGCCCGGACTGCACGCCACGGCGGCGTCGAGCGGGGTGCGCACAATCGGCTTGCCGATCGATGCCCACGGACTTGTGCCGGACACGTTCGAAGCCGCTTGCCGCGAATATCGGCCGAAACTGCTGTACACCATGCCGACGCTGCACAACCCGACGGCGATCGTCATGCCGGAGGAGCGCCGTCGGGCCATTGCCGCCATCGCCCGGCGGCACAGTGTTGTCGTCATCGAGGACGACGTTTACGGTTTCCTGCTGGACGCGCCGCCGCCGCCGCTCTGCACCTTTCTGCCGGAGGCCGGCATTTATGTCACCAGCCTGTCGAAGGCCGTCGCCCCGGGTCTGCGGATTGGCTGGCTGGCGGCGCCGTCGGCGCTGGTGCCGCGACTGGCGGCAGCGGTGCGCACCAGCATGCTGATGACCTCATCGGTGGCCGCCGAACTGGCCGCCCGGACGGTGGCCTCGGGCGCCGCGGCGCACGCTGTCGAGGCGCAGCGCACGGAGGCCCGCGCGAGGCAGGCCTTGGCAGCGGAGCGGCTGAAGGGACTCGACTTCCGCAGCGACGACCGTGCCTTTCACGGCTGGCTACGGGTACCGACGCCGTGGCGGCGCGACGACTTCGTGGCGGCGCTGCGGGCGCGCGGCGTCGTCGTCACCCCTGGATCGGCGTTCGCCGGGTCTGCCCTCGCCGCGGAAGCGGATACCCACGTCCGGCTCTGCCTCTGCGCGGTGGCCGATCAAAGCCGGCTGGCGATGGCGCTCAACATCGTCGCCGAGGTGGCGCGGGGCGGATCGCCCTCGCGACTGCCCGAGGTGTGAACAGCATGGCGATCATGCGCTGCGTTAAGACCTTCACGCGTTATGGCGTCAGCCGCCTGGAAACGGGCGAACGGTGTGGCCGTGGGCGAGCGGGCCGTGGCCACCGCCGAAGCCGGGAGCGGCTTCGATGGCGGCACGCACGTAGGCTCGGGCGCGGATGACCGCGGTGCGTAGCGGCAGCCCCTGCGCCAGCCCGCAGGCCAGGGCCGAGGCGAGCGTGCAGCCGGTGCCGTGGGTATGGCGGGAGGCGATACGTCTGCTCTCATAGCGCTCCGCCGGCTGGTCGCGCTCCGCCAGCACGTCGACCAGAACCGGACCCTCGCCATGTCCGCCCTTGAGCAGAACCGCCGCTGGGCCAAGAGCGAGCAGGCGTGCCGCCAGTTCTTCCGGCGGCTGTTCCGTTGCATCGATCTCATCGAGCAACGCCGCGGCTTCCGGCAAGTTCGGCGTGAGGACCGCCGCGACCGGCAGCAGGAGCCTGCGCAGGCTTGCTACCGCTGCATTCGCCAGCAGCGACTGGCCCCCTTTCGCCACCATGACCGGATCGACGACAACGGGTACGTCAGGCGCTGCCTCGGCCAGCGTCGCCGCTACTGTTTCGATGATCTCCGGCCGGTGCAGCATGCCGAGCTTGATGCAGTCGGCGCCGATATCATCGAGAACCGCGCGGATCTGCCGGGCAACAAAGTCCGGAGAAATGTCGAGGATGCCAAAGACGCCAAGGGTGTTCTGCGCCGTCAACGCGGTAATCGCGGTCATCGCGTAGCCGCCGAGCGCGGTGACCGTCTTGATATCCGCCTGGATGCCGGCGCCGCCGCCAGAATCCGAGCCGGCGATGATCAGCACCCGGCCACGAGCGGCGCCGCCGCGCGGCGGGTTAGTCTCCGCCGGTGCCGGACGCTCGTTCGTCACCCGTCGCCTTCCGGATCGGCGGCTCTCTTCATGTCGCCAACGGCCGGCCGGGCCGGGCGCTGACCGACGCCGCCGGCGTCGGACTCAAGCGGCGGCCGCACGGATGACGCCGCACAGATCGTCGACGATGTTGCCGATCAGCGCTTCGTCCTCGCCTTCCGCCATCACCCTGATAACCGGTTCGGTGCCCGAGGCGCGGATCAGCAGACGGCCGGAGTTGCCGAGCTTACGCCGGTAGTCCTCGATCGCCTCCTGGACACCCTGCTGCTCCAGCGGCTGTCCACCACTGAAGCGCACGTTGCGCAGCAGTTGCGGCAGCGGCTCGAAGACCCGGCATACCTCGCTCGGCCGCCGGCCGCAGCCGATGATCACCGCGAGAACCTGCAACGCCGCGATCAGCCCGTCGCCGGTGGTGGTGTAGTCGCTGAGAATGATGTGCCCCGACTGCTCGCCACCGACGTTGAAACCATCGCGCCGCATCTGCTCGACGACGTAGCGGTCGCCGACTTTGCAGCGGTCGAGGGTCAGGCCAATGCCGGACAGGTACCGCTCCAGGCCCATGTTCGACATCACCGTGGCGACGACCCCGCCCCGCTTCAGCTGCCCGCTGTTTCGCCAGTGGTTGGCAATCACCCCCATCACCTGGTCGCCATCGAGCAGCGCGCCGGTTTCGTCGGCGATGAGGACGCGGTCGGCATCGCCGTCGAGCGCAATGCCGAGGTCGGCGCGGTAATCCTGAACGGCCCGGCACATCGCCTCGGGCGACGTTGAGCCGCAATCCCGGTTGATGTTGGTGCCGTCCGGATTGACGCCGATTGGAATCACCTCGGCGCCCAGTTCCCACAGGATTTCCGGCGCGACCTTGTAGGCGGCGCCGTTGGCGCAGTCGACGACGATGCGCATTCCCGTCAGCGTGCAGCCCTTGGGGAAAGTGTGTTTGACAAACTCGATGTAGCGGCCGTGAACGTCGTGCAGCCGCTTCGCCCGGCCGAGCTTGCCCGGTGCGGCCAAGTACTTGGCGAGACCGTTGTCGACGTGGCCTTCGATGATTGCCTCGACCTCGTCGGAGAGCTTGAACCCGTCCGGACCGAACAGCTTGATGCCGTTGTCCTCGTAAGGATTGTGAGAGGCCGAAAGCATGACGCCCAGATCGCACCGCATCGAACGGGTTAGGATCGCGACCGCCGGGGTCGGCATCGGGCCGACGATGATCACGTCCATGCCGACGGAAATGAAGCCCGCCGTCAACGCCGCTTCAAGCATGTAGCCGGACAGACGGGTGTCCTTGCCGATCAGTACCCGATGCTGATGCGGTCCACGGCGAAACTGGCAGCCGGCAGCCATGCCGACCTTCAGAGCGATATCCGCCGTCATTGGCTCGGTATTCGCCCTGCCGCGAATGCCGTCGGTACCGAACAGTCGCCTACGCATACGCCCCCTCCTCCGTATTGACGCGCGGAAGGCACTTTAGCACCAAACATGCTAGCACCGGCAGTGACTGCCGTCACGAACGCACAACAATGGGTGCAGTGGGCTACGCCCCGACGTCACGTCCGACGAGAGAATGGTAGACCGCGAGCGCCTGTCGCGTCTCGCCGACATCGTGGACGCGGAGGAGATTAGCGCCCGCCCCTGCGCACGCGATTGCCGCCGCCAGGGAGCCGGCCAGCCGCCGTTGCGGTGGCAGGTCGCGATCAAGAGCGGCGATGAACCGCTTGCGCGACACGCCGACAAGCAGGGCATACGGTATATCCCGGTAGCGGGCGAGGTCACGCAGGATCGCGAGATTGTGCACTAGCGTCTTGCCAAAGCCGATGCCTGGATCAACCGCGATCCTTTCCGGTGCGATGCCAGCCTCGCCGCACGCTGCGGCACGGGCGGTGAGCCACGCGTACACTTCGGCAGCCGCGTCGTCGTAACGTGGATCCTGCTGCATGCTGCGAGGCTCGCCTTGCATGTGCATCAGCACCACTGACACGTCGCTGCGGGCTATCAGCGGCAACGCCTCGGGATCCCTCAGAGCGGTGACGTCGTTGACAATGCGCGCACCCTCGTCGATGGCGGCGCGCATCACCTCGGCACGCCGAGTATCGATCGAAATCAACGCACCGGCCCGCGCGAGAACACGCACCACCGGCACGACGCGCCCTCGTTCGATTTCGACCGGCACCGGCAATGCCCCGGGGCGCGTAGATTCCCCGCCGACGTCGACGATGTCGGCGCCTTCGTCGAGCATCGTGAGGCCACGAGCCACCGCGTCCTCGGTGGTCAACGTCTCGCCTCCATCCGAGAAGCTGTCGGACGTGACGTTGACGATGCCCATCAGGCGGACATGATCGAGCGATAGTCCGGCGAACCGCCGAACCTCAGGCAGCCCGCACCTAGGCGAGATCATCAATCCCAACGTCCCGCCCGTAAGGAATCACCGATTGGGCTGCGGCTCCACCTCGAAGCCGCCGCGTGGTTCCTTACTCGCCTTTTTACCGCTAGAGGGCACCGACGCGCGGCGTCCGGCGTCGCGCGGCTCGTCCCGCGGATCAGCGCGCACCACCGGTTCGCCGCGCAGCAGCGCGCGCACTTCCTCGCCGGACAGCGTCTCGTATTCGAGCAGCGCGCCCGCGACCCGCTGCAGGTCTTCGCGTTGCTCCGCGAGGATGCGGCGTGCGGTATCCTCGGCTCCGTCAATCAACCGCCGCACTTCCTCGTCGATAAGCCGGGCGGTGGCATCCGAAACGTGCTTCTGCTGCGTCACCGAGTGTCCGAGGAAGATCTCTTCCTGGTTGTCGCTGTAGCGCAGCGGTCCGAGCCGATCACTGAAGCCGAATTCAGTAACCATGCGCCGCGCCATTTCCGTCGCCTGGCGGATGTCGTTGCCGGCACCCGTGGTAACGTTGTCCGCACCGAACACAAGTTCCTCGGCGATGCGCCCACCGAACAGGACGGCAAGCCGCGATTCCAGCTCGAGCTTCGAATAGCTGTGGCGGTCGCGCTCCGGTAGCGACATCGTCACCCCCAGTGCCCGGCCGCGCGGGATGATCGTTACCTTATGCAACGGATCGTGCTTCGGCACCGACAGGCCTACCAGCGCATGACCTGCTTCGTGATAGGCAGTCAATTCCTTCTCGTCCTCGCTCATCACCATCGAGCGGCGCTCGACGCCCATCAGCACCTTGTCTTTCGCCGCCTCGAAATCGATCATCGTCACCAGCCGCTTGCCGGCCCGGGCGGCAAGCAATGCCGCTTCGTTGACGAGGTTGGCAAGATCGGCACCGGAGAAGCCGGGCGTGCCGCGAGCGATCACTCTGGGGTCAACGTCCGCACCCACCTGCACCTTGCGCATGTGGACCTTCAGGATCTGCTCGCGCCCGAGGATGTCAGGATTAGGGACGACCACTTGCCGGTCGAAACGTCCCGGCCGCAGCAGCGCCGGATCCAGAACGTCCGGGCGGTTGGTGGCGGCGATAAGAATCACGCCCTCGTTGGATTCAAAACCGTCCATCTCAACCAGAAGCTGGTTAAGCGTCTGCTCCCGCTCGTCGTTTCCGCCGCCGAGACCGGCGCCGCGGTGCCGGCCGACGGCGTCGATTTCGTCAATGAAGATGATGCAGGGAGCATTCTTCTTCCCCTGCTCGAACATGTCACGCACCCGACTGGCGCCGACACCCACGAACATCTCCACAAAGTCCGAGCCGGAAATGGTGAAGAACGGCACGTTAGCCTCGCCAGCAATGGCGCGGGCGAGGAGCGTTTGCCTGTACCCGGCGGGCCGATGAGCAGGCATCCCTTCGGGATCTTGCCACCGAGCCGCTGGAACTTCTGCGGATCCTTCAGGAACTCGACAACCTCCTCCAGTTCCTGCTTTGCCTCCTCGATGCCGGCTACGTCCTCGAAAGTAATCCGACCCGTCTTTTCGGTAAGCAGTCGCGCCCTGGACTTGCCAAAGCCCATCGCCTTGCCGCCACCCGCCTGCATCTGCCGCATGAAGAAAATCCACACGCCGATGAGCAGCAACATCGGAAACCAGGAGATCAGCACGCTCCAGAAGGTTGGCGATCCATCGTCCGGCGCCTGCGCGCTGATCCGAACGCCGTGCTTTTGCAGACGAGCGACAAGGTTTGGATCCTCCGGAGCCAATGTCGACAGCGTTCGGCCGTCACGGGACACGCCGCTTATCTGTTGGCCTTTCAGCGTGACCTCGCGGACCTCGCCGCTTTCCACTTGCGACAGGAAGTCAGAATACGCCAGCGGCAATTGGCCGGAGCGGGGCGTTGAGCCCTGAAACAGATTGAACAGGGCAAACACCAGCAGTGCTATGATCACCCATAATGCCAGATTGCGGCCGATGTTCACGTTTCTGTCCTACCTCTCGTTGTCGGCCATTTGGAGCCCTTGTGACTCACCCGCCGATGTCATAGACGCCTCATCCGCTCTTAAGCATGATAATAGGTGGCATCGCATCTTGACGATCTCATCAAATAATAAGTCAATTGTCGCATTTTACGAAACACCCAAGCCCGGTAATACCATGACGGGGTTTCCACGCCATTTGTACTATCATTCCGCGCAAATTCGCGATATCAGGCCGGCAATAGTCCATTAGCGGCGCCATTGCCAACCCCTTTTCATCAGATAAGATCGGCAGGCTACCGCGGGCAAGGTGCGGCATCGCGGCGACACTACTCGATGGCCGGGCTGCCCGCAGAATGCCCGCGTCTGCTGAAGCAAACGGCCTGATCCGCAGCTGCGCGCTCATCACCGCTCCGGCATCTCGATAGACGAGCCTGAAGCGGCCATCCCAAGGCTGCTCCTCGCAGCTGAGGAGCGGCCGTTCGGCCGGCAGGGCGCGGCATTCGCGAAACAGCCAGAGGTCGCTCCCGCGGCTGACGATGCGGCAGCGAGCGAGTGTCCTCGACTGCGCGTTACCCCCGGCGAAAGCAGCAAGCATCGAACGCACCCGCGACATCGGCGGCGGATATTCGCAACCGCCGATGGCGGCCAGCAGCCGCGCCAGCGCCACCGCCGCTACCTCCGTCGCCGCTGCCGCCAGCGCCGGACGATCGAGTCGTGCGAAGCCCGCCGGATGCAGCCGGCAAGCAGCGGCGAGCAGCTCGGCCACTGCGTCTTGCATCGCCATGCGCGCCGCCGTGGCGTCCGCAGCAAGTTTCAGCAATGCTTCTGTCGTGACTCCGGATGCCGCCAGCGATGGCGCCGCCTGGCGCAGCTGGGCTCGAGCAAAGCGTCGGTCGACATTGCTCGGATCATCCAGCCAATCCCAATTCCACCGACGCAGCAGAGCGCGCAATAGGTCCGGCGACCAATTGAGCAGTGGTCGCAACAGACGAACATCCGCCGCTTCGGCCACTGGCGCCATGGCCGCGAGCCCGCTCAGGCCGCTTCCGCGCAGCAATCGAAAGAGTACGGTCTCCGCCTGATCGCGGCGATGGTGCCCGAGCAGCAGGTGCGACACCGCCGCCGCGCGGCACCACCCGGTCAGCAGCCGGTAGCGCTCATCACGGGCGGCTTGCTGGATTCCCGAAACGGGTTTAGCGCCAAGCCAAGGCAGTATGTGATGCTCAATTCCGGCCCGCCGCATCCAAGAAGCGACCTGTTGGCACTCCTCGCAGATTCCGGACGAAGCCGGTGATCGACGGTCAGCGCCGTAACCCGTCCGCCGCGGGCCAGCGCCCAATCGGCGGCGAGCCGGCACAGCGCCATGCTGTCGGCACCGCCGGAGAGCGCCACGGCAAGATGTGGCCGGTACTCAAGCGTCCCGACCGCTTCGATCATCGTCCGCGCGAACGCTTCCGCTGCGATCTCCGCATCGTCGAAATCCGAGACGGCGCAAGATGCAGTTTCCGCGGATACCTCCCGGTGACGTTATCAGCCGCCCACGGCTCTATACTTGCGGCTCTGAGCAACAAGGTTAACCGCAGCTGAGGCGTTTTCCTTCCTGCGCTGCGCGTTCCTTGACGGCATCAGGCGCATTGGGAAATGCCCTGTTGAGCTCGCGGAACGTCGCGCAGGCTTCCTTGTTCTTGTCGAGACCGGACAGAGACAATCCCAGTTTCAACAGTGTGTCAGGCGCCTTGGGCCCGCTTTTGTTCTTCTCATAGGCATCGAGAAACAACTCTGCTGACCGGCTAAACTGGCCGCGCGCATAATAAGATTCCCCTAACCAGTAGCGAGCGTTGTCGGCGAGGGGATCATTCGGATTAGCCTTTAGGAACTCCGAAAACCCTGCCGCCGCTTCTTCGTACTGCCGCTTCTCCAATTGGGAGAAGGCGCGGGCGTACTGCTCGCGGGGAGTTTTCGGTGGCAGACTCGCGGTCTGCGACGAGGATGAACTGCTTGGTGCCGGCGCCTCGGTTTCGCTCGCAGGCGGCTGAACTGTTCGCGGGGTGCTGGTGACGGCACCGCCGCCAGCGGCGATAGCTGGCGTGTTGTCGCCGCCAGCCGCCGTCGACGCTGCTGCGCCGCCGCTGCCGGATTTGGCCTGACCCAGTCGATACTCCATATCGGCCGCCAGTTTATCGAGGCGATCGTCTAGTTTCCGTAATTGAAACGATACGTCCTCCATCCGCCCGGTGACCGAACGCAGATCCTGTTCCAGCTGCGACATCCGCAATTCCAGCCGAGCCATTCCCGGGTTGGCACCCTGCACCACCGGCGGCGACACCGGAGATGGCAATGCCGGCGTCTGGGGTACAGCCGGCGCCTGGGGTGCAGCACCTCCGGGCGTTGGTATCAGCAGCCGCGGCTCGGAGCCCTGCGCCCAGGCGCCAGTGGCGCCGACAGCAAGCCAGGCGATGGCAAGCCAGGCCAGGGCCAGCAGCACGCCTCGTCGGCGGGCGTCTGCCCTGGTGTTCAACGTCCCGCCCCTGATCGATTTAGCGTTCATTCGTTGCACTAGCACTCGTTCGAGCGGCGCCCTAAAGCACTCGTCCTAGCTGCCTGCGGTGCCTCCGACAACCAGCGTCACTGCTCGCCGGTTCTTCGCCCATGCCGCTTCGTTGGAACCAACCACCGCGGGGCGCTCTTCGCCGTAGGAGATGGTGCGGATCCGTGATGGATTGATACCGTAGGCGACGAGATAGTCCTTCACCGCGGTGGCGCGCCGCTCGCCCAGCGCCAGATTGTACTCGCGCGTGCCGCGTTCGTCGGTATGACCCTCGATGTTCACGTTCACGCCGCCGCTCTTCAGCAGCAACGCTGCCTGCCGGTCCAGAGTGCCCTGCGCGACGGTGTCCAGCGAAAAGCTGTCAAACGCGAAGAATACGGTATCGCCGGTGCTGACCAGTTCCCGCTCGACCTCCGCCGGATTGCCAAGCGCCGACCGCTGTACACCGGTTGAACCGTAGGGTTGACCCGACAGGCTCCCCGACGGAATGGTCGAAACGCCCGAGCTGCCGGAACCGCCGAGGCCACTGGCGCCGGTTGCCGCCGTTTCCTCGGTCGACGTCTCGCAGGCGGCAACCGCCACTACGACGGCGGCCAGCATCAACCATTTTCTCAGCATAATCATCGTCCCTCTCGTGCCAACCAGCGAGCAGCCGTACGAAATCCTAGCGTCGCCTCCGCTCAAGGGCGAAACAGTGCACTGTCACCGATACTCCCGCAAGAGTGAGCCAACGGCCCTGACGACGGTAAAGTAACCGCGACTGCCGTTCACGGGTGAATGGGTGACCATGCCGGGTCGGAAGCATCCTGCGGCGTCGGCACCTCTCGCTCATTATGGCCACTAAGATCAACGGTGTAGAGGCGGGAACGGGAGCCCCCTCCGCCGCCATCATTGGCATCCTTACGAAAGAACATCAATACGCGACCGTTCGGTGCCCAGGTGGGCCCTTCGACGTGAAAGCCCTCCGCCAGGATGCGCTCACCGCTACCATCGGGGTTCATCACGCCGATGTGGAACTTGCCGCCGAGAATCTTGGTGAAGGCGATCAGGTCACCGCGCGGCGACCACACCGGCGTGAAGTACCGACCCTGTCCGTAACTGATGCGCCGCACGTTGCCGCCGTCGGCGTCCATCACATACAGCTGTTGGGAGCCGCCACGGTCGGAGTTAAAGACGATCTGCCGGCCGTCTGGGGCATAGGAGGGCGACGTGTCGATGGCAGCGTTGTTCGTCAGCCGCCGGGTCGCCCGGGTTCGCAGGTCGACGCTGTATATCTCGGTATTGCCATCGACAGCCAAACTGAGCACCAGGCGCTCGCCCTCGGGCGAATAACGCGGTGAAAAGGTCATGCCGGGGAAATCGCCGACCGCCCCTTGCCGGTTGCTGTCGAGGTCGCGGATGAACACCCGGGGCACGCCGCCGGCGAATGACAGATAGGTGATCTCCTGCTGTGAGGGCGAGAACCGCGGCGTCAGCACCAGGGAGGCGCCATCACTCAGGAAGCGGTGGTTGGCGCCGTCCTGATCCATGAGAGCGAGGCGCTTCACCCGCTTGTTGGCCGGACCGCTCTCGGCAACGTAGACGATGCGCGTGTCAAAGTAGCCATCCTCACCTGTCATCCGCTTATAGATCGCATCGGCGATGATGTGCGCGATCCGCCGCCAGTTGGAGGGGGCGGTGAAGTAGGCCAGACCGGCGAGCTGCTGCTCGGCGAACACGTCCCACAGCCGGAACTCGACCTTGAGCCGTCCGTCATCGGCGGCGACGATCCGCCCGTACACCAGCGCCGGCGCGTTCAGCACGCGCCAGTCGGCAAAGCGCGGCAGCGCGTCCATCGACGGCCGCTGTTGCAGGAAAGAACGCGGATCGAGGGGGCGGAAGAGACCCGACCGCTCCAGATCGGCCGAGATCACCGAGGCCATCTCCTCCCCGGTGGCCGACATCTGTGCGTTGCCGCCTTCGAACGGCACGATGGCGATCGGCAGCGGCTCGACCACGCCCCGGGTAATGTCGATGCGCAGTTCCGCCGCCGCTGGCGACAGCAATGCCAGCACCAGCACCATACCGGCGAGGATGCGCGCAGAAAAGCTGCGCAGCGCAGCCGATATCGGTGCTGTCGTCATGTTCCCGCCATATCTCTTGGATTGAAGATCAACGTCATCGTCCGCCATCGTTCGTATTTATCCGGCGGCAATTTGAACGGATGGCAGCGCGGGTTCAAGACCGCACGGCGCGCGCTGTCGGCGGTAGGCTGAAACATCGGGTTGCCCTGGCCGCGGCTCGATCCGTCAATGACTGCCGAGCGTGGCGTCCCATCGGCGTTCATCTCCACGCGAATCGAGACCACCAGTTCGCCAGCCGCGTCCTTGACGCCGGCCGGCAGGTTCCAGCAGCGCTCGATCTGCCGGCGCACCGCATCGATCTCGCTGGCCGTCACCGGAAGCGATGATTTGTTGCCGGTGGGGCCAGCGCTGCGCAGGGCTTGCGCCACCTGCGCGCCGAATTCCGGATCACCCGTCGTCTCCGTCTTGCGAGCCTGCTGCGGTGCCGGCTTTGCCTCGGTCTTCTCGCTGTGTTTCAGGTCGCCAACCGTCTTCATCACCGAAGCGAAGTCGTCGGCGGGTTCCGCCTTGCCCTGTGCCGGTGCCGGCGGCGCTGCCGTTTTCGACGGCTCGGTTTTGACCGGCGGCGATGGCTTCGCCTCGGCCTTCGGTTCAGGCTTCGCCTGCGCCCTTTCTGGCTTCTGCTCCGGCTTTGGTTCGGGCTTTGGTTCGGGCTTTGCCTCCGGTTTGGCTTCGGGCGGCCTTGGCTTCGCCTGAGGCTTCGGCTCGGGTTCCGGTTCGGCGCGGGCGAAGGTCTTCGTCTCCGGCTTTGGCGGCTCTGGCTTAGGTTTCGGCTCCGCCTTCGCGACCTCAGGCTTCGGCGGTTCCGGTTTCACCGGCTGAGGTTTTGGCTCGGGTTTCTCGGGCTTGGCTTCGGTCTTCGGCTCAGGCTTCGGCGGCTCCGGGCCTGGGTTCTGATTTTGGTGGCGTGGGTTTTGGCGGCATCGGCGCCGGCTCCGGTCGCGCCGCCGCCTTTGGCTCCGCCGGCAGGGGTTGGCTCGGATTTCTCCTCCCGCGCCGGAGGCGCCACCGGCTTCGCCAATTCCGGAACCGGTGCCGGCTGTTTTGCCGGCGGCGGATTGGCAACCTCGGCAAGCGGCACGAGTTCGACGACCATCGGTTCTTCGATGACGAGTGGCGGCGGCGCTAACGCCGGCAGCCCGAACGCCACCAAGGCGATCACGACTGTATGTAGAACGGCTGAGTAGACCAGCGGACGACGCATGATTTGCTTCCGGCCGGCTCGGAGTGGGCTCAGGGCTGAGCCCGGCTACCCGTCTGGCGCGGCCGCCCAGGCGCCGTGCCTTCGAGCGGCTGCGTCAACAAAGCTACCTTGCTAAATCCCGCAGCTTGCACCGCCCCGATCACCGACATCACTTGACCATAAGGGATGCCCTGATCGCCGCGCACGAACACACGGACATCGCGATTATTGTCGGTAACCGCTGCCAGCCGGGGGGCCAGCGCATCGAGACCAACCTCCGTTTCCTGAACGAAGATGCGGCCGCGGCGATCAATGCTCACCGAGATCGGCTCGTCCTGCCCCTGCACCGCCGTCGCCTTCGTCTTGGGAAGATCCACCTGAATTCCGGCAGTGAGCAGCGGTGCCGTGATCATGAAGATGACCAGCAGCACCAGCATGACGTCAACCAGCGGGGTGACATTGATCTCGCTGATCGGCCGGCTCTGGCGTCGGCCGAACCGCGTATCGCCGCCGCGAGGGGTGAGACTTGCCGCCATCTCAGCGCCGATCGTCGATCTGGCGCGCCAGGATCGCCAGGAATTCGCCTGCGAAGCCGTTGACGCGACCGGCATAGCGGTCGAGATCGCGCGACAGTTTGTTGTAGGCAAGGACCGCCGGAATCGCCGCCAGCAGCCCAAGCGCGGTAGCAAAGAGCGCCTCGGCGATGCCCGGAGCGACGACCGCCAAGCTCGTGTTCTTGGTGGCGCCGATCGCGGCGAAGCTGTTCATGATCCCCCATACCGTGCCGAACAAACCGACGAACGGCGCCGTCGAGCCGGTGGAAGCGAGGAATGTCATGTAGCGCTCGATCCGCTCGAGCTCGCGCCCGGCGGTAAGCTGCATCACCCGCTCAATCCGATCGCCCAGCGTATCCGGCGGTGCGTCTTCGCCAGAATGCCGCGCCGTCGTCCGTCGCCATTCGCGCATTGCCGCGACGAATACCGCCGACATCGGGTCGGGTGGATGGCCGCCGATGCGGTCGTAGAGGTCGTCTACGGCACTGCCGGACCAGAACGCCTGTTCGAAGCGATCGGCCCGTCCATTCAAGCGGCGCAGGGTCACACTTTTTTCGAAGATGATCGCCCAGCACCAGACGGATGCGATCAGCAACAGGATGATCACCGACTTGACCACCCAGTCGGCATTCCAGAACAGGGACCAGGGAGACAGTCCGTGCGCCGCGACACCCGCCAGCGCCGCCGCTTCAACCACGTTGTTTTCCATCATCCGCCTAAATGTTGCTCGAATGCTCAAGCAGAATGTTGCGCACCGATTCAGGCAGCCGCACTGCGCGCCCGTCGGCTGACATGCACGCCAGCTTGACGCGCAATCGCACCAGTTCCAAGCTGTCACGCATCACAACTTGGTCGAGATCGAGTGACGCGCCGCGCAGATCTGCCAGCCGGCTGGTCACGACGAGGTAGTCATCAAGTCGCGCCGGCGCCAGAAAATCGGCGACGCAACGCCGCAAGACGAAGAAAACACCCAGTTCCGCGCTTATCCGCGACTGCGCTAGGCCATGCTCGCGCAGCATCTCGGTGCGGGCGCGCTCGGCAAACTGGAGATAGTTGGCATGGTAAACGACGCCGCCCGCGTCGGTGTCTTCGTAGTAGACCCGCACCGGGAAGCGATGCTCGCGGCCTTCGGGATGGGGGCTGGCGTGCTCAGTCGACATTATCGATTCGCAGCGTGAGCTGCGGCGAGGACACCGCCGGCACGGGTTCGGGAAGGCCAAGGTGCCGCCAGGCGAGACCAGCCAGCGCCCGGCCGCGTGGCGTCCGTTGCAGCAGGCCCTGCTGGATCAGATACGGCTCGATGACATCCTCGATAGTGTCCCGCTCCTCGGCCAGCGCCGCCGCCAGCGTTTCCACCCCGACCGGCCCGCCTCCGTAGAACTCGGCGATGCAGCGCAGGTAGCGCCGGTCGGCGGCATCCAGCCCCTGCCGGTCGACCTCCAGGCGCAGCAGTGCCGCGTCGGCGACATCGTGGTCGACGCAGGTGGCCCCGGCCACCGCGGCGAAGTCGCGCACCCGGCGCAGCAGCCTGATCGCCACGCGCGGCGTGCCGCGGGCGCGGGCGGCGATTTCGCGCGCGCCGTCCTCGGCCAACGCCATTCCCAGCAAGGCGCCGCCGCGACGGACGATGCGCTGCAGATCGTCGACGTCGTAGAACTCCAGCCGCAGGGGAATGCCGAACCGCTCGCGCAGCGGCGTCGTGATCAGCCCCGCCCGCGTCGTCGCGCCGACCAGGGTGAACGGCGGCAGGTCGATCCGAATCGATCGGGCCGCCGGTCCCTCCCCGATCATCAGGTCGAGCTTGCCATCCTCCATCGCCGGATAAAGGATCTCCTCGACTACCGGTCCGAGCCGGTGGATTTCGTCGATGAACAACACGTCGCGCGGCTCGAGGTTGGTGAGGATCGCAGCCAAATCCCCCGGTCGCGCGATGACCGGGCCGGAAGTAGCCCGAAATCCGACGCCCAGCTCGTGGGCAACGATCTGCGCCAGCGTCGTCTTGCCGAGGCCGGGCGGGCCGTGCAGCAGTACATGGTCGAGAGCCTCGCGTCGACCAAGCGCGGCCTGCACAAAAACGCGGAGATTGCGACAGGTGGCGCGCTGGCCGACAAAATCGTCGAGCGATGCCGGCCGCAGGCTGGCTTCGCCGCCGTCACCGTCGGCGCGTTCGCCCGCGAGCAGCCCCTGCATCCCCTCGCCGATCTCCGCCCCGGCATCGATCAAGGCCGTTGTTCCTTACTGGCGAGTTCGGTCAGGCTGCCGCGAATCAGCGCCTCGACCGCGGCGCCTTCGCCGAGACGCCCGGCGGCCGAGGTGACGGCGGCGTGTGCTTCGACAGGCCGGAAGCCCAGGTTGACCAGCGCCGAGACTGCATCGGCGGCGGGCCCGCGCTCCACCGGCACCGCCGCCGCTGGCGGTGAGCCGACAATGGACGGCAGCGCCGCCACCTTGTCCTTCAGTTCGCTGGCGATGCGAGCGGCGAGCTTGGCACCAACGCCAGCGGCGCGCGTCAACACCGTCCGGTCCCCCGCGGCAATCGCCAGCATCAGATCCTGCGGCGCAACGACACTCTGGATCGCCAGCGCCACCTTCGGCCCGACCCCTGGATGCCGATCAGCAGCCGGAACCAGTGCCGCTCCGCCGCGTCCAGAAAGCCGTAGAGGTTGATACCGTCGTCGCGCACTTGTGTTTCGATCAGCAGCGCGACCGTCTCCCCCGGCTCCATGCGAGCAAGCGTTCGCGCCGAGCAGAACACCAGGTAGCCGACGCCGCCGACATCGATCACCGCCTGACCGTCGCCACCGGAATCGAAACGGCCGGAGAGCCTGGCGATCACGCGCGTTCTCCCCGCGCGACCCGCGCCGCCATCGCCGAGGCGCCGCGGTGATGCGCATGGCAAATCGCCACGGCGAGCGCGTCCGCTGCATCGGCGGAGACTGAGCGCGCACCGGGCAACAGCACGCCGATCATCATCTGCACCTGCTCTTTTGCCGCATGGCCCGTGCCCACCACCGTTTTCTTCACTAGGTTCGGCAGGTACTCGGCGACCGGCAGGCCGGCGCGTGCCGGTACCAGCAGGGCAATGCCGCGCGCCTGGCCCAGTTTCAGTGTCGAAACCGCATTGCGGTTGACAAACGTCTCCTCCACCGCTGCCTCGTCAGGCCGGTGCGCCGCCAGCACCGCTTCCAGACCATCAGCCAGCTGCACCAACCGCCTCGCGAGCGGCCGGTCACTGTCGGTGACGACGATCCCGCAGGCGACATATGCCAACCGTCCGCGGTCGAACTCGATCACTCCCCAGCCAGTCGTCCCCAGGCCGGGATCGAGGCCGAGCAGCCTCATCGCCGCCGCGACCGTCGACAGGATGCGGTCTCAGCGGCTAAGTCGGTCGAGGACATCGTCGGCGACCTCGAAGTTGGCGGCAACACGCTGCACGTCATCGCTGTCGTCCAGAGCATCGAGCAGCTTGAACAGCGACGCCGCGTCGTCCTCGGCGATCGGCACTGAGTTGCGCGGCCGCCAGTCGAGACGCGCTGACTGCGCCGGCCCGAACCTTTGCTCCAGCGCCTCGCGCACTCCGCTCAGGTCATCCGGCGCGCAATAGACGTCGTGGCCGGCCTCGGACGACTGCACGTCATCGGCACCCGCCTCCAGCGCAGCCTCGAACATTGCTTCGCCATCCGCCACCGCCGCAAGATACTGCACTAGGCCAACCCGCTCGAACATGAAGGCGACGCTGCCGCTTTCGCCCAGGGTGCCGCCGTGCTTGCCAAAGGCGGAGCGCACCTCACTGGCGGTACGGTTGCGGTTGTCGGTAAGCGCTTCGACGATCAGCGCCACGCCGCCCGGTCCGTAGCCCTCGTAGCGGACTTCCTCATACTGCTCGCCGCTCTCCGCTCCGGAACCGCGCTTGATCGCGCGCTCAATCGTGTCCTTCGACATGTTTGCAACCCGCGCCGCGATGATCGCCGATCGCAGGCGAGGATTCGCTGCCGGATCAGGCAGGCCGGAACGCGCCGCCACGGTGAGTTCGCGGATCAGCTTGGTGAACGCCTTGGCGCGCTTCGCATCCTGCGCGCCCTTGCGATACATGATGTTCTTGAATTGCGAATGACCGGCCATGACGTTCGAAGCGCTGCTCGCGGCAATTGGGTGGGTAGCTATCCGCGCTTCTACCACTTCTGACGCCGACGCGACACCTTGGCGAAGTTCGCCTGCTGTGGCGCAGCAGTGTTCGCCGCTCCGCTCTTCATCACAGCGCAAATGCGCGCGCCCCGTGCACCTCGCGCATCCGCTGGGAACGCCTGTCGTCGCGTCAGGCTCAGACGCGGAAGTCAAGATCGGGGAAGATGTTGTCCATCGCTTCGAGCGCCGCCAGCTGCCGCTCGTCGACCGTTCCCCCCTCGATGGCATCGGCCAGCGTGTGAAAGCGGGCGAGATGGTCGCGCACCCGGCCTTGCGCGTACTCGACGCTGCTGCCGGTCTTCATGATGAATGGCCAGTCCGACGCCTGTGCCAGCAGCAGCGAGCGCCCCGCCTGCGCCAGTGCTAGTTCGACCGGCGACCGGCGAGAGGCCTCGACGTGCATTCGCGCGAGATCTTGCATGCGACCAGCGGCATCGTGCAGGTGTCGGTAGATCCAGTCATTGCCTGGATTAAGCCAGAATGAACTGTAGCCCTTTTCTCCCCAACTCGCTGCCGACGGTCGCGTCTGCTGAGGCGTGCCGTGCCGAGCCAGATACTGGCCCGGCGTGATCAGCTCCACCGTCTTCTGGTCGCAGACCAGCTTGCGGATGAGATAATTGAGCCACTGCGGCCCTTCGAACCACCAGTGGCCGAATAGTTCGGCGTCGTAGAGCGCGGTGATGATGGGCGGCCGGTCCATGTGCGGGGCGCAGCGTTCGACCATCTGCACCTGGCGGTTCAGGAAATCCTGCGCGTGCGCATCCGCTTGCGCTCCCGCCCGACTGGGCTCGTAAAACGCCTTGTCGTCAGTATGCCCGGTGATCCGATGATATTTGAAGCCGGTAAAGACGCGCGTCTGGCCGTCAAGTATGTACGGCCGGATGTATTCGAAATCGAGATCGAAGCCGATGTCGCGGTAAAAATCACGATACCAGGGATCGCCGGGATAGCCTTCGTCGGCGCTCCACACCAGCCGCGACGTCGCAGGATCGCGGCCGAAAGCGGCCGTGCCGTCGCCGCAACCGAGGGGAGCCAGATAGCCATAACGCGGCTTCGTCTCGGCGTTCATCACCGCGTGCGTATCGACGAAGAAAAAACGACCACCGGTCTCGGCAACCAGTTCTTCCACGCCAGGATAGTAGCCGCACTCCGGCAGCCAGAAGCCTGGCACCTGCCGGCCAAATGTCTGCCGGTAGACATCGCCGGCGACCTGCAACTGCGCGCGAACCGCGGATGGTTGCGTCTTGAGAATCGGCAGGAAGCCATGGGTCGCGCCGGCGGTAACGATCTCCAGCACGCCCTTGTCCTGCAGCCGGCGGAAAGCGCCGATCAGGTCGCGGCCGCACTCGTCCTCGTAGTATTCCCGTGTCTCGTAAAGCAGACCCCGATACATCCGCGCAACTTGCAGGATCGCGGGGTTGCCCTGTGTGCGGAGAATCTCTTTGTCAGCGAGCGCCTCCATCTTGCCGAGGTGCTTCAGATAGCGTTCCTGCAGGAACGAATCGCGCAGCATGGCGATCAGCGGCGGCGAAATCGATATCGTCACCCGGAACGGCACGCCATCGGCGACCAGCTTCTCGAAGACGCGCAGCAGCGGCACGTAGGTGTCGGTGATCGCCTCGAACAGCCACGTCTCTTCCAGGAAACTCTCATACTCCGGGTGCCGGATAAACGGCAGATGGGCGTGCAGGACGAGCGCCAGATAGCCGCGTGCCATCGCAGTCGGCTCCCTACAGCGATGGATCGCCATCGTCGCTGATGAGCAGCGACGACAGAACCAGCGCGCCATTCGGTAGAGGGCGCGTGATCGAGAAGCTGCCATCCGGACGCAACGTCACCGGACGGCCGAACAGCTGCAGCCTGGTGCCGGGCCGAGCGCGCCCGAAAATGTGTAGTTCGGCGTTGATCTCGAACTCCACTGCCTCACGGCCCAGGGCGAAGCTCGACAGTGTCAGCACGTTTTCCAGCGGCAGTGCTTCCGGGTGATCACCCGCCGGTTCATCGTTAGGCTCGGGCGCTCCCGCCTCACCATCGCGCGGCGCATCATCGCTTGGCGCATCATCGTGCGGCGCATCGTTCGCGGCGAGTTCGGCCGGCGGTACTTGGGCTTCCGGCGGGACCGGAACGTCGCCCGGCGGAAAATCGCCGCTTTGGCCGCCTGGTACAAATTCACCTGCGTCTGTCGGCGGCGAAGGAAATGAGTAGCGCACGGCCTCGGGGGTTCAGGCGCGGCTGTCGGTGGCGGCGCCACGGCCGCCGCCGCAAACGGCGATGTCTGAGGCGCACCCTCGCCCGTTTCCGCGGCTTGCGATGGAGTTTCGGGCAGCGCAAGCGGATCATACGCCCCGGGCGCCGACGGCGGCTGTGGAAAGGGATGGATCACCGGCTCCCGATCCAGACCCGGACTTGCTTCTGCGACTGGCGACGGTGGTGGCGGCGGTACAAAGGGGGGCGGCGAAGTGTCGTCAACCACGGGCGCACGCGAAATGGTGTCCCCGGCCGGGCCAAGGCGCGGCAGCTCGACATGCGCCGGACAGGCCAGGGACCACAAGCCGCCGTCCACCCGCCGCAATCCGAGTTCACTTCGATATTCACGCGCGTCGCCCCAGATATCGACGTAGCACTGGCCCTGCAGGCCGATCACCTCGACGTCGAAGGCGGTTTCGGCAGCGCCATCGTCACCGATCTCCATGGTTCGCAGAACCATCGCGGCGTCTCGCCCGTGGTCATCCATTTGGCGACGCGCGTCTTCGACGGCGGCGGCGTCGAGTGTCCAGAAGGCATGCAGATGCCGCGGATCAACGTCGATCAGTACAAGCTGGGGTGCCCGCAGTGGGCGCGGAAAAGCAACACGAACCTCTTCGGCGACGCGCCGCAACTCATCCGGCGTTAGCACCACCGCAGACCTGGGAGCGCGCTCGCGCTGTCGAGCAACGTCCGATGCGGGACGTTTGCGGGATTCGGTATCCGCCTGCAAAGGGTTTTGTCCCCCACTCCAGTTCGGTCGGTCGCGTCGCTGATGCGCCGATCCGTATTATTTCAGTTATGCAGATACACCTAATCGCCCCGCGTCGGCAATGTTCCCCACAGCCCGGGACCGCATCGTCGGTGCGCGCAGCATGTACCAACGTGTCCTTGGTTCGACCTTTCGTTCCTTTCGCGAAGGTGCCAGAGTCTGCGTGGACCTTCCGGAGTAGGAGTGAAGGGGTCGGGAAAGATGCGGGATGTCGACATGAACGCGGGGCTCGAACCTGGCCTGCGCTTCGCCTGTCTGCTGGACGGCCGCGGAGGCTGCGCGGAGATGGACTGGAAGGGCGTCGCGGCGTGGCGCCCCGAGCAAGGTTTTCTGTGGATCCACCTCGAGCGCGACGTCCCTGACGCGATGCGCTGGATCACCGAAGCCAGTGGCGTGGAGCCGCTGGTGGCGCAAGCGCTGCTCGACGATGAATCCCGGCCCACCATCGAATCCTTTGACGCCGCGCTGCTGCTCGTGCTGCGAGGCGTCAATCTGGCCGAAAAGGACGAGGTGGAACTGGTGCCGATCCATATATGGATCGACCAGCATCGCGCGATTACGCTGCGCGACAAGGATCACGCGCTGAGCGCATTACGCGACATCCGCATCGCCCTGCAGTGCGGCCGCGGGCCCCGGAAGCCGGGCGGCCTTCTGGTACAGATTTGCGAGAAGATCGTCCGCGATACCGGTCCCAGCGTCGAGGAGATGGACGACGAGGTTGAACATCTTGAAGACCTGCTGGCAGGCACCGCTTCAAAGGAGCTCCGCCGGGACCTGGCGGAGCTGCGGCGACGAGCCGTTCACCTGCGCCGTTTTCTGGGGCCCCAGCGCGAGGCGCTGATCCGCTTGCAGACGGAGGACACCCTGCTGTTGGATAAGAGCGATCGGATGCGGTTACGCTGCGTCATCGACAGCGTCATCCGATATCTGGAGGATATGGACGCATTGCGGGACCGGACGACCATTTTGCACGAGGAACTCGCGGCGCAGATCTCGGAGAAAATCGCCCTCACATCCAATCGTCTCACCGCGGTGGCGGCACTGCTGTTGCCGCCAAGCCTGGTCGCCGGCATGCTGGGCGCCAACATCGGCGGTATTCCCGGCCAGCAGAGCCCGATCGCGTTCTGGGAGATGAGCCTGGTAATGCTGGCTCTGATGCTGGTGCAGGGTGTCGTACTACGCCGCATCGGCTGGCTGTAGAGCGCGGAAACGACTCAGGATGGACGTGATCGCTCTTTGCCGCAATTATCGGGAAGTGCATCGAGCGCTTCTGCCGAGGCTGCTCGCGCATCACCTTGGTCGGCGCCTTCGCAGCCGCGGCTCCGCCTCATCATCCATCCCACCGCCGCTATCGCCAGGATGGTTACGGGATGAAGTGTTGACCCTTGGTCAGTTCACAGCGGACTGGTTTTCAGTAAACATCTCACACCTTTACCCGGCGCTGAGCGGCATGACCCGCCCTTTCAGGCGCTACCTGGAAATAGGTTGCTACGAGGGGCTGTCTACCGTGTGGTTCGGCGCCTTCTTGCGACGTAGCTGCTCGGCTCCCGAATTGGTATGCATCGATCCGTTTGCCGGTTATCCGCAGCCGGGTGAACAGCGAGGAACGCAGGTTGAGGCGAACTTCGACGCCAACATCTCGCGCTTCCTCGGCGATCTGTCGATCACCAAGATCAACAAGCCATCACTCACGGCGCTGCCGGCTCTGATCGAAACAGCGGAGGTCTTCGACGTCGTCTATGTCGATGGGTCGCATCGCAGCCTCGATGTCATGACCGACGCGGTGCTGGCATGGCGGCTGCTGGCCGACCGAGGATTGATGATCTTCGACGACTATCTGTGGGCGCCCCGGGGAGAAGCTGACCGCCCACTACCGGCGGTAAATGCTTTTCTGGATCTGCTTGATGGCCGTTGCCGCGCCATCGACTGCTACCACCAGGCGATCATTGAGAAGCTCCGATGACGTTTCGGCGATTTCCGCCGCCTGAGCCGCTATCGGCGGCGGCGCGGCGCGGCATAGCCGCCGGCAGTGATTGCGCTTTGTTGATTGGCAGCCGCTCAGCGCCGGCGATATCGTGCGGAATGTCGCCTGCGTCATGACCCGACGGTTTCTCTTGATTAGCAACGTGTGCCGCCTGGCACGACCCAGGGCAATGTTTCTTGGCCTGTGCGTGGCTTTCCTCGCGGCCGTGAGTGGGTGTCGTGAGCAGTCGCACGCGCAGCAGCAGAGCGCGCCACCGCCGCCGGCAGTGGTCGTCGCTCCTGTCGAACGGGTCGACATCAATCCGCGTATCGAATACGTCGGCCAGACGGTGGCGGTCGACACCGTCGACTTGCGCGCACGGGTCCAGGCAACGCTGGTTCGGCGCACCTTTGTCGAAGGAGACGACGTTGCCGCTGGCGCACTCCTCTTCGGCCTCGAACGCGAGCCCTTCGAGGCTGCGGTCGACTCCGCGGCAGCGAAAGTGGCGGAGCAGCGTGCCGCCGTCGTTAGGACCCGCCGCGACCTGGAACGCGCCCGAACACTCTCAAGCCAGGGCAATGTGAGTCTGCAAACGCTCGACCGGGCAATCGCCGACCAGCAGCAGGCGGAAGCCCTGCTGCGAGGCAGCGAGGCGGAACTCCGTCAGGCACAGATCAACCTCGGCTATACTCAGATCGTGGCGCCCTTCGATGGCCGCATCGGCCGCTCGGTGTACAGCGTCGGCCAGTGGGTCGGCCCGGACAGCGGCGTATTGGCGACGCTGGTCAAGCTCGACCCGATCTATGTCGTCTTTAATGTTAGCGAACAGCGCTACCTAGACTACCAGCTGCGGGTCGAGCAGGCGATCCGCGCGGGCACGGCTAAGCCCGAATATGTTCCCCGGCTGCGGTTGTCGAATGGGGTTGATTACGGGCATGCCGGCAGACTGACCTTCGTCGACAACGAAGTCGATCCAGGTACCGGGACGATCGCAGTCCGCGCCGAATTTCCTAATCCACAAAAACTTTTGGTGCCCGGCCTGTTCGGCACCATCGTCCTGGAGCAGGCGGAAACAAAACCGGCACTGCTGGTGCCGCAGGCCGCGGTGCAGGAGGATCAGGCCGGGAAGTTTGTGCTCGTCGTGGGCGACGGCGACAAGGTGGAGGTTCGCCGCGTCGAGACCGGCGCCCGCGTCGGCATCCGATGGGAGGTATCGTCCGGCCTGGTTGAGGGAGAGCGGGTGATCTGGGAAGGCATCCAGAAAGTTCGTCCGGGCGCCCAGGTCGCACCGACCGTAAAGCTGCCGGCCGCGCCGGCGGGATGAGCGGATGCTGAGCACCTTCTTTATCGATCGGCCGAAATTCGCCTTTGTCGTATCAATCGTCATCACGCTCGCCGGGTTGATCTCGCTGACGACGCTGCCGATCGATCAGTTCCCGGATATCACCCCGCCGGTCGTGCAGGTGTCCGCCTCGTATCCCGGCGCCAACGCGCAAGTAATTGAATCTACCGTGGCGCAACCGCTGGAGGAACAAATCAACGGCGTCGAGAACATGATCTATCGCGCGTCGACCAGCGGCAACGACGGCACGCTGAACATGCAGGTGACATTCGAGGTCGGCAGTGATCCGGACATCGCCCAGGTCAACGTGCAGAACCGTATCGCCCTGGCGCAGCCCCGCCTGCCGGAGGAGGTCGTTCGCCAGGGGATCTCGGTGCGCAAGCAATCGACCAACCTGTTGCTGGTGATCAACCTGACATCGCCCGGCGAGAGCCGAGACAGTCTTTACCTCAGCAATTATGCGACCATCAACCTGATCGACGCGCTGTCCCGCGTGCCGGGCGTCGGCCAGGCGACGATCTTCGGAGCGCGCGATTACAGCATGCGCATGTGGCTCGACGCGGCGCGCATGGCCAGTCTCGGCATCGATACGACGGACGTTGTGCAGGCGATCCGCGAGCAGAACGTGCAGGTGGCGGCCGGCCAGATCGGCGGTGCACCAAGCGCCGCCGACCAGCAGTTCCAGTATACCATCCGCACGCAAGGCCGCCTCGCCGACGTGGCTGCCTTCGAGAACATCATCGTCCGCGCCCGACCCGACGGCTCCACGGTGCGCATCCGCGACATCGCCAGGGTCGAGCTCGGCGCCCGTAATTATGCGTCTTTTGGCCTGCTTGACGGCAAGCCATCGGCGAACATCGGCATCTACCAGCTTCCCGGATCAAACGCGCTGGCAGTGGCCACCAAGGTACAGGCGGAGGTTGATCGTCTGGCACAGCGCTTCCCGCCGGACCTGCAGGCGAGCATCCTTTACGATACTACCCGGTTCGTTGATGCGTCGGTGCGCCAGGTTTTAACGACGCTGCTTGAAGCGCTCGCCCTGGTCGTCCTTGTGGTTTACGTCTTCCTGCAGGACTGGCGGATGACGGTGATCCCGTCGATCGCCATCCCGGTCTCGCTGATCGGCACCTTCGCTGCGATGAGCGCGCTCGGTTTCAGCATCAACACCGTCACCCTGTTCGGCCTGGTGCTGTCGATCGGCATCGTTGTTGATGACGCGATCATCGTCGTCGAGAACGTGCAGCGAAAGCTGACGCAAGGCATGGCGCCACGCGACGCGGCGGTGGCGGCAATGCGCGAGGTCACCGGCCCGATCATCGCAACCTCGCTCGTGCTGCTGGCAGTGTTCGTGCCGGTGGGCTTCATCCCCGGCATCACCGGTCAGCTCTACCAGAACTTCGCCCTTACCATCGCCGTCGCCGTGCTGATTTCAACGGTCAACGCGCTCACTCTAAGTCCGGCGCTGTGCGCAACGGTTCTGCGAGCGCACACGACACGCCATGGCATGCTGTTTCGCGGTTTCAACCGCGGCTTCGATGTGTTGCTGGCTCGCTACACCGGCTGGGTACGCGCGCTGGTGCGCCGCGTCACGGTCGTCCTTGTCGTCTTCATGCTCCTCGTCGGCCTGACAGTGTGGGGGTTCCTGCGGCTGCCGACGGCGTTCCTGCCGGATGAAGATCAAGGCTACTTCTTCGTCAATGTGCAATTGCCGCCGGCCGCGGCCCTCACCCGGACGGCCGACGTCATGGATGAGGTTGGCCGTATCCTGAAGAAGACCCCCGGCATTCGCAGCGTCGTCGCCATTGGCGGCTTCAGCTTCTTGACGGGTACCGCCGCCTCGAACAGCGGCGTCCTTTTCGCCGTGCTGGAACCCTGGTTCGAGAGGACCGGCCCTGATCTGCAGGTCCAGGCGATCCTGCGGCGGGTCCGCGGTCAGTTCGCGGCCATCCCGGAAGCGACGGTGATTGCCTTCAACGCCCCTTCGATTCGCGGCCTCGGCACCACCGGGGGCTTCGATTTCCAGTTGCAGGATCCGCGCGGCGGCAGCCCACAGGAACTCGCGACGGCGCTGCGCGCGCTGATCGTCGCCGCAAATCAACAGCCGGAACTGCGCAACGTCTTTTCGACCTTCCAGGCAGATGTCCCGCAGATCTGGGTAGAGATCGACCGCGACAAGGCAAAGAAGCAAGGCGTTTCACTTGCGACACTGTTTGCCACCCTGCAAACCCAACTGGGATCGTTCTACGTCAACGACTTCAATAAGTTCGGCCGTGTTTACCGGGTGATTTTGCAGGCGGAGAGAGATTACCGGCGCCAGCCCGAGGATATCTTGCGGCTGTACGTGCGCAACGATCAGGGAGACATGGTGCCGCTGCGCACGCTCGCCAGCCTATCCTCGACCCTGGGGCCTGAAACGATCCGCCGCTACAATCTTTATCGAGCGGCGCAGGTGAATGGTGAAGCGGCGCCCGGCCGCAGTTCTGGCGAGGCGATTGCGGCGATGCAGCGGTTGGCAGCCAGCGTGCTGCCGGAGGGGATGACCTACGAGTGGTCCGGCGTGACGTTGCAGGAGCTTGAGGCGGGCCAAAAAGCGCCGATGCTGTTTGCCCTCGCCATCCTGTTCGCCTACTTGTTTCTCGTTGCCCAATACGAAAGTTGGTCGATACCTTTTTCAGTGATGCTGTCAGTACCACTGGCAGCGCTTGGTGCGGTCGTCGGCCTGGGGGTCGCTGGGCTGGCCAACGACATCTACGCGCAGATCGGCATGGTGCTGCTGATCGCGCTCGCGGCAAAGAACGCCATCCTGATCGTCGAGTTTGCCCGCGTCCGCCACGCCGGCGGCGAAGAGATGCGGAGCGCAGCGGTGGCCGCCGCCAACCTGCGGTTCCGCGCGATCCTGATGACGGCGTTTTCCTTCATTCTCGGTGTCTTGCCGTTGCTGCTGGCGAGTGGCGCGGGCGCGGCTAGCCGAAAGTCGCTCGGCACGACCGTGTTCTCGGGAATGCTTGCGGCGACGATCGTCGGGACGCTGCTGGTGCCGGTCTTCTACGTCGCGGTGCAGGGTGCGGTAGAGGGCTGTCGGGCAACCGATCAGCCGGCGTAAAATCTGCACCCGCGCCGGAAAGGCCTCCCCCCGGTGGCGCCTAGGCACCTGCTGGCGCCCTCACAGACGAAAAGGCCGCCCATGGGCGGCCTCTTTGGCAACAAACGGGCGGCGGCGCTCAGGCTGCCTGCAGGTTGACCGCCTTGGGGCCGCGAGGATCGCGCTGCACCTCGAACCTGATGCGCTGGCCTTCCGACAGATAGCCGAGGCCGGAGCGTTCCACTGCCGAAACGTGAACGAAGACATCTTTCGAGCCATCATCCGGCGAAATGAAACCGAAGCCCCGCGTGGTGTTGAAGAACTTCACCGTACCAGTCTGCATTTAAGGAAGGTCCTGACAGTTGGAACGCCGCGGCGGCAACCGCCGTCGCTGTGTGAAAGCCATCACGACGTGTGGAAGAAGCCTTGCGCACGCCGATCTGGCGGTCGAGGGCTGCCGGTACGTAGGTGCGCCGTCACGCGCGACATATGGCAGACGCGAGTCTGAGGCGCAAGCTGTTCCACCGTTGCGCGACGCTGCTTGCACGGACGGGCCAACTGAGCCGCCATCATCCACCGAGTTGAATTGCATTGCAGGCGTATCGCCTTGCGTGGCCGGTCCGCACTTGCTTCTATCCCGATCGGCTGGCCGCCCCTCGTCCTCTGACGGATGCAGAACAACAACAGGCGGGCGGCCACCCGCTTGCATCGACAACCTCTTGCAGGGGAATCACCGGCCCATGAGCATCGACCTGCCCGAATATGTGGATGGCCTGCCGAACATCGCCGGCCGCGAGAAGGACCTGGAGAAAGCGATTTCCGCGGCGGCAAAGGAGGAGGTGTTCCGCCCCGAAGGCAAGATCGACTTCGGCCGCATCAAGTCGGCCTGCGCGATCGCCCTGCACATGCACCAGCCGCTGATCCCGGCTGGCGGCTGGGACCTCAAGACCGCCGAGATCATCAGTAACCTCAAATACATGATGGACAACCAGGGCATCGGCGACAACCACAACGCCGGCGTCTTCGTCTGGTGCTACAAGCGGATCGGCGAGTTCGTCCCGCAGCTGATCGACGAGGGCCGGGAGCCCCGTGTCATGCTCGAATACTCCGGCACGCTGTTCCACGGCATGCGTCAGATGGGCCTGCACGACGTCTTTGACGCGCTGAAGCGTGCCACCTGCGATCCAAATTACCGCCGTGGCGTCGAGTGGCTTGGCTGTCCTTGGGGGCATGCGGTGGCGCCGAGCACGCCGGTTCAGGACTACAGGCTGCACGTCAAGGCCTGGCAACAGCATTTCGCGGCAATCTTTGGAGTAGAGGCGCTGCAGAGGGTACGGGGCTTCTCGCCATCGGAGATGGCGCTGCCAAACCACCCCGACGTTGCCTACGCCTTCGTCAAGACGCTGCGCGATTGCGGCTACACCTGGGTGCTGGTGCAGGAGCACACCGTCGAGCAGCCGTCGAATGGCCACGGCCCGGAGCAGAAGCACCTGCCGCACAAGCTGGTGTGCACCAATTCTTCCGGCGAGACGGCTGAGATCATCGCGCTGGTCAAGACGCAGGGCTCCGATACCAAGCTGGTGGCGCAGATGCAGCCCTTCTACGAGGCGAAGAGCCTCAGCCGCTGGCAGCTGGCGGGCAAGAGCGTGCCGCCGCTGGTCACCCAGATCGCCGATGGCGAGAACGGCGGGGTGATGATGAACGAGTTCCCCGGCAAGTTCATGGACTCCGTGCGCGAAGCGTCCGGCTCGGAAACGGCCTTCATGAATGGCACCGAATACCTCGAATATCTGTTCGCCGCCGGGATCAAGGAGAGCGACCTGCCGGTCATCCAGCCGCTGCACCAGAAGAAGATCTGGGACAAGATCAAGCCAGGCGCCGGGCCGGAGAAGCTGGCGAAGGCGATCGAGGAGTGCAAGAAGGAGGATCACCGCTTCCACATGGAAGGCGGATCCTGGACCAACGACATCTCGTGGGTGCGCGGCTACGACGACCTGCTCGGCCCGATGGAACGGATGAGCATCGCCTTCAACCGGGTGCTGACCAAGAAGGGGCTGAAGACCGACGATCAGCGCTTCCGCAACGCGCTGTTCCACGTGATGTCGGCCGAAACAAGCTGCTACCGCTACTGGGGCCAGGGTATCTGGGTCGATTACGGCAAGGAAATCTGCCGCCGCGCCGAGGAGATCGTCGCTAAGGATTACGGCGCCTGACCGTTGGGCGGGGGTGGCGGTAACCCGCTGCCCCTGTCGCCGAAACGGTCAATCCGGTTCATGGAGACGATACCCCACACCCAGTTCGGTCAAGATGTACCGGGGTTCGTGCGGGTCCGTCTCGATTTTCTGGCGCAGCTGTTTGATGTAGATCCGCAAGTACTGCACGTCGGTTGGGGTGCGCCAGACTTCGCGAATGATGAACTGGTGGGTGAGGACTTTGCCGGCGTGGGCGGTGAGCAGGCTGAGTATGTCGTCCTCCTTCCGCGATAACTTGACCTCCTTACCGTCGAGCTTGACGATGCGACGGACGAGATCAACGTCGAGGCCGCCGGTGGAAAACGATGCTCGTTCACCCTGCTGCTGGAAGCGGTGGCGAATGGCGGTGCGGATGCGGGCGATCAATTCCTCCATGCCAAAAGGCTTGGTGACGTAGTCGTCGGCACCAAGATCGAGCGCACGGACCTTGCCCTTCTCGTTGCTTCGGCTGGACAGCACGATAACGGGGACGGCCGAGTGGCGGCGCAGCGCTTCCAGGACCGCCAAACCATCCATATCCGGAAGGCCGAGATCGAGAACGACGACGTCCAGGCGGCCGCGAAGAAGTTCCAACGCATGGGCGCCGCTTTCCGCCTCCAGCACCCGGTAACCCTGTGCTGAGAGGCTCGTCCGCAAAAACCGCCGGATGGGTGGCTCGTCCTCCACCACGAGTACGGTGATCGGGTCAGTCATCTTCCAGATCCGGCGGGTGTCGAACCGTCGCGAGTTTCGGCAGCGGGAAGCCAATCAGAAACACGGCACCGCGTCGATCGGTGCGATTACCGGCGATGATCCGGCCGCCCATCGCCTCGACAAAACCCCGGCAAATCGCCAAGCCCAGCCCGGTTCCGGCGCGTTGCCGTCCGCTCTGCCCGGACCGATAAAACTTCTCAAAGATCCGCGTCCGCTCCTGCGGCGAGATGCCAGGCCCCTCGTCCATCACCTTAATGATGATCCGATCGTTCACCCGTCGCGCGTCAACCACGATTGTCGATTGTTGAGGCGCGTATTTCGCGGCGTTGTCCAGCAAGTTAAACAGTGTTTGCTCGAGCAGCACCCCGTCGAGATCGAGCATCGGCAGATCCGGCGCCACTCGTATCTGCAGCCGGCGGCTCCCCAGGACCCGGCGCGCCCGGCGGACGACGGCACCCACGACCTCTTCGATATCGGTTGCCTCGCTCTGCACCTCCAGCGTTCCGGATTCAACGCGGGTGATATCGAGCAGGTTAGCGATGAAGCGGCTCATGCGTTCAGCTTCTTCGCGGATCGTGGCGACCAGCTCGTCGCGCTCCTGCTGTTCAAAGTAGGAGTTATAGCTGCTGAGACTGGTGGCCGCGCCGAGGATGGACGCAAGGGGTGTTTTCAGGTCGTGCGAGATCGCCGACAGCATTGCCGAGCGGAGGCTTTCCGTCTCCGCCGTGACACGCGCCCGCTCCACTTCGTCGGCCAGCTTCAATCGCTTGACGGCGACCGCCACCTGATCGGTGATCGCCTCGACAAAGCGACGCTCGTCATCTGACAATTGCGGTGGATGCCCTCTTCGGCTTATGCCGACGACACCCACCGTCTCGCCGGCGCTCCGCAACGGCAGAAATGAAAATTTCAGCTCAGGCTCGCCGCCGCCCGCCGAAGCATTGCCCTGGTCATTCTTCAACGTCCAATCCGCCAGGGCAAAGTCGTTCGGTTCGAGATCGTCCAGCGGCGGAACCGCGGCACGGATGGCCAGAACCTGCTGATCCGCCAACAGCAGGACCGTGCTTACATCAACCGACGAGGCGATCTGCCGGGCCGCCGTGCGCAAGAGCTCGTCGCGATCGTCAACACTGGTTAGCTTCCGGGCGAAGGCGTACAACTCCTCCGTTACCTTCGCCCGACTGTCGGCAAGCATCGCATCCACCCGAGCCTGCGCGGTCAGTCGACCGACGAAAATCGCCACCCCGACGAAGATCATGCCTGCGACCACGTTCTCAGGGTCTTCGACCGCAAGATCATGGATCGGCGGAAATACGAAAAAGCTCAGCGCGAGTGTACTAAGCGCGCAGGCGAACAGGGCTGGCAGCAGTCCCCATCGCGTTGCGCACAAGACGATGCCTGCGACGAATACGAGGGCGACGTTGCCGACGAAAAGATAGGTCTTGACAAACAGCGCGAGCAGAAGAGCAATCGCGGTGACCGCGCTAGCGCCGAAAAAGGGCCAGAGACGTCGGCTCAAGGCCGGAGCCGCGGTTGGCCGGTTTAACGGCGACGTCGTCAAGCCTCTGTTTTCGCTACGCATGCGTCTCAAGTTGATCCTTGTATCGACGCATCGCAAGCAGTTGCCAGCAACGGGAACCTCGCGCCTACGAGCGGAACAGCGGGTGAGCCTGCTCACCCGCCACCCGGCACTCGTCTTCAGGCAATGCTACTGCACGCCCAGCAATGCCAGCATGATGCCGCCCGAGATGGCAGTCCCAAACACGCCCGCAAGGTTGGGCCCCATGGCATGGTAGATCAGGAAGTTGCTCGGATTGGCTTTATTCGCCACCACATGCGAAACGCGCGCCGCGATCGGGACGGATGCGATGCCGGCACTGCCGATCAGCGGATTGATTTTCTCCTTCAAGAACGTGTTCATGATCTTTGCGGTTATTACGCCGGAGCCGGTTCCGAAGACGAAGGCGATGAGACCAAGGGCAACAATCTCCAGCGTCTTGACGGTGACGAAAGTGTCGGCGTTCATTGTCGAGCCGATGGCGAGCGTCAGCGTGATGGTGATGACGTTCATCAGCCCGCCGCCCGCAGTCTTCGCCAGCCGATCGACCATCAACACCTCTTTCAGCAGATTGCCAAGCATCAGCATGGTGATCAGCGGGGCCACCGGCGGGAAGAACATGTTGACGATGATCGCCATGACGATTGGGAAAACGATCTTCTCCAGTCGCGTCACCTTCCGCATCTGCGGCATGCTGATTTGCTGTTCCTTCTTGGTCGTCAACAGTCGCATCACCGGCGGCTGGATCAGCGGCATCAGCGCCATGTACGAGTACGCGGCAACCGAGATTTGTGGCAGCAAGTGCGGGGCCAGTTTCATTGTCACAAAGATCGCCATCGGGCCGTCGGCACCGCCGATGATGCCGATCGCACCGGCCTCCTGGATCGAGAAGTCCAGCAACTTGGCGCCGATCAGGGCGACGAAGATGCCGAGGTGGGCGCCGGCACCGAGGATTACCAGCTTCGGATTGGCGATCATCGGTCCGAAGTCGGTCATTGCTCCGACGCCGAGGAAGATCAGGGGCGGAATGATCAACAGCGCCACACCTTGGTAGGCGTAATTGAACAAGCCGCCCGGCAGGATCAGGTCGGAACCGGGTACGTTGGAAACGATACAGGCGAAGCCGATGCCGATGAGCAGAAACGGCTCGTACTTCTTGGCCAACGCCAAATAAATCATCGCGCAGCCGATGACGATCATCAGCAGGTTTCCCCACCAGAACTTGGCAGCTCCGGTCTGGTCAAGCAACGCCTGCAGAAAGACGACGGTCTGGTCCCACATGTTTGCAGTCTCCTCTTCTGTTTTTCTTAGTGGCCGCCCTTTAGGTGCTCATCAGAAATAGAGCCGAGCCGGTTCAGGTATGGAAAGGCCGCAAGAACAAGGCCGATGCCGCCGATGATGATGAAGCTGAGGAAGAAGTCGATGGCGCTCAGGATAAGCGCCCCTTCAAGGGTGTCTGGGATCATGGTAAACTGAAGCCTCTTTTCGGTTCCGGCGTCCTGACCGAACGATAATTGTCGCCGCAACATCGCAACAGGCATGCATAATTGCGCTGCTGCGGTGTCGCTGGCTTGTATCAACAGCGCTCATTGCCGAAGCTGGTCGGACGCGAGCCGAAGAGTCGGAGTATGGGCATATAAAAACAAGCTGGGCCGGCCACTGTGATTTATATAACCCGCGTATAAACGCGCTGATTTTGATTATCACTATTGGAGCGACACGCATGATGGCGAGAACAGGAGCCTTCGCTCTGAGATGACGTCAATCCCCTGTCATTGATGGTCGTTCGCCTGTTTTACCGATATGTCAACGCATCGGACGTTCCGAGCCTTGGAACATCCTGGGCATCATTGCGAAACTTGTCGGAAGTGCGCCCGAAGTGCTGGGCGCCAAGCAACATGGTGCTGCCGCTGATCATCCGTCGTCGCCGGAGGCCTGACGATCTTCCTGGTCGCCCGCTTCAGGCGGCTCGGTTTAATATCTTGCGCTTGGGTATCAGGTCGTCTGGAACCTCAACCATGGGACAGCCGCGCGAGGCGACAGCTTGACCCCTGGGAGCGACGCAAGGCCCCACGAGACATTGCCGCTGCTCGCGCCGGATGTCGCTCTGTCGATGGCGACAGCCACGGTCGCGACGGTTGAGGAGACAGAGTGGCTGGCCACCGGCGAGGCGATCGGCAGGATCGCTGCCGCCAACGTCGTAAGCTTCCTGCCACTGCCGCCGTTCGACAACGCGGCCGTGGATGGATATGCGGTTCGCAGCGCCGCCTGTCACGGGCAACCACCATTTCGCTTTCCTCTGGCCGGCCGGATTGCTGCCGGCGACCCGGGCACGTCGCCCGCGTCCGCTGACGGGTGCGACATCGCGATCAGGATTCTGACCGGCGCCGCCGTACCACAAGGGTTCGACGCCGTGGTGATGCAGGAGCATTGCGAGTTCGATGGCGAGGCGGTGCTCGTGCGGCGTCGACCGGCCACCGACGATAACATCCGCCGCGCCGGCGAGGACGTCCCGCACGGGCGGGAGATTGTTAGTGCGGGCACCCTGATCGATCCCCGCCACATAGCAATTCTCGCGGCGGCCGGCTTTGCCAAGGTAAAGGTCCGGCGCCCGGTCAGGGTTGCCGTTTTCTCCACCGGAACGGAACTGAGACAACCCGGTGAAACGCTTGGGCGCGGCCAGATCCATGATCTGAACCGGATGATGCTGCGGGCCTTGCTCAAGCAACCGTTCGTCCAGGTGGAAGATCTGGGTGCGATCCCAGACGACCCCCAGCGGCTCGAGGCAACGCTGCAACTGGCCGCAGCGGAAGCGGATGTCATCCTCAGCAGCGGTGGCGTATCCGTCGGCGACGAGGATCATATGCACCGTCTCGTCGTTGAGGCCGGCGGCACGCTCGACGTGATGAAGGTGGCGATCAAGCCCGGCAAGCCGCTCACGATCGGCCGGCTTGGCAACGCAGTGTACCTGGGGCTTCCTGGCAATCCGGTTTCGGCCTTCGTGACCTTTTCGCTCTTCGGCCGCGCGTTGATAGGCAAGCGGGCGGGATGCACAATGGGGCCGCCGGCGACGCAGCCGGCCATCTGCGAGGACGAGTTGATCCGGTCGCCGGGCCGTCAGGAGTATCAGCCGGTGCGTATCGTCGGCACGACGGAAGACGGATTGCCGACGCTGAGCGTCATCGCGTCAGCCGGCTCCGCTAGGCTGTCGGCGCTGGTTGCCGCGGATGGCTACATCGTTATCCCGGCGCAGCAGGATCGCATCCGCAGCGGCCAGCGGGTCACCTTCATTCCGATGGCCGCGATGCTGTAGACGTCGCCCGCAGACCGGCGGCGACCCGATCTCGTGACGGGTTAATCTCGAAAGAGGGATCTACCCGCCTGATCGGAAACGCCACCGGTACACCGCGCAGCATCGGCACGAGGGTTTGTAGCCGCGGGACTTTCGCCCAGACACGTGGCGCCGCTTCTGGCGCGCCGCCCCGGCTGGTTCGCTACAGCAGGCGAGCTTGCGCTGGCGGGTAGTGGATACTGCCATCTGCTTGCGGCTCGGCTCCGGTCGTGAGCCCGGCCAGTTTCGCCTCGTCCGGACCAAGGATGTGGATCCCCTCGACACCCCGGACCAGCAGATAGTCGCTGATGATGCGGCGGTGACACTGCCACCACAGCGCCTCGGCACACATGAGGGCGACGGTGTGCCGCTCGGCCAAGTTCAACAGGCTTTGCAGCGCCTGATGAAATGGAGGCGTCATCGCGTAATCGGCATAGCCGCGGAAGCCCTCGACGTTCCAGCCAGTGTTCGGCGACGCCTCCGCCGTTAGCCGGCGCTTCCGCCGCCCGCCGAGCGCTTCGACATGCTGATAGCCGATCCCGCTGTCGCCGAGGACGCCGGGCAAGCTTTCGATATTGAACTGCGGATGTCGGCGGGATTGCGGAAACCGTCGAACGTCGAGCACAAGGCCGACGCAATGTTCTCGCAGCAGCTGTACCAGTTCCGCTGCTGATCGGGTCGAGTGGCCGACGGTGTAAAGGCGCATGTCGCGGTGTGAGGCCGAGGGGGCTGGGTGCTAGCCAGCGCTTTTACCTCTAAACGCAACAGATCGTCAGCGCCGCACTCGCTCGCTAGCTCAGGCCGAGCGGATTCGCGGCGATGCTGGGTAGCTGTCGCGTCGAAAGGTGCTGAAGTGCCAGGCGGTGATCGGTCGCTTGGTCGAGCAAATGTTCCAACCGCTGCAAGATGATCCGCTCTTCAGTCTCCAGATGGCGCAGCATTTGAGCGAAGAGTTCCTGTGCGAGCCGACAGAATTCGGACCATCGGCCGTTGCAACCACCGTGCCGTAGCATCTCGCTAGTGAGCATCCGCAATCGCTTCGTTATCGGCTCGATTGCTTGATGCTCGTCGGCGAGCAGTTCAACCAGATCACGGTCATCATCGGCTCGCAGCAGCGGAAAGATGACATCCTCCTCGAAGGCGTGATGCGCCAGCACGTGATCAAGCCGCCGATCACGCCATGCATCTCTTGCTGTTCAAGGTCATTATCGCAATCGAAACAGCGCTCGGCCGCCTCGCCGCACACGCGGTTCTGCAGTTCGCAAATCCACACCAGGATACGAAAGTGCTCCTCGTGAAGCACTTGTCCCAACGATGTCAGAAGGGTCATCTGTTATCGTCTCCACCGCAGATCGCTCGTTTTTGCTTAGGCGCAGCGCGCTGCGACTGCGATGAAACTAAAGTAGGCCGGGTCCTCCAGCAGTTGGCATGAAAGATCAGCAGTGCAGGGATGCGCCACGATTTGCAACTTTCCTGAGCGGCATCCGCGGGAACTAATGCGACATCATTACCGGCACGGTCATTTGGCGAAGTATATGCCGCGTGCTGCCGCCGCGATGCATGTATGGAAAGCCGTAATGCCCGTGCGCGCCCATCACCAACAGATCGATCGCCTCATCTGTCAGGCGACCCAACAACATGTCCATCGCGCCGATGTCCTCGACAATCATGCGATCGATCTCGACGCGTACGCCATGCGCCGCCAGGTGCCGCATAACGTGGGAGAAGAGCTCACCCTGTAGGGCCTTGCCCCTCTGCTCGACGTTGATTGCCACCAGCATCACATGCTCTGCCGCCTGCAGCAGCGGGATGGCATCATTCAATGCGCGCGCTGCCTCTCTGCCTGAGTTCCAGGCGATCATGACGCGACGTCCGATCGTGGAAAAGCGGCCTGAGCGCGGAACGATCAGCACCGGTCGTCCGCTATGCAGCACAACCTGCTCCGCGAGTTCTGCCGGGACACGAATATCAAAACGGCTGGGATCGTGCTGGCCGAGGATAGCCAGATCGCAGGCCTGGGTCGCGAACACAGCTTCGCGAAACAGCGCGACGTCGCTGACCGTCATCGCCGCCACCCAGTCCGCCCGCACCCCCGCCGTTTGGACGAGCGCACGAAAGGATGCTTCGGCTCTCGCTACCCTGGGGGCGAGATCGCGCTCAACGTCGAGAAGAGCCACCGTCATCACCCGGGGATCGTTCTCGGCAAAGAAGCCGGTGAGCAGTGCCTGAAACTTCTTCGCCAGCCAGATCGCCAATTCGAGGCGGCTTGCGCAGAGGTCACTATCGTCGACATGCACCAAAATATGCCTGAGTGCCAACTGACCTTCCCTCCTCGCGCGACAATCACCACCAGCGTTCAGATACCGCCCATACAAACGTACTTGATCTCGCAGTATTCCTCGATGCCGTACTTGGAGCCTTCACGACCAAGGCCCGACTCCTTGACGCCGCCGAACGGTGCAACCTCAGTGGATATGATTCCCTCGTTGACAGCGACCATGCCGTATTCGAGCGCGTCTGCGACTCGCCAGATGCGGCCGATGTCGCGTGAATAAAAATACGAGGCCAGCCCGAACTCGGTGTCGTTGGCCATGGCGATGGCCTGCTCCTCGCTGTCGAAGCGGAACAGCGGAGCTACCGGGCCAAACGTCTCTTCCCGTGCGACCTTCATTTGCGTGTCGACATCGGCCAGCAGCGTCGGCTCGAAGAAGGTTCCTCCCAGCGGGTGACGCTTGCCGCCGACGACAATGCGCGCTCCCTTGGACAGCGCGTCGGCGATGTGCTCCTCACATTTCTCGACGGCCGCCTGATTGATCAATGGGCCCTGATTTACCCCCGGCTCCAGCCCGGGCCCGACCTTCAGTTCTTTCACCGCCGCCGCGAGCTTGTCGGCGAAGGCGTCATAAACAGGATTTTGCACCAAGATGCGGTTGGCGCAGACGCAGGTCTGGCCGGAATTCCTGTACTTGGACGCCATCGCTCCCAGCACCGCGGCATCAAGATCGGCGTCATTGAAAACGATGAACGGCGCATTGCCGCCGAGTTCGAGCGAGACCTTCTTTACCGTGTCGGCGCTCATTCGCATCACCAGCTTGCCGATCTCCGTCGAGCCGGTAACCGACACCTTGCGGACGATGGGGTTGCTGCAAAGCTCCTTGCCGACGTCCGATGCCGACGACGAGGTAAGAACGTTGAGAACGCCCTTTGGCAGGCCTGCGCGATGTGCCAGTTCGGCAAGCGCGAGCGCCGACAGCGGCGTCAGCTTGGCTGGCTTGATCACCGAGGTACAGCCGACCGCCAGGGCGGGTGCGACCTTGCGGGTGATCATCGCGATCGGGAAGTTCCAAGGCGTAATCGCCGCTGTTACGCCGATCGGTTCCTTGACGACGATGATCCGCCGTCCGCTGACATTCTGTGGGATGACGTCGCCATAGACGCGCTTGGCTTCCTCCCCAAACCACTCGATGAAGGAAGCGCCGTAGCTGACCTCGCCCCGGCTTTCGGCGAGCGACTTGCCCTGCTCGGAGGTCATCAGAATGGCGAGGTCTTCCTGATTTTGCATGATCAGGTCGTACCATCGGCGGAGCACGGCGGCGCGCTCCTTCGCCGTCTTCGCCCGCCATGCCGGATAAGCCGCGTTAGCGGCCTCGATCGCCCGCCGAACCTCGGCAACGCCAAGATCGGGAACCTGAGTGATTTCGTCGCCACTGGCGGGATTGCGTACCGAAAAACTCCGGCCGCTATCCGCTGCGATCCAGCTGCCATCGACGTAAGCCTTGTCGCGCAGCAAGTCGCGGTCGTGAAGCTGCGTGTTTGCCATCCCGGCCTTCCTCCTCATTGACGCACCCCGTTCACCTTCGCGGGATGTCGTTCGCTATGATCCCGGTTTCCATGATGAAGACGTCCCGCTTACCGGGCGGTGACGACACCACGCTCAATAACGAACACCTGATCGACCAGGTCCCTAGAATAGGTATAGTCGGATTCCGAGATCAGCACGGTGGCACCCTCACCCTTCAACACGGCAATAACCTCGATCAGCCGCTGTGCCAGCGCCGGCGCCACGCCCTCGAAGGGTTCGTCGAGCAACAGCAGACGGCGGCCGATCATCAGGCTGCGGGCCAGGGCGACCAGCTTCTGCTGACCGCCGCTCAGGAGCGACGCCTTGCGGTCGGCGAACTGCTGGACTTCCGGCATCAGCGCGTACGTCCAGGCCAGCTGCGCATCAGTATCGGCGAGCTTCGCCGCCCACGCCGGCAACAGGACGTTTTCGGCGACGGTGAGGTCCGGGATCAGGCGCCGGTCTTCCGGCATGAACCCAATGCCGTGGTGCGTGCGCCGATGGGGCGGAACGCCGCTCAGGTCGATATCGTTCAGCACGATGCTGCCCTTGCGCAGCGGCAGCAGTCCCATGATCGAGCGCATCAGCGTCGTCTTGCCGGCGCCGTTGCGGCCGATAAGCCCGGCCATCCGCCCGGATCCGATCGCCATCGAGACGTTGTTGAGAATGTCGGTGCGCTTGATCGCCACCGTGACCTGCTGCAAACCGATCATTGCCGCACCTACCGCCGGTGAATCTGCGATCCAACCACGTACTTGCGAACGTCTGGATCGCTCAGCGCCGTCTCGGGATCGGCGTCGGCGATGATCCGGCCGTCGTAGAATGCCAGCACCCTGCTGGCATAGCGCTCGACGATCTCGATGTCGTGCTCGACGAACAGCACCGTCGCGCCAGCCCCCCACCCCTGCCATGATGGTGTCCAGCATCGCGAACTTCTCCTCGACGCTGACGCCGCTCGTCGGCTCATCCAGGAGCAGAACCGCCGGCTCCGTCACCATCGCCATGGCGATGTCGACCAGCTTGCGGACCCCCTGCGGCAGCGTCGCGACGATGGTGTCGCCGAAGGAGGTGATGGCGTAGTCGGCGAGAACCCTCTCGGCGGCGGCGATCCGCGCCGGGGACTTCAGCGGCTTGAGAAAGTTAGGCCAGGTGCCCTCGCTGCTGCTGACTGCGATGAGAAGGTTGTCGAGCACGCTCAACTCCGGGAACAACTGCGCGATCTGAAATGACCGGCAGATCCCGATCCGCATGACCTGTCGCGGTTTGAGCTTGGTAATGTCGAGCTCGCGGAAATAGATCTTGCCAGCACTCGGCTGCAGGTAGCCGGTGACCATGTTGACGAAGGTCGTCTTGCCGGCGCCGTTTGCGCCGATGACGCCGACCACTTCGCCGGGGTTGATCGCGACCGTGATGTTGTCAGCGGCGACAACCGCGCCGAAGTTTCGGCACAGCGACTCGGTCCTAACGATCGGCTGCACGGGGCTTCTCCGAATACAATCGTTGGATTAGGCTCCACAGACCGCGCGGCAGGAAAACGATGATCAGCAGCAGCACCAGGCCGAGAATCATCTGCCAAGTGTAGGGGAAGAACTGATAGGCATAGGTGCGGACGAGAGAGAACAGCGTCGAGCCGAGGAAGGGCGCGGCGACATGACCGGTGCCGCCGAGAATAGCGATAAAGACGAACTCGCCGGAAGTTGTCCAATACGCCATCTCAGGGTCGACATGTCCGGTGGCGAGCGCGGCGAGTAGCCCGCCGACGGCGGAGATCACCGACGCCATCACGTACTTGGCGTGCAGCAGCCACTGTGCCGAACTTCCCAAGTATTCGACTCGTATTTCGTTCTCGCGGATCGCGCCCGCTAAATACCCTGCCGGCGACTTCTGGTAGTAGTGGTAGGCTAGCGCAATCATGTACGCGAGGAAGCAAGTGATAACGTAGACGCCGGTGCTCTGGACCGCGGGCTTCCAGCCGAAGAACGTCATTGCGGGAACGTTGAAGCCGTCGGTTGATCCAAGCGCCGGAGATTTGACCAGCAGGCCATAGAGGATCATTGAGAACGCCATGCTCAGCATAGCAAAGAAGATGTCGCGATAGCGGCTGAGCAGCGTGCCCAGTACGAACGCCACCGCGGCACTGACCAGGATGGCGGCAGCGATGAGCACAGCCACTTCGCGAACGCCGTAGAGACTGCCGAGCATAGCAGCGGTGTAGCCGCCGATACAGTAATAGAGACCCTGTCCGAAGGAGACGAGACCTGCCCGCATCTGCAGAACGATGCCGAGGACGACCAGGCCGCGCGCCAGCGACATCATGACAAGAAACGTCAGCCAATGCGGGAAGATAACCGCGCCGGCCAGTAACAGGACCAGCGCCAGCGTCAGGCCGAGGAGCGTCAGATCTCTGCCCATTGTTCAGATCTTCCGTGGCGGGGCTCGCCCGAACAGGCCTTGCGGCCGGACGACGAGCACCAGCGACATGACACCGAAGATCACGAACAGCTCCACCTGCGGCAGCAGATGAACGGCGGTGGCCCGGCTGAAGCCCACGATCAGCGCGCCGGCGAGCGCGCCGCCGACGCTGCCCAACCCGCCGATGACGACGACGGCGAATGCCAGGACGATCACCTCAACGCCGATCCCAGGGGCCACGGATATTGCTGGCGCAGTCACGGCGCCGGCGATGCATCCCAGGACCGAGCCGATGATGAAGGTGAGCAGGAAGTAGGCGCGGACATCAATGCCAAGTGCCACGCTCATTTCGCGATCATGAATAACTGCGAGCAGCAACTTGCCCCGCCGTGTCCGGTTTAATCCCCACCACAGTCCGAGGCCGATGAGTGCGGCGATCAGGATGACGCCGAAGTCGTAGTTGGAGAATGTTAGCGGGCCGACCTGGCTGCGGCCGAGCATTGTATACGGCTGGAAGGCAAAATGAGGGTCGACCCCCACACCAGCTTAATCACGTCCTCAAGGATCAGTAGCACGGCATAGGTGAGCAGGATCATCACTACCGGATCGCGCCCGTAGAGAAAGCGCAACAGTCCGCGCTCGACGATCAGGCCGACGAGAGCGCCGGCGGCGATGGCCCCCCCAAGCATCAGCAGATAGCCCCAGGTGACGCTGCCGCCGGTGAAATACCAGCCGGCGATCCATGCCGAGGTATAGGCGCCGATGGCAAACATGCTGCCGTGCGCCATGTTGAGAATCTTCATGACGCCGTAGATCAGCGTCAGTCCGGCCGCCACCATGAACAGCCATGACGCGTAGATGAGCCCGTCAACCAGAATGGCGAGCAGCGTCAGCATCGGCCCCATCCCTTACGGCATCGCAGCGGGTCGAAATCCCGCTGCGGCCGGCCCGAGACTTCAGCCGCACTTGGCGCCCGGCATCCCCGCCTTGATCCATTCGGTGCTAGGGGTGCCCTCCGGCGGCGTCACGCATTCCGCCGGATAACTCCGGACGTTGATGATCGTCGGTGCCTTGTCCGCGCCCTCGCGATTGAAGGTGCCATAGGCGATGCCCTGCACCGCCTGATGGGCCTTGCCGAGGCCCATCGCCACCAGTCCGCTCGGTGCCTCGAAGCTCGATCCCTGAACTTGGCGATGATCGCGTCGGTGTCGGGGAGCTTGCCCGGCGCACTCCCGGCTTTCTCCGCAGCGTTCTTCAGCCCGAGGATCGCCTGGACGATCTTGTAAGAAGGATAGGTGGGCGGTGTGTTGTAGGCCGCCTGATACTCCTTGCGGAACCACGCGTTGAGCGGATTGTCCGGAGCAAAGACGCCATAGGGTCCGCGACCACCAATGATGGCGCCTTCCGGCATCTGCTCGGCTAGCCGGAACATGCCTGTCTCGCCGCAGGTGAGCACCACGGAGCGCTTGTCGAACAGGCCACGCGCCGCGCCCTGCAACACCAGCGCCTCCATGTCACCGCCCCAGAAGCTGGAGTGCACGATATCCGGGTTCTCAACGAGAATGGCTGACAGCTCCGCCCCATACTGGCCGGCGCCGAGCTTGGGGAATTGCTCCGTCTTGACCTGCGCCTGCGGCAGCAGCACCTGCATCGCGGCCTTGAAGTCGTTCCAGGAGTCTTGCCCCCAGGCGTAATTCTGGTTGATGCCGGCAAAGCTCTTGGTGTTGGGGCTCGTGTCGAGGATGTACCTGGCGGCTCCGATGTTGTCGGTGGTGGCGATCGGGCCGGTGCGGAAGACGTATTTGTAGGACGCGTCTTCAAAGATGCGCGGGGTACCGCAATCGAAGAAGACGGTCAGAGCCTTGAGTTCTTCGGCCACCGGCGCCACCGCGAGGCAGTCTCCACTGGAGATATAGCCGATCACGGCATCGACTTTCTGGCGCTCGACGAGGTTGCGGAATTCCTCCACCTGCTTGGTGGCGCCGCCGGCCTCGTCGACCACGACCGTCTCGATCTCGACGCCGTTGATGCCCTTCATCGCGTACGGCGCCGGCATTTTCCCGGCGTTGAGAGCGGCGATCGTCAGCTTTGCGGCGTTCTCCGCTGGCACTCCAAACGGGCCAGACGCCGGACCCGAAAGGAAAGTGACGATCCCCAGGCGGAGCTTCCCGTTTTCCGCCGCCCACGCCGAGGGCGCGCAAAGAAGTCCCGCAATGACAAGAATCACGCCTGCGAACCATCCGGTTCGCTTGATTATCTTCATGGAACGTCGCTCCCTTACGGCCAACGCTTTGGCGCGCCAGCATTCGTAGTCTCAAGCTATTGCCAGACAAGTACCCGCGAATCAATGATGATAACTTTTATTCAGGCCGTCCAATAGCGTGGGCGACTGCTGCGGCCGAGGCCCGTCACGCGCAACATGGAAGAGGAGTGAGCGGATGAAGATCAAGGCGGCGGTACTCAACCGCATGGGAGTCAAGCCCCCGTATGCCCAGTCCAAACCCCTCGCTATCGAAGAAGTCGATCTCGATCCCCCGGGACCAGGCGAGGTCCTGATTAAAATCGCCGCGGCGGGCCTTTGCCACTCAGATCTATCGGTTATCAATGGCGATCGGCCGCGACCCACGCCGATGGTGCTCGGTCATGAGGCAGCGGGGGTGGTTGAGCAACTCGGCCCTGGCGTGGACGACCTGGAAAAGGGCGACCACGTGATCATGGTTTTCGTGCCTGGCTGCGGCCACTGCGCGCCCTGCGCCGAGGGCAGACCGGCGCTGTGCGAGCCGGGGCGGTAGCGAACACTGCCGGCACGCTGCTTTCCGGCGCTCGGCGGCTGCATCGCGACGGCCACGAGGTCCATCATCATCTCGGCGTCTCGGCGTTCGCCGAATACGCCACCGTGTCGCGCCGCTCCCTGGTGAAGATCGACCGCGCGCTGCCGCTCGACGAGGCGGCATTGTTCGGCTGCGCCGTCCTCACCGGCGTCGGCGCGGTGATCAACACCGCCCGCGTGCCGGTTGGCGCCAGCGTCGCGGTGATCGGACTCGGCGGGGTCGGATTGAGTTCGCTGCTCGGCGCTGTTGCTTGTGGCGCGCGCCGCATTGTCGCGGTGGACCTCTCGGACGAAAAGCTCGGCCTCGCCCGACAGCTCGGCGCCACCGACACCGTCAATGCGGGCGCATCGGATGCGTCCGGTGAGATCCGCAAGGCCACTCATGGCGGCGTCGAGTTCGCTTTCGAGATGGCCGGCTCGGCCCGCGCCATGGAGCTGGCGTACAAGGTCACCCGTCGCGGCGGCACCACAGTCACCGCCGGCCTGCCGCCACCGGACGCGGTCTTGCCGCTGCCGCTCGTCAATCTCGTTGCCGAAGAACGCACCGTAAAGGGCAGCTACATCGGCACCTGCGTCCCTAGCCGCGACGTTCCGCGCTTGATCGAGCTTTACCAGCGCGGACGGCTGCAAGTTGATCGGCTGATGAGCGGGCGGCTGACCCTCGATGATATCAACGCCGGTTTCGACCGTTTGGCGGAAGGCAGGGCGGTGCGCCAAGTCGTGATGTTCTGAATCGCTTGAGCACGACGCCGGCGGGCGGGGAGCTGGGCCAGCGGCGTCCACCCCCGTCTCAAGTCGCAATCCATCGCGTCATAACCCCTGCTTGCTGGGCTTCGATCTCCTTGCGCGGTGGCAGTCGTGGGCCGATCTCGCCCAGCGCGCCGATGGCGAAGGCGGTGGCGAGGCGGGCGGTATCTTCGAGGCTTAGTTCATGTATGGCTGCATGAACGATGCCGGCGACCATCGCATCACCGGCGCCGACGGTGCTTTTGACGGCGACCGGCGGCGGCGCCGCGTGGACTGCCGTTTGGCCATCGACGAAGATGGCGCCTCGTGCCCCCATCGAGACGGCCACCAGCGCGATGCCGTGCTGCCGCAGAGCGCGGGCTGCTTCGACAATGGCCGCCTCTCCGTCGAGCGGCCGACCGGCCAGTTCCGTCAGTTCTTCGATGTTCGGCTTGATGATATCGGGGCCGGCGGCGATCGCATGCGCCAAGCCGACGCCGCTGGTGTCGAGAACGACCTTGCGACCCCGTGACTTCAGCAGCAGCGTGAGATCCCTGTAGCTGGTCGCCGGCAAGCCCGCCGGCAGGCTGCCGCAGAGCGCGAACCATTCGGCATCCTGCCGAACCAGTTCCTCCACCGCGGCGGTCACCGTACTGAGATCGCCGGGTCGGGACGCGACGCCGGGGAAATTGATCTCGGTCACCAGTTGCCGTTTCTCGTCGACGATCTTGAGGTTGACTCGGGTCCGTCCGGGGATGCGGACGAAGCGGTCGGTGAGGCCCTTCTCGGCGAACAGCCGCACAAATAGATCGGTGTTGTCGGCGCCGAGCAGTCCGGTTACCGCGACGGGGTAGCCGAAACCGGCGAGGAACGAGGCGACGTTGACGCCTTTGCCGCCGGCGTCCGACTGCTCCCAGGCGACGCGGTTGACCTCGCCAACGGCAAAATCGGCGGTGCCGATGGTTTGATCGATCGCGGCGTTCAGGCTGACGGTGACGATCCGGGGGGCGACGGTCATGACACGCTCCTTGTCGCATGACATCGCCACAGGCGCCATGGCGGGAGGCGCCGACGAGCGGCTGGGGCTGCTGGTGAGCAGTGCGCAATCAGAACGGCGACCGGAAACCTCGGCCTTCCAGCGCCGTTGTACGGCGGGACTACAAGCGCGAGATGGCGATGCTGCAGGGAAAGGTTGCGCTGATCACCGGAGCCGGTTCAGGCATCGGCAAGTCGACTGCCGTCCGTCTCGCCGGCGAACAGGTGCGGGGTTGGCATTCTGAGCCGCTCACCCGACGAGATCCGAACAACGGCGGAAGAGATCGCGCGAACCGGAGGTGACGCTATGACGCTCACCGCCGATGTCGCCGACGCCGATCCCGTTGCGCGGGCGGTTGATGATCTCACGCGCCGGTACGGGCGGCTCGACATCGTGGTTGCCAACGCCGGCATCAACGGCGTCTGGGCGCCAATCGACGAGCTTCAGCCGGCGGAGTGGGATCGCACGATCGAGATCAATCTGCGCGGGACCTTTCTGACGTTGCACTATTGCGTGCCGCACCTCAAGCGCGCCGGCGGCGGATCGATCGTCATCGTCTCGTCGATCAACGGCACCCGCGTCTTCAGCAACTCGGGCGCGACAGCCTACTCGTGCAGCAAGGCCGCACAGGTGACGATGGCGCAGATGCTGGCACTTGAACTGGCCAAGCATCATATCCGCGTCAACGCCGTCTGCCCCGGCGTCATCGGCACCGAGATCGACGACAACACCGATCGCCGCAACTTGCAAGCGGCGAAAGAACCGGTCGAGTATCCGGAGGGTCAGATCCCGCTGACCGACCGGCCAGGGAAGAGCGAGGACGTCGCCGAACTGATCGCCTTCCTCGTCTCCGACCGCGCCCGCCACATCAGCGGCAGCCCCGTCTGGATCGACGGCGCCCAGTCCCTGCTGATCGGCTGAATGCTCGTCCCGAGGTGCTTCAATGCAAGGTTGGTAGCGGAGGAGGGACTCGAACCCCGACACGCGGATTATGATTCCGCTGCTCTAACCAACTGAGCTACTCCGCCGGAAGCGGCATCTCATCGAAAGCGGCGCTGGTTGTCAAGAATGGCCGACGGCTGGCAATGGGGCCGGGTCGAGAAGATAGGGGCGACCGTGCCGGCTTGGCCCTCGGCTGCTGCGCATCGTTCTCGATATCCCGCCTCGCGCCGTGCTAAACGTCCGCATCGCGACCAGAACGGCGGTTGCTGTCGGGGAGGACGCGGCGGGATGTCCGGGTTGCAGGCGGCAGCGAAGATCCATTCCACTTCCTGGCACGAGATGCACCGGGAGGCGACCGATCTCGCCGCCCGGCTCGCTCCCCTCGGTCCCTTCCGCGGGATCGTCGCCATCGCGCGCGGCGGCCTGGTGCCTGCGGCGATCGTTGCCCGTGTGCTGGACATCCGGCTGATCGAGACGCTCTGCATCGCCAGCTACGACGGCACCTCCAAGGGGCCGCTCGCGGTGCTGAAGCCGGCGCCGGAAGTGGCCGGGGACGGCAGCGGCTGGCTGCTGGTGGACGATGTCGCCGACAGCGGCAGCACGGCGGAAGCGGCGCGGCGGATGCTGCCGGCCGCGCATTACGCCACGCTGTACGTCAAGCCGGCCGGCCGCCCCTTCGTCGACAGCTTCATCCGCGAGGTTGATCAGGACGTCTGGATCGATTTTCCCTGGGATCGCAACCCGGCGCAGATTGGTTGACGGAGGCGGCACGAGCGGCTGACCGGGCAGGACTACACCCACATATACTGGCAACCAGCGGCGGCAGCGCCGCAGCGGCGACGGCCGGCGCCGAGGTCAACAGGATCGGAGGAATACATGTCCGGGCTAATCGCCGACATCGGCGGGACCAACGTCCGCTTCGCCCTGGTGGACGAGGATTCGAAGATCGCAGCCGTGCATCGCATGCAGGTTGCCGATTATCCCTCGCTGGTCGATGCCTGCACCGTCTACCTGGAAGGAGCCGGCGCCAAGGGTATGCGGCCGCGGCACGGCGCCTTCGCCGTGGCGTCGCCGGTGCTGGGCGACCAGATCCGGATGACCAATCACCGCTGGACGTTCTCCATCGAAGAGACGCGCCGGCAACTGGGATTCGACACCCTCGACGTGGTCAACGACTTTGCCGCCGTGGCCCTTGCCATTCCTTTCCTTACCCGCGCCGACGTGCAGCGGATTGGCGGCGGCGAGCCGGATCCGCACGCGCCGATGGCGGTGCTGGGAGCCGGCACCGGTCTCGGCATGGCGGGGGTGATACGGCCGCGCGGCGGCGGTTTCATCCCGCTGACCGGCGAGGGTGGGCATGTCACCATGCCGGCGTTCGACGATCGCGAGGAAGCAGTCCTCCGCCTGCTGCGACGCCGCTTCGAGCGCGGCCACGTCTCCGCCGAGCGCGTCCTTTCCGGACCGGGGCTGGTCAACCTTTACCAAGCCATTGCTGAGATCGACGACCGGACCGCGGACCCCGCGATCACCCCGGCCGACTGCACGGCGCGTGCCGAGGCGCGCTCGTGTCCGATTGCCGGCGAGGCGGTGGCGATGTTCTGCGCCATGCTGGGCACCATCGCCGCCAATCTGGCGCTGACGCTTGACGCTCGTGGCGGGTGTTCATTGGCGGCGGCATCGCCCCCAAGATGGGCGAGCAATTCGTCAACTCGGGCTTTCGTGAGCGGTTCGAGGAAAAGGGCCGGTTCGGCGGCTATCTGGCGGCGATTCCGACGTCGCTGATTACCCGGCCGCATCCCGCCTTTGCCGGCCTGGCGGCGTTGGTCGCCACCCACTGAGCTGGTCTGCGCCTGGCCGGTTCTTCCCTAGCGCCGCCAGACGCGCTCGACCAGCGGCTTGTGGGCGCCGACGGCGAACAACGCGGCGGAGCGAAACAGACGTAACCGCTCATCGAGATGCGAGCGCAGCCAGGCGACGCGGGAGACGCCCGGTTGGCGGGGAACCTCGCAGCGTTCAACGGCGATGCCCAGGCGGGTGAAGACGAAGGCGGCGCGGGGCATGTGAAAAGCATCGGTCACCAGCACGACGTGGCGCCAGCCGCGATCGCGAATGATCCGGCCGGCGTAGACCGCGTTCTCGAAGGTATTGCGCGCTTCGTCCTCGATAACGATGCGCGCGGCATCGACGCCCATCGCCTCCGCCAACTCGCGCATCACCTGCGCTTCCGCCGGTGGCGGACCGACGATACCGCCGGAAAGGACGAGATGGCTGGCTGCGCGGGCGTGGCTATGTCCTAACCCCGTGTTCCACCCTTCGGCGCATCGCCGGCCCGGGCACGCCCGGCGCGACAGTTGCCGCCCCTAGCACCAGTACCGCGTCGGGGCGTCGGTCACCGGCAGTTGTGGCGACGGAGATCGATGGGATCGCAATGTGTCCACCTGATGCGCTCAGTACGATCGGGGCAGGCCAAGCACGTGCTCCGCAAGATAGGCGAGGATCAGGTTGGTGGAGATCGGCGCCACCTGATAAAGCCGGGTCTCGCGAAACTTGCGTTCGACATCGTACTCGCAGGCGAAGCCGTAGCCGCCGTGAGTTTGCAGACACATGTCGGCGGCGGCCCATGAGGCATCAGCCGCGAGCAGCTTCGCCATGTTCGCTTCCGGCCCGCAAGCCGTCCCGGCGTCGAAAAGCCGCGCCGCCTCGCCGACCATCAGCGCCGCCGCCTGCGTCTGGGCGTGGGCGCGCGCGATGGGAAATGCGATGCCCTGGTTTTGGCCGATCGGCCGGCCGAACACAACGCGCTCGCGCGCGTATGTGGTGGCCCGCTCGATGAACCAGCGCGCGTCGCCGATGCATTCGGCAGCGATCAGAATGCGCTCAGCATTCATTCCGTCGAGGATGTAGCGAAAGCCCCTGCCCTCCTCCCCGATCAGCGCCTCCCTGGCACCTTCAGATCGTCGAAGAACACCTCCCAGGAATGGTGGTTGATCATCGCCCGGATCGGCCGCGTCTGCAGCCCGCCGCCCGCGCCTCGCGAATGTCGATCAAAAAAGACCGACAAGCCGTCGTGCGGTTGCTCCACATCCTCGCGGGGCGTCGTCCGCGCCAGGAGCAGCATCAGGTCCGAGTGTTCGACCCGCGACGTCCAGACCTTCTGGCCGTTGACCAGCCAGCCATCACCATGACGCACGGCGGTAGTGCGGATGCGGCTGGTGTCGGTCCCACTGGTCGGCTCGGTGACGCCGAACGCCTGCAGGCGCAGATCGCCGCGCGCGACTGCCGGCAGAAAGCGCGCCTTCTGAGCCGGCGAGCCATGCCGCAGCAGGGTGCCCATGGTGTACATTTGGGCGTGGCAGGCCCCGCCGTTGCAGCCAGCGGCCTGCACTTCCTCAAGGATCGCCGCCGCCGCCGTCAGCCCCAGGCCGCTCCCACCATGCTCCGCCGGGATCAGCGCGGCAAGGAAGCCCGCCTCGGTCAGTGCCCGGACGAACCGGTCCGGATAGCCGCGTTCAGCATCCAGCGCCTGCCAATAGCTACCGGGAAATCCCGCGCACAAAGTGCGGACGGAGGCACGAATGTCTTCGAAGGTTTCCACCATGGGTCTTATCCGGTACAAGTGACGACCATAAATAACAGGGCACTGCCGCCTTGTCGCGCGGCGGTCACGGGTTGAATACCGGGTTGTCGAGGGTCCAAAAAATGGAAAGGCGGACGAGCGCCGAAGTGATGCAGGAACTGCTGCCGATGCAAGGCAGCACGGTCATCGACGTCGGCTGCGGCGATGGCTGGCTGGTGCGATCGCTGACACGCAAAGGTGCCCATGTCACCGGCATCGAGGTCAGCCCGAAACATCTGGCACATGCGCAGTCGCTCCCGCCGGCGGGTGACGAGCACTACATGCAGGGCGTCGCCGAGGATCTGCCGATAGCGTCGCAATCGGCAGACATTGTCATCTTCTTCAACAGCCTGCATCACGTCGACGAGAAGGGGCTGCTGAAGGCGCTGCGCGAGGCGGCGCGGGTGCTGAAGCCGGGCGGCATCCTGTTCGTCTCCGAGCCACTGCCGAGTGGTGACTACTTCGAGACGATGAAACCGGTGCACGACGAAACCGCCGTGCGCAACCGGGCCCAGGAGGCGCTGCGCTACGGACCCGAATTCGGGCTGCTGCTGGAGAAGGCGTTCAGCTACATCGACTCGGTGAAGCTGAAGGACTTTCAGGCATTCCACGACCGGCTGACGATGATCAACCCGCACGTGCGCGAGCGCTTCGACGAGAAGGAAGAGGAATTGCGCTCGTTGTTCGAAACTCTTGGTCGGAAGACCGATGATGGCTGGCTGTTCGACCAGCCGATGCGTGCTCACCTGATGCGGAGGAGCTGAGGGTTATTGCGCATCGCGGCGGTGCCGGTTGCGCGGCGCTGAATGCACGTGTGAGGAGGCTGCAAGTTGAAGATCGTCAGAGAGATGATGGTTCCGCTGGAAGAGTATACCCACCTTTCCGTCGGTGACTCATTGTACGACGCGATTCTGGCGGTGGCGCAGTCTCTGAGTGGGGCATCGGCAGACCCGTCGCGTCCAAGGGATCGAGGCGCCTTGGTGGTGGGGTCGGACGGCCGCGTCGTCGGCAAAATCTCAATCTGGGACCTGATGACCGCGCTGGAACCGAATTATGAACCTCCGGTCGATCCGTTCGGGACGCTCGACGACACTATGCTCTGGTCGCAATGGCTGAGCAGCGATCTCGCCGAGAAGACGCGCTCGATCAGGGTCGGAGATCTGTTGCAGAAGACCTCTAAGAGCGAGACCATCGACGAGAAGGCGCCCCTCGATCTCGCCGTGCATCGACTGCTCCGCGGCAAACATCTCTCGCTGCTCGTCACCCGAGGCGACGCGATCATCGGGATCCTGCGTCTCAGCGACGTCTTCAAGGCCGTCAGCGAGAGGGTCCAAGCCGCGAAGCTAACGCCGGCGCCGGCTTGATTTCGGCGGACGGCGGGCGGCTGACAGGGCACGCTGACCGAAAAGACATAATGAAAGAACAGCTGTTTCCGGTCCAGGTAGACCGGGGCGCCGCCGCCGATCTCGCGGCGCAGGATCGGCACCACACCCAGCCGTTCGTCTGGGCTCGAGAAGATCACCTTCGACCTCGGCGAAACGCTCATGACGCCGGCGGCGATCAAGATGATGGAAGAGCTGGCGAAGAAGCGGGACCGATGAATCCGACGCAGACTCAAAACTTCCAACTGAGCGTGACATTGACAAAGTGAATTTCGTTGGTTGAGTAGTTCCCTTGCAGCGTGCCGGCGAGGGGCCGGCTGCGGTCGATGTCAGCTTCGCCCAGGTTCAGGTATTCGTAGGCGGTGCCGACGGTCATGCGCTCGTTGAGCGCGTACTGCACGCCGGTGCCGACTCGGATCTGCTGGTCCAGCGGCAGCGCCGGCGTCCGGTTGCTCTTTGACAGCGGCGAGGAATCGAAGGCGACGCCGAGCGACCAAGACCAGTCGTCGGCGAATTTATAGCGGGTGCCAAGCGCGAAGCCCCAGGTGTCGTCGTAGTTGAGATCAGCGGTAGCGCTGCGGCTGGTTGTCGACGTAACCTCCAGGTTTGGCTTACCGAACTCGCTCCACTGCTGCCAGACGACGTTGCCCATGATCGCGACCTTGTCGTTCAGGTCGTGGTAGCCGCTGATCATCACCTGATTTGGAATGGTCAGGCCCAGGTCGATCTTTGCGCCGGTCAGCCCGGAGAGGTCGAGCGCTTCCGCCAGCAACGGCCCGAGATTATTGGTCGTGGGCTTGTCCTTGAAGTCAAGTTTCAGCTGTGAGGTGTAGGTCACGCCAAACCGGGTGCCCTCCGCCGGCTCGACCAGAATGCCGGCGATGCCGCCATAGCCGACGTCGCTATCTGAAACATCGATACTGGCATCTCCCCCATCGAGTACATCGTTGATCCCGGTCTTGGAGTTCAGCTTGCCGTAGACGATCTGCGCGCCGGCACCGACCGAGAGCCACTTGTTAATGCGATACGCGGCGACCGGAAACGCACCCAGGTTAGGATCTCCTCCTGCAGCGCGTAGTGGCGGCCAGACCAGTTGCTCTGGTAGCGGGCGGAAAGGCCGAAGTCTGAACCAAGTGAAATGCCGAACTTGAGATCGGGGGTGGCGCTATAGACATAGTAGCCGCCCAGCCCGGGAAGAAACCCCAGCGCGTTTCCACCGTTGCCGCCCGACACAGTGGTATCGTCGCCCCTGTCGAAGTGGGCGATGCCGTAGCCCGGCTGGATGCCGACCAGCATCTGCGACTGATCAAGCCGGGTCATGGCGGCGGGGTTGCCGAAGGCGGTGGCGGCATTGTCGGTCCCGGCCGCCCGCCCTGCGGAAGCGGTGCCGAGATCGGGCGTCGCCATCTCATACAGAAACAGGCCGGCGGCATGCGCACTGCTCGTGGCGACGGTCGCTGCAAGCACCCCGACGGCGGCGATGCCGTTGCGCCTCAAGCCGTTTCGAGTCTCCCACATGGCTCACTTCCCCTGATCCAGCAGACACTTGATATCCTCGATGTTCTGCAGCCGCTGCCGCGCTTGCTGCATTCGCAGCGTCCGTGGTTAATGTGGCCGGCATTCAGGCTGGTGCCGGGCGGTTGGGCCACCAGCCGAAGTCGGCGAAGAACCTGCTTGGCCTTCTGCTGGACAGGCAAGAACAATCATAAATTGTCGCGTAAGAGTTGTGTTCAAAATTTTTCAGCGGCAGCGTCCATCTCCCGGTTCGATCCTCTCCATGCGCCCCGCGGGGACGGCCTGCTTGACCAGGGTTGCGCACTGCAGGATGCAGGAGCCCACACTGCGCATCTCCGGCGAAAAGGCGCTGACGTCATAAAGCCGGATGGCCCTTGCCGTCTGCTGCATCTGATCAACCGCATCGTCCATCGAGGAGATCAGATCGACGATGTCGCGCCGGTCGAAAGGGGTTATGAACGTACGGCGGACGGCGATGAGAACCTCCCGCGTGATGGCGTCGGCCTCATGTTCAAGGGCAATCACCGACTGCGCATGCTGAACCATGCTGTCCCCGCCCTCCAGCATGCTGCGCAATGCTTCTGCGGCGCCGACCAACACCGTCGCATGGGCATCGAACAGCGTGAAGAAACGTTCCTCTTTCGGCAACAAAGCATGCAGCCAGCGCGTCGCGCGACCTCCCGTCAGGAGTCAACACCAGGGTGAAACGCAAGTCCCGGACGCAATACGCCGCCCTCCCTTACAGGATGCGCGAGGCGGTTCTCGAAGTGCTGCTCATCACCTCGCGCGAAACCGGGCGCTGGATCATCCCCAAAGGCTGGCCACACAAGGGATTGTCGCCTAGTGCCGTCGCCCTGCGTGAAGCCTATGAGGAGGCCGGACTGCGCGGCAAGATCAAACGGCGCCCACTCGGCACCTATAGCTACCAGAAGCGTCTGCCGAGGGACAAAGCGGTGCTCTGCAAGGTCGAGGTATTCGCCCTTGAGGTCAAGCGTCAGCTGGATCACTGGCCGGAACAGAAGGATCGCATCCGATGCTGGCTGCCACTCGCCGATGCGGCGGTGTTGGTGACAGACTCCGAGCTGCAAGAGCTTTTACTGACGCTAAGCGGGTCTTTGGGGCGAGGCGTCCACGCGCCGCAGATGAACAGCGAGACGCCCCAACGTTAGCACAGACCAGAAGCAACTCGCGTTCAATGCCCTCGGGCGATGCAGCCGCCACGCAGCCAGCCGCGGCTGGTGTGGCGCCCGGTCATCAATCTCCCGAGCCTGAAGTCGCGCAGCATTCCTGCGGCAGAGGCAATCGCGAAAATCATGCAGGCGCTCGCGTGGCTGCGCGCAGCCGGGTGTAGGCAGGACTACTTTAGTACTGCTCCACGTTCGACTCTACACCGCATGGCAATACAGGTCCCGTCGCCGATGCTCTGCCCGCTGATCTGTTCAGCTTGCGACAACGTGGGGCGGGATGGAGTTCGCCATCACCAACTACGGCGGCTCTCTGCGGTGGATGCAGGGCTTTGACAAGGTCCTCTGGCAGTCGAAGCCTGCCGTTTTATCATTGACCAAGGCCATCTGATGCGGGATGCCAACGAGATCGGCGTCGGCCGCACCAGCATGGCACCGGCAGATAAGGAGCGGGCGGTAGGACATGCCGAAGATTAGCCGCGACCTCGACTTTCTGATCAAATGCCTGCATGAAGTGCTAGTTGAACAGGGAGAGGGCTGCATCGCCGCCAGCCTGCCCTGGCTGCCTGCCCCGGAGAATGCTGCCGGCGGGGTTGCGGATCCTCGGTCCCGGAACGGTTGCCGCAGGCATATTCCATTGCCTTTACCCTGCTCAACATGGTCGAGGAGAACGCGTTCGCGCAGAACCACCGGAGGATGGCGGCAGCGGGTGAGCTGGCGCAGCATTCCGGCTCCTGGGAGAACAGCCTGCGCCGGCTGATCGCGGCGGGGTTCGCACCGGAGGAGATTGCAGCCTCGCTGTCCGAGGTGACGGTTGAGCCGGTGCTGACGGCGCATCCCACGCAGGCACGGCGGCGCACGATGCTGGAGCACCAGCGCGAGATCTACCTGCTGCTCGTGCAGCGGGAGAACCAGATGTGGACGCCGGCCGAGCAGGACGACATCCGCGAGCAGATCAAGGCAACCCTGGAGCGGCTGTGGCGGTCCGGCGACATCCCGTGGGAAAAGCCGGACGTGGCGAGCGAGGTCCGCAACGTCCTGCATTACTTGCGAACGGTGCTGCCGACAGTGCTGTCGCTGCTGGCCCGGCGGCTGCGCGACGCCTGGCGCGACACCGGTCTCGACCCCTCGCTGCTCGACAACCGGTCGGCGGCGATGCCGCAGTTGACGTTCGGCAACTGGGTCGGTGGGGATCGCGACGGCCATCCGTTCGTCACCAACGCCGTGACAGCGGCAACGCTTGCGCAGCTGCGCGCCGCAGCCCTGAGCCTGATCAGTGAGCAGCTGACGCGGCTGGCAGGCAGGCTTAGCCTGTCCGAGCAGCTACAGACTGCGGGCGAGGCGCTCACCAGCCGCCTGTCGGAGATGGTCGCCGGGCTCGGTGTGCAGGGGGCGGAAGCACTGAGCCGGAATCCCGACGAGCCGTGGCGGCAGTTCATCAACGCCATGCTGGCAATGCTGCCCGACGGCCAGCCGGACACGTCGGCCCGCTATTCACGGGCGCGCGAGTTACTCGCCGACCTGGAGCTGCTGCGCGCTGACCTGCTCCGCTGCGGCGCCCGCCGGCTGGCACGCGTCGATGTCCGCTCGGTCGCCGACATCGTGCGCAGCTTCGGTTTTCATTCGGCCAGTCTCGATATCCGTCAGAACAGCCGCTTCCACGATAAGGCCGTCAGTCAGCTGATGCGGGCGGCCGGTATCGACGACAACGACTTTGCCGACTGGAGCGAGTCGAAGCGCCGAGCTTTTCTTGAGCGCGAACTGCAAAGCCCGAGGCCGTTCACCCGGGCCGATGCGCCTGTCGAGGCGGAAGCGCGGGCGGTGCTCGACTGCTACCAGACGATCGCGGCGGAGCTGGCGACGCATGGACCGGACGGCCTTGGCGCGCTGATCGTCAGCATGACGCGCAGCCTTTCCGACCTCCTCGTCGTCTATCTGCTGGCACGCGAAGCGGGCCTGCTGGTTTTTGACGAAGAGGGACCCTGGTGCCGACTGCCGGTGGTGCCTCTGTTCGAGACGATCGAGGACCTCCAACAAGCTGGCGCCATCATCCGCGAGTTCCTGGCGCATCCGATCACCGGGCGCAGCGTAACGGCGCGGGCCCCAGAACGCGGCGAAGGCGACGCCCCGGGTCGCCACCAGGTGATGATTGGCTACAGCGATTCCAACAAGGACGGCGGCATTCTCGCGAGCCTCTGGTCGCTTTACCGGGCGCAGCAGGAGCTGAGGCAGGTCGCGGGCGAAGCGGGGTGCACCTGCGCTTCTTCCACGGCCGCGGCGGGACGATCAGCCGCGGCGCGGGCCCAACGCACCGCTTCCTCGACGCACTGCCGGCCGGCTCCGTCAACGGCAGCGTGCGGCTTACCGAGCAGGGTGAGACGATCGCGCAGAAGTACGCCAACCGCATCACCGCCACGCACAACCTGGAGCTGCTGACTGCCGGTGCCGTACGTCGGACGTTGCTCGACCGCCGCCAGCCGTTACCCGATCCGCCGCTCGCCGATGCCTTCGATCGCCTGGCATCAGCCAGCCGCGAAGCGTATCGGGCGCTGGTCGAAGCAGACGGGTTCGTCGCCTTCTTCTCCCGGGCGACCCCTATCGACGTCATCGAGCAAAGCCGGATGGGGTCCCGCCCGGCCCGTCGAACCGGCGAGCGTACGCTCGCGGATCTGCGGGCCATCCCTTGGGTGTTCTCCTGGAGCCAGTCCCGCTTCTATCTCTCTGGATGGTTCGGGGTCGGCAGCGCGCTTGCCGCTTTGAAGGCGGAGGAACCCGACACGTTTGCAGCGCTGGCAGCAGCCAAGCAGGCCCGCAACTGGCCGCCGCTCGACTACATCTTCGGCAACGCATCGACCAGCGTGATGACCGCAAACCCAGAGCTGATGCAGGCGTACGCCAGCCTCGTCGAGGACGAAGCGCTGCGAAGGCGCTTTCTGGATGCCATCCTGAGCGAGTTCGCGACCAGCCGGACGATGCTGGAAGAATTGCACGGCGGCCGCCTGGAGGCGCAGCGGCCGACGCTCAGCCGCTCGATCGAGCTGCGAGCAGGAGCTCTTCGCACCCTGCATCTGCGGCAGATCGAGCTGCTCGCCGACTGGCGCCGCACGCAAAACGAGGGCGACGAGGACGCCGCAGCCGAGCTGTTGTCGCAGCTCCTCGTCCTCGTCAGCGCGATTGCCAGCGGTCTCGGCACCACCGGCTAGAGCATCGGTTCTTCTACGGCGTCACGCTCGGGCACGGCGAGATTCCGGAGCGTATCCCCCGCGCGTGAGCCGCACAAGCTGCCGGTGGTATTGAACGCCGACGAGGTCGTGCGCTTTCTCGAGGCGGTGCCCAGCCTGAAGACCCGTGCCGCGCTGACAACGGCCTATGCGGCGGGGCTGCGGGCGTCCGAGGCGGTCGGCCTGAAGGTCGGCGACATCGACAGCGTCCGGATGGTGATCCGGGTCGAGCACGGCAAGGGCGGCAAGGACCGGTTCGTCATGCTGTCGGGCCAGCTGCTGGGCATCCTGCGCACTTACTGGCGCCTGGCCCGGCCGAAGTACTGGCTGTTCCCCGGTCGGGACGAGACGAAGTCGAACGCGCTCGACCAGGCGGCGGCGCTGAAAGACTGGGATCTGCCGGAGGCGTTCCAGCACCTGCGCCATCTCCTCGAAGCGCGCATGGGCAACCGCGGCAAGCGGGAGTTCATCCAGGTCCTGCGGCTGATGGAGGCGATCCCGATGGATATCGTGGCGAGCGCGGTCACCGAAGCGATCCGGCTCGGCGCCATCGGTTTTGATGGCGCGGGTTATGTATAACGCGGTGCTCGGACTTCATTATTAACGGCAAGCACAGAAAAGAGCGGGCAGTTGGCTATTTTCTAGCGTCCTCAGTTTGACTAACGACCACCGATGTCAATCTCCACGAGGCGGTCCTGACAGGGAAATCTGAGAAGTCAGCGCGGGATTTCTTCTACTACTTTGCTGGCGCGCCGCCCGCAGCGGTTCGCTACAAGAACTGGAAGATGTACTACGACGAGGCCGATCCCCGTCGCCAGCATCAGCAGGCTGGTTGCCAGTAACGGCGTTCGAGCATGTTCGGCTTCCCGCGGCCACGTCCCCGTAGAGGCCGGCCTAAGCGCAGGCATCGATGCCGGTGAGCTTCAAGCTTTCCTGCCAGAGCTGCCGGCGCGCCTCGGCATCGTAGGCCTGCGCATGCGTCCGCGCCGGGCGGGTGCGGTCGAAGTATCGGCCGCTGACGCCTTGCAGATCTGCGGAGGTGGCGAGATGGAGCTCGGCCTCGATGCCGATGTCGACGGGACCCTGGGGCGTCCCGAATCCCTCGCGGACCATCTTGGTATTGAGCAGCGAGCCGGGATGCAGGGCGTTGACCGTGACCTCGCCGGGATCGAGGCGGCCGGCAAGCTCGAAGGTGGCCATCACCATCGCGAGCTTGCTCCGGAAATATGCGCGCATGCCGTCGTAGCCGCGCTCGAACATCAGATCATCGAAGTCGAGCGGCGCTTGGCCGGCCGACGCGACGTTGACGATCCGCGCCGGTGCCCCGGCGCGCAACAGCGGCAGCAGCAGGTGGGTCAGCAGCAAGGGCGCGAGATGGTTGACCTGCAGGCGGAGTTCGTGGCCGTCGGCGCTGACCTCGCGCTGTCTGCCGCGCGGCCCGGCGCCGATGCCGGCGTTGTTGATGAGGACATGAAGACGGTCGTGCCGGGCTGAAACCTGCTCGGCCAGGCTACGCACGTCGCGAAGCGCTGCGAAATCCGCCACGTACGTCTCCAGCCGGTCGTCGTCGGTGGCAGCCGCGATTTCGTCACGCGCCGCCGCAACCCGCTCGGCGCACATCGCGTCGTATTCGGCTTGCGAGCCGTCGCACCGGTGCACATTGTCTGGCTTCCACAGGGCCACCCATTCGTCCACCCACGCCAACAATTTGGCGTTCTTCGTTCGATCCCGTCCGGTTGCAGTCATGATCTCCTCCTCCGCCCGCGCTGGATCAGGACGCGGAATCGCGGAAACGTAGAGATATGCCGGTGACCGTCCAGCGACCAACTTTGTGGGTTCTTCGGTACGCTGCCGCGGGAGAGTATCGGAGTGAGGGCGCGGCGTGGCATTGCCGGTTGCTTTTGCCGCCCCGTCCGGCAAGGCTTGGCGGGACAAGTACGCGCCCGCGCACAGCAGGGAGAACCCGCCAATGATTGTCAGCACCACCGACAGCGTCGACGGCCGCCGCGTCGGCATGTATCTCGGCATCGTCGCCGGCCAGGCGGTGCTCGGCACCAATTTCGTCCGCGACTTCTTCGCCGGCATCCGCGACATCGTTGGCGGCCGCTCCGGCTCGTACGAGAAGGAACTGCGCAAGGCGAAGCAGGTCGCGCTGGAGGACATGATCGAGGAAGCCCGCGAGTTGGGCGCGGACGCCATCATCGGCGTCGACCTCGACTACGAGCACATCGGCAGCGGCGAGCGATCGATGCTGATGGTCAGCGCCAACGGCACCGCTGTGAAGCTGGGCTAGCGCCCCGGAACTTGGGATCGTGCCCGACACTTCTTCAGAAGGGCTGTGACCGGCGAAGCTCTGCCGGTCTCCCCTTTGTCGTTCTGAGGAGGTGTTTTCGATGATGCAATTACACGCCGATCTCTCGCGGCGTCACTTCGCCACGCTGACCGGTGTTGCGGCGGCCGGTCTGCTCGCGGTTCCGGCAGTGTTGGCGGGCAAGCCGGCCGCTGCGCAACCGTCACCCGCGGCAAGCGGCGGTGACGCCTTCCAGATGCTCATCGACGACCACAAGAAAGTCGCGGCACTCATGCAGCAGATCGCCGGCACCGACGATCCAAGCAAGCGGATGTCGCTACTCCGCCAGCTTGCCGACGCGCTGACCCGCCACGCCGTTGCCGAAGAAAACGTGATCTACCCGGCGGTGCGCCAGATGAGCCTCACGGGCATCGACGCGATGTCGGCCGTCAAGGATCACGCCGACATCAAAACGTATCTCTACGTTCTGGAGAACACGACCGATAACAAGGAGTGGAAATAACAGTTCGGGGAGCTGCAGGTGGAGGTCAAGAGCCACGTTGCGTCGGAGGAAAAGGACATGTTCCCAGCGCTCCGTGCAAAGCTGTCCAGCGAGCAGCTCGCGAAGATGATGCAGGCGGTCAACCGCGAAATGAATATGTGCAAGGCATAGCTCAGGCCGTCGGGAAGGTTACTCGGTCGGCCCCGTCCGGCCGGGTCCTCCCGGCCGACAGCGCAGTCGCTTCTTTTTCTTTCTGAAAGAACGAAATCAACCTGCCCGCTGACGTGTGAAGCGGCGCCCGCCCCGCTTGTCACACGACATCTGGCGCATCGGCATCGATCCGTCTATATTGCCCCGTATGGAGCCTTCTCTGTGAGTTGAATCACAGGGGCCCGCCCCGCGTCTCGCTCGGCGGGTAACGCATGTCCTTCCAAGGGTCGTCCTGGCTGCGACGGAGTGCTGCCGATGTCGCTCATCCCGTGCCCCTTTTTTTCATCGCCCACTGTTCGAAAATTGCCCGCGTTACTGCTTCCCCTGCGGCTACTTACCCTCCTCATAGTGCTTGTAGCGTCGGGCTCTACGCGAGCCGATGTTATCGGCGAGGCGCAGGTGATCGATGGCGATACCTTGCAGGTGGCAGGCGAGCGGGTGCGCTTGCACGGCATCGACGCGCCGGAGAGCAAGCAATCGTGCTCGATTTCAGGCGTCGGCTATGCCTGCGGCGAGAACGCCCGGCGAACGCTGACCGGCGCTACCGCCGGCAAGGTAGTCACCTGCAAGGGGGAAAAGCGCGACCGCTACGGCCGCTTGGTCGCCGTCTGTTACGCCGGTGACGACGACCTGAACGCGAAGATGGTGCGCGAGGGCTGGGCACTCGCTTATCGGCGCTACGGCAAGGACTACATCCCGCAGGAAACGCAAGCGCGTGCCGCCAGTAGTGGTCTGTGGCAAGGCCAGTTCGTCGAACCCTGGGAGTGGCGCAAACAGAGCAGAGAGGCCGCCTGGGAAGCGCGCCGATGAGCTTGCCGAGGGGCGGGCCAACGATGGGCCAGCTACCAGGCGAGCCGGCAATGGGAGAGCGGGCAACGGGCGAGCCTGCGACGGGCCTGACGAGCGAAGAGCCGGCGGGCGCGACGGCGCAAACCTCTGGGCTCGCCGACGCGCCGCTGCAGGGGCTCGGCCTGTCGGTCACCGAGCACGCGCCCACCGGCGGCGCCACTGTTTTCACCGTCAGGGGCGACACGCATCCGCATCGCGTCTTGCTGCGTGAACTGGGTGGGCGCTGGGATGGCATCCGGCGTGTCTGGTTGTTCGAAGGCAGCGATCCGCGCGCGGCGCTTCAAGCCCGCGTCGGCAGCGACGGCGGGGCGATGGGCCTCTGCGACGTCGCCTCCGCAACAGCGCTGCCGCAGGTGGATCTGCCGAACCGCCCGCACTATTGGGGGCATCGTCAGCGGCTGCGCAACCGCTTCCTGGCCGGCGCCGATGAAGCGCTACCGGACTACGAACTCCTGGAGCTGCTGCTGTTCTTCGCCATTCCGAAGATCGATACCAAGCCAATGGCGAAGCAACTGCTGGGGCGTTTCGGCAGCCTCGCCGGGGTGGTGAACGCTGCGTCGGAGCAACTCGCCGAGATCGAGCGGATGGATCACTTCATCATTACCCTGTTCAAGGCGCTGCGGGTATTTGGAGCGCGGCTGGTGCGCGAGGACCTGACCGAGCGGCCGGTGCTCGACAACTGGGACAGGCTGATCGCCTATCTGCGGGCGCAGATGGCGCACCGCATGGTCGAGCAGTTCCGCCTGCTGTTCCTTGACCGGCGCAACGTGCTGATCGCCGACGAGAAGCAGCACGAGGGATCAATCGATCACACGCCCGTCTATCCACGCGAAGTTGTCAAGCGGGCGCTGGCGCTCGATGCCTCGGCGCTGGTGATGGTGCACAATCATCCAAGCAATCATCCGCAGCCGTCCAAACCGGACATCGAGATGACCCGAATCGTGCGCGATGCGCTCGACCGGGTCGGTGTCGTGCCGCACGATCACCTGATCATTTCGCGCAAAGGCCACACCAGCTTTCGCCAGCTGGGCCTGCTGGAAAACAAGAACCGCTGAATCCGCGACCGCGCGGACAGCCGCCGCCGATCCACTGCCGCCTTGATGCGTATACCGGAAGCTAACCAGGAGACAACCAGATGCAGACAGTGATGTTCATGAAGGCGCTGATGGTGATGGCGGTAGCGGCCACAGTGCTTTGGACCAGCAGCGACAAGCCGGTGCGGGTGCGTCAGCGTACACCGGGCCGCAAATCACCTCAATATGGTGCCGACCACCAGTCGTAGGCCCAGGGCGAGTCCATCGAGGCGTCCAACTCCGCCTGCTGCCGGTCTTCGGCGATCTGCTGTTCCACCGAGAGCCGCTGATAGGTCTGGTAGGCCATCTCGTTGCCGATGTAGAGGCAGCGGCAATAGGTCGCGTCGGCGAACAAGAACTGCGGCTGACCATCCGGCCCTTGCCGGCGCAAGATCTTTCGCTGCTTCATTGCTTGCAGCTTGCTCAGCTTTTCGGGCGTATCCGCCGCCTTGATCGCGAATCCTCCCGCCGAAAGGAGCTGCTCGGTGCTGTTGGTTTCCTGCCGCTGGATCATCGCGCATCCGCCGATCTGAAAGACCAGCAGTACCGCAATAGCAGCGAGCATTGCTGAACGCGAGCAAGAGCGCAGCATCATCACGTTGATTCCCCGATTGAAACGTCGCCTTGCGGCCCCGCAGCTTGCTACACCGATTCGGGGTAGAAGCTCAACCAAAACCGCAGGCGGCCCTCTCCGACTCCTCTGACCGGCGATAGTCGTCGGCACTTTGGGCGACCGCTCTTGGCGAACTACTACCGACCGAGTTCTGAAACGCCTTCGTTTGTCCGCCGCGGCGTCGAGGCGTATACCTTCGCTTCCACCCACTGAGCCCCACGCGCCGCCCGTGATCCGCCGCCCCTCGCCGACTGCCCTGCGCCTCGCGGCTTTCTACGCGGCTTTCTTCGTCGTCATCGGCGTCATCCAGCCGTTCTGGCCGCTGTGGCTGGCGGCGCAGCGGCTGGACCCGACCGAGATCGGTGTGGTGCTGGCGATCGGCGTCGGCACTAAGGTCATCGGCCTGCCGATTGCCGCCCACCTCGCCGATCGCAGCGGCGAACGCCGCCGGCCGATGCTGCGGCTGGCGGGCATCAGCGTGCTGAGCTTCGCTCTGTTCGCGTTCGCCCACGACTTCTGGCCGATCGTCCTGGTGAGCTTGTTGTTCTTTTCGCTGTGGCCGCCGGTGATGTCGCTGGGCGAGAGCCTGACAGTTATGGCGGCGCAGCGGGATGGCTTCGAGTACGGCCGGGTGCGGCTGTGGGGTTCGCTGGCCTATATCGCTGCCGCACTCGCCGCCGGCGCCGTGCTCGCCCGCGTTCCGGCGGATGCCGTCTACTGGATGACCTTCGGCGGCGTGGCGCTGACGGCGCTCATCTGCACTGCCCTTCCCGATCTGAAGGCACGCCCAAGCCGCCTGCACCGACTGCCGATCCTGGCAGCGCTGCGCCAACGGCCGCTGGTTCTGCTGCTGATCGCCTGCGGGCTGATCCAGGGCAGCCACGCCGTCTACTACGCCTTCGCGACCCTGCACTGGCGTGCGCTCGGCTATTCGGAAGCGCTGATCGGTGCACTGTGGGCGGAGGGCGTGCTGTGCGAGGTAGCGCTGTTTGCCGCCGGGGCGTGGGCGGTCCGCCGCTGCGGCGCCGGCGGCCTGATCGTGCTTGCGGGTATTGCCGGTGCAGTTCGCTGGTTGGGGACCGGACTTATCGAGTCGCTGCCGGCGCTGGTCGTGCTGCAGGCGCTGCACGGCCTCAGCTTCGGCGCGGCGCATCTTGGAGCGATGCACTGGATGGGCCGCAACGTCGACCCAGCCCTCTCGGCGACAGCGCAGAGCCTGTATGGGGCGATCGTCTTCGGCCTGTTCCTTGGCGCCCTGCTGTACGCGGCGGGCGTGCTCTACGCCCGCTTCGCCGGCGGCGCCTTCCTGCCGATGGCAGCGGTGGGTCTCACCGGCGCACTGATCGGCCTGCCGTTGATGAGGGGCCGGTAGGGCGAACCCGCGCAAGCGCTTTCGAGCGTCGTGGCATTTGGTGGGTTTCGCTTTGCGAGACCCACCCTTGTATCTTGCCGGCGGTGAGGCGTAGCTGGCCTCACCGTGGACCGGGTGAGCATGCATCCGCCCTTGGACGGCAAGTCCGAAGCGTAGATTGTGCCCCCGGTCCGCACCTTCGACCTCTTGGAGGCTGGACGGTATCGAGGACGCGGCGTTTTGCCCGCAAGTCCGTATCCACAAGGTCAGTCGGTCGGGAGGTCATCGGCAACGACGAGGGGTTGGGATGCAGGTCATCGGGGTCGACGTCAGCAAGGAGAAACTGCACTGCGCCTGGCTGCGCGACGCTGCCCGCCGGCAGGTCCGGCCGAAGTCGGTCGCCAACACGGCCGACGGACACGCCGCCCTCCTCGCCTGGGCGACCCGGGTGACTGGCGCCGCCGCGGCCGAACTGCACGTCGTCCTGGAAGCGACCGGCGTCTACCACGAGGCGGCGGCGACCTTCCTGCATGACGCCGGCTGCCACGTCTCGGTGGTCAACCCGTTGCAGGTCAAGCGGTTCGCCGAGAGCCTGGGCGTCCGGACGAAGACCGACCGGCACGACGGCCTGATCCTCGCCCTGTTCGGCGACGCCCGCCGGCCGGCCGCCTGGACGCCGCCGCCGGGCGAGATCCGCCAGCTGAAGGCACTCCTCGGCCGGCTCGCCGCCCTTGAACAGGACTTTGCCCGCGAGCTCAACCGGCTGGAGACGGCGCGTGCCGAGCCGGCCCCGACGCGGTGCTCGTCTCGCTGCAGACGATGCTGGATGTGCTGGCGGCGGAGATCGCCCGGCTGCGCCGGCAGATCGACGACCATCTCGACAGCCATCCCGAGCTGAAGGAGCAGCGGGCGTTGCTGGAGAGTATTCCCGGCATCGGCGCCAAGCTTTCGCTGTGGTTCCTGGCCTTGTTCCGCAGTCGAACCTTCGCCTCTGCCCGTCAGGCGGCGGCGTTTCTCGGTCTCGTGCCGGTCGAATTCCAGTCCGGCTCCAGCGTGCTGAAGCGGCCACGTCTGTCAAAGGCCGGGGATGCCCGCTGGCGGGCCAGACTGTTCCTGCCGGCGATGGTCGCCGCCCGCTGGAATCCGTTGGTCCGCGCCCAGTACCAACGCCTGCTCGCCGCCGGCAAATCGAAGATGAGCGCCCTCGGTGCGGCGATGCGAAAGCTTGTCCACATCGCCTTCGGCGTCCTCAAACACCACAAACCGTTCGATCCGAACGTCGCTGCTTGACTAGGCAATACGGTATCTTGAGTTTTGGCCCGATCACGCCTTGCGTTCCCAGCCACCGCGCTCCGTTTGCTGCCAGTAGGTGACGGCATGCCCCTCGGCCTTGCGCGCCTGCCAGCGCTGCCGCGCGGCTTCGAGGGCGGCCGCGTCGTTGCCGTTGAACAGATCGAAGCAACGTTCATACCCGGCGATGTTAGCACTGTCGGCGCCGTCGCAGAGGAACAGGAAGGCGGCGCCGTTCGCGTTCTCATCACGCTCCGACAGCCAGATCGGCTGCTCCTCGGGCGAGCCGTCCCGCGCCGTGCCGTGAGGCAGCCAGGACTCCGGATCGTAGGTCCACAGCTGCGCCGCCAGTGCCTCCACCCGATCCACCGAAGCGGCGAGGACAACGGCGCGCTTTTCCGACGCCAGCGTTTTTTCTAACAGCTTCGGCAGCACCTGTTCCAGCGTTGATCGCTGCAGATGGTAGAAGGCGACCTCGGTCATCGCTCTCCTGCCCGCCTCCAGTATTTCCCGCCAAGCGGTCCTACTTCTGCTCGTAGTTATCCTCGATCAGCCGGTCGAGCAGGCGGACGCCAAAGCCGCTGGCGCCTTTCGGTGTGACCCCGGCGTCCTTCTTCGTCCAGGCAACACCGGCGATGTCGAGATGTGCCCACGGCGTTTTGCCGACGTAACGCTGCAGGAACTGCGCCGCGCTGATCGAGCCGGCGCTGCGGTCACCGACGTTCTTCATGTCGGCGATGTCGGACTTGATCAGCTTATCGTAGGCATCACCCAGCGGCATCCGCCACAACGGTTCACCCACCGCCTTGCCGGCGGCAACCAGCCGCTCTGCCAGCGCATCGTCGTTGCTGAACACGCCGGCGTGCTCGTGGCCGAGCGCAATGATGATTGCCCCGGTCAGCGTCGCGAGGTCGATCATGAAGCGCGGGCGGAATCGCTGCTTGGTGTACCACAGCGCGTCCGACAGCACGAGCCGGCCCTCGGCGTCGGTGTTGATCACCTCGATCGTCTGACCGGACATGGACTTGACGACGTCGCCCGGCCGCTGCGCTGTACCCGATGGCATGTTCTCGACCAGGCCAACGACGCCCACCGCGTTGACCTTGGCGCCGCGCAGCGCCAGCGCCTTGATCAGCCCTATGACCGCGGCGGATCCGGCCATGTCCCACTTCATGTCCTCCATGCCGCCGGACGGCTTGATCGAGATACCGCCGGTATCAAACGTCACGCCCTTGCCGACGAAGGCGAGCGGGCCGTTCTCGTCGACCTCCGGCGCCTCTTCGCCCTCGGCTGGCACCAGGGTAGCCGAAGGCTTACCAGCGCCCCACCATTGCATCACCACCAGCTGCGATTCCCGCGCCGAACCCTGGCCGACCCCCAGCAGGGCGCCCATCCCCAGCTCGCGCATTTGTGTTTCGCCCAGCACTTCGACCTCGACACCGTGCGAGGTAAGCGTGCGCGCCTGCTCGGCCAGCGTCTCGGGATAGATGACATTAGCCGGCTCGGAAACGACGTCGCGGGTGAACGCGATGGCTGCAGCGATCGCTGCCTTCTGCCGCCAGAGTGCCTCCGCCCGATCCGGTTCAGCGCAGCCGAAGGTCAGGGTCGCGAGACTGGGTTTGTCGTCCTCGCCTTCCTTGGTGCGATACTTGGCGAAGCGGTAGGAGCGCAGCTCCGCCCCGAACGCCATCTCGGCGGCCATCTCGGCCGGCGAGAGCGGGCAGTCGGCAATCGCATCGACACAGACGAACGCATCGACGTGGCCGTTGCCGGCGAGCGTCGCGTAAATCTGGCCTCCTGCAGCCTGCAGCCGCAGCGCGTCCAGCTCCGCCGGTTTGCCGAGGCCCAGCAACTGCAATCGGGCGAGCTCGGACCCGGTGGGAGCGAGTATCGCCAGCGTCTGATCCTTTTTGCCGCGGAAGCGGCTCGCCTCCATCGCCCGGCGCACTAGGCCGCCGAGAGCCGCGTTCAGGCTTTCGGCACTGCTGCTTGGCACCCGATCCTCATTTACGCCGACCACCACCACGCCGGTCGCGGGAAGTTCCAAGCGGGAGAAAGAGATTTTCATCAATGTTCCTTTCGGTCGGCGGGAGGGTGACGGGCGCGAAGCGACCGACTATGTATCGCACGGCACGGCAAAGGGAAGACGTGGCATTTCATACGAGAACAGGGAAATGGTCGATGTCGGAGATCAGCGACCCGCGGGGCCGGCGCCTCTACGGACACCTCGGCCGGAACTCGCTTGGCTGGGCTGGCTCGCTGGCATCGCCGCTGGGCTGTGGGGCTTCGTCCGCCTCGCCGACGAGATGGTTGAAGGCGACACGCACGCGTTCGACCGGATGCTGCTGCTGGCGTTGCGCAACCCCGCCAATCACGCTGATCCGATCGGCCCGCCTTGGCTGGAGATCTGCGCGCGCGACCTGACCAGCCTCGGCGGCATTCCGGTGCTCACACTGGTGACGCTGTGCGCCACCGGTTTTCTTCTGGTGGTCCGCAAGCGCAACTGGGCTCTTTTGCTGCTGATCGCCGTCGGCGGCGGGATGTTGCTGGGCTCTGAGCTGAAGGAACTTTTCGATCGACCGCGACCTGACCTGGTGCCGCACGCGGTGCAGGTTTACACGCTGAGTTTCCCCAGCAGCCACGCGATGCTGTCCGCGGTCACCTATCTGACACTGGCCGCGCTGCTCGCCCGCTCGCAGTCACGTCGCCGGGTGAAGGCCTACCTGCTCGGCGTGGCCATCCTGCTGACGCTGCTGATCGGCAGCAGTCGCGTCTATCTAGGTGTGCATTGGCCGACCGACGTGCTCGCCGGCTGGTGCGCCGGCGCCACCTGGGCGATGGGGTGCTGGATGCTGGCGCTGGCGCTACAGCGCCGCGGTGCTGTCGAAGCGGAGAGTAAAGGAGGCTAGCCGGTGGGCGGGGCCGGAACGGCAGCTCCGACTGAAAGCTGGACATCGGAGGAACCAGCCGGCCAGATGAAACCTCCCGCCCCGCTTGCCGGGCTTGTCCCGAAAGGAGGGCGAGAGGCGTTTCAACCTGGAACGAGGCTATCCCCGGATTGTTGGATCGGAGACTATCCGGCGTCGTTGGCGCAGTTTGCGGCGAGCCCGCTGCCACCGCCCGCCGTCGGAGTACCGAGGACGTTATTGTTGAGGACCATCCGGATGTATGGATACAGCTTCGAGAGCGCCGCTTTCAGCTCGCTCGTGTTCGCCACATACTGATCGGCGCGGATGGCGTTGCAGTCCGCTCCGTCGACCGCGTAGATGCCATAGTCCCGCACCGCTTCGGCCAGCCGCTTGCCGCGTGCATTGAGACCGAGGCCATCGATGCTGGGTCCTCCCTTCGAGGTCGGGGGGAGCGCCATAAGGGCGCCGTAGGGGATGTTGCCCAGGTTGTTCCCGGAGTTGAACATAGAACTATCGCCGCTGACCGCCGGCAGGACGACCTGTCGCGAAAGCATGTTGGCGCAATGGCCTGGCGAGCGCGGCAATGCCATCTGCAAGGCATGTTCGACCTTCTTGCTCGGATTATTGATCTCGTCGCCGCGTAGAACACCGAAGAGCGCTGCAACCCCCGATGCACTGGTACCGACGCGATCACCGGGCCGCGTGCCGTGGCCGAGTCCGCTGATGCTCCAGGTCTTATATTGCCCGCCCACAGGTCGGCCGCCGTTCCAGTTGTACTGGCGGATCTGGTGCGGCACCTTCTGGGCCTTATCGTAGATGACGACCACGCCATCGGTGCAGCCGTTGCTGTTCACCTTGACCGTGGTGGGAAATCCTTCCTTGGGCAATCTGATGGTCTTGGGAAGGCCTTGAACTGAACCACATTTGAGATTGGCAGCGCCGATTGTGCGGAGTGGATCCGCAGCATCGGTGGAGGTGACGCTGACGCCCCATGGCGCGCCGGCATTGATGTTGATCGTCCGGCTGCTGTTCCTGAGCCAACTGCTCGTGCTCGGGTGATTGCCGGCGGCGTATAAGGCGCCGGTTCCGATGGGGCGATGGTGGGCGGAGTTCTTGTTAAAGGGGTTGAGGTAAGGATCTTTCGGCGTGGTGCAGGCAGCCTGCACCGGGCTCGTCAGAATCATCGGGGCAATGACGATGGTCAGCGCAACCGCGCGTTGCAGCTTGCTGACACTAGCCGTATCAGCCGTAAGGTCTTCTCGCCGCTTCGACTCATCGAGTTGCTTCGCGGCCACAGTTTGTTGCCGAACACTGATCGTATTGATTTTCATGACTTTCTCCAGGTCGGTTAAGGCGGCCAGTGACAGTCGGTGCTATCCCTGGCTTCGATTTACCGACCCAGTAAAACCCTATTGGGTGCATTGTTCGTTGAAAAGGTGACCATTTCTGGGCCATCGGTTGCGTTGCTTTGGGAGGCATTCTCTTTTTGATACTTGAGTTCGCGCCGGTCATGCGCTGCGTCCTGGAAAAACATTTGCTTTTACAAGCAGTTGCACCTGGGGTGAAACAGCGATGTGTTTTAAGGAGCAGCTGGCCATAAAAACCCGCCATTCCCATCTACCCAAATGGGGCTTTTGGGAACCGCTTTCCTAGGGTGAAGACAGTTGAAGGAAGCGCCCGATCCTCGCTCTGGCGATCGGGCATCAGGCAGGAATTAAACAGCTTTCACACCGAGTCCTTTAGGGACGCAGGCTTCTGCAACACCGAGCGAGATTGACAATGAGATTTGCAGCTGAGTGTCGGTCGCTTGTTCCTTTTTTGCCGTGGATGTGGCCCTCCGGCGGAAGCGGACATCGTTGCGCTTCGCACGGAGAGGATAAGTCATCTTCTGGGCGTCATGCAGTTGAACAGCCCCACCGGTAATGGTAGAGGTTTGCGTCGGCAAAACGGCTAGCCCAGTCAGAACCGTCGGCAATAACGCACCTCTGGACGGACCTCATAATATTATGCCTGTTATTCCCAGCACGCAGATTGTATCCATTCAATACCTTCGCGCCGTTGCCGCGTTGTTAGTCGTTTTTCAGCACACACGTGAACAAATTCCGCTTTACGATGACTTTTTAACATTTTCTGCTGGCGGCTCCGGCGTGGATCTGTTTTTCGTAATCAGTGGATTCGTAATGTGCATAACGGCCACACATAGTACAGCAAGCGACTTCATGGCCAAAAGAATCATCAGGGTTGTACCTCTGTATTGGTTTTTTACTATACTTTTGACAGGACTTGAACTTTTTGTTCCAACATTGTTCAGAACTACAGTAGTTTCTACGAACTCATTATTATGAGTCTGTTTTTATTCACA
>JADJRE010000012.1 GCA_016712375.1 Rhodospirillales bacterium
TGAGTTGCGGGCGGTGATTTCCGATCTCGAAGCGGCGGTAGCTTCACATCTCGACCGGACAACACAGGAGCAGGATCGGGTGGAGGCTTTGCGGGCCGAGGTGGAAGCCCTGCGGGCGACGCAGCAGACTGTCGCATTCCGTTTGGATGCCGCGATCAGTCGGCTGAAGGCTTACCTGGGCGACTGAGCTCGATGGCCCGGATCTCCGTCGTCGTCAACGGCAGAAGCTATGCAGTCACCTGCGACGACGGGAAGGAAGAGCACGTCCTGCAGCTCGCCGCCGAGATCGACCGCCGCGTGGGGCAACTGGTTGCTGGCATCGGGCAGGTGGGACAGGAACGCCTGTTGCTGCTGGCGAGCCTCCTGCTCGCCGACGAACTGAGAGACAAGCCCCGCCAACGGCCGGACGCCGTCGCCGATGACCCCACCTTCGCCGCGGAAGATGTCATCGGCGAGGAGTTGCGAACTCTCGCGCGGCGCATTGAGACCGTGGCCCAGCGGCTGCAGCCGCCTCCGCCGGATCGCTCCGGAGCCTCACTCCGGATGATCAGATATCCGGCATACCCGTAAGGTTCAGGCTGATGTCCCACAGCCTGTCGGCTGTCGCCCGATCGTAGGACGCGGGAGACGAACGAGCTGGCGCTTTATCGATGAAGTATTCGCCGGTGACTTCCGCCACTTCGGGTGCACAGGCGAGATGCAGGATCGTCTGCGCAGCTCGCTCGGGGCTGACTGCAGCCATCGTTCCGATACGCCACAGGATGCGGGGCAGGAAGCTGTGACGGGTGCCGATGTCTGTGGCAACGAAGCCAGGGTGCAGCGCGTTGGCGGTAATCCCCCGACCCATCAGCCTGCGCGCCAGTTCGTAGGTGAACAGAAGATTGGCTAATTTCGAGCGCCGATAAGCAGTCCAGCGGTTGTAGTGGTGTTCCCCTTGAAGGTCGTCAAAATCGAGTTGTGCTCCGCGATGCGCTTCCGATGCGACGACAATGATGCGCGAGGGTGCAGCCGCCTGAAGCGACGGCAAAAGCGACAACGTCGTCAGAAAGTAGCCCAGGTGATTGAGGGCGAAGGTCCGTTCGATACCCTCGAAGTGGTCCGTCGCCGCCCGAACAAGCCGCCAGCGTTGTCGACAAGCACATCCAGCCGCGGCCGGCGTTCCGCGAATGCCGCGGCGAATGTGCGAACCTGGGTCTGCTCGGCGAGATCGGCGGCGACGAACTCTACCGCCCCGCTGTCGGCCACGGCGCGGATTAAGTTGACCGCCGCCGCTCCGCGCCCCTGATCACGGCCGACGATCGTCACCTGCGCACCGCGCCGCGCCAACTCACGGGCGGCGACGAAGCCGATACCGGCGGTGCCACCGGTCACAAGACAGACCTTCCCTTTCATCGTGGGGGTCGTCATCGCCACTCCGCAGGTCTTGATGCTGCACTATCGGCGATGTGCCCTCCTCCGACAATGCCTACTGCCATTTTGCGCCTGCTCTTTGATCGAGTATGGGACCGGTGGACGAACAGCCCAGACCTCTCGATAACGGGGATGTAGACTGGTTGCTGCGGATCAGAAAGCCACGGTCGGCGAAGAATCAGGAAGCAGGGGATGTCGATGCTCGAAGAGTTTCTGCAAGATATCCGGGTCATTGACCTGAGCCAGTATCTGCCGGGACCGTTCGCCACGCGGATGCTGGCCGACATGGGAGCCGACGTCGTTAAAGTCGAGCCGCCGGGGGGCGAACCAGGCCGACATTTCGACGCCGAAGGGCGGCCGGGCGACTCGCCCTTCTGGCGGCTGAACAATGCCGGCAAGACCGTCGTCACCCTCGACCTGAAGTCAGACGCCGGCCGCGCCGCGCTGACGGAACTGCTTCAGCGCGCCGACATCCTGCTCGAATCGTACCGGCCGGGGGTGCTCGACCGGCTGGGCTTCGGCACCGAGCCGTTGCGCACCATTAACCCGCGCCTGATCCATTGCGCGCTGTCCGGCTACGGCCAAACCGGTCCGCACCGTCTCGCATCGGGTCACGACATCAACTACGAGGCGATGACCGGTGGGCTTGATCAGTGCGGGACCGTCGAGCGGCCGGTAATCCCGTTCCCGCCGATGGCTGACTACGCCGGCTCGCTGCAGTCAGTGCTGACCATCCTTGGCGCGCTGCACGCCCGCAACCGCTCCGGGGAGGGCTGCACCCTCGACATCGGCATGGCAGAAGCGTTGCTGTTCTGGAACACGCTGTCGTTCAGCGCGCCCATGCGGCGCGGCGAGGGGCTGCTCAACGGCGGTGCTGCCTTCTACCAGATTTATCCCACCGCCGACGGCCGCTTCGTGACCCTCAGCCCGTTGGAGCCGAAGTTCTGGGACAACTTCTGCGAGGCTGTCGATCGGCCGGAGTGGAAGCAGCGGCGTTACGAGCCGCTGCCGCAGCAGGCCCTGATCAACGAGGTATCGGCTCTATTCGCGAGCCGACCACTGGCGCATTGGGATGCGATGTTGACCGGCGCTGACTGCTGCTATCACGCGGTGCTGACGCTGGACGAAGTGCCCGACCACCCGCACATCGCCGCACGCGGCCTGGTAGACCGGCAGGGGCGCTGGACCGACGTTCTGTTTCCCGCCTGGGTCGACAGCGCGCCGCCGAGGCCCCGCCGTCCAGTGCAGGAGGTGCCGGTCGAGGACGTCCTCTCCCGCTGGCGCACGTCCTGAGACCTGGGTCTTCGGCTGCTTTATTATGGGTCCATTGTCGTTCAGGCCGAGATGGCCGGGTGTCACTTGTTGTAACTGAAGGCGGGCATAGCCGCGAGTTCTTCCTTTGTTCCGCCCGGCAGCTCGATTTTGTTGGTGCTGATCTTGAGACTGCTGAACGGTACCACAACAAGGCGCTCGCCTATTCCGAGGAACCCGCCCACCGATAGTATGGCATAAGGGACCATCTCGCTCGGCTCGATGATGAGATCATCAACCATACCGATTTTGTCGTCATGTTCGTTGACGACGGGACTGTCGACGATCACCGAGGAGCGGTAGCCCGATGCCATTTTATTTACATCGACGCGCACAAGAGGAATTGGTTGCCCCGACACCTGCGCCAGTACAGATCCCGCTGAAAGAATAACTCCGCCGATGACTGCGGTTGCCGCAAGCAACCGCATTACGAATCTATTTTGCATTTCTTTGCTCCTGCCCGCCATCGACCGACATTATACAAGATGCCGGTCGTTCAGGTCGAAAGGCACTGCCCGCGCCTATGGGATTAAAACACCTTCATTAACCGGAAGTTCAGACCGAAGGTGTTCTGGAAGCCACCTTCACGCCACACGTCGGTGCGCACTTGAGTTTCCATTTGCAAATCGGGCGTGAACCAATATTGGGTTGCCAGGCGGAGCGACTGCGCTTCGGCCGACAGCTTTGGATCGCTTTCACCGCGTATCCTCGTGTATCCGCCCCAGGTGCCCGAGTAGCCGGGAGCCACGTTCCATTCTGGTGTGATGTAGTAGCGCAGCCATGTCTGGAACTGGTAAGAAGGATCCTGCTTAAGCGTCTCTCGGCCGGGCCCAAATGAGTCGTTGTCACCGTAGATGGTGGCATCAAAGTAAAAATCGGCAGCCCACTTTTCCGCGAAATGTTCGACGTAGCCGAGTTGTATAGCGCCCCTCCAGCGGTTCTCACCGATGTTTAGTACCTGGCCCCTATCGTATTCGCCCACCGGCAACCAAAGGAAGGGAGTAATGCCGAACCAGCGCTTATCCTCTTGATCATTGATGATCCAGAATGTGCTGGCGAGAAGGACGTCGCCGAACCCGTGAGCGTCGTCAAGATCGGCCCCACCCAATTTGCCGTTGTTTGCAAAGCCGTAGACCAGAAAGAACTGCGGGTCCGCGGTGATGCCGAAGATATCGACAAAGTGGACCGGACGAAGAATTCCTGTCTGCGTATTCAGGTGGCTGTCGGAGACGCTGCTGCCAGAGCGGGTGACGAATCGCTCGTTCCAATTGAACAGTCCGTAACCAATCAAGAGGCTGGTGCCCGGTGGTGCTGCCTCATACTCGCCGGGATCAACATCAACTGCTTGCGCAGGCGGTGTGGTGACGGCCGACAGCACGGCGAGCACGCTTACCACCAGTGGCCATCTGCGGTAACCGAATCGCATTGACTTCCCTCCCTGTTCTGTCGGACAGCGTTCATGGCTGCCCCTTCCTGAGCAAGGCTAGGCAGTTTTGCCGCCTCCCTCTTGTCCCTGAGCGCCATTCGTTCGTACGTTACTGCCATTTTTATTTAGACTTTGGTCTGAAGCTGACGGGCTGGTCCCCATCATCCTTCTCCTTTAGTCGGGGGCGCGCCCATTTCTGCGTTAATGGCTTTTGTTTACTGGAAGCGGCATGCAACGCTGGTCTCGCGCCATCGGCCGCCAGACAGGAGCGCAGGAGGAACGTTATGGCAGAAGCGCCGGAGAGCTTGGCTGGACACGGCGAGCCGGCGGGCGCTCGCGTCCGTCGCTCGACGTTCGGCGGCGTTGCAATGGAAGAGGTAGCTTACGCCAGCGCCAATGCATCGATCGCCGGCGATTTCGCTGCCGAAGAGCGGCGCTGCGTAGTGCTGTCGCAACTCACAGGCGATGTTGTATTCGACCACGGCGGCACCCAGACGCCGCTGCGGACCGGTAACTTCGCCATCGTCAACGGTGAACCTGCACGCTGGTGGTCCGCTTCTGGCGACGTTCGCCAACTGCGTCTCCATCTGCCGCCAGCGTGGCTGCGCAGCCGGCTGCCGATGGGCCGGATCCCTGCAATCTACATCCTTGACGGAAAGGCCGGCCTGGGTCGGATGCTTGCCAATCTTCTCAACGAATTGCCGGAGGCGTTGCGCGACGCGGCGTGCAGCTTCGACGTGGCGGCGGAGGCGGCAGTGCGCGACGCCGTCGTCGCCCTCGTCGTCGCCGCCCTGTCCTCCAGCGATCCTGGCTGCATCGATATCGGCCGCAATCGAACACGGACGGCGGGGGCGCGCCGCTGGCCCGCCGTCTGCGCCTTTATCGAGGCACGACTACCGGAGCCGACGCTGTGCCCAGCCGATGTTGCGGTGGCGCTGGGCATTTCGACCCGCCAGCTTCACCGGCTGTTCCATCAAGCCGGAACGTCGTTCGGGGCATTCCTCCGCGATCTCCGTCTGGCTCGCTGCCGCGCCGACTTCAGCGACCCGCGCTGTGCGGCGCTGCCGGTAACCGCCATTGCCTACCGCTGGGGTTTCAGCGATTCCGCCCACTTCTCGCGCAGCTTCCGAGCCGCCTATGGCACCACTGCCCGTGCCTTCCGGAGTCGCGTCTCGCGTCTTCCGCAGTTCGGAACTGAAGCACCCGGGTCGGGCCATCGTGCCCGATCCATTATTCCCGCTGCTCAGATCAGTCCAGCGAGCGGTGAAGAAGGGTCAGCGTAGCGCTTCTTCGGCATGCGCCCGGCAAGGTAGGCGAGACGGCCGGCTTCCACCGCCAGCTTCATCGCGCGTGCCATCCGGACGGGGTCCTTGGCCTCGGCAATTGCGGTGTTCATCAGCACCCCGTCGCAGCCCAGTTCCATCGCCACCGCGGCGTCCGAAGCCGTGCCGACACCCGCGTCGACCAACACCGGCACCTTCGCCTGCTCAATGATCAGCCTGATACCGACCGGGTTCTGTACCCCGAGGCCCGAACCGATAGGCGCCGCCAGCGGCATGATCGCGACACAGCCGAGATCCTCCAGACGCTGCGCCAGGATCGGATCGTCGGAGCAGTAGACCATCACCTTGAAGCCCTCGCCGACCAGCGTTTCGGCGGCAGCGAGAGTTTCGATCATGTTCGGATAAAGCGTCTTCTGGTCGCCCAGCACTTCCAGCTTGACCAGATGCCAGCCGCCCGCCTCGCGGGCGAGCCGCAGCGTACGCACCGCATCTGCAGCCGTGTAGCAGCCGGCCGTATTCGGCAGGTAGGTGTAGCGCTTGGGGTCGACAAAATCGACGAGCATCGGCTGGTTGCGGTCGGTGACGTTAACCCTTCGAACAGCGACGGTGACTATTTCGGCGCCTGACGCTTCGATGGCCCGGGCCGTCTCGGTGAAATCCTTGTACTTGCCGGTACCGACCAGCAGCCGCGAGCGGTAGGCGTTGCCGGCGACGATCAGCGAATCGTCTTCGATCGCCGTAGTATCGGGCGCACCGCCGCCGATGAAGTGCACGATCTCAATGCGATCGCCATCCGCCACGAGCGCATGCCCGTAGCCGGAGCGCGGCACGATCTCCAGGTTGCGTTCGACCGCTACCTTGCGTGAGTCAAGGCCGCAGTCCGCAAGCAGTTGAGCCACCGTCAGCGGCTGCGGAAAGGTCTTGGCTTCGCCGTTGATCGTCACGAGCATGGCGTTGATCGGCCTGTCGATGTTAACCAGAGCCCGCTCGGCAATGCGGCCGGCGGAGTTATCTGATAACATATTTGCGCGGCTAGGTTACACAAGGCCACATCCTTGTTCGAGCACCCAGGGTTCCGAAACGAGCGCAATGCTTCCAACTGTCCTGATCCTCAACGGCCCCAACCTGAACTTGTTGGGAACCCGCCAACCGGAGGTGTATGGATCGGCGACCCTCGCTGACATCGAGGCCGATTGCGCGCGCCGCGCGGCTGCCCTTGGGTTGGCCATCGACTTCCGGCAGAGTAATCATGAAGGCGATCTGGTCAGCTGGATCCAGCAGGCTCGTGGCACGCATGCCGCTGTGCTGGTCAACGCCGCCGGGTACACGCACACCTCCGTCGCTCTTCTTGATGCCCTCGCCACTCTCGACATCCCGGTAATCGAGGTACACATGTCGAATATCTTTCGCCGTGAGCCTTTCCGGCACCACTCATATGTTTCCGGCGTCGCGAAAGGGGTTGTTTGCGGCTTCGGCGGCTTCGGCTATGAGTTGGCATTGGAAGCGGCGGCGCGCCTTATCGGTGCCGTCCTGCAAGACGATCAGCCGCCGGGTTGAAGCATGACCGCACCAAAAAAGCGCTCTCCGATCGACGTTGACGTGGTTCGCCAACTTGCCGACGTGCTGTCCGCAGCAGGGCTGACGGAGATCGAGTGCGAAGGTGACGACTGGCGCGTGCGCCTTGCCCGGGCGCCGGCTACCATGGTGGCGGTACCTCCTGCCCCGACCTCGCCGCCAGTGGCCGTCGAGCGCGAAATCGTGGTAAAGAGCGAGGCGGAAGCACTGGCCGACCATCCCGGATTGTTAAAATCGCCGATGGTGGGCATCGTCTACGTCTCGCCCGAACCATCGGCGCCGGCCTTCGTCAGGCAAGGCGAAATGGTGGCCGTCGGCGATACCGTGCTGCTGATAGAGGCGATGAAAGTGTTCAACCCGATCAAGGCGCACTGCGCCGGACGCATCGAACGGATCTTCGCCGTCGGCGGCACGCCAGTCGAATACGGCGAGCCGCTACTGCTGATCGTCTGACGGTTCAGGCAAGGGCCGGCATCAGTGTTTCACAAGGTCCTGATCGCCAACCGCGGCGAAATCGCGCTCCGTATTCTTCGTGCCTGTCGTGACATGGGCATCCGATCGGTGGCGGTGCATTCCACCGCTGACGCCAACGCGATGCACGTGCGCTTGGCCGACGAGTCGATCTGCATCGGCCCGCCGCCGGCGGCGGAAAGCTATCTGAACCAGGTCGCGATCCTGACGGCGGCAACGATATGTAACGCCGAGGCGATCCATCCCGGCTACGGCTTCCTCTCGGAGAACGCCGACTTCGCGGCGATGGTGGAGGACCACGGCATCACCTTCATCGGCCCGTCGCCGGAGCACATCCGGCTGATGGGCGACAAAGTCGCGGCGAAGCGCGCCTGCCGAGAGGCCGGCATCCCGGTCGTTCCCGGATCGGAGGGTCCGGTGGAGAACGCCGAGCAGGCCATTCCGATAGCCGAGACCGTGGGCTACCCGGTACTGATCAAGGCAGCTGCGGGAGGGGGGGGGCGTGGCATGAAAGTGGCCCACTCGCCCGACGAATTGGGCCCTCAGATGGCGATGGCGAGGTCCGAGGCCACGGCCGCCTTCGGAAATGGCGATCTCTATCTCGAAAAGTACCTTGCTCGGCCGCGGCACATCGAAGTGCAGATCCTCGCCGACCACCACGGCAACGTCGTGCACCTGGGGGAGCGGGACTGCTCACTGCAGCGCCGCCACCAGAAGGTATTGGAAGAGGCGCCATCACCGGCGCTTGATGCCCGTGCCCGCGCCAGGATTGGCCGGCTGGCCGCGCAGGCAGCGGCACGTATCGGCTATCGCAGCGTCGGCACATTCGAAGTTTCTCTACGAGGATGGCCAATTCTATTTCATCGAAATGAATACACGCCTGCAGGTCGAGCATCCGGTGACGGAAATGGTCTGCGGCCTTGATCTGGTTCGCGAGATGCTGCGAGTCGCCGCCGGCGCTCCACTGGGCTTCGGTCAGCAGGACATCCGCTTCACCGGCCACGCCATCGAGTGCCGGATCAACGCGGAGAACGCGCAGACGTTCGTTCCCTGCGCCGGGCGGGTTGCCGACTATCATGCGCCAGGAGGGCTCGGCGTGCGCGTTGATTCGGCGTTGTATGCCGGCTACGTCATCCCTCCTTATTACGACAGCATGATTTCCAAGCTCATCGTGCACGGACCCGATCGCAACGTCTGCTTGATGCGGCTGAATCGGGCGCTCGATGAGTATGTGATCAGTGGTATCGATACGACGATCCCGCTGCTGCAAAAGCTTCTGACGGCCCCACGATTCATCGATGGTGACTACACGATCCACTGGTTGGAACAATTCGTGAGAGGCGAAGATTAGGCGCTTACCCGAGCATTACCGGCTGACTCCGGAGATGGTGATCCGGGCCTATTCCATCGGTATCTTCCCGATGGCGAGCCGGCGTTCGGACCTCTCGGTTCACTGGGTGGCTCCGACGCAGCGGGGGATCCTTCCCCTGACCAGCTTCCATGTACCGCGCCGGCTGCGCCGCACCATCGCTGAAAACCGTTTCGACGTGCGCTGCGATAGTGATTTCGGCGCCGTTGTCGAAGCCTGTTCATTGCCGCGCAAGGGCCACCCGGAAACCTGGATCAACGCTGAAATCGCCCGAGTTTTTTGCGAGCTCCACGCTCAGGGTCATGCACACAGCGTGGAGACGTGGAAGGACGGGCAGCTGGTCGGCGGCCTCTACGGCCTGGCGCTCGGCGGTGCATTTTTCGGCGAAAGCATGTTCTCGCACCAGACCGACGCCAGCAAGATAGCGCTCGTCCATCTGGTGGCGCGGCTCCGCATTGGCGGCTATGTGCTGCTCGACATCCAGTTCGTCACTCAGCACTTGCGGCAGTTTGGCGCGATCGAGCTGCCGGCGACAAGCTACCTGCACCGGCTGGACGAAGCATTGCGCCTGCAGGCCCGCTTCTACAGTGATCCGCCGTCCGATGCCTTGGCCGGCGCGCTCGGTAAACTGCTGACACAGTCGAGCACCCTACGTCGTAGACCGGGTGCTCCAAGGGTTGACGGCTGGCCAGAGCGCTTCTCCACAATCTGCAGGAACACCGCCGATTCCGGCGGCTCTTCCGGCGGCCGCTTGTCGCAAACCTCCGTGGTGATCTCCAGCGTCCCAAACCGGACCGTCTCGCCAACCGGCGCGTATAGCGTCGACACGCGCGCGGTCACCTTGTCCAGGGCGCGCAGTACCGCGATCGGGAAAACGTCGGCACAAACGGGTTTAGCGGCGAGAAGTACGCTGGCGATGGTCGCGAGCACAGCGCCACGCGCCACGGAGCGACCGCGCTGCCTCCTTCCCGGGCTCAACGGTTCGGCTCGTCGCGCTTACCGGTGGCGAGGAAGATGATCTCGCCCACTTGATCTTCCAGAGAGCGGAAGCCCCGCGTCTCGCGAATTCGGCCTCCTGCGGGGATGGGCGTCGCAGCGTTTCCCGGCTCAAGCCGTACGTAGCGCCCTCCGAGCGGCCCTTCGCTGGCGATGGAGGCGATCGTGTCTTCCGGCAGTGCGACGTCTTGGGCGATCGTCATCGTTACCAGCGCATCGAAGCTTTTTGTGTCCAGATGGCGATCAGTTACGGCACCGATCTTGATGCCGCTGATCCGCACGTCGCTGCCGACGGTGATGCCGCCGGCGCGGCCGAAGATGGCGGTGACGGCGTATCCGGCAGGAGCGCGAACGTGCGCCGTCGTGTACGCCACCCACAGGAACAAGCCTGCCACCAACAGCACGACGGCGCCCATCACTGTCTCGATCAGATTTCGTCGCATCAGCGGGGCTCCACCTCGCCGATCCCCTCGCCTGCCCGCCGTTGCGCCCGGCCTTCGGCGATAATCAGATCGAGCAGTTCGCTGACGATCAGCGAATCCTGGGTGAAGGTGATAACGCCGCCGTCGCCCAGCAACGTCTCGTCGCCACCTGGCTCCAGCACCACAAACTTGCGACCGAACAGGCCATCGGTGTGGATGGCGGCCGAGGTATCGGTGGGCAGCGGCACGTCGTCTGCGACCAGCAGTGTCAGCCGCGCCTGGAAGTTTGGCTGCAGCGTCATCGCCGCGACCCGGCCCACCGGCACACCGGCGAGCTGCACTTCATCGCCAACGGCGAGGCCGTCAACGCGGTTGAACGCGGCATAAACGCGGTTACTGTCAGCGGTGGCGCCGTGTATGTGGGTGGTGAAGTAGGAAAGCATCAGCACCAAGCAAAAGACGCCAATGGCGACCGCGCCGACCGTGAACGAGCGCAGCTCTTCTCCCGTAACCCTGCCACCTTCCATAGCGCCCGCCGTCCTCAAGCTCAATCGGGCGCCCACGGCTCATAGTCGCCGGGAGCGCGCTGCCGATGCCCGCCGGCCAGCTGATGCCCCTTCGGACGATAGGCAAAGCGCGTACCCGTGAGGTTCGGCAGGTGTGGCTTCTGCCACGGCCGCGCCTTGGCGGCGCCATCGGTCAGCGGCGCCTCGCTGATGTGGTGCAGCCAGGCGTGCCACTCCGCTGGGACTTTGCTGGCTTCGTCGATGCCGTTGTAGACGACCCAGCGCCGCTCGCGGCCGTAGCGCTTCTGGCGGCCGCCGCGGGACCGATAATAGCGGTTACCGAACGTGTCGCTACCTACACGTTCGCCGCACCAGGTGTAGATCAGCGTTCCGATGGTCGACATGAGTTAGTGGAGGCCAGCGTCGGGCGCGCCTCCCAACGAAGCGCGCGAGGATTGCGAAGCGGCGCACTATGGCATTGGCAACAGCGGCCGTCCAGCCCCGCCCGCCACACTAGCGACGGCCCACCGCCACAGCCGCCGCGCCGGTGGACAGGACGCTATCTGCAGCCCCACCTTGAACGTTGGTCCGCTTGAACAACACATCTTGTTGATTAAAGGGCTTATACCGCATATAGTACGCACTTGCCCGAGTGGACCGTGCATCTAGCCGCGAGCCCTTTGGCAGGGAAGCTTCGAAACCTCCGGGGGGACGGGGCGTCGCGCTTTCGGGGAAACCCGGCTTTAAGCGCACGCCACCCGCAACCTTCGGCCTCTTCGCAACGACGATACGGAGGCTCCGACCAGCATGCAGATCGCCCGCCTGTTCACCACCGCCGGTGCGTGCGCCTACGACGGCATCGAGTTCCGTATCGCCTGCAGCGAGATCCGCAACCCCGACGGCTCCACGGTGTTCCGGCAGGAGGACGTGGAGGTGCCGGCCGCGTGGTCGCAGGTGGCTTGCGACGTGCTGGCGCAGAAGTACTTCCGCAAGGCCGGGGTTCCCGCGCGACTCGCGGCGGTGCGCGAGGACGGCGTGCCGCAGTGGCTGTGGCGGCGCACCGCCGACGAGGACGCGCTGGCCGAGCTGCCCGCGGCGGAGCGAACCCACGGCGAACGCAGCGCCTGTGAGGTGTTTGACCGGATGGCCGGCACCTGGACCTACTGGGGCTGGAAGGGCGGCTACTTCGACAGCGAGACCGACGCGCACGCCTTTTACGACGAATTGCGCTTCATGCTGGCGGCGCAGCGGGCGGCACCCAACTCACCACAGTGGTTCAACACCGGCCTGCACTGGGCCTACGGTATCGACGGGCCGGCGCAGGGCCATTTTTGGCCGGATCATCGAACTGGCGAGGTGCTGCCGTCGGCGTCCGCCTATGAGCGGCCGCAGCCGCACGCCTGCTTCATCCAGAGCATCGCTGACGATCTCGTCAACGAAGGCGGGATCATGGACCTGTGGGTGCGCGAGGCGCGGCTGTTCAAGTACGGCTCCGGCTCCGGCACCAACTTCTCGAGACTGCGCGGCGAGGACGAGCCGCTGTCGGGCGGCGGCCGCTCGTCGGGCCTGATGAGCTTCCTGAAGATCGGCGACCGCGCGGCGGGTGCCATCAAGTCCGGTGGTACCACCCGGCGCGCCGCGAAGATGGTGGTGGTCGACATCGACCATCCGGACGTCGAGCAGTTCATCGGCTGGAAGGTGCGCGAGGAGCAGAAGGTGGCGGCGCTGGTCGCCGGATCCCGCCTCGCCCGCCAGCGCTTGGACGCAGTGCTCGCCGCCTGCGGCGAGAGCTTCGACGGCGCCGACGACGCCCGCTTTGATCCCGCCCGCAATTCCGGCCTGCGCCGGGCGATCCGCGCCGCGCGCCGGGCGATGATCCCGGAGAGCATGATCCAGCGGGTGCTGGAGATCGGACGCCAGGGCGAGGCCGCCTTCGACTTCCCGGTATTCGACACCGACTGGGACTCCGAGGCCTACCGCACCGTCGCAGGCCAAAACGCCAACAACTCGGTGCGGGTGACTAACGCGTTTCTGGAAAAGGTGCAGCAGGACGGCGACTGGGACCTGCTCCGCCGCACCGACGGGCGACCGGCGAAGCGGGTCCGCGCCCGCGCCTTGTGGCAGGCCATTGCCGAGGCCGCCTGGGGCTGCGCCGATCCGGGCCTGCAGTACGACACCACCATCAACGAGTGGCATACCTGCCCGGAAAGCGGCCGCATCAGCGCGTCGAATCCGTGCTCCGAGTACATGTTCCTCGATGACACCGCCTGCAATCTCGCCTCGCTCAACCTGCTCGCCTTCCAGCGCGACGACGGCAGTCTGGACGTGCCGGCCTACGAGCATGCCGTCCGGCTGTGGACGGTAGTGCTCGAAATCTCGGTGATGATGGCGCAGTACCCCTCACGCCGGATCGCCCAGCTTTCCTACGAATTCCGCACCCTCGGTCTCGGCTTTGCCAACATCGGCGGCTACCTGATGGCCGCGGGCATCGCCTACGATTCCGACGAGGCGCGCAACCTTTGCGCCGCCGCCACGGCGCTGATGACCGGCTGCGCCTATGCCACATCGGCCGAGCTCGCCGCCGAGCAGGGCACCTTCGCCGGATTTGCCCATAACCGTGCGGCGATGCTGCGGGTAATCCGCAACCACCGTCGCGCCGCCCACGGCGAAAGCGGTGCCTACGAGGGCCTGTCGGTACCGCCAGTGCCGCTGAACGCCGGCCTGGTTCCCGATCCGGATCTCGTCGAAGCGGCGCGCGCCGCCTGGAACCGGGCGGAGGCGCTGGGCGAGCTGCACGGCTTCCGCAACGCGCAGGTCAGCGTCATCGCGCCGACCGGCACCATTGGCCTGGTGATGGACTGCGATACGACGGGCATCGAGCCGGATTTTGCTTTGGTTAAGTTCAAGAAACTGGCCGGCGGCGGCTACTTCAAGATCATCAACCAGCTGGTCCCGGTCGCGCTGGCGCGGCTCGGCTATGAGGAAGACCAGATCGAGCGGATCGAGCGCTGGGCGGTCGGTTGCGGCAGCCTTCGTGACGCTCCGGCCATCGGGCACGCGGCGCTGCGGGCAAAGGGCTTCGACGACTCAGGCCTGGCGGCGGTCGAAAAGGCGCTGGCCGACGCGTTCGACATCCGTTTCGTCTTCAACAAGTGGACGCTGGGCGAGAGCTTCTGCGTCGAGAAGCTGGGCCTCGATACCGCCCGCCTCGACGAGCCGGGATTCTGTCTGCTGACCGCGCTCGGCTTCTCCCGCGACGAGATCGAGGCGGCCAACGCCTGGGTGTGCGGGGCGATGACGGTCGAAGGCGCGCCGGGGCTGAAGCCGGAGCATCTGGCGGTATTCGACTGCGCATCCGTCTGCGGACGGGTTGGCACCCGGCATCTGTCGGTGGAGAGCCACATCCGCATGATGGCGGCCGCCCAGCCGTTCGTCTCCGGCGCCATCTCCAAGACCATCAACATGCCGCACGCCGCATCCATCGCCGACTGCGCCCAGGCCTACAAGATGGCGTGGCGCCTCGGGCTGAAGGCGACCGCGCTTTACCGCGACGGCTCGAAGCTGTCGCAGCCGCTGTCGGCCGCCGTGCTCGACGACGCCGACGACATGGCCGAGATGTTCGACGAGCTGGCGGCGCAGCCTCCGGTGGTGCGCGCCGAAGTGATGGCGGAACGCGTGGTCGAGCACGTGATCACGCAGTCGCGGATGCAGCGGATCACCCTGCCGAACCGCCGCAAGGGCTACACCCAGAAGGCCAAGGTCGGCGGCCACAAGGTCTTCCTGCGCACCGGCGAATACGAGGACGGCAAGCTCGGCGAGATCTTCATCGACATGCACAAGGAAGGCGCCGCCTTCCGCTCGCTGATGAACAATTTCGCCATCGCCATCTCGATCGGCCTGCAGTACGGCGTGCCGCTGGAGGAGTTCGTCGACGCGTTCACCTTCACCCGCTTCGAGCCGGCGGGCCCGGTCGAAGGCAACGACTCGATCAAGCTCGCGACCTCGATCCTCGACTACATCTTCCGTGAACTGGGCGTCTCCTACCTCGGGCGGACCGACCTCGCGCACGATGTGCCGCAGGACGGTCCCGACGCCGTCGGTCGCGGCGAGGCGGAGGGTGCCGGCTTCTTCCGCGAGGGCGACGATCCGATGCCGGCGGTCAAGCGGCTGGCGTCGACGGGCTACGTGCGCTCGCGCTTCCGCGTCTACGAAGGCGCGGCGGGCGGCGAGCGCGCCCGAACCGAGACGGCGCACGTCTACTCCACGGCGGAAACCGCGGTGCTGTTCGAAGGCACGGCTGCGGTCGCCGGCCCCGCCCATAACGAAGCCGCCAAGATGGCGCGTCTCAAGGGCTACGAGGGCGACAGCTGCGGCGAATGCGGCAACTTCACCCTGGTCCGCAACGGCACCTGCCTGAAGTGCGTGACCTGCGGCAGCACGACGGGGTGTTCGTGAGGAAATAGCTCGTGGGACGGAACGAGCGAAGCGACTTTGGCCGACGCAAGCCGGGGATCCGCGCGCGTGTGCTTGAACATCGGTGCGGCCGCATTACGCATTTGCCCCGCACAATAGGTCCGCAACCCAACGCGTAAGGTGGAATCTGTACCGCGTAAGGTGCAATCTGTAGGGTGGACTGAGCGGAGCGATGTCCACCGCTTTTTCTCCGCCTCTCCTCCTCCTTGCCTCGCAATTTGTCCTTTGGCGCCGACGGTGCTACGCATTACCGCACGTGATCGGTGTCATCGCTCCCCGGTGCGTACGATGCTATCATCCGGCGTCATGTCGGAATATCGACGCGTTCGCATTCCCGGCGGCTGTTACTTCTTCACCGTGAACCTCGCGAAGCGGACGGGCAATGATCTGCTGGTCCGGCATGTGGGCGTGCTGCGGCAGGCGGTCCGCGAGGTGCGCCGCGACCGGCCGTTCCGTATCGACGCATTCGTCGTGCTGCCGGATCACCTGCATTGCATCTGGACGCTGCCGGAAGGCGACGACCAGTTCGCCGTCCGCTGGATGCTGATCAAGGCCACGTTCTCCCGGCGCCTGCCGGCGGGCGAACCACGCTCCCCTTCCCGCCTTCGACGCGGCGAACGGGGGATCTGGCAACGCCGCTACTGGGAACACGCCATCCGCGACGACCGCGACTTCACCGCGCACATCGACTACGTGCACATCAACCCGGTAAAGCACGGCCTCGCCGCCACCCCCGCCGACTGGCCCTATTCCACCATCCACCGCCTCCCGCGGTAGGGTGGAATGCGCGGAGCGCTTTCCACCACTATTGATGTGATCAAGGAGAAATGGTGCATGTCGCTTCGCTCGATGCACCCTACGCGGCCGACTTCATGGAACGCCCAGCGCGGCCTTCAATCGTGCCGGGTCGATGGCGGTCACCCTTACGTTCACCTTGCCGAACAGGGGCGAGCGGGCTGAGGGGAAGCTGGCGAAATAAAAGCGTCCCTGGTTGTCCCAGGCGTTGTAGCCCGTGTTCCGGTCATAGCCGTCGAACGCCGGATCGATGTCCTTGATCGCGCACAGCCGGCGCGACGTCTTCTTGACCAGATCGTACTCATAAAGCGCCGGCACCGAGCCCGGCGCCGTCGATTGGGTGGTGATGACATAGGCCCGCTTGCCGTCGGCCGTAACGTGGAACACCCAGGCCGTCTCATTGGTGGTCACCGCCCGGCCGAGATAAGCCCATGATGGCCCCTTGTCCGTGAAGCGGTAGATCCGGCTCTGATCGTCCGCCAGATAGCAGACGGCACCGCCCGAGATGCACTGGCCGGTTTCGATCGCCCGCGGCGCATGCAAATGCCAGCCCGTCAGTTCGCCGAAGCCGGTGCCCGGCTTGTAGAAGTGAATATGCTGGTAGATTGCCGCGTTATACGGCGTGACATACGCGGTATTGCCAGCGCTGAAGTAAAGCTTGCCGCGCGAATCCACCCACATGAACCGGCCTGCGTACAGATATGGGGCGTCATAGCGTTTCGGCCGGCCAAGATTGGTGGTTCTCTTCGTGATGATATCGTAGCGCAGGATCTCGCCGGTCGGCGCCGCCGCCCCATAAAGCACCTTACGGACCGGATCCGGAGCGAGGGTGACGACGCTGAGGTGCGGAGCGCTGACGCCACCCGGCTCGGCGGCGCTGAGGTCGGTCAACTTCGCCGAGGCCGGATCGAAGGCGTAGAGGTGTGATCCCCGCTCGTTGAGATATCCCGCGTCGATGGTCGAATAATCCATCGTCGCCACGTGAATCTTGTCGTTGATCCAGGTCGGGCGGGTGTGGAATTTCTCGAACGTCTCGTCCGGTTTCAGGTTACCGGCCGCACTTGACGCGGACTTAGCGTCACCGACGTAGCTGAGGATGCCGGTTGCCGGTTGGATACGGTAGAGCGCCGAATTGGTGGCGTGATCCATGCCACCGACGTAGATGTCGCCGGAGGGCGTCGAGCCGGTGGCGTGCCAACTCTGCGTCGGGCGCAGTCCGTTCGCGGTGTCCGGCAGCACCCAGAGCCATGAGCCGTCGACCGCGCCTGGACGAGCGGCCACGCTTTGCGCCGATGCTTCGCCCGTCGCTGCGACAAGTGCGAGGAATGAAAGAAACAAAAGCGGCAAGGAAGGTCGCCAGGTGGCGGGGGCAAACATGGTTGCCCTCCGCCGCCCCAATGAACTTCGTCCATGGCTTAGCGCACGTTCACACGAAGCGGCCCGCAAGCTGCTGCTGATCGCCATTGAAAACCCCCATCACCCCGCTCGACCGCGCCGACGCGCGACATCACCTATTATAGCGGGATTAGCGACTGCCCGCGCGGCTATGACCTTTGCGACGATGCCAGAACCTCGAGGCGCTGCCGGGCGGGCCACGCAACTGATCGCCGCGTCGCGCGTTGACCGTCCATGACGGGCCAGTACCGCACGACGGGCCAGCACCGCACAAAGACCCTGATCGTTGCTGCTGCCGTCCTGGCCGTCGGAACGGCGTTCCTGGCAGGATGCGCGCGGACGCAGATCGATGATTTTTCCGAGCGCTCGCCCAAATTGGTGCTCGAACGCTTCTTCGAAGGCCGCACCGAGGGATGGGGCATCGTGCAGAGCCGGTTCGGCACACTGGAGCGTCAGTTCCGCGTAAAGGCGGACGGCGTTTGGGATGACGCCGCCCAAACGCTGCGGCTGACCGAGACCTGGACGTTCGACGATGGTCAGGTCGATCGCCTGCAGTGGAACATCCGCCGGCTCGGCAGCGGCCAGTATGTTGGCAGCGAAGCCCGGCTCGTCGGCGAGGCGAAGGGCGAGCAGGCGGGCAACGCCTTCCGATGGAGATACACGCGGCGGGTCCCGATGCCAGACGGCGACGAGCGGCAGCTCGACTTCGACGATTGGTTCTGGCTGCAGGATGAGACGGTCCTAATCAGCCGCGCGTCGATCGGCCGCTTCGGCATGGAGTTCGCGACGATATCGCTCTTCTACCAAAAGCCGTAGCCCGCACTCCAGGCGCCGATCCCCTCAGCGATCCGCCGCCGTGCTCCCCTCGCCCCCTGCCGCGCCGACGATAACGTCGATCACCCAGAACACCGCTACGCCGACGAGGATGCCGGCGAGGCGGTCGATCACCGGCTCCAGGGTCGCTGCCGGCTCGGCTCCCGCCACGAAGGCGATACAGAAGGCGAAAGCCGCCTGGATGCCGAAGTAAGCGCTGCCAGGAGAACCGGAGCCGAAATAGCCGAAGACAGTGCACCAGGCGAACAGCCAGAACAGCAGCGCCGGCAGCCAGTCAATGGCAAAACCGACCATCACCAACCCCGCCGCGCCGCCGACGATACAGCCGATCAGCCGCAGGAAGCCGCGATGCCGGCCCACCTGCGGATCGGGGTCGGCGATGCGCGCAACCGAGACGCTGGCGCTGGAGAAGCCCGGCAGATCGAGGACTGCATAGAGGACCAGGACGGCAGCGATGCCGATTCCTCCTTCCAGCGCCGTAAATGCAGCGTGTCGCTTCGATTGCAGTTTCGGCAGATCCAGCAGCGCAAGGTCGGTGTGCGGATCGGTCGCCTCCGGCAGCAGCAGCACGCCCGCCGCCCAGGCGGCGGCAACGCCGACGATGATCTCGGTGGCCCGGTAGGCCGCGACATGCAGGCCGGCCGCCGGGTCTGCGATCGTCGACATCAGCACCAGGGCGACGGTAATACAGCCCAGCAGCCACGCATACATGTAGCGGCTGAGGTACGATCGATAGAGGGCATAGGTGACGCAGACGAACACCGCCGCGAGCAATGCGACATGGTCGTCGGCGATGAAGCCGACGAGAAAGGCGGCGAGAAGGGCGCCGGCGATCGTGCCGACGGTCCGCAGCATTCCCTTCAGTGCGGTAGCGGCGACGCTCGCCTGCAAGCAGATAAAGGCGCTCATTCCCGACCACATCGGGAAGTCTAGATCCAGAACCACCGCGCACCACACCGCCAGCGCGACCGCCAGCCCGCAGGCAATGGCGCGGCGGACGCGCGGTCCGGCTGGATCGAGGCCGACGATGTCGGCGCGAATTCCGTCGGCGAATTGCCGCCAGTGACGCGCGACCGACCACAGTTCGTCTACCCGCGGTGCTACCACCCGTAAACGGCCAGCGTTCGCGCATTGGCGCCGGCGTGCAGGCGAACCTCGTCCGGCACCTGCTCGAAGCGGATGCGCACCGGGAAGCGTCGCTGAAAGCGGATCCAGCCGGTCGTTGGCGCAATATCGGGAAGGATTGCCGTCTGCTGCAACTCGCGGCCGATGCCCCTCGAGACTCCCTCGATGCGGCCACGGAATAGCTGCCAGGGATAAAGGTCGAGATGGATCCAGACGCTCCCCCCTTCGGCTAGATGCCGGATAGCTTCTTCCTTATACAATGCCATTACATACCAGCGGTCCGACGCGACAATGCCCAGCCGCGGCACGCCCGGCCGCGCGTAGTCACCGATGCGCAGCCACAGGTTGTTGACGTGACCGGACACGGGCGCCAGCAGCCGCGTCTGCGACAGGTCCCACATCGCCAGGTCGAGCGCCCGCTTCGCCACACCCACGGTGGCTTTTCGTGCTTCCACCGCCTGCCGCGCCGCCTCCAGGCCCGCCTCGGAAGCGCGCACCGCAGTCCCCGCTTCCGACATCTTCGTCTTGGCCTCGTCGAAGATGAGCTGCGAGGCAGCCCCTTGCTCCACCAGATCGGAAAAACGGCGCTCGGTTCGCCGAGCCAGTCCCTGCGATGCAAGCTTTGTTGCCCGTTCCGCCTCGGCACGCGCGACGTCGCGAATCGCCGACTGTTCGTCGGCTTCCGCCTTCGCCACCTCAGCCCGCCTCAGTTCGACCTGCAGCGCGTAAGGGGTGGGGTCGATATCGATCAGGGGATCGCCTTGGCGGACGAACTGATTGTCGATGACGTGCACCGCTGCAATGGTGCCGCCGACCTCGGGCGCCACTTGCACCACGTCAGTGGCGACAAAGGCGTCGCTGGTGTAGGCAGCGAACTGCAACGACAGGACGTAAAGGCCCCAGACCCCAGCGATGGCAGCGGCCGCCAGTAGTAGCCGACCACGCATTCCGATCCGGCGGGGCGGCGAATCCAACATTGGATCCGGCAACGAAGTTGCTGGAGAGTCTGGCGTCGGAGCCGCGACGACTCCTGGCGGCGCCTCGTTCGCTGGCATCGGCGTTGATCCGTTCATCCGGCGAGCCCCTCCCGCCGACGCGGTTTCGCCGTCTCTCGGTGGAGAACAGCCCGAGGATTGCTTGTGACGCCTCGCCGCCGCTGGCGTCAACCCCCGATCCACCGCGGCGCTCCCCAGCCAAGTGCCATTGACCAGAATGGCGGCGAGCGTCACCTTCGCCGGCGCATGGACGAATGGAAGGCGCAGACGGACGGCAGCACGCAAACGATTGTCCTGCTCGACGACGCCTGGAGCGCCGACGGCGGATGCCGGCTACTGCAAGCGCCGGAGCAGATCGTCGTTGCCCACACGCCGGCAGAGGTTGACGGCGCGCTGGCCGCTATCGAGGGGGCGCTGACCGGGGGACTTTGGGCCGCCGGGTTCTTCTCCTACGAGCTGGGATACCTCTTGGAGCCGAAACTGGCGTCGCTGCTGCCCGCGGAGCGCCGCGTGCCCTTGTTGTGGATGGGGCTTTTCCGCGAAGCGCCGCGGCTGGATGCACATCAGGTCCGCCGCTGGCTGCCGCGTGATAGCTGTGCGGAAGTCTGCGAGCTGCGCGCTTCGCTCGACCCCGCCGCCTACCGGCAGGTGTTTGACCGGGCTCGCGCGCTGATTGCTGCGGGCGAAACCTATCAGATCAACCTGACGATGAGGCTGGACTTTGCGTTCGATGGCGACCCGCTAGCGCTGTTCGCGGCACTCCGCCGCCGCCAACGGGTCAGTCACAGCGCGCTGATCGCCACGCCCGACTTCCACATCCTGTCCCTGTCACCGGAACTATTTCTGCGCGTGCGCAATGGCCTGGCTTCGGTGCGGCCGATGAAGGGAACGGCGGCGCGCGCGCCCACTCCCGCGGAAGACGACGCCGTGCGAGCCCGACTGCGCGCCGATGAGAAGTCGCGAGCGGAGAACCTGATGATCGTCGACCTGCTGCGTAACGACCTCAGCCGCCTCGCGCGCCCAGGCGACGTGCGGGTTACCGATCTGTTCACCATCGAAACCTACCGTAGTTTGCACCAGATGACCTCCGGCATCGAAGCAACGCTGCGCCCGGTTGTCGGCCTGAGCGCACTGCTAAGGGCGCTGTTTCCCTGTGGTTCGGTCACCGGCGCGCCAAAGATTCGGGCGATGCAGATTATCCACGATCTTGAGCGCAAGCCGCGTGGCGTCTACTGCGGCGCCATCGGCCTGCTGGCTCCCAACGGCGACGCATTTTTCAATGTCGCTATCCGCACCCTGGTACTGCGCCCCGACGGCCGCGGAGAGATGGGCATCGGCAGCGGCGTCATCTTCGATTCCGATGCCGATGCCGAGTATGACGAATGCTTGCTGAAGGCGGAATTTCTCGTTCGCAGCGAACCACCGCTGCGGCTGGTCGAAACGCTGCGTTGGCAAGCAGACGTTGGCTATGTGCTGCTGGAGCGTCATCTCGCCCGACTTGCCGCATCCGCGGCTTGGTTTGTGCTGCCCTACGATGACCTTGAGGTACGTTCGGCGCTTAGTTTGGCCGCAAGATCATTTGCCCGCGAGCCGATGCGGGTGCGCCTGCTGCTCGACGAAGATGGCGAGGCAAGTGTGACCACGCAACCGCTGCCGCAGTCATGTGACAAAGCCCTGCGCTGGCGCTTCGCCACGCAAGCGGTGTCAATGCGCGACCCATTCCTCTACCACAAGACCACGCGGCGACCGCTTTACGATGCCGAACTTGCCGGAGCGCGGGCGGCCGGCTGCGACGAAGTTCTGTTCTGCAACGAGCGCGGCGAATTGACCGAAGGTGCCTGGACCAACCTGTTCGTCCGCCGCGCGGGCCGGCTGTTAACGCCGCCGGTCGCCTGTGGTCTGCTCGACGGCACGCTGCGCCGCGAGTTGCTGGATACAGGGGCTGCCGAGGAAGCCGTGCTGCGGGCCGAGGAGCTCAAGGACGCAGAGGCGGTGTTGTTCGGCAATTCAGTGCGCGGGCTGATGCCAGCACGACAGTGTGCGGACGGTTCAGTCGCGATGGAGAACTCACGTGCAAAGAGCTCGTAGCGGACCGCTGCCGCGCTGACAGGCGCCGGCAGGTAGCGGCAACGGCGTTCCACCGGTCATCAATCCGCCTCCTTTGCTTCCAGTCTGACAGAGGCCGTTTCTGCCAGCCGCAGCACCCTATGCAGAGGGCAGTCCTTGATGCCGAACTCGTCAAGGTGACGGACGACATTGCGGAGGTAGTCAAGGGCCGTGCCGTAGCCGCCGACGCCCTGCGCCACCAGCGCTGCCGCCTGCTCAGGCGCCAGATCGCCAACATACTGCGGATGCCCCGGTCGTGCGACGAACACCAGCGCCGGCACCCGGTCGCCGCCCTCGAGGCGCACCGGCATGACGCGAGGCGCGTAGACGCTGGTAGCCATCTCGCGGCGCCACAGCTTGTCTAGCGCCGTCATCACCTCCGCAGGAGCGATGCGGAAGGCGAAGCCGGCGCACGAGCCGCCGCGGTCGAGCCCCAATGCCAATCCCGGTCGCTCCCGGGTGCCGCGGTTGAGGATGGACAGGATGCACAAGGAACGGTGCCATCCGTGCAGCAGGGCGCGACTGGAACTTTCGATCGGAAAGCACGGATTCCACATCAGCGAACCGTAGGCAAAGACCCAGGCATCGGCGCCGGCCGGGGGCCATGCGATCTCGCTTGCCGACAAGGCGTGTGAGTTCATCCCCGCGCCACCAAGGCCACTCCCGCGATCGCCACCACCATTCCGCCGACAGCGGCCGGCGACAGCAGTTCGTTGAACAGCAGCCACGCAAGCAAGGACGTCACCGCTGGTGTCAGGTAGAACAGGCTCGCTACCTTCGCCGCTGCACCGCGTCGGATCAACAGGTGCAGCAGCGTGATGGCGCCGATGGACAATACGAACGATAGCCACAGCAGTGCGAAAACAAATTCGCCGGTCCAGCTCACCGGCTGTCCTTCAAAGATCAGCACCAGCGGCAGCATAACCAAGCCGGCAGCGGCGAACTGCACGAACGATCCAGTGATCAGGTTCATGCCGGTGGCGTGCCGCTTCTGGTAGAGCGTGCCAATAGTAATGCCGAGCAAGGCGACGACTGAGGCGAGCACTCCCGCGACATCGCCTTCGCGCCAGCCAAGCTTGTCCGCAACGACCATTGCAACGCCGAGCAGACCGAGCACCAGGCCCAGCCATTGCCGCCGCCGCAGTGTCTCGCCGAGATATGGACCGGCGATCAACGCTGTAGCCAACGGCTGCATGCTAACCATCAGCGCCGCCATTCCAGCCGGTACGCCGAGCGAAATCGCCAGGAATACGCCGCCCAGGTAGCAGCCATGAATCAGCACGCCGACAAAGGCGATGCGGCCCACTTGTGCTCGGTTCGGCCACGGCGAGCGCAACATCAGAGCCGCAGCGAACAGCGAAGCAGTGACGACGACGAATCGCAGCAGCAGAAAAGTGAAGGGTGGCGCATAGGGCGTGCCGAGCTTGGCGCCAATGAAGCCGGTACTCCACAACAGCACGAATGCGCCCGGCATCAGCGTGATCCAGAGACCAGAACGAACTGCGTGGGCAGGTGTTGGAATTGTCATCGAGTGATGGTGTGACCGGGGTTTGCAAAGCTAACCCTCTCGCCTCATGGCGCGCAACCGACTAGAACCAGCAACGTTCAGCAGCCTGAGGGCGAGGAGTGCATGCCGCTACGTCCGGCGAATGAAGTTTCGTGGCTGCCGCAACAGCCACGGCGATCGCGGTCGCAGTCGCGCCTTGTGCTGTGGTTCGCGGCGGTCGCCGCTTTCCTGATGTTCCTGCTTGGCTGCTACACCGTCTGGTGGCTGGGGGCTGCGGACGAATTGCGATCGCAGACCCTTTTATGGATAGAGCAGCGCCGCGCCGCAGGCTGGCACCTCGAATACGCCAACGTCAGGCGTCTCGGCTACCCGCTTGAACTCGGCGTTCGCTTCGAGAAGACGGACGTATCGCCGCCAGGCGATGGTGACTGGCGGTGGTCCGCAGCCCGTCTGCGGTTGACCGCGCCCGTGTTCGGAAGCCGGCCGCCGCGGCTGGCTGCCAGTGGCGACCAAACGCTCGTATTCAGCGATGAGACGGGAAGCCGGCGCTGGTCGGGACGTGCTGAGCAGATGTCTTTCGACTTGCAGCCTGCCGACGGCTGGATGCCAAATGGTCGCCTCATCATCGAAAACCTCAAGTTCACCGGCGACCGTGGCGAAACAATCGGCGTCGCGCACCTTGACGGCTTCTCGACGGGAGATCCGGCCGCGGCTGCCACATCGGACATATCGACTTGGGGCATTCGATTGGCGGCCGAAGGGGTGCTGCTGCCCGAAGCGTACTCGACTGCCTGCGGCCGCGAGTTCGCCCGGATCGACCTCGATGCCGGGCTCTACGGGGCGCTGGCACCGCAGCCTTGGCCGGCGACACTGGCGACGTGGCGCGATGACGGCGGCGTCATCGAGATAGAACGAATGGCACTGGCCTGCGGTGCTCTCACCATCGATGGCGAAGGAACGCTTGCGCTTGACGGCAAGGGCCAGCCGATGGGAGCAATGTCGACACATATTCAAGGTTACGACGCCGCACTCGACCGGCTCGCGGCAGGACAGACAATCGATCCGCATACTGCGGCGGCAGCGAAGATTCTCCTGCGAGCGCTGGCGCGTGCCAACGCCGATGGCGCGGCAACGCTGAACGCGCCTCTGACTTTGCAGGACCGCTCGCTGTCCGTAGGACCCGTCACGCTGTTCCGTCTACCTTCCGTGCGCTGGCTGGATACAGCGCCGATTACCCAACCAACTTCTCCCCGCCGCTGATTTGCCGTGGCAATTCTGCTACTATCCTCGGCATGAGGGCGCGGGCGTTTCGCTGTTTTGGTTGGCTGCTGATAGTCGCAGCGGCGACGATTCTACCGGCCGCCATCAAGCAGCCGGCGGATGCGGCGCGTCCGGCTGCATATCTTGTGGGCCAGGTGCTCGTGGCGAGCCCAGGCATGGGCGATCCCCGCTTTGCTGGAACCGTTGTCTACCTGGTCGCTCACGACCAGGACGGCGCGATGGGGCTGGTGCTCAACCGCAGTCTCGGCGAAGGCTCGCTGAAGGCGTTGCTGAAAGGGTTCGGTGTCGACGACGCGAAAACTGATGGCATCGTTCGGCTGCAGTATGGTGGTCCGGTCGAACCAACCCGCGGCTTCGTCCTGCACTCCGTAGACTATAGCGGCCGCAACACCCGTGTGATTGGCGACGGCATCGCGCTGTCCACCGGGTTTGATGTGCTGAAAGCGCTGGCCGGTGGCGGCGGCCCGGAACAACGGCGTTTCTACCTCGGCTATGCCGGTTGGGGGCCCGGACAGCTCGAGGGCGAACTTGCCCGCGACGACTGGATGACCGCTCCGGCCGACCCAACGCTTATCTTCGACGACGACATTGACAACGTATGGAAGAAAGCGACGAAGGGCGCCGGCCGAACGTTGTGAGGATTAAGTGCCGCCATTGTCTCCGTATTTGGCAGCACCGCGTTGTCCCCGCTGAATGTATACATCGCTCCACTGACCTCTCGTCCTGCATGCCGTTCGAACGCACTTAGTGCGGCGGCGATGTTAAAGAACGAACGCGGCAAGCACCTGCAGCGCGCCGAATCCGACCGAAATCAACGGAAGCCAGTTCTTCCACGTCTCTTCGTCGGCCGCGCCTTCACCGGATTTGGCACTCCCCTGCGTCATTGGCGCGCTAGAGGGTGAAGGAACATCGTGCATCGACTCCGGTGCAGGGGGAGGTTGCAGCTCAGGTGCCGGAGGAAGTTTCGATGGCCGCGTACGCGCCGGCCCGGGTCCGTAGTAATTGACAAGCCGCGCATCATCACGGCGATTAGGCCGGCGGTAGCAATCGACGGCTCCCAACGACTGGTAGCAATAGACTGGTTCGTCTTCGTAGACGGCCTTCTCGTAGGCCGTTTCATAGGACGCACAGCCACTCAATGCGAAAACCGCGAAGACGGCGAGCGCGACCGGCTTCACCGTCCGGCTCGTTCGCTGCGTCGCCTTCGCGTCCCCTTCCGGCCTGCTCCCTATCATAACGCGAAGTGTATCATACTTTGCTCGCAAAGATAGAAAAATCCATGGCAATCCGACTGTTCTGCCGTTGGGAAGGGCTGCCACGCAAGCTTCGCTTTCACCAAGCAGACGCCCTGCCCTACCCTTGCGAAACTGAGTTGGGCAGGAGGCTCGATGCACGCCGTTTTTCTGGCAGGCCGTTGCCGCGGTTGCGTGACGGGTTGGTTCAGCGGCCGTCTTCGTCCTGCTCTGTCCGATTATCGCAATCGCGCATGCGACCGAGATCTCGCTTCAAGTCGCGGCCAACGTCGACAGATGCCCCGGCGATCCGGAGATTACAGTGATTCGCGGTACGGATGTCACCTACTGCTACGCTGTCGGTAACCTGGACGCGACCGCCACCCTGACCAATATCCGCGTCACTGACGATCAATTTGGCGGACAACCGGTGGTTTTCGTCCCGGATCTAGCTCCAGGGGACACCCGAATACTTTAACAACTCAAAGTGTTTCTTGGTCACGACACGATCAGCTTCGTTACCGTGCGGGCGACGCCGGTGATCGACGGTGTCGCGCAGCCGGAAGTTTCTGCGACCGACTCGGTCGAGGTGGACGCTAACCGACCGATGCCGCGCCGCCTCATCGCCACTGTTGCCTGTGTGCTCCCGACGCCCTAGGTAATTAGCGGCCCGACAACGAACGGGCCCCACCTCAGGGGAGCCTCACCGTGTCCTTTCTTGCGCAGCGCCTGGGGCGCATCAAACCATCTCCAACGATCGGCGTGACACAGAAAGCGGCCGAGCTGAAGGCGGCGGGCCGCGACGTCATTGGACTGGGCGCCGGCGAGCCGGATTTCGATACTCCCGAGCATATCAAGGCCGCGGCCGTGGCGGCGATCGCGCGCGGCGAGACGAAATACACCGCGGTCGCGGGCACGCTCGAACTGCGGCGCGCGATCTGCGCCAAGTTCAAGCGCGACAACGCCCTCGACTACACGCCGGAGCAGGTGACGGTCGGCTGCGGCGGCAAGCAGACCATCTACAACGCGCTGATGGCTTCGCTCGACGAAGGCGACGAGGTGATCATCCCCGCGCCGTATTGGGTGTCCTATCCGGATATCGTGTTGTTGGCAGAAGGCACGCCGGTGATCGTACCCTGTTCCGCGGAGCGTGGTTTCAAACTCGATCCCGATGCCCTCGACGCGGCCGTGACCCGCCGGACGAAATGGCTGATTCTGAACTCTCCATCGAATCCGACGGGTGCCGCCTATTCGGAAATGGAGATGGGCCAGATCTGCGAGGTGCTCCTGCGGCACCCGCACGTCTGGGTGATGACCGACGACATCTACGAGCATGTCGTCTACGACGGATTCCGTTTCACCACGCCGGCTCAGGTCGAGCCGCGCCTCTATGACCGGACATTAACGATCAACGGCTGCTCGAAGGCGTACAGCATGACCGGCTGGCGCGTTGGCTGGGGCGCTGGCCCGAAGCCGCTGATCGCCGCCATGAACATGATCCAGTCGCAGTCGACGACACATACATCATCGATTAGCCAAGCGGCTGCCGTTGCAGCGCTGAACGGTCCGCAAGATTTTATTGCGCCAAACAACGCGTTGTTCTGCCAGCGCCGCGACATTGTCGTATCAATGCTCAATCAAGCCGCCGGACTCGCTTGCTCGCGGCCCGAAGGCGCCTTCTACGTCTACCCGTCATGTGCTGGGGTTCTAGGCAAGGCGACACCGAGTGGCAACATCATCGAGACGGACGACGACTTCGTAACCTACCTCCTTGAAGCGGAAGGGGTAGCGTGCGTGCAAGGGTCCGCATTTGGTCTGTCGCCGTTCTTTCGCATCAGCTACGCTACGGCCACTTCGCTGCTGGAAGAAGCCTGCCTCCGCATCCAGCGGGCCTGTGCAGCGCTAAGCTGAAGGCGGAACCACGACTGGCACGGCCGAGCGATTGGCTGTTCGAAGGTTGTCGAATGCAGCAGATCCTTTCCTTGTGTCGCGACCTGCCGGAGCGGAACTTCGAGGCGGCGCAGGTGCTGCTGCCGGAGGGCGAGCGCACCGGCACGCTCTACATCCTGATCGACGGCGCCGTGGAGGTGCTAAAGGGCGACTTTCAGGTTTATGTAGCTTCCGATCCGGGCGCGATGTTTGGCGAGATTTCCGCCCTGCTCGACATTCCGCATACGGCGACGGTGAAGACACTCACAGCTTGTCGCGCTCATGTCGTCCCGAACGCCGGCTCATTCCTCAAGGCGAGGCCGGATATTGCGCATGCAGTCTCGCGGCTCCTAGCGCAGCGCTTACACAGCGTAACCACGTATCTCGCCGACATCAAGGCGCAGTTTGAAGAGCATCGCGACCACTTTGGCATGGTGGATGAGGTGCTAGAGACACTGCTGCACCATCAGAACGAAGAGTTCAACCCCGGCTCGGATCGGTGCCCCGATCCGCCAAAGGTCTAAGCCAGTCGGGCAGCGCTTGCAGTTCGTCCACCGGACGCCTGAATGGCTCCGCCAGCCTTACCACCTCGGCACCGGCGAGCGAGAACCAAAGCGCCTCTTGCCGCTCCGTGTTCAGGATCACGTGCGTCGGCGTTGGGCCAATCTGCCGACCGGCGTTGAAAACCCACGTGGAACCAATCCGGTCGACCCATGAGCCCTGCTTCTGGAATGGCGATTCATGGATGTGGCCGGAAAGCACAAAGTCAGGCACGAATTCCGCGATCCAACCGGAAAGATCGGCGTCGCCCTCCCATCGGCCGCTGTACCAACTGGTTGCCGAATGGTCAGGTGGCGCGTGATAGACCCATATCCAGCGCTTCTTGTCGCGGCGAGCGTCACGGGCGAGCTGCGCGGCCACCTGCTCGCGGCTCGACGGACCGTCCCACCACGGGCAGATGGTGAATAGCGTGCCGTCTATATCGAGAGCGTCGCCATCGGTCGCAACTCCCAGGTTGCGCACCTTGCTCATCCAGCGTGCGACCTTCTCCCCGGTCTCATTACGGGCATCAAGATCGTGATTGCCGGAAGAAACGATTAGCCGGACGCGGGCGTTCAGCCGACGCAGATAATTCAGAATAACGACGATCTGCGCCCGCCCCTCGACGTGCCCGGAAATGTCCAGGTGATCGCCAGCAACGACGACGACGTCGAATTCCTCCGCTACCGCTATCGTCCAGTCGAACTGCTTCAGCGCGTAATGCAGGTCGGAAACGAGCAGGCACTTCATCAGTAGGCGTACTCTCGAAAAACCGGATCGACACATTCATCCCAACGGCGTTGGTACGCACACAGCAGGTCCTCGGCGGGAGTGAAATTGGCTTCCGCGATCTGGAACAACGGCGTTAGATATTGCGTCTCGTCACGGCCCACCGCGTCCTCGATTCCGCGCCGGCTCAAGCCGCGATGGGCGATACGCAGCGCGTCGAGGGCGATGTCTCGCACGGTCATGTTGCGGAACGGCGTTTTCAGAGCGCTGCGTGGGACCTCGGCGCGCATTTGCGCACGTTCTTCGAGGGTCCAGTCGCGGCACAGCTCCCAGGCCTCGGCACAGGCGTCCTCGTCGTAGAGCAACCCGACCCAGAATGCCGGCAGCGCACACAGCCGGTTCCACGGCCCACCGTCGGCGCCGCGCATCTCGATGAAGCGCTTCAGCCGTACTTCGGGGAAGGCGGTGGTCAGGTGGTCCGCCCAGTCGCTGATCGTTGGCACCTCGCCTGGCAACCCAGGCAGCCGGCCGTTCATAAAATCGCGAAACGATTGCCCGGCGACGTCGATGTAGCGGCCGTCGCGATAAACGAAGTACATCGGCACGCCAAGCAGGTAATCGACCCACCGCTCGAAGCCAAAGCCATTCTCGAAAACAAACGGCAGCACGCCGGAGCGGTCGGGGTCGGTGTCGGTCCAGATATTGCTGCGGAACGAAAGGAAGCCGTTCGGACGGCCTTCGCGGAACGGCGAGTTGGCGAACAAGGCCGTCGCAATCGGCTGAAGCGCCAGACCGATGCGGAACATCCGCACCATCGATGCTTCCGAGGCAAAATCTAGGTTCACCTGCACGGTGCAGGTCGCCTGCATCATATCGAGGCCAAGAGTTCCCTTCTTAGGCATATAATCGCGCATGATCGCGTAACGGCCTTTCGGCATCCACGGCAGCTCGGCGCGCGGCCATTTCGGCTGGTAGCCGATGCCGAGGAAACCGACGTTCAGCTCGGCGCCGATGGTTTTCACCTGCTTCAGGTGCCCACCGATTTCGCAGCAGGTCTGGTGGATGTTTTCAAGCGGCGCGCCGGAAAGCTCAACCTGTCCTCCCGGCTCCAACGTGATCGAACAACCGCTGTCGTCGATCAGCGCGATGGTGTTGCCGTTTTCCGAGATTGGGCGCCAGCCGAAGCGCGTGAGCCCGTCCAGAATCGCACGAATGCCTTGCGGGGCTTGGTACGGCAGCGGACGGTAGTCTTGCAAACCGTAGGCAAGCTTTTCGTGCTCGGTGCCGATGCGCCATGCATCCCGGGGCTTACAGCCGCTCTCCAGGTACTCGATCAGCCGGCGCTTGTCGGTGGCGGGCTCGTGCGATTCAGGACTCGGTCCGGACATCATGACTCCCGGGGTGGTCAATGCGGCGCCAGTCTCCACGCAAAGCTTGCCAGCACGCAAGGGCGGCGACAGCAGCGGTCTCGGCGCGCAGGATACGGGGGCCGAGGGCGACGGCGGCGACGCAGGGATGAGCAAGGATCTCTCGCACCTCTTCGTCAGCGAAACCTCCTTCCGGACCGATTAGCAGGCCGGGCGGCTCGGAGCAGGCGTCGAGGGGTTGACCGTTGGCCGCTTCGGCGATCGGGCGACCAAAGCCCCGCTCGTCCGCGAACAGCAGCGGCCGCGAGGCGGGCCACTCGGAAAGCAGGTTCTGCAGGAAGCAGGGCGCCGCCACTTCCGGGACGTTCAGCCGGCCGCATTGCTCCGAAGATTCGATCGCCTGCGCCAGCAATCGAGGCCGGTTGACGCGCCCGACGCTTGTGAAACGGGTGTGAACAGGAATCATCTTCTCCACGCCGAGTTCGGTCGCTTGCGCAATCAAGGTGTCCTGGGCGTCCTTCTTCAGTGGCGCGAAACCAAGCCAGGGTCCCGGCTCCGCCAGCTGCGCTCGAAGACAGCCACCGATCCGAAGGACGCAGCCTCCGCGACCGACAGCTTGAATTTGCGCTTGCCATTCACCGTCGCGGCCATTGAAAAGCCGCACTCCCTCCCGAACCGCCAGCCGCATGACCCGTGTTAGATAATGCGTCTGCATGCGGGAGAGCACCACCTCACCTCCCGGCTGGAGGTCCGCTTCAACGAACAGCCGAACTCGTGTCGTGCGCAACGAAGCGTCCTCTCCCAAAGGCATTTCCAGCAAACGGCGAGATTGGTGCTACTGAGGATAACGGTATCTGTCAAAACCGCTCTAAGTACGACAACGTTGACTACTGCTGAATCGAGGATGACTGATAGATGGGATCCGAAGCTCGGTGCCTTTCGCGATCGTTGGACGTGGTTATTTGTTGACCGGAGGACGCGATTGCGCCATATCAAGTTGCAGAGCCTGCGGGATCGAGAAACAATCTCTTCCTTTTGGCGAGGCTCATCGTAACGAGCCTGTCACATTTGTGCTCTAACTCCCTCAACGGATTGACTTGACGTCGTTAGGCGTAGACCCGAGTGACATGTCGCGAACCGCGGTATGAAAACTCCGGCGCGTCCACCGTCCTCCCCAAACGAAAGACAAAGACACTTGACCCAATTTGCAGATCTCGGCCTGACCGCATCCATTCTGGAGATGCTGGCCGCCGAGCGTTACACCATGCCGACGCCGATCCAGGCGCAGGCCATCCCCCATGTCCTCGCTGGGCGCGACCTGCTTGGTATCGCGCAAACCGGTACGGGGAAAACCGCCGCATTCGCGCTGCCGATCCTGCATCGGCTGGACGCGCAGCGCCGCCCGGCGCCGCGCCGTGGCTGCCGGGTCCTGGTGCTGGCACCCACCCGCGAACTTGCGAGCCAGATCGACGACGCGGTCCGCACCTACGGGCGCGGTATCGGCGTTTCGTCGACAGTCGTCTTCGGCGGCGTCGGAGCGACCCCCCAGATTCGCAAGATGGCGAATGGCGTCGACGTGCTGGTGGCAACGCCGGGCCGGCTGCTCGACCATATGCAGCAAGGCAACATCCGCCTGGACGGCGTTGAGGTGATCGTCCTCGACGAGGTCGATCGGATGCTGGATATGGGCTTTATCCTGCCCGTCCGCCGGATTGTCGCCGCACACCCGCGCACCGCCAGACGCTTCTGTTTTCTGCGACCATGCCGGCCGATATTCGAAAGCTTGCCGCCGACCTTCTGGACGACCCTGTGGAAGTGGCGGTGACGCCGGTTGCGTCTACCGTCGAGCTGATCGAACAGCAGGTGATTCACGTCGCAGCGCGCGAGAAACCCGCTCTTTTAGCGTCGCTGCTTGGCGACAAAGCCGTAGCGCGTGCCCTCGTATTCACCCGCACCAAGCGCGGCGCCGACCGTGTGACGCGGCATCTGACCGCCGCGGGCGTCCCGACCTCGGCGATCCACGGCAACAAATCGCAAGGTCAGCGCGAACAAGCGCTCGCTGCCTTCCGCTCCGGTCATGCGCGAGTTCTGGTGGCGACCGACATCGCAGCCCGCGGCATCGATGTTGACGGCATCACGCACGTCATCAACTTCGAGCTGCCGAACATCCCCGAAAGCTACGTCCATCGCATCGGCCGGACTGCCCGCGCCGGTGCCGCTGGCACGGCGATTTCCTTCTGTGACGTCGAGGAGCGGGAATACCTGCGCGACATCGAGAAATTGATCCGCTGCCGCCTGCCCGTCGGCCAGCATCGCTTCGACAACCGTCCCTCGGAACTAGTCGATGCCTCACGTCAGCGGACATCCCCGCAGAAGGCGAACGAGGTGAAAGTTCGGCCGCGTGCAGCCGTTGTGAAACCTGCCGCATCCAAACCAGCGGCTGCACAGCCGGCCGAGATGAAGGCAGCCTCGGTAAATCGAGCGGCTGCGAAGGGCAGCCGGTCGATGGCAACGGGCGCGGGCGCCGCCTCCGGCAAGAAGCCGCGGGTCGACAGCACGTCTCGCGGCGGCACGCGCGCTCTGGAACAGAAGCGCGTTGCGAATCCCCGTTCGCCAACTTCTGGCGATCAGCCGCTGCGTCGTGCGGACGCTATCGGTCGCGTCGCAACAGCCACCGGCGACGGAGCCCAGCATGATCTCTCGCACCTGCGCTTTCTCGCTCCGACAGGCGCGGCCGGTGCAACCGGCACCGCTCAAAAGAAGAGGAACGGCGCGACCGCCCGGTGAAAAATTAAGCGCCAACGTCCGTACGCCAGTAGCATCGGGCGTTCGCCAGCGAGAAGCGCCGCGTCTGCTTGCTTTCGCCGGTTCGCGTTCCGATCTTCAGACGTAACCTCGCGGCCGGGACAGAACAGTGTGCATGGTGCGCAAGTTCTTAACGATGGTGGTGCTGTTGAGTGCGGCCTTAGCGGGTCATGCTTCGCCGGGAACGGCCGGCGCTCCCTTCGATGATCTCGTCGTCTTCGGCGACAGCCTGTCCGATACCGGCAACGTCGGCCGTTTTTCGGATGGGCCGGTTTGGGTTGAACTGATCGCGAGCGGGATTGGCGCCGAGTTGAGGCCGTCACGTCTTGGCGGCACGAACTACGCGGTCGGCGGAGCGCGCACTCACGGTGGGCAATCGGACTTACGAAGCCAACTCCACGCCTATTTGACGAATGCCAAGCCTCTCCGTCCCGAGACGCTGTTCGTCGTCTACGGCGGCGCCAATGACTTGCTGGTGCTCGGCTGCGGCAAGAACGACCGCAACGTGGCGAAAACCGCGGCGGCGGCTATTGCCGCCTCGGTAGACGACCTGGCGGCGGCAGGAGCAAGGACCATCCTGGTGCCCAACCTGCCGGATATCGGACTTGCGCCGGTGGTCCGGATGCAGGGCGCCGCCTGCCGCGAGCAGGCGCGGAGGCTGAGCCGCTACTTCAACGACGCACTGGAGCGGCAACTCCGCGCTGCAGAGGAACGGCATGGCATTCGCCTCGTTCGGCTTGATGTCTTCGCGCTCGGCGACGAGGTGATGGCGCATCCGGCAAAATCGGGCTTTGCTGATACTGACACCCCCTGCGGCCAGGGAGATTGTCAGCGGGCGCTCTTCTGGGACCATCTACACCCGTCGTCGCGGGCGCATTCCCAACTCGCCGCGGCGGCGATGCAGGCGCTGGGCATCGCAGGCAGTCACTGATTGCCTGCCTCTCCTGCTACAGCGGCGCCAGATGACGCACGGCCATGAGGTCGTCAACAAAAGCACGATATTCGTGCTCCCGGACCGCTTCGTCTGGCAGCCGTAGCAAGTACGACGGATGTACCGTAACCCGAACCGTGCTTCCTGCGTGAGCGGGAACGCCGTACCGCGGCTGGCAGCGATGCGTATGTCGCGCCGCAGCAATGATCGTCCGGCAGTTGCCCCCAGCGCCACGACCACCGCGGGGCGAACGACAGCGATCTCCTGCTCGAGCCACGGCCGGCAGGCCTCGATCTCGATGACGTTCGGCTTCTGGTGCAGCCGCCGCTTGCCGCGGATGATGAATTTGAAATGCTTTACCGCGTTGGTGACGTAGATCCTGCCGCGGTCGAGGCCGGCGTCGCGAAGCGCCCGATCAAGAAGCGCCCCAGCGGGCCCAACGAACGGCCGGCCGGCTACATCCTCCTGATCGCCGGGCTGCTCACCGACGAGCATGAGCGGCGCCGGAGCAGGCCCCTCGCCGAAGACAGTCTGCGATGCGGGCGCATACAGCGAACAAGCCTGACAACTACCTGCTTCGTTCCTCAAGCGCCTAATCGCGGCATCTATCTCTAAGTTTGCCTCCATTCGACGCTCCGTTCTCCACCCCCGCCACAGATCCGATGGCGCGGCCTTCCTAATTGGGCACCGCTGCGAATATGACAAAGGAACCCTCTGATGGTAGCAGCGTTCCGCAGCCATCAACGGTTGACCAGGAAGATGAATTATGCAGGTGGCAAATACGCGAGAGGGCTGGGGTGCCGTACAGCAAGCGCTATATTGGACGATTGGCCTCACCGTGCTCGGGCAGCTCTGTGTCGGGCTGATATTCTCTAATCTTCCGGAGAATGACCCCGCTGCCGGCACATACTTCGGGATCCACGGAACGCTCGGCGTGTTGATCTTTACGGCAATGTTGTTCCGATTGGTTTGGCGGCAAATGCATCCGGTGCCAGCGCTTCCAGACACCTTGTCGCCATCGCTAAAGCTGGTCGCGCGCGGAACGCACTGGGCGTTCTATGTTCTGCTTATCGGGTTACCGCTCGGGGGATGGCTGATGGTCAACGCACGCGGCTACCGCGTCTCCTTCTTCGGGTTGGAATTGCCAGCCTTGATAGCAAAAAATCAGCCTTTGGCCGAAATCGTGTTCAAGTTTCATGCCGGAGGCGCCTTCCTGCTCGCCGGCCTGATCGTGTTGCACGTCGGGGCGGCCTTGCGCCACGAGTTCTTGCTGAAGGATAACACGCTACGGCGAATGACGCCGCTCCCGCCGCGTACTGACCCGCTCGTCCAGTCCACAGCCTTCACAGGTTCTCGATCAACGTGGAGCGACAACAGGCGAAGCGACGAAAAGTCTCGTGGAAGGCTGTAAACGGTAGTGGCGCAGCGGCGGTGAAGTAAGGGACTGACCAGCTTGCGGCTTGCTCACAGTCCAGCGCGGGGCGGCATTGTTGATCGACGTCGGGCTGCCGCGCGTGCAGCGGCTCCTGCTTGCACTGCGGATGGGCGCGCGACCGATTTATGGTTTCGCTTGCCTTCGTCACCGTTGTGCGCCCTTGAGGTAGCACGGTCCTCGGCGATGTGACGTTGCGCCAACGCGTGGTCGGTAGCGGCATCCAGGAACGTGGGCAGCCGTTGCACCACCGTGAGTTCTTCCTTTTCCAGATGGCGCATGACCTCGGCGACCAGGTCTCCTGCGGCGGCGCAAAACTCTCTCCATTCGCTCGGGTCGGCTCGTCGGCCGATGAGTCCGTGCGCGATCATGCGGAGCAATCTTGCCTTTGGTTCGATGGCGCCGTGTTCGCGCGTCAAGAGCTTCGCCAGATCTCCCTCCCCGCGGTCGTAGATCAGCGGGAAAATCACCGTTTCTTCAAAAGAATGATGAATGATTACCTGATCCAGGCTGGCAAGAAGACTTGTCAGTAGCCTCCCGTCCTCGGCCTCGCCGCCGTCGAGTGGTCGGTGTGCGGCTTCGCCTGAGATCCGGTTCTGCAGCTCGCAGATCGCAACAAGGATACGAAAATGCTCTTCGTGCAGCACCTGCCCCAGCTCGCTCAATCCCGACATCTGCAGGTGCCTCCCGCTCAGTCCGATGCCGCACCGCGACATCAGATACGCTGCATTGCAATAGAGCAGGTTGCGGGCAGTAACGCAATTGTCATCGATGCATGGCGGGGTCACGCCGACGTGGTAACGTATTCGCAAGCATGCACGACCTTGGTCAGCGGCTGTGCCCTGTCCTCAATGAACCAGTTTGCCCAAATCCGGCCTTGTTCGCCGATTTCGATATCCAGTGAGAGCCAGTTGCGGTTGGCGATAAAGCGGTAGTTGGTGCCGGGGAATTGCAGCATTTGCGCGGTGATACCGCGGTCGAGTTCGCTGACCTCTCCGCCTAGACGTTCCAGCAGCCACCGGACGATGCGTGGCGGCGGCGGGTGCACGACAGGCGAGCACGTGAGTTGGTTGATGACGTTGGCGTTGAGCCAGCGGACCGGCCGCCGAGTCGATTGGACGACGCCCAGACCGGCGACGTGAACGTCGCCGGAGAGGATGGTGACCCGCGTTCCCTCCCTTTCGGCAAAATCCAGCAGCCGATGCAGCAAGCGCAGTCGCTCGGTCCGGTGATCGTAGCTGCTCCACTGATCGTGTAGATCGTCCTCGAGGTCCTGCTCGCCGGGTAGCAGATCGAGCGTTTGTCCCGCGAAAGACAGGTCGGGGTGGACAACGGGAATGCTCGACATCACCAGCAGGTGCCGCAGCCCGTGGGTGCCGTCGAGTGCGGCGAAGACGACATCCCAGGTCGACGGCGCCAGAACCTGATGCAGCGTCCGCTCGGAGCGCAGGTCGAGGACCAGCAGGCCGATCTCGCCGATGCGCAACAGCGTGTTGAAGCCGCCCTGGCCGGGCAGCGCAGGCCACGTCGGCGCGTCGGGATCGTTCTGAAGTTGAAACAGCGAAAAGCAGCTGCGGGCGGCGGCAAACACCGCCTGGAAGACGTCGCATGCTTGCTCTTCTTCGCTGTACGAGCCCCAGCCGTCGAAGATATCGTGATCGTCCCACATCATCAGCGTCGGGATCGAGGCCAGCGCGGCGGCAATCGGCTCCGGCGTAAAGCGCCGACAGTAGGTCTCGACATAGAACGTTTCAAGCGCGCGGACCAAGCCCGGCCCGGCCCTGGTTGTCAGCCGTTCAGCCCGCGGCCGTCCGTTGAACCGGCGCAGCGCCGGTATCTCCGCCCACAATTGATCGGCATAGATCTGATCGCCGCCGAGCAGCAGCAGGTGGAAGGGCAGCCGCGCTTGCTCGTTCGCCAGACTCTTCCACGATACGTTCTTGTCTTCTGTCCTTCGCATGTTGCCCGGCTCCGAGAAGCCGTTGCAGGACGCGTAGGCGATGCGCGGATTCTGCATCCGCCCGGGAATAGTAAAGCCTCGCGACGCATCGTCGCCGGCGATGCTGTAGGCGACACTGCGTTGTTCGTCCTGCTGAGCGATCGACAGATCCCAGGAGAAGAAGCGAACGCCCGCCACCTCGCCGACTTGTGCCGGCGCGATCGACCCGTCGTCGGCCGTCAACAGGCCGGGTACGTCGCCGCCGCGGTGGGCCACCATGATCCTCAGCCGCCAGCGATCGCCATCCTGCCCGCGAAATCCAACGATCGGACCGCAAACCCTCGCCATCGCTATGTCCTCCGTATGCGCAACGAGCAGACTATGTCACCGGTCGGTTGGGGAAAATGCCGTGGTGCTTCGCCCGTGGATGCACCGGGATACCCGACATTCACGCCTCGCGCGACAGCGTGTCAGCGCACCAGCAAGACCGAACACAAGACGCGCTGCAGCAGGCGTCTACCGGCCTCGTTCTCTGCCAACGTGCGCTCAGCGTCCAGCACCAGCAGCCCGCTGTGATGTCGCAGGGCTATCTCGGTCAGGGTGCCCAGCCCGGCCTTCGGCGTATGGAGCAAGGTGACGACGAGGCCGCTTTCGGCGAGCGACGCCCTGATCTCACCGCCCCACTGCTCGGCCTCGCCGATCCGTCCGGCGAGCAAAGCTACATCGATCGGCGCGTTCTCCAGTTCGGCGATTTGGGTCCCGATGGCGAGTGCGTGCCATGCCCTCTCGCTGCCGTCGAAGGCGATCAGCACGCGGCCGCCCGCCGGAGTGCCGGGATGCAGCAGCAGCACTGATCGGGCGCGCGCCTCGGCCAGCCCCTGGGCCACCGCGGTCGCCGGCGTACTGCCCGCCCACGGCGGCGCCGAACGGCCGCCATACCAGCCGATCACGACCAGGTCGTCGTCCGCGGCGATGCCAAGCACCTCGGCGAGCAGCCTGCCCTGTCGAACCTGAAAGGCACACTTCACCTTGCGACGCGCCGCCGTCCGTTCCAGTTCGCGGCGCGCCCGCGCCACCTGGAGGCGCAGCGTATCGCGCAGATGGCAGGTGGAAACCTCGCAAGGCGCCGCGGTGACGGTGCTCAGCGCGCTGATCGAGCCGTGTTCGGCGAGCCGGACGAGATCGATGTCCTCGACATACAGCGCCATCAGTTCGCCGTGCAGCCGCGCCGCCAGCGCCGTCGCCCGCTCCATCGCCGCCTGATCTCCGAATGCGGTGTCGAGCGCCAGCAGGATGCGGCGGAAACGAACGCGTCGGCGGACTGCTGAGCGGGGCTCAATCACGGCCGCCGCTCCCCTTCGCCGTTCTTGTCCTTGCCGCGCGATCTCGCGCTCTTCTTCTCCACCGCGGCGTATTTCTGGGCGCTGCGCAGGAAGGCTCCAAGCCGGCCAGCCACCGCGCGATTGAAGCTGCCGATCGGGAACTCGCCGGCGGCGTCGGCTTCGCCGGCGGGTACCCCGGTGAGGATGGCTATACCCTCATCGATGCTGGCGACGGCGAAGATGCAGAACCTGCCGTCACGACAGGCCTCCACTACGTCCTTCCGCAACATCAGGTGAGAAACGTTAGTGCGGGGGATGAGCACCCCTTGCTCGCCGGAAAGGCCGCGTGCCCTGCATATGTCGAAGAAGCCCTCGATCTTCTCGTTGACCCCGCCGATCGCCTGCACCCTGCCCTGCTGATCGACCGAGCCGGTGACCGCCAACGATTGCCGGATCGGGATTTGCGCCAGCGCCGAGAGCAGCGCGTAGAGTTCCGCCGACGATGCACTATCGCCTTCGATGCCGCCGTATGACTGTTCAAAGACTAGGCTTGCCGACAGCGACAGCGGCCGCTCCCGGGCGTACCGCCCAGCGAGGTAGGAGGACAGAATCAGCACGCCTTTCGCGTGCAGCGGGCCGCCCAGCGCCACCTCGCGCTCGATGTCGACAACTTCGCCTTTGCCGAGCCGCACCTGGCAGCTGATTCGGCTCGGCTTGCCGAAAGCAAAGCGGTCCAGTTGCAGCACCGACAAGCCGTTGACCTGTCCGACGCGAGCGCCTTCGGTCTCGATAAGTACGGTACCGCGGGTGATTTGCTCCTGGACACGCTCGCGCAGCCGGTCAGAGCGGAAGATCCGCGCCGCGATCGCCTCCTCGACATGGCAGTCTTCAATCAGCGTCGCCTCGCCGGCCCAGAAGTCCGCCTCGCGGATCAGATCCTCCAGGGTATCAGTGTGTGTCGTCAGCTTTAGCGCGTCGCCAGCCAACCGGGACGCGTATTCGACGACGCGGGCGACGCCGGAACGAGTGAGTGGCTTGGCGCCTGCCCGGTGCGCCAGCGTGCCGATCAGGCCGGCGAACACCCTGGTGGCGTCGGCGTCGCGGTCAACCGCAGTCTCGAAGTCGGCAGCCACCCGGAACAGCTCCGAGAACTCCGGATCGTGGGCATTGAGCAGGTAGTACAGGATCGGCTCGCCGAGCAGCACGACCGTGACGTCGAGCGGTATCGGCTGCGGCTCCAGCGTGGTCGTCGCCGACCAGCCGAGTTGCTCGGCCGGCGACTCGATGCGGATGCACGACGAGCGCAGCACCCGCTTCAGTGTCTCCCAGGCCAGCGGATTAGTGAGTACTTTACGGGCATCGAGGATCAGGCAGCCGCCATTCGCCCGGTGCAGCGCGCCGGCTTTGATGAGCGTGAAATCCGTGACCAGGGTGCCGAACTGCGCCAGGTGTTCCACCCGGCCGACGAGGTTGGGCAGCGTCGGATGGTCCTCGTAAATGATCGGCGCCGCCGGCCGAGCGTCCGCTCCTGCATCCGTCGGCGGGGTGTTGGCCACCAGAACGTTAATCCGGTAGCGGCGGAGCGGATCGGGCTCGCCGCCGGCGCGGCCCGGCGGGCCGAGGACAATCTGCGGACCCGCTTCCTTCGGCAGGAAGTCATCGACGTTGTCGATAATGTCTTGGCGGACGGTGTTCAAATGCGCTGCTACTTCCGGCAGCTCGGCCCACCGTGCCGTCAGTTCGTCGAACGGCCGGCCGACAACAAACAGGGTGATCTCGCGGTCGAGCGCCCGCAGTAGTTCGCGCTGCTCCTTTTCCCAGCCTGGCGCCTCGTGCAGGAACTCACCTAGCTCCTTCTGCATCTGCTCCGAAGCCTGCTGCCGCTGCTGTTTCTCCTCGGCGGTGAGCGCCTCGAACTCCTGCGGGCCGAGCACCTCGCCATCGCGGAGAGGCGCCAGCGCGAGGCCCATCGGAGTGCGCAGGATCGCCACATCGCGCTGCTTGGCGCGCTCCTGAAGGGCGTGAAACCCTTGCTCCTGCCGCTCCTTGAACTGCTCCTGAATCACCGTCTTGCGGTTGCGGTATTCTTCGCTTTCAAACGCCGCCGGTAATGCCAGCCGCAGTTCCTCGATCAGCCGCTCGACATGGTCGCGCAGCGGCCGCGCCCGGCCGGCCGGCAGGCGAAGCGCGTGCGGCTTGTGCGGCTCGGCGAAATTGTTGACGTAGCACCACTCTGACGGCGCTGGCCAGGAGGCCTGCGCCTTCTCGACGGCGCCACGAACGAAGGCGTACTTGCCGGCACCGTGCTCGCCAAGAGCAAACAGGTTGTAGCCCGGATGCCGCATGCCCAGCGCGAGGCGCAGCGCCGAGGCGGCGCGCTTCTGGCCGATGCCATCCTCAACCGGCGGCAACTCGGCCGTCGTTTCGAACGGAAGCTCGTCTGGCCGACAGGCACGATAAAGAAGCTCCGGCGGGATCGGTTGCGGGAATGGCGTATCGGCCGGCTCGGTCATCCGCGTCCACTCCTGCGGCCGCTCCGAAACGGCGGCGTCACGGGCCCCCGTCGAACGGGCCGTCAGCTGAGTACCTTTGTACCCTACGATGCACGACGGCGGCTAGTCGCGGTCTTCGATGCGGTGCATGTCGTCGTCGCCCAAGCCGAAGTGATGACCGATCTCGTGCACAAGGACGTGACGGACGATGTGCTCCAGGTCTTCGCCGGTCTCGCACCAGTAGTCGAGAATCGGCCTTCGGTAGAGGAAGATGATGTCGATCTCAGGCGCGCCGTCGGCGACGCTCTTCCGGTCCAGCGAGACGCCACGATAGAGGCCAAGCAGGTCGAACGGACTGTCTAGGCGCATCTCCGCTTCCGTCTCGGCGTCGCAGAACTCTTCGACGCGCACCACCAGGCTGCGGATGTGGGAGCCGAACGGCTCCGGCAGCACCGCAAGCTGAGCACGGGCAATCCGGTCGATGTCGTCGAGGCAGGGCGGCAGGGTACACTCAGGCGAAGGGCCTCGGCGGCGGGCGGGCGGCGCGCGAAACGAGCACATCCGCGCGCCTAAGGAGAAGGGCGGCCGCCCGCTTGACCGCGCAGAGTTGCGTCCCAAGTCGGATGAGGAGCGAGGCGGCGAAGGAGAGCAGCCATGATGGAGAAATTGAGCGGCGAGACGCGGCGATCGGCTCTGGCGGAGCTGGCCGGCTGGAGCGAGGTCGATGGGCGTGACGCCATCTGCAAGACCTTTCGCTTTGCGACGTTCAACGAGGCCTTCACCTTCATGACCTGCGCCGCGCTGATGGCGGAGAAGATGGACCATCATCCGGAATGGTTCAACGTCTACAACCGCGTCGAGGTGACGCTCGCTACGCACGACGCCGGCGGGCTTACACACCGCGACATCCGCCTCGGCCGGTTCATGGACCAAGCGGCCGCGATTCGAATGGCCAGCGAATGAAAAAGGGCCGCCGGCGTTCCGGCAGCCCTCGATCACTCGGCAGGGTTAGCGCCGCTTACGGCATCAGCTGGCCACCGTTCACGGAAATCGTTTGACCGGTGATAAAGCTCGCGTCATCGGCGGCGAGGACGACCACGGCGTACGCGATGTCATCCGGCTGACCAATGCGCTGCACCGGGATCTTCTGCACCTCGGCGTCGAGGATCTCCTTCGGCATGGCGCCGGTCATCTCGGTGAGAATGAAGCCGGGGCAGATGACGTTGACGGTAACGCCGGCCTTTGCGCACTCCATTGCCAGCGAGCGGGACAGGCCGATGATGCCGGCCTTCGTCGCCGAGTAGTTACACTGGCCGAACTGTCCGCGCTGCCCATTCATCGAGCTGATGTTGATGATGCGGCCCCACTTGCGCTCGGTCATGCCCGGCAGGATGACGTTGCAGGTGTTGAAGGCGGACGTCAGGTTGACGGCGATCACCGGATCCCAGTTCTTTTCGCGCGTCATCTTGACGAAGCGCGCGTCGCGGGTGATGCCGGCGTTGTTGACCAGCACGTCGATCGGGCCAACCTCCGCCTCGATCTTTTTGACGCCATCGACCACCGCCTGGTAGTCGGCAACGTTGATGTTGTAACCGGGAATTCCCGTGTCACTCTTGAACTTGGCGATCTGCTCGTCGACCACGTCGCACACCGCGACCTTGTAGCCTTCTTTCTGCAGCCGCTTGGCGATGCCCGCGCCAATGCCGCGGGTGCCGCCGGTAACCAGTGCCACGCGTGCCATGAGTTCCTCCGCTTCTTCAGTCGTTCGAGCCCCGGAAATGCCTTGGCGGCCGTCATCGCCGGTCGGCCGCGATCCGTTCCCGGGTTGAGCTCAGTCCCGGAACGTCAGTTGGTTTTCCGTTGCAGCGGTGTTGTTTCGGCCCCTGAACAGAAGCCGGTCGTTTATCGACCACCCCCCGCTTTGTCAAGGCGCCGGCACGCCCGCTTCAGGGCTATCGCATCGACTGGTTCTTTGACGAAGCGCTTTGCTCGCCAGCGGGCAGGCAGCGGGGCAATCATGACGATCATCCCGCAGCGCCACGCTGCGAAGAGATGCGGCGTTTCCTTGCCGCATCGTCCGTCTACACGACGGCAAGGTGCGCGATGAAATCCGGTCGCTGGTAAGCGCGCTCGCCAATCAGGCTTGCGGCGGCAGCGGCGGAGGCTTACCAGAGGCCTGCGGACTTTCCACCCACTCCATGAAAGGGGCGCCGCAACGGCCAGTTCCGCATGATCGATTTACAGAGCACGGCGTTGCTCGTCGGCGCCGGTTTCCTTGGCGGTGCCATAAACGCGATAGCCGGCGGCGCAACGTTCTTCACCTTCCCCGCGATGATGGCAGCGGGGCTCGGAGCGGTCGCGGCGAACGCATCCAATACGGTGGCACTGGCTCCATCCAGCTTTGTCGCCTTCCTGGCGATGCGCCGCCATTTGTCCGGCGCTCGGCATCTTCTGGTCTCTTTTCTGATCGTCGGCGTGCTCGGCGGAGCACTTGGCGCCTGGCTGGTGCTGTGGCTGGGTGACGCGCGGTTCCGGGCCTGCGTGCCGTGGCTATTGCTGGTGGCGACAGTACTGTTCGCCGCGGGCCCATGGCTGGTGCGGATGATGAAGGCGGCCGACATCCACCACGAGCGCCGGTCGGTGCGTCTGTTCGGGCACGTTTTCCAGGCGTTCATCGGCATCTATGGCGGCTTCTTCGGCGCCGGTATGGGGATGGTGACGCTGGCCGGACTGACGCTGCTGGGGTTGACTGACATCCGGTCGATGAACGCGCTGAAAAACCTCTTCACCTCGCTCACCAACGGCATCGCCATTGTCGTTTTCATCAGTGCCGGAGCGGTGAGTTGGCCGCACGCACTGGTGATGATGGCGGGTGGGGTCGTCGGCGGGTTTGCCGGTGGCAAGCTCGGCAATGTCCTACCTGCTGACCGCGCCCGCCTGATCGTTACGGTGGTCGGCACGGTCCTGACGGTGGCCTACTTCATGCGCGGCTGATGCCGTCCAATATCTTCTTGAATGAACGCTCACTCACTGTCTGCTTCGGCGGCCGCTGCTTTTGCTGTGAACATCGCGATTGCCGTCTGCACGCCATCTCCAGCCGCGGCAGCCTGCTGGTGGTCGAATGGCAGCGATGGGCGTCCCGGGATCGCCTGCGCCCGGCGCGTTCGTTACCGCAAGTCGCACCTGCTCCGGCGTCTGGGGGTCGTGCCGGGCTGCCCAGTCTACCGGAAGCGCCACCGCCCGCGGGCTCACCAGCACCGCTGCTGCCGCCGCCGCTGCCACTACGTGATCCAGAAGCGGTGCCAGTTCCGCCGGCAACAAATCCACCCACCCAGGCGGCGCCGTCACTTCCGGGCGCTTACGGACGCCCCGGCGGCAACCTCGGCACGGCGCTGACACCCCGCCTTCCCGGAGCCCGCTAAGCGCGGCGCTGGTGGATCAGGCAACCTCGCCGGTGACATGGGTCGAGCGCAGGCAGCTTGGTCACCTTGCCACCTCATGGCGATTGCGGCAATGTGCAGACAAATCCTCGGAGCAACCGGTTTGTTGTCGCCGCCGCTCGCCTCGCCTTCCGTTGTCCGGCCGCTCGTTTGCGCCGCCGTCATTGCCATCGCGCTGTCGGCGGCTGTCCCGGCATCAACCGCACCTCCCGAACCGACCACTCCGCCCGACGAGAGCGATCTTCAGATCGTCGCTGCGGCGGTGCGTGTTACCGGCGCCCTCTGCAACCAGGCTCGTGACATCAAGCGGGATCCTGTGGCAAGTCTGCCCGAACGGCAGGCTTGGATCATTCGCTGCGAAAATGGGTCGTTCCGCGTGATCTTTGAAGGCGACACGGGACCACATGTAACGCCATTGGAATGAGCTCCGTTCGGCATCCACGGCTCATCTCGCCTCGATCCTCAGCACCGGCTAGGGTGGCAACGGAGGCCTGAGCGCCTGTAGTGCATCGGCGCAGCGGGGGCTTGACGGTAGCGGATCGGCGAAGGTACCAATGATCACAATCGAGAGAACCAGATCGTTCGGCAAGACGCAGACGATCAACCTGCCGGCGGTGTTCTTCTTCGTTGGTGTCGTTGTCTCTGGGTTCTCCGCGGCAATGTTGCTGCCCGCGGCAATCGATCTCGCCGACGGAAACGAAGACTATTGGATTTTCCTGACCTGTTCTGCCGTCGCGATGTTCGTGGGGCTGAGCATGGCACTCGCCTTCCGCGGCCACCGGCACACGATGGGCATCCGCGAGGTCATGCTTACTGCTCCCGCCTGCTGGCTCACCGTTGTCGCATTTGCCGCCCTGCCATTCGTTTTTTCCAGCTTTCATCTGTCCTATACCGACGCGGTGTTCGAAACTATGTCGGGCGTCAGTGCGACCGGCTCGACAGTAATCGTCGGTCTTGATGACGCCCCTTCTGGACTCTTGATGTGGCGGTGGCTGCTGATCTGGTTCGGCGGCTTTGGCTTTATCACGCTGGCCGTACTAGTGCTGCCGTTTCTGCGGATCGGCGGCTTGCAACTTTTCGTCCTCGACCTGTCGGCCCAGAGCGTCAAGTTTGTCCCCCGCATGATCGACCTTGTCGCCAAAGTCGGCCTTGTTTACCTCGGCATCACGGCCATCGGCATGGTGTTGTTCCGTTGGGAAGGGATGAGCACCTTTGATGCTATCGGTCATTCGATGGCTGCAGTTGCCACGGGCGGCTTCTCATCGCATGACGAGGGTCTCGGTTTCTTCAATAGTCCCGCGATCGAATGGACCGCATCGCTGATCATGTTGATCAGCGCCATGCCTTTCGTCCTGCACCTTCAGGCTATGCGGCACGGACCGAAGGCGTTGTTCGCCGACGCTCAGGTACGGCTGTTCCTCTCAATCGTAAGCGCCGCGGTGTTCAGCCTTTTCGTCTGGCGGGTAGCGTGGAACGACGCACCGCTGCTCGACGCGGCACGCGAGGCGACATTCAACGTCACCTCGATAATCTCGACCACCGGCTTCACATCGGCCCACCAGGATTTCGGGCAGTGGGGCGGCTTCCCGTCACTCCTGTTGCTTGCAATGATGCTGGTCGGCGGCTGCACCGGTTCGACCGCGGGCGGCATCAAGATGTTCCGCCTTTGCGTGCTGATCGAGACGCTGCGGGCGCAGGCGCACCGTCAGATCTATCCCCACGGCACGTTCGTTGTCTCCTACAACAGCCAGCCCATTACTGATGCGGTGCGCGCCGGCGTAGCCCTCTACTTTTTCGTTTATCTCACGACCTTCTTTGTGTTCGCACTCTTGTTGGGCTTCACCGGCATGGCGTTCGAGGCCAGCCTGGGCGGGTCGGCGACGGCTCTCGGCGGGGTCGGCCCCGGGCTTGGCCCTGTTATCGGACCTTGCTGCACATATGCGCCGCTTCCAGATGCGGCGAAGTGGCTGCTGTCGATCGAGATGCTCGCCGGACGGATGGAGATATTGATCCTGGTCATTCCTCTAACCCGCACCTTCTGGCGCACCTGACCCGCACTGCTCATCCGCTGGCCGCCGCGGGGCTGCCGCCAACATACCTAGGTCAATGTTGACAAATTACCCATACGAGGGTAATTGATAATGTACCTAGTACTCATGCCGGAAACCTAGCGTCCTTCACGCATCTCATTGCTTTTGCCATTCGTGAGCAGATCGCGAACGGATTTCAGCGGCTGGCCGGTGTACGTGTCGAATGGCGATTTCCACCCTTGCGGGTCCTGCATCGGAAAATGTGGAGCACGATACCCCTCCGCGGCTATTGATTTCCGGCGGCACCCCGCGCTTCGCTACTCTCGCTGAATTTGACTGTCGGTTCTCGAATGACGCTGACGCGCCATTTGAGGGTGTCATTATCCTGGACAGGGCGGCGGCCGCCGAACTGCCGGAGTTGTTGCGCCGCCGACGGGCGTGGCTCGTACCAATCGCCGATCTATCTGGCGCTCAATCCTGGTACGTTGACATCAGCTGTGCTGACACCTCGCCGCTATCGATCCGCCGCGCCGTCGAGGAACTCATCCGAGTTATTGAACGACCAGATCGTCTGCCCGCCACGGTTGCGGCCGCCACCGACGACGAGACACTGCTGCTCGCCCGTACCTACAGTCGCGGCGGCAGGTTGCAGCCAGTCTACGACGGCGCGTCCCCATCGTTGCTGCGCTATCCAGCCGCCGGCCTTCTGGAATCGCCGACGGTCACCGCCGAGCGATTATGTGAGGCCGGTTGGCTCGACCGTACCTTCTTCGATCGCCTGCATGTTTGCCCACGCTGCGTCTCCTCTCGGCTCAACGTGCGCGAAGAGTGCTCGGCATGCCGATCTCCGCAACTCGCGGCGGAAAGTTTCGTCCATCACTTTCGTTGCGGCTTTCAGGCGACCGAGCGGCACTTTTTCCAGGGCGAGGCGCTGATATGCCCAAAATGCCGGCGTCGGCTGCGTCACTTCGGCGTCGACTATGACCGGCCTGGTTCGGCGCGTACGTGCCGCGCCTGCCAGCACGTCGATGGCGATGCCAGCATCGGCTTTGTTTGCATCGACTGCGGAGCACATAGCGATGCGGCCCAGGTGACCGTCCGCGACTGGCACGGCTATTCGATGACGGCTGCGGGTGAACAACGGTTGTTGGGCGGCGATCTTCGACGGCTAAAGCCGGACAACATTCGCGATGAGGCGCGCGTCCAGTCGCTTGCCGAACATTGGCTGCGCATTCAGTCTCGTTACGGCCGACCCTCGGTCGTCTTGCAAGTGGCCTTCACGCGCGCTTCCGTGGTTCGTGCGGAACACGGCGATCGCTACCTGATGGCGGTACGCCAGCAAGCGATCGAGATCGTCCGCGGCGAGCTGCGCGACACCGACCTGATGATTGAGGCGCCGGATGCGCTGCTTGTTGTGCTGCCCGGAAACGGAAGCACATGCCATCGATGCACCCCGCCGACGGCTTTCAAACCGGCTGTCGTCGCTGTTGGCGGTGGACCTCGGCATCGACATAAAGATGATCGAGCCGCATCAGCTGGCTCTGACGAACGGCGCTGCCGCGCAATGAGCGATCTTGATCCGACCCGACTGCTGTTCGATCTCGACGCACGGGCCGCCTTCGCGGTTTTCTGGCCTGTGCTGCTCCTGGACATTCCCCGCCATACAATTGGGTTTCTGGTGGTGCTCGCGCGCGAGACTCTTGCGTCGGTAGATGCGCCACCGTCGCCGGACTTCACGCCCCTGGTATCGGTGGTGCTTGCCGGCCACAACGAGCGCCACGCTATCGCGGGCTGCGTCTCTTCGTTGCGGGAGCAGAGCTATCGACGAATCGAAATCATCTGCGTCGACGACGGCTCCACCGATGGCATGATGCGAGAATTGGCCCAGTTGCGCTCCGCAGGATTGATCGACGTCGCCGTTTCCACCAGCATTCGAATCGGCAAGTCGGCCGCCGGTAACCTCGGCCTGTCGCTGGCGCGGGGCGAGGTGGTCGTGATCACCGACTGCGACTGTGCTTGTGATCGCGATGCAATCCACCGCCTGCTAGCTCCCCTTGCCGATCCGCGGGTCGGGGTGGTGGCGGGTAACATCGCCGTACGCAATGCCGAAGCGAGCCTGTTGACCGCACTCCAAGCGGTTGAGTACCTCGTTGGCATCTGCCTCGGTCGGCGCATGCTGGATATGCTGGGGCAGATCACCTGTGCATCCGGCGCCTTCAGCGCGTTCCGTCGAACCGCCCTTTTGGAGTTGGGCGGCATGGAGACGGGTGCGGGCGAAGACCTTGACCTGACGCTTCGGATGCGTCGTGCCGGTTGGCGGGTGCGGTTTGCCGCTGACGCCTGGTGCCTGACCCGGGTGCCGGAACATTTTCCACAATTGCTGCGGCAGCGGTTGCGCTGGGAGCGCGAGGCGCTCCGCCTGCGGCTACGCAAGTATCGAACCGGACTGGACCCGCTTGACCGCGGCCCGCCGATGAGCGAGATGCTGCATCGCATCGAGTACCTGGTGACGCACGTCGTCCCAGCGGTTGCCTTTCCGCTGTATCTGATCTGGCTGATCGACGTGTTCGGCAGCGCGACGATCACCGTTCTGACAATGGTGACGCTGTTCTACCTCGCCCTGGACGGCATCGCCGCGTTATGCGCCCTGGCGATCATCGGCCGCCCCGGTTCGTCGCGACTGCTGCCTTATATCGTCCTCTTCGGCCCCTTCCAGGCCTATCTCGTGCGAAGCATTCGGCTCATCGCCTACATCCAGGAGTGGGTTTTTCGCAGCTCCTATCGCGATAACTTTGTTCCGAGACGGGTTCTCGAAGGAGCTCCCCGGTTTTGATCCACCAGCTTCGCAGCGTCCCCCGCATCGACAGCCTGCCGAATGATCCACGGCATCGCCGTTCGCCTGTCAGCCGCTGGATTTATCTCGGCTTGCTGTTCGCCTTTTTCCTGTGGCTCGCCGACCTGCTCATCGGACCGATGCTGCGGCTGCAGGCCGATGGATTGGTTGTTGCCGACCGATTGTCGATCAGCGTCCCCTTCGCGGCGCAGGTGGAGGCGGTGGCGGCGACGCCGGGTGCGGAGGTTCGGCGCGGTGACGAGTTGGCGCGCGTGAACTCGGTGGACCTTTCGGTGGCCATCGCCACGCTCACCGCACGCAACGCTGAACTGCTGACCAAACGCGCCGACCTGGAACACCGCGCGCGGATCGCCGAGGCGGTGCTGCCGATTGCCCGCGATCGGGCGCAGCAGGCCGATCGGGCGCTGGACCGGATTCGCGAAGTCCGCGACGATGGCCGTGTCGCGCTAACAACGTGGTCGCAGGCGCTGGCCGAGCGCTCGGTCGCCAACGAGCGGGTGGCCGAACTGCAGGCGGAAGCGAGAACATCCGGCACCAGCCTGTCGGCGGTCGATGCGGCTCTTGGCGACACCTCGCGCGCCCTCGCAGGTCTCGGCCACGCCTATGCTGGCGGCATCGTCACCGCTCCCGATGACGGCATTGTCGGCCTGACGACGGCGCGGCCGGGAGAAGTGCTGACGGTCGGGCAGCCGCTAATGGTGCTTTACCGGCCGCAGCGCTGGGTGCTGACCTATCTGGAAACGGGCACCCTTTACTCGGTCAACGTCGGCGATGCGGTGCAGGTAACCGACGGTTTCACGCGCCTCACCGGCCGGGTTGTCGAGGTGCTCCCGGTCGCCGACCAGCTCCCGGAGGAATTCCGGAAGCTGTTTCAACCGCGAGACCGCAGTCAGGTGGCGCGGGTGACACTGGAGGACGGCGAGGACGGAGCGGCCCTGCCGCTGTTCACCAAGGTGCGGCTATCGGGAATTGGCTGGCTATCGCCGGGCACCACCGTCCGCGTCTGGCTGGAGCGACTGCTTGGCGTGCCTGCCCGGCTCGGCGGCGGAACGGCGGCGGCCGCGGCCGGCGAGTAGATTTGGCTCGCGCGGCCTTCGCATGAGTACGTCTCAGCGCATGACCGTCACGCACCGTGGACGGTGCAGGCGGCGGCTGGACAGGCGATGTATGCGTACGCGGCCGAGCAGCCAGACATTGAACCCGGGAGACAGCAGCGTGCTAATCGCCGGATCGAATACATCGAGTCCGCCGGCATATGCCCCGAACGCCGGCAGGATCAGCCGCTGGCCGTCGCCGACGAAACACCGGCACGCGATGCGCCGGCCGGCAACAGCGACCCGCGCCTTCGGATGAAAGTGGCCGGAGACCTCTCCCGTCCTCGCCGCAACCGTCGCCCGGTGGCGAAAGACCAGCGGCCCGAGTGAGGCTTCCGTCGCGACCTCGCCGTCAAGGCCGGCGAAGCCAGCAGCGCCGTCGTGATTGCCAGCGATCCATTCCCACTGCCGCCCCCGCGCCAGGGCATGCAGAAGTCCTGCGTCGTCCGCCGACAGCCGATCGACAGCCTCGGCGTCGTGAAAACTATCGCCGAGGCAGACGACGCGGCGCGGCGCCAGCCTGTTGATCAGCCGCGACAGGAGCGCCAGCGTGGCGGCGCTGTCGTACGGCGGCAGCAGCGTCCCCCGCCGCGCCAGGCTGGATCCTTTTTCCAGATGCAGGTCGGCGACCATCAGCGTCGCCTCCGCCGGCCACCACAAGGCGCCCTCGATCGTCGGCCACAAGTCCACCCCCGCGAGGGTGATCGGGGCTGTCATCATCCGGTGGTGCTCGTCGCCAGCGATTGGCCAGTGGCATCTGCAATCAGTTCACGCGCCGCCTCGTCAAGCAACTCGTCATAGGCAAGGCCACCCACTTGCTCGCGGCCGATCTCCAGCAGAACCGGCACCGCCAGCGGCGATACCTTCGCCAGTTTTCGAACGACGAGCTTCCCCTGGACGCGCGCCAGCATCTTCGCCAGCCGCCCCAGGTCGACGAAGCCGCGCGCGGCGTCGGCGCGGGTGGCGCGCAGCAGCACGTGGCCCGGCTCATGGAGGCGGAGCACGTCGTAGATCAGATCCGAGTTCACGGTCATCTGCCGCCCGCTTTTCTCGGCGCCGGGCTGGCGCCGCTCGATCAAGCCGGCAATTATGGCGACGTTGCGAAAAGTGCGCTTCAGCACCGAGCTCTCCGCCATCCACTCCTCCAGGTCGTCGCCCAGCATGTCCTCGGCGAACAAGCCCGGCATATCATCGACCGACCGCAGGCTCCAGAGCGCCAGCACGTAATCGGTGGCGACAAACCCCAATGGCCCGTGCCCCGCCCGTTCCATGCGCCGGCTCAGCAGCATGCCCAGCGTCTGGTGCGCGTTGCGTCCCTCGAAGCAGTAGGCGACGAGGAACTGCTTGCCGCCGCGCGGAAAGCACTCGATCAGCAGGTCGTCCGGCCCCGGCAACAGCGAGCGGTCGGACTGCAGCCGCAGCCACTCCTGCACCGCTTCCGGCAGCTCCCGCCAATGCTCCGGCTCGGCCAGCATGGCCCGGACCCGCCCCGCGAGGTGGGTCGACAGCGGCAGCCGGCCGCCCGCATAAGCCGGCACCTTTGGCGCGCCGCCGACGGCGCGGGTGACGATCGCCTTTGTCTCGTGTATCCCCTCGAAGCACAGGATCTCGCCAGCGAAGACGAAGGTATCGCCCGGCGTCAGTCCCTGGATGAAATACTCCTCGACCTCGCCCAGTACACGGCCGCGCTTGAGCTTCACCTGCATCGTCACCGCCTCGACGATGGTGCCGACGTTCATCCGGTACCGCTGTGCGAACCTTCGCGAGGCGACGCGCAGCCGGCCATCCCGCAGCCGTTCCAGCCGCCGCCAGCGGTCGTAAGCAGAGAGCGCGTAGCCGCCGTTCTCGACGAAGCGCAGCACATCGTCAAAATCCGTGCGTGAGAGCCGGGCATAAGGGGCGGCGCGGCGAACCTCGTCGTACATTTCGTCGGACGCAAACGGTGCGGCGCACGCCATCCCCAGCAGATGCTGTGCGAGGACTTCCAGGCCACCATCGCCGGGCGGATCACCGTCCAGCGTGCGGGCGCGTACCGCGTCGAGCGCCGCGCGGCACTCCAGCACCTCAAAGCGGTTGGCCGGCACCAGCAGCGCCCGGCTGGTCAGGTCGAGCCGGTGGCCGGCGCGGCCGATGCGCTGAATCAGCCGGCTTGCGCCCTTGGGCGCGCCGATCTGCACCACCAGATCGACAGAGGCCCAGTCGATACCGAGGTCGAGCGACGAGGTGGCGACGACGGCGCGCAGCCGCCCCTCGGCCATCGCCGCCTCCACCCGGCGCCGCTGTTCGCGCGCGAGGCTGCCGTGGTGCAGGGCGATCGCCAGGTTGGCGTCGTTGAGGTACCACAGGTGCTGGAACACCAGTTCCGCCTGCGCTCGGGTGTTGACGAAGACGATGCTGGTGCCGGCCCGCTCGATCGCCCGGTAGACCTCGGCCAGCGCGTGCACCGCCATGTGCCCGGACCATGGCAACCGCTGCGAGGTTTGCAGGATGCTCACGTCGGGAGCGCGTTCGTCGCGGCATTCGATCACGCGTACGTCCGACGCCTCGGCACGCGGCGACAGCCAGGCACGCAGCGCCTCCGGCCAGGCGACGGTTGCCGACAGCCCCACCCGCCGGCAACCGGGCGCCAGCGCCGACAGCCGGGCGAGACCCAGCGCCAGCAGGTCGCCGCGCTTCGTTCCGGCGAGTGCGTGCAGTTCGTCGACAACAACGCAGGCGAGACCGCCGAACAGCGCCGCCGCATCCGCATAGGACAGCAACAGAGCGAGGGATTCAGGCGTCGTCATCAGCAGTTGCGGCGGTAGATGCCGCTGCCGCCGGCGCTTGCCTGGCGGCGTGTCGCCGGTGCGCGTCTCGGCGCGGATGCCCAGCCCCATCTCGGCGATCGGCTGTTCCAGGTTGCGGTGCACGTCGACCGTCAGCGCCTTCAAGGGCGAGATGTAGAGCGTGTGCAGGCCGCCCGTCGGTCCCGACGCGAGCGCGATCAGCGACGGCAGGAACCCCGACAGCGTCTTGCCGCCGCCGGTCGGCGCGATCAGCAATGCATGCTCCCCCGCCCGCGCCGCCGCGAGCATGGCGAGCTGATGCGGATGCACCCGCCAGCCGCGAGCGGCAAACCACGAGGCAAACGGCTCGGGAAGGGGGACGTCCATGATGGCAATACGTAGCGCCCCCACCGCCCGCGTCACCTGCTCATCGTCGATTACCCACGATCGCCGGGCACCGTCCCGGCCATCCACGCCTTCTACCCACGGGCCGGGCGGCGGCGGCACCTCCTTCCCATATCCTCCCGTGAGGAGTCCGAAGAGACGACCCTTCGCGGTCATCGCGAGCCCGCGCAGCGGGCGTGGCGATCCAGTGCTGGTGGCGCGCAGCGGATTGCTTCGCTTCGCTCGCAATGACGAGGTTGTCGAGTGGGTCCGGGAGACGGGAGACAAACGACGCAGGACTCGATCGAAACTGACGTACCCTTACCCGCCCCGGCCCCGGCGGCGGCGCTGCTGCCGCCTTGGCTGCGGGTGACGCCGGGCGGGTGTTTGTGGTGCGAACCGGGCGGGTTCTTCGTCGATCCGCCGCGGCCGGTGGCGCGCGCCGTGATCACCCACGGGCACGCGGATCATGCGCGGGCGGGGCATCAGGCGGTGCTGGCAACGGCGGAGACCGTGGCGATTCTGCGTGCCCGCTGGGGGGAACACGCTGCCGGCACGGTCGAAACGTCGGCCTACGGCGAGGCGCACAGCGTCGGCGGCGTGCGCGTGACGCTGCTGCCGGCCGGGCACATCCTTGGCAGCGCGCAAGTGGTGCTGGAACACGCCGGCGACCGCGTCATCGTCTCCGGTGACTTCAAGCGCCGCGCCGACCCCACCTGCGCGCCGTTCGAGCCTGCAGCGTGCGACGTGTTCGTCACCGAGGCGACCTTCGGCCTGCCGGTGTTCCGCCATCCCTCGGACGCCGGCGAGGTAGCGAAGCTGCTGGCGTCGCTGCGGCTGTTCCCGGAGCGGGCACATCTCATCGGCGTCTACGCGCTGGGCAAGTGCCAGCGGCTGATCATGCTGCTGCGTGCCGCCGGCTGGGAGCGGCCGATCTTCCTGCACGGAGCCCTGCAAAATCTCTGCGACCTCTACATCCGGCACGGCGTGAAGCTCGGCGAGCTGCAGCCGGCGGCCGCCGCGCTGCGCAAGCAACTCGCCGGCGAGATCGTGCTGTGCCCGCCCTCGGCGCTGGCCGACCGCTGGTCGCGCGCCTTTCCCGAACCGGTGACCGGGCTTGCCTCGGGGTGGATGCGCATCCGCCAGCGGGCGCGGCAGCGTGGTGTCGAACTGCCGCTGGTGATCTCCGATCATGCCGACTGGGACGAACTGACGCAGACGCTGGCCGAGGTCGGCGCGGCCACCGTGTTGGTGACGCACGGACGCGAGGAAGCTCTGGTGCACCACGCGCGGATGCAGGGCTTCGCTGCCGGCGCACTGTCGCTGGCCGGCTACGAAGATGACGCCGACGGCTGAGGCTGGCCCGTGATGCAGAGCTTTGCCGCCTTGCTCGACGGGCTGGTCTACGCGCCGCAGCGCAACGCCAAGCTGCGGCTGATCGAGCGATGGCTCGCGACCACCGCCGATCCCGACCGGGGCTACGGCCTCGCGGCGCTGACCGGCACTCGCCCTGCCGCACGTCCGCGGCGCGATGATCCGCGCCCTGGTGGAAAGCCGGGTCGATCCGCTGCTGTTTGCGCTCTCCTACGACTACGTCGGGGACCTGGCCGAGACCGCGGCACTGATCTGGCCGGCAAACGGAGATACGGCGCCGTCTCCCCTGCGCCTGGCCGATGTGGCAACCACCTTGGCGGAGATCGACCGCAACCATGCGCCGCCGCTGCTCGAAGGCTGGCTGGACACGCTGGATGCATCGGGACGCTTCGCGCTGCTGAAGCTCGCCACCGGCGGGCTGCGCGTCGGTGTCTCGGCAAGGCTGGCAAAGACGGCAGTGGCGCAGTGGGGCGGCGTGCCGGTGGACGAAATCGAGGAGCTGTGGCACGGGCTGGCGCCGCCCTACCTGTCCCTGTTTGCCTGGCTGGAAGGCCGAGGGCCGGCGCCGTCGCCCGGCGACGCCTGCGTCTTCCGGCCGATGATGCTGGCGCACCCTCTACAGGACGAGGAGCTAGAAGGCCTCGATCCGACCGATTTCGCAGCGGAGTGGAAGTGGGACGGGATCCGGGTGCAGCTGGCGGCGCGTGGATCGATCGAGCGCGCCAACGGTGTCGTCTTTTCGCGCAGCGGCGACGATGTGAGCGCCGCCTTTCCCGAGATCAACGAGGCGCTGCGCTTTTCCGCCGTGCTCGACGGCGAGTTGCTGGTCGTCCGCGACGGCATCGTCGCTCCATTTGGGGACCTGCAGCAGCGACTGGGCCGCAAGGCTCCGTCGCGGACGATGCGCCACCGCTACCCAGCACACGTCCGCCTTTATGACATGCTGTTCGAGGCGGGTGAGGATCTCCGCGCGCTGCCCTTCATCGAGCGGCGTGCCCGGCTGGAGGCCTGGTTCACCCGCGTCGCGCCGGAGCGCATGGACCTGTCGCCGCTGGTTCCGTTCGCGGTGTGGACTGATCTGGCGGCGTTGCGGGCCGGCGCCCGGGACGCCGGCAGCGAGGGGTTGATGCTGAAACGCAGGAACAGCGCCTATGTCGCTGGTCGGCCCAAGGGGCTGTGGTTCAAGTGGAAGCGCGATCCGCACACGATCGACTGCGTGCTTATGTATGCTCAGCGCGGCCACGGCAAGCGCTCCTCTTTCTACTCCGATTACACCTTCGGCTGCTGGCGGGCGGACGACGGCGGGACGACGGAACTGGTACCGGTCGGTAAAGCCTACTTCGGCTTCACCGACCAGGAGCTTGTCGAACTCGACCGCTGGGTCCGCGCCCACACGACGGAGCGATTTGGTCCGGTTCGAGCGGTGACGCCGGGCCTGGTCCTGGAGATTGCCTTCGACGCTGTGCAACGCTCGACCCGTCATCGCTCCGGCGTCGCGATGCGCTTCCCGCGGGTAAACCGGATCCGCTGGGACAAGCCTGCGGCTGAAGCCGACGAAGTCGCAAGCCTGCGTGCTTTGATAGCGCCTCCGGGTTGATATTCGTCTCGCTGTAGTAGCTGCGGAAAATGCCACAATTCCGCCTTTTTCAACGTCGATGGTCGTGCCGCGCTCGTCCAACGAACGGCGGGCACACCGGGGCAGAGCGCTCGACGGTGCCAAAACAACAGTTGATCCGAGGCGAGGAAGGGGGAACGTCAAAATGCGGTTCGTACGGGTATTATGTGCTTCTTTGATCGTCCTTTGCGTAGCGGCGCTGCCGAGCTTCGCGCAGGATTACGGCACCCCAGCGGAAGCGAAAGCAATGCTGGAAAAGGCGGTGGTGGCGCTGAAAGCCAATCAGGCACAGGCGCTGACGATGTTCTCCAAGGGTGAGGGTGGCTTTAAGGAAAAGGATCTCTATCCTTACTGCGGCGGGCCGGACGGGATGTTTACGGCGCACCCGACGCTGGTCGGCAAGAGCCTGAAGGACCTGACGGACAAGGGAACGCCGCCGAAGCCGCTTGGGCAGGAAGTCTACGCCGCCGCGCAGCCTGGCAAGATTTCCGAGGTTACCTATACCTGGACCCGGCCGGGCGAGACCACGCCGGTGCAAAAGGTGGTCTACGTCACCAAGGTTGGCGATCAGGTCTGCGGCGTCGGCTACTACAAGAGCTGATCCGCTTTCGCTTTCCGGCGCTCCCGAACCATTGCGGTGCGGGAGCGCTTCCACCCCATTTGAAATGAACAACGTCTCAGACGACTCGCGGTTGTTGTCGGGCAATCGCCCGCTCGATTGCCGTCGAAAGAGGTGTCTCTCCGGGTTAGGGAACTGAGCGATGAAAATCACGGGTTGGGTCCAGAAGCTGTGCGCGGTGGCCGTTCTGTCGCTCGTCGCGCTGCCGATCTTCGCCGCAGATACGGGAACGCCTGCCGAGGCCAAGGCGATGCTGGAAAAAGTTGCGGCCGCCATGAAAATCAACGAGGCGCAGACCCTGGCGGCTATCAGGTGAATACAAGGACCGGGATCTCTACCCGTTCTGCGGTGGCCCCGACGGCAAGTATAGCGCTCATGGCGCCAATGCCAGTGTGGTTGGGCAGGACCTTAAAGGTCTGATGGACAAGGCGACACCGCCGAAGCCGCTCGGCCAGGAAATCTATGCGGCTGGCCAACCCGGCAAAATCTCCGAGGTCAGCTACACTTGGGTTCGGCCGAAGGATGTCGATCCTGAGCAGAAGCCGGTAGGGAAGGTCAGCTACATCACCAAGGTCGGCGATCAGGTTTGTGGCGTCGGCTACTACAAGTAGTCTGAACAGCATCGTGCCCCACCCCGCGGCCAGCGTGGGGCACGAACTCCCGCCGTCGTCCGGACCGCTCCGGTGGGTGGTGCTCAACCGCTGAGCCGCGACAGCACCTCGCGCATCGGCAAGGCTTTGGCGTAAAGCCACCCTTGGCCGAACTCGACACCCAGTCGGCGCAGGTACTCCGCCTGCATCGGCGTCTCAACACCTTCGGCGATGGTCGCCGCACCGATGTCGCGGGCAATGGTGACGATCGCATCGACCAACTTGGCGCCCGGCGACGCTGAGCCGATTTTGCGCACGAAGCTCTTGTCAATCTTGATGAAGTCGATCTCCAGGTCCTGCAATTGTGCAAGCCCGTTAAGGCCGGTGCCGAAATCGTCGATGGCGACACGCGCGCCGAGGGCGCGGGCCGTGTGCACCGCTTCGCGGCCGAGATCATCAACAAGCCCGGTCTCGGTGATCTCGATGATGACTTGCGTGACCTGCGCCAACAGCCCGCAGCGAGCAGCAATGACACCCAGCGCGCCCCGTCCCAACAGATCTGGAGGAACGTTGATGCCGACATGAAGGTCGCTGCGCCGCCGCAGCACCGGCAGCATATCGCGTGCGACGAGTTCGACGACGCGCTCCGAGATGAGCTCGATCAGCCCGGCCTCGACAGCAACCGGCAGGAAAAGTTCCGGGGAGATGTAGCTGCCGTTGCGGTTGCGCCAGCGAATCAGCGCTTCGAAACCCATCCACTGCCCCCGCCGAAGATCGACAAGCGGCTGGTAGTGAACCTCGAATTCGTCGTGGCGAAGCGCACGCTGCAGATCGTGCGCCATGTGCCGCAGGCGATGCCGTGGCCAGCGGCGCTCCAACAACAGGGACGCGGCGGCGCCGGCGGCGAAGCACGCGACCGGCAGGACCAGCTTCGACATCCGCTCCATTCCTTGCTGCACTTTCCGGGCTGTGCGGCAGTGTCCACGCTGGCAACGATGATGCAAGAGCTTGGATGGCAGGGCTGCCTTCGAGGTACAACCGCCGCAGAGGAAATGTGGCTTTGTCGAACGAACCGATGTCCTTATGTTTAGTTTAACGCCGCAGCTTGCCTGAGGAGTCTGAGAGCCTTGATCAGCCGCCGCAGGTTCCTATCGACCGTCGTTATGGTGTCCGCCGGTGGCACGGCCGCTTCCGGGGCGCGTGCCTTTAACATCGAGGAGCCGGCAGCAAGCCTCGCTGGCCAGTATCATGCTGCGCGAGAGGCGGCGTGCGGCGGATCGAGCGCTTATCATGAAAACATTCTAGCAGACGTCCGCGCGCTAATTGCCGGACGTAGTTTAACAGACGATGAGAGACAGCAAATCGTTGCGCAGGCGACATGTCCGCTTTGCGGCTGTCCTGTCGCCTCGTCGTGAATCAATTCCTGAGCTTTCGTCGCCGCTTTCGTCTTAGAGCACCTCTCCTTCCCGCCAATGCCACGCCCGCGGCCATCTTGCTGAGGCCCGCCGAGGACGGTCGCCACCGTCAGTGATGAAACTGCCCCTCTTGGCAGTGCTGCAACTCGTGATGGATTACCTGCCAGCCCGACATGTCGTCGGCGCCGCGGGGGCTGCGCGTCCAGATAACGCACATCCGGAACTCCTTGTCCCACGCCGCCATTCCCTCGCAATTCGGACGCATCCCATGATCGCGGCACAGCCGGCTCATCTCCCGATCGCTGACGATGTTCCAGGTCACCGCGCGCGGCTCGATCGGCATCGCGCTGGCGGCGGTGGCCGACACCACGGTTGCAATCACGGCGCAAATTAGCGGGAGCTTGATCGCCATCTTCAGCATCCATCCGTCTTTTTAATGCCCTCTTAAAGAGCATTAATAGATGTTTACACAGTCTATCCGTGCTCATCAACAGAAATAATCGTATGGGAGGCAAATACGACTATTTTCACACTTTATAGGTGTATTGCCTCGCCGGTTTGTGGGTGGGATCAATCGAGGTTCGGTAGATAGGAGGTTTCCGGATGGACGACTTGAGCATCGCTCGCGCGCTGCACGTCGTCGGCGTGGTGCTATGGATCGGAGGCGTCGGCATGGTGACCACGGTGCTGCTGCCGGTGGTCAAGCGTGACGTCGCGTCGCAGCGTCACGCTCTGTTCGAGGCGATCGAAGGCCGGTTTGCACGGCAAGCGCGCGCCACCACGCTTCTGGTTGGTGCGACTGGCTTTTACATGACCTGGGAACAGGGATTGTGGGACCGCTTACTCGATAGCGCGTTTTGGTGGATGCATGCGATGGTCGGAGTGTGGCTGGTGTTCACACTCATGCTGTTTTTAATCGAACCGCTGTGGCTGCATCGCTGGTTCGCCCATGCTGCGGCGCTGCGGCCAGAGCGAACATTTCGCACCATCGTGATCTTGCACTGGCTATTGCTGGGAACGAGCCTGATCACCGTCGCCGGCGCGGTGGTGGGCAGCCACGGCGGCTTCTAGGACAGGCGATGACGGGAGCGACGGCGCAAGAGCCGGCTTGGAAAAGCCATGTGAGTGCGGAGGACGGCAGCCGAACTGGCTAATCAGTTCGCTGAGTTGCCAATCACGAGCAGCTTAATACTGGCCACCGAAGCTTTCCAGGTGCATTGACAGTTCACTGGTCGCTTCTCCCTGGTTTACCGTTTCGCGAAAAGCACCCTTGATAAAGCCGACATCGGGAGCGTACCATTCCTCTCCGGCAACCTCGATTGTCGCAGGTCCGGCCAACAGCGCCACCTCCTCCTTACCGGTAATCTTTACCTGAAGACATTCGGCGAAAGTGCCCGCCGGCACCATGACAGTCTCTCTGGTGCCAATAATCGTCTTTACAGTTGGAAACGAGATGCGGCCGTTGGTGCTTCTCCAGACCGAAGCCCAGCTCGTGCCGGCAGTTACTGGCGTTCTCAGCACGTAGTCGGGTGGATCTTCCGATACCGGCGGCGCGGAGCCGGCTTGTTGAGCATACTCCATTATACCGCCTCCGGTCGCGGACATGAAACGCACGACCGTTTTCCCGAATAAGTCGGAGCGCTGTGGCACGCCCGAACGTCCGAACACCGTCGTCCGCGGCAGGTTGGCTACGATTGCGGTACCACTGAGTGCCCCGCCTTGTTGTATCACCGAGACCTGATACCGCCAGGCACGACCCGCTTCGAGGGGATAGTAACCGTCGAGATCGCTGTCGCCGCAGGCGGAGCAAATGAACAAGGAAACAGTGGCGAGCACGCGAAACCGGAAACGCCGCGACGGCGCAACCCAACTCTTTGTTCTGGCGGCGCCGCAAAGCATGAGACCATCTCCAGGTCGGGTGCTGCTTTGTGACGAAAGGTGGCAGACTTACCCCCAACGAGTAAAGCCAATTCCCCTAAAAACCTCGCGTCTCCATGTTGCGCTGGCTATGATGCGAGCAGTGCACGTGATAAAGAGGAGGAATGGCAATTGCCTTTTAAGGCTAACGCCTTAGCCTTCAGTCTTCTGCTCACGCTTTGGACGGCGCCTGCGGCCGCCGAAACCACATTTGGTGACGTAGCCGTGGCAACTGCGGGACCTCCTCGCGTCATTGGCGGTCATGCACGAGGGTGTCTCGCCGGAGGCGAAGCCCTGCCGCTTGACGGAGCGGGCTACCAATTGATGCGGCCATCGCGCAATCGGTTCTGGGGACATCCGCAGCTGATCGCTTTCGTCACCCAGTTCGCGGAAAAGGCGCACGCCGACGGCTGGCCAGGGCTGTTGATCGGCGATCTGGCCCAGCCCCGGGGCGGACCAATGTCGAGCGGGCACCGCTCGCATCAGACCGGACTTGACGTTGACATCTGGTTCCTCGCCGCGCCTCCGCAGCCGCTCAGCGAAAGCCAGCGCGAAGACTCGTCAGCACTTTCGATGGTTAGCGAAGGCGGCCTAACGGTCTCTCCGGCTTGGACGGAGGAACACGTCCGACTGCTGCGAACCGCCGCATCTTTCCCGCAAGTGGACCGCATTTTCGTTAACCCGGTAATCAAGCGCGAGCTATGCCACACGGTCGGCCAAGACCGCGCGTGGCTCGCCAAGCTCCGCCCCTGGTGGGGCCACGACGCCCATTTCCACGTCGGGCTGCACTGTCCCTCGCAAGACAGCGAGTGCCTGGAACGTGTGCCACCGGTGCCAGACGGCGACGGCTGCGACGCCTCCCTGGACTGGTGGTTCTCCGCCGAGGCCCGCGAGGAGCTCCGCAAGGGCGCTGGAGCACCCCGTCCGCGGCCAACGCTCGATGAGCTGCCTTCTGCGTGCCGCGAGGTGCTTACGGGGGGCTGAGAGCGAAGCGCAGCCGCCTCTTCAGATCTCGCATGCCATCAACCATGATAAGACTCTCAATAGGCCGCCGCACCGCGCCGGCGGTAAACGGAGGAGCAGGAATGGGTAATGAGAGGCGCTGTTGTGAGGGCGTCAGCAAAGAAGTTTGGCAGCGCATGCAGGCGCGCGGCAATCGCGAGCACGGCACGGTATTCGAGCACTCAGACGCAGCACGTGGCACCGCGACGACGCCCACCCCCGTCGGACCCGTCATAGTTGGATTTGAGTTCGAGGCGGATGCCGAGAGGATCACTTACACGATTGTACAAAAGCCGTTCTTCGCGGCCAACAGTATGATTTGGGGGGGGATTGCCGCCGCCATTGAACGTTGCCGGACCGCTTGATTCTCGTCGGGCAGGCACGACCCTCGCCTGTCCGGTTGACCAAGAATGACCGCTTTGTCTGAAAGGGGATTGCGGGGCGCCGCTAAACTCCGTACGTGTGCAGGTGCGTACGCGGTGGATGCCGCGACCGCCATCTGTGCCGCGCCCGACTGCGGACCGCCCCGGCGCGGCGTCATATCGCTGAGGGAAAACATCATGGCCGACACAAAAACACCTAATTCGCCGATCGACCTGCGCAAGCTGATGGGCGATTTCGATGCCACGAAACTCATGACCGACATGCAGAATATGCTGAAGCAGTACAAACTACCGGGAGTAGATATGGAGGCGTTTGCCGCGTCGCAGAAGAAGAACATTGAGGCAGTGACCACCGCCAATCGTGCCGCGGCGGAAGGCTTGCAGGCGCTGGCAAAGCGCCAGGCAGAGGTACTGCAGGAGACGATGCGCGAGACGTCGCAGGCAGTAGCCGAAATGAGCAAGTCGATGAACCCGTCTGATGTAATGGCGAAGCAGGCTGACCTCGTTCGCAGCGCCTTTGAAAAGGGCGTAACGACGATGCGCGAGATGGCGGACATCGTAAGCAAGTCAAACCGGGAAGCGACCGACGCGATCAATGCCCGCATCACCTCGACCCTTGAGGAGATCCGCGGCCTCGCGCTGAAGAAGTAGGCGCCTCAGCAGGGAAACGACGCGCCGAGCCGACCCGTCGGGTCGGCCGTCGTCGATGCCGACCCGCCTTGATCAGGGTCTGGCCAGTCTAGCACGCGTCGAACCGCCGCCACACCTCCGTAAGCGAGACCCCGGGTGAGGCGGCGAAAAACCCCAATATTCAGGGTGGGATAGCAATGATCGACAAGAAACACATCGGCCGGACAACGCCACCACAGACGGTTGATGTCGAGAAAGGCCGCCTGAAGTTCTTCGCCAAGGCGATAGGCGAGACAGATCCGGTCTATACCGACGAAGCCGTCGCCGCAGCGGCAGGTTACAAGTCTCTGCCGGCGCCGCCGACCTTTGCCTTCTGCCTGGAGATGGAGACCAACTCACTTTGGGACAACATCGCGGCGATGGGAGTGCCGGTCGGCAAGATTTTGCATGGATCGCAGTCGTTCAAATATCACGCGCCGATTTGCGCCGGTGATCGCGTCACTTTCCAGACCACGATCTCGAAGATTTACGACAAGAAGGGCGGCGCGCTCGAGTTCATCCACGAAGACACAACGGCCAAGAACCAGGAAGGCGTGCTCGTCGCTGAACTGGAGCGGGTCATCGTCGTCCGCAACTAAAGGGAGCAGCAATCATCATGGGTCAGCCGAAATTTGCCGACGTCGCCGTCGGTGATCAACCCATCCGTCTGGAAACCGACCCGATCTCTCGGACGACGCTCGCGCTTTACGGCGGCGCGTCCGGTGACCACAATCCGATGCACATCGACATTGATTACGCCAAAGCCGCCGGCGAGTCTGACGTGTTCGCCCACGGCATGCTAGCAATGGCCTACCTAGGCCGAGCCGTGACCTCTTGGGTGCCTCAGTCGGCGTTGCGCAGCTTCAATACGCGGTTCACTGCCATTACTCGCGTAGGCGAGAAGATCGTCGTCGTCGGCAAGGTCGCCGAGAAGATGGAAGCCGGCAGTGAAAAACTGGTGCGCCTCGATTTGGCGGCGACCAACGAAAAGGGCGAAAGCAAAGCTGCAGGCGAAGCCGTAGTCGCTTTGTCGTGATCGTTGCGCCGCCGCTGGTGTACGCTAAACTGGAACAACGGCGGCGGCGTAGCCTTTGGGCGAACTGGAATTGCAGCTTCTGCATGAGATGGCTGCTATCCTGCCCCCGCGCCGAGACCGTCCGGTGCTGCCGACGATTGGCAGCACGCCGCAGCGCGACGATAAGTGGGCAGGTCCCGGTTGGTTGCTTGACCAGACTTTTTGTCAGCGCTTCTGCGACCGCGTTATCTCCTTCGGGTCATCGGTATTTGCTGCATTGCAGTAAATGCATATTGCCCCTGGAAGACGTTTAACCTATAATTTGAAGTTGAGTTCGCGGCTTTGCTTGAGTGGCACGTCAATCGCCTAGTTGGCGAGATGGCGGCGCGCTGAGAGTTGAGCCACGAGGAACGATTACGAGTTAACGGCAACTTTAACTGCCAATGCGACTTATGCGCAATGGCGAGCGGTTGCCTGAAAACTTGCAAGCAATCGTCGCTTTACTGGGAATGTCGGTGCCAAGCATACCGAGCTCTGGGTCTGGAGGTAGATAACCGCCGTGTACGCACTCGCAAAAGAAATGCCCGAAATTGGGACGAGCATCGGGCGTTACATGATCGCCCTGATGCGGGCAACCAATCGTGAAATGGCCGAATTTGCTGATAGCTGCCTGATCGCCGGGCAAACAGCGATGCGGGCCAGTCGCGACAATCCGCTAAGCATGTGGGAATCCGTTCAGGTCATGCAGCACAACCAGTCGCTGATGGCCAAGGGCATCATGAGCGCACAGGAGAAGATGCTCAGCTACGTCTTTGACCAGATCGAGGAAGGTACGCAGGCGCTAGTTAACACCGTCTATAACGGCGAAAGCAAAGGCGAGCGGTTGGGCGGTTTCTTGCGCCGCGAAGCTGAGGTGATGGAGTCTGTTGCCAACTTCAATGACCAGATCGAAAAGATCAAGGACGAGTTTGGCTTTCACTTCAATACATCGGACTACAAGCTGGTCCACGAGACCGCCACGTTCCAGATGTATCAAGTGCTACCGTTGAAAAAGGGCGTGAAAGTCCGCGCTGATATCCCGCCAATGCTGTTGGTTCCGCCATACATGCTGGGCGTACATATCCTCTCGTTCCTGCCGCACGAGAACAAGAGCTACGCGCACTCGTTCGCCAACGAAGGCATCCCGACCTACGTGCGGGTCGTCAAGGACATCATGAAGAACGAGGCGGTGCAGCAAACCACCCCCGACGACGACTGCATGCAGACTCTGGAATTGTGCACCAAGCTCAAGGAAATCCACGGCAAGAAGGCGGTGCTCAACGGCACGTGCCAGGGCGGCTACATCTGCTTGATGAACATCCTGTCCGGCAAGCTTACCGACGTCTGCGATACGTTGATTACGAACGTCGCACCGATCGACGGCACCTACAGTGACGCCATCAGCGGCATGCCGCAAATGCACAGCGACTTCATCACGACGCCGCTCGCCAACGGCAACAAGGTCGCCAACGGCTACATGCTGAGCCTCGGCATGCGGTTTGTCGCCATTGACCGTGAGACACCGCTGGTCAAGGTCCTCGACCAGGCGTCGATGCATCGCGCAACCGAGCTCAACCCGGGCAAGACACCGGCGGCACTATTCCGTTGGCTGCTCAAGGAGCGGGTGCACCTTCCGCTGGAAGTGGCCAAAATGAGTTCCTGCACCTTCCAGCACCCAATCGCGGAAGACGGCACTCTGCCTGTCATGCTATTCGGCAAACCCCTAAACATCAAGGACTTAGCCAAGCTGGGCGTGAAGTGGTACCAAAACTATGCGATCAAGGACGATCTGGTGACGCCGCCGTGCGCGACGGCTGGTAACAAGTTCCTGGATGGCACGGGCGTGGTCGAGTCGGTCGCGTTCCATGGTGGCCACGTTGCGATCCTGACCAGCCCATACGCCAAGAGGGCGCCGGTCAACGGCGAATTCACCGACGGTACCGGGAAGAAAGTGCGTGGTCCGGTCAAGTTCATGCTCGACTTTGCCGCCTGATCCGCCTCTCCTCCCAGCTATTCCAAAGGCGACGAACAGGGCACCTCCGGGTGCCCTGTTTTTTTTTTAGTTTCGCTGCAGATAACGGCTATAAAGCGCGCTCGACATCGATCGGTAACGTCAGCCGACCGTCGAAGGACTTCGAAACCAAATTCCGTACGGCCGGCACCGGGGAGCCCGCGTGCACTCGGCCATGTCCCAACTCGGAGGAGAGCACGGATGGACTGGAGCGCACAAACCAACGAAATGATGAAAACCTGGGGAGAAGCGCAAAAGCGCCTCTGGTCCGGCTGGATGGACTGGGCTCAGATTGCTGGTGGCGGCGCCCAAGCCGCCCCGATGTTCGACCCCATGCAGTTCTTCCGCATGGGCGCAGATACTTGGTCGGGTTTGAAGGAAGGTCCGACGCAGCGCTTTGCCGGCAACATCTTCGGTACGCCGGAGGTGATGACTCGCAGTATGAACCTGCTGATGAAGGCGTGGCAGACGATCGCGCCGAAACTCGAGCAGGGCAAGGCATGGCAGCCGGATCTGCAGAAACTCCTGGAGCAGTGGCGCGAAGAAGTGGCGACGATGCCGCAGCGAGCCGCCACTGCGGGCGGTGACTTCGCCCAGCTCTCAAAGTCGCTTTTCGAGCGTTGGACGCCGATGACGGCGCCGTGGCTATCGATGCTCAGCCAAGCGACGACTGGCGGTCATCCGGGAGCGGCGTTCCTGAGCGGCACGTCTGGCCTAGGTCAGCTCGCCGGATTTCAAGAGATGTTCCAGGGCCCCCTCGGCCAGCTCAGCGTCGGCGAATTGCCCCGCGCCACGGTTGCGCGTGAGAAGATGGGCAAGATGCTGAAGGTCGTTGACGCGTTGAAGGACCTGCAGGAGGCTCAGAAAGAGTATCAGAAGGGGCTCTCCGAGGGTCTTGCCGAATCGGTAGAGAAAACCATCGAGCATCTGGCGAAGCTCGCTGATAAGGGTGAGAAAGTAACGAGCCCGCGCGACCTCATGCGGACCTGGTATTCGATCGCCGACAGGACGCTGATGCAGAAGTTCAATACAAAAGAGTTCCTCAAGGTTCAGGACAAGCTCACGGATGCGCTTATGACGCACAAGAAGGCGCAGCGCGAAGCCCTTGAGATCGTCTACAATTCGCTAGAGATTCCGACCCGCAGCGAGATCGACGAAGCATACAAGGACATCCACGATCTAAAGCGCGAAATTCGCGCACTTCGACGTGCAATGAAGGACGTGGCACCGAAGGCTGCCGGCCGCGTTAAGAAGGCGAAGGAGATCGAGGCGAGTGAAGCGGCGTCCTGAGCAGGCGCGCTGATCGCCGGCCTACCCCAAGAAATCCGACGAGATGAGGACGAAAATGAAGTTCCCGATTCAGTTCCGCCCCGAGGACGTGGCGCACGAGTTCGCCGAGATGGAAACCAAGCTGTCTGCCGGCTTGACGCGGTTGACCGGCATGACGGACGAAGAGGTGGATATCGGCAGTACGCCAAAGGATGTCTTCTATGCGCGCGAGACCTTTCAAGTCTATCGGTACAAGCCGGTAGTGGACAAGGATAAGCTACACCCGGTGCCGATGCTGATTTCTACACCGCTTATCAACGGTTACGAAGTCGCCGACCTGCAGCCCGACCGTTCGCTTGTGCGTAATTTCCTGAACGAGGGCATCGACGTCTACATGATCAACTGGGGCTACCCGAAGCGCACGGACCGCTTCAACGACATCGATGACTACGTCACCGACTTCCTCGACGACATCGTTGATCACGTCATCGATGGCTCGGGTGCCGACAAGATCAACTTGTTCGGCATTTGCATGGGCGGAACGATGGCGACCTGCTACTCGGCCCTCCACCCGGAGAAGGTGCGTAACCTGGTGCTGACCGTTACCCCGATCGACTTCCACCAGACGAAGGTGGAAGGGCAGCCGCATGTCGGGCTGCTGTTCGAGATGGGCCGCTCGGTTAATGTTGATGCAATGGTCGACGCTTTTGGCAACGTGCCGGCAGACGTCCTCAACGTTTCCTTCCTGATGGCCTCGCCGTTCACGCTGATGTTCGGCAAGTATGCGGATACCATCGACCTCCTCGATAACAAGGAAGCGCTGTTGAACTTCCTGAGGATGGAGAAGTGGCTGTTTGGTGGCCCCGAAGTCGCCGGCGAAGCCTACCGGCAGTTTGTGAAAGAGTTCATCCAGTCGAACAACTTGGTGTCCGGCAAGCTGAAGCTGGCGGGCCGCAAGGTCGACCTCAAGAACCTTTCGATGCCGATCCTCAACGTGTTCGCGGAGCGCGACCATCTGGTGCCCCCGAGCACGACTGCGCTCGGCAAGTACGTGGGCAACAAGGACGACTATCAGGAGCTGCCCATCAAAACGGGCCACATCGGCATCTACACCGGCGGCGCCTCGCAGAAGATCCTCGCCCCGGGCGTAGCCAAGTGGCTGAAAGAGCACTGACCTCAAGCGGCGATCACGACTTCGATAACGGAGGCGCGTGCCGATGAGGCACGCGCCTTTTTTCGTAGCAGCAATAGCCGGCCCCTCCCCTCCCCGCAGCCGCGCCCAATCAGTCGAAACTTTGTCGCCGACAACACCGGTCTCGATGCATTGACAGCAGAGTCCCGTCGGTTATGATGCGCGTCTTCCGGCCGCGCAGCGCGCCGGAGATTGGATTTATTTTTCCGCGTGGTTGGTAATGTTCGCAGTGATCCGCAGCGGCGGTAAGCAGCATCGCGTGGCTGAAAACGACCGCATCGTCGTCGAGCGGCTTGGCGCTGAGCCGGGTGACTTGATTAGCTTCGATGACATCCTGATGCTTTCCAGAGATGAGGGTACGCCACTGATCGGGCCATCGGTGCCTGATGAAGCGCGCGTTTTTGGCCGGGTGTTGGCGCAGACGCGCGGCCCGAAGCTGATCATTTTCAAGAAGAAGCGGCGCAAGAATCACCGTCGCACGCGTGGCCATCGCCAGAACCTCACTGAGGTCCAGATCGCAGCAATCAGCGTCGACGGCACCGCGCCGGCGGCAGCCGCGGCTGAACCCGCGCCGGAGGCCCCGGCAGTGACCCCGGCGACGGCGGTTCTCGAGCCGACTTTGCAGGAGTAGCGGCGATGGCACATAAAAAGGCCGGCGGCAGTTCGCGCAACGGCCGCGATAGTCCCGGACAGCGGCTTGGCGTCAAGAAGTTCGGCGGCGAGCGGGTGATCCCCGGCAACATTATCGTACGCCAGCGCGGCACGCAATTTCACCCGGGAGAGGGTGTCGGTATCGGACGCGACCATACGTTGTTCGCCGTGACGGAAGGCCGAGTCGCGTTTCGCCGCAGCGCGAAGGGCCGCACCTACATCAGCGTCGAAGCAGCTTCTTAGCAGCCGCGCCATCAGAGACGCCTCCCGCAGGTTCCGGTGATCATCGGGCCGGCGCCCTCGGACGAGGCGAGCCGGTCCGGGACAACTCAACGTGCGCTTTGTCGACGAGGCGACGGTACTGGTGAAAAGCGGCGACGGCGGAAACGGCTGCTTATCGTTCCGTCGTGAGAAGTTCATTGAATTTGGCGGTCCAGACGGCGGCGACGGTGGCACCGGCGGCGACGTTGTCGTCGAGGCGGTTGACGGTCTGAATACCCTCATCGACTTCCGCTACCGTCGCCACTTCAAGGCTGAGCGTGGCGGCAACGGGGCCGGGCAGAATCGCACCGGCCATGACGGCAAAGATGTTGTGATGCGGGTGCCGTTGGGCACGCAAGTGTTCAGCGAGGACAAGCAGTTTCTCCTGGCCGATTTGATGGCGCGGGGCCAGCGAGTAGTGATCGCACGCGGCGGTGGCGGCGGTTTGGGCAACGCCCGGTTCAAATCATCGACCAACCAGGCGCCGCGGCGCGCCGACCCCGGCCGTCCCGGCGAGGAACTCACCATTGTCCTGCGGCTGAAGCTCTTGGCCGATGCCGGCCTCGTCGGGATGCCCAACGCCGGTAAGTCGACCTTTCTCGCCGCCGTTTCGCGCGCTCGCCCGAAGATCGCCGACTATCCCTTCACGACGCTGTGGCCGTCGCTGGGGGTAGTAGCGGTCGGGGACGAGGAATTGGTACTGGCTGACATCCCCGGGCTGATTGAAGGGGCCCATCGGGGAGTGGGGCTCGGTACCCGATTCCTTGGCCACGTCGAACGCTGCCGGGTGTTAATTCACCTGATCGACGGCACACAGGCCGAACCGGCAAAAGCGTGGCGGACGGTGCGGGATGAACTCGCCGCCTATGGCGAGGGGCTGATCGACAAGCCGGAGCTCGTGGTTCTTAACAAGATCGACGCGTTGCCGGCGGACGAGATCGAGCAACGGCGCTCCGCGCTCGCGGACGTGGTCAAAGGTCGGGTGCTCTGCGCGTCCGGCATTGCCGGCACTGGCATCGCCGAGATCTTGGCCGAAGCGATGCGCTACGTTCGGGAGGTGACAAGGACAGCGTCAGCAGGGCTGCCATGAACCACGTGCAGGCAGCGCCGGGCCTCGCCAGCGCGCGGCGGCTTGTTGTCAAGATCGGCTCCGCTCTACTCGCCTGCGAAACCACAGGCGAAATCCGCCGCGATTGGCTGGCGGCGCTGACCGATGATGTGATTGCATGCAAGAAGCGGGGTCAGGACGTAGTGCTGGTGTCGTCCGGTGCCGTTGCCATCGGGCGGCTTCGGCTTGGCCTTCCCGCCGGCCCGCTGCGGCTGGAAGAAAAGCAAGCTGCCGCCTCCACCGGAATGATTCGCCTTGCTCACGCTTACCAGGAATCGCTGGCTGAGCACGGTGTTACCGTCGCCCAAGTGCTGCTGACGCTCGACGACAGCGAGGATCGAGGGCGATATATCAACGCGCGGAACACGTTGTCGACGCTGCTGCGGCTTGGAGCGGTGCCGCTGATCAACGAAAACGATACCGTCGCCACCGACGAGATCCGCTTCGGCGACAACGATCGGCTGGCGGCCCGTGTCGCGGCAATGATCAGCGCCGACACGCTGGTGCTCCTCTCGGATATCGATGGACTTTATACAAGTGATCCACATACCGATCCGGACGCCCGCTTTCTTGCTGAGGTGCGCGCAATAACGCCGGAAATAGAAGCGATGGCGGGTAACGCACGCTCGATGGTGGGTAGCGGCGGAATGGCCACCAAGCTTGCTGCGGCACGTGTCGCTTTGGCTGCCGGCTGTCGCATGGCGATTGCTCATGGCGAGGCACCGCATCCGCTGAGACGTATCGAGGCAGGCGAACGATGCACCTGGTTTGTGCCGGACGAGAGCCCCCAGGCGGCGCGCAAGCAGTGGATCGCCGGAACACTTAAGCCGGCAGGTATCTTAACTGTCGATGATGGTGCCGTGGCGGCGCTTGGACGGGGGCAAGAGCCTGCTGCCTGCGGGTGTGGTCGGCATCGAGGGCGAGTTCAGTCGTGGCGCAGCGGTGGTTGTCCGGACCAGCGACGGCCGCACCCTCGGTCGCGGCCTCACCTCCTCTCATCGGCCGACGCACGCCGCATCATCGGCCACAAAACCAGTGAAATAGAGACCTGCCTCGGCTACCGTGGACGGGACGAGATGATTCATCGGGACGATCTCGCCCTGAACCCAGAGAGCAAGCGATGACAACGCTAACCGTCGATCTTGCCGCTGCCCCCGCTGTTACCGGCGAGGACGGGTTGCGCCAGTTAATGCACCACATCGGCACCTCGGCGCGTGCGGCAGCGCAGGCACTTGCGCAGGCGGCTGAAGACATCAAGAACGCGGCCCTGCGGCAGTCGGCTACCAACATCCGCGCCCGGATGCGCGATATTGTTTCGGCAAACGGCCGCGACGCCGAGGCAGGTCAACGCAAAGGCCTCAACGCGGCGCTGCTCGACCGGTTGGCGATGAATGAGGCGCGGGTCGAGGCGATGGCGCGCGGCCTGGAGGAGATCGCCCTCCTGCCGGACCCGATTGGCCAGGTGGTCGCAGCTTGGGATCGGCCGAACGGGCTCAGGATAGAGAGGGTAAGAACACCGCTGGGGGTTGTCGGTGTTATCTACGAGTCCCGACCAAATGTTACTGCCGATGCCGGTGGGTTATGTCTAAAGTCCGGCAACGCGGCCATTTTGCGCTGCGGGTCAGAGAGTTTTCTCACCTCGTCAGTGATCGCCGAGTGTTTGACTGCGGGCGTGATCGCTGCCGGCCTGCCAGACACCAGCATCCAGCTGATACCGACCTCAGACCGGGTAGCGGTGGGCGAAATGCTGAAGATGACCGACAGCATCGACGTCATCGTGCCGCGCGGTGGCCGTTCCCTTATCGAGCGGGTGACGGCGGAGAGTCGGGTGCCGTTGTTCAAGCATCTGGACGGCATCTGTCACACCTACCTGCACGCCGCCGCCGATCCGGAAAAAGCTCGACGCGTCACCTTCAATGCCAAGATGCGCCGACCGGGAATTTGCGGCGCCACCGAGACGCTGCTGATTGATCGCGACGCCGCCCCTTCGTTGCTGCCGCCGATCCTTGATGATCTCTTGGCTGCCGGCTGTGAAGTACGCGGGGATGGAGCGACCCGCGCGATCGATGGCCGTGTTTTGCCGGCAACGGCGCAGGACTGGGACACAGAGTATCTTGATGCGATCTTGTCGGTGCGTGTCGTCACCGGAATTCACGAGGCGATCGACCACATCCGCAAGCATTCGTCGCACCACACCGAAGCGATCGTGACCGAGGACGCTGTTGCCGCCGAAACTTTCGTTCGCTCGCTGGACAGCGCCATCCTGATGATCAACGCCTCGACGCAGTTCGCCGACGGCGGTGAGTTTGGCATGGGTGCGGAAATCGGCATCGCAACCGGCAAGCTGCATGCGCGCGGGCCAGTGGGTGTCGAACAGCTCACCAGCTTCAAGTATATCGTGCGGGGGCTCCGGCCATGCCGTCCGTGAGCGGCAGCGTGCGGCTAGCTTCCACCCGATCCCGGATGTGAGCATTGACCGCACGAAGGATCGGGCTGCTCGGCGGCTCCTTTAATCCCGCCCATGAAGGGCACCGGCATATCTCGCTCCTTGCGTTGAAGCGTCTGCGCTTGGACGAGGTATGGTGGATGGTAACGCCAGAGATCCGCTGAAGAGCGCTTGCGAAACAGCACCTTTCGACGACCGGGTGCGGGCGGCGGCTCGTGCTGCGCGGCATCCACGCATCCGGGTAACCGACATCGAACGCCGTTTTGGCACGCAGCACACCGCCGACACGCTGGCCCTGTTGTTGCCTCGCTTTCCCAAGTGCCGCTTCGTCTGGTTGATGGGTGCCGACAACCTTCAGCAGGTCAGCGAATGGAAGGACTGGCGGCGCATCTTCAGGCTGGTTGCCATTGCGGTTTTCTCCGCCCTCCCTATTCTAAAGCATCTTTGATGGCACGATCGGCCCGAGTGTTCGCCGATTCCCGGGTAGCGGAACCACTGGCGCGATCCATCGTCACGATGCTGCCGCCGGCATGGGTTTTTCTGCATACGCCTCCGCACGCCGGGTCGGCAACGCGCATCAGGGCTCGTCGCAAAGTCGCTGTCGCCGCGCGAAGGCAGACGAAGATTGCTGTTGGCCAGTGATGAAAAGGAGAAGCCGGCCATACTTTCGATGACACAGCCGCCGCCTTCTGTCGAAGACGTGCTCCAGGCGGTGCGGGCCTCGCTCGACGACGATAAGGCGCTCGACATGGCCGTTATTCCGCTGGTCGGCAAGACCAGCATTGCCGACTACATGGTTGTCGCCTCTGGCACGTCGACGCGACACGTCGGCTCAATGGCCGACCATGTCGTCGAGGTCGTCAAGAAGCTCGGGGTGCCGTTTGCCGCGGTCGAAGGCGTCCCGCATTGTGACTGGGTGCTGATCGACGTCGGAGATGTCCTCGTGCATCTCTTTCGCCCGGAGATTGCGAATTCTATGCGCTGGAGCGGCTGTGGGGTGCCCCAGCGGTCGCCGCCAGCCGCGCCGCTACCGGAAAGTCGGTCTAGCTCGGGCGGGATCCCGCACTGATTGCGGACAAGCAGAATGGCCTGTTATCAGTACGGTAGCTGAAACACGTCGGCGTAAACTGAACCCGGCTCCGGCAATCGTGCCTTGACCGGCCCGTCGTAGACGACGAGCAGCCCCTGTCGGACTGGCCAAGGGTAGAGGGCAAAGCCTTCGGCGTTGTCCCCTCCCGGCGTAATCGGCAGATCGAACAGAGGCTCGAGCCGTGCGTCACCGGCGGGGGTGATGCTGTCGTGAGCCAGGTTGCCTGCGTCACGCAGCCGGTAGACGCGCAGCGTCCCTTGCAATGTCATCGTCGGTCCGGCGAGGATCAGGAGATCGTCGCCGTCGCGGGCCAACTCGCGGATACCGAGTCCGTCAAGATCGAGAAAATGTTTTCGATAACGCCGCTCACGGATGGAAATCACGGCGAGACCAAGGCGCCCGGGAGACTCATCCCGCGGCTCGATCTCAAGCAACGTTGCCCAGCCCCGTAGGACGGGACCGCGCAGCCCAAGGAACAGGCGCCTGCCCAGGACCGCCAACCCCTCGATGTCGAAGCCGTTTTCCTTGCTCGCGAGCGGCAGCAGCGTCTCCATGCCATCTGCGCCATGCATCGTTTGCAGGAAGGAACCGAGGTGCGGGTCTTGGCGCAGACATTCAATCAGCACGTTGCCTCCGGCGCCATCGGCGAGCCGGGCCGCGTGCAGTTGCTGACTCGGTTGGTCAGGATTCGGGCCCGATCGCATGGGCGTGCTACCAAGCAGTGGGATACGCCCGAGCAGAAAGCGATTGGCTTCGACCTCGACGCGCGCCAGCCGCGACAGATCCTTTTCGCGATCCTTGCCTTTCGGCCGTGAGCGCTTGCTAGCATGCGAACCGGTGAACCAGAGATAGTGGTCGGCGACGTCGAGCCCCTCGATATCGGCTTCCGTCTTGTCGTCCCCGTCGGCCGGCAGATCGACGAACTCGCGGAGCTCGAACTGAGTATGGCGGCCGAAGATGCCTTGGCCGTCCGCCTGCAGTCGGGAAAGGGTGATCCGTCCGGAGCTGAGTTCGTCGGAGGATACCCACAGCGCGCCGTCCGCATCGAACGCGGCGGCCGAGAGTTCTCCGAGGATGCTTTCGGCTTCTTCACCTCCGCCGAACCGCAGCAGCACCCGGCCGAGCAAGAAGGCCTTGTTATCCATGGCCCGTCTCCTGTCCTTGGACGGTTTGCAGGCCGATCACGGCGATGTTCATTCGCGCGTCGCTATCGAGACCATACGTTGAATGCGGCTACCGAGCGATGCATCTTCCTGCAAGAGATGGTGTCGCAGGCGGGCCGCCGCGACGGAGCAAGGTGATGCTGATCAGATTCCGTAATTCGTGCGATCCGGCCGGTTCCGAGATCACACCCGAAAGCGTTTACATCAACCGGCGCCGCTTTTTAGCCGGCGGCGCCGCGGCGGCCGCTGCGATGATGTCCGGCTTGGCTGTTCCGGCCGCCGCGCAGGGGAAAGCCGCACCGCTACCCGGTGACATCGGCAAAAGTTCCCTGTCCACTGACGAGGTGCAGACGCCGTTTGATGCGGTTACCCGCTACAATAACTTCTATGAGTTTGGAACCGATAAGGAGGATCCGGCCCGTTACGCCTCTCAACTCAAGGTCCGCCCGTGGGCACTGACCATCGATGGCCTCTGCGGCAAGCCCGGCACCTGGGACGTGGATGCCTTGATCAAGGCGAACCGATTAGAGGAACGGGTCTACCGGCTGCGTTGCGTCGAAGCCTGGTCGATGGTCATCCCCTGGGTCGGCATCCCGATGGCAGACGTGCTGAAGCAGGCCGAGCCGCTGGCATCGGCAAAGTACGTTGCGATGCAGACGCTGCTCGATCCGGCACAGATGCCCGGGCAGCGCCGGTCAATCCTCGAATGGCCTTACGTTGAAGGTTTGCGCCTGGATGAGGCGCTGCACCCGCTTACCATCCTCTGTGTCGGCCTCTATGGCCAAGTGCTGCCGAATCAGAATGGAGCGCCGATCCGGCTCATCATCCCCTGGAAGTACGGGTTCAAGAGCATCAAGTCGATTGTACGCCTGACCTTCCTCGAGACGATGCCCCCCACCACCTGGAACCGTTCGGCGCCGGACGAGTACGGCTTCTACGCCAACGTGAACCCGGCGGTCGACCATCCGCGCTGGAGCCAGAAGCGGGAGCGGCGGATTGGCGAGTTCTTCCGCCGCGACTCGCTGCCGTTCAACGGCTATGCCGAGCAGGTGGCCGGCCTCTATGCCGGGATGGATCTGGTGAAGTGGTTCTAGCCGCTCCGACGGCTTCGCACCGTCCGCGCCGTCGATCTGATCGGCTGATCCGCTTCGTCGCCAAGCCAGTCGTGTTCGTCGCCTGTCTGCTACCGCTCGCCTGGCTGGCTTGGCATGTCGCGGCGGGCGAGCTTGGTGCCAATCCGATCGAGAAGATGAACCGCTTTCTTGGCGACTGGGCGCTCCGCTTTTTGCTGATCTCGCTCGCGGTCAGTCCCTTGCGGGAGATTGGCGGCTGGCCGGTTCTGATGCGCTTCCGGCGAATGCTGGGGTTGTTCGCATTCACCTACGTCGTTTTGCACCTTTCGAGTTGGATCGGGGTCGACCAGTTTTTCGCCTGGGCGCACATCTGGGCTGACATCGTCAAGCGGCCGTATATCACCATCGGCATGGGAGCGTTCCTGTTGCTGATCCCCCTCGCCGCCACGTCGACCGCTGGAATGATCAAGCGGCTCGGGGCGAAACGGTGGAAGCGGCTGCACATGCTGGTGTATCCGGCTGCCGCCCTCGGCTGCGCGCACTTCTTCATGATGGTCAAGGCCGATATCCGAGAGCCACTGATCTACGCCGGCATCCTTGTCGCGCTGCTCGGCTGGCGGGCGGCGACGCGCCGATGGCTGGCGATCAGCCGCCCTTCTCCATCTTCTCGAGGTTCAGTCGCGCCGATTCCGCCGCCGGTGTCTTCGGCGCCACCTCGATGAGTTTCTGCCAGTCAGCCCGGGCTCCAGCGTCGTCGCCTTTCAGCCGGCGAACGATGCCCCGCTCCAGCAGTGCCTCCGGCTGCTCCGGATCAAGTGTCAGCGCCTTGTCCAGATCGACAGCCGCCGGATCAAGAGCACCCTGCCGGCGCAGCACACTGGCGCGGAAGACGTAAGCTTCGGCGAGCGAAGGATCGAGAGCGATCGCCCGGTCGAGGTCGACGTAAGCGTCGCCAAATCGAGTCTCTGCGGCTCGGGCGCGGGCCCGCAACACGAGCAGCCCGGCGTCCCGCGGCATCAATAGCGATCCCTCCGAAGCTGCCGCCTCCGCCTGCTCGGGCCGGTCGGCCGCAAGCCAGGCGTGCGCCGCCTGTCCCCATAGTGACGCGCGAAGCACCGGATTGCCGGCGATTTCGGAACCGCCGCCACGCGCCAGCGCCTGCAGCGCTTCAGCCGCCTCGGTAAAGCGCCCAAGCGCCATGTCGGCAGCGGCGATACAGTGCTTTGCAGCGTCACCGCCGCCCGCCTTGGCCCACGCTTGCGCCTCCGTCAGCGCCGGGCGCGCGTCGGTCGCGACCGCGGCCATGCAGGCTCGGTAGCGCTTCTCGGCTTCGGTGGCCGTGGCCCGTGCAGGCGCGGCGGCGGCCCGTGTCAGCCAGGCGGACAGCAGAATCGCAGCGATCGCAAGAAAGGACGCGCGGATGGGGGGCATTTCCGTTCTACCTAGGGCCGAAACAGCGGCGTAGACTGACGCGATGTGAGGTGTTCAGCAAGATCGGGTGACAAGGAGCCTCGACGCACCGATGTCCGATGCCGTGAGCTTCGCCAAGGCCGCGCCCTTGCCGCACCTGTTTTGCTTCGGCTACGGCTACAGTGCTGCAGCACTCTCGCGTTTGCTACGCGGCGAGGGGTGGACGATCTCCGGTACCTGCCGCACGCCGGAAAAACGGCGGGCGTTGTGCGCAGAGGGGATTCAAGCTTTTCTTTTCGATCGCGGCCGGCCACTCAACGACGCCGTCGCCACGCTGGCAGAGGTAACACATCTGCTAGTATCGGTGCCACCGGATGCTGACGGCGATCCAGTGCTGGATCAGCACGCAGACTCCATCGCATCCGCCCCATCGCTGCGCTGGATCGGCTATCTGTCGACCACCGGGGTCTACGGCGATACTGGCGGTGCGCTGGTCGATGAGAAGGCGCCGCTGCGCCCCACGGTTGAGCGCAGCGTAAGACGAGCCGGGGCAGAACGCGCATGGCTGGCGCTGTTCGCCGAGCAGGGACTGCCGGTGCACGTCTTCCGGCTGGCCGGCATCTATGGACCGGGTCGAAACACGCTCGATCAGGTTCGACGCGGCGAGGCGCGGCGGATCGAGCGACCAGGACACGCATTCTCGCGTATTCACGTGGACGACATCGCGGGTGTACTGCGAGCGTCGATCGTCCGCCCGCGCCCGGGTGCAGTCTACAACGTCTGCGACGACGAAGCGGCAGCACCGGCCGAAGTGACGGCGCTCGCCTGCCGTCTGCTGCAAGTTCCGGTGCCGCCGGCTATTTCCTTCGACGATGCACTGCCGTCGATGTCAGCGATGGCGCGCAGCTTCTGGCAGGACAATCGCCGCGTCGACAACACGCGGATCAAGCGTGAACTGGGCGTCCGCCTGCGTTATCCAACCTACCGCGAGGGCTTAGCCGCGCTCGCCGGCGGATCGGAGACGTCCGATGCCGGATGATCGTCCGGGACGGGCGGCGCCGGTCACTGTCGTCCTGATCCTTCTTGCTCTGATCGCGGCCGCTCTGGCGGCAGCGCGCACCGCTTCGACCGCGACGTCGACGGGGGCAGAACATGCTAACCGACCGGTGGTGGTTCTGGAGCTGGATGGTCCGATCGGGCCGGCCGGCAGCGACTACGTGGTCCGCGGTATCGCCAAGGCGGCGGAAACAGGCGCATCAATGGTCGTGCTTCGCCTTGACACGCCGGGAGGGCTGGACACATCGATGCGCGCGATCGTCCGCTCCGTGCTTGCCTCACCGGTGCCAGTAGCGGCCTTCGTCGCCCCCGGCGGTGCCCGCGCCGCCAGCGCCGGCACCTACATTCTTTATGCCAGCCACGTCGCGGCGATGGCGCCCGGCACCAACCTCGGTGCGGCGACGCCGGTGCAAATCGGCGCACCGGAGCAAGGTGCGCCGGCCCCGAAGGCGAAACAGGGTGGCGACAAGCCCGAAGGCAGTGCAACGGCGCCGGCGCAGCCGGGCACCGCTGAGAAGGCGGTCAACGACGCTGTCGCCTACATCCGCAGCCTTGCGGAAATGCGCGGCCGCAACGTCACATGGGCTGAGGACGCGGTCCGCCGCGCCGCCAGCCTGTCGGCGGAACAGGCGCTGAAGCTTCAGGTTATCGACGTGATCGCCCCCGACGTACCGGCGCTGCTGCGCGCCGTCGATGGACGGGAAGTGACCACCGCCGTCGGCGGCGTCCGGCTGGCCACCGCCGACAAGACGATTTTGCCACAGCCCGCCGACTGGCGGACGAAGCTGCTTTCAGTGATCACCGATCCCAACGTCGCCGCGCTGCTGATGCTGATCGGCGTGTACGCGCTGATCTTCGAGTTCTACAGCCCCGGGCTGGTCGGCCCCGGGGTCGTTGGTAGTGTCTGCATCCTGCTCGCCCTATACGCCTTTCACGTGCTGCCGGTCGATTACGGCGGTCTTGCCTTGCTGCTGTTGGGCATCGCGCTGATGATCGCCGAAGCGTTCCTCGGCGCCTTCGGCATCCTTGGCATTGGCGGGCTAATCGCCTTTGTGCTCGGCTCGATCATGCTGATGCCAGGCGACGTGCCGGGGTTCACTGTCGCTTGGGAGCTGATCGGTTCGATCGCTCTGTTCCTCGGGATCGCCTTCGTGGCCTTGTCGACACTGGTGCTACGGACGCGCCGCCGCCCGGTGGTCGCTGGACGCGAGCAGATGCTGGGCAGCACCGGGCCGGTCGTAGAGTGGGGAAACGGAGAAGGCCGGGTGCGGGTGCACGGCGAAGTGTGGCAGGCGCAGTCGCCGCACCGTCTATCCAGCGGTCAGCCGGTGCGGGTTACCGGCATCGATGGCCTGAAGCTGCAGGTCGAGCCGGACGAGCCGGCATCGCGCCCGGCCAGGAGGTGAGCGTGGACTTTCTGCTGACGCAGGTTTGGATCGTTGCCGCGGGGTTGCTGTTGCTGGTGATGGCGACATCCCTCCGGGTGTTGCGCGAATATGAGCGCGCAGTCGTCTTCCTGGTTGGGCGTTTCTGGAAGGTCAAAGGTCCGGGGCTGATCCTGATCCTCCCGGTAATCCAGCAGATGGTACGGATCGATATGCGCACCCGGGTTCTCGACGTGCCGCAACAGGACGTAATCTCGCGCGACAACGTCTCGGTGAAAGTCAACGCCGTCATCTACTACCGCATCATCGATGCCGAGAAGGCCGTGATCCAGGTCGAGAATTATGAGGCGGCGACCAGCCAGCTGGCGCAGACGACGCTGCGCTCGGTGCTTGGTCAGCACGAACTGGACGAAATGCTGGCGGAGCGCGAGAAGCTGAACGCCGACATCCAGCGCATTCTTGACGAGCAGACGGAAGCCTGGGGGATCAAGGTCGCCAACGTCGAGTTGAAGCGGGTTGATCTCGACGAGAGCATGATCCGCGCCATTGCAAGGCAGGCGGAGGCAGAGCGCGGCAGACGGGCCAAGATCATTGATGCCGAGGGCGAACTGCAGGCGGCGCAGCGGTTCATGGAGGCAGCGCAGATTCTGGCAGCTCAGCCGCAGGCGATCCAGCTGCGCTATCTGACAACGTTGCAGGGCATGAGCGCCGAGCGGACATCGTTGATCGTCTTCCCGCTGCCCATCGACCTGCTGCGCGGCCTCGCCAAGGGCGACGAACGTCGCGAGGAGGTCTGATCGTACCCGCCGGAGATACCCGCCGGAGACAGCAGATTGTTTTCCCAGTCGCAAACAGGTTAATCGGGATGGAGGAAACACATTCCCTGGTGCGGAAAACCTCTACTACTGGCATCAGGGGCGCAAAAGGAGGCCGTAATGGAACCGCTGACAAAGCGCCGCGATCGAACGCCATTGGAGGCGAGGATCCTCGGCGCCGGCGGTGTTATTCCGCTAGTCGCCGGCGTCGTCATGGCCTTCGCGGCGCCCGAGCCGTTTGGTTTCCCGCTGGTACGCACCACCTTGGTTTACGCGGCGATGATCCTGTCGTTCCTCGGGGGCATTCATTGGGGTTTCGCCTCGTCGGCGTTCGCCCGCAACGCTGTGGAACTGAACGCGCCCCGCATCCTGGGGCTGAGCGTGCTGCCACCATTGGCGGGATGGGTGGCATTGCTGCTGCCGAACACTTTCGCCGCTCCCCTTCTGGCCGCTTGCTTCGCATCAGTGTTGCTCCTCGACCGGGCGACCGACCGTCTCGGCTACGCGCCCCGCTGGTGGATGCGGCTGCGCATCTGGCTCACCACCGTCGTCGTCATGCTGTTGTTACTGCTTTCCTTCGCCGCAATCAGCCGCTGACCTTCGCCCCAATCAGCTTTCGTGCCGCATGACCCAGCACAGAAGTCCCAAACGCCATCGTCGCTCCGAACCACAGGTGATCGGTGCCTCCGAGGTCGAGGTCGAAATCTCCCGTATTGGTGAGCAAGGCGACGGCATCGCCGAGACGCGGCTAGGCCGTTTCTACGTACCGCTGACCACGACCGGTGACCGCGTCCGCGTGCGCCGTTTAGGGCACCGCGGCGACGGCTTCGCCGCCGCGCTAGTCGCGGTGCTTTCTCCCGGCCCCGGGCGCGCCGAACCGCCGTGTCCGCACTTCGGTGCTTGCGGCGGCTGCATCCTCCAGCATCTGGCCGACGAACACTACGCGGCCTGGAAAACAAACCGCGTAACGGCGGCGCTAGCCCGCGTCGGTCTCGCCAATTGTCCCATCGGCCCGCTCGTCCGCACGCCGCCGGGGGGCCGTCGGCGCACCACCTTCGCCGTATCGCGGCAGAACGAAAAACCGAACGTGCGCCTCGGGTTCAAGAGACGGGGCTCACACAGCGTCGTCGATCTCGCCGTCTGCCGGGTCCTGGATCCGCTAATCACTTCGCTGCTGACGCCGCTGCGGGGCTTGCTCGACGAAATCCTGCCGCCGAACGGACGAGCAAGCGTAACCGTGACGCGGCTCGATGGTGGTCTCGACGTGCTGCTCGAAGGGAACCTCGTGGCGGACGCGCAAGGCCGCGAACGGCTCGCCCGTTTTGCCCTCGAGGCCGATCTGGCGCGGTTGTCTTGGCGGCCGGAGGGCGGCGGACCTGTCGAGCCGCTGGCGTTGCGGCGTCCGCCGCGCGCCGTCTTCGGCGGTGTACCGGTGGCAGTTGTGGCTGGCGGGTTTTTGCAGGCGAGCTCCGCTGGCGAAGCAGCACTGGTCGCGGCTGTTCAAGAGGCCATCGCAGCCGCTTCCCCCGTCGCTGATTTGTTTTCCGGTAGCGGCACCTTCGCGCTGCCTCTGGCGCGAGCGGGCGCCGGCGTGCATGCCATCGATGCCGACGCGGCGGCGGTCGAGGCACTCTTGGCAGCGGCACGCACCTCCACGATCGCCTCACGCCTGACCTGCGAGCGACGCAACCTGTTTACACGACCTGTCGCCGCTTCCGAACTAGCCCGCTTCGCGGCGGTCGTCATCGATCCGCCGCGCGCTGGCGCCCGTGCTCAGGCGGAGGCTCTCGCCGGGTCCGCGATTCCGGTCGTCGTCTACGTCTCCTGCAACCCGACTACCTTCGCGCGGGACGCCCGGCTGCTCATTGGCGGCGGCTTTCGGTTGGAAAAGGTGATGCCGGTCGACCAGTTCCTTTGGTCGGCTCACGTTGAACTGGCTGCTGTGTTCCGCCAACAAGCATCCAAAAAATAATACTCGTCACTTATTGAAAAACATCTGGCGTCGTGGGCAGAGCGGCACTATGTGTCGGTCATGAGCGATGCCCTGCGACGATATGCCTTCAGCGAGCGCCTTGCCGACATCCTCGGCCAGTCGCGCCGCGACCTCCGTGTGCGGGTCACCCTGATGATCACCGACGGCCTGCTGCCGCCCGGCGCCCGCGGTCCGGGCGCGCCACCGGCGACCGCCGACTATGCCGCCGACCTGCTGATCGGCGTGATGGCGGCGCCGCAGCAGGTACAGACGGTCGACGCCATCCGCTGCTATCGGGCTCTGAAAGCTGGACGTGTGCTGCCCGCGGAGAGCGCCGGCATCGTCCTCGGCACACCGCGTCCTCGATCCCACGCGCTCGACGCTCACGAGACGGCGCCGCTGCTCCCCGCGCACCTGCGCTTCGGCGAGGCGCTGGCGCGGCTGATCGAGCACGCCCGTGACATCACCACCCGGGAGGCCCTGGCCCACGAGCTGTTCGGCATCTGGATCAGCCGCGGCTTTCCCGTCGCCGCCGTGCAGCTCGCCGCCTGGACGGAAGGGCGCCGCGTATTGCTGACCCGCCGATACGAACCGGAGTCCGGCGCGCGACCTCCCGGTTGGCTCGATCCCGACCGGGGCGGCCTCGCCGATCCCGGCATGTTCCACACCTTGTTTCTGCCGGCGAGCAAGCTGATTGAGATCGGCGCGCTCACCTCGCCCCCTCCCGACGAAAGGACTGCCCTGATGCTCGACCTCGCTCAGAAGATCGCAAGCCTGGCGCAACTCGCTCGCGAGCGCCGCAACCGGCGACCGTGGGAGAGCTTCCTCGCGAAAGCGGCCGTCGCCGAGGATGTGGCGGAGCGCATCGATGCGCGGGACCGCGGCCACCTGACCGAGGTCAGTGGCTTTGGCAGCAACCCGGGCAACCTGCGCATGCTCACCTACGTTCCGCAAGACCTGCCGCCGAATGCGGCGCTGGTCGTTGTCCTGCATGGCTGCACTCAGACAGCGACCTCGTATGACACCGGAACCGGCTGGTCGACGCTCGCCGACCGGCACGGCTTCGCGCTGCTGCTTCCCGAGCAGCGGCGCTCCAACAACCCGCTGCGCTGCTTCAACTGGTTCCGCGGGCAGGATTACGTGCGCGACGGCGGCGAGCCGGAATCGATCCGGCAGATGGTCGAGCGGCTGGTTTCCGAGCACGGCATCGACCGCCGGCGGATCTTCGTCACCGGCCTGTCGGCGGGTGGCGCGATGACCTCGGTGATGTTGGCGACGCACCCGGAGCTGTTTGCCGGCGGCGCGGTCGTGGCGGGTGTTCCTATCGATGCGCCAACGGCCTGCAGGAGGGCTTCGACGTTATCTTCCAGGGGCGGAGTCTGTCAGGGCTGGAATGGGGTGAGCGGGTGCGCGCCGCGTCCGCGCACGATGGGCCGTGGCCGCGAGTGCAGGTCTGGCACGGCGACGCAGACGGAACGGTCAAGCCGCTGAACGGCGACGAGGTGATCAAACAGTGGCGCGACGTCCACGGCCTGCCGGCCGAACCGGCGCACGAGGAACAGATCGGCCCGCACCGTCGCCGGGTGTGGCGCGACGCCGATGGCCACGATCTGATCGAGTATTACAGCGTCGCCGGTATGGCGCACGGACAGGCAATCGATCCGCGCGGCGCCGACGGCTGTGGTCGGCCGGCACCGTTCATCATCGACGCGGGAATCTCGTCGCCGATGCACATCGCCAAGTCCTGGGGTCTAACCGAAATGCGCCGCGAACGCCCCGCGCCGGAGCCGCGTCGGCAACCGGCCGCGGCGGTGCGTCCTGTGGAGGTGGGGGACGAAGACCGACCCGGACAGGGCGCCGCCATCACCATTCCGATCAGCGTCGGATCCCGCGAAGGAGCACAGCCGGCGAAGTCTCAGACATCCGGGACGCCTGAGGTCACCCCAGCTGGCGCGCCGGAAAGCACAAAACACCGAGGCACACCCAGGTCGCCGGACGAGGCCGCGAAAGATGCGGCGCCGGATAAGGCCCCCGGCGCTGATCTGTCGCAGATCCTTGCTCGGACTCTCGCCGAGGCCACGCGACGCGCCGATGACACAGGGGCGTCGCAAGCGGGCGGCCCCGGTGGGTTGGGTATCGACATCCCCGGCATCATCGGGGCCTCGCTGGAAGCGGCGGGCCTGTTGAAGAGCGGTCGCGGCAGCGCACCGTCCGGTTTCCGCGGGCCGAGCATCGCCGGCGTCGACATCGGCGCCATTCTTGGCAAGTCGTTCGAAGCGGCCGGGTTGCTGCGATCCGGGCGTGAGACGCCACCTGCGAAAGGACGTGCTGACGGACTCGCCGCCGCCGGCTGGGAAGGCGGCGACCTCTGGCAGATGCTGCCGGGCGAGGTGTTGCATGGCCATGCCTCTTCCGGCATCGGCTGCGACGTCGGCGAGAAGCTGACCTGCGTCAGCCGCCGGGTTGTCCTGGGACCCTCTCCCAAGCTCTCCTACAGCCGGAAGTTGGAGCTAAAAGCGGCGATTAACATGCTGACCACCGCTTCGTTCACGGTACTCATCGACGGTATCCCGGTAGACGAGGTCATTGCCACCGGAATGGACTTCACCGAAGCGCAGTGGACGGAGTGCACCGGCATTGACCTCTCGCGCTTCGCCCAACGCACCGCGACGCTAACCGTCGAGCTCTCCGCTAATTCCAACGTCTGCCTGGAGGTTGCAGCCAAAGCCTGGATACGCGAGCTGCGCATCGTCGACGGCGTCTGAGACTATAGCCTCCTCTTCAGCTCCGCTCTTCCGCCTTGGGGAGCGGAGCGATGCTGTTCCCTGCCCTTCCGCTTGCACCGTGCGGAAGCTTTGCTCTGCTGACAGCAGCCAATCGTGAGGCATCTGCGGCGCTTGCGAAGAACATGCCGCAACGCCGTGCCTTGCCGGCCTCCCGAATTCGCGCTACTAACGCCCCTCCAATATCGCGCTGCGGCAAAACCAGTCCGAAAGGGTGTTCCGGCCGCGCTCGCTTCATCTCGAGGGGTAAGGGAAGGTCTCAATGGCACGCAAAAAAATTGCGCTCGTCGGCGGCGGCAACATCGGCGGCACGCTCGCCCACCTCTGCGCCCTGAAGGAACTGGGCGACGTCGTTCTGTTCGACATCGTCGAGGGGCTACCGCAAGGCAAGGCTCTCGATCTGGCCCAATCGATGCCAGTCGAGATCAACAGCACCGGACTGAAGGGTACCAACGACTACGCCGATCTTGCCGGTGCGGATGTCGTCATCGTCACCGCCGGCGTTGCCCGCAAGCCGGGAATGAGCCGCGACGACCTTATCGGCATCAACACTAAGGTCATGAAGGCGGTCGGCGAGGGCATCAAGGCACATTGCCCGAAGGCATTCGTCATCTGCATTACCAACCCGCTCGACGTCATGGTCTGGGTGTTGCGCGAGTTCTCCGGCCAGCCGTACAACATGGTCTGCGGCATGGCAGGCGTACTCGACAGCGCCCGCTTCCGCACCTTCCTGGCTGAGGAATTCAAGGTATCGGTTGAAGACGTTACCGCCTTCGTACTCGGCGGCCACGGCGATACCATGGTGCCGTTGGCTCGCTACTCGACGGTAGCGGGAATCCCGCTGCCCGACCTGGTAAAGATGGGTTGGACGACGCAGGAGAAGCTGGACAAAATCGTACAGCGCACCCGTGACGGCGGCGCCGAGATCGTCGGCCTGCTGAAAACCGGATCGGCTTTCTACGCGCCAGCGACCTCGGCGATCGCGATGGCAGAAGCGTTCCTGAAAGACAAGAAGCGGCTGCTGCCGTGCGCAGCCTGGTGCCAGGGCCAGTATGGGCAGAACGGGCTGTATGTTGGCGTCCCGGCGATCATCGGCGCCGGCGGCATTGAAAAGATCGTCGAAATCGAGCTGAACGCGGAAGAGAAGAAGATGCTCGACCACTCGATCGCCTCGGTGAAGACCCTGGTGGACGTCGCTAAAGGCCTGATGTAGGCGAGAACCCACCTGCTACCGGCCATTGCGCCAGTTCGCGCGGTGGCCGAACGCGGCGCTGATGCGCCGTGATTACCCGCGCAACCGGCGTCGTATAGAGAGAGAGGGACGCATGAACATCCACGAATACCAAGCAAAGCAATTGCTGGCGAAATACGGCGTCGCCGTTCCCCGCGGGCACGTCGCCTACACCGCGCCGGAAGCCGAAGCCGAGGCGAAGAAGCTTGGCGGGCCGGTTTGGGTTGTTAAGGCCCAAATCCACGCCGGCGGCCGCGGCAAAGGTGGTGGCGTCAAGGTGGTCAAGGCGATCGAGGAGGTTTTCCCCACCGCCGAGAAGATGCTGGGCATGCAGCTGATCACCAAGCAGACCGGACCGGCCGGCAAGGAAGTCAAGCGCGTCTACATCGAGGAAGGCTGCGACATCAAGCGCGAGTGCTACATGAGCCTGCTCATCGACCGCGCCACCTCGCGGATCACCATTATCGCGTCGACCGAAGGCGGCATGGACATTGAAGAGGTCGCGGCGAAAACGCCGGAAAAGATCCTCAAGGTGGCCATTGACCCGGCCACCGGCATCCAGCCGTTCCATGGCCGCCAGATCGCTTTCGGCCTTAAGATGGAAGGCAAGCAGGTCAACGCCTGCGTCAAGTTCGTACTCGGCATGTACAAGGCGTTCACCGACCTCGACGCCTCGATGGTCGAGATCAATCCGCTGGTCGTGACCGGCGCCGGCGACGTCATCGCGCTCGACGCGAAGATGAACTTCGACGACAACGCGCTGTTCCGGCACAAGGACATCCAGGAACTTCGTGACGAGGACGAGGAAGACCCGGCCGAGCTCGAAGCTGCCCGGCACGACCTCAACTACATCAAGCTCGATGGCTCGATCGGCTGCATGGTCAATGGCGCCGGCTTGGCGATGTCAACGATGGATATCATCAAGCTGCACGGCGGTGATCCCGCCAACTTCCTCGACGTCGGCGGCGGCGCCACCAAGGACCGGGTGACCGAAGCGTTCAAGATCATTCTCCGCGATCCCAACGTCGAAGGCATCCTGGTCAACATCTTCGGCGGCATCATGCGCTGCGACGTGATCGCGGATGGCGTTGTCGCCGCGGCGCGGGAAGTCAGCTTGAATGTTCCGCTGGTAGTGCGCCTGGAAGGCACCAACGTCGATCTCGGCAAGCAGATCCTCGCGGAGTCCAACCTGCCGATCATCTCCGCCGACGACCTCGACGACGCCGCCGAGAAGATCGTCAAAGCCGTGAAGGAGGCCGCATAAATGGCCGTTCTCATCAATTCCGAAACCAAGGTTATCTGCCAGGGCTTCACCGGCGCGCAGGGCACCTTCCACTCCGAGCAGGCAATTGCTTACGGCACGAAAATGGTTGGCGGCGTTACCCCCGGCAAAGGCGGCACGACGCACCTCGACCTGCCGGTGTTCGACACCGTTGCCGATGCGGTCAACGCCACCGGCGCCACCGCATCAGTGATTTACGTGCCGCCGCCGTTCGCGGCCGACGCTATCCTGGAGGCCATCGACGCCGGGCTGCCGCTGGTGGTGTGCATCACCGAGGGCGTCCCCGGTGATGGACATGCTGAAGGTGAAGCGGGCGCTGGCTGGCTCCAGCACGCGGCTGGTCGGGCCCAACTGTCCGGGCGTCATCACACCTGGGCAGTGCAAGATCGGCATCATGCCGGGCCACATCCACGTGCCGGGCAAGGTGGGCGTTGTCTCCCGGTCAGGCACCCTCACTTACGAGGCGGTAGCCCAGACGACCAACGCCGGACTCGGGCAGACGACCTGCATAGGCATCGGCGGCGATCCGGTAAACGGCACCAACTTCATCGATTGTCTGGAGATGTTTCTCGCCGATCCGCAGACGGAAGCGATCGTGATGATCGGTGAGATCGGCGGCACTGCGGAAGAAGAAGCGGCACAGTTCATCAAGGACTCGAAGACGAAGAAGCCGATGGTCAGCTTCATCGCCGGCCGCACGGCCCCCCCGGGAAGGAGAATGGGTCACGCCGGTGCCATTATTTCTGGCGGAAAGGGCACTGCTGCGGATAAGATCGAAGCGTTGCGCTCGGCCGGAATCCATGTCTCCGAGTCGCCGGCGGCGATGGGCAGCACGATGTTGACGGCGTTGCGCGGCTAGACGAAGGTATCAACAGAAAGGAGGCGCGGCGGCAACAAGCCGCGCCGCTACCGGGCACGATGGCCGTCAACACCGATACGTTCCTTTCGGGGGCGAATGCGCCCTACATATCCGAACTTTATCGTCGCTTTGTCGAGGACCCCAGCTCGGTTGACCCGAGCTGGGTTTCTTTTGCGGAGCTGCACGAAGATGCGCGCGTCGTCCTGGGCGAGGCCCGCGGCGCGAGTTGGGCGCCGCCAACCGCCGCCGGCAATGGCGGCGGGGCGAGCGTCAGCGCACCATCTGGGCTAAGCGTGCCGGCCGCCGAAGGGCCGAGGGCACGCCCGTCGCCGGCAGACTCGCGGGCGGCGATTATCGATTCGGTACGTGCCCTGATGCTGATCCGGGTCTACCGGGTACGCGGCCACCTGATGGCACGCTTCGACCCGCTCGGCCTCGAGGGCAAGAAGTACCACCCTGAGCTCGACCCGAAGACGTACGGGTTCACCGATGCCGACATGGATCGGCCGATCTTCCTCGACAACGTGCTGGGTCTGGAAACGGCGACGCTGCGGTACATCGTGCAGATCCTGCGCGAGACCTACTGCGGCTCGATCGGCGTCGAGTTTATGCACATCCAGCACTCGGATGAAAAGGCGTGGATCCAGCAGCGGATCGAAGGCATCCGCAACCAGACGCAATTCACCTCCAGAGGTAAGCGAGCCATTCTGGAACGGCTGATCGAGGCGGAAGAGTTCGAGCGCTTCCTGCACGTGAAGTTCACCGGCACCAAGCGCTTCGGGCTGGACGGCGGCGAGACGACGATCCCGGCGATCGAACAGATCCTGAAGCGGGCGAGCCAGCTCGGCGTCCAGGAGGCGGTCCTTGGGATGGCGCACCGCGGCCGGCTGAACATGCTGGCCAACATCATGAGCAAGCCCTACGTCGCCATTTTTTCCGAGTTTCAGGGCCGTGCGGTGCACCCGGACGAGGTGCAGGGGTCCGGCGACGTCAAGTATCACCTCGGTACGTCCGCCGATCGCAGTTTCGACGGCGACGAAATCCATTTGTCGCTGGCTGCTAATCCATCGCATTTGGAAGCGGTTGATCCGGTAGTCCTCGGTAAAGTACGCGCCAAGCAGGTGCAGCGGGGCGACATCCACCGCAACCAGGTGATGGGCATCCTGATCCACGGGGACGCGGCGATCGCCGGCCAAGGTCTCGCGGCCGAATGCTTCGGGCTGTCGGAGCTGAAGGGCTACCGCTGCGGCGGTACGATCCATGTCATCATCAACAACCAGATTGGCTTCACAACCAGCCCTTCGTACTCCCGTTCGTCGCCCTACTGCTCGGACGTGGCAAAGATGGTGCAGGCGCCGATCTTCCACGTGAACGGCGACGATCCGGAGGCGGTCGTTCACGTATCGCGCATCGCCACCGAATTCCGGCAGGAATTCAAACGCGATGTCGTCGTCGACATGTTCTGCTACCGGCGTTTCGGCCACAACGAGGCGGACGAGCCATCGTTTACGCAGCCGATCATGTACAAGGCGATCGCCAAGCAGCCGACGACTCGTCAAATCTACGCGGAGAAGCTGATCGCCGATGGAGTGGTCGACAGCAGCGACGTGAATAAGATGAGTGCGGATGTTCGCCGGAGGCTGCAAGAGGCATTCGATGCCGCACCACAGTACAAGCCCAACAAGGTCGACTGGCTGCAAGGCAGGTGGGCGGGCCTGCGCACCCTGATCGGCGAAGAGGAACTGCGCGACGACGAGACATGGGTGTCCGAAGAACTGTTGCGCGATATTGGTTCGGCGCTGACTCGCTATCCTGCTAACTTCCATGTTCACCGCAAACTCACCCGCCTGCTCGACGCCCGCCGCGAGATGATCGCGTCCGGAGAAAACCTGGACTGGGCGATGGGCGAGGCGCTGGCGTTCGGCGCGCTCCTGGCGGAGGGTGTGGCGGTTCGGCTGTCGGGGCAGGATTCCGGGCGCGGCACGTTCTCCCACCGGCACGCGGTGCTGGTCGATCAGGAGAACGAGAGCCGGTTCATTCCGCTCAACAACATCTCCGATGGTCAGGGAACCTTCGAGGTGATCGACAGCCCGCTCTCCGAGGCTTCGGTGTTGGGCTTCGAGTATGGATATTCGCTCGTCGAGCCAGATGCCCTGGTCATCTGGGAGGCGCAGTTCGGTGATTTCGCCAACGGCGCGCAGGTGATCATCGACCAGTTCATCGCGCCGGGTGAATCGAAGTGGCTGCGGTTGTCCGGCCTGGTGATGCTGCTGCCGCATGGCTACGAAGGACAAGGGCCGGAGCACTCGTCGGCACGGGTCGAACGCTACCTTCAGCTGTGCGCTGAGGACAATATTCAGGTCGTGAATTGCACCACGCCAGCCAACTACTTCCACGCTCTCCGCCGCCAGATCCGCCGCAACTTCCGCAAACCGCTCGTCGTGTTCTCGCCGAAGTCTTTGCTGCGGCACAAGCTGGCCGTTTCGAGGCTGGCGGACTTCGGCCCGGGTACCCGCTTCCATCGCGTGCTGCCGGAAGCTGATTCGCTGGGACCCGACGACAGGGTGCGCCGCATCGTGTTCTGCTCCGGCAAGGTTTACTACGACCTGTTGCAGGAGCGCCGGACACGCGGTATGGACGATGTGGCGATCGTGCGCGTCGAGCAGCTTTATCCGTGGCCCCGGCTGCGGGTGATAGAGCAATGCAACCGTTATCCAAGTGCCGAAATGATCTGGTGCCAGGAGGAACCGGCGAACATGGGTGCCTGGACCTTCGTGCTGCCGCGGCTGGCCAATATCATGGAAGAACTGGGACGCGGGCCGCAGCTGCCGACCTATGTCGGTCGGGCAGCGGCGGCGTCGCCAGCCACGGGTTTGTTGAAGGCGCACGAAGCGGAGCAAAAACAGTTGGTAGACCGGGCGCTGGCGGTGCCGCTGGCCGAACTGCCGCAACCTTTCCGGCGCATCACGCGCTGAGAAAGGGTTACCCTCTCACCGACAGTAACGATTCCGACGGGGAACACGATGACCACGGAAATCAAGGTACCGGCGCTCGGCGAGTCGGTCAGCGAAGCGACCGTGGCGAAATGGATGAAGGCCGTGGGTGACATCGTCGCGGTTGATGAGCCGCTGGTGGAGTTGGAGACGGACAAGGTAACGGTGGAGGTACCAGCACCTGTTGCTGGCGTGCTCGCCGAGATCGTCTCCGCCGAAGGCTCGGATGTTGCCGTCGGCGCGGTGCTGGGAGTGATCGGCGAGGCGGGAAGCGCCGTCACCGCGGCAAAAGGCACGGCCGCCTCTCCTCCCCCGAACGAGGCAAAATTGGCGCCCGCCGCCGCTCCTCCCCCACCTGCTCCTTCGCCGCCTCCGGTTCCCGCGGCCGGTGCCGAGGTCGTGGCGCTGCTGTCACCGGCGGTTCGTAAGCTGATCGAGGAGAACCGACTCGATCCGGTGAAGATCCAAGCAACCGGCAAGGATGGCCGCCTGACCAAAGGCGACGTGCTCGCCTTCCTTTCCACTCAGGGAAGCGGTCCCTCTCCGGCCGGCGAGGGAGCGGAAAAAGAGCCGGCGCCCGCCCCCGCCGCGGCCGATAGCGGTGGCACGAGCGCCACGGTAGCCACCTCTCAAGTAACGGCTGCTCATGTTCCCGTAGCCTCGGCAGCGCCAGCCGAGCGCGAAGAGCGGGTCCGCATGACCCGGCTGCGCAAAATGGTCGCCACACGGTTGAAAGAGGCCCAGAACACCGCCGCTATGCTGACCACCTTCAACGAGGTGGATATGAGCGCGGCCAACGGGCTGCGCAGCCGCTATAAGGATAGCTTCGAGAAGAAGCACGGCGTTCGCCTCGGTGTGATGAGCCTGTTCTGCAAGGCTTGTGTGGTCGCCCTGAAAGAGTTTCCGGCGGTCAACGCCGCCATTGACGGCGACGATATTGTTTACAAGAACCACTATGACATCGCCATCGCCGTGTCCTCCCCTCAGGGTCTTGTCGTTCCTGTGGTTCGCGACTGTGAAAACTTGTCGATGGCCGAGATCGAGGCGAAGATCGGTGACTTCGGCAGGCGCGCCCGCGACGGCCAGTTGTCGATGGAGGAGATGCAGGGCGGCACCTTCACCATCACCAACGGCGGCGTCTTCGGCTCACTGATGTCAACGCCCATCCTCAACCCGCCGCAGTCCGGCATACTTGGGATGCATAAGACCCAGGCGCGGCCCATGGTAATGCCCGATGGCAAAATCGAAGCGCGTCCAATGATGTATCTCGCGCTGAGCTACGACCATCGCATCATCGACGGCCGAGAAGCCGTCAGCTTCCTGGTGCGGGTGAAGGAATGCATCGAAGATCCGCAGCGGATTTTGTTGGGGCGTAGCTTGGCTGCGAGAGGCATCCGTGCATCAGGATGTAGCTACTCGTTGATCGTGGTCGGCTGCACCGCTCAGCCATGGAGTTTTGATTTGGTTCCGCCTTCGGAACGTGAGCTTCCGGCCCTCGTCTCAGATTTCTCGGTCTACGCAACCTGAATTCCACTACTCCGCGCTCGGCAACGGCCGAGCCTTCCGTGGTAGCTGTTCAGCGGTTGCCATAGGTGAGGTTGGCAAGCGTGTGGTCTTGAGGGTTAGATGACGATCAGCGATCTGTGCCTCACGAACCTGGCAAATTCTGGAATCAAAACGATGAGGGAGGTAAGACAAGGTGATCAGCAACGCCGCTCCTCGGTAAGTGTAGCGGCGTTGCTGGCCCCTCAGTCTAGCTGGGCTAGCAGCTTGCCGTTCACCAACATCTCCTCCTCGCTTTGAGCCCCGGCATGCCTTGCTAGCCGGAGAAGGACGCATCGGCGACGTGCCACCGTCCACCGGCTGGGCCGGCGGTTTCGTCGCGACGTCTGATCCGCGACCTGCGGAAGCCGCGGCCCGGGTGCTGGCGCTGGGCGGAAATGCTGTTGATGCCGCGGCGGTCGCGTTATTCATGCTCAATGTCGTCGAGCCGCAGTCCTCGGGCATTGGCGGCGGCGGGTTCATGATGATCCACCTCGCTGCCGAAGGGCGGACGCTGGTTGTAGATGCGCGAGAGCGCGCACCTGCGGCTGCCGATCCACAGATGTTCCTAGCGGATGACGGGCAGCCAATGCCATTTGGCATCGCCTCGACGAGCGGCGTTGCCGTTGGCGTTCCAGGCGCGCTGCGCGGCGTGGAATTGGCGCTCTCCCGCTGGGGGACGATGACGCTGGCGGATGCACTAGGGCCGGCCATCGCCGCCGCGGAAGAAGGCATAATCGTCGACGAGCGCTTTGCCGACAGTACTCGTAGCCAGCGGCTGGAGACCGAGTGCGGTACCGGTGCCTGGGATGTTGCTCGCAGAGTTTTCCGCACAAATGGCGGCGCTAGTTCCTGCGGCGGCACGCCAGCGGTGGGCGAGATTTTGGTGCAGCGTGATCTGGCGCGAACGCTGCGCCTGATCGCTGCGCAAGGCGCTGATGTCTTCTACAACTGCGATGATCCCTCTGGCCTCGCCCGAGCAGTAGTAGCGACGCAGCGAGCCGCTCGAAGCGAACTGGGCGATCGGGGAGCAGGCCGGATGACCTGCGCCGACCTCGCCGGATACCGCGCGGTGATCCGCGAGCCGGTTGAAGCAACTTATCGGGGCTGGATCATCCGCGCCGCCCCGCCACCATCGTCCGGCGGCCTGACGCTCATCCAGATGCTAAAAATGCTGGAGCGCTTCTCCCTTGCAGATCGTAAAGCGGGCTTTGGCGAGGGCAGTGCCCCCACATTGAATGTCGTCCAGGAGTCGATGCGGCTCGCTTTCGCGGACAGGGCAATGTGGATGGGAGACACCGACATCCTGCCGAACTTGCCGACGCGAGGCCTGATCGACGATCGCTACTTGTCCCGACGCTCGGCGTCGTGCCCGGATGGTGACCCGGCCAGCGACGCCTTCTGCATTACACCGGGTCTCCGCATGACGGGCATTCGCGCCGGTGATCCCCGCCCCTATGAGACGGCGGAAGCGAACCTCAGCAAGCTTATGAACGCGGCACCGGTCGACCGCCAGGAGGGGACGGAAACGACCCACTTCACCATCACCGATCGCTGGGGCAACATCGTTTCCTGTACAACCACCGTCGAGGCGACATGGGGCAGCGGATTGATGGTTCCCGGCTTCGGCTTTCTGCTCAACAATGAGCTGACGGATTTCAACTTCGTGCCGCGTCAGCGGGGACTTCCCATGAGGCCGATTGGGATCCCGGCGCCAACGATGTTGCACCGGAAAAGCGGCCACGTTCGAGCATGGCGCCACTCATCGTTTTTGCGCCTGATGCCGGCGGCCAACAGCCAGTCGCGGCCTATGGCTCGCCGGGCGGATCCGGGATCATCAATACCGTCCTCGAGGTCACCCTTAACCTGATTGATTTCGGGCTTTCCGTTCGCGAATCGGTCGAGCAGCCGCGACTGTCATTGACGAGCGCCGCCGAGAAGGCGACAACGGCGATTGAAGCCGGCTTTGACGCGGATGTCCTGGAACGCCTGAGCGACCTCGGATACCGGTTTCCATCACCGCCAAACGACATCGGTGCGGTTCAGGCGATCGTCATTGATCGTCGCACCGGGTTAGTCGATGGTTTTGCCGACCCGCGTCGTTCCGGCCGCAGCATCGGCCTAACCGCCCCGTGAACCCGCGCCATTCCGGAGACCGTATGCCCGCCATTCCCCGCGTGTTCCTGCAAGTTGACAGGAGCGGCGTATCGCGCAAGGCCACCCGTGGGCTTACTCCAACGAGATCCGCATGGATCCTGATGCCAAGGCACTGCCGGCGGGTACGCTAGCCACCTTGCATCGCACTGATGGCAAGCCGCTCGGCGTCGGGAGCTTCAATCCGCACACGCTGATCGCTTTCCGCATCTTTGATCACGATACGTCGACAGCCATCGACGAGGCATTCTTCATCCAACGATTTCGACGCGCGGCTGGTCTGCGCGAGCGGCTGTTCGCGGAACCATACTGGCGACTGGCACACGCCGAGGCGGACCGATTGCCCGGGTTGGTCTGCGACCGTTTTGGTGACGTGCTGGTGATGCAGATGAACACGGCTGGCATGCAGGCACTCAGCCCGCTGATCCTTTCCGCCGCCGACGCGGCGCTGGCGCCACGCGCCATCGTGCTACGCAACGACACGCCGGCGCGCGAAACAGAAGGCCTCGAGCGGAGCGTGAGTGTCGTCCGGGGGACGATCGAAGGGCCGGTAGCATTTCGCGAGAGTGGTCTTGCCTTCTTCGCGGATGTTCTTGAGGGACAGAAAACCGGGTGGTTCTACGATCAGCGTGTCAGCCGCGCGTTCGTCGCACCGCTCGCCCGTAACACGTCGCCCTCGACACCTATTGTTTTACCGGAGGCTTCGCCATCGCCGCCGCCGCGGCAGGTGCTGTTGATGTCGTCGGCATAGATTCGTCCGAGCCGGCGCTGGCACTCGCCCGCAGGGCGGCTCAGGCAAACGGCGTGGACGGACGCTGCGAGTTCCGCCGCGCTGAGGTCTTTGGAGAAATGGAACGCCTCGGCCGCGCGGGCGAAAAGTATCACGTGGTTGTCGCGGACCCGCCGGCGTTCGTGAAATCGAAGAAGGACCTCGGCTCCGGCCTGCGCGGCTATCGCAGCTGGCGCGCCTGGCGGCGGCGTTAGTGGAGCCGGAAGGCTTCCTGTTCATCGCATCCTGCTCGCATAACGTAGACTCGTCCGCGCTCCTGGCCGAAATCGTGCGTGGTATGACTGCGGCCGGCCGTTCGGGGCGGATCGTTCGCGAGGCGAAGGCGGCTGCCGACCACCCGGTGCACACGCATCTGCCGGAAACCGCCTACCTCAAGTCCGTCCTTCTCCAGCTTAACTGACGCCGCGTCAGGGACCTAAGGCGGCACCCCCTGTTGATTCGCCGCGGATAAACGCGCTTCACGGCGCAGAGGATAACCGTGAGTATTAGGCCTAGTGCATAAGAAGAAGCCGAGCTTTCATCGCGGCCCGACGCACAAATCTTTTCGCATCTCGGGCCCAACGCGGCACGCGGTTCCTCGACTGTCACCGAGTTGCCACAACGGCTGCCCATTTGCGATTCAGAATGGTCTGATCGCGCAGTAGAGACCACGACATGTGGTATGTTCCGGCGGTGAAAGGCCATATCGTTTATGATTTTTATGTTGCAAGGCCTCTCAGCAACGTCTATCTGCTTCGCAACTGCGAAAGGCGCAGGCGCCTTTCAAATGCCGCAAAGCAGCGCCACCGATCAGTTTTTGCGGCCCGGCCAGCGTGATTTCGACTTGTCGCCCGATGGATTAACTCAAAGAATTCTGTAGCGACACCAGCACCAGCAACATCCGAAAGGGCTTGAGACGATGAGCATCGCCATGACGGGCGCCGAGCCCCTTCCCATTCTCGACACGGCGCCGGTGGATGCAGCTGATCGCCGTGCGCTCGTCTTCCCCGGGCAAGGATCTCAGGCCGTCGGCATGGGTCGCGAACTGGCCGAGCGCTTCACGGTGGCCCGCCGAGTATTCGACGAGGTGGATGCGGCGCTGGGCCAGAAACTCTCGCAGCTGATGGCCGACGGTCCGGAAGCCGAACTGACGCTGACGGAAAACGCGCAACCAGCGCTAATGGCAGTCAGCATGGCCGTGCTTGCAATCTTGCGCCAGGAACATGGCGTCGACGTCAGCCGGCTCGGCCGCTGCGTTGCTGGCCATTCCCTGGGCGAGTACACCGCGCTGACCGCTGTCGGAAGCTTTGGCGTCGGCGACGCCGCGCGACTGCTGCGGATCCGCGGTCTGGCCATGCAAACAGCCGTCCCCGTCGGCGAGGGAGCCATGGCCGCCCTTATGGGGCTGGATCTCGAAACAGCTCGCGAGATAGCCGCCGAGGCGACCCGCGACAGCTATGACGGTTCCGTTTGCGTCGCCGCCAATGACAATGCGCCAGGCCAGGTAGTGATCAGCGGCAGCCGGGCGGCAGTTGTTCGCGCAATCGAGATAGCAGCCCTACGCGGCGCGAAGCGGAGCGTCATGTTGCCGGTTTCCCGGCCCGTTTCATTGTCCGTTGATGGCGCCAGTCGCGGATGTCATGGCGCAGGCTCTGGCCGGTGTCGATATCCAGCCGCCGGCGCTGCCGTTGATCTCCAACGTCACCGCTCGCGAAGTCCGCGATCCGGCTGAAATCCGCAGCCTTCTCGTCCGTCAGGTCACCGGGATGGTGCGCTGGCGCGAGAGCGTACTGTACATGAAGAGCTTGGGCGTGCGCGAATTGGTCGAAGTGGGTGCGGGCAAGGTTCTTTCCGGCCTCGCACGTCGGATTGACCGCGAACTCTCCGGCATCTCCGTCGGCACTCCCGCCGACATCGAGGCCTTCGCACCCACCGTCTGACGTCACGGCGCAGGCGCGGAATAGCGGCGGCCACGATAGCGTTTAGTCCCGTGAACGTCCGGCGGTTGGCCCTTTCGGTCCTCCTTTAGCCTGCGGCGGCGGTCGTTCGAAGCTCCAGCAGAGAACGCGTCAGGGCGCGGAGGCAGGCCCGGCTCCGTCAACATTGCGCTTCGGTGCCGGCAGGTCGAGGCGCAGGTGCAACTCCTTCAGGCGACGCGGTTCGATCTCGGCGGGAGCGCCCATCAGCAGATCCTGAGCCTGCTGGTTCATCGGGAAAGCGATAACCTCTCGGATATTGGGCTCGTCGGCCAGCAGCATCACCACCCGGTCGATGCCTGGTGCCGAACCGCCATGCGGTGGCGCGCCGAACTCGAACGCGTGAAAAAGGCCGCCGAAGCGCTGCCGCAACTCGTCCTCGCCGTAGCCGGCGATGGCAAATGCTTTCAGCATGATGTCCGGCCGGTGGTTGCGAATAGCGCCGGAAGAAAGTTCAACACCGTTGCAGACGATATCATACCGGTAGGCCTTGATCGTCAGCGGGTCCCGCTCTCGCTAACGCTTCCATTCCGCCCTGCGGCATGGAAAACGGATTGTGGCTGAACTCGATCAGTCCGGTGTCCTCGTTGCGTTCGTACATCGGGAAATCGACGATCCAGCAGAAGCGGAACGTATTCTTTTCGCGGAGGTCCAACAGGTCGCAGAGCCGCTCGCGGGCGAATCCGGCAAATTTTTCTGCCTTCGCCTTCGCTTGGCAGACGAGGAATACCGCGTCGCCAGCGGCGGCACCCGTTGCCGCGCGCAGCTGCTCGATGCGCTCCGCCTCCAGGTTCTTGGCGATCGGCCCCTTCGGCCCCTCCGCGTCCCAGATGATGTAGCCAAGGCCGCCCATGCCTTCTTCGCGCGCCCATTCGTTCAGCTTGTCGAAAAAAGCGCGAGGCTTGCCGGCGGCGCCTGGAGCGGGGATGGCGCGCACCACGGCGCCATTCGCCACCAGCTTGCCGAACAGCCCGAAGCCACCGCCGCGAAAAACCTCGGTTGCGTCAGCGATGCGCAGTGGATTGCGCAGGTCCGGCTTGTCGGATCCGTAGCGCAGCAGGCTCTCTTCGAAGGGGATACGAATGAAGGGAGGAGGCGAAACCGTGCGCTCAGCAGCAAATTGCTCGAACAAACCGGCCAGCACCGGCTCGATTGCCTGAAACACATCGTCCTGAGTGGCGAATGCCATCTCGAAGTCGAGCTGGTAGAACTCGCCCGGGGAGCGGTCGGCGCGCGCGTCTTCATCCCGGAAGCACGGCGCAATCTGGAAATAGCGGTCGAACCCCGACGCCATTAGCAGTTGCTTGAACTGCTGCGGCGCCTGGGGCAAGGCGTAGAACTTGCCTGGGTGGTTGCGGCTCGGCACCAAATAGTCCCGTGCACCTTCCGGCGAAGAGGCAGTCAGAATGGGCGTTTGAAATTTAGAAATCCGGCGTCCGTCATCCGATTGCGCAGCGAGGCAATGATCTTTGAGCGCAGCACGATGTTGCGGTGCAGCCGATCGCGCCGGAGGTCGAGAAAGCGGTAACGCAACCGTGTCTCTTCGCCAAAGTCAATGTCACCGGCCACCTGCATCGGCAGCAACTCAGCCGGTGATTCGACGACGAAGGTATCGATTCGGACTTCGATCTCGCCCGTCGCCAGGCTCGGGTTCACGGTTTCCGGTTCGCGGCGGACGACTCGCCCTGTGACAATAACGACGCTTTCCGGGCGTACCGAAGTCGCCGCGGCGAAGCTGGGATGAGCGGAGTCGACCACGCACTGGGTGATACCGTAGTGGTCTCGCAGGTCGACGAACAACAGGTTGCCGGTCGCGCTTGCGGTGTAGCCAGCCGGAAAGGCGGATTTCCGTGCCTTCGTCGTCAAGGCGCAAGGCACCGCAAGTGCGCGAAAGGGATGCATGGGCTGACCTCGAGCGGCTGCGAAGCGCGATCCAGCCGGACGCGCCCGCATAAAGCGCATCGCAGCGCGGGGTTTGTCAAGAATTGGGAAGACCGCATCCGAACGTTGCACCAACCCTTGCAATTTCCCCCGCATGAGACCTTTCCCGAGAGGCTCCGGCAGTATAGCTTGGGCGCCATGACACTGATTACCCAAACCTCTGAGCTTCAAGCGTTTTGCGATCGAATGTCGCAGACCGACGTGATCGCCGTTGATACCGAGTTTATGCGCGAGCGCACCTACTGGCCGAAGCTGTGTCTGGTGCAGGTGGCTGGCGGCGACGAGGCGGCGGCAATCGACCCGTTGGCGCCCGGCATGGATTTGGCGCCGCTGTTTGACTTGCTGCGAGCACCACACATCCTCAAGGCGTTTCATGCCGCGCGACAGGATCTCGAGATATTTCACAGGCTTATGCGGGGCGTGCTGCCGAAGCCGGTATTCGATACGCAGGTCGCGGCGATGGTCTGCGGCTTCGGGGATCAGGTCTCTTACGAGACACTTGTCGGCAAGCTGGCCAAGGCGCGCATCGACAAGAGCTCGCGGTTCACCGATTGGTCGCTGCGGCCGCTGTCCGTCCGGCAGATCGAGTATGCGATTGCTGACGTCGTTCACCTGCTGCCGGTCTACCGCAAGCTAGAGACACGCTTGCGCTCCTCCGGCCGTGGCGAGTGGTTGGCCGAGGAGATGGCCGATCTGACCGATCCCGCCAACTACGTGACCGACCTGATGCAGGTGTTCCGCCGGGTGCGAAGCCGCAGCGGTAACGGGCGTATGCTGGCAGTGCTGCGCGAGTTGGCCGCGTGGCGGGAGCGCGACGCGCAGGCTCGCGACATTCCCCGCGCCTGGCTGCTGCGCGACGAAGCGCTGCTGGAGATTGCGCACCATACGCCGAAGACGACCGACGAACTGGCGCGCACGCGCGGGATGGCGCGCAAGTTCGCGGAAAGCGCCACTGGCGCCGAGTTGCTGGAGGCAGTAGCACGCGGCTTGGCGGTGCCCGAAGCGGAATATCCTGAGACCGACATGCGCCGTGAAATGCCTCGCGGTGTGGGCGCCGTTGCCGACCTGCTGAAAGTCGTGCTGAAGATGAAGAGCGAGGATGCGGACGTGGCGCAGCGGCTGCTGGCGTCTTCAGAGGAAGTGGAACTGATCGCTGCCGAGGGCGAAGCGGCAAACGTACCGGCGCTACATGGCTGGCGCCGGCAGGTCTTCGGCGAGGCCGCGATCAAGGTGCGATCGGGCGAACTAGCGATGATCGTCGAAGGCCGCAAGCTGGTTTTGATGCCGACGGTGAAGGGGAAGCGAACGGGCTTCGAAGAAGCTGCGCCGGATGCAGTAAATCCGGCGCAGCCTTGACGGGATCTTCCGCCTCGCAGACGTGCTTCGGTCTTTCCGTCCGATCACCGCACAATTTTGATGATTTTGGCTACCGACGGCACGCCTTGATTGTTGATCACGAACAGCATGTAAAAGCCGGGCACCGTGTAGTTCGGATTCCTGGGAGGCGTGATCGCCAAGCTCTGCCCGGACTGGACGAATGTCAGGTCCTGAAAGCTCTGTTCCATGTTGTTTGAATGGGTTACGGAACCGGTGTGAAGCAGCGTGACGCGGCTGATTACATCGCCGGCATCCACCGTTATCCAAAACGGGTTGAAGAATGGATCGCTCATCTTTATCCATGTTGGATAGATGTTTATAGCGGGGCGGGGGGCAGGATTTCCTGCCGCATCGTAAAGATAGGGGGGATAGTAGATCTCGGCGTTGACGTTCTTCACCGGCCCTGGTGCACCTCCGCCGGCGGTCAGGACGGTTGCGTCGGGAAGCAGCAGAGCCGTGGCATGGTAGAGGCGATACTTTTCCGCTTTCGCAGCGAGGGACCAATGTCCGGTGGCTGGATCCCAGATCTCGGCCTCGTACTTCTCCTTGATTTTTTGGTTCCCAACCTCGGAGCCGCCATTGACGAACACTTTACCGTCGGCCATCACCGTCGCATTTGACCAGATACGAAGCTGGCTTATATCATCGGTCAAAGCAATTTTTGGCGTTGCTCCGGTGATATCGACGGTAACGACCTTCTTGTTGGCCCGTACAGACAAAAGCTTGCCTGGGGCGTACTTAGCCGTTGGAAATTGGTAGCCGCCGATGCGGATGGTCTGGGCGAGCTTGGTGATCGACCCAGTGCCGGCCGGCTGCAGATAGAATAGGGAGCCTTCGTTGCCGAGCACGATGACTTTGGTGGGATCGTTCGGTAACTGATACGCGCGAGGATAATACCAGTTTCCGCCCTTGGCGCCAAAAGCCGCGTCGCTCGTGGCATCGAAAAGCGGCTTTCGCCATCCCACGCCTTCCGTGTACACCTCCGGAGTCGTGGCGGCGATCGGGCCTTTGTTCTCACGCCCACCGACGACCAGTTTCTCACCATTAGGAAGTGGCACGATCGTCGGATACCATCGCGCGAACATCATCTTGTTGTTATTGTCGGGTAAGAGTTGATTCGAAGCGGGGTAGAAGACGTTTACGTCATTACTGGAAAAATTGCGGACACCGCTGCTGTCCGTCCGGTCCCCGCCGGTCAACAGCACGTTTCCGCTGTTCGCGAAAACCGATTGTGCACTACAAAAGAGATCGGTTGGGGTAAAAGCGTTCGGCAGGGTATTGTGAGTTCCTGCGGCGGGATCCCAGAGGTCATAAATGAAGCCGCCCTGGTTGCCGTTTCCGTCTGTCCCATAACTCATCACTCGACCGTCGGGCAGCAGCGCCGCGTGAAGACCGATCAACGGCCAGTTAATCCAGGTCCCGAACGCGCCTTTCGCCTTCGCAGTGGGGCCCGTCGGCATGGTTGCCTCGGCGGGAGCTGCCAATGCTTCCGTTGCTGCGTACGAAGTTGCAAGTGGGACTCCGGGGCCAGGACCGTAGTCAAGGGGTCGCGGGCCGTCATCTTCTCTTACGACAGGCTCAAGTACCGTTTGAGCCTGAGCGTGGGAAGCAAAGCCGAATACTGCGATCAAGCCAGACAGAATCGTCCTGTAAAGGCGTTTGGTCATCGACCCCCTCCACGCATTACGCGTTTAATTGCGGTCCCGCTGTTCGCTTACGATATATCAGACAGGCACGATGTAATCAATAACCCGAATAGGAGTACGGCCTTCGGCAATTTAAGGTTGAAAGCGCCAGCCTGAAGGCCGTCCGTGACTCGGGGGCCCATGACCGCGGCCCTGCAATGAGCCCAACCGCGCAGTCTAAGCCAGAAGGGTCGGCTTAACCCCGAGCACGCGGGCGAGCCTCGCGAAGCGCCGGTCTACGGCTTCGCTGAGGAAAATCGCCGCGCCGCTGGGGACTTCCAGCGTCAGAGCCTTGTCGGTGAGGCGAAGCTTCGTCTGCGGCAGCAGGCCGGGCGCGCCGCCGCAAAGGGTGTGCGCCAGCCGCAGGCCGAGGCCGGTGGCGCGAGCACGGTTAAGGCGCCGCTCGTCGAGCAGGGCGCGCACCGGGGCAACCATCCGGTCCTCTTCCTCTCCGCCGTACCGGATCAGGGTCGCAAGCGCCATTTCGGCACGATCGGGGTGGGTCAGCCCGGGGTAAGGCAGCCGGAGCACGCGATGATACGCGTGCACCGCCCGGTAATCGGGATGCTTGCTCCAGCCAATTTCGCTCAGCAGGCAGATCGCGAGCCGCAGGCGCTGCTCCGTCTCGTTCTCGACCGGAAATGCCGGTGTCAGCCACTCCAGCAGCTCCAGCCCGCTGATCGAAAACCGGCCGGTACGCTCCAGCGCCATCTCGCAGGCACTGATCAGCGGGTCCTGCCGGCGAATAGCGGGCGGCAGCAACTCCAACATCTGCCCCTCTCGCATGCCGAACGCCGAGAACACGACTTCTTTCGGCTTTGCCGCACGCAGTAGCGCTGCCAGCGCCGCCGCGGCGAAGGGTATCGAGGCGAGACGGGCAGCGGGAAGTCCTGGCAGCCGCTCCAGCGTGCTGGTGCTGAGTTGCGCCATCAGCTCCGAAAGTTTCAGCGCATCAAAAAGCTGATGGCGAAGTTGTCGACGACGTGCAGAGGATGGTGCGTCTGGTCGATGAAAATGCGTGCCAACGCCCGCCATGAGCCGCCAACGCACCAGATCGTCCGGCCACCCATGTCGGTTAACCACGCGACAGTAGCCAGCCGCCGCTCCAGGATCTCTCTCGCCTTCGCCCGGTCGCCACCAGATTCCTCGCCCAGCCGCAGATGGCCAAGCGGCAGGGTGGCGAAGTGGCCGACCTGGCCCACGTCAAGGCTCACCAGATCGAGGCTGCCGCCACCTAAGTCGCCAAGCACACCGTCCGCGCCCGGCGTGCCGTTGAGCAGACCGACGGCGGCGAGCCTGGCCTCCTCGGCGCCGGAAAGAACATGCACCGGCAACCCGCAAACGCGCTCCACCTTGGCAACGAAGGCGAGACCGTCGCCGGCGTCGCGCACCGCAGCTGTGGCTACCAGCTGCAGATGGTCGACACCCATCGCCGCCGCTAACCGGACAAAGCGGGCAAGGCTGCGCAACGCCTCGTCGATACCCTTTGGGTTAAGCCGGCCGCTGCGGCTCAGCCCGGAGCCAAGGGCACATTGCGCCTTTTCGTTGAAGATCGGGATCGGCAGCCGCGTCGGGACGTCGTAGACGACAAGGCGGACGGTGTTTGACCCGATGTCGACAACGCCAACGCGACCGTGTGGCCACTCCGTCTCCAGCGGCGGCGCGTCGAGCTCCGTCGCTGAGGCCGGCCCCCGCACCGCTGCATCCACCCTCGCCCGCATCCGTGCGTCGCTTTCCCCGCTCATGCCGACTTTCCGAACGCTGCCGGCGCGGGGATACCGCCGCCGAACGTGCCGCACCCGAGTGCAGACAACCAGGATGCGAACGTTTACCATACTCGCGACGTCAGGGACTCGCGAAATGTTCAGAACTGCCGAACTGGGACGAACCATCTCCAAGGAGGCCTATCACGAGGCGGTGCCGGTGCTGCGGGCCGGTTTGCTGGACGCGCAGCAGTTGCTACGGTCGGCGCCGTTTCCGGTAATCATCGTCTTCGGCGGGGTCGATAAAGGCGGCAAGATCGAGACCATCAACCTGCTGAACGAGTGGCTGGATCCCCGTTGGATCGTCACCCGTGCCTATGGTCCCCCGTCCGACGAAATGGCAGAGAGGCCAGAATACTGGCGATACTGGCGGGACCTGCCGCCGAAGGGGCGGATGGGGCTGTTCCTGCGTTGCTGGTACTCACGGCCGATCCTCGATCGGGTCAACGACCGCAGCAGCGAGGCCGAGTTCGACGAGGCGCTGGACCGCATCATCGCCTTCGAGCGCGGCCTGGCCGACGATGGCGCGCTGATTTTGAAATTCTGGATGCACCTCGGCAAGAAGGCGCAAAAAGCGGCGCTGACGAAACTCGAAGCAAACCCGCTCACCCGCTGGCGGGTATCGCAGAGCGACTGGGACCACTGGCACCTTTACGAGAAGTTCATCGCTGCCGCTGAGCGGGTGATCCGCCGGACCTCAATTGCACGAGCGTCCTGGCAAATTGTCGAAGGGCAGGACAAACGCTACCGCAGCCTCACCGTCGGCAAGGCGATCCTAGACGCCGTTCGCGCCCACCTGGAAGAAACCGAACTGCACCGCCGTGTCATCGGTGAGATGAAGGCGCGAGCGGACGTCGCTCCGCAACAGGCCCCCGACGCTCCATCGTCGTCTGTTCCACCTGGCACGAACACGCAAGTCATCCAGTTGCCTCGGGTTACCGTGCTCTCCCGTCTCGACGTCAGCCGGACCATCGACAAGAAGGTCTACGACAAGCGCAAGGAAGAGTACCAGGGCAGGCTGAACCTCGCCGTCCGCAAGGCGAAGGCTCTTGGGGTCTCGTCGATCCTGGTGTTCGAGGGGTGGGATGCCGCCGGCAAGGGCGGCGCAATCCGTCGCATCGTCGCGGCTCTGGATGCCCGCGACTATCAGGTTATTCCCATTGCCGCGCCCACCGAGGAAGAACGGGCCCAGCACTACCTGTGGCGTTTCTGGCGGCATCTGTCGCGCGCCGGCCGGATGACCATCTTCGATCGCAGCTGGTACGGCCGGGTGCTGGTCGAGCGGGTCGAGGGGTTTGCCGCAGAAGGCGAATGGAAGCGTGCTTACGCCGAAATCAACGATTTCGAGGACCAGCTCGTCCAGCACGGCATCGTTCTTTGCAAGTTCTGGTTCCACATCAGCAAGGAAGAGCAGCTCGCGCGTTTTCAGGCGCGCGAGGGGACCGCCTACAAGCGCTGGAAACTAACCGACGAGGACTGGCGCAACCGCGAAAGATGGGACAACTATGAAGTCGCGGTCGACGATATGATCGAGCATACGTCGACGATGTTGGCACCGTGGACCCTGGTGGAGGCCAACGACAAGCGCTTCGCGCGCATGAAGGTGCTGAACACCGTCTGCCGTTGCCTCGACGCCGGCATCGCTCAGGCGGAAGCCGCCGGCGCAATGGCGCTCAAATCTGAGAAACTGGAGAAGATCGGATGAACGACGACCCCGGCCGGCAAGAGGCTGTGATTGCCGACGACGAAGGTCTGCACGCGTTCGTTGCCGTCGCCACCGAATTGACCGACGAAGAGCGGGAACCGGTTATTGGCGACGCCGAAAAAGCGACCGGCAAGCCGATCGTAAACAGTCCTGATTCACCTGCAGAAAAAACCCTGGCGCCGATTAATCTGCGGCCCCGGAGTTGTATCTCAATCGGGAGCTGACCTGGCTGCAGTTTAACTTCCGGGTCCTGCACGAAGCGCGCGATCGCCGCACCCAGCTGCTGGAGCGGGTCAAGTTTTTGGCGATAGCATCCGCCAACATGGACGAGTTCTTCATGAAGCGGATCGGCGGTCTGAAACAGCAGATCGGTGCCGGCGTGCATAAGCTCAGCGTCGACGGCCGCACCCCTGGCCAGCAGCTGGATGAATGCCGCATCGTCATGGCTGAGTTCCGGCGGCAGCAGAGGGAAGTCTACCAGACGGTGCTCGCCGACCTGCGCCGCCAGAAAATCCGTATCGCCCAGTTCAACGAGCTTTCCGAAGAAGAACAGGCAGCAATCCGCGCCTACTATCACGAAAACATCTTTCCGCTGGTGACGCCCCTGGCGATGGATCCGGCGCATCCGTTCCCGTTCATCTCCAACCTGTCGCTCAACCTGCTGGTGACCTTGCGATTCCCGCACGAACGACAGCTCACGATGGCGCGGGTGAAGGTGCCCGTCGGCAGCGGCGTGCCGCGGTTCCTGCGGGTCGGCACGGACAACTATTTCGTTCTGTTGGAAGACGTAATGGCCAACTGCCTTGCGGATCTGTTCCCGGGCATGGAGGTTGCCTCGGTCGAGCTGTTCCGGGTGACCCGCAATTCCAACACCGAGCGCGGCGAAGAACAGGCCGACGATCTGGTTCAGATGATCGAAGCAGAGCTTCGGGATCGCCGTTTTGCGCCGATTGTCCGTCTGGAGGTGGAGAAGGGAATCTTGCCGAATCATCGCGGCATGCTAGCCGCCGAACTCGGCCTCGACGAAGATCTCGACGTTTACGAAACCGACGTGATGATGGGGATGCGCGACCTTTGGGATCTGGCGCGACTCGACATCCCGCAATTGCACGATCCCAGCCATCAGCCGATAGACAACGTCAAGCTGATGGACGCTGACAATATCTTCCACATTATCCGCGAGAACGGGCCGATCCTGCTGCACCACCCTTACGAGTCCTTTGCAACCTCGGTCGTGCGCTTCGTCCGGGAAGCGGCGGAGGATCCGAAGGTATTGGCGATCAAGATGACGCTCTACCGCACCTCGGATCGACGATGATCATCGACTACCTCATCGACGCCGCCGAGAACGGCAAACAGGTGGCAGTGAACGTCGAACTCAAGGCCCGCTTCGACGAGGCGGCGAACCTGCGATGGGCGAGCCGGCTGGAAGAAGCCGGCATCCACGTCACCTACGGGGTGCTCGGTCTGAAGACCCACGCCAAGGCGATCCTGGTCGTTCGGCGAGATTACAATGGCCTGCGCCGGTATGTGCACATCGGTACTGGCAACTACCACGCCGGCACCGCGCGAATGTACTGCGACCTCGGGCTGCTGACGTGCGACAAAGACATCGGTCTCGACCTTACAGAGCTGTTCAATTATCTGACGACCGGTTGTCGGCCGGCGCACAGCTACCGCAAAATCCTTGCTGCCCCGCACCTGATGAAGAAGATGCTGCTGGCGAAGATTGACCGGGAGATAGCTGGGCACTCCGTCGAGGCGCCCGGCTTGATCCGTTTCAAGGCGAACGCGCTCGAGGATCCGGATATCGTCGAGGCGCTGTACCGGGCAAGTCAGGCAGGGGTGAAGGTCGAGCTGATACTTCGCGATACCTGTCGATTGCGGCCCGGGCTTGCCGGCATTTCGGAGACGGTGACGGTGGCGAGCATCGTTGGGCGCTTCCTGGAACACGCGCGCATCTACTACTTCCGCAACGGCGGCGACGAGGAATTCTTCATTGGCTCCGCCGACGCAATGTCCCGCAACTTGGACAGCCGCGTCGAAATCCTGGTGCCGATCGAGAACGCCTCGCTGCGCAAGGAGCTGCATGCGCTGTTTGAAACCCAGTTGGGAGATCAGCGCAGCGTGTGGGACATGCAGCCGGACGGCTCATACGTGCAGCGGCGGCCCCGTGGTGGCTCGCGCGGCCGGCCGTGCCAGGAGATCCTGATTGAAGCCTCGCGACTTCGCGCTGAACGTGCCCGTCGTTTGCGCAAGGTAAAGCCGCGTGCGTTCGCCCGGCGGGGGCCGAAGTAGCGAAGCGAGGCGCAGCCGGCATCGCCTGGGGAGGATAGAAGGCGCCGATGAAGACGCTCTATCTACTGCGGCACGCGAAGTCGAGCTGGAAGCAAGATGTGCTCGACGATTTCGATCGGCCGCTGAACAAGCGCGGTCGTGCCGACGCGGTGGCTATGGGTCGATTTCTGGCGGAAGGCGCCATGCTGCCGTCGCAGGTGCTGTGTTCGTCGGCGAGGAGGACACGGGAAACGCTGGAGCGGCTGCAGGGAATGCTCGCGACACCGCTGCCGGCGCGATTTGAGAAGGGCGTTTATCTAGCTGATGCGCCCAGCTTATTGCGACGCGTGAAGCGGCTGAACGACAGCCTGGCTTCGGTGATGTTGGTCGGGCACAATCCTGGGCTGGAGCGCCTCGCCTTGTTGCTTGCCGCCGACGGCGACGGGACATTGCATCGAGAGCTCTCGGCCAAGTTTCCCACCGGCTGTCTGGCCGTTCTTGAAGCCGCCGTCGAGCGTTGGGCCGATCTTAAACCAGCCTGTGCCAGGATCACCGTCTTTGTCCGAGCGCGCGATCTGGCACTGACAGAATAGCCGCCATTACTCGAATGCGCCCGAAGCTGGTTCTTAATGAAAATAGCTGCCCGCACGAGCGGTCGCTCAACCTTGCGGCTGCGGGACATGCTCAGACAGTCTCATACCGCCGCAGGCCCGTTCGACAGGAGGCCTAATGCTGCCTGAAGCGGCGTTGAGCAGCTTCATCGCTACCCTCTTCTCCATGATGAACCCCATCGGCAACCTTGGGGTATTCGCTGGTATGACCGCCGGCCGAACTGCGGCCGAGGCCAATCGGATCGCCTGGACTTGCGCCGGCGCAGTCGCGATCACGCTGCTCGTCGTAACTTGGAGCGGTCCTCTCTTGTTGGAGTTCTTCGGCATTACTGTCGATTCGCTGCGCGCGGCCGGTGGAGTTATCGTGCTGCTGATCGGCCTGAGAATGCTGTCCAATAGTTCGAGCCACAAGCATTCGCCTGAGGAGCTAGTGGTTCCATCCTAACGCGAGTCCCTTGGGGATCCCAGCGTCTGGCGGTCGCGGTCTGCGCGATGCGCAAGGGGATCGTCGTTGATGTCGGTACCGAGGATCGTGTGCGGTTGGCCGCGATCATCGGCATCGGAACAGCCCGCAAAAGCATGTTTGGCGGGCGCGGATCGTGCTGTTGACCGCCGACGGGCTGGGCGTCCGCGATCATGCGGCAGACCGGCAAGAGCAAGTCGGTGGTCTGGCGCTGGCAGGAGCGCTTCATGCAGGCGGGCGTCGAAGGTCTGCTGCGCGACAAGACTCGGCCGTCGCGCAAGCCGCCCTTGGCCAAGGCGGTGATCGCGCGGGTGCTGGAGCTGACGGCCGGCGAGCCGCCGGGCGAGGCCACCCACTGGACGGCGGCGGCGATGGCCAAGGCCACCGGCATCAGCGTTTCCTCCGTCCAGCGCATCTGGCACAGCCACGGTCTCGCGCCGCACCGGGTGCGGCAGTTCAAGCTCTCCAACGATCCGAAGTTCGCCAACAAGCTGCGGGACGTGGTCGGCCTTTACGTCGATCCGCCGGCGCACGCGGGTGCTGTCGGTGGACGAGAAGAGCCAGATTCAGGCGCTGGATCGAACCCAGCCCGGCCTGCCGATGAAGAAGGGACGCGCCGGCACCATGACCCACGATTACAAGGCAACGGCACCACCACCCCTGTTCGCGGCGCTGAACGTCCTGGAAGGCACGGTGATCGGCCGCTGCATGCAGCGTCACCGGCACCAGGAGTTCATCCACTTCCTCAATGCCGTCGAGGCGCAGGTGCCGGTCGGCAAGATCGTTCATCTCATCCTCGACAACTACGCGACGCACAAGCACCCTAAGGTGATGCAGTGGCTCGCCCGGCATCCCCGCTTCGTCTTCCACTTCACCCCGACCTGGCGTCATGGCTCAACGCCGTCGAGGGGTTCTTCGCCAAACTCACCCGACGGCGGCTCAAACGCGGCGTGTTTCGATCCATCGTCGATCTCCAGGCCGCCATCAACCGCTTCATCGAAGAAGCCAATCATGAACCCAAGCCTTTCGTCTGGACCGCCGATCCCGATAAGATCATCGCCGCCGTCAAGCGAGGGCGCCAAACGTTAGAGTCGATCCACTAGCAGATGCCAAGCCGCGCGCATCAATCGCGGTCGTCCCGCTTGCCATTCCCATTGTATCGGGGCCGGGCACCATGGCGGCTGTTCTGGTTGCCACCCAACAGCACCCGTCCGTCCTCAGCAAGGCCGAAATCTCGACCGTCGTCCTCGTCCTCGCCGCTACCTGCGGCCTGCTTTTTCACTTTGCCGCTCCGATTGCCAAACGTCTGGGCGAAGCGGGAATGGGGTCGTCACGAGGGTGATGGGAATGGTACTGGCGGCGATTGCCATGGGCATGCTTGCACAAGGTCTGCGCGGAATGCTTCCTGGATTGGCAGGTTGACGATTCTGCCCGGCCCGATTTTCACCGTGTGCGTCAGATCACAAAGCGAGTCGGCCCGACGCAGGGTTGAGACTGCTCTGGTGATTGCGGTGGCTACTCTCCCTCGTGCGGGAAGGCCGATATGCCGCCTTATACGGTTGCCTGCCGACGCTCGCCGAGCCAGCCGCCGAGAACGCCGGCGGCGAACGGCACGAGGCCTCCGGCCAGCAGGCTGCCCAGCGAGAAGTTGCCGGAAATTACCAGCGCCAGGAGAACGGCGATCGCCGCCGACAGGCCGGGCTCGATAATTGTTCGGCCGGCCGATTTCAATCCGACAATGAAGCCGCCGATAAGAAACGCCAGAAAGTTGAGCACGGCGAGAAAGACCAGCTGACCACCGCTAAGCGCGACCTCATCGCCACTGGATGCGGATTGCAGATCAAGACTGAGCGTCAGGGCGGCGATAATGCCGGCGCCGAGATTGAGCGCGATCATGATCAACACGCCGATGGCGATCCATTTCCAATCCAGATTCCTCGTCACCCATCCCTCCATCGCGTTAACGTCTTTTCCGAGTACCGGCCGCGTTGCATCAACAACTAGTAGCATTTATCAGCTTAGTTGAGTGGCCGCAATATCTCGCCTTTGCCAGAAGAGACCTCGAAAAACGCGAGACTGACACCGGCAGAAACGACAATGCGATTGCGGCGCTTGACGCCGTTTCGTACGAGATGCGCTCGATCGTTTCCTTGAGGAGCCTGGCGGGATGACCCTTAGCGGCTGGATCGTGGTCGGCATTCTTGCTTTGGCCGTCATTGCTTTCGCTAGCAATCGCGTGCGCGTCGACGGCGTCGGTCTCGGTGTTTTGCTGGCGCTAGCCGTCTCGGGCACCATCACCGCGGCTGAGGCCGTGGCCGGCTTCAGTGATTCCTCTGTGTTGATGATCGCTGGGCTATTCGTGGTCGGAGAGGCGCTGGTCGCCACCGGTGTCGCCGCCGCCCTAGGTTCCTGGCTGGCGAAGGTCGGCCAGGGAAGCGAAGCGCGGTTAATCGCGCTGCTGATGTTGGTGGTCAGCTCCATCGGTGCCTTCATGAGTTCGACCGGCATCGTCGCCATGTTCATCCCAGTGGTTCTGGGCCTGGTGGCGCAGACCGGTTCCAGCCGGTCGCGGCTGATGATGCCGCTATCGGTTGCGGCCTTGATCAGTGGTCTGATGACCTTGATCGCCACCGCTCCTAACCTGGTGGTCAGCGCCGCGCTCACCGAACGCGGACTCGCACCGCTTGGTTTCTTCGAGTTGACGCCAATTGGCATCGCCATGCTGGCGATCGCCATCGTCTACATGGCGACGGTCGGCCGCAGGCTGCTCGACCGCCCGGAACCACGGTCGGAACACGCGGATGTCTCCGTGGAGGACCTGTTGTCTGCTTATGCCCTCATCGGCCGGTTTCGCGCCTTCCGCCTGGGATCGCACTCGCGCCTGGCCGACCGGACCGTCGCCGAAGCGCAGTTACGCTCCCGCAGAGGTGTGACCTTGGTTGCAATCGTTCGCAAGCGCGGCAAGCAATTAGGGGTTCTGCCGGTAACAACCGATGCCGTCATGCGGAGGGGCGACCTGATTGCGGTGACTGCCGACGCGGAAGCCCTCGAACGGTTTGCGGCGGCTGAAGACCTGCGAGAGCAGCCGATCGACGAGCGGATACGTGCCGCAGCCGTTCAAGATCTGGGCGTCGCGGAAGTAATGCTCGCGCCCAACGCGCCCCTGATTGGCAAGACATTGCGGGAGGCGGAGTTCCTCAGGCGCCGGGGACTGACCGTTCTCGCCATCAAACATCGCGGCCAGGTAGTGGAAGGCAACCTCATCGATATCCGGCTCAACTTCGGCGACCTGATGCTCGTCGCTGGCGGCTGGCCGCTGATTGCGCGCTTGCAGGAGAATCCAGGCGAGTTCGTGGTGCTCCGCCTGCCGCAGGAGCTGAAATCCGTGGCGCCGGCGCGCACTAAAGCGCCTGTCGCCATCGCGATCCTGGCGGCGATGACGATGACGATGACGGTTGGCCTGCTGCCGAACGTCATCGCGGTGCTGCTGGCGGCCCTCGCCGTCATCGCCACCGGCTGCGTTCCCTCCAAGCACGCCTATCGCAGCATCGGCTGGCCGACGCTGGTGCTGATCGCCGGCATGCTGCCGATGGCGACAGCGCTGGAAAAGACCGGCGTGACGACAATCCTGGCGAGCGGCCTGACCCATCTGCTCGCGGATGTCGGGCCTTATGGCATGCTGAGCGTGCTTTTCCTGATCACCGCCTTAGTGGGCTTGTTTATCTCCAACACCGCCACAGCGGTGCTGATTGCGCCGATCGCCATCAGCGCTGCGCAGGCGCTGGGAGTGTCGACCCATGCTTTCGCGGTTACCGTCGCCATCGCCTCATCCTGCGCCTTCGTCACGCCGGTGGCGTCGCCGGTCAACACGCTTGTCCTGGAGCCTGGCCGCTACGGCTTCAACGATTTCGTCAAGGTGGGCCTGCCGCTCCTGGTGCTGTCGATGATCGTCACCGTCGCGATGGTGGGGGTTCTTTACCCGATCTATCCAGGGCAGCGGTGAGTGGAGGATCAGATACCCGTGGGTTGCGATAGGCCACTTCGAGGCTCCATTGCCAGTTGGAGCAAAACGCGAATAGCCACTCCACACGTCAAATTATAGCCAGCAGCAAAGGTCGCCCGGTTATTGCAAAAGAAACTTAATCTCATCCTGGCTGCAGGTTAATCCCGTACTTGCTCGTCTTTTGGCACATCGTGCGAAAACAACAGATAGGCACAAGAAGGGATTGGAAGGCATTGACCGGGCCGTTGACACTAAGCCGCGAAGACTTCTAGTATGCAAACAATCTGATGGATCGGGCGACGGGAAGCGCTTAGAGGGGTGAGCCGCCTTCACCGATACCGCAAACAGCGGAGTAGTCGGGTGTCGCAGGCATCCTCCAAGTGTTTTGTCGCAAGCACCGCGAAAATCCTCGATGGACAAACTCAACAAGTCGCCACGACATTGACGGTCGAGGCGTCGCCGGTACATTGCCGAGATCTTCTACGGAGAGGGCAATGAGCGTAGCTATCGCAGCCGCCCCGTCGTTTCGTAGGACCGTTGCTTACGACGAAGCGGTTATTCAGAAATTCACACTAGCCACCGTTTTCTGGGGCGTGGTGGGTTTCCTCGTCGGTGTCGTGATCGCTTGGCAGCTCGCGTTTCCGGTTCTTAACATGGACCTGGAGTGGACCACCTTCGGGCGGCTGCGTCCGGTACACACGTCGGCGGTCATCTTCGCCTTCGGCGGCAACGCGCTGCTTGCGACCTCCTTGTATGTGGTGCAGCGCACCTGTCGGGCTCCGCTGTTCGGCGGCCCCGCGCTGGCGAACTTCATCTTCTGGGGCTATCAGCTGTTCATCGTCCTGGCGGCTTCCGGCTACGTGCTCGGCATTACCCAGTCGAAAGAGTACGCCGAGCCGGAGTGGTACGTCGATCTGTGGCTGACGATCGTCTGGGTTGCCTATCTGGTGTGCTACGTCGGCACCATCATGCGCCGGCAGGAGCCGCACATCTACGTCGCCAACTGGTTCTACCTGGCGTTCATCGTCACCGTCGCGATGCTGCACATCGTCAACAACCTGTCGATCCCGGTATCGCTCGGCGGCACCAAGAGCTACGTGATCTGGGCAGGCGTCCAGGACGCTATGACCCAGTGGTGGTACGGCCACAACGCCGTCGGCTTCTTCCTCACCGCCGGCTTCCTTGGCATCATGTACTACTTCATCCCAAAGCAGGCGGGGCGGCCGGTTTATTCCTACCGGCTGTCGATCGTGCACTTCTGGACCCTGATCTTCCTCTATATCTGGGCGGGTCCACACCACCTGCACTACACCGCGCTGCCCGACTGGGCGCAAACGCTGGGCATGACGTTCTCGATCATGCTGTGGATGCCGTCGTGGGGCGGCATGATCAACGGCATCATGACGCTGTCGGGTGCGTGGGACAAACTGCGCACCGATCCGATCCTGCGCTTCATGGTGGCGTCGGTCGCCTTCTACGGCATGTCGACCTTTGAAGGTCCGCTGATGTCGATCAAGGCTGTCAACTCGCTCAGCCACTTTACCGATTGGACGATCGGCCATGTGCATTCCGGCGCGCTCGGCTGGGTCGCCTTCGTCAGCTTCGGCGCCATCTACTTCCTGGTGCCGAAACTGTGGAAACGCGAACGTCTCTACAGCCTGCGCCTGGTCACCTACCACTTCTGGATCGCCACCATCGGCATCGTGCTATACATCACCGCGATGTGGATTTCGGGGATCATGCAGGGGTTGATGTGGCGAGCCTATGACCAGCTGGGATTCCTGCAATACTCGTTCATCGAGACGGTGGAGGCGATGCATCCGTACTACGTCATCCGCGCCGGCGGCGGCACGCTGTTCCTGCTCGGGTCGCTGATCATGGTCTACAACGTCTGGAAGACCGTGCGCGGCGAACTGCGTAGCGAGGCGGCTTTTGTGCAGCCACAGCCGGTGCGTGTCGTCACCGGCGCCGCCGAGTAGGAGGGCGCCATCATGCGGCTCAGCCACGCGGTTTTTGAGAAAAACGTCATTATCCTGATCATCGGCATCCTGGTAACGGTGTCGGTAGGGGGTCTGGTCCAATTGGTGCCGCTGTTCACCATGGAACAAACCATCGAGAAGGTGGAAGGCGTACGGCCCTACTCCCCGCTGGAGCTTGCCGGCCGCAACATTTACATCCGTGAAGGTTGCTACACCTGCCACAGTCAGATGGTGCGGCCGTTTCGCGACGAGGCGGAGCGCTATGGCCACTACAGTCTGGCCGCCGAGAGCATGTACGACCACCCGTTCCAGTGGGGTTCGAAACGCACCGGCCCGGATCTGGCGAGGGTTGGCGGCAAGTACTCCAACGACTGGCATGTCGCGCATCTGATCAGTCCGCGAAGCGTCGTGCCGGAGTCGATCATGCCGCCCTACGCCTTCCTGGAGCAAAAGGACCTGGCTTAAGCCGACATCGCAGATCATATGCGGACGCTGCGGATCACCGGTGTGCCCTATACCGACGAGCAGATCGCCGATGCGACCAAGGATGTGACGGCGCAGGCCGGCGTAGGCGCCGATACCACCGGCGTCGAAAAGCGCTATCCAAAGGCAGTGATGGGCGATTTCGACGGCGATCCGGATCGCGTGACCGAGATGGATGCGATTGTCGCTTACCTGCAGATGCTGGGCACGTTGGTCGACTTCAAAGACTATCGCCCGTCGACGGATTTCCGGTAGCGGCGGCCGAAGCCGGCCGAGACAAGGAGGACACGATGGAACCCTCCGGAGTGTTGGCCTGGCTGCGTTCGCTGTGGCTGCTCTGGCTTATCGTGTTATTCGCGCTGGTCATCTGGTGGGAGTACCGGCCGAAGAACAAGAAGCGGTTTGAAGAAGACGCCCGCATCCCGTTTAAGGACGAGGGCGGAGGACAAGAAGATGGCAGGTAAAGAACTAGACACGCTCACCGGCATAGAAACCACCGGGCACGAGTGGGATGGCATCAAGGAACTGAACACACCGCTGCCAAAGTGGTGGCTGTGGGTTTTCTATGCGACGATTGTCTGGGGACTAGCGTACAGCATCGCCTACCCGTCATGGCCCTGGTTGTCGGGCTACTTCAAGGGGATGCTCGGCTACTCTACCCGCGCCGAGTTCAGCGAGCGGATGGCGGCCTTTGATGCCAGCCGAGCCGGCTGGTACGACCGCATTGCTGCAACATCGCTGCAAGAAATTAACGACGATCCGCAGCTGCTGCCGATCGCGACGGCCGGCGGGAAAGTGATCTTCAGCAACAACTGCGCGCCATGCCACGGAACCGGTGCCACAGGCCGGCCGGGCGGCTTTCCAGCCCTGGTTGACGACGACTGGATCTGGGGCGGTACCGTCGACGACATCTATACAACCATTCGGCACGGCATCCGCAATGGTGATCCGGACGCCCGTTTCTCGCAAATGCCGGCTTATGGCGCCGACGGTCTGCTGACGGCCGCACAGATCAATGCAGTCGCCGATCATGTGCTGGCGCTGTCCGGCCAAGGGCAAGATAATGCCGAGGGTGCCGCGATCTTTGCCGAGAATTGCGCCGCATGCCACGGCGAGTTGGGCAAGGGCGAGCCGGCGCTGGGCGCTCCCAACCTCACCGATCAAATCTGGCTGTACGGAAGCGGTAAGCAAGCGATCGTCAGCCAGGTTACCAAGCCGCGGCTAGGGGTTATGCCGCCATGGAGCCCACGCCTGTCGGACGTCGAGATCAAGCAGGTGGCGACCTACGTGCATTCTCTTGGCGGCGGCCAATAGAGCGAAGTACCCTGCCGTCGCAGTAGCGGCGGTCATCATCAAGGCGATGAAGCGAAAAGATCGCCGGGAAGCAACAGGGGGAGACGGGGCGGATCGACCGCCCTGCCTCCCCTTTCGCGTAGCGGCAGCGGCATGGCAGCGAAGTGGCCGCCGCGCAAACGGACGGGACGGATGACGATGGCGAGCGCCGAGAGGGCCGTGGCCGACACTATAGAAATGGGCGGCGCTTCCAGTGCACCGCAAAAGCCGGCTGGCGACCCAGAACCGGCGAAGCAAGAGCTTTTTGCCGACCGCATCAAGGTTTATCCGCGGTCGATCCAGGGATACTGGCGGCGGATCAAATGGTGGGTGGTCGCCGTCTTGCTCGGCCTCTACTACCTCGCACCCTGGATCCGCTGGGACCGTGGCCCGGGCGCCCCCGATCAGGCGCTACTGCTCGACATGCCCGGTCGCCGCGCTTACTTCTTCGGCCTCGAGATCTGGCCGCAGGAGATTTATTACCTCACCGGTTTGCTCATCCTGGGCGCTATTGGTCTTTTTCTCGTAACTGCTTGGGCAGGACGCGTCTGGTGCGGCTTCACCTGCCCGCAAACGGTTTGGACCGACCTCTTCATGTGGGTGGAGCGCAAGATCGAGGGCGATCGCAATGCCCGCATCCGCCTCGACAAGGCTCCGTTCAGCCTCGACAAGGCGAGGAAGAAGATACTTAAGCACGGCACCTGGCTGTTGATTGCGCTTGCCACCGGCGGCGCCTGGATCATGTATTTCTACGACGCGCCGACGCTGGTGCTCGACATTCTCCATGGCGACGTGTCGACCACGGTGGTTGCCTTCATTGCGCTGTTCACCGGCACCACCTACCTGCTCGCCGGCTGGGCGCGCGAACAGGTGTGCATCTACATGTGCCCCTGGCCGCGCTTCCAGGGAGCGATGTTCGACGAAGACTCGCTGATCGTAACGTACGAGGAGTGGCGCGGCGAACCGCGCGGCGGTGCGCGCAAGCGCCAATCCTTCGACGGCCGTGGCCACTGCGTCGATTGTGGCATGTGCTGGCAGGTCTGCCCGACCGGGGTCGACATCCGCAAAGGCCAGCAGATGGCCTGCATCGGTTGCGGCCTGTGCATCGACGCCTGCAACAGCGTGATGCCGCGCTTTGGTCTGCCGCCCGAACTGATCACCTATGATTCGATAGCCAATCAGGTCGCTCGCTCACGCGGTGAAAAGACCCGCATCCGCCTCATCCGGCCTCGGACGATCGCCTACATGGGGGTGCTGGCGATTGTGGCCGGGGTGATGGTTTTCAGCCTGTCCACCCGCTCCCGCCTGGAGGTTAATGTCATTCCCGACCGACAGCCGCTCTATGTCAAGCTGGCCGACGGTTCGATCCGCAACGGGTACACCTTCAAAATTCTCAACATGCAGCGCGAACCCAAAGCTTACTTGCTTGCCACGGACGGATTGATCGGTGCCGAAATCAGTGTGCTCGGCCGGCACCAGGACAGCGGCCCCTACATCGAACTGCACGTCGGCCCGGACGAAATCGGCACTTTCAAGCTGTTCGTCAAAGCGCCTGCCGAAAGCTTGTCCGGAAAGCTGACCAATTTCGGCTTCTATCTGATCGACCAGGGACGCGGGAGAGCATTCAGTACGGCCGTGTTCAATGGCCCGGCGCCCCGCGCGAGCATGCCCCGTGTTTGGCGGCTCCGGGAGCTAAGGCGATGGGGCGACAGCGAGCCGACGGCTGGTGGTATCCCTGGATCTTCGTCGCGGGCATGCTGGTGGTTATTGCTGTGAACGTTGTGCTCGTGATGTATGCAATCGATACCTTCCCGGGTCTGGATACCGAGGACGCCTACCAGAAGGGTATTGCCTACAACGAAACGCTGGCGGCATCGCGAGCGCAGGAAGCCCGCGGCTGGCGCGTCAACGTCCAATTTTCCCCCAAGCCGGCGATGTCTCCTGATGCCGCGGGCGCTGTGCATCGCGGCGAACTCGTCGTCACCCTGTTGGACAACGCGGGTGAACCATTGCGAGGACTCGACGTCACGGCGGCACTGGTTCGACCGACGAACAGCGGCTTTGACACCAAGCTCGCGCTGGAGCCGCAAGGCCTTGGTGAGTATCGGGCAGAGGCTGCATTGCCCCTCCCCGGACAGTGGGATGTTCGTGTCTCGGCGCGGCACGGCGAAGACAGTTTCTTCGCAACACGGCGGATCATCGTGCGATGACCGAAGGCATCGGGCCGTCGCAGCCGGCCGATGCCGATGCCGAGCAATCTTCTAGCACCGCGCCGACGCGCGCGGTCTGGACCGACGTGATTTCACCTCCTGCCGCCGCCTGCGCCCACTGCGGCACGCCGTCCCCGGCCGCCGGCGACACCGGCTTTACTTTCTGCTGCTCCGGCTGCGAGGCAGCCTATGCCATGGTTTCCGGCCTTGGCCTGGAAGCCTACTACCAGCGACGCAGTATCGATCCGGAGCAGCGGCCGCTGCGCCCGGAGACCGAGCCGGCGGTACTTGATTTGGATAGCTGGGTGCGCGCCGACGACGACGGCACGGCATCGATCAGCCTGCTGGTCGAGGGTCTGCATTGTGCCGCCTGCGTCTGGCTGATCGAAGCAGTTCTGACCCGCCATCCTGGGGTTGTCGCCGCCCGCATCAACATGACCACGCGCCGGCTTCAGCTGCGCTGGCGGGAGGTGGAGACGACGCCGGAGCAGCTGATCGACACCGTGGGGCGGCTCGGCTATCGGCTGGTGCCATACGACCCTGCCTGCCTGGAAGCCGGCGGCGCGGATGAAGAGAAGGCGCTGTTGCGGGCCATGGCGGTGGCGGGTTTTGCCGCCGGTAACGTCATGCTGCTGTCGGTATCCGTCTGGGCCGGCCATGCCGAAGGTATGGGTGCCGGCACTCGCACCTGGTTTCACTGGCTTTCGGCGCTGATCGCGCTACCGGCGATTGCTTACGCCGGCCGCCCTTTCTTCCGGGCCGCGTGGGGCGCCCTGCGGACGCGCCACGTCACAATGGACGTGCCGATATCGATCGGCGTGCTGCTGGCAGCGGCGATGAGCGTGCAGCAGACAGTCGCTGGCGCTCAGCATGCCTACTTTGATGCGGCGATCGGACTGCTGTTCTTCCTGCTGATCGGCCGCTACCTCGACCGCCGCGCGCGCGGCCGGGCGCGCTCCTCGGCGGAACAGTTGCTGGCGCTTGCCGCACGCGCGGTCACGGTCGTCAATGCCGATGGTACGCGGCATGTGCTGCCCCCGCACCGGGTGCTTCCCGGCGCTCGCGTGCTTGCAACAGCGGGCGAGCGTATCGCCGTGGACGGCCGCGTTGTCGAGGGAAACAGTACTGTCGATACCAGCCTGATCGACGGTGAGAGCACGCCCAAGCCGGCAGGCCGGGGCACGCCTGTTTTCGCCGGTACGCTGAACCAGTCGGCGGTGCTGTTGATCGAGGTCACCGCGACCGGCGAGAACACGCTGCTGGCCGAGATCGCCCAGCAGGTGGAACTCGCCGAACAGCAGCGCGGCCGCTATGTCGTGCTGGCCGACCGGGTGGCGCGGCTCTACGCGCCGGTGGTGCATACCGCGGCACTTTCGACGTTTCTGCTCTGGTGGGGGTTGTTTGGCGTCCCCTGGCAGCAGGCGATGATGAACGCCATTGCCGTGCTGATCATAACCTGTCCGTGCGCGCTTGGCCTCGCCGTGCCGGCCGTACAGGTGGTAGCGACCGGGAGGTTGCTGCGCCGGGGAATCCTGGTGAAGTCCGCGACAGCTCTGGAACGTTTGGCGGAGGCCGACACCGTTGTCTTCGACAAGACGGGCACGCTGACAGAAGGCCGGCCGAAGCTCATCCCAGACGCGGCGCTCGACGGCGCTACACTGTCCCAGGCGGCGGCGCTGGCTGCCGGCAGCCGGCATCCGCTGGCGCGAGCCCTGGTCGAGGCTGGCGAAGCCGCGGGGTGGTTGCCGCAGGCGGCCTTGGAGGTGCGAGAGATTGCCGGCTGCGGTCTTGAACGCCAGACGGCCGCCGGCATCGTCCGGCTGGGCAGCGCAGCGTTCTGTGGGCTCGCCGAAGACAGCAGCGGCGCCGGACCGAGCGACGAGGCGCGACCGGAACTCTGCTTCATCCGCCCGGAACAGCCATCCGTGCGCTTCCGGTTCGAGGATGCGCTGCGCATGGACGCGGCGGACGTCGTGCTAAGGCTGCGCGAACGCGGCTACCCGCTGCTACTGCTCTCCGGCGACCGCGCGCCCGTGGTGAGCCGGACGGCGAAAGAAGTCGGCATCGAGCGATGGGAGGCGGTGCTACGGCCGACCGACAAGCTGGCGAGGTTGACGGAGCTGGCGGCGGCGGGGCGGCGCGTGCTCATGATCGGTGACGGGCTGAACGACGCACCGGCACTCGCCGCGGCGCACGCATCGATGTCGCCGTCGAGCGCTATCGACGTCGCCCAGACGGCGGCCGATGCGGTATTTCAGGGCTCGCGTCTCGCGCCGGTCTTGGAAGCCGTCAGAGTCGCCCAGCGCGCCCGGGCGCTGGTGCGGCAGAACCTGGTTCTGTCGCTGGGCTACAACCTGATCGCCGTGCCATTGGCGATCGCGGGCCAGGTGACGCCGCTGATCGCCGCCGTGGTGATGTCCACCTCGTCGCTGCTGGTGATCGTCAACGCGCTGCGGCTGAACCGCGCGCGCGTCTGATGGAGGTTTTGCTGTGGCTGATTCCAGCGGCGCTGGCTCTCGGCCTGCTCGGGTTAATCGCTTTCCTGTGGGCGTTGAAGAGCGGCCAGTTCGACGATCTCGACGGCGCCGCCAACCGCATTCTGTTTGACGACGACGAGGAACGGCCGCGCACGGATCCGGTGTCGCCGCCAAAAAAGGAGCATGATGTGTAGAGCGATGCGTTCGAAAAAAGGTTGTCATCGTGAGCGGCAGCAAACGGTACCGCTTAAGAGGGCAGCCTCACGACAGTGTTCTCTGCTGATCACAGCAAAAGGGCCGGCGATGCCGGCCCGCAAAGGAAGTGGTCGTAAGCCTGTGTCGCTCAAGCGGCCTGCTGTTCGATCCTGGCCCCTTCACCGGTGATCGGGATCCGCCGCGCCTGGAGCTTCGCTTCTGGGTTCTTCGGCAGGCTGACGGTGAGGATGCCGTCAGCGAAGCGCGCCGACACCTTCTCGCTGAGAACCTCGGCGTCGATCGGGATACGCCGCTCGAAGGCTCCATACGAGCGTTCGGAGTAGGTGTAGCCCTGCTCTTTCTCGGTCTTCTCCTGCTTCTTCTCGCCACGAATAGACAGCACGTTGTCGGTCAGGGTGACCTCTACGTCCTTGTCCTGCAGACCTGGCAACTCGGCGCACACGACGATTTCGTCATCCTTCTCCTTCAGCTCGATACGCGGAGAGATCATCGTACCGCTGCGTTCGCTCCGCCCCACACCCGGCACGTCGAAGCCGCGCCACAGGTCCTCGAACAGACGATCCATTTCGCGCTGGAACGACATCAGCGGGTGTTCGACGCTCCGCCCGGCAGCGACATCGCGGCCGCGCGCCCACGGAATCAACTCACGCATATTGAACATTTTCTCCTCCTTTCGAAGCGAGACAACATTCGGCGGTGATTGCGGTCGCTCTAGCGAGCCGAAGCTCCGCCGCCGGCCCCGATACGTCGGCGACCGGCATCCATTACGTAGTTCTTGCTGTACAATGTTCAAGTCGGGTGCGGATCGAAAGATGCATGGCCGTCCCGCAATTGTGCGATGGCGGCGATGGCCTATCGCGCGTCGTCTGCGAACGGCGATCCGCCGACTAGGAGTTAGGGGCTCCCAACTATCTAGCTACTGCGGCGGAATTGCTTCGCCAGTTGCAGGCCCTGGCGCTGGTAGGAGGAGCCGATGCCGCTGCCGTACAGCCGTTCCGGGGTTGCGGTGAGCCGCTCATATACCAGGCGGCCGACGAGCTGGTCGTGGCGGAGCACAAACGGCACTTCAAACGAGCGGATCTCCAGTACCGCGCGGGAACCCTCGCCGCCGGCCCCGGCGTAGCCGAAGCCCGGATCGAAGAAGCCGGCATAGTGCACGCGGAATTCGCCCACCCGGGTGTCGTACGGCCGCATCTCGGCGGCGTGGTCGGGCGGCACGGTAACCGACTGCTTGGACGCCAGGATGTAGAAGTCACCGGGATCCAGGACGACGCAGCCCTGCGCGTCCGGCACCACCGGTTCCCAGAATTCGGCAGGATGGTAATGATCGATCCGGCCGAGGTCGATCAGCCCGGCATGCCGGCGCGCCCGCCAGCCGACCGGCCGGCCGTCGCACGGCGCCAGATCAACGGTGACCGCTATACCCTCGTCAATATCAGCCGCACCAGCGCCCCTGCCCTCCCCCGCATCCACGAGCGGCACCTCCCGGTGCAGCCGGCGCAGTGCGGTGTCGGTTGCTGGCGGGCTGCCGCGCCTAAGCCTGAGTTGGCTGACGCTGGTGCCACGGCGAACGACAATGCTGAAGGTACGCGGACTGATTTCAGCGAAGAGCGGACCCTTGTATCCCGCAGCCACCTGGTCAAAAACGGCGGAGTTGTCGGTGATCAGCCGCGTGAAGACGTCGAGCCGCCCGGTGGAGCTCTTGGGGTTGGCCATCGCCGAGGTTCGGTGCTTCAGCGCCAGGCTCTCCAGCAGCGGAACCACGTAGACGCAGCCTTTCTCCAGCACTGCCCCACCCGTCAGGTCGATCTGGTGCATGCCGAACGCCTCGAGCCTTTGCTCGACGCTCGCCCCCGGCCCAGGCAGAAAGCTGGCCCGCACCCGCCACGCCTCGCCGCCCAGCCGCAGATCAAGGCTGGCCGGCTGGATCTGACTTTCAGGGATTTCATCAAGCGCCTGGATCTCGCGCCCGCGGATCAGCGCCCGGATTTCCTGTGCCGGCAGCAGGCCGGTGGAGCGAGCAGGTATTGCCGCATCGCCACCCTCGCTGTCACCGGCGAACAACTGCCCCGGAACGTCGCCCGCCACTTTCCGCCTCCGTCACCGTTCGAGGCTCAGGCTTATCAGGCGGAAGCACCGCCGACAACGTGCGCGCGCACGACGCAAAATCTTGCCGCACGAAAACGCGCTTTGCGGCTTGCCGCAGCACGCACTAGATTTCGCCCGGCATGCAATGAGGAGCTAGGCGTGAGCGTCGCAACCAAACTGAAGCGGATCAGCGTGCCGCAGATCACCGCGATGAAGGGCGGCACCCCCGTCGTCTGTCTCACCGCCTACACCTCGCTAACGGCCGTGTTGCTCGACGAGTCCGTCGACCTGCTGCTGGTCGGCGACTCGCTCGGCATGGTGCTCTACGGGATGGACAGCACGCTCGGCGTCACCCTCGACATGATGATCGCGCACGGCCAGGCGGTGATGCGCGGCTCGAAACGGGCGTGTGTCATCGTCGATCTGCCGTTCGGCAGCTACCAGGAGTCCAAAGAGAGTGCCTTCCGCAACTCCGCCCGAGTGATGAAGGAGGTCGGCTGCTCCGGCGTGAAGCTGGAAGGCGGCGTCGAGATGGCGGAGACGATCCGCTTCCTGACTGAGCGCGGCATCCCGGTGCTGGGGCACGTCGGCTTGCTGCCACAGTCGGTCAACACCGCCGGCGGCTTCCGCTCGCTGGGCCGCGGCGAGAAGGAGGCGGCCGCCATTGTTGATGACGCCAAGGCGGTGGCCGACGCGGGGGCCTTCGCCATGGTGATCGAGGGTACGGTCGAGCCGCTCGCCCGTCAGATCACCGGCATCGTCCCGGTCCCGACCATCGGCATCGGCGCCTCGCCAGCCTGCGACGGCCAGATCCTGGTGACCGAAGACCTCACCGGCCTGTTCTCGGACTTCAAGCCGAAGTTCGTCAAGCGCTATGCCGAGCTCGGCCGCAGTATCGCCGAGGCCGGCCGTGAGTACGCCGAGGAGGTGCGCGCCCGGCGTTTCCCGACCCTCGAGCATTGCTTCGGCACCAAAGCGGCGAAACCGGCGAAGGTCGACCCGTCATGAGTTCGGAGACGACCGAGATGCGGGCGGCGGGCATCACCACGGTGCGTTCCGTGCACAGCCTGCGGGCGCAGCTCCGCCGCTGGCGGCAGGACGGCGACATGCTTGCGCTGGTGCCGACCATGGGGGCTTTGCACGAGGGCCACCTGGCGCTTGTACGCCACGCGCGCGGCTTGGCGGAACGGGTGTGCGTGTCGCTGTTCGTAAACCCAACGCAGTTCGGACCGAACGAAGATTTCGCCGTCTACCCGCGAGATGAAGCGGGAGACGCCGCGAAGCTGGAGGCGCTCGGCGCCGATTTGTTATTCGCGCCTGCGGTTGAGGAGATGTATCCGCCGGGCGCCTTGACCCGCGTCAGCGTGCCGAGCCTCGGCGACATGCTGGAGGGCGAGCACCGGCCGGGTTTCTTTACCGGTGTCGCTACGGTCGTCAGTAAGCTGTTGTTGCAGGCACTCCCCGACATCGCGGTCTTCGGCGAGAAGGATTACCAGCAGTTGCTGGTGGTCCGCCGGATGTGCACCGATCTTTGGATTCCTACCCGTATCGAAGGTGCGCCGACGATTCGCGAGCCGGACGGTTTGGCTCTCTCCTCACGCAACGCCTACCTGACGGCCGACGAGCGGCGGATCGCGCCATCGCTGCACCGGACGCTGCGTGCGGTCGCAGAGGGCGTGCTTGTAGATGGCGCAGACCCGATCGAACGCGCCGCGTGGGGCGAGGCTGAGTTGCTGCGCGCTGGCTTCGATGCCGTTGACTACGTAGCAGTACGCGACGCCGAGACGCTAGCGCCGTGGCCCGGACCGTCGCGTCCCGGTCGGGTGCTGGCGGCGGCACGGATTGGTCGCACCCGCCTGATCGATAATCTCGCAGTGGCCTGATCCTCAGATGGCAAAATCGCGCCGGCTCTAGACAACGTGCGCTGGTGCGAGGCGGCAGGCTTCCGGGCCGTCGCCGTTTTCCACCTGGATGGTGGCGTGGGGGATAGTAAAGCGGAGCCGCAAGGTTTCAGTGATGTCGGCGAGCCACGCATCGTCGGTGCCAGCGCCGGGGCGAACGAGATGCACAGTAAGCGCGGCCTCGGTTGTGCTCATTGCCCAGATATGAAGGTCGTGTACCGCCGTCACGCCAGGCTGGCTGGCGAGAAAGCCAGCAACCGCTTCGGGATCGATGCCGGACGGCACCGCATCGAGCGCCAGGTCTAGGGAATCCCGCAACAACCCCCAAGTGCCGATGGCAATCACAAAGACGATGACGAGGCTAGTCGCGGGATCAAGCCAAAGCCAGCCGGTTGCCGTCATCGCCAGCGCGCTCAGCACGACGCCAAGCGAGATACCGGCATCAGCCGCCATGTGCATGAAGGCGCCACGGATGTTCAGGTCGTGCCGACGGCCGGATAGGAACAGCAGCGCCGTTGCGCCATTGATGACGACGCCGATCGCCGCGACGATCATCACCTCGGTCGCCGCCACAGACTCGGGCACGCCGAAACGACGCACCGCCTCCCAGGCGATGGCGCCGATGACAACGAGCAGCATTACAGCGTTGGCAAGCGAGGCCATTACCGTGGACTTGCGCAAGCCGTAGGTGCGCCGCCCGGTCGGCTGCCGGCGGGCGAGGATGGTCGCCGACCAAGCGAGGACCAGTCCCAGCACGTCGCTTAAATTGTGGCCGGCGTCCGCCAGCAGTGCGAGCGAGTTGGCGAGAATACCGTACGCCGCCTCAATGCCCACGAAGCCCAGGTTCAGCGCCACCCCCAAGGCGAAGCGCCGGCCGAGTGGGTCGTTGCCTCCGCCGGCCACGGCCTCTGGTTGATGGTGATGGTGATGGTGGGAATGGCCGCTTGGGCCGCCATGGGGCATCTCGATTCACTCTCCGCCGCGACCGCCTAGACGCCGCCGGTCACTGGAGCGCCGCCATAACGAATTACCGTCGCCTTTTCCAACGTTACCAGCCCGGCCGCCATCATCGGCTCGACCGCCGCAAGAAATGCATGGATATGCTCACTCGCGTCGACGATTTCGACGACCACCGGAAGATCGTTGGAGAGTTGAAGTATCTTGGCGGTGTGCAGCCTGGCGGCGCGACCGAAGCCCATCGGACCGCGCAGGACCGTCGCTCCTGCCATTCCCATCTCGCGCGCCTTTAGTACCAGCGCTTCGTAGAGTGGCCGACCGTCAGCGCGGTCGTTCTCGCCGAGGAAAATGCGAAGCAGCAGGGCATCCTGCGGTGGAGTGTGCATAGAACGCCTCAACGATTGAAGACGAGGCCGGCGGCGTGGCCGAGCCAAACGCTGATAAGGCAGAGACCGACGGACAGAAGGATATTGGCGCCTGCGAGCGCCGACTCCCCGTCGCGCGCCAGATTGAGCGTCTGCAGGCTGAACGACGAGAAGGTGGTATATCCGCCGAACACGCCGATCATGACGAACTGCCGCGCGGTTGGACCGACCAGCAGCCGGCCGTCGGGCCCGGTAGCGAAGGCGAACAGCCCGATCAGGAACGAGCCCACGACGTTAACCAGCAGCGTCCCCCATGGGAATGTTTCCCCGAAGGCCCGCGCTACTGCGCCCGAGCACCAGAAGCGCAGGACACCGCCGATGGCGCTGCCGAGCGCGATCCAGGCAGACATGGCGAGAAAGGAAGCTTGCATTGGCTCACGAACGACGATCGGCCGGAATTGCGGGTTGCCGATGCCGTACTCGACCACGTTTTGCTGCATCGGTAAAGCCGGCCGAGAGCCCGAGATCCTCACCTTGCGCCACGGAGAATTGACGTTGCCTCTGCGCACCGCTTAAGCATGTCCCGAACACAGGGAGATCGCTGATGGACGTCCTTGCCGTCATCGTCGCCGCGTCCGCGGCTGGCCGGCCCAATTTTGCCGGTCGGCCGTCGGCGCTGCACGCCGTGGAACGAGCGCTGGGCGCGCGTCACGTCGTCCGCATCTGTCTCGTGACCGGCGATGCCGATCTCGCCCGACAGGCGAGCGACCTCGGTGCCGAAGTGATTCCGCCGCCGAGCGACAGCGACCGCACGGCGATGCTGCGCGCGGCGATCGAAGCGTCAGCGGAGGGAGGATTTGCCCCGGCGCTGGCGATCCTGGTCGACGCCGCCTTCCCGCTATGCGATGCAGCCTCGATCGATGGCGCGGTCGAGCATCTGTGGCGATGCGGCGGCGACTCCCTGGTCGCCGTCTACCCTCTCGACGAAGCGCTGTGGATACAGGACGAAAGCAGTGTGGCGCGGCCGCTCGATCCTCGCTCGTCGCAACGGCGTTACGTAGAAACGGCGGCGATCACCGGCGTAAGGGTCGGTGTGTTCGAGCGCACCGGCGAACTGCCGACTGGCCGGGTGGTGCTCTTCGAGATGTCGATGACCGCCGCATTACGGCTGGATGAGCACAGCGACTGGCGGCAGATGGAGGGGCTTGCACGACATTTGAGCCAAGCCCGCGCGAAAGCGCTGCTGCGCGGGATCCGGCTGCTGGTGCTCGATTTTGATGGCGTGATGACCGACAACCGCGTTCTGGTATTGGAAGATGGTCGCGAGGCGGTGTTGTGCAACCGGGGCGACGGCATGGGCATTGGCCTGCTGAAGGCAGCGGGCGTTCCAGTGGTCGTGCTGTCGAAGGAGATCAATGCGGTTGTTGGCGCGCGCTGTCGCAAGCTCGGCATTGCGTATCGCCAGGGTGTCGACGACAAGCTGACGGAGCTGCGCCGCATGGTCACAGAGCATCGCCTCGATCTCGCGCAGATCGCCTACATGGGCAACGACGTCAACGATCTGGAGTGTATGAATGCGGCTGGGGTAGCAGTCGCGCCAGCCGATGCCCACCCCAGGCACTGCGTGCTGCAGCCCTGGTTACTGCCGCGGCCGGTGGAGGAGGAGCGGTGCGCGAAATCTGCGACCTGCTGCTTGAGGTGCAGGCGGAAACCGAGCAGGCGGGGACGCCTTCACCGTAGGCCAAAACGGCAACGTCGGTGTCAGCGTACACCGCCGGCTGTCGTTAGACGCGCGCTTTCGGCAGGAAAGGATCCGGCTGCAAGCCGTCCAGCGGGTTGTACTCGGGCATGTCCGCCGCGTCGAACTCGTGCGCGTGTACGTCCTCAGCATTGTGCTGCCGGAGAATCGACATGGCGCGTCGCTCGCGTTCCAAATCGCATGTCCGCACCCACAGGAGCAAGCCGCCTTTATCGATTTGCGCTTCCAAGTCCTTGGCCCGACCGCGGCCGAGCAACCGGGAAAGGAGTGATCCCACGGCTGCTCCCCCACCACCGGCGGCAACTCCAGCGACGATCGCCCAAGCAAGTGCGCCGCCCGAGGCGACAACGGCGCCCACGGCCGCTACCGCACCCACGTAGCCAAGCGCCCCGATTGCCGAGGCCTTGCCTTCAGTTATGGAATCGCGTCCGACAAAGGCGATGCGGGGCGCTTCCGGATCGTCTTCCAGTTCGCTCACCCGCTTGTAGACATGACCCAATTTTTGCTCGACCGCGGACTCGCCGGCGAGCATGCTGATTTCGGCCCGATCGAACCCGTCCAACAGCAGTTCGTCGACGGCGCTCTGCAGATTGGCCCACTGATGAAATACGCCAACGACTTCACGGCAGACATGCTTGTGCACATCGCTCATGAAATTCCTCCTTTCGCTCCGGAAGCACCTTGTTACTCGTCAGTAAAGCGGCGTCCTGGCCGGGAACGTTCGTTATGCAGATGATGGCGGAACCTCGGCATAATTGCCAGAACCTTCCGGAACTGCCTCCGATCAGCCGGCGACCGACATGATTGCGAGGTCAGCCAGCACCTAGTCGAACCAAAAACGATCCAAGTGCCCGGTCGGCGGTGCGGATGTGATCGAGCAGCTTGTCAGCCAGGTCGTCGGCGGTCGCACAGGCCAACATCCGCTCGCCGGCCAGATATTCTTGGCGAAGCGTTTGCAGAGATTCGACTGCATTATCGTGATCGTCGTGGTGTTGCTGATATGACGGATATTGATAAAGCCGCATGAGCAGCTGCTCAGAGTTGAAGTGAACCTTGGTGAACTCGATAAGCTTGTCGAGGATTTCGTCGATTTCGCCGCGAGGTCGCTCTTCGGCAACGGCCTGACGAAAAGTCGCTAGCAGTTCGATTTGCACGTGGTGCTCGCCGTCGAGGCCGCGATAGCCGCTGGTGCTCGTCTCGTCGAGTCCGCTACCAGCCATTGCTCACTTCTCCCTATCGCACGTTGCAAAAGCCGAAGCTTGATGCCCAATGCCCGATGCCCGATGCCCGATGCCCGATGCCCGATGCCCGATGCCCGATGCCCGATGCCAGGGTGACATGGATCTGGAACTCCCGCAATCACTGCCCGGTAGCGGTGGCCGGTCCGGGGTTCCTCTGGGATGGATGGAAGGCCGGGCGACTGTCTGACAGCTTTGACCCGATCCAGGTTGCGCACCTGTGGATCTGCCGGTAATTTAGCGGCGTGGAACGAACAACGAACATGGGCAGCGGCGGCGCGCGCGCCGCGCAAGATACCGACGGCGCGAACGCTCCAGAGCACGCTGAGTTAGCCGCACCTCCATGCATCCCGCTGCAAGGTGCCGGTCGTATCCTGCGCGGCGTTGTCCGGCTGCTGGTAAACCTCGACTATCGGACGCTGACCGAATTCCCGCTGCCGGATGGTAGGCGTGCCGATGTAGTAGCGATTGACAGGCGCGGGAGTTTCACGATCGTCGAAGTGAAGTCCTCGATCGCAGACTATCGGGCCGACAACAAGTGGCCATACTACCGCTCATGGTGCGACAGCTTTTTCTTTGGCATTAGTCCGGAGTTCCCTCTCGCCGCACTTCCGGACGACGTAGGTCTGATCGTCGCGGATGCTTTCGAGGGTGTGGTCGTCCGCTCGGCACCGGTTTGCACCCTGAACAGCGTTCGACGCCGGTCGCTGCTGCTTCGTTTCGCCCGCACGGCCAGCGCCCGGCTCAGCCTGCTGGGTGACCCAACCTGGGATGAGGAACGAGCAGAATAAACGCAAGCAGCGCCAATGCGGCCCCACCCGCGATCACCATCGCCATCGGCAGCGCCGAGTTGTGCGACAGCAAGCCTACCGCTGCGCTGGCGCCAGCGGCCACCAGCATTTGCAGGAATCCCAGCAATGCCGAAGCAGAACCGGCGATGGCGGGAAACGGCGCCATCGCCGCTGCTATTCCCGTGGGCAGAACGATGCCGAGGCCGGCGGCAAACAATGCCATCGGCGCCACAACTGCAACGACCGATGGCTCCATCACTGCCGCTGCCAAGAGCATGGCAAACCCGCCGGCAGCAGCAACAACAAGACCGAGCAGAGTCAGTCGATCCAGCGCCATCCGGCCAGCTAAGCGTCCGGCAAGCAGTGTGCCGGCGAGATAGCCCGTCACGGTGAACACCGCCAGCATTCCATAGTGCTGCGGTGAAAGGCCAAGCAAGTCTATGAAGACGAACGGCCCGCCGGCGGCGAACGCCATCAAGCCGGCGAAGATGCAGGCGACCGCCAGAGTGTTGCCGACATATCGCCGATCGGTCAGCAAGCGCATCGAGGCAGCGAATAGGCCCGGTCCGTCGACGTGCCCGTGGGCTGCACGCGGGTTGGACTCCTCCAGGAGCCACACCGTCGCTGCGAGAACGACAACACCCGTCATGGTGAGAAAAACGAACGCCGCCCGCCAGCCGAACCACACCTGCAGGTAGCCGCCGACCATTGGAGCGATCGCTGGCGAGACGGCAAGCGCCGCGCCGATCATGGCCATCGCCTTTGCCGTGCCGTCCGGCCCATAGACGTCCCGGACGATGGCACGGCCCAGGACCGGACCTGCGCACGCGGCCATCCCCTGCAGCACCCGGCCGACGATCAACGCTTGGATCGAGGCCGCGAACACGCACAGGAGCGAGGCACAGAGATAAAGGCCGAGGCCGGCGATCAGCGTGGGCCGGCGTCCACAGCGATCGGACAATGGCCCGAACAATAACTGGCACACGGCGAAGCCGGCCAGAAACCCGGTCAACGTCAGGTTAACCTTCTCGGGCGTCGTCGCCAAATCGCGGACGATCGACGGCATCGACGGTATATAGATCGATGTCGAGATTTGCCCCAGTGCCACCAGGGCGGTGAGCAAAGCCCCGACGACCAGTGTCCGATGTGAACGACCCGGGTGCGACGGCGCGTCGGTCCTATTGCTTGACATGCCTTGATGTAGGCGTCGCGTTTGCTATTCAGCAAGCCACGGTATTGAGAGCGCGTATTGGCGATCGGCAGGCGCTCGCTTGCGAGGGCCGGCGGCTCCGCCGTATAACCCGAAGCCAGTAGCGAAACGATCCGGCGCCAAAGCGGAAGCGTTGGCGTCGCGGCATCGCCGCGCGGTGCCAGCTCGGCAACTGGGACAAACCGCGATATGACCTTCGCCCTCGCCTATCCCGCGATCGATCCAGTGCTGGTGCAGATTGGTCCGTTCGCCATTCGCTGGTATGCGCTCGCTTATCTGGCGGGGTTGCTGCTTGGCTGGTGGTACGCGCGCGCTCTCGCGGCGCGGCCGCCGCGGCTGGTGCCGGTGGAAGCAATCGACGACTTCCTCGTGTGGGCAACACTGGGAGTAGTGCTCGGCGGCCGCCTCGGCTACGTGCTGTTCTACAAGCCCGGCTATTATCTCGATCACCCCCTTGCGGCGTTGCAGGTGTGGCATGGCGCCATGTCGTTCCACGGTGGCTTGTTGGGGGTGGTTATCGCGGGCATCACCTTCTGCTGGAGAAGGCGGTTGCGAACGCTGGCCTTCGCTGATGTGATGTTCTGCGCTGCCCCGATCGGCCTGTGCCTCGGCCGCCTCGCCAACTTCGTTAACGGCGAGTTGGCGGGACGGCCCACTGATGTGCCTTGGGCAATGGTTTTCCCCGGCTGGGGACCGCTGCCACGACATCCGAGCCAGCTTTATCAGGCTGGGTTGGAGGGATTCACGCTGTTCGTCATCCTGTTCCTATTGTGGCGTGTCCGCTGGATTCGCAACCGCCCCGGCCTGCTGACAGGCGCCTTTCTCATCGGTTACGGATTTTTCCGGTCCTTCGCCGAGATGTTTCGCGAGCCGGACGCGCATCTGGGATTTGTCCTCGACGGGCTGACGATGGGCCAGCTTTTATCAGCCCCGTTGGTATTGATCGGGGTCGGCTTCGTCGTCGTCGCATTGAGGCGCGAGCGCCTGGGCGCGCCGTGACGCCGCTGTCGCTGCTGATCCGCCGCAAGATCGAAGCTGAAGGGCCGATATCGGTTGCCGACTACATGGCGCTGGCTCTCGCTCATCCCGAGTTCGGCTATTACATGCGGTTGCGTTCGGAGGAACACGATCCGATCGGCCGCGAAGGCGATTTCGTCACATCTCCAGAGATTAGCCAGGTATTTGGCGAATTGCTCGGGGCTTGGCTTATAACCGCCTGGCGTTCGATGGGTGCGCCGCGACCAATCCATCTGGCGGAACTAGGACCGGGGCGGGGCACGCTGCTCGCTGATGTGTGGCGCGCCGTGACCGCCATCGCTCCCGACTTTGCCGACGCGCTCGACTTGCATCTGGTGGAGACCAGCGCATCGCTGCGTGCCCGTCAACGGACAACCCTTGCCGCACTTCCAACGCCACCGTCGCACCGTTGGCATGAGCTGCTGGATGACCTGCCACCTGGGCCGCTGCTGCTGGTCGCCAACGAGTTCCTCGACGCATTGCCTGTCGAGCAGTACGTGGCGGACGCGGGAATTTGGCGGCAGCGGGAAGTTGCCCTCGACAGCGCCCGGGACGGCTTCCATTTCGCTCTCGGCGACGCGGTCGATCCCATCCGGAGGCCGGATCTCGCCGACTTGCCGGAAGCACAGGACGGCACGCTGGCGGAACGCTGTCCGGAGGCCGAACGCCTGGTGACGCGACTGGCCGCCCGGTTGGTGGTGGACGGTGGCATCGCGCTGTTCATCGACTACGGGCCGACGCGGAGTGGAGTAGGCGAAACGCTGCAGGCGATACGCGCGCACCGCCGGACACACCCACTTGTTGATGCCGGCAACGTCGACCTGTCACACCATGTCGACTTCGAGCGGCTTGCCAAAATAGCGGTCGCAGCGCGCGGACGGCCGTGGGGGCCTATTCCACAAGGCCTGTTTTTCGGCCGTCTCGGTATCGCCGAGCGCGCACGCACGCTGGAAGCCGCATCACCTGCACGCGCCGACGCGATTCGCGGGGCCATCCGCAGGCTGGTTCACCCGGGCCGCATGGGCTTGTTGTTCAAGGTGCTCGCGATCGGCCACCCTGCCCAGCCGGCGCCGCCCGGATTCGCCGCCGATGGCTCGGCGTTACCGACCAGCCCCTAGCGCGGCTGGCGGTGGCGCTGCTGTCGTGGCGCGGCTCCGAGCTGTAGCGATGGACTTTCGACCAACGGCCCCTGGCCCCACCGCGTACCCCGTGGCGAAGGAGCCGGAATCACCTCGGACGGCAGCAAGTCGCTGGTCGCGCAGGCGCGGAAACGGCTGGCCCGCCCGAGTTCACTGGGAGTCAGCCAAACCGTCCGAGGACGCGACAGCGTGGGGGTATCTTGATCAGAGGGTTTCATAAGCGAATCCGTCCGGGAGCATGCTGCAATGCACAACCTATGTTGCGGCGCAATATAAGATGTTACGCATGCACATGCAACCGGTTTTTTCGCCTCCGGTGCGTCGGCACAGAGATGCAATTGCCGCTCAAGTTGTCAGCTCCGACCTGAGGGACGAAATTTCAGTTGCCTCGATAAGTCCGCCTTGAGCTTCGGCGCGCAAGGCAAAATCAAACAGATCGCGTTGTAAACAAAGGGCGACGTCTTCAGGCGGCAAATGCGGCTTGTCCGCACGCAGGAATTTTTGTGCCGTCTCATTCGCGAGAATTGTCGCAAGCGCCGTCGCGTGGTCGTAGGGGCGCCCTCCGAGCAGACTCTCGATCAGGTCACCGCAAGCCTCATCCTCCGGGGCAGGTGCCTTCGAACGAATACCCATAGCAACGATGCTCACCAGCCGGGGCTGCCGCGCCAGAATGTAATCGGCAGTGGCCCGCGCATTGACGAACGCGGCAAGCAACACCTCGTCGCAACGTGGCAAGGCAAGGATCGCGCCGGATACTCCCGAGGTGGTGCGGTGCACGACGGTGCGGCCTTCGAATAGCGGCCGGCCTCGCTGCAAGATCATCCAAGGCGAATTGCTCAGGTCAAAGCCTTCAATCGGCAACTCATCGACCTCGCCGACCAACACGGCGTCCGGCTCAACCTCGGCACGCCAAGATCGGCAGGAGGCAGGATCGTTCTGCAGGACGATCCGCCGCGCTCCGCAATGCAGCATCATCGGCTCGCAGGTAAAGGCGCGAAAGACGTCGATAACAACCGCGGGGCCCTGCGCGGCGTACGCCCCGTCCGCCATTGACAATCGTCGGATCTGCATCGAGGCGCTCCTTCTTCCTTTGCCGGCCATCTGCGGCTCGCTGCGACCTTTGCGTGTTAGCCTTTCCATCTAAGTCGGAACGGCATTCACGTTAAAGTAACTACTCTCTGATAAGCATATTTGGAAAGACCCATCTGCCGGATTGATAGCGCATATCACCAATCGCTCGCCTTAAAATAGTCACATCTTGCCCCTTACTACTCGAGCAATGTGGCTTCAGAGGCTGCGACGCTAGCGTCATAGGCTCTTCAGCCGGAATTCCAGGGGTAACTGGATGTTACGACCTTCTAAAAAATATCAGGGAGAGACATTATGAAATCGTACTCGATCAGTGTCCGGGAGTGGTCGGCTGCCTTTCGGCATGTCCTGGATCGAAATTCGGGCAATCTGCAACGGACAATAGGGGCATTAATTATTGCATCAGGGCCGAGCATCTCAACCAATGCTCTGGCGGATTCTGGTTGCACTACAGCAGGCGATCTATTCTTGAACCCATTTACGAAGAGTTCCGCTCACCATCGGCCTATCGGGACAGGGGCCATTTACGCCAGCGACAGCCACCCGAGCACCGTCAGTTGGCGGGGGGCTCGGTCAATCAACATTAACGCCGGGGCCCCTTGGGGTGTCAGTGTCGCCGCGACAGACGCCTCTGATCCGCTCTACACGATCCGCGGCACCAGTCTAAAATGCGACACGACTGAAGGCCTTCCAAAAACGATCAGGCTGCCGAAGCAAGGTTTTATCACGCCCATCAAGCTGAACAGCAACGGCTGCACTGATGGCGTGGTCGTTATCTACGATCGCGATCAGCAAATTCCTCACCAAATTCGCCAGTACAACTGGAATGGCGGCTCGCCACTTGGGGGGCAGTACAAATCGTGGAATGTCCGCGGCCTCGGGCACGGCACGCGCCCGGGTGAGCGGATCGGCACCAGCGCATCGGGTGTTGCTGCATTATTCGGGGTTCTTCGCGGAGACGAAATCAATGACCCGAACAAGAAAATCGAGCATGCACTGCAAATGGGATTGCCGCGGACCCCGGGACAGTGCGCGATGATGCTATCCAGGGAAGTCGTTTTGCCGGCCACCAGCGGCGACAGTTCGATGTATCAGGCCGGCAAGAATTTGGGCAATATCCCTACGGAGGCTTGATGGCGCTTTTGCCGACATCGAAAGGCGGACCAAACCTCGACAGCCTCGGCCTAACCCCGCGAGGCAAGCAGCTCGCCGCGGCCGTACGGGACTACGGTATCTACGCTGTGGACGGTTCGGACTGCGTCGCCATCCGCGCCGACCAATATGTTGCCAACACGAGTGAATTGAAAACCGCACTGTCCAAGATCTATCCGTACATGCGCATGGTCCTCAACAACGACGTGCTCGGTAGCACGGTGGCTGGTGGGGGCACCGGAATTGCCCCGAACTGCGCGTTCGATGCCGGATAATTTTCTGCTTCAGCACGCTTGCGCATGACGGTGACGGCCTCGCTCAAAAGCGCCTTTGGCGGGGTCGTTGCCGCGATTCAATTATCAGGAACCAGCCTGAGAGGCAGACGTCATCCCCAAGCTTTCCTGAATGGCGCAGTGGCGCGCTCGCATTCCGCGAGCGCCAGTCAAGAATGCAGCTTCACCTGCTGCATCATCTCGGTGAACCGGGCGAACAGGTAGTGGCTGTCCTGTGGACCGGGCGATGCCTCAGGATGGTACTGCACCGAGAAAGCCGGGGCGTCTTTGACACGCAGGCCCTCATTGGTGTCGTCAAACAGCGAAATGTGGGTCTCAACAACCTCTGGAGTCAGGCTGTTCCGGTCGATGGCAAATCCGTGGTTCTGGCTGGTAATCTCTACCCGTCCGGTGTTCAGATCCTTGACCGGATGGTTAGCGCCGCGGTGGCCGTGCGACAGTTTGTAAGTCTTCGCGCCTAATGCCAGGCCTAGCATCTGATGGCCCAAACAGATGCCGAACACCGGCACGCGGCGGTTCAGCAATTCCCGGATCACCGGCACGGCGTAAACTCCAGTTGCCGCCGGATCGCCCGGTCCGTTCGAGAGGAAAACCCCGTCGGGCCGGTGCCGCAACACATCTTCGATCGACGCATCACCGGGTACGACGGTGACCCGGCAGCCAGACGCAGCGAGGCAGCGCAGGATGTTGCGCTTGGCGCCGTAATCCACGGCGACGACATGCCACCGCGGCTCGGTCTGCCTGCCAAAACCGTTGCCGAACGTCCAGGAGGTCTCTTCCCAGCTGTAGGTCTGCCTGCACATCACTTCTTTCGCCAGGTCGGTGCCCTTCGAGGCTCGGCCAGCGCTCTGCCATGAAACGAAGGGCCGCTACATCGATCGCTTCGCCTGGGCTGTACATCAACGCGCCTCGAGGTGCGCCACCGTCGCGGATGCGCCGGGTAAGCCTCCGGGTATCGACGTGGCTGATGCCGACGAGGTTGTGCGCCTTCAGCCAGGCGCGAAAATGTTGCGTAGCGCGCCAATTGGAAGGCGCGGTGATCGGCGCGCGCAGCACGCAACCACGCGCCGCCGGCGTCACCGCCTCGATGTCGTGGGGATTGGTGCCAACGTTTCCAATGTGCGGGAATGTGAAAGTGATGATCTGCCCGGCGTAGGAAGGATCGGTCAAAATCTCCTGATAGCCGCTGATCGCAGTATTGAAGCAGACCTCGCCGATGGCCACGCCCTGAGCGCCGGCGCCTCGTCCCCAGAAGACGCTACCGTCTTCCAGCACCAGCGCCGCGTCCGCCCGATCGCTGGTCTCCGGAGCTTCGAAATCGGGAAGAGTCGGGGGGCACAGCACCCTGATCGCCGGAATTCTCGCTCAAAGATACTTCTCTCTTGCTGGGTTAGAATGCCGGTATTTCCGAAGCGAAGCGACTGCCACCCGCTACTCTGCGTCGTGAGATAAGCGACAGAGTCTGTGTCGTCAACCCCTGCGCCGGAAAGAGGGCATTGGATCTGTTCGGGTTTTTCCCATGACGGAGAAGCTCGCGGTGCATACACTATCCGCTTTGCGAATTGACCGGAAGCATCGGCGCCCATGTTGCGAAGACGTCTGGACGAAGCCTTAAAATCCGCGATGCGGGGGCGCGACCTTTGCGCTACTTCGACGATGCGACTAATTCTAGCCGCGTTGAAGGATCGCGACATCGCCGAGCGCGGCAAGGGCAATGTGGCCGGCCTCAGCGACGAGCAGATCCTGGGCTTGCTGCGCTCGATGGTCAAGCAACGCCAGGAGAGCATTCGCCTCTACGAGCAGGGAGGACGGCCGGAGCTCGCGCAGCAGGAAGCGAATGAGATTGCCGTCATCGAGCAGTTTCTGCCGGCGCAGATGGATCCGCAGGCGATGGATAATGCGGTAGCGGCGGTGATCGCCGAGAGCCGAAGCTCTGACGCTGAAGGACATGGGACGGGTAATGGCGCTGCTGAAGCAGCGGTTTCCGGGACAGATGGACTTCGCCAAGGCCGGTGCGCTGGTCAAGGCGCGGCTTTCGTGAGCGGCGCCGGAAGGGCACCATGAGCGGACGCGAGAAGGCGAGGTGAACCTGCCGAAAGGTTTCCTCGACGAACTGAGGGCGCGCGTCGGCATCGCCGAGGTGATCGGCAAGCGCGTCAGATTGATCCGCCGGGGCCGCCAGTATCTTGGCTTGTGCCCGTTTCATGGCGAGAAGACCCCGTCGTTCCACGTATGGGAGGACCATTACCACTGTTTTGGTTGCGGCGCGCATGGCTCGGTCATCGACTTCGTCATGCAGTCGGACAAGGTAGGATTCCGCGAGGCCGTGGAGCGCGTTGCCTTGCTCGCGGGCCTGACGCTTCCCCAGACGAGCGCCGAGGAGCTGGCAAGCGAGCGGCACCGCGGCACACTGGTCGACGTGTTGGAGACGGCGGCGCGCTACTACACCCGCATGCTGCGGATGCCGGAAGGCAAGACGGCGCTAAGTTACCTGCAAAAGCGCGGTCTTTCCGACTCTGCTATCGAACACTGGCGTCTTGGCTACGCGCCTGAAAGCGGTCAGGCGGTGAAGGCGGCGCTGGGTCGGGAAGGGGTCGACGAGGCAGCCTTGCTGGAATGCGGACTGCTGGTGCAGCCAGAAAATGGCGGCCGTACTCCTTACGACCGGTTTCGCGGCCGGGTGATTTTTCCGATCGCGGACCGCCGCGGCCGGGTGCTGGGCTTCGGTGGCCGCCTGCTGGGTCCGGGCGAACCGAAGTATCTCAACTCCCCGGAAAACGCCGTCTTCCACAAGGGCCGGCTGCTATACGGCATCAACCACGCGGCGGCGGCGGCCCGCTCCGCGGGGACGATCATCGTCGTCGAAGGCTACATGGACGTGATCGGCCTGGCCGAGGCGGGTTGGCAACACGTGGTGGCGCCGCTTGGCACGGCGTTGACTGAAGAGCAGTTGCGCGCACTGTGGGCAATCGCTCCAGAGCCAATCTTGCTTTTCGATCCCGACGCCGCGGGCGAGCGCGCAGCGCTGCGGGCCGCCGAACGTGCCTTGCCGCTGCTGAAGCCGGGCTTAGGACTGCGCGTCGCGCTGCTGCGGCTGGATATCAAAGACGATCCCGATCGCATCGCTGCGCGGTGGCCGGCGCAGGTGCTGCATCGCACGCTACAGGAGGCGGCGCCGCTTTCCGACTTCCTGTTCCGGGTCGAGAATAAGGGGCGGCTGCACATCCCGCCGGAAGAACGGGCAGCGATCGAGGAGCGGCTGCGACAACGGGCCGAGGCGATCACCGACCGCAGCGTGCGCACGCACTTTCAGCGGGCGTTCCGTGAGCGCACTTGGCAATCACTGCGCACCCGCGCCAGCAACCCCAGGTCGGGCGGTTCGCGTGCAGGCAAGGCAGCCTCTGGCTCAGGCGCTTGGGCGCGATGGCCCGGATCAAGCACCCCTCCGGTGGAGCCCTCGATCGCCACGCAAATGACCGCCCCCTCCCTGATTGGGCCGCCTAGTAGCCGAACCCGGGCGGAATTGATCCTGTGCGCGCTAGCCATTCGCCGGCCCGAAGCGCTTGGCCAATACGAAGAGGAACTGGGCCGCCTCGCCTTCGCAGACGCCGACCTCGACCGGCTGCGTCAGGAGCTTCTGATGTTGCACGCGACACATCCGGATATTGGGAGCGAGGCATTGCGAGCCGAACTGCAGCGGCGTGGCTTCGATGGACTGCTCGCCCGTGTTCTCGGCGATCCGCCCGGTCCGTCCTCCGCTGCTGATGAAACCAGCAGTGGTGAAGCCGTACACGCTGGCTGGAGGGCGCACCTTGCGGTCCTGCGTCGCAACGCGCTGAAACAGGAACTTGCTAGCGCCGCCGCCGTCGAGCTGTCAGCCGAGTCCTGGGAGCGGCGACGCGAGCTTATCCGCGCGGCGATGCCGGCCGATGATGACGACGGCTGAACCTTCGATGCGCGCTCCCGGTGTAGCGCGGATGCCGTAATCTGTCTTGAAAGCGCGCGGGTGGTACGTGAGTCGCCGCGTTCCTCTTGACGGGGAGGATTTGCGTCGCTAACTGACCGACTGCGGTGTCGCATCGGACTGGTCCAGCCGAGCGCCCGCCCATGGACGGAAACTTATCTCGGGTTGCGGGCAGCGTGCGACAGGACATGAGATGTGAACGCTTTTCTCAGCGCATCAACGGCAGCATGAGCGGCGTTCGAGATCAGGCTCTGCCGACGACGCGACCTCGCCGGTGCAATCGGGTTCGTGATGGCTACAGCCGTCCTTCGCGAAGAGACGGCTGCAGACGTTATTGTATTCTGGACGCCGGACGGAAGACGTTGGCAGTCGGCGCCGGAGCGCTTATCGGGCAGGTGGCGGCGCTTGCCAGGAGCGGCAACGAGTAGCGAGGTCTGTATGTCGACGAAGGCGGCTGGAGCGGCGGAAATCGCTGACACGAAAAACGAACAACCGGACGCGCCGCTCCTCGACTCGCTGGGAGCCGGCATAAAGCGAATGATCGCCCGCGGCAAGGAACGCGGCTATGTCACTTACGACGAATTGAACGGCGCGCTGCCACCCGAGCAGGTGTCTTCTGAGCAGATCGAAGACACCATGGCGATGCTGAACGAGATCGGCATCAATGTAATCGAAGGCGAAGAGACAGACGAAGGAGCGCCACCGCCCGAGGCGGTCGAGTCAGAGACGCCTGCCGGCAACGTCGACGAAAACGAGATCGGCCGCACCGACGATCCCGTGCGCATGTACCTGCGCGAGATGGGAAACGTCGAATTGCTGTCGCGCGAGGGCGAAATCGCCATCGCCAAGCGCATCGAAGCCGGCCGCGAAATGATGATCGGCGGCATCTGCGAAAGCCCTTTGACCATGCGCGCCCTCGTTCGGTGGTATGGCGCGCTGCTCGAGGGTCGGATGCTGCTGCGCGATATCATCGATCTGGACGCCACATATGATGGCGTGGCGCCGCCCGTGGCGGCGCCGGAATGGGACGCACCCGCAATGGCGGCGAACGGAGAACCGCCTAATGGCTTGATGGCCAACAGGCCGCCGCAACGGGGGTGCGGGCGGGTGCTTCGCGGGAGGGGCCCTGGATCGAGGCCGGAAAGCTGCCAATTCCGGTACGTACCGACTCCAGCGCCGCCGATGCGGCGGCGCTCGCCGCCATTGCTGCCGAGGCTGGCGACGAGCCGGGTGCTGCGGACGAAGAGCCGGACGATCCGGATGGCGAGGAGCAAAACGTTTCTCTGGCGGCAATGGAATGCGCCCTGCTGCCGCAGCTCGTGGTCACCTTCGATGAAATCGCGCTGGCCTACAAACGCCTGCACAAGGTACAGGTTCAGCGGCTGGATGCCGTACGCCGTGGCGAAGACCCGAAACCGACGCTGGAAAAGCGCTTCAGCAAGCTGCGGCGCGAATTGGCGGTGCTGCTGAAGGACATGCACCTCCATAACATGCGGATTGAAGAACTGGTGGGGCAGCTTTACGAGCTGAATCGCCGCTTGATCGGCTTGGAAGGCCGCTTACTGCGGCTCGCTTTGGACAGCCGGGTAAAGCGCGAAGAGTTCTTGGAGCACCATCGCAACAATGAACTTGCGCCGGGCTGGCTGGAGCGGATGGGGCAACTGTCCTCCAAGGGCTGGGCGACCTTCGTTGCTCGGCATGGCACCGAGGTCGTCGAACTGCGCCGCCAGATTGGGCTGGTCGCCGACGACACCGCATTGCCGATTGTCGAGTTCCGCCGCATCGTCTCCACCGTGCAGAAAGGCGAGCGCGAGGCGAGCAAGGCGAAGAAGGAGATGATCGAGGCCAACCTTCGGCTGGTCATCTCGATCGCCAAGAAATACACCAACCGCGGCCTGCAATTCCTCGACCTCATTCAGGAAGGCAACATCGGCCTGATGAAGGCGGTCGATAAGTTTGAGTACCGGCGCGGCTACAAGTTCTCGACCTACGCCACCTGGTGGATCCGCCAGGCCATCACCCGGTCGATCGCCGACCAGGCCCGCACCATCCGGATTCCGGTGCACATGATCGAGACCATCAACAAGCTGGTGCGCACCAGCCGGCAGATGCTGCACGAGATCGGCCGAGAGCCGACGCCGGAAGAACTGGCGGAAAAGCTGTCGATGCCGCTGGAGAAAGTGCGCAAGGTCCTGAAGATCGCGAAGGAACCGATCAGCCTGGAAACGCCGATCGGCGACGAGGAAGACAGCCACCTCGGCGACTTCATCGAGGACAAGAACGCGGTGCAGCCGCTCGACGCAGCCATTCAAGCGAACCTTCGAGAGACTACGACACGCGTGCTGGCCAGCCTGACCGCACGGGAAGAGCGGGTGCTGCGCATGCGCTTCGGCATCGGCATGAACACCGACCACACGCTGGAAGAAGTCGGCCAGCAGTTCTCGGTGACCCGCGAACGCATTCGCCAGATCGAGGCAAAGGCGCTGCGCAAGCTGAAACACCCCAGTCGCTCGCGCAAGCTGAGAAGTTTCCTCGACTACTGAGCGAGCCTGACGGGCCCCCTCCCCCCGAATTCTGTTCATGGCGTCGCCGCCTTGACAGAACCTACTAGCAAGGGTCCACAGGAACGTGCTGGCTTCGAACGGCTGTTGCGCAGCGTCGTCGGCGGGATAATCCTGCGGCCATGGTTTGACGACGCGGCACTGCGGCTGCTGACGCAGTGGTACTTCCCGCTTTCCCGCGGCTGGGCTGCCGCGCTGGCGGCCGACGGTTCGCCCGACCGCTTCCTCGAGCTGATCCCTTGCGGCCGATTGGCCCGCCGTTTGTTGCCGGGCATTCTGAAGCGGGCACAGGCGCGCCAGGCGGCGCTCGACGCTGCCGACGTCGCCTGGCAAGGGGCGTTTTTCGGCAAGGGTCCGGCGCGCGCTGAGGTTGAAGCGGCGCGCTTGCGCGCCGCTGCTGCCTTGACCAATTTCCGCAGCGCATTCGTTGCTCTTCACCTGCAATCGCCGATGCCGGCGGTGGCCTGGGAGATAGAGCCCCCGGCTTCCGTCGCCCACCGACACGGCCGTCGGCTGGCGCAGCCGGCGCTTGCCTTCGCCGATGCCTTCAAGCCTGCCGACATCGAAGCCTCGCGCGGCTTCCTGTCACGCCATGGCATCGAAGGATGGGTACGCTTTCCGTCGCCGACCGCCGCGGTGACCACGCCGGCCTGCGCTCGTGTTTTGGCACCGGTGGTCACTAGCCGGATCGGCTCACCGCCGCTGCCAACGCTGATCTTTACCCACGGCATCGCCATGGAAACCGAGTTTACCGGCCATAGTCGAAATCCGCTGAGCAGCGTAGTGGCAGAAGGCATTCGTGTGATCCGTCCGGAGGGACCATGGCACGGGCGGCGGCGCTTGCCCGGCACCTACGGCGGCGAGCCGGTACTGGCGCGCGGGCCGGGCGGTCTGCTCGATTATTTCCACGCGCACGTCGTCGAACTCGGCCGGCTGATCGCCTGGGCGCGCGACGCGTAGCGGGCCGGTCTGCCTTGGCGGTGTCAGCCTGGGCGCGCTGACCGCACAACTCGCCGCCGTCGCAGCCCGCGACTGGCCGGACGAGATGCGTCCGGATGCGCTGTTCCTCGTCGCACCGTCGCACTCGTTAATCGCGGTCACCTTTGAAGGCAGCCTCACCCGGGCGCTGGGCGTGCCGGCGGCGATTCGCGCTGGCGGATGGACGATCGCCGGGACCGACCGGTGGCGGCCGCTGCTCGATCCACTTGCCGAGCCGGTGGTCGATCCCTCCCGCATCGTCGTCGTCGTCGGCCGGAGCGATGACGTGACGCTGACCGCCGGCGGCGAGGCTCTCGTCGAAGCGTGGCGAGTGCCGGGAGAAAACGTCTTTCGAGCGCCGGCCGGACACTTCTCGACTTCGTTGGGCCTGGCCCGCGATAGCGCGCCGTTCCGCCGCCTGCTACAGATCCTGCGCGGCCGATGACGAGTGGCGCTCGCGTCAGTCCGCGCTATCATGCTGCTCCGCTCTCGCCGCGGGCCCGTAGCTCAACTGGTCAGAGCCGGCCGCTCATAACGGTCTGGTTGCAGGTTCGAGTCCTGCCGGGCCCACCATTCTGCCGGCGCGAAAGCCACGTCTGCGCGCGGTTTGCCAAGGAGAGCGTGCCGCTTCATCCGCGGGCGGCATCGAGGGTGCTTCTCGGTCGGCACGGCGTTACCTCCCCGACTCGCTCCCCATATAAAGCTGATGGTAGGAAAAATCCGCATTGGAATTGGCGGTTGGACCTATGAGCCTTGGCGAGGGGTCTTCTACCCCCCGGACCTGCCGCGTAAACGCGAGCTCGAATTTGCCAGCCGCCACCTGACCTCGATCGAGATCAACGGCACCTATTACTCCACATTCAAGCCGGCGAACTGGATCAAGTGGCGCGAGGAGACACCAGAGGGCTTCGTTTTCTCGGTCAAGGCGTCGCGGTACTGCACCCACCGCAAGGAGCTGTCGAGCGCTGGCGACGCGATTGCGCGGTTCTTCGGCCAGGGCATCGGCGAGCTGCGAGACCGGCTGGGACCCATCAACTGGCAATTTGCGGAAACGAAGGCATTCGACCCGGTGGACTTCGAAGGCTTTCTGAGGCTCCTGCCGGGTAAGGTAGACGGCCTGCCACTGCGCCACGCGATCGAGGTGCGCAATCACAGCTTCAAGAGCGCCGCGTTCTACGCCATGGCGGAGCGATACGGGGTAGCCGTCGTTCACGCTGACGACGATGATTTTCCAGAGATTGATGAAGCGACCGCCGACTTCACGTATGCGCGCCTAATGCGTTCCAGGGAGGAAGTGGAAACCGGCTACACCGACGGCGAACTTGACCGCTGGGGAAGGCGCGCCCGCGCCTGGGCTAAACGCGGCGACGCCTTCATCTACTTCATCTCCGGCGCCAAGCTGCGCGCGCCGGCAGCGGCACAGGCTCTCATCACCGCGTGCTGGACTGATACCGCCCTTCGCCGTCTCAAGCCCGTCAATATGGAGCAACGGGGCTTCCTAGCGCCGATGGTTCAACCCGCCCGGTCGATACCAGGCGCTCGATATCGGCGGCGTCGTTGTAGAGGTGCGGCGCGCAGCGCAGTGCGCCGGCGCGATAGGCGACGTGCACCCGCCGCGCCGCCAGTGCCTGCTGGATTTCCGCCGGCACTGATTTTGGTCGTGCGGTTCAACAAACACCAGCGTCGAACGGGCCGATCCGGTCTCCGGGCTGGTCAGGCGGTAACGGCGACAGTCAAGGCCGTCGATCAGGCGCTACCAGCGCGGCATCATGCGCGGCCCTGGCATCAACCCCAGAGTCGAGCAGCATCTCAATCGACGCCGCAAATGCGCGTGAAATTGAAGAAGTTGGCGGTGGCAAACAGATCCCATCGGGCGGCCCCGGCGTCGCTGCGCAAGCTCAGGTCGAGCTGCTCGCGGCCCAGATCGTCGGCGGTGAGCATGGTGAGCCAGTAGGTCTGATGGCAGGTCAGTCGCGCCCGCAACTCCGGTCGCAGCCAGCAAAAGCCGGTGGCATAGGGCCCGAGCAGCCATTTCCAGCCGGCACAGACCAGCGCATCGACCGGCGCGACTGCTACGTCGAGAGGCCTGGCACCGAGTGCCTGCGAGACGTTGACGACGAAGATGACACCGCGGTCCCGGCACAAGCGTCCGATGGCGTCGGCGTCGATCGTCCAGCCGGAGAGCGAGTGCACCCAGGTCACGCAGAGCAGCCGCGTGCGGGGGCCAAATGCCGCCTCGATCTCCTCCGGCTGCAACACCCGGCCGCGCGGCTGGAGCTGACGGGTGACGACGCCGCGCCCCGAGAGCCCCAGCCAAGGCAAAATGTCGGAGGGAAAGTCCCCCCGCATGGTCAGCACCTCGTCGCCGTCTGCGAAGGGAAAACCGTTAGCAATCAGGTGCAGCCCATAGGACGCGCTGTTGGCCAGGATCACATCTTCGGCTGGCGCGCCGATCAGCCGGCCCAGTGCATCCTTCAGCCGACGCGGCACGCCGGCGAACCGCTCGCTCGTCAGCTCCCAAGGCTGTACCTTCCAGCGCACCGCCGCCTCGGCTCGGCGCGGGCGCAGGCCGGCAGCGGCGCCTGGTGGGCGCAATTCAGCCAGACCCGATCGTCGAGCGCCACGAATTCCTGGGCACGGACAGAAGCAAGATTGCACGTCACGTCGGCAGCCCCGCCGGCGCGGCGCAGGGTAGCGCATGGACGAACAGGCGGATCGCCGCGATCACCGTATCCGGCGCATCGACGTGCGGTGCGTGCCCAGCGCCGGGGATCAGCATCGGCCGCGCCGGGCCGGAAACACCGCGGACGATCGCGTCGACCTGGAAGGGCGTGCCGTACTGGTCGTCGGCTCCCTGCATCGCCAGCACCGGTACCCGCACCGACGGCAGTGCGCTCTCGATGTTCCAGGTGCGGAAGCCCGGAGCTAGCCACGTGTCGCACCAGCCGCGGAAGGCGCCCTCGACATTGTCGCCATGCCAGCGTGCGAGGCGCGAGCGAAGGTCTCCCTCCTCCCAGGCGCGCTGGGTTTCGCGGATGCCTGCGACTGTCACGTCTTCGACGAAGACGTGCGCCGCCATGGTCGCGACAGCTTGGACGCCGGGCGCGGTGCCGCTGCCGGCGGCGAGCAGCGCGATCGTGCCGCCGTCGGAATGCCCAATCAGGACGCAGCGTCCGATGCCGGCTTCCCCCAACACCCGGCCCACCAATGGCGTCTCCCGCTCTAGATAATCTAATGGTCGCGGCAGTGGCATCGGGCTGGAGCCACCGAAGCCCTGCCGGCTCCATAGAAAGATTGGACAGCCTGTGGCCGCGGCCAGGCGCTCCGGAAAATCCTTCCACATGCCGACGCAGCCCAGGCCCTCGTGCAGCAGGACCAGCATCGGCGCAGTGCACGCCCCCGCGACGCGGCGGAACTCGAGCTGAACTCCGTCGAAATCAAGGAAGCCACCGTCGGCCGGCTCATCGGCGATGCCCTCAACCGTCCCGCCCGCCATATCCCATTCTCGCCTGTTGCATAAGGTCCGCCAGTGCAAAGAAAGCAGCCCGGCCCGTCAAGCGCTTTCGACTTGCCTCCAGGCTTGGCAGTGGATTGAACCGGCAGACCGTAAACGGACTGCGCCCTAGGATTTTGCACCGAGAAGCACGCAGGAGGTGCGGAAATAGAACCTTATGGCGCAGACTCATACGTTGCCAGATGCAATTCGGCGTGCGCCTCGGCTTCTTCGGCGGATCGGGTGCGGCGTGCGCCGCTTCCACGATAGAATGGCGGTGGTCGCGGCTCGATCTAGGGTCCGTCGCCCGCTCCGCCGCAAAGGCGGCGGCGGCACTTTCGATTACATTGCGAAACTCCATATAATCGAAAGTGCCCGCTCATTTCCCTGGATCATGAGTTCAAGGGGCTGCAAGAGATAAAAGACATTATACGAGGCGGCCAATAAGCCTCGTCGCGGTCGGGAGGAAGCTCGTGGAAGCATCAATGGCGGAGCGCCCAGGTGGCACTCCCCTTCGGTAAGCATCATCAGATTTCACACGAACTTATAGCGCAGCGCCCAGCCGAAGTCGGCAGGCTCTTCGGTGGCGTGGAGTTGTCGATATGATTCCGATCCCCGAAAAGCCGGACACGTTTTATTTCTTCGGCACGTGCCTGATCGACCTCTTCTATCCAGAGGCTGGCCTTGCGGGAATGGAGCTGCTCCGTCGTCAGGGCATCCGCGTCGTCTTCCCATCCGGGCAAAGCTGCTGCGGTCAGCCAGCGCGCAATTGCGGCTTCGCCGAAGAAGCGCGCGCCGTGGCGCGACAGCAGGTGCAAAGTTTCCCCAAGCCGTGGCCGATCGTCGTGCCTTCGGGCAGCTGCGCCGGAATGATGCGAGAGCACTATCCGGAACTGTTTGCTGGCGAGGCGGACGAAGCGGAGGCGCGGGCTTTCGCAGGGCGCGTGTACGAGTTGACCTGGTTTCTCGTCCATGTCTGCAAGATAGCGCTGAGCGATCGCGGCGAGCCAGTGCGGGTGACCTTCCACGGTTCCTGCCACAGCCAGCGCGAAATGGGGGTACGGGAGGAACCGAGGGCGCTGCTGCGCGACCTCGCCAACGTTACCTTCGTCGATCTCCAACGGCCGGCGGAATGCTGCGGTTTCGGCGGCACCTTTTCGGTCCGCCTACCGGCGGTTTCTGGAGCGATGGTCGCCGATAAGGTCGCCGACATTGCGGCCACCGGCGCCGCGGAGGTGCTGTCCGGTGACTGCGGATGTCTGCTCAACATCTCCGGCGCCATGGCAAAGAGCGGCACGCCGGGGCGGGCCCGTCACATCGCCGAGTTCCTGATGGAGCGTTGCTATGGGAAGTAATCTGGCCACAAGCGCGGCTACTGCCCCCGACTTCGCCGCCCGCGCATCGATCGCTCTCGCCGACGACGGCCTCCGACGCAAGTTCCGCCGCGCCATGGACGGGCTGATGACAAAACGGGCGGCGCAATTCCCCGATCCCGAAGCTTGGACCAGCCTGCGCGCGCGGGGAGCAGCCATCCGAAGACGCTCGCTCGCGCGCTTGCCACAGCTCCTGGAGCAGCTGGAAACCCGCTGCCGGGCGAACGGTATCCAAGTTCATTGGGCGGAGACCAGTGCCGATGCCGACCGCATCATCCAGGGCATCCTGACCGATCACGGCGTGCGCACGCTGATCAAGGGCAAGTCGATGGTCAGCGAGGAGATCCACCTCAATGACTTCCTCGCGGAGCACAGCATCAGTGCGGTGGAATCCGACCTGGGCGAGTTCGTCATTCAACTCGCTCACGAGACCCCGTCGCACATCATCATGCCTTGTATCCACAAAAGTAAGGAGGATGTAGCGACGTTGTTTCGGGACCACATCCCCAACCAGGCCTACACGGACGACGTCGACGCGCTGACCGCGACGGCGCGGCGGGTGCTGCGGGAGCAGTTTGCCGGGGCCGATGCTGGTCTCTCTGGCGTAAACTTTGCGATCGCCGAAACGGGAACGCTGTGTCTGGTCGAGAACGAGGGCAACGGCCGGCTGTCGACCACCCTGCCACCGCTGCACGTCGCGGTAATGGGCCTGGAGAAGGTGGTCGAGCGCTTAGAGGATGTGCCGCCGCTGCTGTCGCTGCTGACGCGCTCGGCCACCGGTCAAGCGATTACCACCTACGTCAACTTCATCTCAAGCCCACGCAAGGAAGGCGAGCAGGACGGGCCGCGTGAGGTGCACCTGGTGCTGCTCGACAACGGCCGCACGCGCATCTTCGGCGATCCGCAACTGCAAGAAACCCTCGCCTGTATCCGCTGCGGCGCCTGCATGAATCACTGCCCGGTCTATACCCGCGTTGGCGGACACGCCTATGACGCGGTTTATCCGGGTCCGATCGGCAAAATCCTGACGCCGCAGATTGACGGCCTCGCCACCGCGGGAGACCTGCCGCACGCGTCGAGCCTGTGCGGCGCCTGTGGCGAGGTTTGCCCGGTCGCCATTCCTATCCCTAATCTGCTGGTGCGACTGCGTGGAGAGGCGGCACATCAGAATTCGGCATCGACCGTAATGGGAGCAGGTGCCCGGCACAGTTCAGTAGAGGACTGGGTGTGGCGCGGCTGGCGGCTGATGCACCAAGTACCGCTGTTCTATCGGGTCGCAACCCGGGTGCTGACACGGATCGGCAACGCCATGCCCGCCTCCCTGCCAATGCTCAACGCCTGGACCAGCGTGCGCACGAAACCAAGGTTCGCCCGCCGTCCGCTCAACGAACTTGTGCGCTCCCGGGGGTTCGATCATGAGTAACGCTCGCACCGCTATTCTCGACCGTCTCCGCGCGGCCCGCCCGGCACCGCTGCCCGTACTGCCCGAGTGGTCGGTGACCATACCGCCTGCCGAGCGACTGAACCGCTTTTCCGAGCGGCTTGAAGCCAGCCACGCCGAAGTCGTCACCAGCACGTCGGGTCACTGGCCGTCGCTGCTGGCCGAACGGCTGAAAGCCCGCGGCAACACTCAGGGCTCCGCCAACGGCAGTTCCGTTCACTATCCGCCGGGCACTCACCACGGCCGTTGCCTGGCGGACGCTTGGACCGATAAGCCGGAACTGCGGCTCGTCGCCTACGACCAGCCGGTGGAGGTGCTGAAGGATACGCTCGTTCACCGCGTTGATGCGGCAGTCACGGCGACGCGCGGCGGCATTGCGGAGACGGGCACGCTGATCCTGTGGCCGTCGGCTGAAGAGCCCCGGCTGATGTCGCTGCTGCCACCGCTGCATGTGGCACTTGTCGAGGCCAAGGAAATTTATGGCACTCTGACCGAAGCAATGATGGTGCAAAACTGGTCGGCAGGACTTCCAACCAATGCGCTGCTGATTTCCGGACCGAGCAAGACTGCCGATATCGAACAGACCCTCGCCTACGGCGTGCATGGGCCGAAAGAACTTCTGGTAATTGTGCTCGATCCCTGACCTTGCATCCCTCTTCCCTATCCGCATCGCTGATCATGCTTTTCGCGTTAGCGGATTGGTCATTATCCGGGATGCAGTTTTGCCAGCGGCTATGATCTGTCCGGTTCCAGCCAGCCTCGTCGTTCAAACTGTCAGCTTCGGCACATCGTTGTGTTCCGCCCCCCGATAAGCGGCTGATCTGGCACTATTTTTTTCCTGACCGCGTTGGCATATTGATTGCAAGTCACGCCCCGTTATCTCCGGCTTGTCGCGCGGCGTATCGGTATGCCTCACTTTGTCCGCCGTAACCTCGCCAGCGTGTCCCGGCTTTAGATTGAACAAGGACAAGGAAGCAGATAATGGCGAACATTACCTTTCGCTCGCCCGTGATGGCGAAGGACGTCACGCTGTACGCAGTTGCCGGCGAGCGCGGCAGCATGCTGTCACTCGCTAAAGCGCACAAAATTCCCATCCCGTTCGACTGTGGCGACGGGGAGTGCGGGTCTTGCCTGATCGAGGTGACGCGCATTGGTGAAGGCGAGAAGATGGGCGTGAACATGCAAGAGAAAGAAAAGGAGATGTTGCGCCAACTGGGGAGAATCAGCGCGGCTGAAATTGAAAATGCCGAAGTGCACGACGTTCCGTCTCGATACCGCCTTGCATGTCAGTACATTGTGCGGAACGAGGACGTTCTGGTCTGCTTCGAAGGCGACGAGACGCTGCCGGCGAAGCGTCCGGCGATGTCGCTTGCTGCCGGAAGCTATAAAGGCGGCCTTGAGATAACCAGCGTCGAGATGTTTCTCGGCTACTCTATTAAGGTCGAGGAAGAAGCGGCAACCCACTTCGATGAGTTGGGCGAAGCGATGGAGAACTGCGGCAATACGGAAATTGCCAAGCTGTTTCGCCAGCTCGCCGGCTATTCCCGTCTGCACTGGCAGGAGGCGAAGGCCCGCGCCGGCTCCAAGGATGTTTCTGGGCACATGCCACAAGAGCATATGTGGCCGCGCCTGGAAACACCGGAGCAGACCGGACTATGGGCAGGGGATCCGGCAATGTCGAAGCGCGACGCTTTGAAAGCTGCGCTACAGGGAGAAAAGAACGGCTTCGACTTTTACCATCACATTGCCCAGACCGCGCGCGATCCGGAGATCCGGGCCTTAGCCAAGGAGTTCGCCGACGAGGAAATTGAGCACGTCGCTATCCTTGAGCGCTGGATCGCTGGCGAAGAGACGCTGCTGCGGAGTCTCGAGGCCAGCTGCTGAAGCGGCCGGCGAGGTGGCGCGGGCGACGATGCTGCTGCCGCAAAACGATGGCTCGGATTACGCCGCCATCGACGCGGAGCGCCGCCCCCGTCGTCGCCGACGCTTGCAATGAGCAGACGTAGACGACCAGATTGGCGACCTCCTCCACCTCGGCGAAACGCTTGATCAATGACGATGGTCGCATCGTGGCGAAGAAGTCGGCTTCTACTTCGGCCTCGGATTTTCCTTGCGCCGCTGCCAGATCGGTGACGAACTGCCCCACCCCCTCAGAGCGCGTCGGTCCGGGCAGAACGGCGTTGACGGTGACGCCGCTGCCCGCCGCCATCTCGGCCAGACCACGTGCAATCGCCAGTTGCGCCGTCTTGGTCATGCCGTAGTGGATCATCTCGGCCGGGATCTGGACTCCAGACTCACTCGACAGGAAGACGATCCGGCCCCAGCCCCGCTCCATCATGCCGGGCAGATAATGGCGCGACAGTCGAACGCCGCTCAGGACGTTGATCCGGAAGAATCGATCCCAATCCGCATCCGGGATGTCGAGAAAGGGCTTCGGCTCGAAAATGCCGAGATTGTTGACGAGGATATCGGCGGCAGGCGCTCGCAACGTGAACGCCGCAATGCCTTCGGCCGTAGCCAGATCCGCAGCGAACCCTTCGACGGCAGCGTTGGGAACTTTTGCCTGCAACCGCCGCGTGGCCTCTTCGACGCGATCTGCCGTGCGTCCATTGAGAATCACGTGGGCGCCAGCGGTTGCGAGGCCCACGGCGATCGCATAGCCAATCCCAGCGGTCGATCCGCTGATGACGGCACGCTTGCCCGAGAGGTCGATCTTCACTGGTCCATCTCCCTGTGACGATATTAGCAAAAAGCATGCGCCCGGTCCGGAAGAAGTGTCGGGGCTGATCCGCACATCAAGCGCATTGCAGCAACGGGTGCGATATTGGGGCGTGCGTGCGGATCAGTCCATCAAGAGAACGTATTCATGCTTCCATGTAGCCTGTTGCAAGCGCTTGCTCGACAGGCGCCACGAGCAAGATCAGGCCGGCAGAGCCACCGATGCAGTCGCGGCTGACCAGGACGGTTCTGCTGCCCTAACATGTCAAGACACACATCGTCGCACGTCGAATGGAACCGTGGAACAGGGCTTCGGTCGTTCGGCACGCGCTATCGCCAGTCGGAAAATGTCCTCCTGATCGGGACCAAGAGGCGGCCAGCCAGGAAAGTCCGTCCCACTAATGTGTTCGATATCCTTCTCCGATCCCGTTGATCGCCCGAAGAGACCCCTCGATCAGGGATTACAGAGTAAGTGCCCTACGAAGCTACCGTTATTAATTTGCGCGGTGAGTAGATGCTTGGTCCCGAAAAAAATACGAGGCGTATTGCTAAACGACTGCTTGCAGCGCCGTTAAGGGCGCCGTTCCTTCGTAGCCTCGCTATTTTGTCATCTGCTGCAGTTATGCAGAATTTGCTGGTGCTGGCGGCTTCTCCAATTCTCTCACGACTTTTCAGCCCCGATGACTTTGGCTCGGCGGGCTTGCTCTATGCCCTCGCAGCGATGCCAATGACAATATCTTCCGCCCACTACTACCTAGCTGTTACACAGACGGGGAAGCGGGTCGAATGGATCAACATCATCGCCTTGTCATTGCTCTGCATTGCGATTACATGCATGTTAGCCTGTATCGTTGTCATCATAATTAACTATAAACCGGCGCTTGGGGGCAACTATGGCCAGCAACTTGGCAGTCTAATATTGCTTATTCCCTTCTCCATCATGGTAGAAGCGAGCCTATCAGTGGGTCGTATCTGGGAACTGCGGCAAGCGAACTATAGGTCGCTGTTTCGCAACCGGTTGATTGAAACCGTCACTATGGTT
>JADJRE010000013.1 GCA_016712375.1 Rhodospirillales bacterium
AGACCCACGTTCTATGGTCGGCATGTTGCTTCCGCCTGCGTCCACCCATCCGATGACGCCTACTTCTTCGGGCAGCCCTGCGCCACCAGCGGAGAGCGATCCATCGGCGGCGCTTGCAGGCGCCGTTGCGTCACACACATAAATATGGACGTCACTTATTCGCGCAAAAGACTGGATCGACAGTTTGGCCCGCATTACCGCTGTTCTGCTTTCGGCGTTGCTGCTCTTCGGATGCGCCACTCCGTCTTCAACGCAATACAACACCAGCGAGGTTGGCCGGACCATCGAAACTTCGCCTGGCTCGGTTATCAGTTCACGGGTCGTCCGCATCGCGGGTGAACGCAGCCCGATTGGCCCGCTGGCTGGCGGTGCGCTGGGCGGCGCCGGGCGGGTTGGGGCTTTCAGTCCGGCTGGGCAGCCATCATTGGCGCCGTGATAGGGAGGGGCACCGGCTATCTGGCGCAGAACGCCACCAGCGGCGGCGAAGGCATCGAATATATCGTTCATATGGACGATGGCCGCACGGTCACCCTTGTCCAGAACCGGGCCAGTGGCGAGATGCCGATCTCCAACGGCACGCCGGTGCTGGTGCAGCTCGGTGGCAGCAATTACAGCCGTGTGGTTGTCGATCCTCGTGGCGCGGCGCGAACATCTCCGGCGGGGGTGGCAGCTGGGCCGACCCAGACAAGCTGGGCGGTGCGGGGGCGCCCGGCGCGCCAGGCGGACCTGCGGCACCGGGTTCGGATCAGACTTCCCGTACTTCGTCCACCGGTGGCGACCAGAGTCAGTAGCTTCAAGTCAGCGCGCCGGCTCGACCAATTCGCGAAGACATCACAGCGTTAGCCCTCATCGATGGTGGCGTTGCAGGGCGGGGAGTTTCCACACCCCGCTCGGCTCTCCACATACAGGCGGCAGCGCTTCCACCGGGTATCCTGGCGACGTGGCGTTGCAGAGCGGAGGTTGGGTTATGTGGATGATGTCAGGGAAGAAATCGCGGCTTCCGAGTGCTGAGGAAGCGTTGCCGGGCAGAGCCCAGACGATGCGGGTGGCAGCGCGGCACACGGTTACCGGCAATCCGATGCAACCACCGTTTCCGGGAGGTTTGCGGACGGCCATATTCGGTCTCGGCTGTTTTTGGGGCGCCGAACGCAAGTTCTGGCAGATCCCCGGCGTGTGGACGACAGCTGCCGGTTACGCGGGCGGCTATACGCCTAATCCCACCTATGAAGAAGTTTGCTCCGGTCGTACCGGCCACACCGAGGCAGTGCTGGTTGTCTTCGACCCGACGAAAGTAACTTATGAAAGGCTATTGCAGGTATTCTGGGAGAGCCACGATCCGACGCAGGGAATGCGCCAAGGTAACGACGTCGGCACCCAATACCGCTCGGCCATCTATACCACGTCCGCGGAGCAGCAGCGGCTTGCCGAGGAATCGCGCCAGACCTTCCAGCGCGCACTGACCGCGGCCGGCCATGCGGCGATCACCACTGAGATCGCTGCCGCCGGAGACTTCTTCTACGCCGAAGACTACCACCAGCAGTACCTGGCCAAGAACCCTCACGGCTACTGCGGCCTGGGCGGCACCGGGGTCAGTTGCCCTACCGGCGTCGACGCCGTCGCCGCCGACTGAGGTGGTCGTCGTGAACGCTGATCCACCGCTTTCGTCACGCGCCAGCCTGCTCGGGCTCTTCGGCTTCGTGGTCGTCTGCATCGGCGTGTCATGGATCGCCGCCTGGGCAACTTCTACCAGCGTCGGTTCCTGGTATCCGACGCTGACAAAACCAGACTTCACCCCACCCGATGAAGCCTTCGCACCGGTTTGGCTGACCCTTTATATCCTGATGGCGCTGGCCGGGTGGCGGGTGTGGCGGAAGGCCGGTTTTGCCGGTGCGGGCGGCGCTCTGTCGCTGTTTGCCATTCAGCTCGTTCTCAATCTGCTATGGCCGGTGCTTTTCTTTGGCCTGCAGCAGATTGAATGGGCACTGGTCGACATTGGCCTGCTGTGGCTGGCGATCGCCGCGACAGCCGTCGCCTTTTGGCGGACCGACGCCTTTGCCGGGGTGCTCCTGTTGCCGTATCTCGCCTGGGTAAGCTTCGCGGCAGTGCTCAACTACGAGATCTGGCGGCTCAACTGATGAGGCGATACATCGCGGCGTCAGCCAAGCCGTCACGATCTGCGTCCGTATGCCGCCGAAGCTGGCGCTGATCCCCTGCGGAAAATCGTTCTATTGGCCCTGCTCGCCGCTCTACTCTCTGCATGCTCGCCCCTTACCGCGCTCAACGATCTGCTCGTTCCGAGCAACGGCTGGGGCATCGAACGCGACCTTGCCTACGGCCCCAATGAGCGGCAGCGGCTCGACATTTATACACCCGTCGGCATGCACCGTCCGGCTCCGGTGGTCATATTCCTTTACGGCGGAGCCTGGAGCGGCGGTCGTCGCGCCTGGTATCGGTTTGTCGGCGAGGCGCTGACCAGCCGAGGTCTACGTCGTCGCCATCCCCGATTATCGTGTTTACCCCGAGGTTCGCTTTCCGACCTTGGTCGAGGACGCGGCGGCGGCGGTTGCGTGGGTGCGGGCCAACGCCGCCAGCTTCGGCGGCGATCCGGATCGGATGTTCCTGATGGGGCATTCCGCCGGTGCCCACATTGCCGCCCTGTTGGTTACCGACCGAAACTGCCTGGCGGCGCAGGGTCTCGACGTGAGCACGGTGCGTGGGCTGATTGGCCTCGCCGGGCCATACGCCTTCGATCCCACGCTCCATTCCAGCACGAGGGCGATCTTTGCGTCGGCACCGAGTATCGAGAAACGCAGCCGGTAAATTTTGTCCAGGGCGGTGAGCCGCCGATGCTGTTGCTGCATGGCGCTGCGGACACGACAGTCTATCCGGTTAACTCCCTCACGCTGGCCGATCGCGTGCGTGCAAAAGGTGGCCGCGTCGAGACGATCGAATATCCGGACACCGGCCATGTCCGTCTCGTTCTCGAACTCGCCCGACCGTTCCGCCGCGACGGCGGTGTGCTCGACGTCGTCGGCCGCTTCATCGACGATCGAGTCGCAACCGCCGGAACCGTGGCGCCGACCGCTACCGTGCCGATAGCCCCGGCGCCTTAGCAGCCGGCCGGGTACCCTCCAGGAAGCGTGAAGTGGACGTGCCGCCAGCGCGGCCGTTTGGCGAGCCAGTCCCGGATCGGCTTGGTCTTGTGGGTGGCGTAATTGTCCATCACCAGATGCACGTCGAGGTCAGCGGGGACGTTGGGCTCGATCTGGTCCAGGAACTTCCTGAACTCGCTCGGGCTGACGCTGGAGACTACGCCGCTGGGGGCGGCTGATTACCCAGCTGCGCCTGCGTCTGTTCATGCGCGGATCAGGCTTGTCGACATCATCGCAAGTTGCCGGTGTCGAGGCGGAGGTGCAGGGCGAGATCAGGAGGCGCCGTTGCCGTCGAGCGGGATCGGAACGCCCGGCTGCAGCTTCGATGTGCGGATCGACAGGGCAGACTTGACGTGGGTGACGTTTGGCGCCGGCGTCAGCCGGGTGGTCAGGAACCGTTCATAAGAATCCCAGTCCTCTGCCACCACCTTGAGCAAAAAATCCGTCTCGCCGGCCAGCATGTAGCACTCGCGCACTTCCGGCCAGCCAGCAACGAGCAACTCGAACGCCTGCAAGTCGAATTCCGCCTGGCTGGCGAGGCCGACAAGCGCGAATACTGTGACGTTGAATCCCAACGCCTTCGGCTCGAGCTCGGCGTGATATCCGCGAAGATACCCGGCGCGTTCCAACGCCCGTACCCGACGCAGGCACGGAGGGGCAGAGATACCGGCGCGGCGGGCCAGCTCGACGTTGCTGGTACGACCATTTTCCTGCAGATCATGCAGGATACGCTGATCGATCTTGTCCAGTTTTACCCGTCGCACGATCGTACTTCTCCATAAAGGGCAGCACCACGCGCAATTATATTACTGTGAGGAATGCGGGCCCGATAGCTGGGAAATTGTTTTTGAATCGTTCTGATCTCCGACTGGCGCAGCCTTGCGCCGTGCGGCAGCGCCACCTATGCTATGCATTCCGGGAAACCATACATGATCACAGCGCATTGGTGAGCATCCCCCGCATGTCGATCCGCAGACACGGCAAGATTTTGGTCCTCGGTTCGGGACCCGCTGGCTACACCGCCGCCATCTATGCAGCGCGGGCGAACATGGCGCCGCTGCTGGTTCGGGGACTACAGCCGGGCGGTCAACTCACCATCACGACCGATGTTGAAAATTACCCCGGCTTCGAGGAAACGGTGCAGGGGCCCTGGATTATGGAGCAGATGGACCGTCAGGCCGCGAAAGTTGGAACGCGGATGGTCGACGACATGATCGTCTCGGTGGACTTGTCGCGGCGGCCGTTCTTCTGCACCGGTGATTCCGGCGACAACTACACCGCCGATGCGCTGATCATCTGCACCGGCGCGCAGGCGCGCTGGCTTGGACTGGAGAGCGAAGCCGTATTCCAGGGTTTCGGCGTGTCGGCCTGCGCCACCTGCGACGGCTTTTTCTTCCGCGAGAAGCACGTGGTGGTTGTTGGTGGCGGCAACACCGCAGTCGAGGAGGCGATCTTCCTTACCAACTTCGCCTCGAGGGTGACGCTCATCCATCGCCGCGACAAATTGCGGGCCGAACGCATTCTCCAGGATCGGCTTTTCCGCGATCCGAAGATCACGGTGCTGTGGGACCACGTCGTCGAGGAGATCCTGGGCGAGGTTGTCCCGCACAAAGCGGTGCGCGGCCTGCGGCTGCGCAACGTCGTCAGCGGCGCCCACTCCGAAATGGCGGCCGACGGGCTATTCGTCGCTATTGGACATACCCCGAATACCGAGATCTTCCGCGGGCAGCTGGAGATGGACGAGGAAGGATATATCGTCACTGGGCCCGATAGCACGCAGACCAGCGTGCCGGGCGTCTACGCTGCCGGCGACGTTCAGGACAAGATTTTCCGACAAGCAGTTACCGCGGCCGGTACCGGCTGCATGGCGGCCCTGGAGGCAGAACGTTTCCTCGCTCTCGAAAGCGAGGCGGAGCACGCACACGCCGCAGAGTAGGCGGGAACGCAGAACCTAAGCGATTCGTCCGGCTTTACCGTGGGCGATACGCAGCGGCATGGGCGCTCGCGGCAGAACGTCGGCACGCGCAATGATAACAAGAGTGGTCGGGGATGGCGATGGATTGGGACAAGCTGCGCGTCTTTCATGCCGTTGCCGAGGCGGGCAGCTTCACGCATGCCGGCGACATCCTTAACCTGAGCCAGTCGGCGGTCAGCCGTCAGGTCAGTTCTCTCGAGGAGAGCTTGGCGGTGCCGCTATTTCACAGGCACGCGCGCGGGCTGATGCTCACGGAACAGGGTGAAATCCTGTTCAAGACGGCGCGCGAGATCCTCGCCAAGCTGAACATGGCAGAGGCCCGGATCAGTGAAAGTCGGGAGCGGCCGAAGGGACCGCTGAAAATAACCACTACCATCGCGTTCGGCTCCATCTGGCTGGCGCCTCGCCTGAAGGAGTTTCTGGAGGAAAATCCCGACATCGAGGTCTCGATGGTGCTTACCGACAATGAACTCGACTTGTCGATGCGCGAGGCCGATGTCGCTATCCGAATGACGACGCCCACACAGTCCGATCTTATTCAGCGGCGGCTAATGACCCTCAAGTATCATGTCTTCGCCGCCCCTTCCTATCTGCAGAAGCACGGTATGCCTCGCAATCCCAGTGATCTTGATGCGCATAGATTGGTTGTGTTCGGCGAGGACGCGCGACCACCGGTACCGAATCTGAACTGGCTTCTGGAGGCTGGGCTAAAGGAAGGCTCGCGGCGTAAGGCATTCCTTAAGGTCAATTCTACCTACGGCATCTTCCGCGCTGTACAAAGCGGCATTGGTATTGGCGCACTGCCACAGTATCTAAATCATGAAGCGGGAAATCTAGTTGAGATATTGCCCGAGATTACAGGTCCGGACCTGGATGTATTCTTTGTTTATCCGGAGGAACTGCGGCATTCGAGCCGAATTACATTGTTCCGCCAATTTATTTTGCGCAAGGTAGAAGAACTCACCCATTAAGGACGGTGCGGCCGGCGCTGGCGCGTGAGGCTGCAGCGCAGCATTGCAAATGCGGTCGTTCTTCCCTCATCCGGGTCAGAATAGCCATAAAACCGGCTCGGCTTTCCGCGATGGGTCGCAATGCGCGAATTGCCAAAAAACAGTTCAACCGCGCATGCGAACTCCGCATGGGAGCATTGCGATTTTTTGATATGGTCGTCGAGCGGATGGGTGGTTATATTTCCGTTTGTCGCTGCAATGCAGCATCGAGTTTCAAGGTTTCGGGTGCAAGGCCCGGAAGAGGGGCTCGTTCCTAACGAGTCCTACGTCTCCCAGACGTGAAGCCTCCCTGTTGGACTTGCCGGGCCCTTGGGCCCGGCATTTTTTTGTGCTTCCAGCGTTAGCTCGCGGCCTCGGCCGCCGCGGCAGGAATTAGGGGCTTGTCGAACAGGTACGGTTCGCCCCGATGCATCCAGTTCCAGGATGCCGGAGTTGCCGTGGGATTGAAAAGCAAAATAGATTTTACCATTTGACGCGGTGCTGTGCGAACCGGAGACCTTCGCTTCACCAATGAACGGCTTCAGGTTCATCAGCTTACTGCGCGTCCCGGTCTCAATATTGTACTCGTACAGATCGTCGATCCAGGCACCACCGTCCGCCGTTGATTGATTGATTACATAGTAAAGGTTTTTTTCATTAGCAGACAAGGCGACAGCAGAAGATTGTCGCACCTGTCCGCTCGGATCGATGGTCGTCAATGTCTTCTGCGTCCCGGATAGCAAGTTGAACTCATATATGTTCCGCAAGTCGCTCGCATACGCTTTCTTGCCATCACGAGTTACCTGTACGCCTGTCGTCAAGACGTACTGCGTGTGGAAGCTGGTCGCTTTGTTCTCTCCCGTGCTTATATTGTACATCCCGAATGCGGTGTTGGCAGGCCCGCATTGATACAGAACTCTTCCGTCTGGCAACACGGCGGCGTCGCGACCGGCGAGTTGGCCGTTATCGTTGCTCGAAGAAACCCCAGGGACACGCTTTGTTTCGCGCGTGCGCGGGTTATAAACAACGAGTTCGCACCCGGTGGAGTTGGGCACGCCAATCCCGACGATCACATTCTTCTGTGGATAAACTGGTATGGCGTAGTAACCGCCTCGAGACTTGAACACACCCTGCGGCTGCCATTGTGAATGATCGGTGATCACCTTCGTTGCCAGGTCGTAGGCCATAAGATGACCACCGCGGATCACGGACATGTCGCGGTAATCGTGGGCGTTCATCGTTCCTACCCACATCTTGCCGTCGAGGTACCAGACGTGGGTATGACCTTTGACGATTGACTCTTTCTTCGGCCAGAACTTGTTAGGCCCGAGATTACCGTCGCGCTTTGCCGCGGCGCCAAGACTTCCGAGGTATTCCTTTTCCCCGGAGATGGGGTTCCACCGGACGAGGTGGCAGTCAGGGTCGCCCTGGGTGCCGCAGAGGGTAGCATAAACGCGCTGCTGTGGGTCGAGGCCAACCCCGCCGAAGTTCATCGAGAACCTCGCGGTGACAGGCTTGATGTCGTCGAAACGGATCGCTTTTACCGGGACGTCTGCGACTGCAAATGAAGAACTCCCGAGGATACATGGAACGATGAAGTAACGGAGGAGGGATTTCATTGGACTACTCCACTACGAATTACCCCAATTGGGGTGTTATGATCGTACTTCTAGCACGCATGGCATTGACCGTACCCATAGTTTCTTTCATTATTGATGTTTGCATCTAAAGGCAGATATACCCGCGCTGGTATAGCGTAGCGCAATATTGGGTGTGACAAGAAAAAAAATTGCAAGTTTGTAAAGCCTGCGGTTGTGCACACGGGCCAACCCAGGTAAAAACAAGCCCGTCGTCATCAGGCGGGATAAACTGCTGATTGCGCTGCACCTAGGGGCGGCCGTCGGTCGGCCAACTAACTCGGCGGGACAAACCAGTCGCCGCTGGCGCGGTGAAGCACCATTCGATCCTTAGGCGCTGATTAGCCCTGATCCGCCCGGGGCTTGGGATAAAGCCGCTCGTCGAAGTCGTCGAGACGGGGAAACGACAGCGGGGAAGCCCGCTGCAGGCTGAGCAGCCAGTTTCGCCACTCTGCCAGGACCGCCGCTCGCGCTTCGGCGGTGATGTACGGTACGTGATAGGCGTAAAATGGCGGTAGCACCTGCATGCCGGTGTACCACAGCGTGCCGCGCAGGATGGGGCGCAGCATCGTTTCAAGCTCGCCATGAATGGCGTCGGGACCGAACATGTGCGGCCGCGCGCCGAGCGTTATGCCGATGCTCGCTTTCTTGCCGGAGAGACCGCCGCGGTCGTAGAAGCGCTTTCCACCATACGTGAGCCCCGACAGCAGCACCCGGTCGATCCAGCCCTTCAGGATCGCCGGCGCCGAGAACCAGAACAGCGGAAAGCTCAGCAGCAGCAGGTCGGCTGCCTTCAGCTTTTCGACTTCTGCCGCGATGTCGGCTGCCAGCGTGCCGGTTTCGTAAGCGTGCCGCTGCTCAAGGGCATAAACGAGATAGTCGGGGTCGGCGCGATCAAGAAAGTCGGCCGCAGAGGCAACCGGATTGAAGCGCATCGCATAAAGATCGGTGACGACGACCCCATGACCGGCGGCGGAGAGTGTCTCTACCGCCGCGTTCTTCATCGCGGCGCAGAACGACTGCGGTTCTGGGTGCGCATGCACGATGAAGACGTTCACTTCGCACCGTCACGCGTCAATGTTGGCCCAAGGGTCATGTCGCCGCAGTGCGTTGAGCGACGATATCATCGGCGAGTTTGCCTGACAGCTCTTGCAGGTGGTCGAAGCTCCATTCGAAGGTGCCGACGCCAAGCGTCGCGGAGCGCAGTTCAACGATCAGTCCGTGCATCTCCGCCTGCGGCAGCAGCACGCTTACTTCATCCCAGCCGCTCCAGTCGGCCTTCGCCTCAAAGCCGAGGATCTGCCCGCGCCGGCCGCTGACCAGCCGCTGGATGCGCGAGGTGAACTCGTTCGGAATGGCGATCTTCACCTGGAAGATCGGCTCCAGCAGCACCGGCGAGCACTTCGGCATCCCTTCGCGCATGCCGAGCTGAGCCGCCTTGCGGAATGCCATGTCGGAGGAATCGACAGTATGGTATTGGCCGTCGGTCAAGGTCACCGCGATGTCGACCACCGGGAAGCCCAACGGGCCGCGCGCCAGATACTCGCGGACGCCCGCCTCAACAGCCGGGATGTACTGCTTCGGCACGACGCCGCCGGTGATCGTGTCATTGAAGACGAAACCGGCGCCGCGCGGCTGCGGCTTGATGTCGATGTGCACATCGCCGAACTCGCCGTGTCCGCCCGACTGCTTCTTATGCCGCGCGTGGTGGCTGACCGAGCTGCGGATCGTCTCCTTGTAGGGAACCTGCGGCTTCTGCGAGACGACCTGGACGTTGAAGCGGTTGCGCAGCCGGTCGAGCGCGACGGCGAGCTGCATCTCGCCCTGGCCCCACATCAGAAACTCTCCGGTGTCGGGATCGTGCCCGTATGAAAGCGACGGATCTTCATCGACCAGCCGGGCGAGAGCCGCGGTCAGCTTGACCTCGTCCGAACGCTCGCGTGTATGCACGTTCAGCGCGAACAACGGCTTCAGCGGCGACGGCCATTGGTCGGCCTCTGCCTTGCCCGAGGGCGACAGCACCGCGCCGGTCTGCGCGGCGTCGAGGCGGCCCAGCGCCGCCACTTCGCCGATGCCCACCTTCGCCACTTTTTCGAGCTTCTGCCCGAGCACCCGGTTGACGCCGCTGACCCGTTCGCCGTTCAGCGTCATGCCATCGGTGATGTCGCCCGAGAAGACGCGGACGAACGACAGCTTGCCGGTGTGCGAGGCGTGCAGCGTCTTGAAGACGCGAGCGCACGGCTCGTCGGCGATGATGCCGAGACGTTCCGCCGTCTGTCCGGGCTCCGGAGCCTCGTGGCGCAGCGCCTTCAGCAGCCGGGTGATGCCGTGCATGCCTTCCGCCGAGCCGAAGAACACCGGCACGATCAGATCCTGCTGCAGGTCGCGGGCGAGGCCGGCGTAGATCCTCCTCGGGATTGGGACGACGTCTTCCAACAGCTTTCCAGCAGCGCATCGTCGAAGTCGGCAATCGCCTCCAGCATCTCCGCGCGCGCCTCTTTCTCCCGATCGGCAACAGTTTCCGGAAGCTGGATCAGCTCGGAGCGCTGCGCCTCGCTCCAGCGGAACGCCCGCTCGCTGACCAGATCGACGAAACCGCTGATCTTCTCGCCATCGCGGATCGGGATCTCGCGCAGCACCAGCGGCCGTGTCGACAGCCCCTGCAGCGCCTCCAGCGTCGCCCGGATGCTGCCGCCCGGCAGGTCCATCTTATTGACGAACACCAGATGCGGAATGTTGCGCTCATCGAGAAAACGCAACAACGGCGCCAGCGTCAATACCTTCTGCGGCTCCGGCTCGCAGACGACAACCGCGAGATCGACCACCGACAGCGCATTGAAAGCGTCTTGCGCCAGCTCGATAAAGCCCGGGCAGTCGAGGAAGGTCCAAGTCTCGCCCAGGTAATCCGTGGTGGCAACGTTCAGTTCGGTCGACATCTGTCGCGCGCGCGCCTCGGCGGTGCCATCCCCGACGGTGTTGCTCTCGCGCACGCTGCCCCTGCGTGAAACGGCGCCAGTGAGCGACAGCACGCTCTCCAGCAGTGACGTCTTGCCGGAGAGATAGGGGCCGACCAAAGCGGCACAGCGTGGAGCGGATGGCGGTTTTCTCGTGCTCAAGCGCGTTCTCCCAAGGCAATAGAGTGGCTTGCGGCGGCGGATTTCTTTGCGTGGCGAACCTGCGCACCAAGCTAAAACCGTACTGTCACGGATGCGCGAATCAAGGGAAAAGCCGCCGCCGTTGCAACGTTTCACGTGCGGCGGCTGCATCCGCGATCAGTTGCGCCACGCCGCAGCGCGCCTTGTCGCTTGCCTCCTGGAAGTTGGCCTGCGCAGCCCGCAGATCGAAACCGCACTGCTTGTGCGTGAGGGACGGTGGGCGTAGATAACTTGCTATGACCAAAACCGACGTTCAGCAGCGGTGGCGGCGCAAACATCGCTTCGTCAAGCGGCAGCTCAACATCATGGCCCGGGGGCAGACACACGCGGCGCTCGACGATTTTGCCAAGCGGTTCCAGCTGCGCGGCAAAGGAGAGGCGGTGGCGTTCGCCTGCTTCGTCACCCGCGCGCTGATGCAACGCGCCGAGTACGGCGCCGAGGCAGCGCAGATGCTCGATGACTTTGCCATGGGGTACCACCGCGATCGCGACCTGCACGCCGCCTGACGGGATCCCCGATGTGCGTGCCGTCGGGGCCATTCTGCGCGAGGTGGCGGCGCAGGTGATCCTGCCGCGTTTCCGCAACCTCGCCGCCTCCGACGTTGCGCATAAGAAGCGCAATCCGCGCGACCTCGTCACCATCGCCGACATCGAGGCGGAACGTGCTCTGGAGCAAAGGCTGGAGGCGCTGTCTCCCGGCTGCGCCTTCGTCGGAGAGGAGGCGGCGGAGGCGCGGCCGGATGTGATGGCGGCGCTGGCTGAAGACCGTCCGGTGTGGCTGCTCGATCCAGTCGACGGCACCGCCAACTTCGCCGGCGGGGATGCGTGTTTTGCCGTTATCCTTGGCTACTGTGTACGAGGAGAAACGCAGGCAGGCTTCATCCTCGATCCATTGTCGGACACGCTCGTGTGGGCGGTCTCGGGACACGGAGCGTGGGGGGAGTCGGGCGGCGAGCGCAGTCGCGTCCGCGTCGTCCACGGCCGGCCGCTGTCGGCGATGCGCGGCTCACTGACCCGTCGCGCCGCTGAGCGGCTGGCGCTAGCGCTGGCTGCCGCGGGCGAAAGCGTGCCGCCTGGCGCAGGGCGCTACGGTTCGGCCGGGCGAGAATACATGGACCTCGCCCGCGGCGTGCTCGATTTTGCCTCGTACACCCGGCTGAAGCCGTGGGACCACGCGGCGGGCGTGCTCATCCACCGGGAGGCAGGCGGCTTCTCGGCTTTGCGCCGCGACGGCTCGCCGTATCGTCCGGCGCCTTGTATCGTCGAGGAGACGCTGCTGCTGGCGCCGGACGAGGGGAGCTGGCGGCGGCTGCACGCGCTGCTTGGCTGAGCGACAAAATTGGCGGGACGAAGCGGAGGAAGGAGACGGACATGCGTGCGGCATTCATCGGTCTCGGGGTCATGGGCTTCCCCATGGCTGGCCACCTGCAGCGGGAAGGCCATCAGGTGGCCGTCTACAACCGGACCGCCGCCAAGGCGGACGCTTGGGTAACGAAATTCGCCGGCCGGGCGGCGGCAACGCCGGCGGAAGCCGCCCGAGATGCCGAAATCGTCTTTACCTGCGTTGGCAACGACGACGACCTGCGCGCCGTCGTGCTCGGTGAGGCGGGCGCCTTCGCCGGCATGGCCAAGGGCGCGATCCTGGTCGACCACACGACAGCCTCGGCCGAGATCGCCCGCGTTGGCCGGTCTAGCCGCCGAGCATCGGCTGGGCTTCCTCGACGCGCCGGTCTCCGGGGGCAAGCTGGGGCGGAGAACGGCCAGCTGGCGATCATGGTCGGCGGCGATGACGAAACCTTTGCCCGCGCCGAGCCGGTAATGTGGTCGTACGCCAAGGCAATCACGTTGGTTGGACCGACGGGCGCCGGCCAGCTCACCAAGATGGTCAACCAGATCTGCCTCGCGGGCCTGACGCAGGCACTGGCGGAAGCGCTGAACTTCGCCGACCGCGCCGGGCTGGACGCCGAGAAGGTGCTGGCGACCATCTCCAAGGGGGCGGCGCAGTCGTGGATGATGGACAACCGGGCGCAGACGATGCTGGCCGACGCCTTCGACTTCGGCTTCGCCGTTGATTGGATGCGCAAGGACCTGGGAATGGCCGTTGACGAGGCGCGACGCAACGGAGCAGGGCTGCCGGTAACGGCGCTGGTCGATCAGTTCCTGGCCGAGATTCAGCGCCGCGGCGGCAACCGCTGGGACTACACCAGCCTGATCAAGCTGCTGCGGTAGAACACCGGTTGCCTCAAAAGCTGGGCCGGCCGGAGCGCTTCCAATCTCTTCGCCTATCATGCATCAGGCGTTGCCGCGAACATACGTTCCAGGCGCGTCGCAGAGAGGCTCCAGCTCGCCGTCTCCCGGCTCGCGTGCCGGAACCCATTCATCGCCCGACCGCCTGCGGATCCAGGCGTTCCAGTCTGCCCACCACGATCCTTCCATCGGCTTGGCGCCGGCCCGCCACTCATCGGGGTTTTCCGGCGTGCGCGGATTGGTCCAGTAGCAGTAGCGGCCACCGGTCGGCGGATTAACCACACTAGCGAGGTGTCCGGACGCGGCCAGTGTGAACCGCTCCGCCCCGCCCAACAGGCGGATCGCCCGATACGCCGACTTCCACGGCGCGATGTGGTCCTCGCGCGCAGACATCACATAACTCGGCACGGTGATCCGGCGCAGGTCGATCGGCCGGCCGCCGATCCTCATGCCGCCCGGTTCCGCCAACCTGTTGTGGCGATAGAGCGCATTCAGGTAGACACCATGCATCGTCTTCGGCAGACGCGGAGCGTCGCGGTTCCAGTGCAACAGATCGAACGGGAACGGATCGTTGCCGAGCAGGTGGTTGTTGATAACGAAAGACCACAGCAGGTCGTTCTCCCGCTGCAGTGCGCAGGTCTGCGCCAACACGTCGACATCCGGCGGCTCGCCGTTCGCCTCATCGAGTTGACAGAGAACCTCCTCATCAATCATGGCACCAAGTTCGCCAGGTTGCGAGAAGTCGAGAAGCGAGGCGAGGAAGCTGTCGGTGTTGATCCGCCCTTCGCCGCTAGAGTCGAGGTTATCCAGCGCCGCGGCCAGTAGACTGCCGCCCAGGCCGTGGCCGACGGCGTTAACCGGTGCGCCGCGGGTTGCCCGTTCGACGACCTTGATCGCCGTCACCGCGCCATCGATGACGTAATCGTCGAAGCTGCGCGGCGGCTCGTCCGGTCGCGGACCGACCCAGGAGATCATGAACACGGTTTGGCCGAGATCGACCGCCCAGCGGACCAGCGAATTGCTGTCGCGCAGGTCGAGCACGTAGTATTTGCCGGTCCAGCCGGGTACGAACAGCAGCGGCCGGCGCAGCACCCGCTCGGTACGCGGCGCGTACTGGATGACTTCCATCAGCGAGTTGCGGAAAATCACCTTACCGGGCGTGCGCGCCACCGTACGGCCGACGGTAAAAGATTGAGGATCACGCGCCGCCGAACCCCGGGCACCCAGGCCCACCTCCATCTCCTTGAGCAGGTTCTGCAAGCCCGTGATCAGGTTTTCGCCGCCGCTTTCGATGGCGGCCCGCAACATTTCCGGATTGGTGAGGGTGAACTCCGCGGACGACAGCGCCGCCAGGAACTGCTGCGCGCACATATCCATCTCGTTGCGGAGCTTGCGGCTGCCGTCGCTGCCGGCATCGGCCATCACCTGCATCCAGCGGCTCGTCAGCATGAACGACTGCTTGACGTAGGCGAAGATGTCGACGTCGTGCCAGGCCTGCTCGCCGGGGAGATGGGCTCCAGCCGGCCTCAGTACGTCGGCGCCCAGCATCCGGCCGGTGGTGCTCTGCCACAGGGTAAAGTAATCCTGCCATAGCGACATCTGCGCCGTAACCATCGACGCGGGAATGGCCATCATTTTCGAAGTCAGGTCGAGAAACAGCGTCGCGACACCCACCGGATCCGCGCCGCTGCTACGCGGATCGGCGAGGCCGTTACGCTGCAGCCAGTCGTTGACGATCAGCTGACTGCGCTCGGCGATCTCTGCGAACGCCTTCGACATGCCGTCGGCGTCCGACGATTGCCGAAGAGTCCGCTGTTGATCGACCATCTGCGACACCTCTATGCTGCGTTTGATTCGCACCGTTCACAGCGCTAGCCTGCATGGTGCGTAGCAATCGTCCGCGCCGCGTCGGCTTCCCTGCTGGGGGAGAAGCTATATAACCCGAACCGGTTGGCTGGGGCAATTTCCTGTCGTCATCGCAAGCGATGGCGCGGCGGCGAAGTTCGGCTATTGTATGCCGAAGAAAGTGGCGAAAGCGGGACAGAGCAACGTCCATCGCGGGCGGCATCAGGGATACCGTCGGAGTCTATGGGTGAGATGATGGAAAAGGAATTCTTCAAGATTCGGCGGCTGCCGCCATACGTCTTCGCGGAGGTCAACGCGATGAAGGCGCGGGCGCGCGCCGTGGGCGAAGACATCATCGATTTCGGCATGGGCAACCCGGATTTCCCGACGCCGCCGCACATCGTCGACAAGCTGACCGAGACTGTGCAGGATCCGCGCACCCACCGCTACTCGGAGTCGCGCGGCGTCAAGGGCCTGCGGCGCGCACTTGCAGGCTACTACGAGCGGCGATTCGACGTTTCCGTCGATCCGGAGACGGAAGTCTGCGTGACGTTGGGCTCCAAGGAGGGGCTAGCCAACCTGGCCTCTGCCGTCTCCAGTCCGGGCGACGTCATCCTGGTGCCCAACCCCAGCTATCCGATCCACCAGTTCGGCTTCATCATCGCTGGCGCGTCCGTCCGCAATATCCCGGTGACCCCCGACGGCGATTTCCTTCGCCGCCCTGGAGCGCGCGGTAAAGCACAGCGTGCCTAAGCCGGTCGCGGTGGTGCTGAATTACCCGAACAACCCAACGGCGGAATTGGCCACCCTCGACTTCTACGTCCAGGTAGTGGACTTCTGCCGCCACGCCGGCATCTACGTGATGTCGGACGTCGCCTACGCCGAGATCTATTTCGATGGCAATCCGCCACCTTCGATCCTGCAGATCCCCGGCGCCAAGGACGTCAGCGATCGAGTTCTCGTCGCTGAGCAAGACCTACTCGATGCCCGGCTGGCGCGTCGGCTTCGCTTGCGGCAACGCGCGGCTGATCGCGGCGCTGGCCAGGGTCAAATCGTACCTCGACTACGGTGCCTTCACGCCGGTGCAGGTCGCCGCCACCGCGGCGCTGAACGGCCCGCAGCAGTGCGTGCTGGACATGCGCGAGCGCTATCGCCAGCGCCGTGACGTGCTCATCGCCGGGCTCGCCGCCGGCGGTTGGGAGGTTCCGTCGCCGGCCGCCACGATGTTCGCCTGGGCGCCGCTGCCGGCGGCGTTCGCGCATCTCGGCAGCCTGGAGTTCTCCAAGCTGCTGCTGCGCGAAGCGAAGGTGGCGGTGGCGCCGGGTATCGGCTTCGGCGAGCATGGCGATGGCTATGTCCGCTTCGCTCTGGTCGAGAACCGCCATCGGACCCGCCAGGCGATCCGCAACATCAAGACGTTCCTCGGCCGCTACCACAACATCGTTGAGCTCGCCGACAAGCGCGTGCCGGCAGCGGAATAGAGACCAGAGGAGCGTCTCGTGAGGAGCTCGGCCGGGCAACAGCCGCTGAAAGTCGCCGTCGCCGGGCTGGGGACGGTCGGTGGCGGTGTCGTCAAGCTGTTGCAGGCGAACGCCGAGGCGCTTGCGCTGCGCACCGGCCGAGGTATCGCGATCACCGCCGTAAGCGACCGCTTCCGGCGCGACCGCGGCTTTTCGGTCGACGGCTATGCCTGGTATGACGACGCGGTGGCGATGACCCAGCAAGCTGACGCCGACGTCGTCGTCGAACTGATCGGCGGCGCCGAGGGCGCGGCGCGGCAGGTGTGCGAGGCGGCGATTGCCCGCGGCCGGCATGTCGTGACCGCCAACAAGGCGCTGATCGCCCACCATGGCACGGCGCTGGCGGCGGCGGCGGAGGGCGCCGGCGTCGTCCTTGCCTACGAGGCGGCGGTCGCCGGCGCAATCCCGATCATCAAGGCGCTGCGCGAAGGCTTGGTCGGCAACCGCCGGACGCGCGTGTTCGGCATCCTCAACGGCACCTGCAACTACATCCTGACGCAGATGCGGGAGAGCGGCCGCGAGTTCGAGACGGTGCTGGCCGAAGCGCAGGCGCTGGGCTACGCCGAGGCCGATCCCGGCTTCGACGTCGACGGCATCGACGCCGCTCACAAGCTCGCAATCCTGGCGACAGTCGCCTTCGGCTGCACCCTGGAGTTCGGGGCTTTGCACATCGAGGGCATCCGCCACGTTTCACCGGTGGACATCGCGTTTGCCGAGGAACTCGGCTATCGCATCAAGCTGCTCGGCATCGCGTCCCTCACCGACGGAGGTGTCGAGCGCCGGGTGCACCCGTGCATGCTGCGCCGCGGCGCGCCGGTGGCGCACGTCGAAGGCGTATTCAACGCCGTCGTCGCCGAAGGCGACTTCGCCGACCGCATCGTTCAGGAGGGCAGGGGAGCTGGCGAGCGGCCGACCGCGTCCGCTGTTGTCGCCGACATCGCCGACATCGCCTGCGGCCGGCATGCTCCCACCTTCGGCATCCCGGTCGAGCGCCTGCAGGCATTGCCGGCGCTGCCAATGAGCCGGCATCGCGGCTGCTACTACGTCCGGCTGATGCTGCTCGACCAGCCGGGCGTCCTCGCCGACGTTACCGCCATCCTGCGCGACGATGCGGTGTCGATGGAGGCGGTGCTGCAGCGGGCGCGCGCTCCCGGCGAGGCGGTGCCGGTGGTGATGACAACGCACGAGGCGGAGGAGGCGTCGATGGTGCAGGCGCTGCGGCGGATTGGCGAGCTGCCGTCGTCGGTCGAACCGCCGCGGATGATCCGCATTGAGCCCTTCTGATCCGGCGGCGGCCATGCTCGCGCCGCCGCCCTTTGCCTGGACGCAACGGCCCTCACCGCCCGCGTCGACCGTAGCGGAGACGCTGGGAGTCGAGCGCTCGCTGACGGGGCGCAACTGGACGCTGGCCCCTGCGGACGACCGGCTGGCGATGGCGCTCGCTCAACGTCTCGACCTGCCGGAAATCGTCGCCCGCCTGTTGGCGGTGCGTGGCATCGGCCTTGACGCAGCGGCGTCGTTTCTTGATCCCCGGCTGCGCGACCTGCTGCCCGACCCTTGTCGGCTCGAGGACATGCGACGAGGGTCCGAGAGGTTGGCGGCGGCGATCACCGCGGGTGAGCGGATCGCCATCTACGGCGACTACGACGTCGACGGAGCGACGGCGGCGGCGGTCCTGCTGCGCTTTCTGCGCGCCGTTGGTGCCGAGCCGCTGCTCTACGTACCGGACCGGCTGCGCGAAGGCTACGGGCCGAACGCCCCGGCACTGCGCGCCCTGGCCAATCAGGGCGTCGGCCTGGTGGTCACCGTCGATTGCGGGATCGCTGCCCACGACGCGCTGGCCGCCGCCGCATCCGCCGGTCTCGACGTGATCGTCGTCGATCATCACCAGGCGAGCCTGCCGTTGCCGCCCGCGGTCGCCGTCATCAACCCGAAGCGCCCCGACGACGCGAGCGGCCTGGATCATCTGTGTGCCGCCGGCGTCGCCTTTCTGCTGATGGTCGACACCAATCGGCTGCTGCGGGCAGCCGGCCGCTATTCAACGCGGCCGGAGCCAGACCTGCGGCAATGGCTCGATCTGGTGGCGCTGGGCACGGTGTGCGATGTCGTGCCGCTGGCGGGGGTCAACCGCGCCTTCGTGGCGCAGGGGCTGAAGGTGATGGCGGGACGTGGCAATGCCGGCCTGCGCGCCATCGCCGATCTGGCCGGTTTGCGCGGCCCGGCTTCAGCGCGCGACCTGGGTTTCGCCATCGGACCGCGGATCAATGCCGGCGGCCGCGTCGGCCAGGCCGACCTCGGCGCGCGACTGCTCGCCTGTGACGATCCCGTCGAGGCGGCGCGGCTGGCGCAGCGGCTGAACGCCCTCAATCGCGAGCGTCAGGAGATCGAACAAGGTGTGTGGGCGGCGGCAACGGCGCGCCTCGGCGTCGACGCCGATGGAGCGCCGCTGTTGTGGGCGGTCGGAGAGGGCTGGCATCCGGGCGTGATCGGCATCGTTGCCAGCCGTCTGGCGGAGCGCTTCCGCCGGCCGGCGCTGGTGGTGGCGATCGACAGCGAGCGGGCGGTGGCGTCGGGGCGCTCTGTTCGAGGCCGCGATCTGGGGGCGGCAGTCAACGCCGCGGTGGCGGAAGGACTGCTGGTGAAGGGGGGCGGTCATGCCATGGCGGCGGGCTTCACTGCCGAACCCCGCAGGCTAACGGAGCTGCGCGCTTTCCTTGAGGCCCGCCTCGCCGTTGACGCTGTCACCGCTGAAGGCTTGCGTTCGTTGAGCATCGACGGTGTGCTGTCGCTGGCCGGTGCCGCGGCGCTGCCGCCAGCGTTCCTCGCCCGCCTCGCGCCATTCGGCGCCGGCCACGCGGAGCCGCGTTTCATGTTGCAAGCGGTGCGCATCGCGTACACGCGTCCGGCCGGCAGCGCCCACCTCGCCTGCGGCCTGATCGACGGCGGCACCCGGCTGCCGGCAATCGCCTTCCGCTGCCTCGATCAGCCGCTCGGCCAAGCACTGGCCGCGCACGCCGGCGCCCCCTTCCACCTTGCCGGCCGACTGCAACAGAGGAGGGGCGCCGGCGCCGCGCTGCAACTCATCATCGACGACGCGGCCCCGGCGCTGCGTGGCTAGAGCATCGAGCCCGAAGGCGGCATCGGGGGATTGAACGAACCCGCTGTCGCGGGAGCGAGGTGAGCGTTTAGAGGGGAGGGTTTCGTCTGAGAGGATTGCGGCTGTGAAGCCCGATCCTCAGGACAGAGCACTCCGATGGCCGAGATGAGCCCTCTGCGCCGCCGCATGACCGAGGACATGACCGTCCGCAATCTGTCGCCGGCGACGCAACGATCCTACGTGCATGCAGTCGCGAAGTTCGGCCGGTACTTCGGTCGCTCGCCGGACCGGCTTGGCCTGGAGGACGTCCGCGCCTTTCAGGTTCATCTCGTGTCGACCGGCATTTCGTGGCCCGCGCTGAACCAGACGGTCTGTGCGTTGCGGTTCTTCTACGGCGTCACGCTCGGGCACGGCGAGATCCCGGAGCGCATCCCGTACGCGCGCGAGCCGCACAAGCTGCCGGTGGTGCTGAATACCGATGAGGTGGTGCGCTTTCTCGAGGCGGTTCCGAGCCTGAAGACCCGTGCCGCGCTGACGACGGCCTCTGCGGCGGGGCTGCGAGCGTCCGGAGGCGGTCGGCCTGAAGGTCGGCGACATCGACAGCGTCCGGATGGTGATCCGGGTCGAGCACGGCAAGGGCGGCAAGGACCGGTTCGTCATGCTGTCGGGCCAGCTGCTGGGCATCCTGCGCACTTACTGGCGCCTGGCCCGGCCGAAGTACTGGCTGTTCCCCGGTCGGGACGAGACGAAGTCGATCGACGTCCAGGTGCTGCATTCCGCCTGCCGCTCCGCCTGCGCCGCGGCCGGCCTGGCCAAGCGGGTGACGGTGCACACGCTGCGGCACAGCTTCGCCACGCACCTGCTGGAGAACGGCACCGACATCCGCATCATTCAGGTGCTGCTTGGCCATGCCAACCTGTCGAGCACGGCGCGTTACACGCGGGTCTCGAACGGGCTGATCCGGCGAACGCAGAGCCCCCTCGACCGGCTGGCGCTGGAGGTCGTGCCGCCCGCCTGATCCGGCCGCACGATGGCGGCTGCATGGGAAGTGGCGGATGTCTTCCGCCGCCACTCCGCCGCTTCCTGCTCCACACCTTGCCGGACGGCTTTCATCGCATCCGTCACTACGGCTTCCTCGCCAATGGCCATCGCGCCGCGAACCTGGCGCTGTGCCGCCAGCTGTTGGGCGTTCCATCGAACATTGAGCCCGCCACGGACGCCCCACCGGAGTCGAAGAAAACCACTGCGTTCGATCGCTGTCCCTGCTGCGGCGGCGCGATGATCACCTTGGCCATCCTCCTGCTACCATCGTCCCGTCCCCCGTTCCGGCAGGACACCTCATGAGCCGCCCGCATGCTTGCCGCCGCTCCTCCAGACCGGCACCGTCGCTGTCGTGTGCCGGCACGCACCGTCTTGCCCAACAGCTTTCCCGGCAGCGCCAGGGCCGGCGCGGCGCCGCTCGAACGCGCAGTTCCGTTCGCCGCCAGCATCGACCGCCTGGTATCACCGGCCTCGGCCGCCCCCGCTCGCTCACCATGCCGCGCCACCCGAAAGCCGTCTCGGACCACCAGACGCCGCTACAATCCCCATAGCTCCCGGCCATCCGCGGGTTCGCTCAATCCGGCTTCAATGAGGTCGCGCTCGTGCACGCCGGACACCCCGTCCGCGACCTCGCAGAAGCCTCCAGATTCCCAAGGCTGCTGAGTTCTGATTCAAGGTGCTGGCTGGAGAGGGAGGCCAGCAGGGATGGCACGACCATATTCGATTGATCTTCGCGAGCGGGTAGTGGCGTCGGTCGAAGCGGGCCGGAGCTGCCGCAAGACGGCGCGACTGTTTGGGGTCAGCGTGGCGAGCGTGGTCAAGTGGTCGCAGCGGCAGCGGCGAACGGGGAGCGTGGCGCCGGGCAAGATGGGTGGGCATCGCCGCCCGCTGCTGCTTGCCGAGCGGGAGTGGCTGCTGGCGCGGCTGGCCGAGCAGCCGGACCTGACGCTGCGGGCGCTGTTGGCCGAGCTGGGCCGGCGCGGCACCAAGGTCAGCTACGGAGCGCTGTGGCTGTTCCTGCAGCGCCAGGGACTGAGCTTCAAAAAAAACCGTGCACGCCAGCGAGCAGGATCGACCGGCGATCGCCCGGCGCCGCGCGCAGTGGAAGAAGTATCAAGGCCGGCTTGATGCCCGCCGGCTCGTCTTCGTGGACGAGACCTGGGCGAAGACCAACATGACGCGCCGCCACGGCCGCTCGCCGCGCGGCAAGCGGCTGCCCGCCAAGGTGCCGCACGGCCGCTGGCGGACCCTCACCTTCGTTGCAGCGCTGCGCGCTGACCGCATCGACGCACCCTGCGTGCTGGACGGCCCGATCAACGGCCGATCCTTCCTCGCCTACGTCCAGCAGATCCTGGTGCCGACGCTGTCGCCGGGCGACATCGTCATTCTCGACAATCTTGGCAGCCACAAGGGCAAGGCGGTGCGCGCAGCGATCCGCGCAGCCGGCGCCAAACTCTTGTTCCTGCCCGCCTATAGCCCCGACCTCAACCCGATCGAGCAGGTCTTCGCCAAGCTCAAGACGCTCCTGCGTAAAGCCGCCGAACGAACCGTCGAAACCACCTGGCGCCGCATCGGCAGTTTGCTCGATCACTTCACTCCGAAGGAATGCGCCAACTACCTCCGCAACTCCGGCTACGCTTCAAACTAAACAGATCATGCTCTAGGGTGGGGCGGGGGAGGACGGTTGCGAGGGACCGGTTTTCGCCGAGGCTGTTGAAGAAGTCTGGGTTGCGCGCCGTTTCGATGCGTGATTCCGTCGCTCTGGATTTACGGCGACGGAGGCGGGCGATGATGGGTGAGCGGCAGGGTCGGCAGGAGCGGCTGTTCTACGAGTTTTGTTTGGAGGACCGCATTCCGGCCGACCATCTGTTGCGGAATATCGACAAGGTCGTCGATCTCGGCTGGCTGCGCGCGGAGCTGGCGCCGTTCTACAGCCACACGGGTCGTCCGTCGGTGGACCCGGAGCTGATGATCAGAATGCTGATCGTCGGCTACTGCTATTCGATCCGTTCGGAGCGCCGGCTGTGCCGGGAGGTCGATCTCAATCTCGCCTACCGCTGGTTCTGCCGTCTCGGCCTGGAAGATGCGGTTCCCGACCATTCGACGTTCTCGGTCAACCGGCACGGCCGCTTCCGGGAGAGCGCGGCATTTCGGCGCATCTTCGAGAGCGTGGTGCGCGCCTGCATGAAGGCGGGACTGGTGGGCGGCGAGGGTTTGCTGTCGATGCCAGCGTCATCGAGGCGAACGCCAGCCGCTTCAACCGGGTGACGGGCGGCCCGGAAGTTGACTGGACGGACGAACAGCAGGCGCGCCGGCCGATTGCCGAGTATCTTGCGGCGCTGGACAGCGAGACCCCACCGACCAATCGGAGCGGGCGCCGAAGGCGATCTCACCATCCGATCCGTGTGCCGCCTGGACGACGCGCGGTCGCTTCAAGGCGGCCTTCGCCTACAGCTTCAATTGCCTGATCGATCTCAAAGAGGCGGTGATCGTCGATGTGGTGGCGACACCGACGCGGATCTCGAAGGAAGTGGACGCGACCGAGACGATGCTGGAGCGCACCCGTGACCGGTCCGGCCTTAAACCGCAACGGCTCGCTGCCGATGTCGCCTACGGCACCGGCGAGATGCTGGGCTGGCTGGTGAAACGCGACATCGATCCGCATATCCCGGTCTGGGAGCAGAGCGAGATCGGACAGGAGGGCCGCTTCAGCCGCAAGGACTTCCTCTTCGATGCGAGCCAGAACGTTTACATCTGTCCCAACGGCAAGGCGCTGCGCTCGACTGGCAGGATTTACGCCGGAACGACACTGAAGTATCGGGCGAAGAAGAGCGATTGCACCGCCTGCCCGCTGAAGACGGTGTGCACGCTATCGCCGGAGCGCAGCGTCAACCGCGACGTCAACGAGGATGCGCGCGACCATGCTCGCTCGCTGATGGGGAGTCCCGCCTACCGCCAGTCAACCCGCGAACGCAAGAAGATCGAACACCGTTTCGCCGAAACCAAGACCACTATGGGCCTGACCCGGCTCCAGGCTGCGCGGGCCTGACCGGCGCCACCGACGAGTTCCTGCTTTGCCGCCATCGTCCAGGAACTCAAACGCCTGGCAAGGGCTGTCCCGCCATCTCGCTAATGAACACCCGCTTAGCCCCGACGGCGCTCAACCTCGTCGGTGAGAGGGCGTCACGGAATGGCGAATACCGCGAGCCGCGACGACCCTCCCCCAGCGCCAAACCCACACCCGTAAGCGACTTTCTCAACAGCCTCCGCCAGAAGCGACGTTGTCTGGGTGCAGAAAGCGGACGCGATCCGCGTCTGGTGTTCGACGGGGAGCGCCAACACGGGTCGTGCCGTAGCGTGCCGGCACGATCACGCTGCGTGCCTGGGTTGGATCTGGCCTTATCCGTGCGGAGAGTCCTTGAGCTCGGAAAATCCGGGTGGTTCGCGATGCCAAGGGTTCTTGGAGCGGCCCAACTGACGGCCCACGTCAAACAGTTTGCGCATGTAGTCTCGATCGAATTGCTCTTTCGGCTGCCAGTCAAAGCTGTCGGGGATATGAATCATATGAAAGTTCAGCCCATCCCTCTTGGCTGCTAGAGAGACCCGGAACATGTCTCCAAGCCCTTGTGTGCGGATAAGAGACGTCATGGTCCGCATGGCAATTGGCAATACCCGAGCTTTGGTTGTTTCCCAAGCGGGCTTCAATCGGGAATTGCGAATCAAGTAGACATTTGGTTTATCAGGAACATTAAATTTCCCCAAGAAACAGGCCCCAGCTTATCTCGGGTGGGTAAGAAAAACCTGGCGCGGCGGCCCCGCCATCGATGTGCATCTCGTCATACCGCTGGCCGTCAGCTTCTACTTCGATCCTTACGGGTGGGAAGGCAATGGGAAGGGACGCGGAGGCAAGCAACACATTTCGGATCAGCGCTAATGCACCTGGCTCGCCACTGGCAGCAATATGTTGAACGCGCCATAAAACTGGACGCAGCGCGTAAAGGTTCGTCGTGCCGATAAGCAAGGCACGGCCTTTTTCCGACCATTCCGACGCAACGGCTGCCAGCATCCTTTCATCGAACGTCCGATCGATAATAGCGCTTCAATCCTTTGGTCGTGTAAAGGGCATCAGAGATCAACGCACTATACGGTGGCCGCTTTTTGACTAAGTCTGCAGTCGTATACTGGGTAAAAATCTCTTCGAGAAGAGGATCGCATTCCGGCCCGAGAAACGCAAAAGGTGCGGTCAGGGCGCCGGTACTGATGCCGGTTACGAAGGTGAAGTCCGGTCGTGTGCCCGTCTCTGTCCATCCCGAGAGGAAACCGGCGCCGAACGCGCCGTTTGCACCACCGCCCGAAATTGCGAGATAGTTGTGCTGTACGCCAGCCAGCGCAGGATATCTCGCTTGTAGTTCTTCACTAGGGCGATCCAATTGCACAGCTAAATGTTTGGGAAACCGGTCACCCCAGAACCGAGCGTTCGGAATTCCAGGTATTGCTGACTTGTCGACCAGGGCCTCTGGTTGAGGTGTATTCCTGACCAATTTTTGACTCTCCTGCGGGTAAACAAGCTTGCCTCAACCCTGATTGCCATTCAAGCCGAACGCGCGTGCATGGGCGATGGATCGCGGGTGGCGCGTCCTGTCCTGCAGGCATCCCCGGAGCGCGAGTTTGGTCACAAGCGGTCGGCTACTCGTCCGGTCCATCCTTTCGACGGCAGACGTAGTCGTAAACACCAGCGCAACGCACCCGGCATCAAGCCGGGACGGTTCGAGGCGGCGTTGTAGCGCAGCCCCGCATAGGTCGGGTCACTTCGTAGGGAGGGGTTCGAAGCGAAGCGGAATCCGCCGCAGAGGGTCGGGTCACGCTGCCGCTCCAGGGCAGGCTATGTCGCAGCCCGCGTAGCCCGGGTAACTTTGCAGCCCGCATAGATACCGTATTGCCTGGTCAAGCAGCGACGTTCGGATCGAACGGTTTGTGGTGTTTGAGGACGCCGAAGGCGATGTGGACAAGCTTTCGCATCGCCGCACCGAGGGCGCTCATCTTCCGATTTGCCGGCGGCGAGCAGGCGTTGGTACTGGGCGCGGACCAACGGATCCCAGCGGGCGGCGACCATCGCCGGCAGGAACAGTCTGGCCCGCCAGCGGGCATCCCCGGCCTTGACAGACGTGGCCAGCTTCAGCACGCTGGAGCCGGACTGGAATTCGACCGGCACGAGACCGAGAAACGCCGCCGCCTGACGGGCAGAGGCGAAGGTTCGACTGCGGAACAAGGCCAGGAACCACAGCGAAAGCTTGGCGCCGATGCCGGGAATACTCTCCAGCAACGCCCGCTGCTCCTTCAGCTCGGGATGGCTGTCGAGATGGTCGTCGATCTGCCGGCGCAGCCGGCCGATCTCCGCCGCCAGCACATCCAGCATCGTCTGCAGCGAGACGAGCACCGCGTCGGGGGCCGGCTCGGCACGCGCCGTCTCCAGCCGGTTGAGCTCGCGGGCAAAGTCCTGTTCAAGGGCGGCGAGCCGGCCGAGGAGCCCCTTCTCCAGCTGGCGGATCTCGCCCGGCGGCGGCGTCCAGGCGGCCGGCCGGCGGGCGTCGCCGAACAGGGCGAGGATCAGGCCGTCGTGCCGGTCGGTCTTCGTCCGGACGCCCAGGCTCTCCGGCGAACCGCTTGACCTGCAACGGGTTGACCACCGAGACGTGGCAGCCGGCGTCATGCAGGAAGGTCGCCGCCGCCTCGTGGTAGACGCCGGTCGCTTCCAGGACGACGTGCAGTTCGGCCGCGGCGGCGCCAGTCACCCGGTCGCCCAGGCGAGGAGGGCGGCGTGTCCGTCGGCCGTGTTGGCGACCGACTTCGGCCGGACCTGCCGGCGGGCAGCGTCGCGCAGCCAGGCGCAGTGCAGTTTCTCCTTGCTGACGTCGACCCCGATGACCTGCATCCCAACCCCCTCGTCGTTGCCGATGACCTCCCGACCGACTGACCTTGTGGATACGGACTTGCGGGCAAAACGCCGCGTCCTCGATACCGTCCAGCCTCCCAAGAGGTCGAAGGTGCGGACCGGGGGCACAATCTACGCTTCGGACTTGCCGTCCAAGGGCGGATGCATGCTCACCCGGTCCACGGTGAGGCCAGCTACGCCTCACCGCCGGCAAGATACAAGGGCGGAATAGCCGATAGGCGTATTCCGCCGGATGGTTCAGCTGCCGGCCTCCCCGGCCGGCAGGTCGCGGACGCCGTCGCCGGCCCATGCCTGGGGATAAAGGCCTCGCTCGACGCAGACACGGAACGTCGAGTACGGCCAGTCCGCAGGCGAGGCGACAACGCCGTGCTTGACCGGGTTAAAGTGGACGTAGTCGACATGCGCGGCATAGTCGGCATCGTCAAGAATGGCATGCTCCCAGAACCGGCGCTGCCAGGTGCCCCGCTCGCCGCGGCGCAGGCGAACAGCCGATCGCCACTCGGGCCGCGCAAGGCTGCGGACAAAGAACGTCTTGATCAGCCGCCAACGAGTGGAGGTGTCGTCGTCGCCAAGCGGGAGCGTCCAGATAGCATGGAGATGGTCGGGCAGGACGACGAAAGCGTCGATGACGAACGGGCGGTCGCGACGGACCCGGCGAACCGCTTCTCTGAGCAGATCGATCCGCTGGGTCAGCAACGCGTTGTCCCGACGCTGCAGCGGGTTGACCGTAAAGAAGGCGCTGCCGCCCGGAACCCTGAACCTCCGATAGTCGGGCAAATAAGCTCCCCCGAACGGGATCCGGAGCATAGCCTACCGCCGCATCCGGCGGAATACGCCTGAAGGCTATTCCGCCCTATTCGGCATGGCTGCAAGCTCTCCATCCGCGGCGACGCTGTGGGACCAACAGCGGACGAGATCGCACCCGAGACCAAACCGTCCACACATGGGATAGAGTGCAATACCCCGGCGCGGAGTTGAAACTGGCCATTGATCGGACGATGGTGTCGGCGGATTTCGCGGATCGGGCGCGTCGTGGGAGGCGGGGATGCAGGCGACGGTCGTTGCGTTCTACGGCGAGAAGCCGGAGGCGCTGCGCGCGCTGCTTGTGGCCTGCCAGGATGCCGTTGCCGGTGTCATCGGCGCGCGGTTCCGCAGGTACGAACCCGGCCAGATCCACGGCACCGTGATCGGATTGGAGTGCTGCGAGGAGGAACCGCATCGATTTCTCAACCGGAACTTCGCGATCCGTCGCCAAGTCGCCGTGGAAATGGATTTCGGTGGTCTGCTGGGATTCCTGCGCGAGGGCATCGACGTTCCCTTCCGGCTGCAGATCGGCGGCTTCGAGAACCGGGACTACCCGTTCACCAGCCGCGGCACCCGTCCTTTCGTGCGCGGCTTCTCGCTGCAGGGAGACTGCGTCGTGGTCATGGGCTGGCCGTTTCTTGACTCGCGCCCCGCCGGCGATGCAGCGTCGCCGGCCGCCGGGATCGAGCCGGCCAGCCTTTATCCGGCAAGCCTCGAGCGGATCCGCCGCGCGGCACAGCGTCATGGGGTTCTGCACGCCTACCACGCCGCGCCGTCGGATACCGACAACGACTTCTACCTGCGCATCGGGATGATCGACCATCCGGATGGGGTCGATGCGGCTCTCGCGACGGGCTTGCAGGAGACCCTGCGGCGCTTTCTCGCCGCCCGTCCACCCACCGTCGTCGAGGTCAGGCTCGCCGATCTGTCCGTCGCCTTCTACGAATCGCCGGAGCTGCCGCTGGGCACCACCCGCGCATACTCGCTGGCCGACAGGCGGCTGGACGCGGCGTTCATCCGCGAAACCCTCGGACGGCGCGCCGACACCCGATCGGCGGCCGAGAGATGAAGACCATTGACAGCAACGGCGTCTCATCTACAGTCTCTCGCCCTGCTGGCAGTGCCGCGTCCGTGCGGGCGTGGTGGAACCGGTAGACACGCGAGACTTAGGATCTCGTGACGCAAGTCGTGGGGGTTCAAATCCCTCCGCCCGCACCAACACGAGGCCGTCCCCGGGGTTTACCGCGAACGGTCGAACGCGCCGCAAGACCGCTTGTGGTGCACTGCCCTTCGAATAATCTTCAATTCTGAACGAGAGCGATGAACGTCACAGAGACCCAGATCGACGATCTCACGCGTCAGTTCCGCGTCACCATGCCAGCCGCCGATATCGAGCGGAAGGTGGAGGCTCGGCTTGGCGAACTGGCCCAGACGATGCGTCTGCCGGGCTTCCGGCCGGGCAAGGTGCCGCTCGGGCTGATGCGCAAGCGCTACGGCGCCGCGGTGAAGAGCGAGGTCGTCGAGCAGACGATCAACGAAAGCTCGCAGGCGGTGATCAGCGAGCGTGGCCTGCGCGCCGCGCTGCCGCCCAAGGTCGAACTGGCGGATTTGCCCGACACAGGCGACCTCGAATACACGCTGGCGGTCGAGCTGCTGCCCGAGATCACGCCGCCGGACTACGCCCAGATCAGCCTGGAGCGACTGACCGCAACGGTCGACGAGGCGGAGATCGAGCGGCGGATTGGCCGCTTCGCTGATGCCGTGGGCGAAGAGACGGTGGCGTCCGGCGACCGGCAGGCTGCTGATGGCGACATCGTCGTTTTCGACCTGCTCGGCCGGCCGAGCGATCCGTGGCCATTTAATCCGGAGAACCTGAGCGGTATCCGGCTGCGCATCGGTAGCAATGCGCCGCTGCCGGGTTTCGACTCGCAGCTCGTCGGGCTGGCGGCGGGAGCGCGGGCGACGGTCTCGATTACCGTCCCCGAAGGCACCGATCGCGCTGATCTCGCGGGCCAGACGCGCAGCTACGAGATCGAGGTGAAGGAGGTGCGGACGCGCACCCCCGCGCCGATCGACGACGAGCTTGCCAAGAAGGGCGGCTGGGAGAGCCTGGAAGATCTCAAGAAGTGGTTGCGCGAGCAACACGAGAACGAGCTGAAGTCGTTGTCGCGGCTGCGCTTGAAGCGCTCGCTGCTCGACCGGCTGTCGGAACTCTACGACTTCGCCGTGCCGAACGGGCTGTTGCAACGCGAGTACGAGTCGCTCGCCCGGCAGCATCAGCCGGCGGGGGAGGCGGCGGCCCCAGCTGCTCCAGAAGAGCATGTCCACGACGAGCATTGCGGGCATGACCACGAGCACGGCGCGACGCACGAACACGCTCCTGCCGCGGATGCGGCGCTGAGCGAGGCGCAGCGCGCGGAGTACAAGTCACTGGCGCTGCGCCGGGTGCGGCTCGGTCTTGTGCTGGCGGAAATCGGCCGCAGCAACAACCTTCGGGTGCAGCAGGATGAGCTGGCGAAGGCGATGATCGCCCATGCCCGCCGCTTTACCGGCCAGGAGCAGGCTGTCCTCGAGTTCCTGCGCAAGAATCCCGAGGCGCAGGAGGCCCTGGCCGCGCCGATTCTCGAGGAGAAGGTGGTCGACTTCATTCTGGAGATGGCGAAGGTAGGTGACCGCACCGTCGATCCATCAGAACTGTTGCGCGACGCGGACGACGAAACCACATCTGCAACAGATGTTGAGGCAGCGCGCACCTGAAGCACTGCCGCGTCGCTTGCGCTTCGTCACAGACGCCGACGGCAAGATCGTGAAAGATCAGCTCGCACCTCGCCGATGGGATCGGCGGCCCGTAGAGCAAGCCGCGGAACAACACGCGGAAGAGGGGTTTCGCTTTGGAAGCTTACATGAACACGCTCGTACCGATGGTTGTCGAGACGACGAACCGGGGCGAGCGCGCCTACGACATTTACTCGCGCCTGCTGAAGGAACGCATCATTTTTCTGACCGGCGCGGTCAACGACGGCGTTGCCAGTCTGGTGTGCGCGCAGCTGTTGTTTCTGGAATCGGAAAACCCGAACAAAGACATTGCGTTCTACATCAACTCGCCGGGCGGGTTGGTGACGGCGGGGCTGGCTATCTACGATACTATGCAATACATCCGCCCGGATGTTTCGACCGTCTGCGTCGGCCAGGCGGCATCGATGGGTTCGTTGCTGCTGGCCGCAGGCGCTGACGGAAAGCGCTATGCGCTGCCGAACGCCCGGATCATGGTCCATCAGCCGTGGGGCGGCGCGCAGGGTCAGGCCACCGACATCGAGATTCAGGCGCGCGAGATTCTGTCACTGCGCGCCCGACTGAACTCGATCTACGTCAAGCACACCAAGCAAGCACTGGAGGCCATTGAAACCGCAGTCGAGCGCGATCGTTTCATGAGTCCGGAGGAGGCCGTTGCCTTCGGCATCGTCGACGAAGTTGTGGTCAGCCGGCCGCGCAGTGACGAGAGTGAACGACCAACGGCGCTGCGTCCGCAACGAACATAAGTCGAACGCAGCGGGCGCCATCGCCCAGGAGGCGGACAGGCAGGCATTTCTTCATTGTGCCACCTGCTCGCAAATGGATAACATAGCGTTGTTACGGCGCGGTTACGGAAGAGGCCATGAGCAAATCCGCCGGCGGCGATTCGAAGAATACGCTCTACTGCTCGTTTTGCGGCAAGAGCCAGCATGAGGTCCGCAAGCTGATCGCGGGGCCAACCGTGTTCATCTGCGACGAGTGCGTCGAGTTGTGCATGGACATTATCCGCGAGGAGCACAAAACCGGCCTGATCAAGTCGGGCGACGGCGTGCCGACCCCGCAGGAGATCTGCCAAGTCCTCGATGATTACGTGATCGGCCAAGGCCGCGCCAAGAAGGTGCTATCGGTAGCGGTCCACAACCACTACAAGCGAATCAACCATTCGACGAAGAACAATGATGTCGAATTAGCCAAATCCAACATAATGCTGATCGGCCCGACCGGCTGCGGCAAGACGCTCCTGGCGCAGACGCTCGCGCGCATCATCGACGTGCCGTTCACGATGGCGGACGCCACGACGCTGACCGAAGCCGGCTATGTCGGCGAAGACGTCGAGAACATCATTCTGCGGCTGCTGCAGGCGGCTGACTACAACGTCGAGCGCGCGCAACGCGGGATTGTCTATATCGACGAGGTCGACAAGATTTCGCGCAAGTCCGACAACCCGTCGATAACCCGTGACGTGTCGGGCGAGGGCGTGCAGCAGGCGCTGCTGAAGATCATGGAGGGGACGATCGCCAGCGTCCCGCCGCAGGGCGGCCGCAAGCATCCGCAGCAGGAGTTCCTGCAGGTCGACACGACCAACATCCTGTTCATCTGCGGCGGCGCCTTTTCCGGCCTCGACAAGATCATCTCGGCACGGACCAAGGGCACGACGGTCGGCTTTGGCGCCGACGTTCGCGCGCCGGACGAGCGGCAGACCGGGGAAATCCTGAAAGAGGTCGAACCCGAAGACTTGTTGAAGTTCGGCCTCATTCCCGAGTTCATCGGCAGGTTGCCGGTGATCGCGACTCTCGGGGACCTTGACGAGGCGGCGCTGGTCGACATCCTGACCAAGCCGAAGAACGCCCTGGTCAAACAGTATCAGAGGCTGTTCGAGATGGAGGGTGTTCGCCTCGACTTCACCGACGGGGCGATGAAGAGCGTTGCCCGTCGCGCGGTGCAGCGCAAGACCGGCGCGCGGGGCCTTCGCTCGATCATGGAGAGCATTCTGCTCGACACGATGTTCGACCTTCCGGGCCTCGAGGGGGTCGAAGAAGTGGTGATCAACCGCGAGGTTGCTGACGAACAGGCCAAGCCGCTGTTCATCTACGCCGACCGCAGAGGCGACGTCGGCAGCAGCGCCTGACGGCCGTCGCTGGGCGGCGGTGCGAGCGGCACGCACGGCTCCGCTGCCAAGTGCCACTTGCCGGGATCGTAGATCAGGAAGTACCGTAAAGTATTGGTGCAGCGCCGCAAGGATGCAGACATGAGGCCGATTAAGTCTGCCGTTCCCGACTGCTCCTTCTGGTGCAAATTTGTCGAAAGAACTTGCTACGGTGGCGCGTGCCAGGCCAGCCTGGACTGGCGGGCTTGACCGCGGCGGGGCTGGCGACCACCTTCAATGTCATCGGTGCCGACGCTCGGCGCAGGCGTCCGGCCCGACGCGGCGCCGAGAGCGGCGCAGATAACAAAAAGGAAATCCCGCTTTGACCAGCCCAAGCACCTCTATCCCGTCCTGCCGCTGCGCGACATTGTCGTCTTCCCGCACATGATCGTGCCGCTGTTCGTCGGCCGCGAGAAATCGGTCCGCGCGCTTGAGGACGTGATGAAGGACGACCGGCAGATCTTGCTGGTGGCGCAAAAGAATGCGGCGCAGGACGATCCTTCGCCGCAGGACATCTTCACCATCGGCACCGTCTCGACAGTGCTGCAGCTGCTGAAGCTACCCGACGGCACGGTTAAGGTGCTTGTGGAAGGGGGGCAGCGCGCACGCATCGAGCGGTTCACCGACCAGCAGGAGTTCTTCGAGGCGGAAGCGGTGATCCTTTCCGATCAAGCCGGCGAGCGCCAGGAACTGGAAGCGCTCTCTCGCTCGGTGATCGGGCAGTTCGAGCAGTACATCAAGCTGAACAAGAAGATCCCCCCGGAAGTGCTGGTCTCGATCAATCAGATAGAGGATCCAAGCAAGCTCGCCGACACCGTCGCCTCACACTTGGCGCTGAAGATTGTCGACAAGCAGGAGTTGCTGGAGATCGAGACCGTCGCCGAGAGGTTGGAACGCATCTACTCCTACATGGAGTCGGAAATCGGCGTCCTGCAGGTCGAGAAGCGCATCCGCAACCGCGTCAAGCGGCAGATGGAGAAGACGCAGCGCGAGTACTACCTTAACGAGCAGCTGAAGGCGATCCAGAAAGAGCTTGGCGAAAGCGAAGATGGCCGGGACGAGGCTGGTGAGTTCGAGGAACGGATCAAAAAGACGGCGCTGAGCAAAGAGGCCCGCGAGAAGGCACTTGGCGAGCTCAAGAAATTACGGTCGATGAGCCCGATGTCAGCGGAAGCCACAGTTGTCCGCAACTACCTCGAGTGGATGCTGACCATTCCGTGGAAGAAGCGCACGCGGGTGAAGAAGGACATCAAGCACGCTCAGGAGATCCTCGATACGGACCACTACGGCCTGACAAAGGTCAAGGAGCGCATACTGGAGTACTTGGCCGTCCAGCAGCGCACCCTCAAACTTCGCGGGCTAATTTTGTGCCTGGTTGGACCGCCGGGCGTTGGTAAGACGTCACTTGGCAAGTCGATCGCACGTGCGACCGGCAGGAACTTCGTGCGGATGTCGTTGGGTGGGGTCCGCGACGAGGCTGAGATCCGCGGCCACCGCCGTACCTACATCGGCTCGATGCCGGGCAAGGTCATCCAGGGGATGAAGAAGGCCAAGGCCTCCAACCCCCTGTTTCTGCTCGACGAGGTCGACAAGATGGGGCATGACTGGCGTGGGGACCCCGCGTCGGCGCTGCTGGAGGTACTTGATCCGGAACAGAATTCGACCTTCAACGACCATTATCTTGAGGTAGATTACGACCTGTCCGACGTGCTGTTCGTGACAACGGCGAATACCATGAATATGCCGCCGCCGTTGCTCGACCGCATGGAGATCATCCGCATCTCGGGTTACACCGAGGATGAAAAGGTTGAGATCGCCAAGCGGCATCTGCTGCCAAAGCAGGTTGAAGCGCACGGGCTGAAAGCCGACGAGTGGTCCATCTCGGATAACGCGCTGCGTGAGTTGATCCGCTACTACACTCGGGAAGCCGGCGTTCGTAACCTTGAACGCGAACTCGCCAACCTGACGCGCAAGGCGATCAAGGACATCATGATGGGCGAGCACACCGCAGTGCACGTCAATCGCCGCAACCTGACCGCTTATGCCGGCATCAAGAAGTTTCGTTATGGCGAGGCGGAGGCGGAGGATATCGTTGGTGTCACCACTGGTCTGGCTTGGACCGAGGTCGGAGGTGAGTTGCTGTCGATCGAGGCGGTCATGGTTCCCGGCAAGGGACGGGTCACCTACACCGGCAAGCTCGGCGACGTAATGCAGGAGTCGATCCAGGCAGCAAAATCGTTCGTGCAGTCACGTGCCATCCGATTCGGCATCTCGCCGGTGATTTTTGCGCGGCGCGACATCCACGTGCACGTGCCGGAAGGGGCGACACCGAAGGATGGGCCGTCCGCTGGCGTCGCCATGGTCACCTCGATCGTCTCGGTGCTCACCGGCATCGCGGTGAAGAAAGACGTAGCGATGACCGGTGAGGTCACCCTGCGTGGTCGCGTCCTGCCGATCGGCGGGTTGAAAGAAAAGCTGTTGGCGGCACATCGGGGGGCGTTAAAGACCGTGCTTATCCCGCGCGACAACGAGCGCGAGCTGTCGGAGATACCAGATAACATCAAGAAAGATCTGACGATTATCCCGGTGGCGACGGTGGACGAGGTGCTGAAGAATGCGCTGGTCAGCGAGTTGACCCCGATTGAATGGGACGAGCGCGCTGATCTTCAAGCGGCAGCAGTAGCGACACCAGGGGATGAGGATGACGTCGGAGGTGTCCTGACCCACTAGCGGAGGTGGGACCGCCGTGGCGGCAGTGGCTCTTCATGGACCATTCCGGCTAGAAAACCACCGGAAAGAGCCCATTCAGGGGACTGGCAGCGGGTTCGAAGATTGACGTGCTGATTGGTCGCGAACTACACTTTTGCCACGAAGCGAAGGGCCATCCCATTGCCTTCGCCACACCCAACTTGTGAAGGGGGGCTAACGTTGAACAAGAACGACCTTATTGCCAGTGTCGCCAGCGAAACCGGCCTGCCGCGTCAAGAGGCGGCGAAAGCTGTCGACAGCGTCTTCGATGCGATCACCGGCGCGTTGAAGGACGGCGCAGAAGTACGGCTGGTCGGCTTTGGCACATTCACCGTCGCCGAGCGGGCAGCGTCACAGGGGCGCAATCCCCGGACCGGCGAGAGCATCAGCATCTCTGCCTCGAAGACGCCGAAGTTCCGCCCCGGCAAGACGCTGAAGGACGCGCTGAACTAAGCTCATCCGGCGGTTCTTCAGGACAGGACGCGGACACAGGCCGCTGGGCCGATGTTAGACCCGCGAAGGGGCGGTTAGCTCAGTTGGTAGAGCGCCACGTTTACACCGTGGATGTCGGCGGTTCGAGCCCGTCACCGCCCACCACACGGTCGCCCTATGAACGCGTCCACTGTAACGCGTGTTAGAGTCGCGCCCGCAGCAACTCCTCAATTTCGGCATCGGTGAGAACCAGCGGATTGGTTTTCATCGAGCTGCCGCGGCTGTCGGCGATCACCAGCGCGAGGTCGCCTTCGCCCATGCCGTACGCGGAGAGGCGCGGCAGGGCGAGGCGCTCCGTCCAGTTGCCGAGCAGGTCGACCAGCCGATCAGCGGCCTCGGCGTTGGTGCCGTGTTGTCCGTCGCCGGCAAGCAGCGCCCCGACGCGCGCGTACTTTGGCAGGGCCGGGCTGCCCGGCAGCCGCTGACGCAGGGACCGCAGGTTGATCCGGGTCGCATCCGCCACCAGCGTCCCGCAACATACCCCGTGCGGGATCGGGAACTGCGCACCCAGCGGCGAAGCCAGGCCGTGCACTGAGCCGAGCCCCGTCTGCGCCAGGCATATCCCCGACAGCAGCGCCGCATAGGCCATCCGCGTTCGCCCGGCACGCGCCTCGGCGCCCTCCCCGCCGGCATAAGCAGCGAAGAATCCTTGCACGAACGCTTCGATGCCCGACCAGCACAGCGCGTCGGTGAACGGGGTGCACTTGATGGAGACGAAAGATTCAAGCAGTTGGGTGAACGCGTCCATTCCATTGGCTGCGACCACCTCGGGCGGGCACGAGACCAGGAGTTCCGGATCAACGATCGCAACGCGTGCCACCAGCTGTTCGTCGCGGAACGACTTCTTGAAACCCGCCTTGCCGTGACGGCTGAGCACTGCGTTCTTAGTCGCCTCCGAGCCGGTGCCGGCGGTCGTGGGCGCCAGGATCAGCGGTAGCGATGGCCCGCGATAGGGTTGCTCGGGGCCGACCCCCTCCAGATGCCGCATCACCGAATGGCCGTGTGGGAGCAGGCCGGCGATCGCCTTGGCCGCATCGAGCGCACTGCCGCCGCCAATGCCGGCGACCACGTCGATGCCACGCCCGGCGAACGAAGACACCGCTGCGTCGACCATCTCTGGCGACGGTTCGCCCTCGACCGCAATCTCCTCTACGGCGATGCCGGCGCCGGTCAGGGCCTCAAGCAACGTCGTCCGGTGGGGACCGGATCGGAACGAGCGTGCGCCGGTGACCAGTAGGAGCGAACGTCCCAGCGCCGCCGCTTCCTTCGGCAGATCGGCAAGGGCACCTTCGCCGAACACGATGCGCGGCAGCCGGGCGATGGCGAACGCGGCAATCGGCTCTGCCACCGCGCAAGCGAGAGGTGCCGACGGCGGGATCATCCGCTCATCCCGCCGGGAACAGGCCGGACCACGTCACCCCAGTGCGCGGCTCGGCCATCATGTCGGCCACCTGGTCCCGCCAGGTGATGTAATGCGCCGTCAGTTTGTGCGCCTTGGCGTCGGCTTCCGTCGCGTACGCTTCGTAGATGCAGAAACGCGCCGGGTCGGCCGGATCCCGCAGGACGTCGAAGCGGCGGTTGCCGTGTTCTTGAACTGAAGCTTCATGGTTGGCCCGCATTGCCGCAATAAAGTCGTCAACGCGTTCCGGTTTGACGTGCACGTAGACCAGAGTGACGTGCATGCCTTGATCCTCCCGCTTCATTATCGGCGGCGGAATCTTGCGGGCGCTCTGGCACCGGCGTCAAGGCGGGCTTTGGGATTTCCGGCAGCTTGGGCTAGGCTGCGCCGCCGATGATCCCCGACGACTTTGACTTCCCCCTGCCAGCCGACCGTATTGCCCAGCGCCCGGCGCGGCCGCGCGATGCTGCTCGTCTGCTGATCGTCGGTAACGATCTCGGCGACCACGTCGTCCACCACCTGCCCGACCTGTTAAGGCCGGGTGACCTGCTGGTGATCAACGACACCAAAGTGCTGCCGACGCGGCTGTTCGGCCGCCGTGGCGAGGTGGTCATCGAGGCCACACTGATCGAGGCACTGGGCGCGGGCCGTTGGCGGGCGTTGGCGAAGCCGGGCCGGCGGCTGAGGCCGGGAGACCGGATCGTCTTCGGCGATGGCTTTGCTGCGACGGTGGCGGCGAAGGAAGCTGACGGTGCGGTCGTGCTCGACTTTGCTTCGAGGGCCGCAGCGTTCGCCGAGGCGCTCGAAGCGCATGGCGCGGCGCCGTTGCCGCCCTACATCCGCCGCGACGCACCCGACCCGCAGGACCGCACCGACTACCAGACGGTGTATGCGGCGGAACCGGGCGCTGTTGCGGCACCGACGGCCGGCCTGCATTTCACCCCTAAGCTGCTGCAGAAACTGGATCAGGCCGGCGTCGGCCGGGTCGCAGTCACCCTGCACGTCGGTGCTGGCACCTTCCTGCCGGTCAAGGCGAAGCATCTGGAGGATCACGTCATGCATGCCGAGCGCGGTGTCATCAGTGCGACCGCGGCCGAGGCTATTGCCAAGGCCCGCGCCCGCGGCGGTCGTATCGTCTGCGTCGGAACCACCGCCCTGCGACTGCTGGAGACGGCGGCGGACGATACCGGCAGGGTATTTCCATGGTCGGGAGAGACGCGCCTGTTCGTCACTCCCGGCTACCGCTCAAGGTGGCCGATCTGTTGCTCACCAACTTTCACCTGCCGCGCTCGACCCTGTTCATGCTGGTTTGCGCCTTCGCCGGCACTACGCGGATGCGGACGGCCTACGTGCATGCCATTGAGCGCGGCTATCGCTTCTACTCGTATGGCGACGCCTGCCTGTTGTCGCGGAGCGGCGAGCGATGAGCATCGGCTTTCGGCTCGATTCAACTCAGGGCCGGGCGCGCGCCGGTCTCGTCTCGACTGCGCACGGTGACGTTGCGACACCCGCGTTCATGCCGGTCGGCACCGCCGCCACGGTCAAGGCGCTGACCCCCGATATGCTGGCTGCGACCGGAGCGCGGATGGTGCTGTCGAACACCTATCACCTGATGCTGCGGCCCGGCGCCGAGCGGATCGCCCGACTGGGCGGCCTGCATCAATTCATGCGCTGGCCACGGCCAATCCTCACCGATTCCGGCGGCTATCAGGTCATGTCTCTGGCGGAACTGCGATCGATCGACGAGGATGGCGTCGATTTTCGCAGCCACGTCGACGGCAGCCGCCACCGGCTGACGCCCGCCGGTGCCGTGGAGATCCAGCGGCTGCTCGACGCCGACATCAGCATGGTGCTGGACGAATGCCCGCGTTTCGGCGAGGCCGAGGAGGCGGTCGCAGCGTCGATGCGACGCTCGATGCGCTGGGCCGCCCGCTGCCGCGACACCTTCGCCGCGCGTCCTGGCTACGGGCTGTTCGGCATCGTCCAGGGCGGAGTGCACGCGGATCTGCGCGCCGAATCGGCGGCAACTCTGACCGGTATCGGGTTCGACGGCTACGCGGTCGGCGGCCTGGCGGTGGGCGAGGGGAGGACGGCGATGTTCGGCGTGCTGGACGTCACCACGCCGCTGCTCCCCGCCGATCGGCCGCGCTACCTGATGGGCGTCGGCAAGCCGGCCGACCTGGTGGGCGCCGTCGCCCGCGGCATCGACATGTTCGATTGCGTCCTGCCGACGCGCTCCGGACGCACCGGCCAGGCCTTCACCCGTTTCGGCACGCTCAATCTGCGCAATGCCCGGCACGCCGAGGATCCCCGTCCGCTAGACGAGAGCGTCGATTGTCCGGCCAGCCAGGAGTTCAGCCGTGCCTACCTGCACCACCTGGTGCGCTGCGGCGAAATCCTGGGTGCGATGCTGCTCACTTGGCACAATCTCACCTATTATGCGCAACTGATGGCCGGCATGCGGGCAGCGATCGCGGCCGGAAGCTTCTCCGGTCACGCCGCCGCGGTGTCGGCCGACTGGGCACGGGGAGACATCGAGCCGTGGAGCGTGGTCCAGGAGGATGTTTGAAAACCGAAGAACACATGGGCAAACGCGTCATTGCGAGCGCAGCGAAGCAATCCAGTGCCGGGAACGCAGTGACCCTGCATCGCTGCGCGGATCCGCAATGAGGACGCCGCGGCACTTTCGGATGTCCAGGAAGCCACGAGCGAATTGCTTCGCTCCGCTCGCGATGACGAACTTCGGTCGGTGGGTCATGCTGCTCGTGATCGCACTGTCGGCCGGCGGCTGCGCCGGCGGCGACGGCTGGCCTCGCCTCGTCGGCCAGACGCTCTACAACTCGGGCAAGTACGTTTGCACCCAATCCAGCAATTGCGAGTCCGGCGGAGATTCCCCCGGCGGTGCTCCGAACCGCCGATGAGCCAGCTCGGCCGCAACGTGCCGATCCCTCCCTCGCCCGACGCGGCGGTGCTGGACACGGTGCCCAACCCGCATCCGGAGGCGATCTATCTGGTGCGCTTCACCTGTCCGGAGTTCACCACGCTGTGCCCGGTGACCGGCCAGCCGGACTTCGCGCATCTGGTGATCGACTACGTGCCGAAGGCCTGGCTGGTCGAGAGCAAGTCGCTCAAGCTCTACCTCGCGTCCTTTCGCGATCACCGCGGCTTCCACGAAGCGTGCACGCTGGCGGTGGCGAAGAAGATGACGGCGGCGGCCGAACCGCAGTGGCTGCGCATCGGCGGCTACTGGTATCCGCGCGGCGGCATTCCGATCGACGTCTTCTGGCAAACTGGCGCGCCGCCGGAAGGCCTGTGGCTGCCCGACCAAGGCGTGCCGCCCTATCGAGGGCGAGGCTAGCCTGCTCGATTTTCTCGATTGCGGAGCAAGCACCGGAGTGCCGTGGCCGGGCTTTGCTGACAGATTCCGACGCACGATATCAGTCGTTGGAAGGGACACATCATGGACACGTTGGACTCGATGGAGGGCGCGGGAGCCGAACCCGATGCGCGGTGGGCATCGGTGGTGTCGCGCGACAGCTCTGCCGACGGCCAGTTCTTCTTTTCGGTCGAAACGACCGGCGTCTACTGTCGTCCGTCCTGCAGCGCCCGGCGCGCTAATCCGAAGAACGTGCGCTTCCACCGAAGTGCCGCGGACGCCGAAGCGGCCGGCTTTCGACCCTGCAAGAAGTGCCAACCCGATCAGCCATCGCAGGCAGAGCGCTACGCGGCTATGGTGACCGCGGCATGCCGGTCGATTGAGGCGACGGAAGAACAGCCGACCTTGGCCGCGCTTGCGGCCGCCGCGGGTTTAAGCCGGTATCACTTTCATCGCGTCTTCAGGGCCATTACAGGGGTGACGCCAAAAGGTTATGGCGCGGCTCATCGGGCGCAGCGGGTTCGGGACCAGCTCGCGGTGACGGCGACGGTGACCGAAGCCATCTACGGCGCTGGCTTTAACTCGAGCAGCCGGTTCTACGAGAAGTCGCAGGACATGCTGGGGATGACGCCCACCGCCTGGCGCGCCGGCGGGGTTTCGGCGTGTGCTCGCTGGGTTCAATCCTGGTGGCGCGGAGCGCCAGGGGCATCTGCGCCATCCTGCTGGGCGATGATCCCGACGCCTTGCTGCGCGAACTCCAGAATCGTTTTCCGAAGGCCAATCTGATCGGCGGGGATAGCGCGTTCGAGCAGCTGGTCGCGTACGTGGTCGGCTTTGTCGAAGCTCCCCACCTCGGTCTCGACCTGCCGCTCGATGTGCGCGGTACCGCCTTCCAGCAGCGGGTGTGGCAGGCTCTGTTGGCAATTCCCGCGGGCTCGACGGCAAGCTACACCGAGATAGCCCGGAAGATCGGCGCGCCTCGGGCGGTTCGGGCGGTGGCCGCTGCGTGTGCGGCCAACCCGCTGGCGGTGGCGATCCCCTGTCACCGGGTGGTGCGCAGCGACGGCGCGCTGGCGGGCTACCGCTGGGGCGTGGAGCGCAAGCGCGCCCTCCTCGAGCGTGAGCGACGCGGCAGATGAGCGCCTCTCTCGCGATCCGCTGCGCCGCGGACGGCGACGTCGGCACCAGGCTGGTGGCAGCCGACTGGCCCCGCATCGAAGGCGAACTCGACGCTCGGGGTTGGGCGCGCATCGGCGAACTCCTTGAGCGGCGGGATTGCGACGCGATTGTCGATCTCTATGACAACGCGGGCGATCGCTTCCGCAACCGCGTGGTGATGGCGCGCCACGGCTTCGGCAGCGGCGAATACAAGTACTTTGCCTATCCGCTCCCCGGGGTCGTCGCCCAGCTTCGCTGTGGCCTCTATCCTCGGCTGGCTGCGGTCGCCGATCGCTGGAACGAGGATGGGCATCGCCGTGCGCTATCCAAAACGCACGCCGGATTTTCTTAAACGGTGCCACGCAGCCGGCCAGACCCGCCACACCGCTGCTGCTGCGCTACGGCCGGGCGACTACAACTGCCTGCATCAGGACCTTTATGGCGAGTACGTTTTCCCGTTGCAGGTGGCGATTTTACTGGCGGACCCGGGAGAGGATTTCACCGGCGGCGAGTTCGTGCTGACCGAACATCGGCCGCGCATGCAGTCGCGCGTCTCGGTCGTGCCATTGCGCCGCGGCGATGCAGTCGTCTTCGCGGTGCATCACCGTCCAGTGCGCGGAAGGCGGGCGTATTATCCGGGCGATTATGCGTCACGGCGTCAGCGAAGCTGCTCTGCGGCCGTCGCCATACGCTGGGCATCATCTTTCATGACGCGGCATAAGTCCTGGGTGATCACGCCCGACCTGTTCGAAGCCAGCTTGGCGGTGGTGCGTTTGGCCGAAGGGGCAATGCTGCTGCGCGGCTTCGCCTTGCCGGTGGAGGTGGCTCTGCTCGACGAGATCGAGCGGCTGGTCGCCGAAGCACCTTTCCGCAACATGATCACGCCAGGCGGCTACCGAATGTCGGTGGCGATGACCAACTGCGGTACGGCGGGCTGGGTCACCGATCGCTCTGGCTACCGTTATGATCCGCTCGATCCCGCCAGCGGCAAACCCTGGCCCGCTATGCCGCCGGTGTTCGCCGATCTCGCCACCCGCGCGGCGGCGGCGGCCGGTTATGATGGGTTCGACGCCGACGCCTGTCTAATCAACCGCTACGACCCTGGTGCCCGGCTGTCGCTACATCAGGACCGCAACGAGCACGATTTCACCGCGCCGATCGTCTCGGTGTCGCTTGGCTTGCCGGCGACGTTCCTGTTCGGTGGGCAGAAGCGTTCGGACCGGCCGCAGCGTGTGCCGCTTGCCCACGGCGACGTTGTGGTCTGGGGCGGGCCAGCACGCATGGTCTTCCACGGCATCATGCCGCTGGCCGAAGGCGAGCACGCGCAGCTGGGTCGGCGGCGCATCAACCTTACATTCAGACGAGCTTTGTGATCCGACGGCGAGTGGCTACAGCGTCTGTAATCCGCCGTGCTTACTCAGCCGGAAGCGCCGTCGTTCCATCTTTGCCAACAGCTCGCGCGGCGCGTCATAGGCGCGCTTCAGCACTTCTTCCGACGGCAGCAGCCAGTATGTCGCCAGCATCTCCTGCTCTCTCGCCTCAACGACGACGATGCCGTTGCGGTCGAGGTCGAGAAAGGCGATGTCCTGGTCGAGCGGGGTAATCTCGCTCTGCGGCTTGCGGTCGAAAAGGAACGTCTCCGGGGCCCCGATCAGCTCCGGCAGCAGCGCCGGAGCTGATCGATCAACTTCCGATGGGAGCGCAACTGCGCCGCCGTGGCGGCGACGGAGTCGACGATGAAGCGGCCGAAGCTGGTGGAGGAGAGATCGCCGGGCCGGTCAGCTCGAACAGCGGTCGGCCGCCGGCCGAGTGGTCGGTAACCCAGCTGGAATGGATGTCTCCGGCGATCAGCACGACGTTGCCGAGCCGCCGAAGAGACCGGAACAAAGCTTCCCGGCGCAGTGGGAAGCCGTCCCACTGGTCGACATTCAGTGTGATGCGGGTGCCAAGCGGCGATGCTTGCAGCAGCAACAAAAGCCGCTGCAACGCGGTCGAGAGCTGGGCAAAGCCGGGTGACCGGGAGAAGTCCTGCGCCAGGTCGATGATCATCGAGGTGCTGGAAGTGGAATTCGCCAGTACGTTCCAATGGGCCTCCCCGCCGGCTTGCAGGCTGTCATGCACCCCTGCGCCTGCTCGCGCCCCCAAGCGACTTGCGCCGGCAACCCGCGCAGCCGCGCCAGGACGTCGTACCACTTCTGGACCACCGCGTAGCGGGCGCCAAGGTCGCTGAACAGCCCGATCTTGCCGCACATCTCGTAGCTCAGGCCGCGCGGCAGTCCATCTTCGGCGATCGGCGGCAGGCCTGCAAAGCCAAGGCGGCGGTTGAGGAAGGGAACCGCGAGGTTGCCGCGGAGCACCTGTGCCGCTTTCCCCGCCGGATCACCGGCAAAACCCGCTAGCGCATATTCCTGGGCGAGGATTGCCAGCAACGTCCTTTCTGTTGAAGGGGAGGGTCCGCCAGTCGACGTAAGCCTGGGTTTCGCTGGCATCAAGCGCCGGATCGCGCCCGATCTCGGCGTAGAGCGCGGCCAGCGCCGCCTCATCGGCGACGATCGCCGCAGGTAGCGCGTCCTCCGGGATCAGGTGGTCGGAACGGAAGCTCCGATAGTCCGTCAGCGTCAGGTTGACGGTGCGGCCGAAGCGCAACCCGCGGTAGATGCGGACATTCGGAAAAAGCTTCGCGTCGGAGGTATCGATGATGTCTGCCGGCGCGCCGCCAGCGTCGGTGTCGTCAATCGGCATGAATTCCAGCCACGCGCGCTCGGCTTCGCGCAGCCGATCGGGATCTCGTTCCAGCCGGCGGCCGTCGAAGTAGGTGCCGTTGGCCCGCCAGCTATCGTCGCTGAACTCGTGGTCGTCCCAGATGGCGATGAGCGGGAACTTCGCCAGCACCCGCTGCAGCACCGGATCGGTGCGGTAGCGGCGGTGCAGTTGCCGGTAGTTGTCCAGGGAGCGCGCGGCGAAGAACGGATCCGCCGGATCGCCCAGCGCGATCGCCCCGGCCTGGTCGTCGAAGCGAATGCTACGCGGGCCGCCACCCGACTGCAACAATGGATCACCGCTCGTCTCGTAGATGAAGTCGCCGAGGTGCACCAGGAAATCGAGGTCGTCGTTGGCGTCCGTCAACAGCGGCAGATAGCTGTTGTACCAGCGGCCGATGTAGTCCTGGCAGCTAGCAAAGGCGAAAGCGCACCGGGATGTCGGCGTTCGGCAGCGGCGCCGTCTTGGTCCGGCCGAGGGTGCTCTGCTCGCTACCGTCCTGGGTGAGGAACCGATAGAAGTAGGTTCGCCGCGGCGCGAGTGCGGTCACCTTGATACGCAGACAGCGGGCGTTCTCCGCGAGTGCCGTAAACATATGGTCGACAATCAGCGTCCCGGCGGCGAAGCTCCGCGCCGTCGCCATTTGCAGGCGCACCGAAACGTCGACCTCGAAGGAGAGGGGATCGACGACGCGTGTCCACAGCACGACGCTGTCCGGCTTCGGATCACCAGAGAACCCCTTGCGGGAATGCCTGGCTGCCATCAAAGCCGCCGCTCGCGGCGAGGACGCTTGGCGCCAGAGCCACGGATCCGGCGGAGACGACGATGGTCTTCAGGAATTGCCGGCGTGTCGGGCGCATTGCTCCTCTTTTCCGGCCAATTGGCCGAATTCTATATCCACCTTCAGGTGGCTTTTTATCGTGAGAGCATGACCATCCCTTGACGGACGTATGGCCGTTTCGCGACATCGACCATCAGCAGCGAAGGTTTACCGCTCTGCGAAATTTGCGCTTAAACTCTTTTTCCGGTGCCGTCGGCGCCGCAGCGGGTTTGGTAGAATGACCGACGCAACACGTTTGACGATCGATCAGGCAGAAGCGCTCGTCGCTGAAAAGCGGCGGATGCCGGGGAGCGACGGTGTCCAGCAGCAACCGGAACGGGCGAAGGCACTTCTCGACCTGACCCTGGCGTACGAAGGCGCCGATCGCACCGCTGATGCCCTGGCATCGGCTAAGCAAGGTGTGGCTGTTTTTGAAAGCAATTTTCTTGCCAAGCCAACCCAGTCCGCGGGGCCGATGCGAGGGCTGCTTTCGCAGTATCTATCCTTGCCAAGCGCTGCCGGGAGAAGCCGGATGACGCGCTTTTAGGATCGATCGCCCAGGCGCTGGGTGACCTGAGCCGCACTGAAGACGCGGATGACGATATCTGATCCGCGGCGTTCCCCTGTTCTTTGGCTCTAGAGCTGCGATCTACGTGTTGCATCGCGCAATCGCCGCCGAACCCGCTGCTGCTATACTGGCTAAGGTTCATAGCTGAGGAATGCGCCGTGCACGCGGAGATTCGCGCTAAAGCACATATACTGGGTTTCGACGCTGTCGGATTCACCAGCGCTGAAGCAGATCCGAAGGATCGTGAAAACCTTCAGCGCTATGTGGAAGAGGGACGGCACGGCGATATGGAGTGGATGGCCCGCGACGTCGAACGGCGTGCCAATCCGCAGGCACTATGGCCGGAGGCCCGCAGCGTCGTTTGTCTCGGCGTCAATTACGCTCCGGCGGAAGATCCACTCGCCGTTCATGCCGAACCGGAACGCGGCTCCATCAGTGTCTACGCCCGCGGCCGGGATTATCACGACGTGCTGAAGACGCGGCAGAAAGCATTGGGCCGCTGGCTCGTCGAGACATATGGCTGTGCCATCAAGGTGTTCGTTGATACTGCCGCGGTGATGGAGAAGCCGCTTGCCATGCGTGCCGGTTTAGGCTGGATAGGAAAGCACTCGAACCTCGTATCGCGCCGGTTCGGCTCATGGCTGTTCCTAGGGGAAATTTACACCACGTTGGAATTGGCCCCGGATCTGCCGGAGCTTGATCATTGCGGCAGCTGCGACGCCTGTATTCAGGCCTGCCCGACCGGCGCAATCACGCAACCTTACCGCATCGAGCCGCGACGCTGCATCGCCTACCTCACGGTTGAGCACAAGGGTGCGGTCGCGCCCGAACTTGCAAGGGCGGCAGGAAATCGCATCTTCGGCTGCGACGATTGCCTTGCCGCATGCCCGTGGAACAAGTTCGCCACGCCAACGGCCCATGTCGAGTTTCGTCCGCGTGCCGACCTTGTGGCGCCACGGCTATCGGATCTGGCTCGGCTCGACGAGACGGCGTTCCGCGCGCGCTTCGCGGGCACCAGCGCTCGCCGGACCGGGCACGAACGGATTAACCGCAACGTCCGCAATGCCATCGACAATTGTCGGCAGCAAACTGCCGACAAGAGTTGCTGACGAGCTCCGGTCACCGCAACCAGCGTCGGAAACTTCTACAAGCAGCCAATCTCAGCCCGCCAAGGATTCTGGTTCCGACGCTGGCCTGATCTCCTCTGCTTACGAGCGGCGAGCCGAGAGAAAGCCGGTCTACTTGGCCGCCAAAACACGGGCGAGTTGGCTCAGCGCCTCGCGATGGCGTTCATTTGGAATCTGCGTGAAGTTGCGAGCCAACTCCAGGCACATGCGCTGGCGGATCGACAGATCGTCCTCGCTGCCGTTACCTTCCAAGCCGTCAAAGAAATAGCTCACCGGCACCCGCAGGACGCGGGCGATCTCAAATAGTCGACCAGCAGAAATGCGGTTGATTCCGCGTTCATACTTATGCGCCTGCTGGTACGTTACGCCGATCAGGTGAGCCATTTGCTGCTGGCTGAGGCCAAGCATCACCCGGCGCTCTCGGATGCGACCGCCAACGTAGCGGTCAACATCGGTCCCCTTCGTCGTCGGTCGCGAATTCAAGTCTTCGTCGAGCGGCACCATTTCTCGATCTCCAGATCAGTGGGCGATCGTGCGTTCATTACTAGTAGAACCGCAACCCCGGTTCCCTGCGGCACCCCTCTTAGCGTCGAAGATCGCCACGTTTAGCTTATTGACTGGCGTATTATCGACACGCCTGCGCGGGGCGGGCTCTTCTTCCGTTCACTTAACAACGCCGGTTGCAATTAACAAGCGGTTTCATTCGCCACGCCACAATTCACGATACAATAGCGCAATCAATGGGGAGACGGAAGCAACCTGCCGGCGCAAAGAGCGGGCGCTGAACTACCGCTCACTGCAATGAGGTTCGCCACCGCGAGGCAAAAATGGCCTGAATTGACCTTTGGTGCAGGGCCACGATGAGCCAGCGAGCTGGCTCGCAGTTGGCGGCCGTTTACCCGGGCAACCGGCCTCTCGCCCGACCGGCGAAGCTCCTAGGCCCGGGGCCTACCGACCAGTTCGTCCAGCTGCTTTTGCATCTCGTTGAGACGGGAACGCAATTCCTCGATTTGCACATCTGAGGGCTTGGAACGACGCTCGGGTTCGCGTTCCGCCGCTGAGGACTCCTCGCCGTAAAACGGTGTGAGCATCCGCATGGTGCGTTCAAAGATGGTGATTTGCTGCTTGCTCATTTCTTCGAACGAAGCAAATGGCATCAAGCCGTCAAACGCGGTTCGTAAATAGTCCCGCATCTGCTCCTGGTTGCGGGCAAAGGCCAGCATGGCATGCTCCAGGTAGCGCGGAACGACCACCTGAAGACTATCGCCGTAAAAACTGATCAGATGCCGCAGGAAGCTCACGGGCAACATGCTGTGCCCCTTCGCCGCCTCCTCAACGATGATGTGCGTCAGCACGGAGCGAGTTATGTCTTCTCCGGTCTTGGCGTCGTAGACGGCGAACTCGGCGCCGGTTTTGACCAGCTGCGAGAGGTAGTCGAGCGTCACGTAGCAGCTCGTTGCGGTGTTGTAGAGCCGCCGGTTCGCATACTTCTTTATCGTGATCGGGGCGCGATCGGAAGTGCCTACCCCGCCAGCCTCAGATCCATCATGCATACTCATGCGCCTTCGCCTGTCGCGGTGAGGCGACCAACCAACTCAGTATCCGCGAAAAGATGCTGCGTTGCAATAACTGGTATGCGAATGCGCAGTTATGAGAAAAAATCGAACACCCGTCGCTACGCCTTCGCGCCTGCGAAACCAACTTTATCTCCACCGCAAAAGTCGCTAAACGTTCCGGTTCCGCGCGGGCGGAGAAGAGTGCGCGCGACGTCCGCACCCGACCGGGCGCGGGAAGGCGCGGCGAGGGTATCGCAACGCCGACGATCCACTCGGGAATATGGAAAAATCAGCATGTCAATCAATAAAGTCGGAGTGATCGGAACTGGCGCGATGGGCCTGGGCATCACGCAGGTTTGCGCGCAAGCGGGCCTGACTGTGACCGCGGTGAAGGCGACCCCCGGTTCCTGGGAGAGGGCAAAGAAAACGCTTGAAGGTGGCCTGGCCAAGTCGGTTGAACGGGGCAAGATGGCAGCGGAGGATCGCGACGCATTGCTGTCGCGGATCACCTTCACCGCCGACGAGCATGCTGTCGCCGAGAGCGATCTGGTCATCGAATCGATAATCGAAGACCTGGAGACGAAGAAGGCGTTGTTCCGCCGGCTGGAGCACGTCTGCCGTCCGGATGCCATTCTCGCAACCAACACGTCAACGTTGTCCGTTACCGCAATGATGGCGGTGTGCAAGCACCGCGACCGCATTGCCGGCCTCCACTTCTTCAATCCGGCGCCGGTGATGAAGTTGGTCGAGATCATTCACGGATTCGAGACGACGGACGAAACGATCGAGGCGCTGCTGGCTTTCTCCAAGGCCATCGACAAGGATCCCGTGATCGTTCAAGACACCACCGGCTTTATCGTCAACCGCCTGCTTACTCCTTATATGCTCAATGCCATCCGGATGTTGGAACGCGGCACGGGGACGATCGAAAGCATCGACCAGGCGATGAAGGCCGGAGCCGCACATCCCATGGGCCCGTTCGAACTCGCCGACTACATCGGGCTCGATGTCGTCGAGGCGATGGCGCACAATATCTTCGAAGATGTCCGTCATGAGCATCACGCGCCGCCGCACACGCTGACCCGCCTGGTGCAGCTTGGTTACCTCGGCCGCAAGACGGGCAAGGGCTTCTATGATTATGCGAAGAGACCAGCGGTGCAGAACCCGGCGCTGATGCGTCCAGTCGTCTAACCGAATCGACTTCGACAGCGGACGCCGTTCGGCATCAACGGCGTCCGCAACCTGTTAAGCCAAATGACGCGGGCTTTGCCCCACCAATCCCTCCAATCATTCGAAGCGCCGGCATCGCGGCGCACGTTAATCCGATCAACTTTGATCGGTGCCGCCGCCATCATCATGTGGTCGACGCTGGCGCTGCTGACGACGATGACCGGCAGGGTGCCGCCGTTCCTGTTGGTGGCGATGTCGTTTGGCATCGCTTTTGCGGTCACCCTTGCTCGCTGGCTGATGCGCGGGGATGGACTCGTCAATTGCCTGCGTTGGCCACTTCCTGCGTGGCTACTCGGCGTCGGCGGGCTGTTTGGCTACCACTGCTTTTATTTCATCGCCCTGCGCAGCGCGCCACCAGCCGAGGCAAGCCTTGTCAATTACCTCTGGCCGCTGTTAATCGTGCTTTTCGCGACGTTGCTTCCTGGACAGCGTTTGCGGTGGTGGCACCTCGCCGGGGCGCTCTTGGGGCTGGTCGGGACGGTGCTACTGATCGGCACCGGCGGGCCTTTCGGATTTTCTCCGGCCTATGCGCCAGGGTACGGTGCGGCCTTCGCGTGTGCCATTATCTGGGCCGCTTACTCCGTGCTCAGCCGTTTGCTCGCGCACGTGCCGACGGAAGCTGTCGGAGCGTTTTGTGGAGCGACAGCCGTCCTGGCAGCGGGCTGTCACCTCGCTTTCGAGCAGACGGTCTGGCCGCAGGGTGGACAATGGCTGGCCGTTCTCGCCATGGGTATGGGCCCGGTCGGAGCCGCCTTCTTCGCTTGGGACATCGGCATGAAGCGAGGTGACATCAGGACGCTCGGGGCCGCCGGGTACCTGACGCCACTGCTGTCAACAATGCTTCTTGTCGCGTTTGGCCGCGCCGAGCTTTCCTGGACGCTCGGGGTTGCGGCCCTGCTGATTGCTGGCGGCGCGGCGCTCGCCGCGCGCGAGCTGCTCGGCGGAAAACCGCAAGCCGCAGCTTGAGTGCGGCGGTGATGTGCCGTTTGGATCATGTAATTCCAGCGAGCGTCTCGCTCGTTCGACGATCGCCCAATTCTGCACGATAAGTTGTGGTGTTTTTGCTGCCACACGCCTTATCCGTGCTGCGTTGCAACATCTAGACTTTCGATCGCGAGTTCTGGTATCTGATGGCCGGCCGCGGACCCCCCGCATGCAGCTCAACGACCGGTGGAAAGATCAATGGATCACCTCGACGTTCTGGAGAGCAGGACGATCTACATCTTGCGCGAGGCCTTCAACAAGATTGACAAGCTCGCGATGCTTTGGTCGATCGGCAAGGATTCGAACGTGATGCTGTGGTGCGCCCGCAAAGCGTTCTTCGGCCACGTGCCGTTTCCGCTGGCCAACATCGACACCGGGAAGAAGTTTCCGGAAGTCTATGAGTTTCGCGACCGCATCATCAAGGAGTGGAAACTCGACTGCGTCATCGGCGAATGTCCGCCTGTCGAGGAAATGGACCCGACGCTGCCGCCTGCCGCCCGTTCTGGAGCACGCAAGACCGCCGGCCTCAACAATTTGCTGGCGCGCGAAGGCTATGACGGTCTCATAGCCGGCATACGTCGCGACGAGGAAGGCACACGTGCCAAGGAGCGCGTGTTCAGCCCGCGCGGCACCCAGAATACGTGGAACTTCCGCGAGCAACCGCCGGAGTTCTGGGACCAGTTCACCACCGACTTCGCACCCGGCACCCACCTGCGTGTCCATCCACTGCTGCATTGGACCGAGCTGGACATCTGGCGCTACACCAAGCGCGAGAACATCCCGCTGATCAGTTTGTACTTCGCCAAGAACGGCAAGCGGTACCGCTCGCTTGGCGACAAGGACATTACCTTCCCGATCGATTCCCACGCTGATACGATCGACTCCATCATCGAAGAACTGCAGCACACCAAGGTGTCCGAGCGGGCAGGGCGGGCAATGGACCACGAGGCCGAGGACTCCTTCGAGCGCTTGCGCGCCGAAGGTTACATGTAGGCCGGGGAGTCAGAAAATGGACACGATGGGCATGAGCAAGGTCGCCGAACCGGCGATTCAGACGACACAGCCGCTGAAGATCGTCATCGTCGGCCACGTCGACCACGGCAAGTCGACCCTGGTCGGCAGGCTCTTCCACGACACCGGCTCGCTGCCGGACGGCCGCGTCGAGGCGGTTCGCGCGATGAGCGAGAAGCGCGGGATGCCCTTCGAATGGGCGTTTTTGCTGGACGCGCTGCAGGCGGAGCGTGATCAGGGCATCACGATCGATATCTCGCAAATCTTCTTCCGCACTGACGTGCGCCACTACGTGCTGATCGATGCGCCCGGACATCGCGAGTTCGTCAAGAACATGATCACGGGGGCCGCCCAGGCTGATGCCGCGGTGCTGGTGGTCGACGCCAAGGACGGCATGCAGGAGCAGACGCGCCGCCATGCCTATCTGCTGCACCTGCTCGGCATCCATCAGATCGTCGTCGCCATTAACAAGATGGACAGCGTCGAGTATTCCGAGGCGCGTTTTCAGGAAGTCGGCACTGCGGTGCGCGCCTACCTGGCTGACCTCGGGATCGATCTGCAGCACACGTTCATGATCCCGGTGGTCGCCCGCGACGGCGAGAACATCGTCGCGAGCGGCGAGAAGCACCTGCCATGGTACACCGGCCCAACCCTTGCGGGCGCGCTCGACCTGCTGCAACCGCCGGTAACATCGCTGGAATTGCCGCTGCGGATGCCGGTGCAGGACGTCTACAAGTTTGACGACCGCCGGATCATCGCCGGGCGCATTGAAAGCGGCCATCTGCGCAAGGGCGACACGCTGCTGTTCTCGCCGTCAAACAAGAAGGCGCGTATTGCCTCGATCGAGGCTTGGAACGTCAAGGAATCGATTATGGCGGTTCGCGCCGGCGAATCCGTCGGCTTCACGCTCGACGAACAGATCTTCGTTGAACGCGGTGAGATTTGCAGCCTGACGAGCAATCCGCCGATGCTCAGCAACGTTTTTCGCGGGCGCATATTCTGGCTCGGCAGAGAACCCCTGGTGCCGGGTGCCCGTCTGAAGATGAAGCTGTGCACCGGCGAATATCAGGTCGAAGTCGAGAAGATCGAGAAGGTTATCGACACCCAGGACCTGGGGTCCAACGAACAGAACCACGTCGAGCGCAACGCCATTGCTGAGGTCGTCTTGCGTTCGCGACGGATGATGGCACTCGATCCTTTCGACCAGAACATGTACACGGGCCGCTTTGTGCTTGTTGAAGATTACGAGATCGTCGGCGGTGGCCTGATCAACATGGACGGCTATGCTGACCAGCGCCTGCAGGGCATCAAGTCGCAGAACATTTTCCGCGTCGAGCACCGGGTGCCGATCGAGGAACGGTGGAAGGCAAATGGCCACAAGGGCGGCATTCTGTGGATGACGGGTCTATCCGGCGCTGGCAAATCGACGTTGGCATTCTCCTTGGAACAGCACCTGTTTCGTAAGGGCTACCTCGTGTATGTCCTCGACGGCGACAACGTCCGCCACGGCCTGTGCTCCGACCTCGGGTTTTCGCCGCAGGATCGCGTGGAGAACATCCGCCGCGTCGGTCATGCCGCCGGGCTGTTTGCGCGGGCTGGCTTCCTGGTGCTGACGGCCTTTATCTCGCCGTACCGCGCCGACCGCGATCGGGTGCGGGCGATCGCGCCTGACGTCTTCCATGAGGTCCACATCGACGCCGATCTCAGCACCTGCGAAACGCGCGACCCAAAGGGGTTGTATAAGAAGGCGCGCAAGGGAGAGATCCACGAGTTCACCGGTGTTTCCGCGCCCTACGAGCCGCCGAGCCAGCCAGAACTTCGTATCGATTCGGGGCGCCATAGCATCGAAGAGTGCTTGGCACAGCTCGACGCGTACGTTTCGGATAACTTTGTTTTCACACGGCACTGACAAGGCGAAGCAGCGATCAGCGAAAGTGCTTCGGCGCCCCCGCCTCGGTAGGGCTGGGGCCGCCGATGCACCGGTTGTCGCAACTTCACCCACGGGTATCGAGGGGAGGGCACGCAGATGAGCCGGATCGTTCACCCGGTCATTCTCTCTGGCGGAGCCGGGACTCGTCTTTGGCCTTTATCTAGGTCGCTGCGGCCGAAGCAGCTCCTGCCGCTCGTCTGTGAACGCAGCATGCTGCAGGAAACCGTTCTCCGGGTCACTGGCGAGGGTTTCGCGGCACCGCTGATTGTTGGTAATGAGGAGCATCGCTTTCTGATCGCCGAGCAACTGCGCGGGCTCGGCGTCAGCCCCCGTGCCATTGCCCTGGAACCAGAGGGCCCGCAACACGGCGCCGGCGGCGACCATCGCGGCTCTGCTGCTTGTTGAAGATGACCCGGACGCCATACTTGCGTTGCTGCCCTCGGATCACGTTGTCGATGATATCGCCAGCTGTCGTGCGGCATTCCGCGTGGCGGTCGATGCTGCGGCAGACGGTGCGCTGGTAACCTTCGGTATTCCCGCGGTGCGGCCGGAAACCGGCTATGGTTACATCCGGAAGGGCGAGCCGCTCCCGGGATCCAAGGGCTGTTGGCACATCGACAGATTCGTTGAAAAGCCGGACACCGCAACCGCCGAGACGTATGTGGCTTCTGGGGACTATGCGTGGAACAGCGGCATGTTCGTGCTGCCGGCGCGCACACTGCTTGCCGAGGTTGAAAGGTTGCAGCCCGAGTTGCTCCGCTGCTGTAATGAGGCGCTGCGCCAAGCAACCCGCGATCTCGACTTTCTGCGCCTCTCCCGTCCTTCCTTCGTCGCCGCACCGTCGATCTCCATCGACTATGCGGTGATGGAACATACGGACAAGGGCGTGGTCATCGCCGCCGAGATGGGCTGGAGCGACGTCGGCTCCTGGTCGGCGTTGTGGGATATCAGCGACAAGGACGCGGACGGCAACGCTCTCGTCGGTGACGTCCTGGTTCAGGACTCGCACAATTGCTACGTCCGTGGCGACGGCAACCTGGTAGCGGCGATCGGAGTCGACGATCTGGTGATCGTTGCCACCGATGACGTCGTCCTGGTAGTGCCCCGCGATCGCGCTCAGGAAGTCAAGCAGATCGTTGCCACCGTCGAACAGGCGGGACGCACCGAGCACTATGTGCACAGCCAGGTTTTTCGGCCGTGGGGCTGGTATCGCAGCATCCAGGACGGCCCACGTTTCCAGGTCAAGGAGATCGTGGTTGCCCCCGGGCACAAGCTCAGCCAGCAAATGCACCACCATCGGGCCGAGCACTGGATTATCGTTTCCGGCACGGCGAAGGTAACGCGCGGCGGCGAAGACTTCTTCGTCACTGAAAACCAATCAACTTACATCCCGCACGCGACCACGCATTGCCTCGAGAATCCTGGGAAGATCCCGCTCAGGATGATCGAGGTCCAGTCCGGGCCGTACCTTGGCGAGGACGACATCGTCCGCTTCGAGGATGTCTATGGCCGGGTCACGGTGGCGGCGAAGTAGCCGCCGCGAAGCGAGGAGGGGCAGTTCGTTCCGGGATAAGACGGGCGCGGCGAAGCGGCGGCTCAGCCGCCGCCGAAGCGCTCAACCAAGCCAGCAAACAGCGCGCGCAGGCCCGTTGCCTCGCCGCCTTCCGGCCGGCCGGGTCGGCTATCGAGATTCCACGCCATGACGTCGAGATGGGCCCACGCACAGGCGGGTTGGACGAACTCGGCCAGGAACAGCGCCGCGGTGATTGCGCCGGCGAACGCATGATCCGGAGCATTGGTTAGATCGGCTACTTTGCCCAGAACGTGCCGCCTATAGGGTCGCCAAAGGGGCATTCGCCACAGCGGATCGCCGGCCGCCCGGCCGGCTTTCAGCAACTGATCGGCCAGCACCTCGTCATTGCTGAACAGGGCCGGCAACTCGGTACCCAATGCGACACGCGCGGCGCCGGTCAGTGTCGCGCAATCGATCAGCACCGCCGGCCTTTCGCTCGCCGCCTCGGTCAGCGCGTCGGCGAGAATGACGCGACCCTCGGCGTCGGTATTGCCAATTTCAACGGTGAGCCCGCGCCGCGTCTGGATCACATCCGATGGACGCATGGCATTTCCCGAGATGCTGTTCTCAACGGCCGGGATCAGCAGCCGAAGGCGTACCGGCAGGCCCTCCTCCATGATCATCTGCGCAAGGCCGAGCAGGATCGCGGCGCCGCCCATGTCCTTCTTCATCAGCTTCATGCCCGCGGAATTCTTGATGTCGAGCCCGCCGGTATCGAAGCAAACGCCCTTGCCGCACAACGTCACCTTCGGCGCTGTCTCATCGCCCCAGACCAGGTCCATCAGCCGAGGCGCCCGGGCGCTGGCCCGACCGACGGCATGAATCGACGGAAAGCCTTGTGCCTGAAGCTCGTCGCCCTCGATGACGCTGCAGCGGGCACCGTAGCGTTGTCCCACGGCCGAAATGACGTCCGTCAGCTCGGCCGGTCCCATGTCCGAGGCGGGGGTGTTGATCAGATCGCGGACCATGAAAGTGGCGTTTGCGGCGCGTTCGACAGCGCCACGACGCGCCGCGCCCGGCCACGCCAGGGTAGCGAAATCTGCCGTGGCGGTTCGATAGCGGTCGAAGCGATACGTCGCCAGCGCCCACCCGAGACAAGCTGCGTCGGCATCGTCGCCCGGCAACGGTGATTCGATCCGATAGGTGGCGGCGGGCAGTGTCGCCGGAAGGCTGGCCCAGTCCCACATCGGTTCGTCGCCAATGCCGAGCAATACGCTTGCAAGCTCACCCTCTTAGGACGGCAGCAGGCAATGCGTGCCGGGGGCCGCACTGAATCCCAAGCTTCGCAACCAAGTGGCATCCGCGGGATTTCGCTCGATGTAGGCTGCCAGATCGGTTGCCTTCAGTGGTGTAACCGGGATGCCGGCGACGGCAGTGTCATCGGTCAGAAATCGGCATGCAGGCATCTAACGTTCTCAGGGCGTCGCTTGCTTGCTTTCCAGATAGTAGCGCCGCGCGCCCGGGTGCAGCGGCACCGAAAGGTTTTCGGTCGCTTCATCCCGCCGGATCTGGATGCCGATGGGGATGGCGTCGAGGAGCTTGCGGTTGCGTTCATCCCAGAGGGCACGGGTAATAGCGAACACCAGATCGTCGGGCATCGACGCCAGCGCCAGAAGCTGTGCGCGTACAGCAACGGTGGAGGTCGCCGGCACCCCGTGGTAGGCGCCGCGGTCGATACTGCTGCGGAAGAACTGCGGCTGGGCGGCGATCATCCGCTCTGCCTGCCGGTCGGCAATCGGCAGCAATGCGATCGGAATGGTTTCGGCGGCCAGGGCGACGGCGGCGATCGGCGCCCCGCCGACCATAAAGAGCGCATCGATGTCGCCGGCAATCAGCATGTCAACGGAGCGCGCCAGCCGCTCGTAGACCGGCTCGATCTCGCGGATGCGCATTCCGTAGGCCTGCAGCACCAGTCGCGCCGCGGCCAGGGTCCCGGAGTTCGCTTCGCCGACAGATACACGGCGTCCGCGGAGGTCATTCACCGTGCGGATTGCGCCGACGCGGACAATGATGTGCACCGCTTCCGGGAACAGGTTGCCGATCGCTCGCAGCGAGGGAATCGGCTGTCGGGCGAAGGCGCCTTCACCCTTGAGCGCGTCGCGGGCAACGTCAGCCTGGCAGAGCGCCAGCTCGAGGGCGCCCGACGTCATCTTCCGCAGGTTGTCGGGTGAGCCTTGCGTCGATACCGCGGCAGCGATCAGGCCCGGCACGCCGCAGGTACCGCCCTGGCCGCACGGCGCTGCACCAGGGGGCTCCGAGATCATGGTGGAAATGGCGCCGCCGACGGGAAAGTAGGTGCCGCCGACCGGACCGGTACCGATGCGCACGAAGCGCGCCTGCTCTGCCGCCACCGCGCCCGACGCGACCAGCATGGCCACCGCGACCAGCGCCGACAGCAACAGGAACGGGATGCGGTTCACGAAGGACATCCGCTGAACGTCAGTGAGGTATCGGCCGAGGCCATCGACCATACGCGGAGCCACCACCCGCGCCAAGGGCGGCGACAGGGCGAAGCGGCGGGGCGCATCTGGATTGATGCAGGCGCACGTTCGCAACAGGGATTGAGGCGTTTATCATGATTGTGCTATTGTATCTATGGGGAAGTAAATCCGAATAATCGTGGATGACTTGGGCGCGGCAGTGTAGCGCGCGTCAGCAGATGGTTGCTCGTTCGGCGTGATCGCTGGGCGCAGTATGGGGGATTTATGCATGATTAGCGACGATCAGGACATTTACGACTTCCCGCCCTGGATTTGGCCCTATATCCGCTGGGCGCGTCTGGGCCGCGAGGCGGTCTCGCAGGCCGCTGGTCCACTACCCGATCCCTGGCGGTTCATCGGCAACGTCGTCTCGATCCTCGGCGTCAAGGCAGCAGCGCGGAGCTTGCGGGACGACGCCGCCCGAAAACGGCTCGGCCAGAGCCTCGATATCAAGCTGAACATCCTTGCTGACGATTACTGCGGAACGGTGCCGAGGCCCTGGCCGCATCCCTGGCCGGGGCCTCATCCGCACGTCTACACCACAGCCGCCCAATTGGCGCTGGTGGCGCACAGCCTGCAGCCGGGCGAGATGCGCGACGATTTGCAAAACGTCGCCGGCGATCTGCTGCGGCGCGCCGGCGAGCTTGAACAGAGGGCAGGATAGCCAGCTGGCGGGGGTACAGGGTCGGCGCCCCGTCGGTGCCGACGTGACCGGCAGCGGTCGGTCAGACTGCCAGAACCGAGGGTGACACACGGCAGGGCGCTACGACGGGCGCCCTGCCGACGCCTTACCCGTCGTCCATCCTCAGCGCGGCAATGAAGGCTGACTGCGGGATCTCGACCTTGCCGAACTGGCGCATCCGTTTCTTGCCGGCTTTCTGCTTTTCCAGCAGCTTGCGTTTGCGGGTGATGTCGCCGCCGTAGCACTTGGCGGTGACGTCCTTGCGCATCGCGCTGATCGTCTCGCGGGCGACGACGTTGCCGCCGATCGCCGCTTGCAGGGGGATCTTGAACAGCTGGCGCGGGATCAGGTCCTTCAGGCGGGCGCAGATCGCCCGCCCGCGCGCCTCCGCCTGGGCGCGATCGCAGATGAACGAGAACGCATCGACCGGCTCGGCATTGATCAGGATCTGCACCTTGACCAGGTTGCCCTCGCGAAAGCCGTCGATCTCGTAGTCGAAGCTGGCGTAGCCGCGGGTGATCGACTTCAGCCGGTCGTGGAAGTCGAAGATCACCTCGTTCAGCGGCAGGCGGTAGACCGCCATGGCGCGGCTGCCGGCGTACGTCAGCTCCACCTGCTCGCCCCGCCGTTCGGTGCACAGTTGCAGCACCGCGCCGAGATAGTCGTTGGGTACCAGGATGGTGGCGCGGATCCACGGCTCTTCCATGCCGCGGATGCGCACCGGATCCGGCATGTCGGCGGGATTGTGCAGGTCGAGCACGCTGTCGTCGGTCAGCGTCACCCGGTAGACAACGGACGGCGCGGTGGCGATGAGATCGAGGTCGAATTCGCGCTCGAGGCGTTCCTGAACCACCTCCAGGTGCAGCAGGCCGAGAAAGCCGCAGCGGAAGCCGGAACCCAGCGCCGCCGAGCTTTCGGGTTCGTAGTGGAAGCTCGAATCGTTGAGTCGCAGCTTCGCCAGCGACTCCCGCAAATCTTCGAACTCGGCGGCGTCCGATGGGAACAGCCCGCAGAAGACGACCGGAACCGACGGCTTGAAGCCCGGCAGCGCTTCGGCCGCCTGGCGTCGTTCCTCGGTGATGGTGTCGCCCACGTCGGTGTCGGCGACCGCCTTGATGCCGGCAGTGATAAAGCCGACTTCCCCTGGTCCCAGCGCATCCGCCTGCTGTGGCTTCGGGGTGAATGTGCCAACTTGCTCGACTTGGTGGACGGTGGCGGCTGCCATCATGCGGATCTTCATGCCGTTCTTCAGCACGCCGTCCTTGATCCGCACCAGGATCATCACGCCGAGGTAAGCATCGTACCAGCTGTCGACCAGCAGCGCCTTCAACGGGGCGTCGGCGTCACCGGCAGGTGCCGGCAGCCGGGCGACAATCGCCTCCAGCAGGTCGGGGACGCCAAGCCCGCTCTTCGCCGAGATGCGCGCCGCAGCCGAAGCATCCAAGCCGATCACCTCTTCGATCTGCGTCGCGATGCGTTCCGGCTCGGCCGCCGGCAAGTCGATCTTGTTGAGGACGGGAATGATCTCGTGGCCATTGTCGATGGCGAGATAGGCGTTGGCGAGCGTCTGCGCCTCCACCCCCTGCGTTGCGTCGACCACCAGCAGCGAGCCTTCGCAGGCGGCGAGCGAGCGGCTGACCTCGTAGGAGAAATCGACGTGGCCGGGCGTGTCCATCAGATTGAGCACGTAGGTTTCGCCGTCCTTCGCCCGGTAGGAGAGGCGCACCGTCTGTGCCTTGATGGTAATGCCACGTTCGCGCTCGATGTCCATGGAGTCGAGCACCTGCGCCCGCATCTCCCGTTCAGAAAGTGCGCCGCACACCTCGATCAGCCGGTCGGCCAGCGTGGACTTGCCGTGGTCGATGTGGGCAATGATGGCGAAGTTGCGGATGCGCGAAAGGGGAGTGCTCATGGCGGGCTTGTATCATCCGCGGGCGGCGATTGCCACCGATGGGGCGACAGGCTCCTGGCAAGCCTGCTCGGACTGGCCGCAACAAGCCCAGGGGTGGCTCTTGGACTAACCTGGTTAGGTTGGCTTCAGCCGCGTTTCACCCACTCGTAGACTTCCGGCTGCTTGCTGGCGCAGCCGCAGCAGCCGCCGCAGTTGCCGGATGCGGCGTCGAGGCGGCGCACGCGGCCTTTGCGGATCCAGTGCTCCAGCATCGCACGGAGCGCGGTGTCGTCGATGTCGAATCGGGCGCAAAGATCGGTCAACGGCGCCCGGCCGCGCACCGTCAGGTAGTCCCGCACTTCAGCCAGAATCATCGACGCTACTCCGCCGCTGCCGTCATCGGCGTCCGGCTGCGTTCGCCTGCCATGCGCATGGCGAACAGCGACGCCGCGAAGAGCAGCGCGATGCCGGCGATCCAGGCGGTGCTGTGCGACGGGTTCCGCCCGAAGGTGCCAATCTGATACGCGACGACCGCCGCCCCGTAACCGAGGCCAGTCGTCCACAGCGAGGCAAACACCGCCCAGCGCGGCCCGGTTTCCCGCCAGATGGCGGCCATCGCCGCGACGCACGGCATGTACAGCAGTACCGCCAGCAAATACGCGAAGGCGCCGATCTGACCGTCGAAGCGGGATGCCATCGCGCCGAAGGTGCCGACTGCGACCTCTTGTTGCTCCGCTGCCGTTTCCTGGTCGGTTGCGCCGAGGATATTCAGGCCGAGGGGATCGGTCACGGCATCGGCCAGTGCGGCGAGATTTTCGGGAATGGTGGCGAATGCCGCCCGCAGCCCCGCCACCAGGTCGAAGCTGCCGGTTTGTTCGCCGACGGAACCGCCGGCATCTCCCACGGCGAGGGCGCCGTAAAGCGCATCCAGTGTGCCGACGACCGCTTCCTTGGCGAAGATGCCGGTGATCATGCCCACCGTCGCAGCCCAGTTATCTTCGGTGATGCCCATCGGCGAAAGCACCGGCGTCGCTGTCTTCGCCACCGCTGCCAGAACCGAGCGGTCGGTATTCGCGTTGCCGAACGTACCGTCAGTTCCGAGAGAACCGAGCATCGTGAGAACCAGAACGACGGGCACGATCACCCGTCCGGCGCGGAAGACAAACTGCTTCAGGCGATCCCAGGTGCGCAGCAGCATGCTCCGCATCGTCGGCAGGTGGTAAGGTGGCAACTCCATAACGAACGGCGTCGTCTCGCCCTTCAGCATCGTCCCCTTCAGAATGAGGCCCGTCATTACGGAAAAACCGATGCCAATCAGGTAGAGGGCAAATACCAGGTTCTGCCCCCCTTCCGGAAAAAAGGCGGCGGCGAACAGCGCGTATACCGGCAGACGGGCGCCGCATGACATGAACGGCGCCATCATCACCGTGATGATCCGGTCGCGCCGGTTCTCCAGCGTACGCGTCGCCATGATCGCGGGCACGTTGCAGCCAAATCCAACGATCAACGGGATGAACGACTTGCCGGGCAGACCCACGGCGCGCATCAGGCGGTCCATGACGAAGGCGGCACGCGCCATGTAGCCGGAGTCTTCGAGAAACGATAGGAAAAGATACAGGCAGCCGATGATTGGAATGAAGGTCGCTACGGTCTGGATACCGCCGCCCACCCCGTCAGCGAGAACGGTGGTCAGCCAGTCCGGGCTGCCCAGTGCCGCAAGCAGCGCGCTCCCACCGTCGACCAGAAGGGTGCCGGTGAATTGGTCGAAGAAATCGATGAAGGCGCCGCCGAAGTTGATGGTGAACAAGAACAGCAGGTACATCACCGTCAGGAAGATCGGGATGCCGAGAATCCGGTGGAGCACCACCTTGTCGATACTGTCGGAAAGCGTGCGGTGGACGACGCCTTGGCGGCGCACGGTGTCGCGCATCAACGCGTTGGCGAGGCCGTAGCGACTGTCGGCTATCAGGATATCGCAGTCTTCGTCCGCCTCTTCGAATGTATGCTCGGCGATACGCTCCGCCTCGGCGAGGACCGTCGGCGCCACCAGGGCCCGCGCCGCCTCGTCGCCTTCAAGCAGCTTGATGGCAAGCCAGCGTTTGCTGGGCACGCCCTCCAGATTAAGCGGGCCGAGCGCCGGGAGCAGCGCGGTGATCGCGTCCTCGACTTCCGGTCCATAGCCAAGCTCGACCGAAGGAACGATACGTTGGGAGGCGGCGCGGTCGATCTCGACACGCAGCCGGTCGACGCCGTCGCCCCGGCTGGCTACCATCGGCACCACCTGACAGCCGAGCCGAGCCGCCAACCCTTCGAGATCGATCGTGATGCGACGATCCCGGGCGACATCGAGCATGTTCATCGCCACCAGCATCGGCACCCGCATCTCGATGAGCTGCGTGGTCAGATACAGGTTCCGCTCCAGGTTCGATGCATCAAGAATATTGACCACGAGATCAGCTTCGCCCGAAAGCACGAAATCCCGGGCAATCCGCTCGTCGAGTGACGAGACCGAGCTGACGGAAAGCGAGTAGACGCCAGGAAGGTCAACAACCGACACGTCGCCGCCGCCCGACCGATAGCTGCCGATCTTGCGCTCGACAGTAACACCCGGCCAGTTGCCGACCTGCTGGCGGGCCCCGGTAAGCGCATTGAACAGCGTCGTCTTGCCGCAGTTCGGGTTGCCGACGAGGCAGATGGTATGACCAGCCATGTCTACAGTCTCTCGACGCGCAGCAGCTGCGCCTCGCCCTTGCGCAGGCTGACAGCGTAGCCCCGCACCGAGATTTCCACCGGATCGCCGAGCGGCGCCAACCGGGTCACCGAAAATTCCGTACCAGGGGTGAGCCCCATCGCCAGCAATTTTCCTCGGTACGAGCGATCGCCCCGCCGGAGCCCCGTGATGCGACCGCGCTCTCCAGCGTTAAGATCACCAAGCCCAAGGCCGTCGCTCATGGCGACGGGTTCGCCAGTCAACGCCGGTCCTCGTGAATGCGAGCAACGAGGACGCGGTGGGCGATCCCGGCGCCAAGCGCAAGGCGCAGGTTGTCGCGAGCGACGACCATGGGCCCGTCCGAGTCGCGGCGGACGATCATGACTTCGCTGCCGACCGCGAGGCCGAGGTCCGAGAGTTTGCGATCCATGCCGCGTCCTCCGCCGACCGCGACGATGCGGACTCGCTCACCTTCCGCGGCGAGTAGAAGTGGAAACGCGCCTACGCCGGCACTGTATGCATCCATCTTCTTTCCTTCTTCGCCCACCTGTCGGACGCTTGAGCATACGGTTTATCTGCTCGCGGACGATAATGCAAATCATTCTCACAAAATAGCCATACTCAGGATATGGAAATCATTCCCCCTCTAGAATTCACAGTTTCGCATGGCCGCATGCGTCAAATAGAGATCTGGAATGTCGATCCGGCGCGAACGACAGGCTGCGATCAAAGTGTTGCGCAGCAGGCACGCAACGGTCATGGGGCCGACGCCGCCTGGGACGGGAGTGATGGCGCCGGCCACCCCGACCGCTTCGGCAAAGGCCACGTCGCCCAGCAAGCGGGTTTTGCCGCTAGCGTCCGTAACCCGATTGATGCCGACGTCGACGACCACTGCTCCCGGCTTGATCCATGTGCCGCGGATGAGATGCGGCTTGCCAACGGCGGCGATCAGGATGTCGGCCTGCCGGCACGCGCTCGGCAGATCAGCGGTGCGTGAATGGGCGATCGTCACCGTGCAGTCCTCGGCTAGCAACAGCAGCGCCATCGGCTTGCCCACGATGTTCGATCGCCCGACGATCAGCGCCTGTTGGGCGCCCAGATGCGGGCGGATGCTTTTGATAATTTGCAGGCAGCCGGACGGAGTGCACGGCACCATGGCGCCGTCAATGCCGGCCGCGAGTCGGCCAGCGTTGACGACATGGAAACCGTCCACATCTTTTTCGGGATCGACGCTCTGCAGCACAACGTCGCTGCGAACATGTGATGGCAGCGGCAGCTGTACCAAAATGCCGTGTACCCGGTGGTCGTTGTTGAGCCCCTGGATAAGTGTCAGCAATTCACCTTCGCGGACGTCGGCGGGCAGCCGGTGCACGAAGGATTTCATGCCGACCTCTTCGGTCTGCTGCGCCTTTGACCTTACGTAAATGTTGCTCGCCGGGTCATCGCCGACCAGGACGACCGCGAGGCCGGGGGTGAGCCTTTCGGTGCGGCTGAGCCGCGCCACCTCGCCCCGAACGGCCTTGCGCAGCGTCCCCGCCAGCAATTTGCCGTCAATGATCGTGGCAGCAGTCATTTGCTTGCAAAGCCCGCCGTTTGCTGTGCGGCGGTCCAGGTGAGCAGGGCCGCCATGAGTTGGTCAGGATCGCCGGCAATGGCGACGGTCTTGCGCCGGTCGCTGGCGCCGATCTTGAGAGTAAGCGATGAACGGGGCAGCCGCCATTTGCGGGCGAGCAACTCCAGAACCGCGAGGTTGGCACGGCCGTCCTCGGCAGCGGCGTTCACTACCACCTGAAGCGAACACCACCTTCGGCGTCGGCAACCAAGCCTTCGATGGCATTGCGGCGTGCCCGGGGCGTCACCCGCAGGCGCACGCACACGCCGCCCGCGACCAGCGCGAACGGCAGCAGGGTGGCGGCTGGCTTCTCAGACGCCGCCCGTGGCATAGGCGATGAACAGACGCGCCAGTACTTGCCGCAGAAACAGCAGCAGGAGAATCAGCGCCAATGGTGAGAGGTCGACGCCGCCGAGAGTTGGCAACACCCGTCTAATCGGACGGAGCGCGGGCTCGGTGATCCGATGCAGGAAGTCGCCGATCAGGTAGACGAAGCGATTGCGCGTGTTGACGACGTTGAAAGCGACCAGCCAGCTTGAGCACGGCGCTCGCAATCAGGACCCAAATGTAGATCCCGATGATGGTATCGAGCAGCCAGAAGAGGGGACCGATGACGACGTCCATGAGCTGACCGTGTTCCTTTAAGCCTGCGCGCGAAACTAGCGACGGCCAAGCGGGCTTGCAAGCCGCCCGTGCAGTACTGACACGCGGCGGGCGGCTCCCTGGTTCAGTTCGCTGTGTGTAGCGATGCCGCCGCTTGACACTCGAAGCGGGCCTCTCCCATTATTGTTCGCGCGGTCGCATCCCCGGAGTGACCGAAATCTCGTCTTTATGGATTGGGGCCGTAGCTCAGCTGGGAGAGCGTCGCGTTCGCAATGCGAAGGTCAGGGGTTCGATCCCCGGCTCCACCATAAGAATCAACTACCGGCTTGGTTTAGAATGCTTCTGCAAAGCAGGGGCAGCAGTGGCGTGGTGCTGCGAGTAAGACGGAAGTTGGCGTAAATCGGACCAACAGCGAGCGCCGTTGCGCTTTAGCGCCAGACCGGTTAGCCCAAAAAGGCCAGTCTCGGAGAAAGGCAGGAACCCATCTGGGGCTGGAATCTCATGGTTTTACTGTGGACAGAAAATCTTCAAAAATATATTATTGTTAAGGACATTAAGGGGCTGCCCGGAAGAGCATGGATAGCACAGAGGGGCAAGACGCACCGCGTTCGCTAAGCGCAACTGGCTTTGTGCCGTAACGTTCTTTTTATCTTGTCGCCTGCGGCGGCCCAGGATGTTATCGACGTCGGTGAGGCGAATATTCTCGCTGCGCCGACGGCGCCGCTTGTGACCGAAGATGATCGCCTGGTGCTTGCGGGGCTGCGGGTCTTCACCGAGGAGACGTTCGGCGGCAACGGGCGCGTTTGCGCGAGCTGTCATCCGCCGACGAACAACTTCACCATCGATCCGGCCTTTATCCGCAAGCTTCCGAGCAACGACCCGCTGTTCGTCTCCGAATTCGATCCTAACCTGCGCGCCCTGGAGCGGCCGAAGCTGCTGCGGCAGTTCGGACTGGTCCTGGTCAATATCGACGGCTTTGACAAACCAGGCGTATCGCGAGCCGTCCCACACACGCTGGGCCTTTCGCAGACGATCGCCAAGGGCGCGACGGCGTTCCCACTGGCAAACATGACCGGCTGGTCTGGTGACGGGTCGCCCGGCGATGGCTCCTTACGCAGCTTCGCGTTAGGGGCGGTAAAGCAGCATTTTCCGAAGACACTGGCGCGTCGCGAGTGTAGCGCCTCCGCTTTCGATCCGGCTACTTGTGACTTCCGGGTGCCCACCGACGCCGAGCTTGACGCGCTGGAGAAGTTCCAACTTTTCCTCGGGCGCCAGGGCGAGATTAACATCGAGCCGTTCAGCAGAAAGCCGAACGAGATCGTTTTCCTCGATCCGTTCGTTGAGGCTGGCAAGGCGCTGTTCCATTCGGTGCGCGGCGGAAACAGTGGAGGTAAGAACTTCAGCTGCAGTTCCTGCCACAAGAACGCCGGCGCCAACGACCGGGCCGGCAACGGACGGCTGATTGCGATCGGCGCCAACAAGCATTCAAATGCGCCGGCTTGCCGTCTACCGGGAATTGCCCCAGGTGACGGCGGATTTAGCCGTCTGCCGTTGACCGTTGTAGCGGGCAGCACATTCTGCCGGACGACGGGGGATTTCGACGTTGCCTTCAGCGGTAAGGGTCAATTTAATACCCCGTCACTGATCGAAGCCGCCGACACCCCGCCGTTCTTCCATAACAACATCGTGAAGACGATCGAGGAGGCCGTCGCCTTCTATAATTCGGCGGTTTTTGCCCTGTCTCCCACCGGCGGCGGATTGCCGTTCGATTTCTCGAATCGAGAGGTACGGCAGATCGCCGCGCTCCTCCGGGTACTGAACGCCCTCGACAACATGAATAACGGCGATCGCTTCGATCATCTGGCGCAGCGCACGGCTGCGTCGCAGCCCGATCTGGTCGCCGAGGCGGTCGAAATCGCAGCGTCCGAGACGCAGGATGCCATCCAGGTCCTGACGAGCGGCCCGGTGTCGCTGTACGCTGACAAGGGCGTTGTACCACTGCTCCGCAGGGCGCTCACGCTCGAGAGGCAGGCGACCGCCTCCTGGGATCCAGGTTTGCTCGATACTGCGATGCGTCTCAAGGACCAGGCGCGCGACCTGATGATCGAAATCCGCCTGTAGCTTCACTTCGAGCTGCGAAGTCGATTAACCAGCCCAGTCCGATTCGGCCGAAGCCGGAGCGGGCTCAGCCTTCGGCAAAGCCCGCACGTGCCTTAGCGTTGAAGGAGAGGTGCCCGGGTAGTCGGCGCACTGTCTCCTCACTTTGTTGCTCTGGCCGTAACGATATGGGTTCAAGGCATGGCTTCTAAGGGGGGAAGCACAGCTCAGGATGGACCCGCCATTGCCCTGTGCGGAAGTTTCGATGCACGATCACCTTGGTGAAGGCAGCTGCCGTCACCCCACCATCGGCGGACGACAACCGCGCGAATGGTTCCGGAGCGCTCCATGACCACGCTGGTGGTTTTCGACATCGAGGCAGTTCCCGACTACCCGACAGCCCGCCGCCTGCTCGGTGAACCGGACGGCACACCGGAAACGGAAACTCGGCGGCGCTTGGGTCAACGTTACGCACGTAACGGGGAGGATCCGTCGAAGGCGTTCCTGAAGGTGCCGATATACCAGATCGTCTGCATCGCCACGCTCAATGCCAAGCGCGAGGAGGGCGGCGGCGCTTGGTCGGTGAGCCAGATCGGCAGCCGCTCGACAGGCGAGAAAACCGAAGCGGAGGTGCTGCTCGGTTTCTTCAAGACACTGCCGGTGGACGGCCGCGGCGCTGGTCCGTTGCTGGTGACGTTCGGCGGCAATGGCTTCGATTTGCCCCTTCTGAGGTATAGAGCCTTCGCCCTCGGCGTCCCGGTGGCGGCGCTGCACGGAGGCGTGCGTCGCGACTATTGGCAACGTTTTGGTCACGATCACGTCGATCTCTGCGACGTGTTGTCCGGCTATGGCGCGTCAGCTAAGCCCAGCCTGGCAGAAATGGCGGCATTGGCGAGTATCCCGGTGAAGATCGGGGGAATCGATGGCAGCCAAGTGGAAGCTTATGTCGCGGCTGAAGCTGAACGAAGTTGCGGATTACTGTCTCAGCGACGTGCTCGCTACCTACGCCGTCTACCTTCGTTTCGCCATGGTACGCGGCGATCTCTCGTCGTCCCACTACGCCGCTTCGATGGACAGCCTTCGAGCGACAGTGAAGAAACACGTGGAGCGGCGGCCGACGTTGTCCGCCTTCCTGGAGTAGCGATCTCCTCAAGGCTCCGGTTGCCGTAGCCGGGGTGGCGTGACGGTGGACGTCAGCGGCGAAGTTGCGCCGGCCGGCAGAGCCGGCGTCACGGCAGGACGCGCCAGATGGTGCACTCGCGGATGTCGCGATCTTCCAAATCACGAGAGGTCGGCACCTTGTATTGCATAACCCGCGTCAGACCGGAGCAGGGGAGGTAGGCCCGGCCAGGGTCGGCGAGCAGCACCTCGCTGCCCGTGGCTGCCTGTGATCGCAACCACCCGATGCAGCGCTCAGCCATCGGCCGCTGGTAGCAAACGTCGCCAGCAAGAATGACCTGCCAGGCCGCCCTTGGCGTCCCATCCAAAATATCGCCCGCGCGCAGCCCCACTGCGACGTCATTCAAAGCGGCATTCATCGCGATCGCGCGCAGCGCCAGTGCGTCGATGTCGTCGGCGGTCGCATCGGCCCCGGAACGTGCCGCGGCAATAGCGGCGACGCCGCAGCCTGCAGCGAGATCGAGCACCTTTCGACCGCGCACCCACTCGGAGTTGTCTAGCAGCAATCGTGCCAGCGCTTGGCTGCCCGGCCAGCAGAACGCCCAGTAGGGCGGCTCGACGCCGATCTCCTGCAAGGCGTGCTCCGTCGCCTGCCACATCGGCACCACTGCAGTGGCCAGACGCAGCCGGATCTCGGGCACCAGCGGCGGCGAAGCAATCGCCGTATTGGCGAGGATGAACGCATCGCTGCTGGCGTCGTCAATCACCTCAGGCCGCGATTCGCCCGAGGACGATCGCCACGAACACCAGCAGGCCGACCTGCGCGTTCGACTTGAAAAGGCTGAGGCAGCGTTTCGGATCGTCGATGTCGAGCCTCGCGACTTGTCCGCCAAAGTGCGCTGCTACGGCGGCGAGCGCCGGCCAGAAGGCCCATCCGACACCGGCTAATACACCCGCCAGCGCCAGCAGGGCGACCCCGGCGGCATAGAAGCCGCTCAACCAGGTCCTGGTGGCCTTCCCGAAGCGCAAAGCTGTCGAGCGCACGCCGACAATGGCATCGTCCTCTCTATCCTGGTGCGCGTAGATTGTATCGTATCCGAGCGTCCAGGCGATACCGGCAGCATATAGTGCCACGGCCGGCCAGCCGAGATCACCGCGCTCCGCCGCCCAGCCGACGAGTGCGCCCCAGTTGAAGGTGAGCCCGAGAACCGCCTGCGGCCAGTCCGTTATCCGCTTGGCGAACGGGTATAATGCTACCAACAGCAGCGACGATGCGCCGAGGGCGATGGTGAATGCGTTGAACTGCAGCAGCACGGCCAACCCGGCGAGAGAGAGCGCGCCCATAAAGACGACCGCCCGCCGTACGCTGATGGCGCCGCTCGGTATCGGACGTGAAGCAGTGCGGGCCACGCGGGCATCAATGTGGCGATCGGCAATATCGTTCATCACGCATCCGGCGCCGCGCATGATCGCCGCGCCCAGAGCGAACAACACCAGGAACCGGAGATCGGGCCAGCTGGAGCTGGCGAGCGCGCAACTCCACCAGCAAGGGAACATTAGAAGCCAGATGCCGATCGGGCGGTCGATCCGTGCCAGGCGCAGGTACGGGCGCACCGGGCGGGGAGCGCGACGGTCTATCCAGTCGTCAGATCGGATATCGCTGGCCTTGCTCGTCATTGGCTACGGGGTCGCCGGTGGTGCGGCGTCGGTGGGACGCCTGCTCCAGGTGTAGCATGCTGATGCCGGCGCATCGGCGGTCGCGGCGACTCCGGCCGCTTCGGCTACTCGTTTTCGCTGGTTTGCGTGCGTCATATTCGTGTCATGCGAGTAATCCGCTGTTGCATCATGGAAACACCTTGCGTCGTCGAACGGTGTTTCGCGAGCCAGCGGGCGGCGGCCCATGGCCCCCCGGTTGATCGGCGGTAACGGCATGAGTTCGGCGGAGAATTGCTTCCCGATGGAACGAAAGTCACGTGGTTCATTGGCGGCGCAAATATTTTGCGGCGAGAGAGACCTTGTTGACTTTACGGAAATCTGTGGCCAGATGGGCTGGCGTAGGGCGGGGTGGTGGCACACCCCAGACCCCGCAGATAACGCCTTAGTGTCAACGACAGGAGTATGTCAACTTGACAAACGTTCTCTACAGTATCGAGCGCGACGTTGTCGATCCCGTATTTTTCGCCGTCGTGCCGGATTCCTTCATGACGCGGTCGTCTTCCGGACGGCCGATGCTATCAGTTCATCTGGAAGACGACTTAGATGGGTCCGACGAACAGGATGCACCGATAGTCTCTCCGCACGATCGCTGGAGCTTCTAAGGCTTACAGCGTTTACGGCCGCAGCAGCGGCCGCAAAAAGGCGGCCCGTGGCACCCTCGTTTCGCTACCGACGCGATCGGGAGCAGTGTACCGCGGGTAACGCCAGCCCAATAATTCGATATCGAATAGCAAGGGAGGCTGATATGCATCAGTCGAATTCGCAAGGCAACGCCCGAGGTGCGGCAGCAACGTTGCTACAGACTCACGGCCCTGGCTCGGCGAATGAAGCCGCCGATCGGGCCGATGAGCGGTTCACCAACATCGATCTCGGCGGCTTCGCCTACTGGAAGAGCGTCGAAAATCTGATCCGCAAGCACCAGCGGAGCGTCGCTTAACGAAAATGCTGGCTAGCCGTGGCTCGCGCCGCGGCCGAGCTGACAAGATGGCCCTGTCCGTTCGCGGGCGGGGCCATTCTTTTATCACCTCATGGCGATACGCGCGGTGCCGGCTTGGCGAAAACATAGCGGAGGGAGGGCAATACGATCAGCGTGCACAGGGTTGTGTAGGTCAGCGCAACGGTGAGTAGCAGGCCCATGCTGGCCATGCCGGGATGTTGCGATACGGCGAGCGATCCGAACGAGCCTATCGTCGTCAACGCGCTGAACAGCACGGCGCGCGGCGTTGATGTGATCATCAGCGATCTTTCACCCTGCTGACGTCCGCGCACCACCATGTTGATGCCGCTTGAAACACCGAGCCCGAACAGCAGGGGCAGAACGATGACGTTGGCGAAATTAAAGGGTACGTTGATCAGCACCGTCGTCGCCACCGTCAACAGCCCGGCAAGGACCAGCGGCGCCATCACGATCAGCGAGTCGCGTATATTGCGCAGGACAGCAAGCAGCAGCAGGGCGATCATAAGGAACGTATAGGCTCCGGCCTCGAAGAACGACTGCACCACCGCCTTGCCAGCCTCAGTAACAGCGATCGCCTCGCCGCTTGCCTGTGGTACCATCTTCTGTACTGCGTCAGCGAACCGCGTCGGGCCGTCTCGTCGCGCAAGTCTTCCGCCGGGAAGGCCTCAACCAGGACTCGACCGTCCGCCGTCTGCCTGCGGGAGAGCAGCTGCGGCGGAACATCCGCCGGGCTGATCGCCTCCGCGTTCAGGCTCTCGGTCAGTTCGGCCAGCATGCCGGGGAGGCCTTTGAGGAGGGCTGACTGCAGCGCCTCCATGTTGGCGTCGGTGGTTTGGAAGGCGTGCAACGCGTCAGCCAGTGCCTTCGCTGCCGGACTGCGGGGTGCGGCACCGTCCGCTGCCTCTCGCAGGTCGACAAGTGCCGTTCGCAGCGCCGCGGGATCGGGTGGCGGCTTGCCTTCGGCCGGGGCGATGACGGGGGTCATCATCAATGCAAGGTCGCCCAGTTGCGCCAGCTTCTCCTCCTGGTCCGCCGGTACCAGATCGGCAGCGGTCTCCACTCGCTTCACTTCCGGCAGCGTGCGCAGTTTCGCGGCAATCGCTTCGGCCTCCGTCGCGTCCCTTCCGCCAGAACGGCGGCGCGAAAGGGGTCGAAGCGTCGATCCTGCAGCAGATCGAACAGCGTCTGCACGGACTCGGTCTGGGAGTCCCGAAGGTCGAGCGGTGAATCGTTGAACCGCACAAACGGCACGGTCGCCGCCGCTGCGAGCGCCAGCAGCAGTGCGGCGATCAGCACTGGCCTGGCCCTCGGTATCAGGAAGCGCTCAAGGGCCCGGCTGCCAGCATGCTGCATCCGGCTCGGCGAGGGCCGCGGCGGGCGCAGGGCGAGCCAGGCGGGGACCAGCGTCAGACTGGTGACGAGAGCGATCAGCATCCCCGCCGACGAGATGATCCCCAGCTCGATGAGCCCCTTGTAGGCAGTTGGCCCGAAGGCGAGGAAGCCGATCGATGCGCAGATGGAGGTCAATGTCAGGCCGGGCGCGACCCCGGCCGCTGCTTCCTCGACCGCCAGACCGGGGCCTATGTCGCCGTCGATGTACTCCTTCGCCCGCATGCTGATGTGAATGCCGAAGTCGACGCCGAAGCCGATGAACAGTACCGCGAAGGCGACCGATATCAGGTTCAGCTCGCCGACAGCGGCAACCGCGAAGCAGGCGGTCCAGGTCAGGCCGACGAGCAGCGAGAATGTGGTTGCCTCGACTAGTCGGCCGGACCGCAGGCCGACGATCAGCAACACGACGACGATGCCGAGCGACAGCAGATTGGCGATGCCGATGCTCTCCTCGACGCTTTTCAGCTCGTCCTCCAGCATTACCGGCTCGCCCGTGAGGCGGACGCGCACGCCATTCTCCGGCGTCAGCTGCAACTCCGACGATAGCGATCGGACAAGACCGATCGCGCGTTCCGCCGGCTGTAGCGAAGAATAGTCGAACACCGGCTCCAACAGCAGCAACTGGCGCCGCCCGGAGAATTGCGCCGATGCGTCACCGCCGAGCGCGCCGCGCCAGGAGAACGGCTCCGACGCGGCCGTCGGGCTAGCTTGAACCCGCTTGATCGTGGCGGTGATGCCGGCCAGCGCGGCCTCGAACTCGGGAGGCAGTTTGCCGTCGCCCGCGCCGATCTCGTCGATGTGGCGCAATGCCAGCGTCAGCACGTCCGCCAAGCCGCGCAGACTGGGATCCTGGGCCAGCGCCGCCAGCAGCGGCTGCGCACCAGCCAGCATGGTGCCCACCGTCTGCAATTCTTCCGACGACAGGAACAGCAGGCCATGGCGGCGGAAGAAGGGGTCGCCCTGCGGATAGAAAACGTCGCGGATAAGATCATGCCGCGCCGCCAGGCGCGCCGCGAGGCGCTCCGCAGCCGCGCTCGCCTGCTCCGGCGTATCGCCATCGACCACGACCACCACCGTCCGGTAGTCCTGAGGAAACGCCTGATCGAGCTCCATGAACTGGCGCTGAAACGGCAGATCGTCCGCCAGCATGTCCGTGGTCGACGTGTTGATGCCGACGTTGCGGACAACATAGATGCTGGCAAATAGCGCCGACATTGCTGCCAGGACAAGTACAAGCACGGCGTTGCGGCGGACAAGGCGGATCCACGAGATAACAGCGTGGGTTGCGGCGGTAGCGGCGCGGGAGCGGGAGGGCGGCCGCGGCGGGGTGACGCGCGGCGTCACCAGCTCGGACCCGAGGCGACCGCCGCGAACCAGCGGCGGCGGGGCGTTCGCGCACCCCTGACCCGTGCTGAAAGCCATAGCGTCAAGCACAAGCGTATGCTAGGCGAATTGGCGGTTCGCGGGCAGCAGAACGCCGGACACGGTGCGTTGGAGAGGACCGAGGCATGACAGAAGTTGTACGAGTGTTGCGGCGCGAGCATGCAAATATGGTGGCGCTCGTCAAGGCCCTCGAATGGCAGGCCTGCGAATTCCAGCGTCGGGCCGCACTCCCGACTACGATGTCATCCGCAGCGCCGTCGACTATTTTTGAGTTTTCCGGACCTGTATCATCACCCGAAAGAAGATCTGGTGTTCGCCCAGTTGAAACTACGTGCGCCGGACGTGGTGGAACAGATTGGCGACCTGCGGCGCGAGCACGAGGCACTGGCTGCGCGCACCCGTGAGCTTCATGCCGGCCTCAAGGCCGTGTTCGACGAAGCGCACGTCCCGCGCGAGGCGTTTGTCCGCTGGGTGCGAGCGTTCATTGATCTGCAAGAGCGGCACATGCAGATGGAAGAGACAGAGTTTTTTCCTGCTGCCCTGCAATACCTGGGGCCCGACGACTGGCGGGAGCTCGAGGCAAAGATGACGACGGCTGACGACCCGCTGTTCGGGGAGCGCGTCGGCGAGCGTTTCGAGACACTGCGAAGGTCGATTTTGCGCTGGCAGGAAGAGCATCGGATCCAGGGTGGCCACTAGCCGCAATTTGACGCGCGCAGCTTCGATGCGACACGGTCGTTGAATGGATGATGCGGACGAGCAAGCGAGCAATGCCGGCCCGCCTGACGCTCGCGAGCGGCGCCGGCAACGTTTACGCACGGCGCTGCGCGACAATCTGCTGAAGCGCAAGGCGCAAACCCGCGCCCGGATGACCGCCGCCGACGACACTGCGAACTTAACCGCGACACCCAATACTAAATCGCCAGCACAGCAGGCTCCGGACCGCGTTGCCACGGAGGATGCCGATTCTTCCAAACGGCGCCGCTGAGCACAGAATCAAACACCGGACGCCTTGCCGTCGTCACGTTCCTGTCGTAGAAGCCGCAGCCAGCGGGTTGTCGCGGTAATCTCGCGCCATCTCCTCCGGGTCGATCACCGCTTCGCTCCACTGTCCGTTGATGCCGTTTCCCGGCGCGGGCTTCTTGGGCGTGCGGACCAACCAGGCGAACGGGATCAATGGACAAGATCGTGGTGCGCGGCGGCCGGCCGCTTTCTGGCTCCATTCCAATTTCCGGTGCGAAGAATGCGGCGCTGCCCTTGCTGGCCGCCAGCCTGCTGTCGGATTCGACGCTGGTGCTGGAAAACGTACCGCAGGTCATGGACATCGCCAGCATGGGTAATCTGCTGACGGAACTTGGCGCGGACGTCGCCGAGGATGCGCCGACCGGCGACACCTGCGGTGCTACGCTGCGCCTGTCGGCAGCTGGGCTGAAGGATGTTACCGCGCCCTACGATCTGGTGCGCAAGATGCGCGCCTCGGTGCTGGTGCTGGGACCCCTTCTGGCTCGCACCGGCCACGCGCGCGTCTCGCTTCCCGGCGGCTGTGCCATTGGTACACGACCGATCGACCTGCATCTGAAGGCGCTGGCACAACTCGGTGCCGAGATCGAGCTGGCGCAGGGCTATGTCGAGGCGCGTGCCCGTGGTGGGCTGAGGGGTGCCGAGATCACCTTTCCCTCGGTGACCGTCACCGGCACCGAGAACCTGCTGATGGCCGCGTGTCTCGCCCGCGGCGAGTCCATCCTGCGAAATGCGGCGCGCGAGCCGGAAGTCGGCGATCTCGCTCACTGCCTGGTAGCAATGGGCGCGCAGATCGATGGGATCGACACCGATACGCTGCGGGTGCAAGGCGTTGATGCTTGAACGGCGCCCGTTACCGGGTACTGCCAGATCGGATCGAAACCGGCACCTATGCCGTCGCCGCGGCGATTACCGGCGGCGAACTTGAACTGCGAGGGACCACCCTGCCGCTGATAGGCGCGCTCGCCGAGGTGATGCTGCGCTCCGGCGTCGAGATCGCCGAAATCGATGGCGGCTTGCGCATCTCCCGCCGCAACGGGCGGATTACCGGCATCGACGTCATGACCGAGCCCTTCCCCGGCTTTCCCACGGACATGCAGGCCCAGGTGATGGCATTAATGACCACCGCGTGCGGCGCCGCGATGATCACCGAGACGGTGTTTGAGAACCGTTTCATGCACGTGCCCGAGCTATGCCGCATGGGCGCCAACATCAACGTGCACGGCACCTCGGCCATCATCCGCGGCGTCGCCGAGCTTTCCGGGGCGCCGGTGATGGCGACCGACCTGCGGGCATCGGTCAGCCTCGTCCTCGCTGGCCTCGCGGCGACCGGCGAGACGGTGATCAACCGCGTCTACCACCTCGACCGCGGCTACGAGCGGCTGGAAGCAAAACTCGCCGCCTGCGGTGCCGATGTCGAGCGGGTGCGGGGGTAACGGCGGACGGAGTGCCGAAAGAGGTTCGGCGTTCGTTGCTTGTGGACTTCAACCGGTGCGGTTCCCTGTCAGTCTCCCGCGGCGATAAGTGACCGCAGCCGCTCCATGCAGGCGGCTTGATCGGCACGGTATCCTCCGTCTTCCCACCAGCGTTCTACCTCGCGCAGCAGCGCCCCCATCCGTGGCCCAGGCGGGATGCCGAGGAACATCGCGTCACGGCCGCGCAGTGGAAAGGTGATCGGCTGCCACGCGTCGATGCGATGAAGAAGCTCAGCCCAGCGATGATTGCGGCCGCGCGGCAGCCGGACCGCCGCAACCAGTTCGTCGGCCCAGTTCAGCAGCGCCAGATCGCGAGCCGTCCTGGCGCCGAGATGATGCAGCGCGCGGATCGTCTCTTTATCCGGCTGGTCGGGATTTATTGCCTGGGCAGGCGCGACCATCGCGCGCAACCGGTCACTTTGCCGGTTTGACAGCTTGAGGCGGAGGGCAAGGCGTTCGGCGCCGGCGGCGTCGGTCGCCAGCAAGGCCGCCAGCCGCCGCACCGGATCGGGGGCAACGCTGTCGATGTGGATCGCCCGGCTGTCGATCCAGCTCAGCATCTTCAGCCGGCCGACGCCATTGGCCTCCGGCAGGACGTGCCGCAGCACCTCGTGCTCCTGCATGAGTTCGAAAACGTCCGCCGGATCGGTCGCCATCAGCGTGCGAAAGATCTCGACGCGCACCCGCTCGCCGGACAGCGTCTCCACCTTATCCGCCCAGGCGCGGCAGGCGGCCAGCGCAGCCGGGTCGGCCGGCGCCCGGCCGTAGTGCGCATAGAAGCGGAAGAAGCGCAGCAATCGCAGCATGTCCTCGCCGATCCGCTCCGAAGCCTCGCCGACGAAGCGCACGCGGCCGTGGCCGAGATCCTCGAGCCCATCGAAATAGTCGTAGATATCCCCATCGACGGTGCAGGACAGAGCGTTGAAGGTGAAATCGCGCCGCGCGGCGTCGGCCAACCAGTCGTCGGTAAAGGCGACCCGGGCGCGGCGGCCGAACGTCTCGACGTCGACGCGCAGCGTGGTGATCTCGAAGCACTGCCCGCCGACCACGGCGGTCACCGTGCCATGATCGATGCCGGTGGGAATTGCCTTGATGCCGGCGCGATCGAGCAGCGCCATCACCTGCTGCGGCGGGAGGGCGACTGCCAAGTCAATGTCGCGCACCGGCCTTTTCAGTACCGAATCGCGGACGCAGCCGCCGATGAAGCGCACTTCTCCGCCGTCGGCTGTTAGCGCGTCGAGCAAGGCGCGGGTCTCCGGCGCCGTCATCCACGGCTGCGGATGGATCTTGCCGACCGGCTGCGGCGGATGCTCCGGCGTTGCCGCCATTGCCGGCTCGCGCACGGAGCGCTCGTTGGAGTCGGCAGGAGATGGGGTCATGTCAGGCATCGTCGGGCGGCGGAGGCGCATCTTCGCGGGCGGCGAGCCAAGCCCGCAGAGCCTCGTCGATCACCCAGGCGGGACTGCGTTCGAGCTGCTTTCGCGGCGCGGCACAGACGCTGGTGCAACGGCCGGTCGAGAACGACGGAGAAGGTGACAGCGCTGTCCATGGGGGCAAGGGTAAACGCGGCAGGAGGCGCCGTCAAAAACTGCCGCCAAAACCAGCCCGGCGACGACGGCGCCCCGGTTTGGCCTCCACATCCATCCGCCCAGGAGCAGGCAATCCGGGGTTGGAATGCCTTTGTGCTGTCCATAACATCGTTGACTCAGGGACCGGACACCCCGAATTGCCCATGCTGACATGCATGTAGTATGGATGTTCGCGACCTCGCTCGCGAAAGCGGCACATATGATTTGGTCTGGTTTCGCCACAAGTTTCTGAGCATTCGGCAGAGCCAGATCGAGATGCAACAGGGACCATAAATAAGCTTTTTTCTCCGATGCACGCAGACTATGGATGCCTTCACAATGAACGTTTGGTACATATTAGCAATCGTATTTGGCGCAGTGACTGCGTTCTGTACGTACTACGGGTCCGTAGTGGAAGGCAGACGGAGTTCCGAAGAGCAGGGTTCTCGCATTGAGTCGCAATTGCAGACGCTTGGGGGCAAAATCCAAGAGCTGCGCCTCGCCGCTGCCTCGCCCGCCCAGTCGGCCAAGATTCAGGAGGTCGATGAAAAATATCGGGCGTTGGCCGAAGAGTTTTTTCGCTCCATTCCACTGCGAACAGCGCAAGAAGAAGCGCGAACTGCAAAGCAGCAAGTTGAAGAAGTCCAGAAAACCCAGGAAATTGAAGCATTTTAATGCGGTCAAGCGCGAGGCAAAAAAAATGGTTGCCGCTTACAACAGCTCAGGCAGACAGGTTTTGCTGGAATTAACAAGCAGCATCGTCCCAGATAATCTTTTCAATCCGACCGAGAATCATCCAGCTTATGTTTTGCTAAAATTTGATGGCGATAAATACTGGAGCATCAGAATACTTTTCTATCCTGATCGCCTGCTGGCACTGCAGTTTGTGCGCCTGATGTCTCCTGATGGTTCTTCTAATTATGAGACGATGAGACTAAGCAACGACTCTATCAACCTTGTTCTTCTTAAGGATCAGTTTGGAGTTTCGCTCAACCAGTCCATGTCCGAAGCCGTAAAGGCTAACGTTGCGACCGGTCTCCCTATGACACCACAACCTCTTGAGAAATTCGAAAAAGTTGCGACGGAACTCACTAGGCGAATTATTGAGTATGAGGTATTGCCCCTGAAAGCATCCAGATAGAGATCAGCCGATTGTTAACCAAGTTACCTCGCAAAAGCCAGAACGGCCATAGGCGTATTCCGATGCGTGTATTGATATAATTGATCAACGTTAGAGATCCGCAATCAGGGCGCTTCTTCGTCTACGTCAGGGCGTCGAGCTGTTCGCGGGACAGGTCACAATCGCGCAGGATTTTGGCCAACAGGCCGGGGCCAAGAGTCTCGCCTGTATGCACGGGCACGGTCGTCCTACGGCCATCGGGATGTCTGAGAACATGGTGACTACCCTTTACCCGGATCACCTCGAACCCCGCGCCGCCCAACACGGTCACGACCTCACGACCGGTCAGTCGGGGCCATTTCGTCATGCTGCGACCGAAATCCGCTGCACGCCGACGAATTCCAGAGATTCGGCAGCGTCACCCTCCGCCTCGAGGTTCGCTTCGATGGCCTCCCGGATCCGGATCATCAACTCGTCAAGAGATGTCGCCTGGGTGTGACATCCTGGGAGTTCCGGTACCGAGGCGACGTAGTAGCCTCCGCTATCCCGCTCCACGATCACACTAAATTCTCTGGCCATATTTGCTCTCCGGCGATGGCGATACATCCACTATATCCGACCTGAAACCGGAAGACGCGCCCATCCGCCTTCCACCTCTAACTGTTGGGGTTTCGGCCGACAGCCGCAGTACTGCCATGGCGACGCGGCCGACGGCCGGCTGCCCTCACTCCACCCGGCCCGGAACCACCCGGCCGCCTTCCCAGCGCGGTGCGACGTAGGTGCCGGTGGGATCGAAGCCGTGGGTTAGCGCCGTATAGATGAGGCTGCCGCCGAGCAGCGCGAGCCCGGCGAGGATCAGCCAGAACCACGGGCCATGCTGCAGTTGCGACGGCGAGCCATCGGCTGCCGGCCGATTGCGTCCGATGGCGAAGTACCAGATCAGCCAGATCAGCGTCGGCAGGACGAGCGGCAGCAGGTATTGGAGGAGAATGCGGCTCATCGGCCATCGAGGATGTCGCAGAGATTGATCAGCATGCCGGCCGTTGCCCCCCAAATGAAATGACGGCCATAGGGCATCGCCCAGAAGAACCGGGTCTTTCCCTCGAACTCGGCGCTGCAGCGCTGATGATTGCGGCGATCCAGCAGAAAGCTCAACGGCACCTCGAAGATTTCGGCGACCTCGTGGGCGTCCGGCTTGAGGGCGAACGGCGGACTGACGATGCCGACGACAGGCGTCACCACGAATCCCGTCCTGGGGACGTAGGTATCGAGGCGCCCGACGATGCGAACGTGTTTCCGGTCAAGGCCCACTTCCTCCTCGGTTTCGCGCAGCGCAGTGTCGGCCGGCCCGCCGTCTTCCGGCTCGATGTGACCACCCGGAAAGCTCACTTGGCCGGCGTGGTGCGCCAGGTGCGACGTGCGCTGAGTGAACAACACCGTCAGCTCGTCCGGACGCTGGATGAGCGGCACCAGCACCGCCGCCGGCTTCAGCGGCAGCATCGGCTGCATGTCTTCGTTCAGGGCGTGATCACCGTGTTCGGCGGCGAAGTCCTCCGGCACCGGCGGCTCGATTGGAATCGTCCGGCGTCCGGCGAATCGAACGTCGATCCAGGCATGGTCGCGGAGCGCGATCACGAGCCCCCATCCAGCCATCCTAGCGGGAAGATGCGGCCGCTGCTCCACACGCCCATGCAGAGTTGACCGTCGATTTCCGCTTTAACGGCAAGCGCCGCAAGTTCGTAGTATACAGAGCGGGTCAGCCGCGCCTCCAAACGCTTGTCGAGCCGAAGGTAGGGTATCTCTTCTCCGGTATCCTTATTACGTTCGACGTGCAGCGGGTGCTGCTCGTCCACCGCAACGATCTCGTCGACATTTGTACGCAGGCTGATGCACTGCCGATTGCCATCGTCGGCGAGATACATCTCCACGGCCAGCAATGGCGCGTCGGCGACCTCGATCGGCCCCATCTCGGCCGGCGTCACCAACCAGTACCGGCCGGTGTTGTCGCGGCTCAGCGCGGAAGCGAACAGGCAAACCAGTTCTTTGCGCCGGATGGGGGAGCCGTGATAATGCCATATGCCGTCCTTATCTATGCGGATGCCGAGGTCTTCGTAGAACACGCGTCCATGTGGAGACGGGGCGGCGCCCCGGGCAACTCGATACCATCGGCAAAGGATGAGGATACGACGGCAGGCGCTGATGCTTGCAGGTCGCCGGAGGGCTTGGACATCGATCCGCGTCAGTTATGCAAGACAGGAGGTTAACGGTGGTAGCCCGCCAGACGACCGACTTCAGCGAGCGTGGTGATCTTGCGCTTATCGATGAGATAGATCAACTCGCGGCACACGTGGGGCAAGCGCGCGAGGCGGTCGGCCGCATCATCTTTGGACAAGACCGGGTCATCGACGAGACGCTGGTGACCCTGCTATCGGGCGGGCACCTGCTGCTGATCGGCGTGCCCGGGCTGGGCAAGACCAAGCTGGTTGAGACGCTTTCAAAGGTGTTTGGTCTGGATGAGCGGCGCGTTCAATTCACGCCGGACTTGATGCCCGCCGACATTCTCGGATCCGAGGTTCTTGAGGAAACGGAGACGGGGCGACGGCTCTTCAGGTTCGTGCAGGGTCCGGTGTTCTGCCAATTGCTGATGGCCGACGAGATCAACCGCGCCAGTCCCCGCACCCAGTCGGCGCTCCTGCAGGCGATGCAGGAGCACCGGGTCTCGGTCGCTGGCCATTATCATCCGCTACCAACGCCCTTCCACGTCCTGGCGACCCAAAATCCCCTCGAGCAGGAAGGAACGTATCCGCTGCCGGAGGCGCAGCTCGACCGGTTTCTGATGCAGGTGGACGTTGAATATCCGGATGTGCAGGCCGAGCGCCGGGTGCTGCTCGCAACGACCGGCCCGGTCGAAGAAACGCCTGTGCGGGTGATGGACGGGGCGCAATTGCTGGAGGCGCAGCGTCTGATTCGCCATGTGCCGGTTGGCGAGAGCGTCGTCGAGGCGATCCTCGAGCTGGTGCGCTCCGGCCGCCCGGAAACCAGTTCGCTGGCGGAAGTAACGGCGCACGTCGGATGGGGGCCGGGCCCACGCGCTTCGCAGGCGCTGATGCGAGCGGTGCGTGCGCGCGCCGTCATCCACGGCCGCCTCGCCCCGTCGCTTGATGACATCATCGCGTTAGCGCACCCCGTGCTGCGTCACCGTATGGCTCTGACCTTCACCGCACGCGCCGAAGGCATCGGTATCGGCGACATCATCGATCGGCTGGTGGCGCAAATCCGATGAGCAGAACCGCCAGCCGAGCCCCGACGCACGACGAAGAGCGCGGGAGGGGTGTGCTTCGCCGGCTGTCGCGGGCCGAAGCGCTGGCGGCGGTGCTGCCGCCGCTACTGGTTGAGGCGGAACGAGTGGCGGCGACGGTCAGTCAGGGGGTGCATGGCCGCCGGCGGATCGGCGAGGGTGAGACTTTTTGGCAGTTCCGGCGCTACCAGCCGGGCGATCCGGCCGCGCGAATCGACTGGCGACAGTCGGCGAAGTCCGATCGCGTGTACGTCCGGGAGACTGAGTGGGAGGCAGCGCAAAGTGTCTGGTTGTGGCGCGACGCCTCGGCGTCGATGCACTGGCGGGGCTTGCCGACGCTGCCGAGCAAGCTGCAGCGGGCCGTCCTGCTGACGCTGTCGCTGGCGGCGTTGCTGGTCCGCGGCGGCGAACACGTGGCGCTCTTCGGCGGCGGCCAGGCTCCGGCGTCCGGGCGGTCGGCGCTGCACCGCCTGGCGACCCAGCTGCATCGCGGTGAAACCGCGCCGGCTGCTTCCGGCCTGCCCGACCCGCAGCCGCTGCCACCCGACGGCCGGCTGGTGCTGATCGGCGATTTCCTTCCGCCGCCGGAAGACTTGCGTGCCATCGTCGCCGCCTTCGCGCGGCGCGGTGTGCGCGGCCACCTGCTGCAGATCCTGGATCCGGCCGAGGAAAATCTGCCGTACTCCGGCCGCGTGAGGTTCGAGGGCACGGAAAACGACGGGGAACTGCTGTTCGGGCGAACGGAAGCGGTGCGTGACGCCTACCGAGCGGCATTTGGCCGGCATCAACAGGCGTTGCGGGAAATCGCCCGCAGTGTCGGCTGGACGATGCTGGCGCACCGCACCGACCATGCGCCAGAGACTGCGCTGCTGGCACTGTATCTCGCCCTCGGCCGGCCAGCGAGATGAACGAGCTGTCCGGCCGATGCCGTTCCGGCCGCTGAACCGATGCTGAGCCTCGGAGCGCTGAGCTTTGCTGCGCCATGGGCGCTGGCGGCACTGGCGGCACTGCCCGCGTTGTGGTGGCTGCTGCGAGTGAGTCCTCCATCGCCTCGCCGCATCACCTTCCCTCCGCTTCGGCTGTTGGCGACACTTTCATCACATGACGAAACGGCGATCCGCACCCCGTGGTGGCTGCTGGCGCTGCGCTTCGCGCTCCTGACGGCGCTGATCCTCGGTATCGCCCGGCCGCTGCTGAACGCGGAAGGGATGCTGGCCGGCTCTGGGCCGGTCTACATACTTGTCGATAATGGTTGGGCTTCCGGTGAGCGCTGGTCAGAGGCGACGGCGGAGCTGGCGCGAACGATCGACCGAGCGGAGCGCGAGGGGCGCGGGGTGGTGCTCCTGCCGACCGCACCTTCCGCGGCGGAGGAGCGCTTCCCGCAGCCGGCGCTGCTGCCGGCTGGCCGAGCTCGCGAAGCGGCTCAGGCGCTGACGCCGGTGCCCTGGCCGACCGAGCGGCTGGAGGCGATTGCCGGTTTGCTTCGCCGGGCCAATGAAGGAGGCTGGCCGCCGGGAGCGGTCGTGTGGATCAGTGATGGGCTTGCGGAGCCGCACGGTGGCGAACCGGTCGCGGCCTTTCTCGATCGGCTGCGGGCACTGGGGCAGTCGACGGTGCTGCTGCCGAAATCGCACCAGCTGCCGTTGGTGATTGCCCCCGCCGAGGGCGGCGCAGACGGTCTCGAGGCTTCCATCTTCCGCGCCGATCTTGACCACGAAAGACCGGTCGCGCTGCGACTGATCGGCGACGACGGTGTTCCTCTCGCTGTTCAGACCGGCCGCTTTACCGCCGGTGAACGGGAGCTGCAATTGCCGCTGAGCTTGCCGACGGAGCTGGCCGGGCGGCTCGCGCAGGTTGAAATCGACGGCGGCCTTACGGCGGGCGGCGTGCTGCTGGTCGACGCCCGGTGGCAACGTCGGGCTGTCGGCCTATTGAGCGAGGGCGGTAAGGGGGAACAGCCTCTGCTTGGCGGCCATTACTACGTGCAGCGGGCGCTTCAGCCGTTCGCCGAAGTCCGCCAGGGCGATCTGACGACGCTGCTCGCCCGGCCGCTGTCGGCGCTGGTCCTGACCGACGTGGGTACTCCCGATCCGGCGACCGCCGATGCCATCCGTCTGTGGGTGGAGCGAGGCGGCGTGCTGCTGCGTTTCGCCGGACCGCGCCTGGCAAGAGAGGCGTCAGTGGGCGATCCGTTGCTGCCCGTGACCTTGCGTGCCGGCGAGCGAACCATCGGCGGCAGCCTCTCGTGGGCCGGAACCGGAAGAATGGCGCCATTCGATGCCACCAGCCCCTTGCATGGGCTATCCGTGCCGCACGATGTGGAGATCCGCCGTCAGGTCGTCGCGGAGCCATCGCTTGACGGGGCCGACCATACCTGGGCACGCCTGGAGGATGGCACGCCGCTGATCACCGGCGTACGCCGTGGTGAAGGTTGGGTAGTGCTGGTGCACACCACCGCCGATCCCGACTGGTCGAACCTGCCGCTGTCGGGACTCTTCGTCGATGTTCTGCGGCGCGTGGTCAGCTTGGGCACCGGCGCCAATGGACGCGGTGAAGCCGGCAACTTACCGCCTCTTGAGACCCTCGATGGATTTGGCCGACTCGGTTCGCCGCCTGTCGGAACGCGCTCTGTCGATGGCTCAGAGATGGCAAGCATCCGCGTGTCTGCCGGCCGTCCACCCGGCTTTTACGGCACTTCCGACGCGCGCAGGGCGCTCAACCTTGCGCCGACAATAGGCCAGCCGGCGGAGCTGTCGCCGCTGCCGGCCGGGGTGCGCAGCGCCACGTTGGGCGAGACTGTCGAGCGCGACCTGCAGCCCTGGCTACTGGCCGTGGCGCTTGCGCTGTGTATCGCCGACTTCGCCATCAGTCTCGGCCTGCGAGGTATGTTGGGACGGCGGCGCGGCGGATGGCCCGGCACTGCCGGTGTCGCGGCGCTGGTGCTGCTGGCAGCGGCGTCGCTACCGAGCGGGGAATTGCGGGCGCAAGCCATCATCGCCGACGGCACCGCCGTGCCAGCGGCGCTATCGACGCGCCTGGCCTGGGTCCGCAGTGGTGACGCGCGGATCGATCAGGTAAGCGCAGCCGGATTGGCCGGGCTTGGCGTCATCGTCAACCGACGCACTGCCGCTGAACTCGGCGAGCCTGTCGGTGTCGATCCGGACGCCGATGAACTTTCATTCTACCCGCTGCTCTATTGGCCGCTCTCCGATCAGCTCAGGCCGCTCTCGCCGAACGCGGCGCGCAAGCTCTCCGCCTATACAGCGGCGGCGGCACGATCGTTTTTGATACGCGCAATCAAACCGATAGCGGCGATCGCGCCGGCTTGCGCGAACTGGCGCGCGTGCTCGACCTGCCGCCGCTTGTTCCGCTGCCGGAGGATCACGTGCTGCGCCGATCCTACTATCTGCTGCCAGACCTTCCCGGTCGGCGTGCCGGCGGCCTTGTCTGGATTGAAAGCTCCGGCGAGCACGTCAACGACGGTGTGAGTTCGGTGATCGCGGGGTCCAACGACTGGGCGGGGGCCTGGGCGATGGATGGAGCGCAACGGCCGTTATTCGCGGTCGCGCCGGGGGGCGAGCGTCAGCGGGAGCTTGCCTTCCGCTTCGGGGTCAACCTGGTGATGTACGTGCTGACCGGCAATTACAAGGCTGACCAAGTGCACCTGTCGACGATCCTGGAGCGTCTGGCGCCATGACGGCCGACATCGTTTTCCACCCCATGCTCCCCTTGTGGCTGTTGGCAGGGCTGCTGGCTCCGGCACTACTGCTGCTGGTTCTAGCAGCCGCACGACGGGGACGAGGCTGGGCATTGCGGGGGCTGGTGTTGCTGACGCTCAGCGTGGCTCTGCTCAATCCGCGCATTGTCAGCGAACAGCGACGGCCGCGGCCCGACGTGGTTCTGTTGGTGATCGATGGTTCGCCAAGCCAGAAGATTGGTGAACGCCCTGCGGCAACGGAGCGAGCGCAGGCGGAGCTGCAGTCGGCGCTGGCGAAGATCGACAACCTTGAGGTGCGGGTTGTGCGCACTGGCGACGATGCCTCGGGGGAAACACGGCTTTTCGACGCCATCGAGCGGGCAGTGCTGGACGACGCATCGGGGCGTCTGGCGGGGGTATTTCTCATCTCTGACGGTCAGGTGCATGATGTGCCCGTTCGCGGGGGCGCGCCATGGCTGTCGGCGCCGCTGCACCTTTTGCTCACTGGCCGCCCCGGGGAATTCGACCGGCGCATCATCGTCCAGCAGGCGCCAGCCTTCGGTCTTGTCGAGCAGCGCGTCGAGGTTGCCTTTCGCGTTGAAAGCACAGGAGGCGCTGGGACTGATGGTGACCGGGCGATTGTGTCCTTACGCATCGACGGAGTTGTGGCCGGAACAATTGATGCGGCCACGAACCGGACCGAAACAGTTCCGTTGCCGATCGCCCACGCCGGACCGACGGTGCTGGAACTCGAGGTGGAGCCCGTGGCCGGCGAGGTCTCGACGCTGAACAATCGCGCGGCCGTCGTCGTCAACGGCGTGCGTGAACGTTTACGAGTGCTGCTTGTCTCGGGGCAACCGCATCCCGGAGAACGCACTTGGCGCAACCTGCTGAAGTCTGACCCGGCGGTCGACCTGGTGCATTTCACCATCCTCCGCCCGCCGGAAAAGGACGACGCGACGCCGCTGAAGGAGCTGTCGCTGATCGTCTTCCCGGTGCAGGAGTTGTTCGAGAACAAGCTCAACGACTTTGATCTCGTGGTGCTCGACCGCTACGTGGTGCGCGGCATCCTGCCAACACCTTACTATGGCCGGATCGCCGATTATGTGCGGCAGGGGGGAGCGCTGCTGGTGGCGGTTGGGCCGGAATTTGCCTCCGCGCAAAGCCTTTTCCGCACGGCGCTTGGCGAGATACTGCCGGCTAGCCCGACCAGCCGGGTAATCGAGAAAGCCTTCAGACCGCAGGTCACCGACCTCGGCCGGCGACATCCGGTCACGTCGGGTCTGCCGGGCGAGCGCCCCTCTGGCGACGCGGAAGGGGACGGTGCGGAAGGGGAGCCGACCTGGGGCGCTGGTTCCGGTTCGTTGGTGGCCAAGCGAGCAGCGGCTCAACGCTGATGACCGGCGGTAACGGTGAGCCGCTGCTGATCGTCGATCGAATAGGCGAGGGCCGGGTCGCTCAATTAATGAGCGATCAAATCTGGCTGTGGGCGCGAGGTTTCGAAGGCGGCGGGCCGCAAGCTGAGCTGCTGCGGCGATTGGCGCACTGGCTGATGAAAGAGCCGGAACTGGAAGAGGAACATCTGGAAGCACGCGTCGCGGACGGCCGGCTCTCAGTGCGGCGGCGCAGCCTGGACACTGGACCGGCGGACGTTCAAATAACCGATCCAGCTGGCGCAACCACGACACTGCGCCTCGATCCTGGCGCCGACGGCATCGCGCGCGGCGACAGCGCGGCAACACTGTCGGGACTTTGGCGGGTCGAAGATGGCGTGCACACGGCGCTCGCTGCCGCCGGACGGCTCGACCCACCGGAGTTTACGGACTTGCGGGCCACATCAGATAAATTGTCGCCGCTGGTTGAGTCTACCGGCGGCGGCATCACTTGGATCGCCGATGGCCTGCCCGCGCTGCGGCACGTGGCGCCGGGCCGCGCCGCCGCGGGTCCTGGTTGGCTCGGAGTGCAGCGCAACCAGGCTTACGCAGTCACGGGCTTGCTTGAAGTGCCTTTAATGCCGGCACTGCTCCTTCTTGCGGCGGCACTGGGTGGCCTCGCCGCCGCGTGGTGGCGGGAAGGACAATGAGAAGTTGAGAAGCAGCCACCGCCCCCTGCATCGCTTGCGAGGCCGCCTCAATGGGCATTGAGCTGGTGGCGCGCTTCGAGGATCAGTTCATCCATTTTCTTGCGCACTTGCTCACGGGAAACCTGAACCCCATGGCGACCAAAATCGCCCAAGAGTTTACGAAAACATCTTCGTCTCCCGGCTCGTCAAGATCAGCACTGATGACTTGTTTCGCGTATGATTCAGCCTCGCTTCCGTGTAGACCCATTAACCCCGCTGCCCACATCCCAAGCAGCTTATTGCGTCGGGCGGTCACGCGGAAATCTTTTTCATGCCGATGAGTGTGGTCGGCTTCATGAAGCTTACCTTTGGACCTGTCGTAGGCCATCAGCCATCCCCTCTGATTTATGCCGCGATCGCGGCTGACGTTTCCCGTGAGATGGCCCCCAACGACGTCAAATCAAGGGAACGGCGGCGGCGCTCCTGCTCTTCGCCTTCAACGAATCGTGCGCAAGGAAGGGCTGCGGAGAGCTTTGACTGGACTTGCGAGCCGATTTTCGGCACTATCTATAAGAGTGGAGGGGCGGGACACACGCGATGTATGCTGACCACACACTCACGCCGAAAGAAGCCATCCGGCTGTGTGCCCTCGGGCACACTGGCAATTGCGCCGGCGCGCTATGGTGAGCTCGCAACCGCGATCCGTCACTTCGTCAGCCGGGTGATCGGGCCGACGCCCGAGATCATGGGCCATTCCCTCGAGTTGCTGAAGTATGAGGGGCTGGTCGAGACTGTCGATGGCGTCGAAGATAATGCTCTGCTGCGCATCACCGATGAAGGACGTGCCGAGATGCGGGCGCTGCTCACAGCAGACCTCCGGCCGTCGAACACCGAGTTGAACACGCTGATCACCGCGCTGAAGTTCCGATTTCTCCATCTGCTGCCGGCTGAGGAGCGGCAGGCGCAGACGGAATTGCTGCTTGCCGCTGTCGAGCGCGAGATTGCGCGACTACAGGACTTACGGCGCTATCCGACTGGCACCGCCGGATTTCTTGCCGATTGGCTCGACCATCATCTGGCCACCCTGGAGGGCCGGCTGGAGTTGGCTTAGGCCAGTTGCGCGACCGGGTCGCGGCTGACGTCTGAGCCGCGCCGTCGGCAAAGGCTGGCCTGATGGATGTTGTCAGCATCTTCGCCATCGTCGTCTTCGTCGCCGGGTGGTACTTCTTCGCTCGTACCGATCCACAGGAGGCGCTCGTCCGATTGTTCTTCGGGACGCTGATGACACTCGCAGCAGGCGCTGGCTTTCTCGGCTTAGCGTTGCGGCTGATGAAAGTCTGATTGACACCAAGGATTCTGGCGCGGCTAACCTTCACCAGCGGCTTTGTGCGACATCAGCAGGGCGCCGAGTTGCTTCAACAGCAGCTCTCTATTCACCGGCTTGCGCACTGCAAGGGTGCTGTCTGGAAGTGTGGTTGAATTGTTGCTGCGTCCCGGCGCCTCTCGGGTTACGACCGGCGGCGGGTCTCACCGCGGCGGGCGGCTTCGCCCGGCTGCGCCGCCTGCGGCTGGGGGCCTCGCTGCCCCGGCGGCGCGCCCGCGCGGGGCCCCGCCGCCACGGCCTGGGCCCGGGCGGCGCTCCCCCCGCCGCCGTTCGTTTTTGCTGGGGCGCGCCGGCGCTTTCGGCCGGGCGGCGGCGGGGGGGGGGGGGGCGCTTCGCCGCTTCCCCCCCCCGGCGGCGGCGCCGCCCGTTCCGCCGCGTTGGGGACGCCCGGGGCCGTTCCCCCCCCCCCGGCGCCGGGGCGGGACGGCGGCGCGGGCCGGCGGCCCCGGGCGGGGGGGGCGGCCGGGGCGGGGGCGCGGGGGGGTTGGGGCGGGGCGCGCCGGGCCCCCCCCCCGCCGCCCGCGCCGCCGCGGCTTCCGCGGCGGCGCCGCCGCGCGCGCGCGCCCCCGGCCGCGGCGGGGGGGGCGGCGGCCCCCGGGCCGGCGGCCTCGCGCTTCCGCCTTCCGTCTTCCGCCGCGCCCTTTCGGCCGCCGCGGCGGCGCCGGGGGGGGCGCCGCGCGCGGCGCCTCTTTTGGCGGCCGGGGCGGGGCGCCGGCGGGGCCGGCGGGCGCCGGCGCGCTTCCCCGCGCCGGCGGGCGCTCGGGGCCGGCCCCCCGGCGGCTTCTTTCCGCCGGCGGCGCCGCGCCCGCCGCCGCCCCGCCGGCCGGCCCGGCGCCGGGGCGGGGCGGGCCGGGCGCCCCCCCCGGCCCGGCGGCGCGCGGCGCGCCCCGGCCCCGGCGGCCGCCGGGGGGGCCGCGCGCGCCCGCGGCCGGCCCCGGCGGCGCCGCGCCGCGCGCGGCGGCGGGGGGCCGGGGGGCGGCGCGCGGCGGGGCGGCGGGGGGCGGGGGGGGCCGGCCGGCGGCCCCGCCGCGCGGCCCCGCCCCCCGCCCGCGCGCGGGGGGCGCCCCCCCCGCGCCCCGGGCCCCCCCCCCCCGCCCGGCCCCCCGGCCCGCGCCGCCGCGGCGGCCCCGGGGCCCCGGCCCGCCGGGCGCGGCGGGCCGCTGCGGTAGCGCTCTGGCAGGGGGGTGTCGGTGTCGTAACCGGTGACCAGCACGACCGGCGCGCCGCGGGCGATCAGCAGGTCGGCTACCGGGAAGATCATTTCGCCATTCAGGTTGACGTCAAAGACGCCGGCGGCAATTGCCGCGCCGCGGGCCAACTCCATCGCTTCGCGCACTGTCGAAGCCGGCCCAACGACATGCAAACCAGCGTCGGTCAGAATCCTGGCCAGTTCGAGCGCTGCCAGGTGTTCGTCCTCGGCAACTAGCACACGGGCTGCGGCCGAAGAAGGCAGCAGTGCCAAAGCTTCCTGCTGCTGCTGTTGTTGCGGTTGCGGGTGATGGAGAACTTTATCATCCGTCGCTACCTCCTGTCCGCGAAGCCGCATAACGAGGTGGCAACGCACACCTTCAGGAAGGAAGTCGAGCTGCAGATTCGAGTCGGCCGTCTTTCCCAACACCTTTTCCAGGAGCCGCGTACCGAACCCGCGGTAGAAGGGCTGCTCCACCGTCGGTCCGCCGCTTTCCTGCCATGTCAGCTTCAAATGCGTATCCTCGCCAATGCCGTCGATGTGCCAATCAATGCTGATTCTGCCATCAGCGGCCGATAATGCGCCGTACTTGACCGCGTTGGTCGCGAGCTCATGGGCCACCAGAGCCAGATCCAAAGCCTGACGGGGCGGCAGGATGCAATCCGGGTGGCCGGTCACCACCACTTGCTCCCCATCACCTTCGACATAAGGCTGTAGCTCGTCGCGAATAATGCGGCTAAGGCTCGCGCCCCGCCATTGTTCCCCGGTCAGCAAAGCGTGCGTCCGGGCCAAAGCGGAAACCCGGCCCTGGAGGCTTTTGGTGAATTCCTCCAGGGAGGGGGCGTTCTGTGCCGTCAGTCCAATGATGCCCTGCACCGAGGCGAGGATATTGCGCACGCGGTGGCTGAGTTCGGCCGCCAGCAGGGCCTGGCGTTCCTCGGCTGTCTTGCGACCATCGATGTCGATACACACGCCAACCCATTCGCGCACGCCACCATCGGCCTCCATCAACGGTACCGCGCGGGCGTCGTACCAGACGTAGCGGCCGCTTGCGTCGTGCAGGCGGTACTCGGCGTCGAACGTGGAACGCTCGCGCAAGGCTTCTTGCCAGCGAGCACGAACGTGCTCGCGGTCTTCGGGATGCAACGCTTGCAGCCAGCCAAAGCCGGCGCACTCCACGGCGGTTTGCCCGGTGATGTTGCACCACTGCGTCAAGTCCGTTGCGGCGCCATCCGGCCGCAGGGTCCAGACGATCGAGGCTATCGCCTCGGTCAGCCCGCGATAACGCTCCTCGCTAAACCGCAGGGCCTCCTCACGGAAACGAATCGCCTCATGAGCCTGTTCAGCCGCTTCCCTCGCCTTGCGTTCCTCTGCCAGCCGGATGCGTGTTTCGATTTGCTCGCTCTGCGCCATGGCCGCCTCGGAGAGGGCCGTTTGAACTGCCGCAACCTCACGGATCGAAGACTCTGGCAGCGTAACCGTCTCGCCCCGAACCATGGGGCCTGCCTGCTCCGCCAGTGCCTGCAGCGGAGCGGCGATCCACCTTCCGATGATTACTGCCAGGGCACAGGCGACCAGCAGCGATCCAAGGGCGCCGATGCCAAGCGTCGCCTGCCAGGCATGGGTCGGAGCCTCGATCACCGTCATCGGCGAAGCGACAATGGTCTTCCAACCGGTCTGCGCGGAACGCTGGAAGGCAAGCTTCAGCGGCTGGTCGCCTATGCGTACCGCATCGACCACTCCTGCCTCACGGCCTTCCGTTGCTGCGATGAGCGCTGCGGCCGCCTTCTCGCCGACTTGTTGCGCTGGTCCCTTGGAGGTAGCCACAACAACGTTGTTGCGATCGACGAGCATCGCAATCCAGCCTTGCGGCAGACCGTGGTCGGCAAGCAACCAGCCAAACCGGTCAGGCAAAAAGGTCATGTCAAGGCAATAGGCGGCCACGCCGTCGCGCATTACCGGGGCGACGACGGCAACGATATTGCGCTGGGAAACCCGTCCCCAAATCAGGTTGGTGATCACCGTCTGGCCGCTGTTGAAAACGCTGTGCATCGTCTCCGGACTAGAGGAGGTGGGAAGCTGCTCGCCGTATGGACGCAACGTGTTGATGATCTGCTGCATTGACGGCGCAGTGAGGACCACCCAGCCGGAAAAACGTTCGGCGACGCTCTTTGCCTGTGCGTGCAGGGCACGCCAGTCCCCGCTATCGACAGAAGGTGAGCTTGCGAGGCCGATTAGCGCTGCCTCGACCGTCTGGGCCTCGCGATCGACAGCGAGCGACAATGCATGGGCCGTTCCCTGCAACCCCCGGTCAACCGCCGCCTGCTGCAACTGGATAAGCGACGCAGCGTAACCAACGGCCAGTGCCAGTACGGGCGCCAGCACCAGGGCCACCAGCAGAACAACGGCCCAGGCAATGCCGATCCTGCCACGACGTTCGGGCGTGCCCGCCCGGGGATCCTGACTGGGGGGTCGCTCTACCGTTTGCGGAACCGACAAATCATCACCGTGGAAAGGAAGATCAAGATTTTGTGCCGATGCTGGCGGCCGCCGGGCAGGTCAATGTTCCGCGGCGGAGCGTCCGCCCTGCGGCAGGGATGGGAGCATCCGGGAAAACGCGTGCCGAAGCTGACTACGGAGCTTCGGCAGCCGCATCACGTCGTCGATCCGGCGATCGAGGAATGCCCAGGTGTCGATAGACTCTTCGGAGGAATCGTCGAGCCAGTAAAGGACTGTTGCCCCGTAAACACCCGCCAGCGTCGCCCGCTTGCTGTAGAAGCTGAAGTCGGAGGCGGAGTCGCCGCAGGCATACCAGATAGCGTCGAGCGTCCGCCACGTGCACGACAGGCCGATGCCAACGTTCGGCGGCAGCGCCAAAAGCGCTATCGTCCGGCGCACCGTCTCCCGCCATGGGCCGTTCACGTCAATTCGCGCCCGCACTGCTGCTGCGATCCGCTCGCGCACGCGTAACGCCGCGAAGTCGGGCCGAAGTTGGATCGTCTCCAGCATTTGCCGGTCCGACCACGCCGACCAATGGGCGATGATCTCACGCGCCCCTTCCGGAAAGATCAGCTTTCCTTGCTCGTCGGTGAGGCCAGCGTCCGTACAACCAGCGCGCAGCGCGGCGCCACTCCAGCCTTCAAAGGCAACGTGCGGCAGGGTCGCCAGCAGAAGTCGGTCGCGAGACTTCTCCAGCGCTGCTGCACTTTCCGCGATCGTCTCCGCCGCTTCCGTCGCGTCAAGAGGGGTCGCGTTCATGCAGCTTCCTCCTTGTCGCTCGGAGGCGTCTTGCTGCGCTGGATTTCCTCCACAAACCCGAGCGTCGCAAGGTCATGCATCCGCCGTGGATAGAGCACGCCGTCGAGATGATCACATTCGTGCTGTACGACGCGCGCGTGAAAGCCTTGGGCCTTCCGGTCGATCAGGCGGCCGTCCGGCGCCAGGCCGCGGTAGCGGATATGCTTGAATCGCGGCACCAGGCCGGTCAAGCCCGGAACGGACAGGCAGGCCTCCCAGCCGTCCTCGGTGGCGTCGTCCAGCGGTTCGATCTCCGGGTTAATCAGGCAGGTTAGCGGAACCGGACCGGCTGGGTCGCCCTCCAACGCATGCGGATCCGCGGCGCGACCTGGCGGGACGAAAAACAGGACGATGCGCAGCGGCACGTGTACCTGCGGTGCGGCGAGGCCAATGCCTTGCGCGTCGGCCATCGTCTCCATCATGTCGGCTATCAAACGCGCCATTGCCGGCGCGGCCGGGTCGGACACCGGATCGGCGGGCCGGCCGAGCACCGGGTGGCCCATTCGTGCAATTTTCAAAATCGCCATGAGCGCGTGCGCCTCTTGCTGCTGACCTCCATGTCGTGTACCACCGGCAAAGCGACAAGTCCCGCTGTCGGTACTACCGGACGCAGCAGCGAGTAAGCTGCGGCCGTTTCCGGTTCCGGTGTCGGCGCAGGCTTCCCAGTACGCGAACGGTATGGTAAACAACCGTTTCCCGTACGATCTTCCGGACATTGGAGAGAGAGCAAAGCCGCCGTGCAAGTCATCGTTCGCGACAACAACGTCGACCAAGCCCTAAAGGCGCTGAAGAAGATGCAGCGCGAGGGTATCTTCCGGGAAATGAAGCTCCGACGCTCGTACGAGAAACCCTCGGAGCGCCGCGCCCGTGAGAAGGCGGAAGCTGTCCGCCGCGCACGCAAGTTGGAGCGCAAGCGCTTGGAGCGGGAAGGCTTCTAGCCACTCGACCTCCCTCTGAAGTCACTCATCGTCAAATAAAGCCCGATCCTGCCGGCCGTCGCGGATTCATGCCCTTGACCCCGCGCCGACCACGGGGCACTGCAGCAGCGCTCCGGCACTTGCTCTTGCTTATCTCCTGCCAGCCAGAGCTTTCACTCAGCGGCCGAGGGATCACCGTCGACCGCTTCGCTGGCGATCCACCGGGCGAGGCGGCGGCGTGAGACGCCTGAGCGTGCCTCGCTAAGGCGGTCGTCGCGCAGAGCCTGTTCCACGTGGCGCATATGCGCCTGCGCTGCGGCACGCGCGCCCTCGGCGTCGCGGTTCATGATGAACTCATAGATTTTGCGGTGCTGATCCATCAGCAGATCGCGCGCGTCCTTGCGGCTGTAGAGCACGTTGCGGTTGAAGATGATGTCCTTGCGCAGAAGCTCCAGCAGGCTGCGGACGACGTGCAGCAAGACGATGTTGTGCGAGGCTTCGGCAATGGCGATGTGGAAGTCCGCGTCCCGGTCTGCCTCTTCGATGAAATCATCCTTCCCGTGAACCGCCTCGATTGCATGGAAGCGCTGCGTCAGGATCTCGCGATCGGCATCCGTGCCACGAAGCGCCGCGTAATAGGCGACGATGCCGTCAAGCGTGTAGCGAAATTCCACGAAGTCGACGGCTGCCTCCGGATGGCGTTGGAACAGGTCAGCCAACGGGTCGGTCAGCGCCTCGGCGAAGGCATTCCGCACGAAAGTGCCGCCGCCATGTCGTGTTTCCACCAATCCCGCCGTTTCCAGCCGCTGCAGCGCCTCGCGCACCGAGGGGCGCGAGACTTCCAGTTGTGCCGCTAGTTCACGCTCCGGGGGCAGCCGCTCGCCGGGCCGCAGCACGCCCTCCAGGATCAAGCCCTCCAACTGGCGGACAATCACATCCGACAGCCGCTCTTGTTTGACTTTCGAGAATGTCATTAGCCTTCTCCCAAGCGCTCCGGCGCTGGTCCGGCGAGCAAGAGGTATGACGAGTGTGCCTTCGGGTTCAAACGCATTTCATCCGGCAGCTTTGTCTTTCCGTCGCTAGCGTCTCGTGCTAACGATAATCATTCCTCGCCCTGACAATCAACTAAAATGGAAACTGGTAAGACACGCTTACCACTTGACCGTCGCATGCTTGTCTGCTAACCGTGATGACGCTGAAAAAATCGGCACTCGCCAACGCGCTCCGGCTGAACCGGGTTAAGACGGCGGGATAAGAACGACGACGAGGAAACGACAAGCGAATCTCTCCTGCTGAGCTGCAGGCCGCCTCGCTCGGACCGTTTCCCATGCGGGAGAGGCGTATGCGGTTGTGTCCCCAGGCTACGAGTCTCAGCTGTCCGGGCGGTCGGTGCCTGGTGACCGGCGGGGTGGGGCCGAAAATCTGCCGCTTCTCTCTCCTAATCTCAGTCCACCTAAGATCGACCATCGACGCTGACCGGCTCTCTGCCGGATGCGGTGGTCCCAGATAACGACATTAGGGAGGAAACAGCATGTCCACCTGGACGCAAATCTACGCGCCGCTCGGCGGCAGCCTCTGGCTGTCCGCCGCCGTCGCGGTGATCCCCATCGTCTTTTTCTTCATTGCGCTCGCCGTGCTCCGGCTGAAGGGGCACGTCGCCGCGATCATCACCGTGGCGTTAGCCGTGCTGATTGCCGTCCTCGTCTACGGCATGCCGATATCGATGGCGCTCGCCGCCACCGGCTATGGCTTCCTCTACGGCCTCTGGCCGATCTCCTGGATCATCCTGGCCGCCGTATTCCTCTACAAGCTGACCGTCAAGACCGGCCAGTTCGAGGTTATCCGTGCGTCGGTTCTGACCATCACCGCCGATCAGCGCCTGCAGATGGTGCTGGTCGGCTTCTGTTTCGGCGCCTTCCTGGAAGGGGCCGCCGGGTTCGGCGCCCCGGTGGCGATCACTGCGGCGCTGCTTGTGGGGCTGGGTTTCAACCCGCTCTACGCCGCCGGCCTCTGCCTGATCGCCAACACTGCCCCGGTCGCCTTCGGTGCCCTCGGGATTCCGATTACGGTTGCCGGCAAGGTCACCGGCATCGATCCGTTCCTGATCGGCCAGATGGCCGGCCGGCAACTGCCGTTGCTGTCGCTGGTCGTGCCGTTCTGGCTGGTGTTCATCATGGACGGGACGAAAGGCATCAGGGAAACGTGGCCGGCGATCCTCGTGGCGGGAGCGTCGTTCGCCGTCTGCCAGTTTTTCACCTCCAACTTCTGGGCGTACGAACTCCCGGACATCACGTCGGCATTGTTCAGTCTGGTGTGCCTGTCGCTGTTCCTGAAGGTCTGGCAACCGACAGGAACGTTTTCGTTCCAGGGCGTCGGCGCTCAGGCGATGCCGCCAGTCGGCGGTAGCTCCTACAGCATCGGCCAGATCCTGAAGGCCTGGTCACCGTTCATCGTGCTGACGATAATGGTCACCATCTGGACGTTGCCTGAGTTCAAGGCGCTATTTGCGCCAAAGGGAGCCTTGGAAGCGTGGACGCTGTCCTGGCACATTCCGGGACTCGACAACCTGGTCATCCGCGACGTGCCGATCGTCGGCAAACCCACACCTTACGCGGCCGTCTACAAGTTCGACATCATTGCCGCGACGGGAACGTCCATCCTGTTTGCTGCCGTTATTCGGCTTTCATCCTGCGGTGAGCCCGAAGATGTTTGTCGAGACCTTCGCCGAGACGGTGATCAGCCTCTTTGAAGCCGATTTTAACCATTGGCCTGGTGCTGGGCTTCGCGTTTATCGCCAACTACTCCGGCCTGTCGTCGACCCTGGGCCTGGCGTTCGCCGCTACCGGTGCGCTGTTCCCATTCTTCTCGCCGTTCCTCGGCGCTGGCTGGGCGTCTTCCTCACCGGCTCAGATACCTCGAGCAACGCGCTGTTCGCCAACCTGCAGTCGGTCACGGCACAGCAAATCGGTGTCAACCCGATCCTGACGATCAGCGCCAACACCACCGGCGGCGTCACCGGCAAAATGATCTCGCCGCAGTCGATCGCCGTCGCCTGCGCCGCCGTTGGACTGGTGGGCAAGGAGTCTGATCTGTTCCGCTTCACCGTCAAGCACAGCCTGCTGTTTGCGACGATCATCGGCATCATCACCTATGTGCAGGCTTACTACCTGCCGTGGATGATCCCAACCGTCGCTGGCCATTGAACTGCTGCATCGGCTGGCCACGTCGCCGCTGAGAGGCGGCGGGACTTGCGGAGAGTGGGTGGGGCGGCGGCCGGAGACGGCGGGTCCCACCTCTCCCGCGCCGATCGACGAGACGAGGGAAGGACTGGACGTCCATGCTGAAAGTCGCTGATACCGCTCTCACCCACCGCGAGCCCGTCGATTATCTGCAGCTCGAACGGACGCTGCTGAAGGTGATGCCGCAGCAACGTCTGGTGAGTGATCCGCTGCGCACGCTGGCCTACGGCACCGATGCCAGTTTCTACCGCCTGATTCCAAAGCTGGTGGTCATCGTCGAGAACGAGGCGGAGGTGCAGGCGTTACTCGCCGCTTGCCGGCGCCAGGATATCCCAATTACCTTTCGTGCCGCCGGCACCAGCCTTTCCGGCCAGGCGGTCAGCGACTCCGTGCTATGCATACTTGGCGACGGCTGGAACAACATCGACGTGGCGGCGGATGCCGGCAGCATCAGGCTCGGCTCCGGCGTCATCGGTAGCGACGCAAACCGTCGGCTCGAGCCGTTCGGCCGTAAGATCGGCCCCGATCCGGCCTCGATCAACGCCTGCAAAGTCGGCGGCATTGCCGCCAACAACGCCAGCGGCATGTGCTGTGGTACGGCGCAGAACAGCTATCAGACGCTGGAATCGATGCGGCTGATCCTTGCCGACGGCACGTTGCTGGACACCGCGGATGGCGCCAGCCGTGAAGCTTTTGCCCGCAGTCACAAGACGCTGCTGCATCGTCTCGACGACCTGGCGCGGCGCACCCGCGACGACGCCGAACTGGCGCAACGCATCCGCCGTAAATTCGCGATCAAGAACACCACCGGCTACAGCCTGAATGCGCTCATCGACTTCACCGATCCGCTGGAAATCCTGCAGCATTTGATGATCGGCTCCGAGGGCACGCTGGGGTTCATCTCGCAGATCACCTATCGCACGGTGCCGGAGTACGCAAACAAGGCGAGCGCGCTGCTGCTGTTCCCGGACATCGAGGTCGCCAGCAGGGCGGTGATCCGGATGAAGTCGACGCCGGTTTCGGCGGTGGAGATGATGGATCGGGCGAAAGTCTGCGCTCGGTCGAGGACAAGCCTGGCATGCCGGACTACATCCGTGCGCTGGGACCGGCGGCGACGGCGCTGCTGGTCGAGACGCGCGCCGAGAACCAAGACGCGCTGCGCGACAACATTGCCGAAGTGAGCGCTGCGGTAGCCGACCTGGAGATGCTGCAACCGGTCGCCTTCACCGATGTTCCTGCCGAGTTCGAGCGGCTGTGGAACATCCGCAAGGGGCTTTTCCCTTCGATCGGCGGCATGCGCCCGGTCGGTACAACCGTGATCATCGAGGATGTGGCCTTTCCCATCGCGCGGCTGGCCGAGGCAACTGTCGACCTGCAGCGCCTGTTCGCCGAGTACGGCTACAACGAGGCGATCGTTTTCGGCCACGCGCTGGAAGGCAACCTGCACTTTGTCATTACTCCCGACCTTGGCCGTCCGGCTGAGGTCGACCGCTACCGTCGTTTCATGGACGCGATCGCACATCTGGTGGTGGACAAGTACGACGGCTCGCTGAAGGCGGAGCACGGTACCGGGCGCAACATGGCGCCGTTCGTCGAACTGGAGTGGGGAGCGCAGGGCTACGAGCTGATGCGCCAGATCAAGGACATCTTCGATCCCGAAGAGCTGCTCAATCCCGGCGTCATCCTCAACGACGATCCGGACGTTCACCTCAAGAACCTGAAGCCGCTGCCGCCGGCCGACGGCATCGTCGATACCTGCATGGAATGCGGCTTCTGTGAGCGGATGTGTCCGTCGCAGGGGATGACGCTGACACCGCGCCAGCGCATCGTCGGCATTCGCGAGATCAGCCGGCTCGCCGCCGCGGGGGCCGAGGCGGAGAAGGTGTCACTCTCGGCGCTATATGACTACCAGGGGATCGACACTTGTGCCGCTTGTGGGTTGTGCGCGACAGCGTGCCCGGTCGGCATCGAGACCGGCATCCTTACCAAGAAGCTGCGGGAAGGCCGGCGCGACAAAGGCGCCCGCCGGGTTGCCGGCATCGTTGCCGATCACTATGGCACCGCGATGTGGGCGACACGGCAGGGGCTGCGGCTCGCCGATCTGACGCAGCGGACGGTAGGGCCGGGGACGCTGGAGGCGGTGACCGGCAAGGTGCGGCGACTCAGCCGGGATCGAATTCCCGCCTGGTCTCGCTCCCTTGCCGGGCGGCGTTTCGTTCACACCAAGCGACAAGCCGAACGCTGAGCGCCGGCCAGGTGGTCTATCTGCCGAGCTGTGCGTCACGTACCATGGGACCGTCGTGCGACGACCACGGTACCGTGGCGTTGCCGAACAAGACGGCGGCGCTGCTGGAAAAGGCCGGCTACCACGTGGTCTATCCGAAGGGCTTGGCTAACCTGTGCTGCGGCCAGCCGTTCGAGAGCAAAGGCCTGCCCGAGGTGGCCGACCGCAAGTCGGCGGAAGTAGGCGAGGCACTGCGCGAGATCAGCGGTGACGGCGACCTGCTGATCGTCTCGGACACCTCGCCATGCTCCTACCGCCTGCGCCGCAAGCTGCCGGAGAAACTGCAGCCGCTCGACATCTCGGAGTTCATCCACGATCACCTGCTGGCGCGGTTGCAGATCCGCAAGCGTCCGGGTGTCGTGGCGCTGCATGTGCCGTGTTCGGCAAAGAAAATGGGCCTCGGGCCGAAGCTGATGGGGGTTGCCAGAGCTTGCGCCGAACAGGTGATCGTGCCCGAGAACATCGAATGTTGCGGCTGGGCGGGTGACAAGGGGTTCACCACGCCGGAACTGAATGCGCATGCCTTGCGGACGCTGAAGAACCAGCTCCCGGACAGCTGCGCCGAGGGCTACTCGAACAGCCGGACGTGCGAGATCGGACTGGCGATGCACGCCGGCCGGCCCTACCGGTCGCTCGTTTATCTGGTCGATGAGGTCTCGGAACCGATCGGCCAGACCGTCCTTCCCGCCGCCGAGTAGGATTCGCTCAGCGGCGGCGGCTGGCGCCGGAGGTTCGGTGGCCCTCCCCATCAAACCCCGGCGCCGCCTTCTTTTGGATACGATCGGCCGCGATTGACAGGTCCGCCTGCAGTCAGACCCCGATACGTATTCCCCGACGACGCCCGGACTGAGCAACGCCCGGCGGGAAAGCAGCCGCGCCAGGTCGAAGCGGATCCGGAGGCTCCACCTGGCCGGCCTCGGCGCCGTTGCTGCCGCTGCCGCTGCCGCTGCCGCTGCCGCTGCCGCTGCCGCTGCCGCTGCCGCTGCCGCTGCCGCTGCCGCTGCCGCTGCCGCTGCCGCTGCCGCTGCCGCTGCCGCTGCCGCTGAACAGCTCCGTCCTTAGCTGATTACACCTCGGAGAGACAACACTGCCCCGGTGACCCGCGGTGGAGCCTTGTGCTTGCACCCCCCATGGTAACGGCCCAACGCGTTGTCATTCAGGTGTAACGGGTTCAGACTATTCTGAGATCATTAGCAAGTAGTAGGGAAAGATTACCGGTGAAGCGGACACGGATCGATCGCCGGGCTTTTCTAATGCAAATGGCGACTTTCGCCGCGATGCCGGTGCCGGCCGCGCGACCGGCGTTGGCTAAACCCCGATTTCTCAATGATCCATTCACCCTCGGCGTTGCCTCGGGCGAGCCGCTGTCCGACGGTTTCGTCATCTGGACCCGCCTGGCGCCCGATCCGTTCAATCCGGAAGCGCTGCCACCCGAAAGCATCGAGGTCGAGTGGGAGGTGGCGGCCGAACCCGCCTTTCGTCGCGTCGTGCAGAAGGGGAGGGCGCTGGCACGGCCGGAGTGGGCGCACGCCGTGCATGTCGAGTTGCGCGGCCTCGAGCCCGGCCGGCCGTTCTGGTACCGATTCCGCGCCGGCGATGCCGAAAGCGAGGTGGGCCGGGCGCGGACGTCGCCGATCGTCGGCCGGCCGCTCGATCGGCTGCGCTTCGCCTTCACCTCCTGCCAGCACTATGAACACGGCTACTTCGCCGCCTATCGGGGCATGGTCGAGGACGATCCCGACCTCGTGATCCACCTCGGCGACTACATCTACGAGACCACCGCCGTCGATCCGATCCGCCGCCACGACGGCCCGGAGCCGATGACGCTGGCCGACTACCGAAACCGCCACGCGCTGTACAAACTCGATGCGGATCTGAGAGCGGCACACGCGCACTGCTGCTGGCTGGTCACCTGGGACGATCACGAGGTGGACAACGACTTCGCTGCAGCGATCGCCGAGGACGGTGCCGATCCTGCGGCCTTCCTCGCCCGCCGTACCGCTGCCTGGCGCGCCTACTACGAGCACATGCCGTTGCGGCGGAGCGGGATGCCCCAACCGGACGGGTCGATGCGCATCCACCAGCGTTTCGCTTTTGGCGATCTCGCAACGCTCAGCCTTCTCGATGGCCGACAGTACCGTTCGGATCAGGCGTGCGACGACAACGGCTTCGGCGGCGGTCAACTGGTGGAGAACTGCGCCGAGATCCTTGATCCGGAGCGCACCATGCTGGGCGAAGCGCAGGAGCGCTGGGTGCTGCGCGGCCTTGAGCGGGCGCAACCGCGCTGGACGGTCATCGCTCAGCAAACGCTGTTTGCCCAACTTGATTCCAAGCCTGGGGCCGGCGAAGCATTCTGGAGCGACGGTTGGAGCGGCTATCCGGTCAGTCGCGATCGCATTCTCATGGCGATCCGTGACCGCAAGCCGCCGAACCCGGTATTCATTGGCGGCGACATGCACTCAACCTGGGTCACAGACCTGAAGGCCGGCAGTTGGACGGCCGAGGCGCCGACCGTTGCCAGCGAATTTGTCTGCACTTCCCTTTCCGCCAACGGCCCGCCCGCCGACCGTTTCCTGCCACTGCTGCCGGAAAACCCGCACATTCGCTTCTTCGAGGCGAGCAAACGGGGCTATGGCCTGGCGACTCTGACCCCCTCGCTATGGCGGACCGACTTCCGGGTCGTCGAGGACGTGCGCGATCCGCGGACGACGTCCTCGACCCTGGCATCGTTCGTCGTCGAGGCGGGGGAGGCGGGGGCGAAGCCCGCCTGATCGGGTTTATCCGATTCCGGTTGCTTTGACTGTGATCGTCTCGATATCGCGGGGGAGCCCGTCCGGAGTATGATGCAGCCCTCGCCCGGAAACGGCGTTCGCCGCGGGGCTTGGTAATCGGATGACGATGGCCTTATTCTCCTGGCTTGCGCTGGTCGCTACCATCATCTGCAGCACCGGCGGAAATACGCTCGCTAATTGGTCGCACCAGTGCGGCGGCCGCAAGCGGCTCCTGGTGCTGGGTTCTGCGATCGGCGTCCACGGCGCCGGCTTGCTCTGCTTTTCGGTCGCTCTCGCCGGCATTCCGCTGGCAATCGCTTATCCCGCGCTGATCGGTGGCACCGTCGCCTGCGTCTGCCTGCTCGCAGCGGCGATCTTCGGCGAGAGTCTGTCCGGCCGGCATGTCGGCGGGCTGGCATTGATCATCGTCGGCATGGTCCTGCTGCACGGCCATACTCGAGAAGCGGATGCGCACGTCGCGGCATCGAATGCCGCATTCGCCGAGGGCGCACGATGACGGCGGCGACCCGTGCCGGCAAGGCGTCCGCCGGCAGCGAGGTAGGCGCGTGGGCTAATCTCGCACTGGCGATCGGTTTGCTCAACGCAGGCAACCTGCTGCTCGACGATGTCGCCAAGGCCGCCGGTGTAGGGCTACGGCTGTTCTTCTCGCCGGTGTTCGTGGCCGCGATCGGCTGTCTCGGCCTGGCGTTCCTGTTCTACGTCCGTGCTTTGGCGCGGCTGCCGCTGGCTGTCGCCTATCCGGTAATGGTAGGCGTGTCGATGATCGTCGTGGCCGTTGCCAACCACTACTGGCATCAGCCGTTGGTGCCGATCCAACTGGCGGGTGTCGCGCTGCTGTTTGTCGGCGTCGTCCTGATCTCCACTTCCCGCCGTAACGCCTGACAAGGAAAACATAGGGCACGCGCTGCTAGCCGTTTTGCCCTCTTGTCTCCGCGCTCAGGTCCTGGCGACACCTCCCAATTACTGATACCGCTTGTCTAGATCCGCGCAGGCGTGCAAAACCGCATCGCTTGCGCGAGCATGCGGCGGTATATAAAAAGCATTGTACTTTAGAGTATCGACCTCAACCGCGCCAAAGAATAGGGACGTTATGCAGGCTCATCGGTCGCCATGGCTGTTGGCGCTCTCGGCAGTCTCCATTTTATTCGGTGCACCCGCTTTTGCCACCGATAGTTCCGCCCCATTGGCAGCCGCCGTGCAGCGGACGATCGAGGCGACTGTACCCAATATCTCCGTCGCCGGCACGCCTGGGGACGCTGATGCGCTGGTCACGTTCTACGCGCAACGCCTTTACAGCCCGATATGGGTCGATACGCAGGGGTTAAACAGCCGTGGCCAAGCGTTGCTTCGAGCCTTCGCCGGCTCGGCGCGCGACGGGCTGGTGCCTGGGGAGTACGATCCAGGTCCTTCCGCCCGCGGCGTTGCCCCTGCCGACGTCGATCATATCGCCGCTACCGAGGTCGCGCTAAGCGCAGCGTTATTACGGTACGCGAGTGATATCCGCCGTGGTCGCGCCGTTCCGGTAAAGATGGATGGTGATCAGCGCATTGAACCGCGGCCGATCGATCCCGCCCAGATCTTGGAAGGCGCGGCCTCCGCGCCCGATATCGAAGCTTACCTGGCGGTGCTGGCTCCGGCCGATCCATTCTATCTGGGCCTGCGCCAGGCGCTGGACCGGTATCAGGCGATCGCCGCCGCGGGCGGCTGGCCCGTCATCGTCGCCGGCGGCAAGCTGGCGCCGGGCTCGACCGATCCCCGGGTCCGCGATCTCCGCCGGCATCTTCAGCTCACGGGTGATCTAGCGGGAGATCCGTTGGGCGAGGTGTCAAATCGTTACGACGATTCGGTGCGGCATGCGGTCCAGCGGTTTCAGGAGCGGCACGGACTGCCGGGGACGGGGGTGGTCGACGCTGCCACGCTTCGGGAGCTGAACGTTCCGGTGACGACGCGAATCCGGCAGATTTTAGTCAATCTCGAGCGTGCCCGCTGGCTGCCCGAGGACCTGGGCGATCCCTACGTTCTGGTCAACATGGCGGCCTTTCAACTGGATGTGGTCGAGGCCGGCAAATCGGTGCTGGAGATGCGCGTTGTCGTGGGTGAGCGCGACAAGGAAACGCCGGTGTTCAGCGATGAGATCAGTTATATTGAGGTAAATCCTTATTGGAACGTCCCGAAGAGTATAGCGTATAAGGAGAAGCTCCTCAGCTGCGCCGGAATCCCTACGCCCTTGTAGGCCAGAATATCCGCGTGCTGGCTCCGGGCGGAGGAGAAGTAAATCCCGGGACTATCGACTGGGCAGCAGTTGGTGCCAACTTTCCGTACAGGCTTCGCCAGGATCCCGGTCCGCGTAATGCGCTGGGCCGCATCAAGTTTATGTTTCCGAACCCTTACGACGTCTACATGCACGACACGCCATCGCGGTCTCTGTTCAAGCGGCAGGTGCGGGCGTTCTCGCATGGTTGTATCCGTGTCGAGAAGCCAATGGAGCTGGCGGAGTACCTGCTAAGGGGTAGTTGGTCGCGCGAGCGGATTCAACGAGCCATCGATGGCGGCAAGAATCGGTCGATGCAGCTCGACAAGCCGGTGGCGGTTCACTTGGTCTATCTGACTGCCTGGGTGGACCCAAACGGGTTAGTTCAATTTCGCGAGGATCTGTACAACCGCGACGCGCGATTGGTGGCGGCGCTCGACGCTAAACGCGAGTAATACGCAGTGGCGCCGAAGTTTTAGCCATTTACTTGCCTTAATCGGTTGACCTTCATGCGCACTGTGAGGCACAAAACGATGTCGGCCTTGCTGACTCCGGTCGTTGACAACATGGGAGCAACGGAACGTGTCAGGAGACCAATCGAAAGTGCATCGTTCACGCCGCCGCTTTCTGGCCGCTGGGATCGCCGGTGTGGCTGGCGTGGCGGCGGCTCCGGCGCTGGCCCGGAGTTCGGAAGAGTGGATGCAAAGCGGGTTTTCATGGACCCGCCCAAAGCTCGTCGTCGAGCGGGACATTTCGTTCCGGCACCGTCATACCGGCGAGACGCTCGACCTGGTCTACTACGCCAACGGCCGCTACATTCCAGCGGCGCTCAAGGAAGTAAACTGGCTGCTGCGGGATTTCCGTTCCGACGAGGTTAAGGGAAATCGATCCGCAGCTGCTTGACCTTCTGTACGCGGTGCGCCAGCGGCTCGAATCGAACGAAGCTTACGAAGTCTATTCCGGCTACAGATCCCCGGAGACGAATGCGCGGCTACGTTTGGAGGGATGGGGGGTCGCCCGCAATAGCCTGCACATGCAGGGTATGGCGATCGACATCGGGCTGCCGGGAAGCGCTTCCCGCCACATCGCCAACTGTGCACTATCGTTACAGCGGGGCGGCGTCGGCACCTACCGCCGGTCGAGCTTCGTGCATCTGGACGTGGGTGAAGTCCGCACCTGGCGCGGCTAGGCCTCGCGGCAAGCGGTCTTCTGGGCGCGTCAGGCATACGTCTGTAAGACAGATCTAGGTCATTACAACCACTGTAACGGCTGCATCGGGCGTTAGAAGGCGGCCCGCACACCGTCCAGATCGTCCGCGGTAGCGAAGCTTTAGCGACCGACTGCAAAACGCCGGATTGCTTGGCGGCGAAGGCAGCTACGTGTCTCGCGGCTACGTTGGTCGTCTCCCACACGCTGTGCAACATTATCATCGAGACGCAAAACCCACCCGTCCTGTGGCAGCGAACAATCAAGCCGTCACAGCCGCAGCTGCGCGCTCCACGAACAGCCGCGCGAGCAGCTCTGCGGTTTGAGTGCCAACCTCTCGGCGGCGAGCGCCGTCGCCAGTGCCCCATGGCCGCAGCGAAAGCCGCCTCGATCAGGGTTAGATCGAGGATATCGCGCTGCGCGTGGCTGCCGCCGAAGCGATGGGCAATGTCCCGCACCGGCCGCAAGAGCCGAACTGCCTCGGCATAATTACCGTCGCCGAACGCCCGGATTGCTCGGGTGACCGGGCTGCCGACTTCGCGGGTGAAGCCCGCGTTGTCGTCGCTGCCCCGCATTGCTCGGTCCTGGGCAGCGAGAACGCGGTCGATGAACTCGCTTTGCCCGCTGCCGACGAACGCCATCGCCGCGTGTGCGTCGTTGAAGGCGTAAGTGCCGGCCTCGGCCAGCGGTTTCCAGCCGTCGGCAACGGCGTTCCATCTGTCTCCTACCTCGATTCCCTGCAGGTGCAGCCGCCACAGCAGCGCCGCCGCATCGATCAGGTCGAGGACGAGGGGGGAGCGTTGGCCATAGATCGGCCCGTCGAACAGCGCCAGCACCTCGTTGATTTCACCGAGGTCGAGATGATAAAGCGCGAGATGCCACCAGATGTGGACGCGGAAGAAGCTGTCGTCGGACCAAGCGTGCGGGTTCGTCTGCAACCAGCCAATGCCGTCCCGCTGTCGCCCTTGCATCTCCATCACGTGCGCGACGGCATGCCAGCCCCAGCCGTTGCGCGGCTCGCTCTCGACGGCCTCTCGCCCATGCCTTTCGGCAAGCGTATACTGGCCGTTCTCTTCCGCGCCGAATGCGTACATGCCGAGGACTGCGTGATGCCCGGGCATGCCCTCGTGCCATACCGGCATGGCGCGAGCGATACGGTCGCGCAGCATTCGCGACGCGCCGGTGTAAAAGTCGATGAGGTGTCCCGCCTGCAGCGCCAGCACGTCGCGGGGATATTCGATGGAAAGGTCTTCCAGCGTCCGGCCAGCATCGTGCCAGCGGCCGTCGACCAGATGGCCGATCGCGACGACGTGCCGACGTTCCCGCGCGTTCGCCGATAAACGGGCGGCGGCGTGGTGAGAGTCGCGGGCGATCGGTATCGCCTGCGGCTCGGTTCCCAAGAGGTGCAGATAGGCGCGCAGCACGTGGGCCATGACGAAGCCGGGGCTGCGTTCCAGCGCCCGGTCGATCGTTGCCACTGGATCGCCGATGTAGCACTGCAACTGGTGAAGGGCTGTCTCGTAGTCCTGAAGGCAGTCGGGGCTGGCGCCCGTCAGCTCATGCCCCAGAAGATCTCGCGCGATCATCAAACACCTCGCGGATCGACCCGCCGGGCGAATAATCATCACCGCAGCGGGGAAGCCTTCGATCTTTGCCTCGGATTGTGCCACAGGCCGAGCCTTTCATGGAAGGCAAAGCATGCCTGAACATGCTCGAAGGTATGCGGAGCCGGCGATAAGCCGAGTGTTGAAATGGTAATCTAAGTCAAGAACATATTAGAATTAGCAAATGTATGCTGTGTCACATAAATACTGAGTTTTGTGAAGTAAATTACATAGTGAGATCTCAGTATCTGCTTTGCTGAATATCTAAACAAATTGCACGTTTGGTCACTCACCAGGAGGAAACCCATGAAAGTTAACGTCAAGAAATTTTGTGCGACGTTCAGTTTGATTGGTCTCGTCTGCGCCGCGGCTGACGGGCAGGCGGCGACGAACCGCCAGGCACCGGTCAGCTTGTTCAACGGCGTCGATGAAGTCGCTTTTGCCTGCACGACGTCGAAAACGTTCGTCAACATTCCGGGGATGTCGCGATCGTTCAACCAAGGGGCAGGAGCGGCGGAAGAGGTGATCTCCATGCTGCAGGGCTCGTTTAGTTTCACTCCGACCTCACCTTTTGATACTGCGTTCGTGCGCCTGCTGATCGATAACGTGGTTCAGGGACCGGGCGATCAGGTCCCGATCCTGAGCACCGATGGGACCTCAATAACCAGCGCCGTGGGCTTCAACTGGCAGTCGCCGCCGCTTGCGCCCGGCGCACACACGGCCCGGGTGCAGTGGCGTACCGACCTCGGCAGCGAAATGTGCGTTGATGCCCGATCGCTTATCGTTCTGCACAGGTAGCTCGATGACGGGGCGACATGTTTCGGGTTTAAGCCCTAAACATGTCGTTCCTCGCCGGCGCTGGAGCCGCCCCGGGTATCCAATCTGTCGCAGTACTCGAGCGAACACTGCTGTGCCATCGTGGCGTGCCATGTCGATGATCGTCCCCGGCGCCCTCCGCGTGCGTAGGCTGCGAGGAGCGGCGCCGGCGCCTGCGGCAATCAAGAGCCGTAACGCGTCACCTAAACCTCTTCCGTCTCAAACCGCAGAGGTTGGCGCAGCGGCACCGCCGCGCCCTCGCCGGTGGTAGCGTCCGCATCCGCCTTTCGCGCCCGGCTCGGCTCCTCCTCCGCCCGAGCTAGTTCATAGAGCGCCGCGCTGAAGCGTTGTGCGATCACTCGGCGGTCGCGCTCGAGCGGCAACTGCGCGTCGAACTGCCGCGCGAGGTCCTGCGCCAAGTCGATCACGGCTCGGCGATCGTCCGGTCGCATGGCGCAGGAGGCGATCATCGACAGCGTGTGGAGCAGCACCAGCGCCACCTCGCCGTTGCTTCCCCCGGCGCGCGCCACCGGATCGAAGGCGGCGCGCAGCAAAACGGGCAGATCGAGCGGCGGCGCAATGACACGGAGGCGACCGTCATCGTCGACGCGGCAGGCCGAGGGCGGCTGGCGGCGGACCACTCGGCACAGCGCCTGGCCCAGGCGATTGGTGCATTCGATGGCGGTGTAAGGGTCGTTGACACCGGGCGAGAGCGCGCGAACCGCCACCTCGACGAGCTGCCGAATGGCGAAGGAGACGTCCTCGCGAGGGGTGCGATCAGGGCCCACGATAACGCTGCGACGCAACCGTTCGGCCACCTCCTCGGCGAGAGGCTCTGGCCCCAAAACATGCAGCAGCGCCACCCCCTGGACCACGAAGTCGCCGGGGCGCCGGTCGATGCGGAGTATGAGGTCGTGCTGCACTGCCGTGTTCATGAGGATCCGGCGGTCGATGTGCTGGATGTACCCGGCCTCCTGCGCCGGCACCGGCCGGGCGTCCTCGGGCAAGGCGGCCAGCTGGCGGGCAACATCGCTTTCATCGGGTGGAGAAGCGCCGAGTGCCTCGGGAAACAGGCCATCGATTACCTCCCGCAGGTCGTCAACGAGCGTCTCCATTACCGTCTCGATCCGGATCGAGGTGGCGACGTGGTGGATGAAGTAGATGAGGACGGCGATGTCGATCACGCCCAGCAGGATGCCGCCCGCGGTCGACAGCTGCGGCACGAAGCCGCCGTCGCCGCGGATGCTGCCGATGATGATGATGCAATAAATGAAACTTGCGGTGAAGGTGCCGAGGACGATCTGGGTGCCCAGCTTGGTCATGAAAGACCGCAACAGCCGCGGGCCGAACTGCGAGGAGGCGAGCTGCAAGGTGACGATGGTCAGGGAGAACACGACACCGGTGACCGTCAGCAGCCCCGAGGCGATCGTGCTCAGGATCGAGCGCGCGGCTTCACTGCCGAAGCGAGGGAACCATGGGTGGAACTTCTCCGGCGAGCCCGCCAGCGCGTAGTCAAGAGTAAGCATTCCGGCCGCAATCAGCGCGGCCAGCACGAACATCACCGCCGGCACGAACCAGTACGAGGTTCGCAGCCGGTCCCACAGATCGATCAACGAGCCGATGCGCAGCACCATGGCCGGGACCTTCCACGCCTCGAGGGCCGCTGCCGGAGGCGGCACGACGAATTAGGGTGTCGATGAATCTACGTTGGCTAACGCGGCCCTCCCGGCCTTCGTTCCGGCACCTGCCGTTGCTAAGATGGCCCCGCCGCTCGTCGGCCGCACCGTCCACAACCGTGGCACCACCGCTCGGCTCGACATAACATACCGATAAGGGCAGTTCGGAGCAGGGGAGGTGGCGATGACGGCACAGGGCGTTCTTTCCGGCATGCGGATCGTCGAGGGCTCAGCCTTCGTTGCCATGCCGTTCGGCGGGATGACGCTGGCTCAGATGGGCGCCGACGTGATTCGCTTCGATCCGATCGGTGGCGGGCTCGATTATACCCGCTGGCCAGTGACATTGGATGGCAACCACAGCCTGTTCTGGGCCGGATTGAACAAGGGGAAGCGCTCGATCGCCGTCGATTTCCGCAAAAAGGAAGGCCAGGAGCTGATCACCCGCCTGATCTGCGCATCGGGCGAGAACGCCGGGATGTTCGTCACCAACTTCCCGGCGCGCGGCTGGCTGGATTACGAGACGCTGCAGCGCAGCCGCGAAGATCTGATCATGATCAACCTGACCGGCCGGCGCGACGGCGGCTCGGAGGTGGACTACACCGTCAATCCGCAGACCGGCCTGCCGTTCGTCACCGGCCCTACCGTCTTTCCCCGTCCGGTCAACCACCTGTTGCCGGCCTGGGACTGCATCGCCGGGCAGATGTCCGTGGTGGCACTGCTGGCCGCCGAGCGGCACCGCCGGCTTACCGGCAACGGCCAGCTGGTGCGTTTGGCGCTGAAGGACGTGGCGCTGGCGATGCTCGGCCACCTCGGCAAGATCGCGGAGGTGATGGTCAACGACGGCGACCGACCGAAGGACGGCAATTATCTATACGGTGCGTTCGGCCGCGACTTCGGCACGCTTGATGGCAAACGGCTAATGGTCGTCGGGCTGACGAAGAATCAGTGGAAGAACCTGGTCGACGCAACCGGGCTGGCTGGCGAACTGGATCAGCTGGCAAAGCGGCTGCGCCTCGACTTCGGCAAGGAGGGCGACCGCTTCCGCGCCCGGCGCGAGATCGCGCGCATCTTCGAGCCCTGGTTCGCAACCCGCATGCTGGCTGAGGTCCGGAGAATTTTCGATCAGCACGGCGTCACCTGGGCGCCCTACCGGACGATGCGCGAGACGATTGAACATGACGCCGACTGCTCGGCACAGAACCCGATGTTCGCGATGCTCGATCAGCCGGACATCGGCAGCTACCTGATGCCCGGTTCGCCGCTCGATTTCACCGCCCTCGACCGCTTTCCAGCGAAGCGCGCACCAATCTTGGGGGAGCACACCGACGAGATCCTGCTGGGCGAACTCGGTCTCAGCGAGGCGGAGGTCGGAAGGTTGCACGACGCCGGCATCATTGCTGGTCCAGAGAAGGCCGGGCATCACGAACCGGTCGATTAGCAGCTTTTGCTATTCCAACGGTCGCTGCGCCGCATGCTCAAAGCTCCTCCTGAACAGCGTCGGCTATAGGCGCTCGGCCACCTGCCGCGTTTTCGCTTGACAGAAGGGGAGGTGGCGACGACACCATGCTTCCGCGCGAGACGGGGTGATGAAACCCCGCGGAAGGGCGCACCGCAGAAGACGGTGTCGGGCCGAGTCTCCGAGCAGGGCAGGCGGCAGATTGCGGCGGTTTGGGCCGGCGCAGTCGGAACCGGTGTGCAGGAAACCCTGATGCGAGGGCGGCGTCTCGTTCGTCCGTCCGTCCGCAACATCGGGTACGTCCGGGGATCGGGATCGTGGAATACTTTCTGCAGCAACTGATCAACGGGCTAACACTCGGCGCAATCTACGGGCTGATCGCCATCGGCTATACGATGGTCTACGGCATCATCGGCATGATCAACTTCGCCCATGGCGAGGTGTACATGATCGGCGCCTTTATCTCTTTGATCACCTTCCTGCTGCTGGGCGTCCTGGGCATAACCTGGCTGCCGCTGGCGTTGCTGATCGTGCTGGTCAGCGCGATGTTCTTCACCGCCGTCTACGGTTGGACGCTGGAGCGGATCGCCTATCGGCCGCTACGCTCGTCGCCGAGGCTGACGGCGCTGATCTCCGCGATAGGCATGTCGATCTTCCTGCAGAACTACGTGCAGATCCTGCAAGGTGCCCGCGTCAAGTCATTGCCGCCGGTGCTGCCGGGCGGTTTCATGCTGATGGAGAAGGACGGCTTTGTCGTCCAGATCAGCTACCTGCAGATCATCATCATGCTGCTGACGCTGGTCCTGATGGCGGGCTTCTCGCTACTGATCGCGCGGACTCCCATGGGGCGGGCGCAACGCGCCTGCGAGCAAGACATGAAGATGGCATCGCTGGTGGGCATCGACGTCGACAAGACGATTTCGACCACGTTCGTCATCGGCGCGGCGCTCGCCGCCGTCGCCGGCATGATGGTGACGCTATATTACGGGGTGATCGACTTCTATATCGGCTTTCTCGCCGGTATCAAGGCGTTCACTGCCGCCGTCCTCGGCGGGATCGGATCGCTGCCGGGCGCGATGCTAGGCGGGGTGCTGATTGGGCTGATCGAGGTCTTCTGGTCAGCCTATTTCACTATTGAGTACAAGGACGTCGCGGCCTTCGCCATTCTTGTCCTGGTGCTGATCTTCAGGCCAACCGGTCTTCTCGGTCGGCCTGAGGCCGAAAAGTATGAGCGCGACGCCGCTCGCCGCCAGGGACAGGCGGCCTTCATCGCTGCTGCCGGCGCTACGCGAGGCGGCCGTGGCGGCATTGGTGGCGCTGGTTGTGGCGGTGCCGCTGATGGGCATACAAACGGTCCAGGTATCCAGCGGCTTGGAACTGCGCACCCGTTGGTCATGGGTGGTGATCGCCGTTGGCTCCGTCTTTGCCGGCCGGTTGCTGCTGACGCTGCTTCTCCCCGCTCGTCGTCAAGCGAGTTCCAATGCTGCCGTCGGTCCGCTCGCCCGGGCGTTCCGCGATCTCGCGCGCTGGCTGGGACCAGCCGCCATTTTATTTGCACTAAGCTTGCCGCTGCTGCCGTTCTCCGACCGCTACATCCTCGATGTCGCGATTCTGGTCCTCACCTACATCATGCTGGGCTGGGGCCTGAACATCGTCGTCGGTCTGGCCGGCCTGCTCGACCTCGGGTATGTCGCCTTCTATGCTGTCGGCGCCTATACCTACGCGCTGCTGGCGCTGAATTTTGATCTGAGCTTCTGGGTCTGTCTGCCCCTGGCCGGGCTGTTCGCCGCCAGCTTCGGCGTGCTGTTGGGCTTTCCGGTGCTGCGGCTGCGGGGTGATTATCTCGCGATCGTCACGCTGGGTTTTGGCGAGATGGTCCGGGTGATCCTGATCAACTGGTACAAGCTCACCGGCGGCCCGAATGGCCTATCGGGCGTGCCGCGGCCTTCCTTTTTCGGGCTGCCATTCTCCGCCTCGCCGCCCGCCGCTGGCGGCGAGACATTCAGTTCCTTCTTCGACCTGACGTACTCGCCGATGCACCGGGTAATCTTTCTTTACTACTTGATCCTGGCACTGGCGCTGCTCACCAACCTGTTCACCTTGCGCATCCGCAAGCTTCCGATCGGCCGTGCCTGGGAGGGGCTGCGCGAGGACGAGATCGCCTGCCGTTCGCTCGGTATTAACCCGACCAATACCAAGCTCACCGCGTTTGCGATCGGCGCCATGTTCGGCGGCTTCGCCGGATCGTTCTTCGCCACCCGGCAAGGCTTCGTCAGCCCGGAGAGTTTCACCTTTATCGAATCGGCGATCATTCTCGCCATCGTCGTTCTCGGCGGACTGGGCAGCCAGCTGGGAGTCGTCATCGCCGCCATCGTGCTGATCGGTGGCCCGGAGCTGGTGCGGCAGTTGGAAGATTTCCGCATGCTGGCGTTCGGCGGGCTGATGGTGCTGATCATGATCTGGCGGCCGCGCGGCCTGCTGGCGTTCCGCGAGCCGACGATCCGGCTGCGCCCCGCAAGAGGTGCCGGTTCGCTGCCACGTGAAAGTGCTCAAGGCCCGGGATGAACGAGGCGGCGGAAACATCGGCGCCGCCGGCGCTGCTCACGGTCGCGCACCTGACGATGCGCTTCGGTGGGCTGGTCGCCGTCGACGACATCTCGTTCGGCGCCGAGGATCGGCGGATCACCGCGATCATCGGCCCCAACGGCGCCGGCAAGACCACCGTCTTCAACTGCCTGACCGGTTTCTACAAGCCGACCGTCGGCCGCCTCACGCTGCAGCATCCGACGCACGGCTCGATGCTGCTGGAGCAGATGGAAGGCTTTCGCATCCCGCAGCGGGCCGGTGTCGCCCGGACGTTCCAGAATATTCGGTTGTTTGGCGCGATGAGCGTGCTGGAAAACCTGATCGTTGCCCAGCACAACACGTTGATGCGCGCCTCCTGGTTGTCCGTCGGAGGGTTGCTCGGTTTTGCCCCTTATCGCAAAGCCGAGCGCGAAGCGGTGGATCTGGCGCGCTTCTGGCTCGGCAAGGTCGGGTTGCTGGACCGTGCCGACTGGCAGGCCTCCAGCCTGCCTTACGGCGACCAGCGACGGCTGGAGATCGCGCGCGCGATGTGCATCCGGCCGGTGCTGCTCTGCCTCGATGAGCCGGCGGCGGGCCTCAATCCGCGGGAGAGCGCGGCGCTCAACGCGCTGCTGCTGTCGATCCGCGATGATCACGGCATCGGCATCCTCTTGATCGAGCACGACATGAGCGTGGTGATGCAAATCTCCGACCACATCATTGTGCTTGACTACGGCCGCAAGATTGCCGAGGGGGCCCCTGCGCACGTCCGCAGTGATCCAGCCGTCATCAAGGCTTATCTCGGCGAGGAGGAGGACGAGGAGTTGCCGCCGGAGGTGGCGCAGGACCTGGTGCAGAGCCGATCGGCGGGAGAGTCGGGTGGTGGCTGAAATGCTGACGATCAGCGGTGTCCACACCTTCTACGGTAACATCGAGGCACTGCGGGGTGTAGACCTGGAGGTTCGCGAGGGCGAGATCGTGACCCTGATCGGCGCCAATGGCGCCGGCAAGTCGACACTGCTGATGACCATCTGCGGCCAGCCGCGCGCGAGCAGGGGACGGGTATCGTTCGATGGCAAGGACATCACCCAGTGGCCGACACACGCGATCATCAAGTCCGGCATCGCCCAGTCGCCCGAGGGCCGGCGGATCTTCCCGCGGATGAACGTGCACGAAAATCTCCTGATGGGGGCGACGACTGCTGATCCGGCGCATCTGTCGGACGATCTTCATCGGGTCTACACGCTGTTCCCGATCCTGCAGCAGCGCGCCGACCAGAGGGGCGGGACACTGTCCGGCGGCGAGCAGCAGATGCTGGCAATCGGCCGGGCACTGATGAGCCGGCCGCGGCTGCTTCTTCTCGACGAGCCTTCGCTTGGCCTCGCGCCGATGGTGGTCAAGCAGATCTTCCGGACGATTGAGGAGATCAATCGCGAGCAGCGCGTCACCGTATTTCTCGTCGAGCAGAACGCCTACCATGCCCTCAAGCTGGCGCACCGGGCCTACGTGCTGGTTAACGGCGCGGTCAGCTTGTCCGGCAGCGGCCGGGAACTGCTTGCCGATCCGGAAATCCGGGCCGCCTATCTGGAGGGCGGGCATTGAACGGAGCTGGGCAATGATCGAGGCGCTGCTCGGAACTTCGCTGGGAGTGTTTTTCGGGATAACCTGCATTCTCACTGGATTTTGTGCGTTCATGACCGGCCAGGCGATCGCTGACACTTGGAGGTCATACTGGCAGGTTGTCGTCTACTGCGCGCTGCTTGGTGCTGTGGCCCGCTTTCTCATTTACGGTCTCTTCGATGGGGCGCTGTTCTCGCTCAGCGGTTATCTGATCGGCGCGGCGCTGTTGATTCTTATCGGCAGCTTCGCCTTCCTGACGACGCGGGCTCGCAAAATGGTTTGCCAGTACCCCTGGCTCTACCGGCGTACCGGCCTGTTCCGTGGCAACCGCTGCACCCGGATCACGTCGAAGGCCCGCCCCCTTGACAAGCGACGAGGCGCAACCCAAGGCTTCCGACGGCGGGTCCGCGTCGCGCAGGACGGGACGATCGGAGCCTTCCGTGCAGTCGCATCGGACCCGAGGCCACAGGGAGAGAGAGGAGCAGAGCCGATGAAGTTCTCGAGATCGATCCTCGCAGCCGCGGTCGTCGTCGCCGTCGGTGCGACGGCGGCCAAGGCCGACATTCCAATCGCCGTCGTCGGCCCAATGACCGGGCAGTACGCGGCATTCGGCGCCCAGATGAAGGCCGGTGCCGAGCAGGCGGTAGCCGACATCAACAAAGCCGGTGGCGTGCTCGGTCAGAAGCTGGTGCTGGAAGTCGGTGACGACGCTTGCGATCCGAAGCAGGCGGTAGCGGTAGCTAACCAAGTGGCCGCCAAGGGCGTCAAGCTGGTCGCAGGACACTTCTGCTCCGGCTCGTCGATCCCCGCGTCAGACGTCTACGCCGAGGAGAACGTCATCCAGATCTCGCCAGCTTCAACCAATCCGAAGCTGACCGAGCAGGGGAAGAAGAACGTTTTCCGCACCTGCGGCCGCGATGACCAGCAGGGCATGGTTGCCGGCAACTACATCGCCGACAAGTACGCCGGCAAGAAGATCGCTATCGTCCACGACAAACAGGCGTACTCGAAAGGCCTGGCTGACGAGACTAAGAAGCAGCTGAATGCCCGCGGTATTCAGGAGGTGATGTACGAAACCATCACCCCCGGCGAAAAGGACTATTCTGCCTTGGTCAGCAAGTTGAAACAGGCGGGAGTTGATGTTCTTTACTACGGCGGGTATCACACCGAGGCGGGACTGATCGTCCGGCAGATGCGCGAACAGGGTATGTCGACCGTTTTGATTTCCGGCGACGCCTTGGTTACCCAGGAATATTGGGGTATTACCGGTCCGCTTGGTGAAGGCACGCTCATGACCTTTAGTCCTGATCCGCGCAAGAACCCGGCTGCTGCCCCAGTGGTGAAGGAATTCCGCGCCAAGGGTATCGAACCGGAAGGCTACACTCTCTACACCTACGGTGCTATTCAGGCGTGGGTCGACGCGGCGAAGGCTGCCGGAAGCACCGATACCGCCAAGGTCATCGACAAGATGCGCACCGGCTCGTTCGAAACGGTGCTGGGCAAGATCGGCTTTGACGACAAAAGCGACGTCAAGGCGCCCGGTTACGTCTTCTACGTTTGGAAAGACGGCAAGTACGACTACGTTCAGTAGGCCACTTTTCTCCGGCCGGGAGAGTCGGAAGACGGCACGAAGCCCGACGGGAGAACCCGTCGGGCTTTCGGTGTCTACGGATCAGAAAGCCGTACCTATCGCGCCAGTCAAGCGTCGGCGTCGTGGGCGAGGCGTTGCGCCGGATCGGTACAATGTCTACGCCGACCGAAGCATCAGCCTATGCAGCTTCCGGTTCTTGGCCTTTACGCCCGAGACCGATCCGCTTGGCAAAGTCGGAGCGTTGCTGCGCGTAGTTGGGAGCGACCATTGGATAATCTGCTGGCAGGCTCCATTTCGTCCGATACTCTTCGGGCGTCATGTTATAGGTGGTCCGCAGATGCCGCTTAAGCATCTTCAGCTTCTTGCCGTCTTCCAGGCATATGATGTAGTCGGGTGTTACCGACTTGCGGACGGGGGCCGCCGGCTTCGGCACGACGGCCACCACCTCACTTGGCGTCCCATCCAGCGTATTCAACGAGTTGAAGACACTGAGAATGATATCCGAAATCTGTGATGTCGCGATTTGGTTGTTGCCGAGGTACGCGGCAACCACGTCAACAGTCATCCGCAGCACGTCGTCCCGCGATACTTCGCCATTGTTGTTGTCGCTCATGAGAATTCAACCTGATTGCAATAACACGCCGGTAGGATAACATTTGTAGCACGGCGATCCGCCGCAATGTCAATCGTAAAAAGAAAAGGGTGGAGTATTCGTGCCCGTGCGTCGCCTTGCTAATAGTAAAAGTCAGATACACGGTGGCGGCTGTTTCGAGGGCTCTCAGTCAAGTCGGCGCGGACCGCCGTGGACGGTCACACTGTCAGGCTAGGGCCGGCCTCTTTGGATTGCGGGCGCTTATTGTGGCGGACTGGCGATGCAAACCGAGATATGGTACCAACGTCGTTTGGAAGGCGATTTCAGCGGCGGCAACGGGTTCGGAACGTCTGTCATGGATCATCAAACCATCGGCATGGCCAGCGATCACGCCGGTTTCGAGCTGAAGCAGGTGCTCAAGGAACAGCTGCTGGCGCTTGAGCGCACCGTCGTGGACCTGGGGCCCGATGGCACGGCGTCGGTCGATTACCCGGACTACGGGTACGCTATGGCGCGTGCGTTGCGCGAGGGGCGTGTGGACCGTGGCGTCTTGATCTGCGGCAGTGGCATCGGCATCAGCATTGCGGCCAATCGCTTTCCGGAGGTACGTGCGGCGCTGGTGCACGACGAACTCGGTGCCCGCCTTGCGCGACAACACAACGATGCCAACGTCATCTGCTTCGGCGGCCGGATGATAGGCGCTGATGTCGCCCTCGATTGCCTCAGGGTGTTCCTCGAGACGCCGTTCGATGGCGGCCGCCATTGCCGGCGGGTCGACAAGCTGTCAAATCCCGCCTGGAGCCTTCAACGGGAGTAGCGCATGTCTCAGCCCCTTCCTTCTTCCGGCGCTGCCGATGAGGACCGCTTCTTCGCGGCGCCTCTGGCCGATGCCGACCCGGAAATCGCCGCTGCGGTTCGAGATGAGTTGCGGCGCGAGCAGGACCACATCGAGTTGATCGCCTCGGAGAACATCGTCTCCCGCGCCGTACTGGAGGCGCAAGGCTCGGTCATGACCAACAAGTACGCCGAGGGTTATCCCGGCAAGCGTTACTACGGCGGATGTGAGTATGTCGACGTCGCCGAGGCGCTGGCGATCAGCCGCGCAATGAGACTTTTCCGCTGCGGCTTCGCCAATGTCCAGCCGCACTCCGGAGCTCAGGCCAACGCCGCCGTTTATCTGGCGCTGATGCAGCCGGGCGACGTGCTGATGGGAATGTCGCTGGCGGCCGGCGGCCACCTCACGCACGGCGCGCCGCCATCGATCACCGGCAAGTGGCTGCGGGCGGTGCAGTACGGGGTGAGGCGCGAGGATGCGCTGATCGATTTCGACGAGGTCGAGCGGCTGGCGCAAGAAAGCCGGCCAAAAGTGATCGTCGCCGGCGGATCCGCCTACCCCAGGGTCATCGACTTCGCTCGCTTCCGGGCGATCGCCGATACCGTCGGCGCCTACTTCATGGTCGACATGGCGCATTTTGCCGGGCTGGTGGCGGCCGGAATTTATCCCAGCCCGCTGCCGCATGCCCATGTGGTAACGACGACGACGCACAAGACTCTTCGCGGCCCGCGCGGCGGCATGATCCTCTGCAACGATCCCGACCTCGGCAAGAAGTTCAACTCGGCGGTTTTCCCCGGCTTGCAGGGCGGACCGCTGATGCACGTGATCGCCGGCAAGGCCGTGGCGTTTGGCGAGGCTTTAGGTCCCGATTTCCGCCGCTATGCCGAGCAGGTGGTGGAAAACGCCAAGGTGCTCGCGGCAACCTTGCAGGCGCGCGGTCTCGACATCGTCTCTGGCGGCACCGACTCGCACCTGCTGCTGGTGGACTTGCGGCCGAAGGGACTAACCGGCAAGGCCGCCGAAGAGAGCCTCGGCCGGGCACGGCTGACCTGCAACAAGAACGGCATTCCTTTCGATCCGCAGAAGCCCGCGATCACGTCTGGTATCCGGCTGGGCTCGCCGGCGGGAACGACGCGGGGCTTTGGCCCGGCAGAGTTCCGCCGGGTGGGCGAGTTGATCGCCGACGTGCTCGACGGGCTGGCAACGTGTACGGACGGCAACGCGGCGGTGGAGGCAAAGGCGCGCGAGGGGGTTGCAGCGCTGTGCGCCCGCTTCCCGATCTATGCCGGGATGTGAGGCGGCTTCGAAGCAAGGGTCCGGCCGCCGACGGGGCGGCCAAGCGGGGTAGGCGGGGTAGAGCGGCATGCGCTGTCCATTTTGCGGGCACGACGATACGCAAGTGAAGGATTCGCGGCCGACCGACGATCACGCGGCAATCCGGCGGCGACGCTACTGCCCGGCCTGCGGTGCCCGCTGGACGACCTTCGAGCGGGTGCATCTGCGCGAGCTGACGGTGGTCAAGAAGAACGGCGAGCGCGCCCCGTTCGACCGCGACAAGTTGTTCCGCTCGCTGCGCATCGCGCTGCGCAAGCGGCCGGTGGACGACGATCGCATCGAGCGCATCGTCAATTCCATCCAGCGCCGCCTCGAAACGCTTGGTGAATCCGAGATCCCGTCGAAAGTAATCGGCGAGATGGCGATGGAGCAGCTCTCGCAGCTGGACCAGGTCGCCTACGTGCGCTTTGCCTCCGTCTACCGCAACTTCCGCGAGGCCAAGGACTTCGAGGAATTCGTCGAAAGCATCGGCGACCGGTGACGGTTTCTCCGGGGCCTCGCGGCAGGCGCTCGCCCGCCTGCCGCGCTCGAACCCTCTCCCGAGAAGAAGTAGAGGACGGCTTCTTTCCTCTTGCTTCCGGTCGAGAGCCGGGATGAGGGCTGGTCCCTCAGATGCTCGACGATCTCAGCGATTTATCCTTCATGCGCGCCGCCCTCGGCCTTGCCGCCCCGGTTTGGGCAGGTGTGCGAACCCGGCGGTCGGCTGTGTGCTGGTCAGGGAGGGGAGCATCGTCGGCCGGGGCTGGACACAGAAGGGCGGCCGGCCGCACGCCGAAACTGAAGCACTCGCGCGTGCCGGTGAACGGGCGAGGGGTGCCACCGCCTATGTGAGTCTGGAGCCCTGTGCGCACCGAGGCGCCACCGGACCGTGCAGCGAGGCGCTGATAAAAGCCGGCATCGCGCGGGCGGTCATAGCCCTCGAGGATCCGGATCCGCGGGTGAATGGGCAGGGGATCGCGCGGTTGCACGCCGCCGGCGCGGTGGTAACAACTGGCCTCTGCCGGAAATTGGCGGAGGAGCTCAACCTTGGCTTCCTATTGCGGGTGACGCTGGGCCGGCCGCTGTTCACCTTGAAGCTGGCAACCTCGCTCGACGGCCGTATCGCGACGCGTAGCGGCGACAGCAAGTGGATCACCGGCGAGCAGGCGCGGGCTCGGGCGCACCTGCTGCGGGCGACGCACGACGCGGTGCTGGTGGGCTCCGGCACGGTACTCGCAGACGATCCGGATCTGCGCTGCCGGCTGCCCGGCCTAGCCGACCGCTCGCCGGTGCGCCTGGTGGCTGACACGCGGCTGCGCACGCCGGCGGATGCCCGCCTCGTCCGCACCGCTGGCGAGACGCCGACCTGGATCCTGACCACGCCCCATGCCGATCCGGCCAAACGTGCACTGCTGGCGGACGCTGGCGTCGAAACGATCGATGTTGGCACTGATAACCAGGGTCGACTCGACCCCGTGGCGATGGCCGGCGCCCTGGCCGCCCGCGGCCTGACGCGGGTGATGCTCGAAGGGGGCGGCACACTCGCCGCCGCGTTCCTCCGCGCCAACCTGATCGATCGCCTCGCCTGGTTCACCGCTCCAAAGCGGCGACGGGACGGCGGCCGTCGGCTTACTGGAGCTGGCGTCGGTCAGCGCCGCACGGACATACCTGCTCAACAAGGTGGCGCAAACGGCGAATGACGTTCAGCTGATCGGCGCTTCGCTCTAACCTTCGAGGCTCGACAATTGCCGCATGCGCACTGTTGCGGTGACAACCAACCATCAAACCCTGCCGGGCCTGTCGCTCTGAGGGCGTCTCAGCGGGTGGAACGATCTTGAGGATCGCGCCGCTCCGGGTTGCTGCGGTGCGCCGCCGACGCTACACAGGGGGGCTGATTTTCCGAGTTGCGGGCAGGGGGAGCGCGTGGTCGACGCCTTTGTCAAAGCCGTTCGTCAGTTGCCCGACCCGGCGATTCGCCGTGCATTGCTCATCAGCATCGGCCTGTCGTTGATTGCCTTCATTCTGGTGTGGATCGCTGTCGCCTGGGCGCTTTCTCACTTCAGCGTGTTCCAAGCCGGCTGGCTGGATGCGGCGGTCGACGTGCTCGGCGGGCTGGCGACCCTCGCGGTGAGCTGGTTTCTGTTCCCCGCGCTGGTCAGCACCACCACCGGCTTCTTCCTCGACAGTGTCGCCGAAGCGGTCGAGCGCCGGCATTACCCGACGCTGCCGCCCGCCCGCTCGCAACCACTGCCGGAGATCCTGGGGTCGTCGGCAAAGTTTTTCGCGATGCTGCTGCTTCTCAATATTGTGATGCTGCTATTCCTGCTGCTGCCGCCGGTATTCCCTTTTGTATTCTATGGGGTGAACGGGTATCTTCTCGGACGCGAATATTTTGAGGTGGTCGCGGCACGGCGGCTCGATCCCCCCGCCGCCCGCGCCTTGCGTCGGCGGAACGCGCGCACGGTTTTCGCCGCGGGCGTGCTGCTGGCGCTGCTGCTAACGGTTCCCGTGGTCAACCTCCTGGCGCCTCTTCTGGGAACGGCGGCGATGGTTCACCTTTTCGCGAAGATGCAGCGGCGGGTCTGAGCCGACGGTCGGACGGCGCTTTGCCGATCCGCAGACGAGGAGAGCGAGAGGCGATGTTCCGAAGAACAAATCCTGGCGCAGATGCTCCGGAGCCGACACCGCCGACGGCGGCTCGGCCGGAGCAGCTCGAAGAGGAGCCGGCGGCGAAAGTGCCGCCGCGACGGACGGCGGCAATTCCGGCACGACCGCTTGCCAACCCGGGTTTTCCGATCGACATCGGCCGACGCGCCGAGCCTCACGGAGCCTCTGGCCGCGGCGAGCCGACTCCTGCCGCCGGCCGCGACAAGCACCTGATTATCGGCAAGGAGGTGCGGCTGAAGGGCGAGGTCACCGCTTGCGAAAAGCTCGTCGTCGAGGGCGAGGTGGAGATCGCGCTGTCCGGCTGCCGGACGTTGCAGATCGGGCCGACGGGGGTCTTCCGCGGTACCGCCGAGGTGGTCGAGGCGGACATCGCCGGTTGTTTTGAAGGCGAAATCGCGACCAAGGAACGACTGGCGGTCCGAGGCACCGGACGCGTCTCAGGGAAGATCCGCTACGGCCAGATCACCATCGACGCCGGAGGCCAGGTTGCGGGTGAGATCACCGGCCTGGAAGCTCCCGCCACGCCAGTCCGCGGCACAGCGACGTTGGAAACGGTGGAAGGGAAGTCGCCAACTGGAGGGTCGATGGCCGCCGCCGACGGCCCATGAGTCAGCTGCGCCGTCGGCTGGCCAGGATCGCACCAGCTTTGGCACTGATCGTGGCAGCGTGCGCCGGATCGGGGAACGATACCGGGACGTCGCGGGTGGAGCCGGCGGTCGCTGGTGGCGGCTCCTCACCCGTGGCAGCGTTGGGCCAAGGTGCGGATCCCGCGCCGGCGCAGCTCGTTGGTCTTGATGCCGATCAGCTCGAGCGGCTGCTCGGTCCGGCTGACTTTAAGCGCAGCGACGGACCCGCTGAGCTGCTTCAGTACCGGGATACTGAGTGTATCATCGACTTGTTTCTGTATCCGGATGCCGCCTCAGGCGCCTATCGGGTCACGCACGTCGATGCTCGCGATCGCATTCTCAATGGTGGCGCCGAGCAAACCTGTGTCAGTCGTCTGCTGCGGGCTCGTCGGCTGCATACCGCCGGCTCGATGTGAGCCAGATCACAGACCGCATCGTTCGCAAAAGGCATACTCTCGCCCGGATGGACTTTTCATCCGGAGTTCTCCCTTCCCTCAAGAGCACGCCTGGGGCCAGCGCAAGCGGCCCCGTTTTTTTTGCCCGCGCGTTCCGTGGGCCACCGGCTGATCGTCGACCGCGCCTTTGGCGCGACCGATCGTCTGGTCACGGGTTGATCCCGTGCCCGGCGGCGCCCGCCGAGCGAAGCACTCGCTTTACTCCTTGCACAACGACGAAGACCAGCGTGCCTGCGATGACGCCGGCCACGCCGTTCATCGCGGCTGGGGCCAATGTTCCCACCGCGTCACCGATGCCCGGCAGCGCCGCCGCCGCCCGGTGCGCCAGGGCTTCGACCAGGTGGTGCACAGCGGGGACGCCGTGAACGAGGATGCCGCCACCGACGAGGAACATCGCCGCCGTGCCGGCGATCGAAAGGCCCTTCATAAGCCAGGGCGCTGTCAGGAGGATCCCCCTGCCGAGGCCGCGTTGCGCCCGCCCCAAGACCCCGGCCGCCGGTTTGCGGCTGAGGTGCAGGCCAGCATCGTCGAGCTTCACGATGCCGGCGACCAAGCCGTAAACGCCCACGGTCATGATAACGGCAATCCCGGTCAAGACCGAGACCTGGTGAGGAGAGGAGCCGCCGCTACGGTGCCGAGGGTAATGGCGATGATTTCCGCGGAAAGAACAAAGTCGGTGCGTATAGCGCCCTTGATCTTGTCGTTTTCAAGCGTCGCCATGTCCACTGGCTGGGTGAGCGCCTGCGCCAGCTCCCGGTTATGAGCAGTGTCCTCGGCTTTGCTGTGCAGGAACCTGTGCGCCAGCTTCTCGAAGCCCTCGAAGCAGAGAAAAGCGCCGCCGATCATCAGCAACGGGGTCACCGCCCAGGGCGCGAACGCGCTGATCAACAGCGCCGCCGGTACTAGAATGGCCTTGTTTCGGAACGAGCCCTTGGCGACCGCCCAGACGACGGGCAACTCGCGGTCGGCCCGTACGCCCGTCACCTGCTGCGCGTTCAGCGCCAGATCATCGCCGAGCACGCCCGCGGTCTTTCCGGTAGCCACCTTCGTCAGCGCGGCGATGTCGTCAAGCACGCTGGCGATGTCGTCGATCAGGGCGAGAAGGCTCGAGGCCATGGGACGATCCTAGATTCGGCTGGCGGCGACCGTGACGCGGGGACGATACTCTAGCCAACGCGGCGCCGGGAAAGCTAATCCGTACGGGCAGCCTGACGACGGGCCAGAGCTACTGGACCAATGGATGCGCTCCGTTCATGTCCCCCACAGATTGGGAGCTTCGACGTTGTCTCGCTCTGCCTCTTTCGCCGCGATCGTCGCGGCCGTTCTCGTCGCCGTGGTCGCCGCTGCACCGACACCCGGCCGAAGCGATGGCGCAGCCTCTCCGGTGCCGTCCTTCGTCGGCAGTGCTGCCTGTGGCAGCTGTCATCAGGGGGAGATGACAGCCTGGCGTGGCTCGCATCATGATCTTGCCATGGCGGAGGCGACGGCGAAGACCGTCCTCGGCGACTTCAACGGCGCGACGTTCACCCACGGGACCGTTACCTCGCGGTTCTTCAAGCGGGACGGCAAGTTCTTCGTCCATACCGACGGGCCGGACGGAAAACGCGCTGACTTCGAGATCCGATACGTCTTCGGCGTCACCCCGTTGCAGCAATACCTGATCGCGTTTCCCGATGGCCGGATGCAAGCGCTGGGCATTGCCTGGGACAGCCGGGCGAAGGAGAAGGGCGGGCAGCGTTGGTTCCACCTTTATCCCGGCGAGAAGCTGGCCGCCGGCGATCCGCTGCACTGGACGGGCATCGACCAGACCTGGAACTTCATGTGCGCCGAGTGCCATTCCACCGAGTTGCGCAAGAACTACGATGCGGCGAAGAACACCTATGGGACGACCTGGGCGGAGATCGATGTCGCCTGCGAGGCCTGCCACGGCCCCGGTTCGGCACACGTAGCCTGGGCGAAAGGCGACAAAAGCGGGCCGAACGGCCTGACCGTGCAGTTCGACGAGCGCGAGAACGTTCACTGGACGCTCGATCCGGCCACCGGCAACGCCCGCCGCAGCGCGCCACGGACCTCGGCGAAGGAGCTGGAGACCTGCGGAATGTGCCATTCGCGCAGCGCCAAGATCGCTGAGCCGTGGCGGCCGGGGCAGCCGCTGCTGCAGACCCACCTTCCGAGCCTGCTGCAGGCCGGGTTGTTCGAGGCCGACGGCAAGAGCCTGGACGAGGTTTACAACTACGCGCCGTTCCGCCAGAGCAAGATGTTCGTGGCTGGCGTCTCGTGCAGCGACTGCCACGATCCGCACTCGCTGAAGCAGGTAGCCGAAGGCGATGCCGTCTGCGAGCAGTGCCACGACCAGCAGAAGTACGCAGCCGCCTCGCACCACCGTCATGCAGAGGCCTCGGCAGGGGCGCGCTGTGTTGCCTGCCACATGCCGGTGAAGACCTACATGCAGGTGGACCCGCGGCACGATCATGCCTTCAGGGTGCCGCGGCCGGATGAATCGGTGCGGTTCGGCACGTCCAACGCCTGCAACGACTGCCACAGCGACAAGGACGCCGCGTGGGCCGCCGCCGCGGTCGAGCGTTGGTTCGGACCTGAACGCAAAGGCTTTCAGACCTGGACCGAAACCTTCGCCGCGGCGCGCGGCGACAAGCTCGAGGCGGCGGCACTGCTGTCGAAGCTCGCCGGCGACCGGAACGCGCCGTCGATCGTGCGCGCCACTGCCTTCGACAACCTCTCGCTGTACCCCGGTCAGGCGGCATTTGCGGTAGCCGAGCGGAACATCTCTGACGTCGACCCGCTGGTCCGGCTGGCGGCGCTGCGTGCGCTGCGCCCGTTTCCGGTGCAGCAAAGCTGGCCGGTTGCCAGCCGCCTGCTCGCCGATCCGATCCTGGGAGTGAGAATTGAAGCCGCAGCGCTGTTGGTCTCCATGCCGCAAGATGCGCTGTCGCCGGCCGACCGCGAGCGCCTATCCCGCGCCGTCGACGACTATGTCACGGCGCAGCGAGTCAATGCCGACCGCCCGGAGCATCGGGTCAACCTGGGCAATCTCTACCTGCAGCAGGGGCGGTTCGGCGAAGCCGAGGCGGAGTTCACCGCCGCCCGCACACTCGATCCCGGTTTCACGCCGACCTACGTCGGCCTCGCCCAGCTGAATGCGCAGCAGGGCCGTGACGGCGACGGCGAGCGTGTCCTGCGCGAGGCGCTGAAGCGCAATCCCGACGACGCCGACCTGCATCACGCCCTCGGCCTGAACCTGGTCCGCCAGCGGCGAAGCGGCGATGCTCTGTCGGAGTTGGGCCGCGCCACCGCGATCAATCCCGCCAACGCCCGCTATGCCTATGTTTATGCAATCGCGCTGAACTCCGCCGGTCGCACCGATGAGGCGGTCAAGACGCTTGAAGCCAGTCACGCCCGATACCCGGCTGACGCCGAGACGCTGTTCGCCCTGGTCACCGTCAACCGGGATGCCGGACGTCGCGACGCCGCGCTGAGTTGGGCCAAGCAACTGGCCGCGATTGACCCTTCGGCGCGGCCGCTGGTCGAGCAGCTGCGGCAGACGGCGCCACCGCGCTGAGCCCGCCGGTTGGCGCGGCAGGCATTGACAGGGCGCCTCGTTAATCGACTGAGGAAAGCAGGGCGCGAGTCGCGGCGGCCACGTCGGCTTGGCGCATCAGCGATTCGCCGACCAGGAAGCAGCGGATGCCGGCCTTTGCCAGCCGGGAGAAGTCGGCGGGGAAGGCAAGGCCGCTTTCGCCGACCAGCGTGCAGCTGGACGGTGCCAACGGTGCCAGCCGTTCGCTCGTCGCCAGATCGACGACAAGGCTTTTCAGGTCGCGGTTATTGATGCCGATCAGCGGCGCGCCCAGCGCTGCGGCGCGGCGCATCTCGTCTGCATCGTGGACCTCGACCAAAACATCCATCCCGAGGCTACCTGCTGTCGCCGTCAGCTCCCGCGCACAGGCGTCGTCAACGGCTGCGAGGATCACCAGCACGGCGTCGGCGCCCAGCGCGCGTGCCTCGACGATCTGGTAGGGATCCAGCAGGAAATCCTTGCGCAGCACCGGCAGCGGCACCGCCGCGCGTGCCGCGACTAGATAGGCGTCGTCGCCCTGGAAGTACGGTCCATCGGTCAGCACCGAAAGGCAGGTGGCGCCGCCCTCGGCGTAGGCTCGCGCGAGGCTTGGTGGTCTGAAGTCGGCGCGAATCAGCCCCCTCGACGGCGAGGCACGTTTGATCTCGGCGATCAGCCCGTAGGCTCCATCGCTGGCCGCCTACAGAGTGCGGCAGCGAAGCCGCGCGGCGGGGACGCGGCGGCCGCTGCGCGCTCCAGTTCCGCGAACGGCGGCGCATGCTTGCGCAGGGCGACCAACGCGCGTTTGTCGGAACAAATGCGCTGCAGCACGGACATGGTCAGGACAGTCGTCGCAATCGTCTCACTCGCCGCCTGCCGCCCTGCGTCCGCCGAGCGTGCTGATCTCGACCAGCCGGTCCAGCGCGGCCTGCGCCCGGCCTGTGTCGATCGAGTCAGCCGCCATCGCCGTACCCTCCCGCAGATCGTTCGCCCGTCCGGCGACGATCAGCGCCGCCGCGGCGTTGTAGACGACGGCATCGCGGAACGGTCCGCGCTCGCCCCCGAGCAGCGCGCGCATCGCCGCGGCATTGGTGGCGGCGTCACCGCCCTTCAGATCTTCCGGCCGGGCCGTTGGCAGACCGGCATCGGCCGGCGTCACCTCGAACCGGTGCACCGCTCCCTCGTGCCATTCAGCGACGAACGAAGAGCCGGTCGTCGTCAACTCGTCAAGGCCGTCGGAGCCGTGCACCACCCACGCGCGAGTGCAGCCGAGGTTGCCCAGCACCCGCGCCATCGGCTCGATCCACTCGCGGGCAAAGGCACCCGTGAACTGGCGGCTGACGCCGGCCGGGTTGGACAGCGGCCCCAGCAGGTTGAAGATCGTCCGGAGGCCCAGTTCGACCCTCGGTCCGGCGACATGACGCATCGCGCTGTGATGCCGCGGTGCCATCAGGAAGCCAATGCCGGCTTCGCGGATGGCGCGTTCCACCAGCGCCAGATCGGCATCGAGATCGACGCCCAGCGTCGCAAGCACATCCGCGGCGCCGCATTTGGACGACAGGGCGCGGTTGCCGTGCTTCGCCACCGGCACGCCGCAGCCGGCGACGACGAGGGCCGCGCCGGTCGAAATGTTAAAGGTGCCAGCGCCGTCACCGCCGGTACCCACGATGTCCATCGCGTCTTCCGGCGCCCTGACGCGAAGAGCGCGGGCACGCATCACCCGCACCGCGCCGGTGATCTCGTCCACCGTCTCGCCGCGCACCCGCATTGCCATCAGCAGCCCACCGATCTGCGCCGGCGTGGCATCGCCGGCCATGATCACCGCGAACGCCTGTTCGGCTTCGTCGGCGGACAATGAGGCACCAGTCGCCAGCTTGCCGAGGATAGCTTTGAGCAGGCTCTGCTGGTCGGTCATCAGTCACTGCACCGTGGTTGCAAGAAAATTGCGCAACAGCGCGTGACCGTGCTCGGTGGCTATGCTCTCGGGATGGAACTGCACACCGAAGATCGGCCACTCGCGATGTCGCAGTCCCTGGACGACGCCATCCTCGCTCTCCGCTGTGACGATCAGGCTGTCCGGCCAACCGTCGCGATCGACCATCAAGGAGTGGTAGCGGGTCGCCCGGAACGGCGAGGGGAGGCCGGCGAAGACGTCAGTGCCCTGGTGGCGGATGCTGCTGATCTTGCCATGCATGGGGACTGGGGCACGAACCACGTGGCCGCCAAACGCCTGGCCAATGCTCTGATGACCCAGGCAAACGCCGAGCAGCGGAACCTTGCCGGCGGCGGCCGCGATCAGCGGCAGGCAGATGCCGGCGCGATCCGGATCGCAAGGCCCCGGCGACAGCACGATGCCCTGCGGTGCCATCGCCATCGCCTCCTCGACGCTCAGCGCGTCGTTGCGACGGACGTCGATATCGCCGCCCAACTCCCCCAGATAGTGGAAGAGGTTGTAGGTAAAACTGTCGTAGTTGTCGATCAGCAGCAGCATGGAGCGAGCCGGAGACAGTGCTGGCGGGTGTCTTAGCCGGTGCGGGCGATGCATACGGCGCCCGTCGGCTGATCCGGAACATGCCGGTGCGTCCGTGCAGCGTCAAGCGTGGCGGCGGTGGGTGGCGGCGGCGGTGTTGTGCCAGTCGTTGTTCATGCCGGTGGCCGCGATGGCTGACGATGACCCTTTACCACCTGCGCCGACCATCTCTCCGCGGGCAAGCGCCGCAGCCGCGGCGATGCGCGAGGCGCGCGAGCGCCGGCTGCGCGACGAGCAGCGGGCAGTGGAAGGGCGCATCCAGACGCTCGACCGCAAGCTCGACCTCAAGGACATCGAGCGCTCCCAGGCACCGCGGATCCAGCCGAACGGCGTCCCGGAACCGTTGCAGGACCCGGTGGCCGACAGGTTGCGTCAGGAACGACGCGGCCTGCTCGATCGTGACCGCTTGCTCGAACAGCGGCTGCGCAATGAACAGTTCGACCGGGAACGCGTCCAGCGTATGCGCGCCTGGTAGCCGCGACGACCGGCGGGCAGTAGGATCGAACGGTTGGCAGGAGGGCGAACGATGAGTGATGTGACGACCTATCGGGTCGAGGGTATGACGTGCGAGGGCTGCGCCCGCGCGGTGACCGCTGCAATTCGCAAGCAGGTGCCGGATGCGTTCATCGAAGTCGACGTGTTGACCGGGTTCGTGCGTGTGGGTCGCGAGGCGGACGAAGCCGCGGTACGCCGGGCAGTAGAGCGCGCCGGCTTCACCTGGGGTGGCATTAGCGAAAGTCGGTAAGGGGCCTGCTGAGTCCGATTAGGTGCCGATCTAGTACCGATCTGTGCCGATGTTTCTTCTGACATATTGTTTTTAAAGCATACAGTTCCTAATCAGCCCCTGATTAGTCGTCATCTCGTCAATTTGTCGTCATTTTGCGGTGCCGCTGCCTGATCGGCGAGCTTGTATTGAACAGAACACGAACATAAACTGCGTGGCGGATTTTCGGGGGTCGGCTTGGCAATTGCTTTCATTCATACAGCGGACTGGCAGCTGGGAGCGCCGTTTGGCTTCGTGCCGGGGGACGCGGGGGCGGCACTGCGCGACGCGCGCTTCGCGGTGGTCCGGCGCATCGCGCTGCTGGCGTGGGAGAAGGCGGTGGACGCGGTGCTGGTTGCCGGTGACGTCTTCGACGGCAACGCTGTCAGCGACGCGACGGTCAATCGGGCGCTCGACGCCATGGCGCCGTTCGGTGGGCCCTGGGTGCTGCTGCCGGGCAATCACGACGCGGCGCTGGCGGAGAGTGTTTGGACGAGACTGGCCAGCCGTTCCGACCTGCCGAAAAATATCGTTCTTGCCACCGAGCCTCGACCTCTCCCCCTGGCGGAGGATCGCCTCGTCGTTCTGCCGGCGCCGCTCCGCCGCCGGCACGAAAGCGCCGATCTCACCGGCTGGTTCGACGGGGCTTTGACACCGGAAGGTGCGATCCGCGTTGGGCTGGCGCACGGCAGCATCGAAGGCCTGTTGCCGGAGGACGCCGACGTGCACAACCCCATCGCCGCCGACCGGGCCGCCCGGGCCCGCCTCGACTGGCTGGCGCTGGGCGACTGGCACGGCACCGTGGCCATCAATGCCCACACCGCGTATTCCGGAACGCCGGAGCCGGACCGCTTCAAGGACAATGAGCCGGGGGCAGTGCTGCTGGTGCGCATCGCCGGCGTCGGGGCGCGGCCGGAGGTAGAGAGGATGGTAACCGGCGCTTATTGTTGGCATCGAATTGAGGCGTCCGTGTACGGAACGGACGACGTGCGGGCGCTCGAAGACCGGCTGCGCCGGCTGGCGGAAAACGGAGCAGCGCTCGACCGGCAACTGGTGAAGCTGACCTTGCGGGGAGCGCCTGATCTCGACACGCGCCGTGCGTTGGACGAGCGGCTCGCGGGCTGGCGCGAGCCACGCTTGCGGTGGCTGGACGTGGATGATACCGGCCTCCTGCCCGAGCCGTCCTCCGACGACCTCGATCGCCTTGGCCGACACGGCTTCGTCGGCGCCGCGGCACTGCGGCTGCGGGCACGCGCCGCCGACCCTGCCGATCCGGAACAAGGCGTGGCGCGGCTGGCCCTGCAGATGTTGTATCTGGAGAGCGTCCGGTTGGACGATGGAACCGGGCCATGCTGATCCGCCGCCTCCGCATCGAGGACTTCCGCAAGCTGCGCGGACCGGTCTGCATCGACGGCATCGGCAACGGCATCACCGTCATCGCCGGCGATAACGAGGAAGGCAAGTCGACGGTCCTGCAGGCGCTGCGCGCCGTGCTGTTCTGCCGTCATGGATCGGACGGCGTGGAAGCGAAGCAGATGCTGCCCAACGGCGGCGGCGGCCAGCCCCGCATCGAGCTCGATTTCAGCATCGACGGCCGGGATTACCGCCTGTGCAAGACCTTCTTGCAGCGCCCAAAGCAGGCGGTACTGACCACGCCCGCCCGGACTTTTAGCGGCGGCGAAGCGGAGGAGGAACTGCAGCGGCTGCTGGGCCTCGACTTCGGCAAGCAAGGTCTGTCCAAGCCGGAAGAACAGGGAGTCTGCGGGCTGCTGTGGGTTGAGCAGGGCACCGGCTTTGCTGCGCCCCTGATCGGCGACAATGGCCGTCGCGCGCTTGGACGGGCGCTGGAACAGGAACTCGACCAGGTGGTTGGGGGTGACCGGGCGGCGGCGGTGATCGAGGCCGTCGAGGAGCGCTACAGCCGCTTTTTCCAGCCGAAGCGCGGTCGCGAAAAGGGCGTATACGCGGAAGCGAAACAAAAGGTCGAGGATCTGGAAGCCGAGTGCGCTCGCCTTCGCGAGCAGGCACGCAGCTACGACGCGCTACTGGCGGAGCTGGAACAGGTGCGTGCGGCGCTGTCGGCGCACGCCGAAGCCGGCGGGATAGAAAGGGCGCAAGCTGACGTACATCGCCTGGACGCGGCGCAGCGGCGACTCGACGACCTGAGAGTAAAGCGGGATGCGGTTGAAGCCGCTGAAAAGCTCGCGTGTTCGAAGCTTGATATTGCCGTCCAACGGCAGCAGGCGCGCGCGGAAAGGGTCAACGCGCAACTGCGTACACAGCAGGAAGCGGTGCGGTCGGCAGTCGAACTGAAGGAGGCGGAGCGAGCGCTGGCGCCGCTGGAAGAGGCGCTTTCGCGGGCCGAGGCGGAGGCGGCAGAGGCCGACCGCGCAGTGGCACAGGCGCAAAGCCGGGACGACGCCGCGGACCGTGCGCTTATGCGGGCTCGGGCGGCGCACGATCTGGCTGCGCTTACCATCGACCTGAGGCTCGCCAAGGAAGCGGCGGCGGCAGCGGAACGTTTGCGGAGCGAGGCAGCCGCGATTATCGTGGACGACGGCGCGCTTCGTCGCTTGCGCGACGCGACGACAGCGGTGGACAAGGCACGGGCGCGGGTGCAGGCGGCGGAAACGCGCGTCGAATTCGCTCCGATAGCCGGGCGCCGCGCCTTCCTCGGCGCTGACGCCGTGCCGACCAACCGGCCGTTGCGTCTTGACGAGCCGACGACGCTGCGGCTGGAAGGCTGGGGCGAGCTGACGATTGTTCCGGGCGGCGAGGATCTGGCCGAACGACGTGCCGCTGTGACGATCGCCGAGGAGGCGCTCGCGGGGTTGCTAATGTCGCTGGGCGTGGCCGATGCGGCGGCGGCGGAAGCGGCCTGCTCGCGGCGTCGGGAATTGACCGCGGTGGCGGCGGAAGCAGCGCGCGACCTCGCCCGCCGCGCACCGGAAGGCCTGGAGGCGCTGCGCCTCGCCGTGGCGGTGAAGGCGGCGGAGGAGGCGGATCTGGCACAGGGAGCAACCGCCGCACCGCTGCTTCCCGAGGCGGCGGAAGCGGAGCGTCGCCAAGCGCGCCAGCTTCGGCGCTTCGCGGCTTCGGCAAGAGCAAGCGAAGGCGGCCTTGAGCAGCGCCGGCCTCGACCACGCTCGCGCACGCGACCGTGTGCTGGAAGCTAGAGCGCTGGGTGAAGATGCGACGCGGCGCGCCGCCGATTTGGAGGCCGATCTGGAGCGGGGGCGGGCAGAGGACTCCGATGAAGCGCTTGCCGCGGCCGTCGCGGCGGCGCGCGCCGACGTGGCCGAGCGGCTGGCGGAGAGCACTGCTCTTCAACAGGCCTGGGACGGCGAGGATCCCGAACGGTCAATGGCGCAGCTGCAGCAAGCGAAGGCGCAGCTCGACCGCCTGAGCCGCGACGTCGAGCGTCTCGCGCGGCGCGACAGCGAACTGGCGGGCGAGCTCCGCGGCATCGGCAAGCAAGGTTTCGACGAGGATCTGGCACGGGCGGAAGGCGAGCTGCGGCTCGCCGGTGACCGGCTCGCCCGGCTAAAGCGCGAAGCGGACGCGGTGCGGCTGTTGCGCGACGTGTTATGCGAGGCTCGGCAACAGGCCAAACAGCAATTCACTGAACCGGTGCGCCGGCGGTTGCGGCCGAAGCTGGCGCGGCTGTTCGATGGCGCCGACCTGGCCTTCGACGAGGAGACGCTGGCGATGACGCGTCTACATCGCGATGGCGTCGCCGAGGAGGTGCGCTCGCTCAGCGTCGGCACCCGGGAGCAACTGGCGGTGCTGATGCGCCTCGCTTTCGCCGAACTGCTCCTGGAAAGGGGTTGCCCGGCACCGGTGATCCTTGACGACGCCCTGGTCTATTCGGACCCCTGTCGTTTTGCTGCAATGCGACAGATCGTTATGGAGGCCGGGCGGCGGTTGCAGATCATCGTCCTCACCTGCCGCGAGAACGACTGGTCCGGCGTCGGCGCGCCGGTGCTGCGTCGTGCCAACTGTCTGGCCGGTAACGGGCAACGGCAGCAACTCGCGACAATAAGATAAAGCGCTGGCCGTTTCTGCCGCGAACGCCCGTCAATGATCGCTAGCGCTCAGGGTGCGCTCGTTGAAGGCGGCGGCTTCGTCGGCGGCGCGGAGCAGGGCGTGCCTTGTTGCGTGTTTCCTGAAATTCGGCCTCTGGATCGCTATCGCCGACCACCCCGCCGCCCGCCTGCACGTAGAGCATATCGTCCTTGACGATGCCGGTGCGCAGCGCGATGCAGGTGTCGAGCTCGCCCGAGGCGCCGATGTAGCCGATGCAGCCGCCATAGATGCCGCGGCGCTCCGGTTCCAGTTCGTCGATGATCTCCATCGCCCGCACCTTCGGTGCGCCGGAGACCGTGCCGGCCGGGAAGCCCGCAATCAGCGCGTCGATCACGTCGTGCGCAGGATCGAGCATTCCCTCGACATTGGAGACGATGTGCATGACGTGCGAGTAGTGCTCGATCACCATCTGCTCGGTGACCCGGACGCTGCCCACCTCGGCCACCCGGCCAACGTCATTGCGGCCGAGGTCCAGCAGCATCAGATGCTCGGCGCATTCCTTCGGGTCGGCCAGCAGTTCGGCGGCAAGCGCCCGGTCTTCCTCGGCGTCGACGCCGCGCCGCCGGGTGCCGGCGATCGGCCGGATGGTTACCCGTCCGTCGCGCACTCGAACCATGATCTCCGGGCTGGATCCCACCACGGCGAAGCCCTCGAAGGCGAGGAAGAACAGGAACGGCGAGGGGTTCAGCCGGCGCAGCGCCCGGTACAACGCGAACGGCGGCAAGGTGAACGGCATTCGGAAGCGCTGTGACGGCACCACCTGGAAGATGTCGCCGGCGACGATGTACTCCTTCGCCCGATCGACGATCGCGTGGTACTCCGCGCGCGACAGGTTGGACAGCGGTTCGGATGGCGCTCTCGCCGGCGGCACTACTCCGAGGCTGCGAGGAAGGCTGCGGGCGAAGTCGCCGATCGCGCCAGACAACCGCTCGCGCGCTTCGGCAAAAGCGTGCGCGGCGATGATCCCCGCGACGGGTCGTACCGGCGTGACGATGGTCAGCGTGTCCTCGATATTGTCGAAGACACAGATCACCGTCGGCCGCAGGAACATACCATCGGGCACGCCCAGTCGGTCCGGATTGGCGTCCGGCAAGCGCTCCATCAGCCGCACCATGTCGTAGCCGATATAGCCGAACAGGCCGGCCGACATTGGCGGCAGTCCTTCGGGAAGGACGATGCGCGATTCCTCGACGATCGCGCGCAGCGAGGCGAGCGCTCCCTTCTCGGTCGACACTGGGCATGGAAGAAAGCTGTCGCCCCCTGTCGGACCGGGGCGGGCGATCTCGGCCGTGTCACCGCGGCAGCGCCAGATCAGGTCAGGGTCACGGCCGATGAACGAGTAGCGGCCGCGAATGGCGCCTCCCTCGACGGATTCTAACAGGAAACTGTTCGGCCGGGCATAGGCCAGCTTCAGCATTGCCGAGACCGGCGTATCCAGATCGGCGACCAGCGTCGTCCACAGAACCTGCGGCCGGCCCGCCGCGTAGACGGCGGCGAAGTGGGCGTAGTCGGGGCGTACCTCCATTGGGGGCAGCCTGGTCACAGCGATCGCTCAAGCACGCTCGGATTGATCTCGACCGTCCAGCGCTGCCGCAATCCCGAAGCATACTGCGTGAGAATATCGCCTTTCAGAGCCTCGTTCAGCTCACTCAGGGTGGCCGCGGCGGCATTGGCATCCGCCACCGGCGGCAGAACAGGCCCAACGCGTGCGACGACAAAACCGTCGTCGACAGCAACAACCAGCACCTCCGCCGGCTTTGCCTCAAACACACTTGCGATCAGTGCGCGCGAGAGATCGTCGCCGGCGCCCACGCCGCTGCGGGTGAATGGCGGCGTCGTCGACACCTTCAGCCCCTGCGCCTTCGCCAATGGCGCCAGCTCGCCACCGCTGCGAACGCGCTCGGCAAGCTCGTTCGCCCGCTGTCGCGCCCGGTCGTTGCGTTGGCGGGCCCGCCACGCGTCGAGCGCTTGCGCGCGCACCGCCTCGAATGGCCGCACTGCCGCCGGCGTTACCGCGTCGACGCGGACGACGAAGTAGGTGTCGCGATCCGCCTCGACCAGGGCGCTTTCCGTCTGTGCAGGGGTTTGAAAGGCCGTTTCGACCAGCTGCGCGGGCAGCCCTTCGACAGCGACCCCACCAGCGTCGCGGCCTTGCGCGTCGAGCATCTGCCAGCTGCGCAGCGGCAGCTGCAATTCCCCTGCCGCCTCGACCAGCGTTGCGCGGCCAGGCGTATCCTCCAGCTTTCGCCAGATCCAAGGGCAACCAGGCGCCTTCTCGCTTCAGCTCTCCGCGGCCAGCCTTTCTTTGCCTCGGCGAATGGCTGCACCGACCCAGGCTCGATGGCAGTGATCTCAATGAGGTGCCACCCGAGCGAGCTGCGCACCGGCTCGCCGACGATGCCGGGCGAGGACTGGAAGACGGCGCCAGCGAGATCGGCCGGCAGCTGCTCGCGCGCGACCGGGCCGATGGTCGCCCGATCGGCGCCGCTCTGGCCCGCTTCGGCGGCGACGGCGGCGAAGCTCTTGCCACGTGATAGTGCCTCGCGGCTGGCTTTCGCTTGCCCTTCCTCGGCGAAGACGATCTGTCGGAATGTTCGCCGCTCCGGGCGGATGAATTCCGCCTGACGATCCTGATAAGCCGCCTGCAGCGCTGTCTCGTCGATCGTGATCCCCTTTGCCACATCGTCTGTGGTGAGTATCACGGCCGAGATCGTCCGGTACTCCGGAGCGGTGAACAGGCCGGGATAATCCTGATAGAATTGGCGAAGCGTCGGCTCGTCGGGGTCCGCGACAGTGATGGCGGTATCGGGAACGCGCACCAGATCGGCGGTACGCCGTTCACCCCGCCAGCGATCGAGGCTCTCCAGCATCGCCTTCGGCGCGACGATGCCATCCGTCAGGCTGGTGATAATCTGCTCGCGTAGCAGTTCGCGGCGAAGCAGTTCGGTATAGCGTTGTTCGGTGAAGCCTGCCTGCGCCAACGCCGCACGGAACACCTGCGGATCGAACGTGCCAAGCTGATTGCGGAACTGGGGATTGTTCTTGATCGTCTCGCGAATCGCCGCATCGCCGACGACGAGGCCCATGTCGTGCGCGGCCCGGTCGAGCAGCACGCCATCGATCAGCCGTTCGAGGACCGAGCGGGGCAGGCCCAGGGCACGCGCCTGCTCGGCGTCGATCTGCCGCCCAAGCGTACTGCCCAGACGCTGCAGCGTCGCCCGGTACTCCTCCTGGAAGGCGGAGGTCGGAATTTTTTCTCCGCCGACCTTGGCTGCCCAGTCGCTGCCGCCGCGCGGGCGGAAAACGTCGGCAATGCCCCAGATGACGAAACTGAGTGTGAGCACGACGAAAAGGATCTTGACGACCAGCGAGCCTGCGCGCTTGCGGATGGCTTCCAGCATAGAAGGTGTTCCCCGAGACACGTTGGACGCGGGCGAACTTCGGCCGGCCGCGGCGCGGCGGATGATAGAAGCACCTCACCACCGGCCGCAAGCTGTGCCGAACGGCGCTTGCCGCGACCGGCGCAACGGGGAACTCAGCTTCTCCGCAAGGCCGGGACCTCCGGCGCTGCCACTGCGGTCGCTCGGCACACAGCTTGATCCGCTTACTTCACCGGTGAATGCCTATTCAACACACACTCATGGAGGTCGTCCTGTTACCTGGGCGGTCGCTGGAGGAGGTTGCCTGCGGGATCGAATGCTGCGAGCAAAGACGGCGGCTGAAGCAGTTTATTTCCGATCGTGCGTTGAGGGGCTTGTGAAAGATTGCGAAGGACCACTCCACCATCTAATCCTCGTCTGATAGAAGAAAGCTGCAGGGGAAACGACCGCGATGAACGAGGAAAATCCGCTCAGCGACGCAGGGATGGCGTTGCCCCCCGCCGATGCGCGGCCGTGGTGGTGGGATGAGCTGCCGTATCTGGCGATGTTGCTGCTCTCGCTGGCCGGCGTGGCCTATACAAGCATCGCTCCTCAGGCCAGCTCTCTGTTCTGGACACTGCTGGCGGTTGCGTTCGGCTGCTTCTGCGTCGCCGCAGGCTGGAAGCACGCTCGCGGCAAGCGGGCGCGCTGGCGGCTGCTGTGGACGCAAGCGCTGCATTGGGGTGCGCTGCTGCTGTGCATGCAGCTACTGTTCATTCCGGACATGCAGCGGATGCTGAACACCGATGCGATCGGCCTGGCGCTGATCTCGCTGATGTCGCTCGGCACCTTTCTCGCCGGCGTGCATGCTGCGTCGTGGCGCATCTGCGTTGCAGCCCTGCTGATGGCGGTGGCGGCGCCGGTGATCGCCTTCATCGAGCAAGCGGCTTTGCTGCTGTTGCCGGCGGAGCTGCTGATCGTCGTCGCCATTGTCGCGTTCATCTGGTGGCGACGCCGTAGGAGCGGAGAACACGCTTCCCTGTAACAGGGCGAGCGTCCACTCCGATTGCCCGCAGATGCGTCTGCTGGTACCGTTCGCGATGCTACGCAGGCGGTGGCTTCGTTAGAGACGCGAGCTGAAGATGCCAAGCTCCACGCATTTCGACTCCGCCGGCAACGCACGGATGGTCGGCGTTTCCAATAAGCCGACGACGACGCGCACGGCGACCGCGAAGGCGCGCGTCGTCATGCAGCCGTCGACGCTGGCGATGATCAGTGCCGGCACCGCCGGGAAGGGCGACGTGCTTGGTGTCGCGCGCGTGGCGGGCATCATGGCGGCGAAACACACCGCCGAACTGATTCCGCTCTGTCATCCCTTGCCGCTGTGCTCGGTCGCGATCGACTTTGCCACCGATCCAGAGGGCTCGGCGGTGGAGATCACGGTGCTGTGCCGCGTCGAGGGTCGTACCGGCGTCGAGATGGAGGCCTTGACCGCGGCGGCGATCGCGGCGCTCACCGTTTATGACATGTGCAAGTCGGCCGACCGTGCGATGCGTATTGAAGCGCTCCGTCTGGTACATAAGGCAGGCGGCAAGTCGGGTGTCTTCGAGGCTTCGTGAGCAACTCCTTGACCAAACTGCTTCACCTCGCTCCGGCGCGCCGAACGTCCCCGGCATGATATCCTTTGAAGATGCCCTGGCGGTTGTTCTCGCTGCCTTCCGGCCGCTGCCGGCGGAGATTGCGGGTTTGCAGACGGTGCTCGGTCGGGTTCTTGCCGAAGATTTGGTTGCCCGGGTCAGCCACCCGTCGGCCGATGTTTCGTCGATGGACGGCTATGCGGTGCGCGCCGCCGACGTCGCCGGCGGCACCGAGACCACGAGGCTGAGACTGATAGGACGAGCGGTCGCAGGTGCTGATTTCCCGGGCCAGCTGGCGAGCGGCCAAGCTGTGCGCATTTTCACCGGGGCACGGCTGCCGGCCGGTGCGGACGCCATCGTCATCCAGGAACACGCCAACGAGCAGGACGGCGCCGTGTCGATCGGACGCGCCGCCACCGCCGGCCGCTGGATCCGTCGCCGGGCGCAAGACTTCGCCACCGGAGAAGTTTTGCTCAACGCCGGTCGGCGCCTCACCAGCAGGGATGTGGGGCTGGCGGCGGCCATGGACGTGCCGTGGGTGGCGGTTCGCCGTAAGCCGCGGGTCGCCGTGCTATCGACGGGCGATGAACTGGTCCGGCCCGGCGAGCGGCAGAACGATGCCCAGCTGGTTGAATCGGGTGGTATGGCCTGCGAGCAACTGCTGCGGGCCTGGGGCGCGGAGACGGTGCGGCTCGGCATCGCCCGAGACAATCCACACGACCTGGCAACGATGTTTTGGTCGGCGCCGGTTGCGACCTGCTGATCACCATCGGCGGCGCTTCGGTGGGCGATCTTGATCTCGTGCGTGGCGTTCTCGACACCGAAGGTTTCGATGCGGACTTTCATCGCGTCGCAATGCGGCCAGGCAAACCGCTTCTGTTTGGCCACCTCGGCGCGATGCCGGTGCTTGGATTGCCGGGCAACCCGGTCTCTGCCTGGGTGACCGCGCTGCTATTCGCCTGCCCCGCCGTCGGGAGGATGCTCGGCCTCGATCCTCCCGGCATGGTTGCAGAGGCGGCGGTCAGCGGCGTCGACCTGCCGGCCAACGACGATCGTCGTGATCATCTGCGCGCCACGCTGCGGCAGAACACCGTCGGAGAGTACGTGGCGAGCGTATTGCCGGGTCAGGACAGTGCGATGATCCGTACGCTGGCTGCCGCTGACTGCCTGGTGATCCGACCGCCTTCGGCTCCTCCGGTGCGTGCCGGTGAGCGCATCTCGGTTCTGCGCCTCGGCTCCACTGCGGCCGATATTTGATCGGCCTGGGATCTCCCTCCTCAGCCTCGGCTCTTGCTGCCGGCTTGCCGCGAGAGATCAATGGACCGGCGACGAACGGCTTGACGAGACGGCGGAACTAAAATAGAACATGCGATGAGGTTTTTGTTTTGTTCTATATATGGTGTCACCGTGTCAGGCGCTATCCAAGCGTTCCCGTCGATAACTCATATGAGGCATTGACGGGAGGAATTGGTGACGCGTGACGCGTTACACCACCGGGCGGGCGAGGGTGGGAGCATGCTGACAAAAAAGCAGTACGAACTCCTGATGTTCATCGATAAGCGCTTGCGGGAGACAGGCGTCTCGCCATCATTCGACGAGATGAAGGATGCACTTGGACTGCGCTCCAAGTCGGGAATTCACCGTCTGATGACGGGCCTGGAAGAGC
>JADJRE010000014.1 GCA_016712375.1 Rhodospirillales bacterium
GATGTGGTTCGTACGGTAGAGCTGTCAATAGCACGGCGAAAGGCCGGCTGTCAGCGGAGTCGAGCAAGGACGGCGAGCCTTCGGCTAGCCGATCTCAGTTTATCTCCGCCCGAAGCTTCTGCCTGAACCAGTCTATCGGCACCGGCCGGCCTTCGACGCGGGCGTACCAGAATTGCCAGCCGTTGCACGCCGGCAGATTTTGCACGCGGGCCGCCACTTGGTGGATCGAGCCGCGAATGTCGGCGGCGACGATCGATCCATCGGCCGCCACCTTGGCGGACCAGCGCTTGCGCTGATCGAATAGCACATCGCCGGGTCGGAGCCAGCCGCGTTCGACCAGCGAGCCGAACGGGACCCGCGGTTCGTCGCGGGCGGCGCGGGTGGCGAGCAGTGAGGCGTCTTCGGGCGCGGGGATCGCTTCGATGCGGGCACGGGCGAGATCGGCATAGGTCGGATCGCGCTCGATGCCGAGGAAGCGGCGGCCAAGTTTCAGCGCTACCGCGCCGGTGGTGCCGGTGCCGAAGAACGGATCAAGAACAAGGTCGCCGGGCGACGTGGAGGCGAGCAGCACCCGGTGCAGCAGGGCCTCCGGCTTCTGCGTCGGGTGGGCCACGCCCATCGGCCTTCAGTCGCTCGCCGCCGCCGCACACCGGCAGCAGCCAGTCGGAGCGCATCTGCAAATCATCATTGAGGCTCTTCATTGCCCAATGGTTGAAGCGGTGACGCGCCTTGCGGTCGCGCGCGCACCAGATCAGCGTCTCGTGCGCGTTCGTAAAGCGTTTGCCGCGGAAGTTCGGCATCGGATTGGTCTTGCGCCACACGATGTCGTTGAGAATCCAAAAACCCAAGTCCTGGAGTATGGAGCCGACGCGGAAAATGTTGTGATAAGTGCCGATAACCCACAACGTGCCGTCCGGCTTCAGCAGCCGCCGAGCCGCCTCGAGCCAGGCGCCGGTGAATCGATCATAGGTGGCCAGATCTTCGAACCGGTCCCAACCCTCATCGACGCCGTCGACGCGGCTGTTGTTCGGTCGTCGCAGCTCACCTTCAAGCTGAAGATTGTATGGCGGATCGGCAAATACCAAGTCGACGCTGCCTTCAGGCAGCCCGGCCATGACGGTAACGCAGTCGCCGATGAGGATCTTATTCGTTTCGAACGGTAGAGATTCAACCATGCCGCGCAGGATGCGCAACCCAGGACTCTGCGTCAAGTGTGGCTAGAAGGACTCACTTCCGGTTTTACCGGAAAGGCGAGCGACAGTTGGGCGAGAAGCGCACGCACCGAGGGAAAGCCGAGGCGATGCTGCGGAGACGGTCCTAGCGCGAGCAGCGCCGCCCGGTGAAGCGCAGTGCCATAGCCCATGTGCCGTTCAAATCCGTAGCCGGGAAATTCATCCGACAGAGCAGCCATCATTCGGTCGCGACTGACCTTGGCGACGATCGATGCGGCAGCGATCGACAGAGACAGGGCATCGCCGCCGACAATGCAGCGGACCTGGCACGCTAGTGGAGGTGCTGCCTTGCCATCGACCAGCGCCAGATCGGGCCGCGATCCCCAGGGCTTCCACGGCCCGGCGCATCGCCTGCAACGACGCCCAATAGATATTGAGCTGATCGATCTCACTAACGCTCGCGAGACCGATGCCGATGCGCGCGTACGCTGGAAGCTCGGCCGCGACGGCCTCCCGCTGTCCCCGCGTCAGTGCCTTCGAATCGTCGATCCGAACGGCGAGTTTCGCCGGCAGCCGCCGGCGGTCGAGAACAACTGCCGCTGCCAGCACCGGCCCCGCCCACGGTCCGCGTCCGACCTCGTCGACGCCGCAGACGATGTCGCAGCGGGCGGCGTTTTCATGAGCGAAGTCGGGCATCTATGTCTCCCTGCCAGCGGCCTTGGTCCGGCTTCTTTGCTGTTCTTGAAAAGATGCGACGGCATAAAGGTGCGGTGCCGGTCGCCACTGAAGCTAAAGAACGTAATGCCTACTCTCGCGCAGTCCGCAGCAGGCGGGATTTCTGGCGTTGCCAGTCGCGTTGCTTGATCGCTTCGCGCTGGTCCACCTTGCGCCTTCCCTTCGCGAGGCCGAGAGAAATTTTGGCGATGCCGCGGGCGTTGAAAAAGATCGACAGCGGAACGATCGTCATACCCTCACGGCGGATAGCGCCACTTAACTTGTCGATCTCGCGCCGGTGCAACAGCAGCTTGCGCGGCCGTTTTGGCTCGTGACCAAAAGTTTTTCCAGCATCGTAGGGGGCGATGTGAGCGTTTAGCAGCCACAGCTCACCGCCCTTGTCCGAAGCGTAGGCCTCGACAATTGAAGCCTGCCCGCGGCGCAAAGACTTTACCTCGCTGCCCATGAGCATCAGTCCAGCGACAACGGTATCCTCAATGCTGTAATCGTGCCGCGCCCGGCGATTCTGCGCGACGGTCTTGCTCTGATCCTCGTCCTTGTTCTTGCCTGCCATGCGGGGCTTCAGTTCAGCAGGCCGACCGTCTGCATCGCCCGGCGCACCGTCTCTCGGCTTGCCTCCATGAGCGGTGCCAGGGGCAGGCGAGTATCGGCCGTGCACTTGCCGAGCAGGCTCGCGGCGTATTTCACCGGCGCCAGGTTGCTCGCAAAACAGCGCTCCGTGCAGCGGCATCAGCCGGTCCTGCAGCGCCATCGCTGTCGCGCGGTCGCCATCGCGCCAAGCCCGCTGCATTTGCGCGCACAGGCCCGGAGCGACATTGGCGGTGACCGAGATGCAGCCATGGCCGCCAGCTGCGAGGAATGGCAACGCCGTTCCGTCCTCTCCGGAGAGTTGGCAAAATTCGTCGCCGATGGCGAGGCGGGTGCGGATCGGCCGGGTCAGGTCGGCGGTGGCATCCTTGACGCCCACGATGTTCGGCAGCTTTGCCAGCCGCGCCATCGTCTCAACGCTCATGTCGATCACTGAACGGGGCGGGATATTGTAGATGATCACCGGCAGGTCAACGGCGTCGACGATCGCCTGGTAATGGCGAAACAAGCCGTCCTGCGTCGGCTTGTTGTAGTAGGGAGTTACCACCAGCGCCGCCGACGCACCCGCCTGCTTGGCGTGCTGGGTCAGTTCAATGGCTTCGGCAGTGCAATTGGAGCCGGTGCCGGCAATCACCGGCACCCGGCCGGCGGCTGCATCGATGCACACCTCGACGACGCGCTTGTGCTCTGCGTGGTCGAGGGTGGGCGATTCACCTGTCGTACCGCAGGGGACGAGCGCCTCGGTGCCTTCGCCGATGTGCCACTCGACGAGCGCGCGGAACGCCGATTCGTCGAAAGCGCCGTCGCTGAACGGCGTGACCAAGGCGACGATGGAGCCCCTGAACATTCTATACATTCCTTCCCGAGCGCATACTGGCCCGATCCGCGGGCGGGCGCGACCTTATCGCCCGCTTGCACGTTTGCAAAGCGCAGAGGGGCGGCGTCCCGATGGTTTGCCGCGGGCGTGTTCTGAAGAGTGTTGCCACAAGCTTGCCGTAATCCCCGCGAGATCTTAGGATCGGTGCCAGAGGGAAGAGCGCAGCCGGCGCTTCCTCAGCCGGTGACAACGACGGAGGCGAATAGTCGGTGCAAGCCCGTCTCGGCCGTTGCCTGGCTGCCCTAGGGGCGGCTGCCGTTATCTTCGCGATATCGTCTGCCGGTCGCGCCGACGATGCCTCCCGGGCCTATGCCGCTCTGGCTGCCGGTAGCCGCGGCGACTGGGCTGAGGCGCGCAGCCTCGCTGGTCAGGCATCCGACCCCGTGCTGCCGAAGCTCGTGCTTTGGCTCGACGCTACTCGCACCAACGGCGGCGGTTCGTTCGCCGAGATCACCGGCTTTGTCATCGACAATCCGGACTGGCCCTCACAACGAACCCTGCGAACTCGCGCCGAGCAGGCTCTCTACGGCGGCGAGTCGGATGAAGCGGTCCTCGCGTGGTTCGATCGCAATGCGCCGCTGACTTTGCCCGGCGCAAGCCGCTATGCCGACGCGCTGATCGCGTCGGGCGACAACGCCCGGGCGGCGCAGGTAGCGCGTGCCGCCTGGGCAAGTGCCGATGCGCAGACTATTGAGGAAGAAGAGGCGTTCTATACCCGCTTCGCAGGCGTGCTTACCGATGCCGACCATGCAAAACGGCTCGACCGGCTGTTGTGGGCCGGCCGCATTTCTCCTGCGCAACGGCTGCTGCCACGTCTGCAACCGGAAACCCGTGCGCTGGGCGAAGCAAGAATCGCGCTGCGTCAGTCGAGCGACAGCGGCCCAGGGCTTGCGGCGTTGGTCCCAAGTGAGCTGCAGGGCGATCCCGGTCTCGTTTATGACCAGGTTCGCTGGTACCGGCGCAAGGGCAGCGAAGCAACCGCGCGGCAATTGCTGACGATCTGGCGGCCGGATTACGCGCAGCCGGAGCCGTTTTGGCAGGAGCGCTCACAGCTTGCGCGTCAGGCCCTGAGCCGCGCTGATCCGGGGGGTGCGTACGCGGTGGCGAGCGAACACGGCTTTGTTGATGGCAGCGAACTTGCTGACGCCGAGTGGCTCGCCGGCTGGATCGCGCTGCGTTTCCTGCAACAGCCGGATGTCGCCGCTTCCAACTTCGTCACCATGTTCGAGGCAGTTCACCACCCGGTCAGCCGCGCGCGTGGCGCCTACTGGTCGGCCCGGGCGGCGCAGGCAAAGAACGAGACGGAAACCGCCATGCTGTGGCATAAGGCGGCGGCGCAGCACGGCTATGCCTTCTATGGGCAGCTAAGCGCCGCAGAAGTCCGGCCGGGCGAGCCCTTGCGACTGCCACCGGATCCGCCGATCGAGGCGGCAGAGGACGCAAGATTCCGCAACCACGATCTGGTTCGGGCCATCAGTATGCTCGCGGCGGCCGGCCAGCGCGACGCACAGCGCACGTTCATGCTGCGGCTGGCCGAGATCGGTGACTCTCGCTCCTGGAAATACAAGGCAGCCACCCTGGCCGGCGAAGTCGGCCGACCCGATCTCGGCGTCGCTGTCGCCCGGCAATCGATTCGGGGTGGTATGCCGCTCGTTGGTCCCGGCTATCCGGTGACGCCGGCCGTCGAAGCGGCCCAGGTTGTCGGCATCGAGACGCCGCTTGCGCTCGCCATCATCCGCCAGGAAAGCTCGTTTGATGTCAGCGCCACCAGCCCTGCCGGCGCGCAGGGACTGATGCAGCTGATGCCGGGGACAGCGCGGGACGTCTCGGCCAGGCTGGGCATCCCTTACTCGCCGAGTTCGCTGATCGGCAGCCCAGAGTACAACGTCAGCCTTGGCAGTACCTACATTTCGGAGATGCTGCAGCGTTTCGATGGCTCCTATATCCTGGCGCTCGCCGCATACAACGCCGGTCCATCGCGTGTGAACCAGTGGCTCGCCAGCAACGGCGACCCACGCACCGGGACCGAGGCGGCGGTTGACTGGATCGAAATGATACCGTTTAGCGAGACCCGCAATTACGTGCAGCGCTGCCTGGAGAACCTGCAGGTCTATCGCGCCCGTGTCGGCAATGTGCAGTTGGCTCAGACGCTAGCGGGCGATCTCGTCCGATGAGAGACGACACTGCCGCGGCAGGCGCCGCTCGGGCGCTTGCCGGAATTCGCACGGTAATATTTGATGCTTATGGCACGCTGTTCGATGTTGGCGCGGCGACCGCGCGTTGCCGCGACGCACTCGGCGAGCAGACGGACGCGCTGTCGGCACTGTGGCGGACGAAGCAACTCGAGTACTCCTGGCTTCGCAGCCTGCGCGGCGACTTCGCCGATTTCTGGCACGTCACCGGCGAGGCACTGGACTACGCCATGGAGGCGCTCGGGGTAGACAACCTTTTGCTGCGTTCCAGGTTGATGGAACTATACTTCGTGTTGGGCGCGTATCCCGAGGTGCCCGGTATGCTGCAGACGCTGAAGATTGCCGGCATCCACACCAGCATCCTGTCGAACGGCTCGGTAAGCATGTTGGTTGCCGCCGTCCAGAGCGCGGGGGTTCACCACCTCATAGGAGAGATCATATCCGCCGATGCCGCGGGCATCCTACAAGCCGCACCCACGCGTCTATCAGCTGGCTGTCGATCGCTTCAACATACCGGCCGAGAAGATGGTCTTCGTTTCCTCCAACACCTGGGACGCCTCGGCCGCCGCTCACTTCGGTTTTCGCGTGGTCTGGATCGATCGCTTCGGTGCACGGCTTGACCGGTTGCCGGGGGAACCAGTAGGCCGTCTTAGCTCACTGAGCGAGCTGCCGGCGTTGCTCGGTCTGGCTACCCAGCGGGCCACCGAATGCTGATCGTCGAACCTTCCTTGCTCGACCTCGCCGCCGAGGTGCTGCGCGTTTGCCGGGCTCAGCATCTGCGGCTTGCTACGGCAGAGTCCTGTACCGGCGGACTGATCGCCGGCTGCCTGACGGCGGTTGCCGGATCCTCGATCGTCTTCGACCGCGGGTTTGTTACCTATTCCAATGTCGCCAAAACCGCGGAGTTGGGCGTGTCGGCTGAACTGCTGGCGAAGCGGGGTGCTGTCGACGAGGCGGTAGCCCGTGCGATGGCGGAAGGCGCGCTCGCCGCAGCCGGCGCTGATGTCTCCGTCGCGGTCACCGGTATCGCCGGCCCGGATGGCGGTGGGCCTGGCAAACCCGTTGGGCTCGTCCATTTTGCGGCAGCACGCAGCGGTGCCGAAACATTGCACGAACGGCACGTTTTTGCAGGGGATCGGCAGCAGGTGCGCGCCGCGACGGTCGAAACGGCGCTGCGGCTACTCGCGCGGCGTGTCGCTTAGCTAAGTCCGGTTACGACCAGCGGTGGAGGACAGCCAGATCCCGGCCGCTATGGCCGCTACACCGGCAAAGTGGTATCCGCGTAGCGTCTCGCCGAGAAATGCCATGGCGAGCATCGCTGCGAACACGGGCATGAGATGAATGTATAAACCTGCCTTGGCGGCGCCCACCTGTTCTACGCCATGGTTCCAGCACGCGAACGCCAGCACCGAAGCTATCAAGCCGACATAAAGGATGCTTGCCAGTAGGGGCCAGCTTGCAGTGAAACCGCCGCGCAAAGCCAGTTCGGCCCCCCAGCCCAAAGTCAACAGCAGCAGGCCCGGCAGGATCGTCGCCAGGAGCAACGTAAGCGGCGGCAACTCGGCGGGTCGTCGGCGCAGCACTACCGAGTACAGCCCCCAGGCCGGCACCGCCAGAAACATCCAGAGATCGCCCTCGGCCAGGTGCAATCCCAAGAGGAGTCGCGGGTCGCCCCTCAGCACGACCACCGCAACGCCCAGGAGCGACAGGGCGATTCCGACAGCTTGGCGGCGGGTAACTTTCGCACCATCCAGCGCGAAGGCGATGATCGGGATGGCCACTGGGATGGTGGCAATGATCAGCACGCCGTTGATCGCCGTCGTCGTCTGCAATCCCTGGTAGACAAAGAACTGGAACCCCACCACACCCGAAACCGCCAGCACGCTCAGGAACCGCCAGTGCCGCAAGATCAGCCGTCGTCGTGACCAGGCATCGGCGCCCGCCAGCGGCAGCAGCGCGAGGGCGGCAACCGCCCAGCGCCAGAAAGTCAGGGCCGCCGGTGGGATGTCGGCGTGCACGGCGCGACCGATAACAAAGTTGCCGGCCCAACACAGCGGCGGCACCAGCAGGATCAACCAGGGCGACAGCCGCGCGCGGCCGGCCGGGGCCGGCGGATCAGCCGGCAGTTGCATCAGCGGTGCCGGCCAAAAGCCGGGCGAGGGCGCAGAACTCCTCCACCGACAGCTCTTCGGCGCGGCGCGTGGCGGCAATACCCGCCGCTTCCGGGTCGAGGCCAAGCGCCTTCAGGCTCCCGCGCAACATCTTCCGGCGCTGTCCGAACGCCGCCGCGGTCACCCGCTCGAGCTTTCCGAAGTCGGCGGGGCCAGAGGTGTCGCGCGCGGCTCGAGGCTGACGACCGCCGAGGTCACTCTCGGTGGCGGCGTGAAAGCGCGTGCATCGACATTGAACTCGAAGCGCGCGCGCGTCAGCCACTGGGTGATGACCGACAGCCGACCATAGGAGGGGCTGCCAGGAACAGCGGTCAACCGGTCGGCGACCTCCTTCTGGAACATCAGGGTCAGGCCTTGGAAATCGTTGATCCGTCGCAGCCAGCCGAGGAGTAGCGGCACCGCGACGTTGTAAGGAAGATTGGCGACGATCCGCCGCGGCGGCGGGGCAAGGCTCGCCAGATCGAGCCCCAGCGCGTCCGCTTGAACGATCAACAGACGGCTGGGATGGGCTTCGGTCAGTTCGACTAAGGCCGCGACGCAACGCACGTCCTTCTCCACCGCGACCACCGTGCGTGCGCCGGCGGCCAGCAGGCTGCGGGTGAGTCCCCCCGGACCCGGCCCCGATCTCGATCACCGAGCAGGAGGTCAGATCACCTGCGCACCGGGCGATCCGCGCCGTCAAGTTGAGGTCGAGAAGGAAGTGCTGGCCGAGAGAGTGCTTCGCCGCAAGATCGTGGCGACGAATGACCTCGCGCAGTGGCGGTAGTGTCGGTTGGTCGAGGCTCACCGACGGTGCTCGGCGCGCCGCGCAGCAAGCTCGGCCGCCAGTTGCAGCGCCGCGATCAGGCTTGCCGGACTTGCCCGGCCGCTGCCTGCAATGTCGAAGGCAGTGCCGTGGTCGGGCGACGTGCGGATGAAGGGGAGGCCCAGGGTGACATTGACGCCGCCATCGAAGTCAAGCGCCTTCAGCGGGATCAGAGCCTGGTCGTGGTACATGCAGATCGCCACGTCGTAGCTCTGTCGGAGATGTGGGCTGAATAAGGTGTCGGGCGGCAGCGGCCCGCGGGCGTCAATTCCGAGCGTGCACAGCCGTTCCACGGCCGGGGCGACGATGGTGCCTTCTTCGTCACCCATCTCGCCATCCTCCCCGGCGTGCGGGTTGAGTCCGGCGATGGCGAGGCGCGGGCGCGGGATGCCAAAGTCGCTCGCCATTGTCTCCGCGGCAATCTCGGCGGCGCTGACGATTGTTGCGGTTGAGAGGCTGTCGATCGCGCGGCGCAGGCTGAGGTGCACGGTAACCGGAACGACCCGGAGTTCGGGGCAGGTCAGCATCATCACCGGCCGGGCGTTGCCGCCGGCGAGTGCGGCGAGGAACTCTGTGTGGCCGGGAAAGCGGAAGCCGGCGTCGTACAGCGACTTCTTGTGTATCGGGTTGGTTACGAGCGCTGCGGCTTCGCCTCGGCCCACACAGGCGACGGCGGTTTCAATCGCGGCAACCACCGCGCTGGCGTTGCCGCCATCCGGCCGGCCGGCGACGACAGGCCGCGGCAGCGGCCGGTCGAGTACCGGCAGCGCCTCGCTGAAGCTTGCCATCGCCTCCGCCCCGCTCGCAACGCGGTGAATGGGTACCTGCAGGGCGAGATCGGCGGCGAGCTGGCCCAGCCGGGCCGCGTCATCGACGACAAAAAACGGCGGCACGCCGCTGGCGCGCCTGAGCCACGCGCGCAGGGTGATTTCGCCACCTATTCCGGCCGGCTCCCCCATCGACAATGCCAGCGGCGCGCGCTGCCGGTCGAATCCCGACGATGCCGTCATCAGATGCGGACGTCTAGCAACGCCGCCCGTCGCAGGTCGCGGATTTGTCGTCGCGAGGTTGTTGCCAGTCGCTGATCGCGCAGCCGGCGTTCGATCTGAGCCCGCTGCTCGTCGTCGCCAGCCTCCACCTGACGCTCGCAGACCATAAGCACCATGACGCCGTCGTTGGTGCGGATCGGCTGGGTGACGCCTCCCGCCTGCAACGGACCGACCAGTTGCCGCAGCTCTGGGGGCATCTGCTGCACGTCCACCGCGTTAGGGCTGGCCGCGACCTGCGCACCGGCAGCGCGACCCCGCTCGGCGAAGGCGGCGCAATCGTTCGAACCTTGGGCGATCTCCTGGGCCGTGCTAACCCGCGCCGCCACCTCTGTTTGCGAAGCGGTTCGTGGCAGTGGGAGAAAGACCTGTTGCATCGACATCGATACCCGGCCGGCTGACGTGGCCGCGTCACCACTGCGCCGCCCGGCGAGAAACAGAATGAAGTATCCTCCCTGCCCGCGAATAGGGTCAGACACTTGACCGGGCTGCATTTGAGACACGACTTTTTCAATCGGCTCATCGAGATCCTCGCGGGTTACCCAGCCAAGATCTCCTCCTTCCGCCGCCGACGGACCTTGCGAAAAAGTCCGCGCCAGAGCCGGAAAATTGGCGCCGCCGCGCGCTTCCGTTACAAGCTGCAGCGACTGCTGCTCCACGCGAGCCTGATTTGCCGGATCGTCGATCGGCAGGAATATCTCTGCGAGACGGTACTCGACACCGGAGCTGCGAACACGGGCGAGTTCCTCATCGACTTCCCGCCGGCTGACCACGGCGCGATCTCCTGCAAGCCGCTGAACTGCTTTGATCCAGCCAATCTCCGCCTCCAGCTGCTCGAGCAGCGTTGCCATCGGGACACCGCGTTGTCGCAGGTAAATAGCAAGGTCGTTCTGCTCCACGCGAAGCTGCTGCGCGACCTGCGTCAGCGCCCGGTCCAGCTCATTCTGAGCGACGGTTATGTTCTGCTTGCGCATCTCCTGACGCTTCAGTCGCTCATCGATGAGTGTGCGCATCACCTCTGGTAGCAGGCGGCGGCGGTTCTCCGGCGTGTCGTCCAGCTTCGAGGTGACCAGTACCAATGTTACCCGGCTGTCGAGATCGTGCACCGAGATGACGTCCTCGTTGACGATCGCGGCTATGCCCTGCGCGTCTTGGGCACGCACGGCCGCCGACGGCAGCAATGCCAGCAGCGAGACGACGAAAAGGACAACTAAGGGGATGCGTGGGGGGAACAACAACATCGGGGACCCGGCTTTCGGCGAACGGAAAATCGTGCGTTGGCGCAATGATAGGCCGAGGAAGGCCGCGCGATCAAATCAACCACCACCCGGTCTGAATCCGGAACCCACATCGCCCAGCGTCTTCAGCCCGACCCGGAAGAAAAAGACGTTGCTCGGTTCGACGTCCTTGTCCTTGAAGTCCTGCCGGGCGTACTCCCCGGAGAACAAGAAACACTCGTCCTCATAAACCAGTCGCAACCCGATCTCTCGCTGGCTATCGGCGCGAATGTCGGTGATCCCGAAGATGCGGCTGCGCCAGTAGCGGGTTAGCCGCGTGTCGAGCGTATATTGAGCCTCTTCACGGCCTTGCAGGTCATTTTCCGGCTGGCCTTGATAGCGGACGTAAGCAGCGCCGACGCGGATGGCGTCGACACCGACCCGGGTGCTTAGCTCGTTGCGACGAAATGCCAGCGATGAGTGATCAAGCCGATTGCGGTACATGACGTCGAGCCATGGCACTGGGACGAGATCGATTGAAGAGACAATATCCGATATTTTGTCCTCTAGGCCTGTACCTTCGCCAAACGTGTTATCGTCGAAAAAGCTATAGCTCTGGCCGACGAAAATCGAGGCGGAAGTGGCTCCGGTGCCAAACAGCATCCAGTTCAGCCCGTAGTTGACACGCGGACCTTCGTCGACAAGATCGATCCCCGGCAGCCTGTGCATGCCGAAAAGGTTTGTGTCCTGCAATTCAAAGTCCTGGCTGTCCTCGTTTGGGATGCGGCTCGGGTTGCCGAAGTTCGGCGCCAGCACCGCTTCCACCACCGGCTCGATGATCTGCTGGATGCTCTCGCTCTCGCGGACCAGGGGCATCCTCCACTGTGCCGACGCCTGCGGGAACACGCGGCCGCTGAAGCCGCTGTAGCTGTTTTCGCGACTGGCGGTCGTCTGGTCGTCGACGTTGTAGCCATCGCTCCACAGCGCCGTCGAGACGGTGACGACGTCGCCCAATGGACCGATGAAGGGCCGATCCCACTGCGCCCGTGCGGACAGGCGGCGGGTGTCGGTGCCGTCCTGGCGCGTTAATGCCACCGTATCGAGCTGCAGGTTGGTGCGGCCGCCAAAGCGATCGAGATCGGAAACGTGGTAGTAGTCAATCCAGGGCGCTACGTATGGCACGGTTTCCTGGTCGATGTCGTCTTCAAGATTTTGAAACGCCATCACCCGACCGGTCAGATAGTCGCGGGTGCCGCGGAAGTTTTCGCCGTAGAGCCGGGAAGTCAAAGTGCGGGAGTTGTCGAAGCCGTAGCGTCGCAGGTAGGTGCGATTGGTGGCGCGCTGCGCGTCGAGCCCGGCGCGCCAGTCCTCGTCGATGTCGTAGCGCGCCTTGCCCAGTACGTGGCCCATGGCGCGATCGCGCGAATCGTAGGTGCCACTGCCGCTGAAGTCGATATTGCCGTGCGTGAGTGCCTGCCGGTATTGCGCCTCGAGGACTGGCCCTTCGTTGCTGGTGAACCAGGGCGTCAGCGTTATGTCCCTGCGTGTCTGAAAGGACAGCGTAGTAGGGAACCTGGACGATGAAACCCAGATCCGACGACTGGCCGAAGCCCGGGATCAGCAACCCGCTCTTGCGCTTCACGGTAGGGTCGGGCTGATAAAAATAGGGAACGTAGAATACCGGAACGCCGGAGAAGTCGAGCCAGGCCTCGTTGAACTCGACGATCTTCTCGTTCTGATCGTGAACCACCTTGACGGCGCGGACCTGCCACAGCGGTGCGCGCGACGGGTCGTCGGCGCAGGGGAAACACGGTGTGTACGAGGCCTGCTCAACCTGAGTTAGCACGCCATCGCGGCGCTCACCGCGAGCCGCCGTTAGTCTTGATCCGTCGGCGAGAATAGCGCGCACATCGTCGATGACGCCGTTCTTCATGTCACCCGTCACTTCCAGCGACTGGGCCCTGATGATTTCGCCCGAGGGTTCATAGAGGGTAACGTTGCCTGTCGCCGTCAGCCGGTCCGCAAGCTCGTCGTAGATGAGAGTGTCGGCAAGCAGGCGGCGCTGGTCCTGCACGACGACGACATTGCCGCTGGCGGTGGTCACCTTGTTGCGGCTGTCATAGGTCATCTCGTCCGCCTGGAACTGCACCAGCCGATCAGCCGCCGGTGGCTCCGCCGCATGCCCGGAGGCGGTCATTAGGCACAGCGCAAACGTCAACGCGGCGAGGACCGGCCGGAGACGGCGCAGCGCCTGGGGGGCACGATCACCTGCCGCCACCCGACGGATCGCCGCCACGCACTTCGCCTGTTTGCTCGCTCGCTGCATTCACCACTCGATTGCAATTACAATGCGATCGGCCTGGACCCGTCCGCTCGCGCCGCCGAGAGCCTGCGAGAAAACCCTGCCACGATCAAGGCGGAAGGACCGGTGAACAGCCTCCCCCAGAGAAGAAGCACTAGCAGTTGCGGATCGGATGCAGTTGCCGGCTGGCCAGGATGGGCTTGGAAATCCGTCGCAGCGCGGCAATACTGCGGTGTTCACGATATCGCCTGCCGGCAGCCGGAGGCGGCGGATTGGAAAGAGACGGGAGCAGGTGGCGGATACGACGGCAAGCGAGAAGAAGCGCCGCCAGCGGATCATCGGTCTGTGGCTGCTGCTAATGGGCGGCATGCTGGTGGTGATGGTCGTGCTGGGCGGGCTCACCCGGCTTACGAACTCAGGTCTTTCGATGGTCGAATGGAGGCCCATGACAGGCTGGTTGCCGCCACTGACGCACCTCGCCTGGGAACAGGCATTCACCGCCTACCAGGCTTTTCCCGAATACCAAAAAGTAAACGCGGGGATGACCCTGACGCAGTTCCAGGAGATTTACTGGCTGGAATACATCCACAGGCTGTGGGGGCGGTTGATCGGTGTGGCCTTCGCGGTGCCGCTCATTTTCTTTCTGGCGCGACGCTGGATTGACCGGCCGCTCGGTTGGAAGCTGGTTGGGATCTTCTTGCTCGGCGGGCTGCAAGGCCTTCTCGGCTGGTACATGGTAAAGAGCGGAATGGTCGACCGACCGGACGTCAGCCAATACCGTTTGGTGGCGCACCTAGGCATGGCGCTGATCATCTACGGCGCCATCCTCTGGGTGGCGATGGGCCTGCTGATGGGCGCGGCGCCGGCGGCTAAGCCTGCTCTGGTGCGGGCCGCCGCCCGAGTAAAAGCCGTTGCGGCGCTGGTGTTGCTCACCATGCTATCTGGTGGCTTCGTCGCCGGGCTCGACGCCGGTTACGCCTATAATACATTTCCCCTGATGGACGGTGACCTTATCCCGACCCAGGTATTCGCCAGTTCTCCATGGTGGCTCTCGCTATTCGAGGACGTCACCACCGTGCAGTTCATGCACCGAGTCTTGGCGACAGCAACCCTTGTTGTAGTCCTGATCTTGCGTTGGACGCTCGTTGGTGTGCCGATGCCGGCTTCCGCGCGGCGTCCGATCAACCTGCTGACGGCGTGGGTCTTGGTGCAGTTCTCGTTGGGCGTCGCTACACTGTTGTCCCTCGTGGCTCTACCGCTCGCCGCGTTACATCAAGCCAGCGCGCTGGTACTTTTCACACTGGCGCTGTGGTCGGCCTTCGCCCTTTCGGTGCGCGGCAACCGGGACGAGCGAGTGGCCGCCGTTGTTCCGAAGAAGGCGCCAGCTTGAATACATCGTCGTCACGGACAACGCTGGATGCTGATTGTACAATGTACTTGTTTGACCATATACCGTGCTGGGGTATGCTGGGTCGGGGGGGAAATGCAGGGGTCGACGGCCGGTGCTATATTGGCTGCTAGACCAGGGGCTGTAGTGGGTTGTCCAGCTCGGTGCGGATGGAGCGCCAGTTGAGGCTTATCAAGAGCGTTCGAGCAATCGTGCTACTAATGGCGCTGGCGGCGGCGGCGGCCGGCCTGTCGCCTGTACTGAATGGTTGCGCCGGCGGTCTGGATAGCGGTCAGCGCTATGCCCAGGCCGGCACGTCTGACGCTCACCGGTGGAGCGAGGGCGCGTCTGGCGACGAACTGGGTCGCTTCAACACGGTCTTTACTACTTACGCCAGCGACCCGGGCGCCACGCGTCAGCTGAAACACTTTCGGGATGCGTTCAAGCGCATCCGCGCGGCTTATGTCGATGAGATACCGGAGCAACGCCTGATCGATTCGGCGATCGAGGGGTCCGCGCCAAAAATCCGACCGCCGGCTCAATGAGCGCGGCGTCGCTGGTAGAAGCGGCGCTCGACGCGATGACAGCTTCGCTTGATCCGCATTCCGCCTACCTCAATCCGGAGGAACTGCGCGAATCAGAGATGGTCACCTCGGGGGAGTTCGGCGGCCTCGGCATACAGGTCACCCAGGAGGAAGGCCGGATCAAAGTGATCTCTCCGATCGAGGGAACGCCCGCCGACCGGGCCGGCTTGAAGCCGGGTGATATAATTACCGCCATCGACGGCAAGCCGCTGGAGGGGATGAGCCTGCGCGACGCGGTGAACGCGATGCGGGGCGAACCCGGCAGCCGGATCAAGCTTGGCATCGAGCGGGAAAAGGATCCGCCATTCGACGTGATGATTACCCGGGCGGTGATCACCATCGAGCCACTGCGCTGGCGGCTTGAAGGGAATATCGGCTACCTGCGCATCGTCAGCTTCAACGAGAAGGTGGCGGACGGCGTTGAAACAGCCATTGCTGAGATGAAGCGCAACACTAACGGCAAGCTGCAAGGGCTGGTCATCGACCTGCGCAATAACCCAGGCGGGCTGCTCGACCAATCGCTCGCGGTCTCCGACGAGTTTCTGGAATCGGGCACCATCGTCAGCATTCGCGGTCGCGAGCTGGGCTCGGATCGGACATTTCGCGCCGAGCGTGGAGACCTGGTCGAGGGACTGCCGATCGTCGTCCTCATCAACGCCGGATCCGCCTCGGCTTCGGAGATTGTAGCCGGTGCACTGCAGGACCACCAGCGGGCGACGGTGATCGGCACCCGGTCGTTCGGCAAGGGCTCGGTGCAGACGGTGATGCGGCTGCCGGTGGAAGGCGCGCTGAAACTTACGACCGCCCTCTATTATACCCCGTCTGGGGAGGCCATTCAGGCCCGCGGCGTCGTCCCGGACATCACCCTGACCGGCGCGGACGACGGCTCTGATCCGGCCCACGAGATTGATCTGCCAGGTGCCCTTCCCGCGCAGGGCGAAGCGAAGCACAATTCGCAAGGCGCCGTGGACGTTAACGCCTGCCCCGCGATCGGCCAGAGCGCCGATCGGGAGTTGGGCTGCGCGATCAATCTACTCCGTGCCGGCTCCGCCGACAGCTTCCTCGCATCCCTGGGGCTGAAGGCCCGCTTGTAGAAACTGCTCTGTTGTAGTCTTCAGCCCAACGTCAGAACGCTTCGTTATCTTCGTCAGGGTCCCGCCGATCCCTACATCTTCGAGGGGACGGTGCGCGTACGTCTCTGTTCGTCGCCGAACACAAGAAGCCTGAGGCCGAGATGCTCGAGTTGCGACGCCAAAGACCTTCCGCGGCCCTGTGGGGTGCTGCGGTTGTGCTGCTCGCCAGCCTGCTGTCGGCGTTCCCCGACGTGCCGAAAGTTGCCGCGCAGGAGTTCCGTAGCGAGGACGGGCCATTCCGGGTGGTGACGGTGGCGGGGGGGCTGGAGCATCCGTGGGGCTTGGCCTTTCTGCCGGATGGCCGGATGCTGGTGACCGAGCGGCCGGGGCGGCTGCGCATCGTCACTATCGACGGCAGCGTGTCGCCACCGGTGGCGGGCGTTCCGGCGGTGTACGAGACCGGACAGGGCGGCCTGCTCGACGTCGCCCTTGATCCAGGGTTCGCCGATAACCGCCTCGTCTATCTCTCCTACGCCGAGGCCGACGGGAAGGTCGCCGGCACTGCGGTGGCACGCGGCCGATTGGTCGAAGGCGACGCAGGGGGCGCCCGGCTTGACGAGGTGCAGGTGATCTTTCGCCAGCAACCGAAGGTGAGGGGCCCAATCATTGGGGCTCGCGGCTGGTCTTCGCGCCGGATGGCACGCTGTTCGTGACGTTAGGCGAACGCTTCCAGCGCGACCGGGCGCAGCGGCCGGATGAGCATCTCGGCAAGCTGATCCGCATCAATCCGGATGGCTCGGTGCCGAAGGACAATCCGTTCGCCGGCAGCAGCAGTGCACGGCCGGAGATTTGGTCGCTCGGCCACCGCAACATGCAAGGTGCCGCCATCAATCCAGCGAGCGGCCGGCTGTGGACGCACGAGCATGGCGCCCGCGGCGGCGATGAGATCAACATCCCGGAAGCCGGCAAGAACTATGGCTGGCCGATTATCACCTATGGCCGAGACTACACGATGCTGCCGATCGGTGAGGGCACGGCGAAGCCTGGCCTCGAACAGCCGATCTACTACTGGGATCCGTCGATTGCGCCGTCGGGAATGGCGTTCTACACCGGTGATGCTTTTCCGGCCTGGCGCGGCGACTTGTTCGTCGGCGCGCTGGCGGAGCAAGTTCTGGTGCGCCTTGAGATCGATGGTAGCAAGATCACCCATGAGGAGCGACTGCTGCGGGAACTGGGCGAGCGCATCCGCGATGTCCGCCAGGGCCCCGAAGGCAGGCTATGGCTGCTCACCGACAGCCCCGAGGGGCGCGTGCTGCGGCTCGAACCAGCGACATGAGGGCGGCGGCTGCTACGGCAATGGCGTCGCCAGCAGGTCGAAGCGGACGATGACCGGATGAGGGATCCACTGCGGGCTCGCCCATTGGCCCTGGCCCACCCCCCAGGCCGTACGGTCTATGGTCAGCTCACCTTTAGCCCGCATTCCTTCGGCGACAGGTGACAAGGTAAATGGCAGCTGCACTGTCTTCGTAACGTCCCGAGTGCTGAGCCAGGCCTCGGCTTCGAAGCGATCACCGCCAAGGCTGCGGAAACCCTTCGTCTCGACGCGCGCCTGCGGGAAGCGGGAGACGGCAAACCAATCGGCACCCTGCAGCGCCACATCGCGCTCAAGATTGCCGGTCTCCGCACTCGCCATCTCAATCACGATGACGGCGCGGCTGGATGAAAGGTCCGCCGCGTCGAAGCGGATGTCAGCGGTGAACCGTTTGAAGCGTCCCTCGAAGGGACTGCCCGCCTGGGTGGAAGCAAAGCCGAGTTGGCTTCGTTCAGGATCGATCCGCCAGGTCGCGGCGAGTGCAACGCCGGCCAGCAGGATCGCGATAGCGGTGGCGGCAATGAGAAGGCGCTTCACAATCCTTGCTCCTTTCGATCAGCGCCCGTTGCGGCGGCCCTACGCCAGGGCAGCATCCGGCCGATCGTATCATCCTTCAGCACGAACTGGTGCTTCAACGCGCCTGCGAGGTGCAGCAGGAACAGCGTGAACATGGCGATCGCCAGCCACTCGTGAACCTCCTTCAGCGCGTCTTCGACCGGCTTCTTATCGCTGAGCGTGCTCAGGAGCGGCAAGTGCGGCAGAGTGAAGGTGCCGAAGATCACCGTCGGGAAATTCCAGACCGAGGCCGAAACCATCATCCAGCCGGAGAAGGGCAGGACGAGCATGAGCACATAGAAGCCGACGTGGGTGATCCGCGCCAGCGCCGCCTCCCACGCTTTGAGTGTCGGCAGAAGCGCCGGCGCGGGGTGCGTCAGCCGCCACAGCACGCGAAGGATGCTCAGGACCAGCACAACGATGCCGACCGACTTGTGCAACTGATAGAGCTCGAACTGCAGGCTGCTGCCGGGCGTCACTCGCACCATAACCGTGCCGAGAACCAGCATCCCGAGAATGGCAAGCGCAATCGTCCAGTGAAAGAATATCGCCACTGGGCCGTAGCGTTCTCCGGTCTGCCTCGGTGGTCGTGGTGAATGCATCTTCGGGTGCTCCCCGGCTTTCCAGCGCTTGAAGTCAGGACATAGAGCGCTTGTGCCTGATTTGCCGGAGCCAGTTGCCGGCATACAGTGTTACCAGAAGCATGAACGGTGTAGATCGGCTGCGCGCTCGGTCTCGTATACGTCCGACATGTGGTCTGGGATCGACGCGGCGACAGATCCGTCGTATGCGGCGGGGCCTTGGACTTAACTCAGCAAACCGAAGAGAGAGAGCGTCGCCGCATGGAAAATCCGCCACCCGGCATCCGGATCGGCGCCCGCCGAGCTGTTTTCTTCGCCCTCGTCACGGCAACGATCATCCTTGCGGTTGCCGCCTTCGTCATCGCCTTCCTGCCGGGCGGCCTCACGGCGGTCGAAATTGCGATGCTGGGGCTGTTCACCTTGAACCTGCCTTGGCTGGCCATCGGCCTATGGAATGCAGTTGTTGGCTGGGCGCTGCTGCGGCGGCCGCATGTCGATCTGTCGCGGATCCTGCCATTGGCTGGTTTGCATGGGCCGCTGCCGCCTGGGGGCCGAATTGCTCTTGTCATGCCGGTACACGACGAGGATCCGAGCACCGTTCTCATCATGCTGCGGACAACCCTTGCAAGCCTGGATGCGACCGGACGGAGCGCGCCTTTCGATGTTTTCGTGTTGAGCGATACGCGTGACGACCGAATTGCTGCGCGAGAGGAGGCGATGTTCAACGCCTGGAGGCGGGTGGACGCGCGGCCGGAGCGGCTGCACTATCGAAGGCGGCCTGACAACGCCGGCTTTAAAGCCGGCAACATTCGCGAGTTCTGCGATCGCTGGGGAGCTCATTACGATCACATGATCGTGCTGGATGCAGACAGCGTGATGACCGGCCCGCTAATCCTGCGGCTGGTGGGACTGATGCAGGCAAATCCTCGCGTGGGAATTCTGCAAACCCTCATCGTGGGTCTGCCGTCGACGGGCGGGTTCGCGCGCATGTTCCAGTTTGGCATGCGCCACGGTATGCGTGCCTACAGCACGGGCAGTGCCTGGTGGCAAGGCGACGCCGGCCCCTACTGGGGGCACAACGCTATTGTTCGGCTTCGTCCTTTTATCGAGCACTGCCGGTTGCCGCGCGTCCCCGGCCGGCCGCCGCTGGGCGGGGTCGTCCTCAGCCACGACCAGCTCGAGGCGGTGCTGATGCGGCGGGCTGGGTGGGAAGTCCGAGTGCTGCCGGTCGAGGACGGCAGTTTCGAGGCCAATCCGCCGACGCTGCTTGATTTCAGCAAGCGCGATTTGCGCTGGTGCCACGGCAACATGCAATACACCCGACTGCTGGGGTTGGCGGCGTCCTACCGTCTCGGCCGGCTACAGATGATCCTCGCAATACTCATGTATACCGGTGCTCCGTGTTGGCTTGCATTCTGCTTGCTCGGCTTGGCGCAGCCGGCGATGAGCGCGATGGGGCTGCCGCCAGTGGTGATGATCGGAGAGCCGGCATGGCTGCCGGAGGGCGGCCTGCCGGCGGTCGGCATCATGCTGTTCTTCGGCATCGTCGGCATGAGCTGGGCGCCTAAGCTGTTTGGTGTTGTGCACGCGCTGGGCGACCCTTTGGTTCGCCGCAGTTATGGCGGCGGCGGCCGGCTCCTGGCCGGCGCGGGCGTGGAGTTGCTGTTCTCGACATTGCTCGCTCCGGTCGTCGCCACCGCGCAGACGATCTTCATGGGCGGCCTGCTGATCGGCCGACGGCTGAAGTGGAGGGCACAGAAGCGGGCGGACCGCAGCGTTGCGTGGGGGGAGGCGGCGCGGCGGCTCTGGCCACAGACCGTGCTGGGGCTGATCTTCCTGTTCGCTCTGGCGCTGCTGTTGCCAGCAGCACTCCCTTGGGCCTCGCCAATGTTCGCAGGCCTGCTGCTCGCCGTGCCCTTCGCCGTTCTGACCGCCAGCCCTGGATTTGGAACATGGCTGGAGCGCGTCGGGCTATGCGCCACACCCGAAGAGCTGCAACCTTCCCCCGAGGCAAGGGCAGTCTGCCCGTGGCTGCCCGCCGCGTCGCCGCTTTCGCTGGCGCCCTGCGGTGCCGAAGGACGTGGCGGCGACCCGACGGCCGCAGCCCAACCGGAGGCGTCGGCGGCATCCTGAGAGTTCGTCATGGACGCCGGACTGGATAAGGGATCCGACCAATGCCGCTATGGGAGGACATGGTCACTACCGACTTCGCCGCACTCGATCCGGCGCGTGCTGTGGCCTTACTGCCAGTGGCGGCGATTGAGCAGCACGGCCCTCACCTGCCACTTGGGACCGATGCGATCCTGTGTGATGCGATCCTCGATCGCACGCAGAACATCGTCGCGGATCCGGCGTCACTCCTGCGGCTGCCGACGCAGCGTGTGGGGCTGAGCCCCGAGCACGCCGGCTTCCCCGGCACGCTGGTCTTGCGCGCCGAGTCGCTGCTCACGGCGTGGACCGAGATTGGCCTGTCAGTGGCCGCTGCTGGCGTGCGCAAGTTGGTGCTCTTTAACACCCACGGCGGCCAGGGCGGCCTTGTCGATATTGTGGCGCAGCAGCTGCGTTGCCGGGCGGGCATGCTGGTCGTGCGCTGCAGTTCCTATCGCTTCGCTCTGCCAGAAGGTTGGGTCCCACCGGACGAGCTCCGTTTCGGCTTACATGGCGGGCTAATCGAAACCTCGATGATGCTGGCCGCGGCACCAAGTCTCGTCAGGCGTGGATTCATGCACTCGTTCCACTCGCCTGCGGCAGACTGGGAGGCTGCCCATCCGGGTCTGGAGGTGGAGGGGGAGAGCGGCATAGCCTGGTGTGCCCAGGATCTCGGGATCGATGGCGTTACCGGAGATGCTTCAGCAGCGACGGCGGAACTGGGTCAGCGGTTGCTGGACCATTATGCATCGCGCCTGGCAAAGACAATCGCCGCAGCCCGCTCACTGGTGTTTCCGCCGCAATCTCAACCGGACGCGCCGTCGAGCAGGTGATGGGCGCGTGTCCGCTTCGCAGTCATGTAACGCTGGTTCTCGGGGGTTATGCAGCCGAGCAGCGGCAGCCGGTCGACAATAGTGATACCGGCTGCAGCGAGCGCTTTGATTTTGTCCGGGTTGTTTGTCAGTAGTCAGATCCGGTCATAGCCAAGCGATCGAAGCATTGTAGCGGCGATGCCGTACTGCCGCTCGTCCGGGCTGAATCCGAGTTGCAGGTCGGCGTCGATGGTATCCCGCCCTCGGTCCTGCAAAGAATAGGCGCGCAACTTGTTGGCCATGCCGATCCCTCGTCCCTCCTGGGCCAGATACAGCAGCACGCCGCCGCCAAGCGCTTGCAGCGAGGCGATTGATTGCCGTAGCTGATCTCCGCAGTCGCACCGGAGGCTGCCAAAAACATCCCCGGTGAGGCAGGCAGAATGTAAACGCACCGGTACGCCAGCCGAGCAATCAGGCGTGCCGATCAGGATTGCCAGATGTTCGCGGCAGGCGACGGCCGTTCGAAAACAAACGAAGCGAGCGTCGGGTGCGTCGGCGAGCGGAATATGAGCCTCGCTGATCTTAACCACGCTCTCGTCCAGGCTCTCGAACAGCCGGGTCAGGCCTTTACGGGTGACGGCATGCAGCGCTCTGCAGGCGACCAACGTCTCGAACTCCCCGCTTGCATCGGGACAACGGGGATCTTCAGGGCAACGGGCAACAGCAAAGCGGTTTTCAACAGCCGGACGATCAGCGAATCACCCACGCTTCCTGGGAAACCCGGCACTGCAACAACCAGATCGTCGCCATCCGATCTTTGCGGATCGGACGTCGCCATCTTCATCATATCGAGCAGCGCCATGTCGGCCGATAGCGGCAGCGCGAAGACACCGGACACCGCTGCCTTATCAACGCCCAGCGCGATTGCCCGCTCTCCTGAGACCAGCAGCCACGACTCGCCAGCTCCAAACTGGCGAAGATGCAAACAAAGTGCCGGAGTAATGGTTTCCAGCGGTGCGTAAATCATCGCGGCCGCCTCGTCGACCATCACGACCGGGCGGCCGCAGCGGATTTCGTCGATGCCGCGTTCCGCCGCCAACAACTCGGGATCGAACTTCATGAACTCTTCAACGCTTTCAGGATCGGGTCGTTTCCCGATGGCTGCACTTTTCTACGATGAAAGGTTGATCGCGGGCTATCCTCTTCGAGCGATTGGAGTGATAAACGAGCAAAAGGACGAGAATTGGACCTTCCCGAAGCAGAGTGGCGATTGCTGCTGAAGCTGGCTGCCGAGGCACGGGCGGCCCGGGACTTGTCGCCGCGCGGCGCCCTGTACCCCGAGCGCGCTGGCGACGCGCTGGCAACGCTATCGCATCCGCTTTCACAGCACATTTACGCGCCACTGATCGCACGCATCGCCGCGGGCCCGCTGGTCATCGCTCAGGTTGGACAAAGTCTCGACGGCCGGATTGCCACAGCCGGGGGTCACTCCCACTACGTCAACGGCATTGCCGCGCTTACTCACCTTCACCGCCTACGGGCACTGGTGGATGCCGTGGTGATTGGCGCAAGCACAGCGGTGCTTGACGACCCACAGCTTACCACGCGCCTGGTGGAAGGTCCCAATCCCGTGCGTGTCGTCCTCGATCCGCATCGTCGCGTGCCGCGAACGGCCCGGATGTTCGACGAAGCCGCCCCTGCGATTGCCGTTCGTGCCGCCGCATCGGATGCGATGGAAGGCGATGGCGTGCTCCTGCTGCCGGCTGAGCATGGCATCTTCGGGCCGGCCACCGTGCTCGATGGGCTGGCTGAACGCGGCTTACGCACCGTGCTCATCGAAGGCGGCGGCGAGACGATCTCGGCGTTTCTACGAGCGGAGCGGGTGGATCGCCTGCATGTACTGCTTGCACCATTGCTGATCGGTCCCGGCCGGGAGGCATTCAAACTTCCGCCACTCGAGCGGCTGGATGCGGCACGGCGTTTCCGGATGACCGCGCAATTTCTTGGCGACGATGTGCTGCTCGACTGCGATCTTCGAGCGGCCAATGAAAGTGCAGCCGATGCTTACCAACACGCCAGCACGTCCCGATGACCGACGCGCGCCCGCAAGCAGCGCGCCTTGATTGCTTCGAACCGGCGCGCCATCCAGGAGTTGATCGCCTCCGTAGCTTCCGGCTCTATCTCGCGCGCGGCCTCCGCCCAGCCGCTCACCAGCAGCTGCAGGAGGTGCGCATCGCCCGGCGTGAGCCGCCAATCGCTTCGTGCTGTCCGCACGACCGCGCCAGACGCCGCGGCAATCCGCACCAGGGCTGCCCGCGCGCCCGGTCCGAGGGCGTGTCCGAAGCCCTTGTCGGCGTGCTGGTGCTGGTCGAAAAGCGCGAGTGCGACGGCGTCGAAAGGATCAGGCGGGTGCAGTACCACCCGGCCATCATAGGTGAGCGCCGCATAAAAAGTGACACCGGGACACGCGGCGGCTCCCAGCAATTGCCGGCACCAATCTTCGGAAACGAGATCAAATAGCGCCGAGGCGGTGATCAAATCGCCGCCGCGCAGCAATTCGGGCAGGCGCCGTGTGTCGGCTAAATCCGCACAGAGCCGCCGGACGACGATCTGTTTCCCCCTCCGGGGCAGGCGCGTTGCTGACGCGAGCAGTGTCGCATCGTTGTCAATCAACCTCCAGCTTTGCGGAGACGGAAGTAGAGGTGCCAGAAGGCGTAGGGTGCCGCCGGTTCCTGCGCCGAGATCGACGATGTGGAGCGGCTTCCCGTACGCTTGCCGGCCCGCCAGTCGATGTCGAACCGCACGTAACAGCAATGGAGCTCGAGCCTGCCGGTCGGCGCCCGCACGCAGCGCCAGCCACTCCGCCGAGAAGCCGCTCACCGGAGGCAAAGGTCGTCGATCGCGGAAAGCAGATCCCGGCCGACGTCGTTCCAGGAGCGCCCTTGCGTCGGTCGGTGGCTGCGGGGCCGCCGACTGACGAGGTGGGGGCGGAGCGCCCGGGCGAGGCTGCGCGGGTTGCCCGGAGGTACCAGCGAGTGCCGTGATCCGGTAGCGGCCTCGGCAATGGCGCCGGCGTCGCTCGCGACGATGGGCAAACCGTAAGCCGCAGCCTCGGCCACGACGATCCCGTATCCTTCGTAATGGGATGGCAACACAAACAGGTCGGCGTTGCGGTACTCCGACGGAAGCTGCGTCGGCGTCACGGGACCGACCAGGGCGACCCGGCGTTGTAATCCAAGAGCCCGCGCCAGCCGACGCAGGCGCCCGGCAAACGCTCGGTCTCGCGGTGGTCCGACCAGCCGCAGTTGCCATCGCAGGCAGCGGAGTTCTCCCAGTGCCCGCAGCAGCACGTCTTGGCCCTTGCGCGGCGTCAAAGCGGCAACGCAAAGCAATGTAGGCACCTCTGCGGGTCGCCGGCGGGTGCCGAGCCCGCCCATTCGACTCAAATCTACACCCGGTCGGACGACGCGAACGCGCTCCGACGGAACCGCGAAGTCGCTGAGGCGGTGTGCAGTCGTCGCACTGGTCACGATAACGCCCTGAATCAGCGCCAGCGCCAGGGCACGTCGCTCGCGCTCGAATAGCCGATCACGAGCGTCCTTGGTGAGTCCGGTCTCGTCCGCGAGCGGATGATGCACGAGAACAACAAGGCTGAGCCGCCGGCTGGCAGCCTCGAACACCTCGAGCAAAGGCGAGAACGCCAGGCCGTCGATCAGCAGCGCGGCGCCTTCGGGCAACGAGGCAACGGCCCGCTCCGCTGCGGACACGGTCGGCACGCTCGGTTCTGGCCAAGCGCCGGGCACAACGATCAGGCTTGCGAGGCGGCCGGCGCGGCGCAAAGCGTGCAGCACCCACCGGTCGTAGACAAAGCCGCCGGTCGGCGTGTCGGGCGGGCCTGGCAACAAGACGTGAAGGCAGACGTTCACCCGCTTCTTACCTCAGCGCCCCCTCGTAAGCAGCCCAAGCAATGTGCGATTCGTGTAGCGTTACCCGGAGCGCGTCGGCTCCCGTCGCTTGCTCGCCAAGCTTGCCCCCATCGATCGCAGCGCGCATTCGCAGAAATACCCAATGGGCGAGACGTTCGGTGGTAGTGACGACATTGGCAAATTCGGGCAATTCATCGAGGTTGCGATACTCGACGCTGGCGAGGATCGTCCGTAGCGCTGATGATGCCGCGCCGATATCGACGACGATGCCGTCGGCATCGAGCTCGCTCCTGCGGAACTCGACATCGACGACATAAGTCGCACCGTGAAGCCGTTGCGCGGGCCCGAACACCTCGCCGCGCAGGCTGTGAGCGATCATCATGTGGTCGCGGACACACACCGTGAACACTTAGATACCTCCGATTCAATAACGAATGCGATGACACAGAGCCGGCAAAGCTCCCGAGGAGAGGTTATTCATCACTTCAGGCAGCGTTTCGAAGGGGCTCTCACCCGAGATCAGACGATCGAGGGCATCGTCACAGAGCAGATGCAACGCTAGTTCGAGCCGGCTGCGGCGAGTATGACGGCCGCGGCGTGACGGGGCGACGGCACCGACCTGCGAAGAGCGTAGCACGAGGCGGCGCGAGTGAAATGCTTCACCCAACGGCAATGTGACTTCCCGGTCGCCGAACCAGCTCATCTCCAGGATCAGCGCTCGAAACCGGCAATCTTGAGTGCCGTGAGCAGACCGCGCGGATTGCCGCTGGCGTGGATGACGACATTAAACGGGCTTAGGTCTTCAACCTTGGTTGTGAATGCCAGGCCGAGGTCCGCTGTCACCTCCGCCTTGTTGTCGTCGGTGTCGTGGACGACGAGCGACACGCCGGGGATGCGCGAGGCCAGGCGCGCCACAAGCAGGCCGATAACGCCCGCGCCAATGACGCACACCCGATCGCCGGACAAGATTTCGGCGTCCCAGAGGCCATTTAGTGCCGTTTCCATATTCGCTGCCAGGATGGCCCGCTCAGGCGCCAGACCTTCGGGCAACGGTATCGCTGCCGCCGCCGGGACGACGAATCGAGTCTGGTGCGGATGAAGCACGAACACGGTGCGGCCGGCCATTTCCGTCGGTCCTCGATAATTCGGCCGACAGCGGAGTAGCCGTACTTTACTGGTCCCGGAAAATCTCCTTCTTGAAAGGGCGAGCGCATCGTCTGGTACTGGCTGGCCGGCACCCTGCCATGAAACACAATACTCTCTGTACCGCGGCTTATGCCGGTGAAAACGGTCTCGACCAGAACCTCCCCCGGGCTTGGTGCTGCAAGAGCCATAGTGCGAACTGCACCGCGTGACGGCTCTTCCACCCAGAATGCCCTCGCGTGACCGGCTGCCATTGAGTTGTCTACCCCTGTCGCGGTCCGAGAAGCAGCGACCTGGGTTGCACCGGCCGCCTTCTTGCCAATCTAATGTGGAAATGTCAGCGTTCCAGAGGCTCACCCATGATCGCTCCATCTGCCATTGACCACGCATTGCTCGTCTGCCGCCAAGGTGTGGCGCGCGGCTGGATGTTCGTGGCGGTAGCAGTTGCCGTCGTTCTTGCCGGAGCGCTGCAGCCGCTGCCGGCGCGCGCGGCAGCGCAGCGATACGTGATCGACCCCAATCATATGGCAATTGCCTTTTTTATCTCACACGTCGGCTATGCAAGAACGATGGGTCAATTCACCAGAGCAGAGGGATCGTTCGTCTTTGATGACGAAGAGCCCTCGGTTCGTGACATCGACGTGCGGATCGACGCGGCGAGCGTTAACACGCAGCACCAGGCTCGCGACGGTCATCTGCGCAAAGAAGATTTTTTGTGGGTTGAGAAGTATCCCGATATCACTTTTCGCGGCACCAGCGCGAAACAGACGGGGCCAAGGACCGGCGAAATCACGGGAGACCTGACTCTTCGCGGCGTGACCAGGCCGGTCACGCTCGATGTCACCTGGAACAAGAGCGGCGAGTATCCGTTCGGCGACAAGCATTGGGCGGCGGGATTTTCAGGGCGGACGACGATAAAGCGAAGCGATTACGGGATGACCTACGCGCTGGTCGGCGGGTTGGTGGGCGATGAGGTTGAGATCATCCTGGAATTCGAGGCGATACGTCAGCCGACATGAAATTTTTGTACGTACCGATGATGTGAGCGTGAACCTGCAGACCGCTTGGGGCGTCAGCCGGTCGCTGGCCATCTACTACGGGCGGCCGTGGCGCTTTCGCCGCATGGACGAGTTCTACAGCCGCTTCCTGCGCCCTGGCGACCTTGCCTTCGACATCGGTGCCCACCTCGGCAACCGGATCCGCTCATGGCGCAAGCTGGGAGCACGCGTTGTGGCTGTTGAGCCGCAGCCGGCCCTGGTTCGTATGCTTCGGCTGCTGTACAGCCGCGATGCGGGAGTGCAGATTGTTGCCGCAGCGGTCGCCTCGGCGGAAGGCCGAGTGCCGCTCCATCTCAATCTTTCCAACCCGACCATTTCGACCACCTCGGTGGATTTTATCGCGCATGCCGCCGAGGCACCGAGCTTCCACGGGCAGCGTTGGCAAAAGATAATTGAAGTCCGGGCAACAACGCTTGACGGTCTGATCGCTGGCTACGGCTCCCCACCCTTCGTCAAGATCGACATAGAAGGTTTCGAAGCGGAGGCGTTGCACGGACTGTCTCAACCCCCGCCGGCGCTCAGCGTCGAGTTCGTCCCGATGCACCGCAAGGTAATTGAAGCTGCCCTCGACCGGTTAGCTGAGCTAGGCGATTACCGTTTCAACGCGACGTACGGCGACGAAATGCGGTTGTTGCATCCGCACCCTCTCTCCCTTGATGACATTCGACACTGGCTGCGCGATCAAGGCAGCGACGGCCCCGCCGGCGACCTTTATGCCGGGCTCGATCCGATACCGCTCTTTCGTTAATTGCCGATCCGTCATTGGTGCAAGCAGTAGAGACACTCTACCCAGCTATCCGACGTGATGGCACATGCTTACGTGCTCGAATCGATGAGGTGGATAAACGAGCCGATGGTGCGGCCTGCCGCGAGACCCGTGGTCCCCAGCGCCCGGCCGGCCGCGTCAGCGCAGGCGAACAGCGGCACGCCTGGGCCTTCGCGCACGGTGCGGGCGAAATGGAACTCGTGGCCGCCGAAGGATGCGCCAGCCAGACCCAACGGGCCGTCACCGCACAGCGTGGCGCGACGGTACCCCAGGTGGAGGCGGCGTTCCGCGAATGTCGTTTCCAGAGGCAGCAGCCCTGCCATTGCGTGCCGGTGCCCCTCAGCGTCGATCAGGCCATCACCCATACCATGTAGCCGCCGCATTCACCGAAGACGACGGCACCGCGCGTCGCCGCCTGCCTGAGGCCACCCAGGAAACGGGCGTTGCTGGCGATAATGCCGGCGTGCAGTTCAGGATAGCCGCCGGGGAGATAGACGGCATCCGCGTCGTCAGGCGGTGCTTCGTTGGCCAGCGGTGAAAACACCTCGATATCGGCACCCGCGGCCCGCCAGCCGTCGATCACCAAGGGATAGCGGAAGGCGAAGGCGGCATCGGCGGCGCACGCTATTCGCTGACCCAGGGGCCGCACAGGTATCGCGGCGGTGTTCGTCGCAGCTCCGGCCTTCATCCTTCCAGGCTTCATCAATGTCCGCAACCGCTCGGTGTCAACGTGCTCCGCGACGACGTTTGCGGCACGCTGCAAAAAAACGGGAAGGTCGGGAAGCTCGATCGCCTGTACGAGGCCGAGATGGCGTTCCTGCAAGGCAAGTCCCTCGACGCGGGGGATGCAGCCGAGTACCGGAATCAGTGGCAGGGTTTTCTCGCAAGCCTCCCGCAGTAATGCCGCATGCCGATCGCCGGCGACACGGTTGAACACAACCGCCGCTATCTCGAGTCCCGGCCGGTGCGTGGCGAATCCTCGAACGACCGCTGCTGCGCTTGCTGCCTGGGCCCGCACATCGACCACCAGCAGCACTGGCCATCCGGAAGCGGCGGCGATATCAGCGGTGGAGCCGCGGTCAACGGTAGCCCCGTCGAACAGCCCCATCACCCCTCGCAAATAACAATGTCGCCGGCCTCCTCCAGCCGTGCCGCGGCCGCACTGAGTGTCTCGGCTCGCATCGCCCAGGGATCGAGGTTAAGGCAGTGCTGCCCAGAGGCGGCGGTGTGGAACGCTGGATCGATGTAGTCCGGGCCCACCTTTGCCGAAGCGACGCGTAGCCCGGATCGAGCCCAGTGTCGGATCAGCCCCAGCGTGAAGACGGTCTTACCGCTGCCGGAAGCGGGCGCCGCGACGATCAAGCCTGGTGCGCAACTTCGAGGCGCGCCGGGGGAAGCGTGGCTCACAGACGCTGTTTCAGCCGGTTTGCCACCTCCTCGGCGCTCAGGCCATGGCTGAAGAATTCGACAAACTTGCCGTCCGGCCCGATCAGATACGTTAGCGACGAATGATCGACAAGGTAGGTTTCGGGGGTGTCGCCCGGCGACTTGACGTAGAACACCCGGTATTCCTTGGCTACCGACGCGATCTGCTGCGGCGTGCCGGTAAGTCCGACCAGGCGCGGATGGAAGAAGCGCACGTAGTCCTTGAGCTTTTCCGGCGAGTCGCGCTGGGGATCGACGCTGATCAGCACCGGCGTGATCTTCTCGGCCTGCTCGCCCAGCAGGTCAATGGCGCTGATGTTGCGTGTCAGCGCAGTCGGGCACACGTCCGGACAGAACGTGAAGCCGAAGTAGACGAGCAGCCAGCGGCCTTCGAAAGTCGCTTCGGTAACCGCTTGGCCATCCTGGTCGACGAGAGTAAAGGGCCCGCCGATTTTCATCGTACTCTCGCGTCCGGCGGTTTCAGCGGCAATCCCCGTAGACATGCCGCCGTACTGGCGGACGGCGAGGACGCCGACGGCGATCAGGACGACCAGCGCCAGAGAGATCGCTGCGCCGGGGAGACGATGTGGCCGGCGCGTGACCTCGGCTTTTTTTGGTCGATCAGGGGACTTGCTGCTCACCCGTCACCTCATGTGCTGGAGGATTGGTAGATCAGATGATGGTTCGCCAAGCGAGGTAGGAAAGCGCTGCGGCGTTGATCAGCATCAAGGCTGGCATCAGCCGCAATGCTGCGCCCCGGAACTGCCGGCCGGCAACATGACCGGCAAAACCAACGGCGACGAGCGATGGCACGGTACCGAACGTGAAAGCCAGCATCGCCAGCGCACCTGCCAACGGCCGGCCACTCGCCGCGGCGGCAGCCAGCGCACCATACAGCAGGCCGCAGGGAAGAAACCCGAGCGCAACTCCGATCAAGTAGCCGCGCCAGCCGATCGGACGGGCGAAGAGGGGACGGACCAGGCTGCGAACTCGGTTCGACCATCCGCTGTCTCCAGTGTCGCCGGGAAGACGGACAGGCAGTCGAACCGCCCAACGTCCACTCACTTGACGCACCGCATAGCCAAAAAAGAACGACGCTGCCAGGACCAACAACGCGGCGGACAGCCAACGCAGTCCGGTGACGTGGATCATGCCGGCAGCGAGAGCTGCCGCCGCCGCGCCGAGTGCCGCATAAGTGGTGGCGCGACCGAGATGGTACGGGACCAGCGCCGCGCCGGCCAGCCGGTGCCACTCGTGCATCTGTGCCGCCGGCCGGTCTTCCAGGCGCGAGACCGTCTGCGCCAGGACGAACGGCCCGCACATACCGACACAGTGCGTAATGCTGCCGAGCAGCCCGGCCATGAACAAGCTGGCAAGCAAACCTTCGTGTTCACCAACCGCGGCGCGGCAGTGCGCGATGCCGGTACTGAGGAGCTGCAGAAGGAGCGGGTCCGTTTCCATGGCGCAGCTTCAGATTCGGGCGAAATCATCCCGATGTCAAAGGCCGTGCGCGCCGAACACCAACTTCGGCTACAATCGCCCCATGCGGGAAACAGAAGCGCCGGCGCCGCTGCGCAAAGGCTGGACGACCGGCACATGTGCTACCGCCGCTGCAGCCGCGGCTTGGCAGGCGCTGCTGACCGGTGCTTTCCCAGATCCGGTAACGATTTCCTTGCCGCGCGGTGGCACCGTGGCGTTATCGCTCGCCCGCGCCGAGTTACGGAAGGGGGAAGCCACAGCCGGCATCGTCAAGGACGCCGGCGATGATCCAGACGTCACTCACGGTGCCCTGATCACGTCCACCGTCGTCCCCGGTCCGCCGGGCAGCGGCGTTGTCTTCCGCGCCGGCGAGGGCGTCGGCATCGTCACGCTGCCCGGCCTGCCGCTGCCGCCGGGCGAGCCGGCGATCAATCCAGGCCCGCGGTCGATGATCGTCCGCAGCTTGACCGAGATCGCCGCAGAGCATGGGGTGGCTGCCGATGTCATCGTCACCATCGCCGTCGAAGGCGGCGCGGCGCTTGCGGGGAAGACGCTGAACGGCCGGCTCGGCATCGTCGGCGGTCTGTCGATCCTGGGGACCACCGGCATCGTCGTGCCGTTCTCGTGTGCTGCGTGGATCCACTCGATCCACCGTGGCATCGACGTTGCTCGCGCCGCCGGACTGACGCACCTAGCCGCCGCTACCGGCAGCACCTCGGAAGCGGCGGTGCGTGCCCTCTACGGGTTGTCCGATCAATCGCTGATCGACATGGGCGATTTCGCCGGCGGCACGCTGAAGTATCTGCGCAGTCATCCGGTGCCGCGGCTGACGCTGGCGGGCGGTTTTGCCAAGCTGGCGAAGCTTGCGCAAGGTCATCTGTTTCTTCACTCGTCGAAATCCCGCGTCGACATTGCGGCGTTGGTGGCGACACTGGCCAGCTTGGGAGCGCCGACCTCGGCGCTGGCGGAGGCGGCGGCCGGAGGTTCGGCGGCTCACGTGCTTGCCATCGCTCAGTTACAGGGCCTGCCCCTCGCCGACAAGCTCGCGGCGGACGCTCGCACCGTGGCGTTAGCGACCCTCGGCGGTGGGACGGCGGTCGAGGTGATCGTCTTCGATCGCGCTGGCACGCTGATCGGCCGCGCCGGTTTCGATGCCTGAGCCGCGGGTGCGCCTGCTGATCCTGGGCGGAACCGGCGAAGCGTCGGCGCTGGCGCGGCGCATCGTCGCCGAGATGGGCAGCCGTGTCGTCCCGATCAGCTCGCTTGCCGGCCGCCTGCCGGATCGTCCCGACCTTCCTGGGGAAGTGCGGGTCGGCGGATTCGGCGGCGCAGAAGGGCTGGCCGCTTATCTACGGGACGAGCGCATCGAGGTTGCCATCGACGCGACGCATCCTTTTGCCACCGCCATCTCGGCCGCGGCGGCGGACGCCTGCGCTGCTTGTGGCGTGCCGCGGCTGATGCTGGTGCGCCCGGCGTGGGTGGCGCAAGCCGGGGACCGCTGGCTGGACGTGGGAAGCTTCCAAGAGGCGGCGGCCATGCTGCCGGGCCTCGCACGCCGGGTGTTTCTCGCGACCGGTCCCGGCGGCAGCGCCGCCTTCGCCGGCCTCACCGACATCTGGTTCCTGCTGCGGCTGTTTGCACCGTCTGCGGCGCCGCTAAGCCTCGATCACTGCACCACGATCGTCGCCCGGCCGCCCTTCACTCCGGAAAGCGAGCGCGCGCTGCTCGCGGAGCATCGCATCGAGGCACTGGTTTGTAAGAACTCCGGCGGACCGACGGCAGCAAAGCTGGTCGCCGCCCGCGCCGCCGCTATCCCGGTCGTTATGCTGCGTCGGCCGTTGTTGCCCGCTGGCGAGATTGTCACCGACGTCGATGCGACCCTCCGCTGGCTGCGACGGCGGTGCTAACAACCGCTGCGCGAGTGCACAGCGCTTGCTTTCGTGTTCTCACTCGCTCACATCGTGCGCTGCCGCTGCGTGGAGAGCGCACGAACGGAGGGAGAGTGTGGTGATGCGACCGGAACAGGGAGAAATGTGCGTACGGGTGCTGAGCGCGGTCGCCTGGTCGGACGGCCAGGTGACGGACGACGAGATGGAAAAGGTGGTACATCTGGTCTGCCAGCTTGATTACATCGATCGGTCGCAGGTGCAGGAAATCCTCCACATGCCGACGAGCTTTGTTCAGATCGAGGACGTGCGCGCGCTCGGACGCGACGGCCGGATCCGGCTGCTGCACGACGCCTACATGGTGGCGGTGCAGGACGGTCCGGTCGATGAGCATCAGCAAGCTATTCTGGCACAGATCGCCGAGACCGTGGTCCCCGGCGCATCCTGGGAGAAGGTCGACACCTGCCTCGCCACCTACGTCGATTACGAGACCAAGTGCCGGGGCTTGTGGGGGATCACGCATCTGGCTTGACGCGCCTGACTCCATGCTCGTCATCCCCAAGATTGTCCCGCGGATCCGTGGATTGCCGGGACGAGCCCGGCAATGACGACAGAGGGGGAGTGGCTCCAGGAGCGCAAGCTGCTTTCGGCCGCAGCACGTGGTGGTGGTCGGCAGCGTAGAGGCGGCTGTCAGTGAAGTGGGCGGCGCCGAATACCCGACCTACTAAAATCAGCGCGGTGCGGGTGAATCCTGCCGCTTTTACCTTGCCGCGGATGTCGACAAGCGTGCCGCGAATGAACGCTTGATCGGGCCAGCCAACCCGGTAAGCGGCGACCACCGGACAGTCAACGCCATACAGCGGCGTGAGCTCACGGACGACGTTGGCGAGGTTGGTCACCGAGAGGTGGATGGCGAGCGTGGCACCGCTGCGCCCCAGCGTCGCCAAATCCTCGCCGGGCGGCATCGACGACGAGCGAGTGGCGGTGCGGGTGAGGATCACTGTCTGGCTGACGTCGGGCAGTGTCAGCTCGCAGGCGAGCGCCGCCGCCGCCGCCGCGTAGGCCTGGGACCCCGGCGTCACGTCATAGGCGATGCCGAGCGCATCAAGTCGGCGCATCTGCTCGGCGGTGGCGCCATACAGTGACGGATCTCCGGAGTGCACCCGCGCCACGTCGTAACCGAGGGTTTCGGCGGCCGACATCTCGGCGATGATCGCGTCCAGGTGGAGCGGGGCGGTGTCGATCACCCGCGCTCCGGCGGGCGCCTCCGCCACCACCTCAGTCGGCACCAGCGAGCCGGCGTAAAGGCATACGGGGCAGCGGCGGATCAGGTTGAGCCCGCGCACGGTGATCAGATCGGGCGCGCCGGGTCCGGCGCCGATGAAGTGCACGGTCATTCGGCGGCACGCTCCTGGCGTTTAGCCGCGTAGCCCCGCGGCGTGTAGACGAAGCGACGGGAACCCCGTTCGATCAGCCGGGTGCGGCTCGACCCGATCAACACCACCGTCAGCATGTCGACGTCGTCGGGCCGCAGCGCCTGCAGCTCGATGAAGCGGATGGTCTCACCGGTCCGACCCAGGTTGCGGGCCAGCACGACCGGCGTTTCCGGAGGGCGGGCGGCGCGCAGGATGTCGCAGGCGGCCGGAAGCTGGGTGCGTCTCCGCTCCGACACCGGATTATAAAGGGCGATAACAAAATCGGCCTGGGCGGCAGCCTCTAGCCGGCGCTCGATGTCCATCCACGGCGTCAGCAGGTCGGAGAGCGAGATGGCGCAGAAGTCGTGGCCGACGACGGCGCCCGCGCGCGCCGCCGCCTGAAGCGCGGTTATCCCCGGCACCACCTCGATCGCCAGCCGGTTCCACGCCGGCCGGTCCTCGCGGTCGAGCAGCTCGAAGACCAACGCCGCCAGCGCATAGATGCCGGCGTCGCCGGAGCTGACCAGCGCCACGGTGCGGCCTTCGGCGGCGAGATCGAGAGCTATGCGGACGCGTCCCTCTTCCTCCGATAGCGGCGTCGAATGCTGTCGCTTGCCGCCGATCAGGTCGGCGACGAGATCAAGATAGAGGCCATAGCCGACCACATCGGTAGCCCGGCCCAGCGCCCGCGTCAGTTCGGAGGTGCGCCAATCGGCCCAGCCGGGGCCGATGCCGACGACACTGAGCCGGCCGCGCCCCCGCCCCACGCTTCCGGAATCGATGTTGCCGGCGGCGCGGGCGACGGCGCAGGTGGCGCGGCGTGAGCGGGTCTTCTCCATCACGAGCGTCCCGTCGGCTCCAGCGGCGGCGAGCGCCGCGCCTTCGGCGACACCATGGCAGCCCACTTCGCGGAACACCACGTCCGAGGGATTGGCCAAGCGCGGCGCCTCGGCTTCCAGCTCGGCGGCGGGGAAGAAGCGCGCCGGCACGCCCAGCGCGTCGGCCAGAGCGTGCACCGCCGCCTCGTCGGCCTTGAGATCAAGCGATACGACGCAAGCAACCGCCGCCTCGGCCAAGCCCTGCGCGGCGAGGGTGTCGCGGGCTAAGCTGATCAGTTCGTCCGGTGGGCACCCGCGCTCGCAGCCGACGCCCAGCGCCAGGACGGGCGGGTGCAGGACCAAGGTGGAGCCGTGCGAGCCCCCGGCGTCGCTGCGGTCGGTGACCAGCACCCGCGTTTCCGCCTGTTCGACGAAGCGGTTGGCGGTGGATTGCAGCCACGACGCCTCGCCCGCCTCTACCCGCAGTTCAACCGGCGCGCCGGCCAGCATGGTCGCCGTAACCGCCTTTGCCAACGAGGGGTCGGCGACGCGCCAGCCGGCAGGCGGATCGTCGAGCCCAAATCCGAGACGGAGGTCGCCCGCCGTGGTAATCGCGGCCACGCCCTCGGTCGCCGCTGCGATCACCCTGGCGATCCGGTTAGCTCCGTGATGTCCCCCCAGCAATGGCACCGCGACGCTCCCGTCCTCGGCGACGACGACAACCGGCGGCTCGGCATGCTTGTCGGCGAGAAGCGGGGCGATAGCACGCATCAGGATGCCGGCAGCGCAGATGCCGACGATCGGCTTCCCCGCCGCGAACAGCGCGCGCAGGTGCGCCATTGTCTCGGCGAAAATCTGGTCGGCGGCGTCGGCGCGGCCAGCCAGTCCGTGAACTGTGCTTCCCGGCAGCAGGGGCTGCAACCGGCGCGCCAGCGTCATCCCGCCTGCCCCGAGCACGATCAGTGCCGCTCCTTGCGGCAGCGCCCGATCGGGGACAGCCAGGGCGGAGGCCTGCGCCGGCCGGCGGACCAGGATCATCGAGAAATAAGGCGCGTTATCGTCGGCATCGGCGAGCGGCAAAATCCGCTGCGTCGACATCGATGCCCGTTCGACGTAGACAGCGCATTGCTCCAAGTTCAGTCGGCGCAGCACGGCGCGCACTTTCGTAACGTGGCGGCCGACCTTGATGATCGCCGCCGCTTCGACGCGTGCCAGCCGCGCCTCCAGCTCCGCTTCCGGCAGCGGCGCCGGCAGCACGCTGAGGGTCTCGTTGCGCGAGACCAGCGGCACACCGGCCGCCGCCGCCACCGCCGCCAGCGACGAGACCCCGGGAACCACGACCGTCGGATGCGCTTTCGCCAAGCGCTCGAACAGGTACATGAAAGAGCCATAGAAGAACGGATCGCCTTCACACATCACGGCGACGTCGCGGCCCGCGGCGAGATGGCCGCCAAGAATTTCGGCGTAACGGTCATAGACCTCGCGTGCCGGAAAGCGGTCGATCGCCATCGGCGTGGCGATGGCGATTTCGATGCAGTTGGACGGCACGTGCGGGGCGGCGATGGCACGCACCAGACTGTCGCCGCCTTCCGGCGCCGGATAGGCAACCACCGGCACCCGCGCCAGGATGTTCCTCGCCTTCACCGTAATCAGGTCGGATCGCCAGGGCCGATGCCGAGGCCGTATAGAGTGCCGGTCACGGCTTTGCTCCTGCGTACTGGGTGACTTCCATGAGCGCGCGCAGTCCGGTGAGCCGGCCGACGGGGCCGGCGCGGGCGACTGCGATGCGCACAAGCTCGCCATCGTGCCGCTGCCGAAAATCAAGCAGCCGGGCACCCGCTTCCAGGCTGACGGCGTTGGCCACTAACCGGCCGCCAGACGGCAGCCTGTCCCAACAACGCTCCAGCAGGCCGGTGCGTGCCGCTCCGCCGCCGACGAAGATCGCATCCGGTGCTGCATCGATGCTTGCGAAAACCTCGGGTGCGGCACCCTGGACGACGCGGATCTGCGGCACTCCCAGCGCCGTCGCATTGCGGGCGATGGTGGCACAGCGGCCGGCATCTCGCTCGATCGCCACTGCACCGGCCTCGCCGCCCCCCGCTCGCCGCCAGCAGGGGACCGCGCGCAGCCACTCGATGGCGATGGAGCCGGAGCCGGCGCCGACGTCCCACAGCGTCTCGCCCGGCTGCGGCGCCAGTGCGGCGATCGTCGCTGCGCGAACCTCGCGCTTGGTGAGCTGACCGTCGTTCTCGAACAGGGCGTCCGGCAGGCCCGGCACGCGCGGCAGAAGCCGGGGGCGGGGGCCGGCGCGGCATTCGATGGCTAGTGTGTTGAGATTTGCCGCGCGCGGATGATCCCAAGTCTCTGCCAGGCCTTCCAGCCGCCGCTCCTCGGTGCTGCCGAGGTGTTCAAGTACGGTAATGGCGCTCGGCCCGAAACCGCGCGCGATCAACAGTGCTGCGGCGCGTGCCGGCGTGTCGCCGTCGCGGCTGAGCACAAGCAGTCGGGCGCCGGGCTGGATATGCAGGTTCAGCGTCTCCAGCGCGGCCGTGCACGCTGACGCATTCCACATCCGCGAGTGGCCACAGCATGCGCGCGGCGGCGAGGCTGAAGGCGCCGGGATGCGGGATCACCGCCATCTCGTCTGGCCCGAACGTGCGGGCGAGGTTGGCGCCGCCGACGAACCACATGGGATCACCGGTCGCCAACACAACCCCCCGTCTGCCGCGCCAGCGGGCGATCTCGTCTGCCGCCCGGTGCACGCCGCCCTCCCAGGTCAGCCGCTCCGCTGGCGTCGTCGCGACCATCGCCTGGTGACGCTCGCCGCCGACCAGCAGTTCGGCTCCGTCGATCAGCGCTCGAACGGACGGCGCCAGCCCCTCGAGGCCGTCATCGCCGACGCCGACAACATTGATCCAAGGGCCGGTGCTTTCGCTTGTAGTCCCGCTCATGCTGGCGCTCCCGCGAGCGCGTTGATCGCCGCTGCGGCGAAGGCGCTGCCACCACGCCTCCCGCGCAGCGTCACGTACGGCACCCCGCCTGAATGCGCGATCAGCGCCTCCTTCGACTCCGCCGCGCCGACAAAGCCAACCGGGAAGCCCAGAATAACCGCCGGTCTCGGCGCACCTGAATCAAGCAGCTCCAGCAGGCGAAACAGTGCGGTGGGTGCGTTGCCGATGGCGACGACGGCGCCTTCCAGCCGATCGCGCCAGCGCTCAACCGCGGCGGCGGAACGCGTGGTGCCGGCCGCCTGGGCTGCCTCGGCGATGCCCGGCTCGCGCAGCGTACACAGCACGGCGTTGGCAGCCGGCAGGTGGGCACGGATGACTCCCGCAGCCACCATCTCGGCGTCGACGAGGATGATGCTTCCCCTGGCCAACGCCCGACGCCCGGCCTCGACCGCGTCCGCGGTCCAGGCGAGGTCGGCGACGATGCCGGGATCACCCGCGGCGTGGATCATCCGCACCAGCAGCGGCTCGATATCCGCAGGCACCGTGGACAGGTCCGCCTCGGCGCGGATCGTCGCGAACGAGCGACGGTAGATTTCCTGCGGATCACGCAGATAGTCATCGGCGGTCGTGGCGGCGGTGACCGTCCTAGCGCGAGAGGCGTTCTCGATCCCTAGAATCCACGCCTCCTCCGTCTCCACCACGTGCCGCTGTTCGGCGCTCAGGGACGCCGGTCCAGCGAACAGCGACGCCAGCCGGCCATCCTCGTCAAGGCGGGCGAGTTGCTCGACCACCGCGTGAACCTGGCGAGCATCCTTGACCGGGTGGGCGACGGCGGCCGACTGGAAGATCGACGGATAGATCTCGGCGAGCAGCACCCGCCAGCCCGCGTCCGCCGGACGGTTGAGCTGGCGCAGGCCAGTTTCGAACGGCCACACGCGCACCCGATCGTCCAGCCAGGGGTGCCGGCGCAGTTGGTGGAGATGGGCAATGCCCATCAGCGTTTGACTGCCGACGCAGCCGGGATAGGCGAGCTTCCACACTGGGTGCGGGCCGCCTGCGGCAAGGTCGCACAGTCGCAGTTCAGCGAGGCCGTTCCCATCGGCGTCGGCAAAGCCGTCCGGCTTTCGGCCCGAGAGCATTGCGCCGGCCGACTGCGGCGGGCAGCCCCAGAACGGAAAGGCGGTCCCGGAGAGCCGCTCATTCAGCGCTGCTGCGACCTCAAAACGGTTGTTGGCATTGTCGTCCCCGTCGCGAATGCGGCCGGCCAGCTCGGACCATACCGCCCGCCAGTCGCCCCCCTCGCCGTACAGCATCCGCGCGAAGCCTGCGGGATAGCCGAAGGCGAAGTCGAACCCTGCGAGCACCGTCCTGTCGCGGGCGACCAGGTCGGCCAAATAATCGGCGAGGAACGCCATCGCCTGTCGGCGCGTCGGGGGATTGATAAGGCGCGCCGGTGGCAACGCACTGTCGCCGCGTTCGGCGGTGGCGATCCAGATGCTGTCGGCGCCGGTGGTTGGCACCGCGGCGGCGCTCCAATCGACCATCACGTAGGAATCGAAAACGGCGGGCATCGGCTGCGTGTCCAGCGGACTCGGTTACTCTGCCTAGCCCGACCCCTCACCCTTCCGCTCCGCGGGTCCCTCCCTCTCCCGCGAGGGGGAAAGGGCCGGAGCGAGAGCATCGGGGAGACGAGAATCCGCCTCGCGCTGGTCATGGTGATGGCCGTGTCCCTGGTGATGGTGCCCGTGGCCGTGGCTGTGCCCATGCTGGTGGGTTTGGCTATGCCCGTGCCCATCGTCGTGCCCATGCTCGTGCAGTTGGCCATGCCCGTGCCCATGGTCGTGCTCGTGCCCATGGTCGTGCCCGTGCCCATGGTCGTGCCCGTGCCCGTTGTCGCCATCGGTGCCGATGCCGCGGACATGGAAGTGATGGCCAACCTGCGGTGCGCCCTGGTCGGCTTCGTAGCCCAGCACCTGCTCGCGATACTTGCACAGCAGGCAGTTCATCAGGTTGGCGCCATTCAGCGCCTCGCCGAGCCGCTCGACGAAAGTGTCGATAACCAGAGGATGATCGTTAAGGTAGTCGGCTTTGACGATCTCGATCTCGGGATGCGCCGCCGCGCAGGCGTCGGCATGCGCGTAGATGCGGTCGACCAGGATGCCGGTGAACAGGAAGTACGGAAGACGATGATCCGCCGGTAACCGAGCCGCACCGCGTGCCGCAAGCCCTCGTCGACCAGCGGATAGGCGACGCCGGAATAGCAGACCTCGGTCCAGCCGAAGCCCATGCCCTCCCACAGCATACGCGCCACTTTGGAGATATTGGCGTTGGCGTCAGGATCGTTGGTGCCGCGGCCGACTACCATCAGCAACGTTTCCTTGCGGGGACTTGGCGTTCGCAGGCCGCCTCGGCGGCAGCGATCCGCGCGGATGCGGCGCGCAGCAGCTTGGTGTCGATCGCCAGTTCGCGCCCGAAGCTTACCGCTATCTGCGGGTTCTCCGCCGCGAAGGCGTTGATCTCGGACGGCAGGTCGTTCTTGACGTGGCCGGCGGCGAATAGCATCCCGGGCAGGCAGACGATGCGCTTCGCACCGCGGGCCTTCAGCGCCTCCAGGCCGGTGCGGATGACAGGCCGGGCAAACTCCAGAAAGCCGCTCTCGACGTCGCACTCCGGCAGCCGCTTGCGTAGGTGCCGGGAGACGGCGTGGAATTCCTCGACCGCCGCCACCGAACGGCTGCCGTGGCCACAGATCATCACGCCTAGGGAATCGGTCGGAACGGAATCGGCCATCGCTTGGTCCCTTGCCTTCGAGCGTCGTTGCCGTGAGCGGCGGTCTCGTGCCACCGCTTCCCCGGCTGGTCATCGCCTCCGGCCGGGCTCGGGTGCGGGACTATAGGGACCGGGCGGGCCTCTGTCACCAGCCGGTCATGGGGAGCGGCGTTGCTGCTCTGCAACTCGCGCCCGGTTGTCGATGGTGAACTGGATCAGTTGATCTGGTTCGAACGCCAGGAAAATTATTCGCACCGCGATACAAAGAGAAAAAGATGAAGCATGGCCGCGCACCTGGGAGGTGCGGCTTCATTATGATCCGAGCCCGTATTAGAGTCGGGAGACGCTATGACCAAGCTTCGCAGCGTGGGACGGCCTAGGGACAGGATGATCAACCGTGAAAATCACGCATTTTGATCATGTAACCGTCTGTGTGAGCGATCTTGCGGCCGCCAAGCGCTTTTTCGGGCTGCTGGGTTTTGCTGAGGACAAGTCCGTCGTCATCTCTGGCGAGCGCTTCGCGACATACATGGGGCTCGCCGAGATTGAGGCCGACCATGTCACCCTGGTACTGCCCGGTGCCTCGCCCGGAGTTGAGGTGCAACTCTTGCACTATCGGCACCCCGAGGCGGCGCGATACCCCGAACATGGCGAGGCTCGACCGGCTTGGCTTCAACCATATTTGCTTCGCGGTCGATGATATCGAAGCTTTGGTTGCAAGACTTAGGTCAAACGGGGTCGAGGTGCGGGGCGAACTCACGGGATTCCACGATCGCCAGCTATGCTTTTTGACAGGCCCCGACGGGATTACCGTCGAGCTGGCGCAGTGGGGTTGAGCCTCAGAACCCCATAGCGTTCAACGCATCCCGTAGGGCGGAACGCGCAAAGCCCTTTCCGCCAGCTTTCGGCGCTGGTGGGATGGTGCATGTCGCTTCGCTCGATGCACCCTACGCCGCGCGGCTGGCCTTCTTGCGTTCGTGTTCCTTGAGGAAGCGCTTGCGGATGCGAATTGATTTTGGCGTCACTTCGACCAGTTCGTCGTCGTTGATGAATTCGAGGCTGTATTCCAGCGTCGTCGCGATCGGCGGCACCAGGATGATGTTCTCGTCCGAACCGGCGGCGCGAATGTTGGTGAGCTGCTTGGTCTTCAGCGGGTTGACACAGAGGTCGTTGCCGCGGGCGTGGATGCCGATGACCATGCCCTCGTAGACGTCGGTGTTGTGGCCGACGAACAGCCGGCCGCGCTCCTGCAGGCTGAACAGCGCGTAGGCCACCGCCTTGCCGGAGGCCATCGAGACCAAGGCGCCGTTAGTTCGGCGGCCGAGATCTCCCGCGACGCGCGGGCCATAGCGTTCGAACGCGTGGTAAATCAGCCCAGTGCCGGACGTGATGGTGAGAAATTCCGAGCGGAAGCCAATCAGCCCGCGCGTCGGGATGGTGTAGTCGAGGCGGACCCGGCCGCGCCCGTCCGGCACCATGTCTTTCAGTTCGCCGCGCCGCTCGCCCAGCTTCTCCATCACCGATCCCTGGTGCTGCTCCTCGACATCGACGGTCAGCGTCTCCCAGGGCTCCATCGGCTCGCCGTCGATCGTCTTGACGATCACCTCCGGCCGCGAAATGGCGAGCTCGTAGCCCTCGCGGCGCATGTTCTCGATCAGCACCGCCAGGTGCAGCTCGCCCCGGCCCGAGACCTTGAACTTGTCCGGGTTCTCCGCCGGCTCGACGCGCAATGCGACGTTGTGGATCAGCTCCTCGTCGAGCCGTTCGCGCAGGTTCCGGCTGGTGACGTACTTGCCCTCGCGCCCGCCCAGCGGCGAGTCGTTGACCTGGAAGGTCATGCTGATGGTGGGCTCGTCGACCAGCAGTGCCGGCAACGGCTCAACCGCGTCCGGATCGCAGATGGTATCGGAGATCTTCAGCCCATCGATGCCGGTGAAGGAAATAATGTCGCCGGCTTTCGCCACGTCCAGTTCGATTCGCTCGAGCCCGTGGAAGGCGAGAATTTGCAGCACGCGGCCGCGCCGCAGCGTGCCATCGGCGCCGGCAATCGCCACCTGCGAGTTGCGCAGCAGGCGGCCGCGGCGGATCCGCGCGATGCCGATGACGCCGACGTAGCTCGAATAGTCGAGCGCGCTGACCTGCATCTGCAGCGGGCCATCGGGATCGACCTCGGGGGCCGGTACGTTGCGCACGATGGTATCGAACAGCGCCGTCATGCCACCGTCGCGAACGCTCGAGTCCTCGGACGCCCAGCCCTGGATGGCCGATGCATAGAGATGCGGAAAGTCCATCTGCTCGTGCGTCGCCCCAAGCCGGTCGAACAAGTCGAAAGTCTGGTCGATCACCCAGTCGGGCCGGGCCGACGGCCGGTCGACCTTGTTGACGACGACGATCGGCTTCAGGCCGCGCGCCAGCGCCTTGCGGGTGACAAAGGTGGTTTGCGGCATGGGCCCTTCGACCGCGTCGACCAGCAGCAGGACCGAGTCCACCATCGACAGCGCGCGTTCTACCTCGCCGCCGAAATCTGCGTGTCCGGGGGTATCGACGATGTTGATCCGCCAGCCTTCCCAGTCGATCGCCGTGTTCTTGGCGAGGATGGTGATGCCGCGCTCGCGCTCCAGGTCGTTGGAGTCCATCATCCGCTCCTGCACGTCGCCGTGCGCCCGCAGGCTGCCGGACTGGCGCAGCATCTGGTCGACCAGCGTCGTCTTGCCGTGATCAACATGCGCAACGATGGCGACATTGCGTATGCGATCGGCCGCTCCGGCCATAGGGTCGCTCCTGACTATCTATGTGGTGTTCGATGATGAACGGGCGCGCCGCGCGACGGCGCCAGCCCTGACATGGGTTCGCATGGCCGCAGCGTGCAAAGTCACACGTCGCCAGCCTGTTCGCAGATGCAGTATAACAGAAGCCGGGGCGGCGTCGATCGTCAACAGGCGCAACGCCACCGATCAGGCAGCTTGGCGAGTTACGACCGCATGCCGCTTGACACTAGTTCGCAACATGCGCAAGTGTGGCTTGTTCCAAAGGGTGTCCCGCTATGGGGCTGAGACACCGCCGGCGCCGTCAGCGATGATCGACGGTGCGACGCGGGAACCCCTTGAACCTGATCCGGGTCATGCCGGCGCAGGGACTGGAACCGTTGCGACGGCACCCGCAGCCCCTCCCGCCTGGCTCTCCCGGCTACCGACGTCGTCAGGAGACCGCCGATGCCCAAAGACGCCTCTGCTCCCACCGCCAGCCCAGACGCCGTTACCACCGGTCCGCTGCCTGCCTCACGCAAGGTGTTCGTGTCCGGGGAGCGGTTTCCCGAACTGCGCGTGGCGATGCGGGAGATCGCCCTGGACAGCACCGAAGAGCGGGCGCTCCGTGTCTACGATCCTTCCGGCCCCTACACTGACGCCTCCGCTGCTCTCGACATCCAGAAGGGTCTGCCGAAACTGCGCGGCTCCTGGATTTCCAGCCGCGCTGACGTGGAAGCTTACGACGGCATGCCGGTGCACGCATTGCCTTCGATCGAGGGTATCCGCGCCGGCTGCCGGCCGCTGCGTGCCAAGCCCGGGCAGGCGCCGACGCAGTTGGCCTATGCGCGCGCCGGCATTGTGACGCCGGAGATGGAATACATCGCCATACGTGAAAACATCGGCCGGGCGCAGGCCGCGGAAGCGCAGCGCGACGGCGAGAGTTTCGGGGCTTCCATTCCCGACGTCGTCACCGCTGAATTCGTGCGCGACGAAGTAGCGCGCGGGCGCGCGATCATTCCCGCCAACATCAACCACCCGGAAGCCGAGCCGATGATCATCGGCCGCAATTTCCTGGTGAAGATCAACGCCAACATCGGCAACTCCGTGGTCGCTTCATCGATCGCTGAAGAGGTCGAGAAGATGGTGTGGGCGATCCGCTGGGGGGCGGATACGGTGATGGACCTATCCACCGGCGCCGACATACATGCGACCCGCGAGTGGATTATCCGCAATTCGCCAGTCCCCATCGGCACCGTGCCGATCTACCAGGCGTTGGAGAAGGTCGGCGGCGTCGCCGAGGACCTGACGTTGGAGATTTTCCTCGACACACTGCTGGAGCAGGCGGAGCAGGGGGTCGACTATTTCACCATCCACGCCGGCGTCCGGCTGGCCTACATCCCGCTGACGGCGAAGCGGGTGACCGGCATTGTCTCACGCGGTGGCTCGATCCTCGCCAAGTGGTGCTTGGCGCATCACCGCGAGAATTTCCTTTACACGCGCTTCGAGGAGATCTGCGAGATCATGCGCGCCTATGACGTCAGCTTCTCGCTGGGCGACGGGCTGCGGCCGGGATCGATCGCGGATGCCAACGACGCGGCGCAGTTCGCCGAGCTGGAGACGCTGGGCGAGCTGACGCAGATCGCCTGGAAGCACGACGTGCAGGTGATGATCGAGGGCCCGGGCCACGTGCCGATGCACAAGATCAAGGAGAACATGGACCGCCAGCTCGCGGTCTGTGGTGAAGCGCCGTTCTACACCCTGGGACCGCTGGTCACCGACGTCGCCCCTGGCTACGACCACATCACCAGCGCCATTGGTGCTGCGATGATCGGCTGGTTCGGCACCGCCATGCTCTGCTACGTCACGCCGAAGGAGCACCTCGGCCTGCCCGACAAGGACGACGTCAAGCAGGGCGTCATCGCCTACAAGATCGCCGCCCACGCGGCCGACCTGGCCAAGGGCTGCCCTCCGCTCGGGCGCACGACGATGCCCTCTCGCGGGCCCGCTTCGAGTTCCGCTGGGAGGACCAGTTCAACCTGGGCCTCGATCCGGACAAGGCGCGCGAATTCCACGACGAGACGCTGCCGCAGCACGGCGCGAAGCTCGCGCACTTCTGCTCGATGTGCGGTCCGAAGTTCTGCTCGATGAAGCTGACCCAGGAGGTGCGCGACATGGCCGCCGCAGGGATGGCGGAGATGAGCGAGAAGTTCCGCGACGGCGGCGGCGAGATCTACCGGCCGGCGGACGCGGCGGAGTAGACTTCAGGAACCTCGACAGACTCGTCATCACGCGCGAAAGCGAAGCGATCCACCGCCCGCAGCACTTGGCAAACCGTGGATCGCTTCACCAGCGGAGCGCGTTCCCAATGACGCCAATGCGCATGCAGGCGTTTCAACGCGCATTGGTTTTCGCCTGAACGTATGCCTTCAGCACCGCGTTGATGCGGGTCTGATATTGGGGGCCGCGGGAACGGAAGTAATCCAGAACGTCCTTGTCGAGGCGGATGCTGATAACTCGCTTACGCTCCGGCATAACGACTTCTGCCGAGCGGAACCAAGCATCGTCCAGCAGGGGAGCCGCATCGGGATCATCCGCGACCGCTCGTTTGATGTCGGCCTCGGTGAGGCTGTCCGCCCTTCTCCAATCGGCTTCAGTCACCAGTCCCCGAACCGACTTTCCGGTAATATTGCCCATTCGAATGGATCCATTTACCAGACCTTTATGCAAAGCGGCCCTTTGCGAGGCGACCGCTTTCGTGCTTCCAGACATTTCTTTGTTCCTCCCGACTGGTATATTTATGTTTTGTATATACATCATGCGCAGGTTATTCGCAAGCTTGCAACCGGCTTTTTTTGCCGTCCAGAAGCGGCGTGCCGGAACGAGCGAAGTTCGCCTACTTCTGGTCCATGTGCGGCTCACGTTCTCTTGATGAACCCACGTTCTGCTTGATGAAGCCCAGGGGTCTGGCACGTGGCGCAGATGGTGGTGGCGGCGGAGAGGCGTGCTCCCAATCTGCACGGCAGATGAAGCGACTAGAGGAGTGCGGCCTTGCCGGACGGCGAAGAGAGGCTGACGGTCGAAGTGCTGAGCGGTGTCGCCGACGTTCCGGCGGGGGAGTGGGATGCGTGTGCCGGGACGGCTGATCCCTTTGTCCGACATGCCTTCTTCGCTGCACTTGAGGCGTCCGGTTCGGCGTCCCCGGAGCGCGGATGGCTTCCAAGGCATCTGGCGGCGTACGGCCCGCGTCGCCTGCTCGAAGGCATCTTGCCGCTTTACCTGAAGAGCCATTCCTACGGGGAGTACGTCTTCGACTGGGCTTGGGCGGAAGCGTTCGAGCGGGCTGGCGGCCGTTATTATCCCAAGCTGCAGGCCGCGATCCCCTTTACTCCCGTTACCGGACGGCGGGTGCTGATCCGTGAGGGCGCTCCCCCCGCTACCTTTGGCGCGTTGATCGATGCCGCGCTGCGGCTGGTCGGCAAGCTTGGCGTCTCCTCGCTGCATGTCACCTTCCCCACTGAAGCCGAGGCACGGGCGCTGCAAGGCCGCGGCTTCCTGGTGCGCCTCGGCCATCAGTTCCACTGGTGCAACCGCGGTTACGGCACTTTCAACGATTTTCTCGCCGATCTCGCGGCGCGCAAGCGCAAGGCGATCCGCAAGGAGCGCCAAAAGGCCCTGACTGACGTGGTGCTGCGCACGCTGACCGGTCCCGATATCGAGGAGCGGCACTGGCAGGCGTTCTGGCGCTTCTACCTGGACACGACGCAACGCAAATGGGCGCACGCCTATCTCACGCGCGACTTCTTCTTCAGGCTTGGGGAGACGATGGCTGACCGCGTGGTGCTGGTGATTGCCGAAAACATGGCTGGCCACCCGATCGGCGGCGCGCTCAATCTGCTGGGTGCCGATGCCCTCTATGGCCGCTACTGGGGAGCCAGCGAGGACCGGCCGTTTCTACACTTCGAGGCGTGCTACTACCGTGCCATCGACTTCGCCATCGACCGCGGTCTCGCACGCGTTGAAGCCGGCGCACAAGGGGAGCACAAGGTTCGGCGTGGCTATCTGCCAACACGGACCTGGAGTGCGCACTGGATCGCTCACGATGGCCTCCGCCGTGCCATCGGCCGATTCCTCGATGCGGAACGGCCGACGGTTGAGGCGGAAATGGCCGCACTGGCTCTGGAGTCGCCGTATCGGGACGACGCTGGCGGCTGAACAGAGCCGTTCCCGTCCCCCATTTTGTCCTGCCATTTCCTCCCGTCGCGCTCACCAATTATTAATGAGCGGCGTGGCAAGATTGTTGGCATGAGAACCATCGCCCTTGTCTCTCTCGCCGTTCTCGCCGCGGTCGCCCCGGGCGGCGAACTCACCTCCTCCGCCATCGCCGCGCCCGCAGCCGGAGCCGAGCTCTCCTGCGTGATGCTACTGCCCGACGACGGAGGTACGCTGATCAACCGCTGCGAAAGCTGTCGCGAAGTGACGCTCGAGCGAATGCGCTTGGGCGAGAGCATTCCCAACATCCGGGCGATGATGCTGCCGGGCGACGCTTCCACCGTCATGCCGTTCCGCGGCCCCGGGCGCACTCGGATAATCGGCGAGCGCGCCTGCCCACCACCCCCCGGCCGGGCCATGCAGCAGGCGGTACTCAGCCGCTAGTTGCTTCCGCTGCGAGTTGACGCCCACCATCCAAGGCCTCGCTCAACGGAGTAATGGCGAAGCGGGCGCGTAGACGCGCGCCTTTGCCGATTTCCAGGCAAGTTCGCCTGCAAAGATCTGCTTGCTGGCCTCGCACAGTACCACGCCCGCGAAGCTGGTGAACCAGCGCTGGCCGATTTCCTCCATGGCAACAGCGGAGGACAACAGCATGCGGGAATGTACCGGCGGAACATAGAGCGCCGTCGCCGAGCGATAAGGTGTAAACATCGCGTCGCGCAGAGTTCGCGACAACTGCGCCGTGGTGTATGGATGGCCGTGGCCGAACGGCGTACGCTCCAACTGCGCCCATAACCCCCGGCGGTTCGGCGCAATAACGATCAGCCGGCCGCCATCTGCCAGCACCCGCCAGATCTCGCGCATCATCGATCTTGTGTGTCCGGCGCATTCCAGCGCATGCACCAGCAGGATGCGGTCAACGCTTCGGTCAGCAAGGGGTAGCGTCGTCTCCTCGGCGAGCAACGCGAGGTTGGGCGAGTCGTTTGGCCAGTGCAGCACGCCCTGCGCCGCCGGCATCAGCGCCAACACGCGCTGCGCTTCAGCACGGAAGACACCGAGAAAGGGTGCTGCGTAGCCGAGGCCAACAATATTCGAGCCGCGCACGTCCGGCCAAAAGGCGCGGATACGGCGACCGATCATCCGCCGGGCGACCCTCCCGAGGCCGGACGCGTAAAAATCGCGCAAATCTACGGCGTCCATCCACATTGCTCGGCAATCTAGCGCAGCGCAGCGCCGCGATGATAGTCTCGCATCTGTAGACGGCGCGGCGGGCGCGCCGGCAGCGACCCGGGATCGCCATGGCCGGTTTACGCATCGAGCAGATCCAGGTGCTCCGGGATAACTATGTCTACCTGTTACGCGACGAAGATACGGCGGCCTGCGCCGCGGTCGATCCGTCGGTGGCGGCGCCAGTGCTGATTGCGCTTGACCGGCTAGGCTGGACCCTGACGCATATCTTCAACACCCACCATCACCACGACCATACCGGCGGCAATCTCGAGCTAAAGCAGGCTTGCGGTTGCACCGTCGTTGGCCACGCCCGCGATGCCCAGCGCATTCCCGGCATTGATCTGGCGGTCAAAGACGGCGACGACGTAGCACTGGGTTCGGCGCGAGCGCGCGTGTTCGACGTTTCCGGCCATACGATGGGTCATATCGCTTACTGGTTCGAAAACGAGAGCGCCCTGTTCTGCGGAGATACGCTGTTCTCGCTTGGTTGTGGCAGGCTATTCGAAGGCACCCCGGCGAGGATGTGGGCGAGTCTCGTGAGATTGCGGGAACTGCCGGGCAACACCCGCGTCTATTGTGGGCACGAGTACACCGAGAGCAATGCCCGGTTCGCACTTAGCTTGGATGCGAACAATCTGGCGCTGCGCCGGCGCGCCGACGAGGTGCGAAGGTTGCGGGCGCAGGGGTTGCCAACGATTCCATCGCTGCTCGCCGAGGAGTGCGTTGCAAATCCGTTCTTGCGTGCCGACGATGCTCAACTACAAGCTGCCATCGGACACGCCGGCAGCGAACCCGTCGAGACCTTCGCCGAGATACGCCGGCGAAAGGACGCCTTCTAAAACGCAGTCGCCTTGCCGGCCTGTTCCCCACAAGCGACGGAGATCCTGAATGAAGCTCCGCTACTCGCCAACCTCGCCCTATGTCCGCAAGGTTACCGTTACCGCGCATGAGTGCGGCTTGCACGGTCGTATAGAACGGGTGCCGACCGACATCCGGGAGCCGCAAGCCGATTTTCTCAGTGACAATCCGCTCGGCAAGGTGCCGGCGCTGATAACGGACGACGGCCTGCAACTGTTTGACTCGCGCGTCATCTGCGAATACCTGGACAGCCTGCACGATGGACACAAGTTGTTTCCGGTCACCGTTCCCGCACGCTGGCGGACGCTCCGGCTGATGGCGTTGGCGGACGGCATTCTCGACGCCGCGGTGCTGCGTCGGTGGGAGACGATGCGGCCCGAGCGAGAGCGGTCGCCGTCCTGGATCGCCCGGCAGAAGGGCAAGGAAACCCGCGGCCTCGACATGCTGGAACGGGAGGTACCGCGATTCCATCCGCAGGTCACCATCGGCCAGATTAGCGTTGGCTGTTGCCTAGGATGGCTCGACTTCCGCTGGGGCACCGCCGACGACTGGCGTATCGGCCGCTCCCTGCTCGCCGACTGGTACAGCATGTTCATGATCCGGCCTTCGATGACCGCGACGGTTCCGCATGAGGAGGCGTAATCAGCAGGCGCGTTTGTGGCGGCGCGGTTTTCGGCGGGACGTCAGAGGCAGCGGCGACTTCAGGTCATCGGGGCGGCCAGCGGCTGTAAGGCTTGCTCCGTCACGCAGCGCCGCCAGTGTGCGTGCCCAGGCCTTAGCAAACTGTAGCCGCGTCTCGACCACCATGGCGACATTAAAGCCGCAGTTCAGATCCTCGACCGCGGCGGCATAAGCGGCAGCGTACAGTTCGGCGCGCGGCTGCGTTGAGATAACAAACAGCCGGTTTGCCGCCCGAACGTCCCTTGTGAGCGCGGCTAAATCGAATATGAGCGGGCCGCCGCGATCAGGGTCGCCCAGGTCATCGGCGATCAGAACGAAACGCCGTGACGCCCGTCGTGCCGCCGGAGGACTGGCACCGGCACATAGCATCTCCACTTCGAAGCCGCCGCGTCGGGCTGCGAGGAATAGTTGCCTTACGTGCTCTGGCATGTCGTCGAGGATGTCATCCGGTAGGTCTCGGAAACGCACCCAGCTCTTCGTCAGATCAGACATCGCAGCATCCTTGCATGCGATTTGTTCCTGTTATGTATCCACAGACTATCATCCTCTGGTGGCGGTGCATAGGATAATTATCTTATAAGAGGCGCTGACCGCTGGGAGCCGCGTGTAGCGCCGCATGCAAGACTCGCGTCGCTCGTGGCAGTTTCGCGGGTAGGCTTCACTCCACGGGCCTTCCGGTTGCCTCAGCGTGCGGGCTTGCCGCCATTGCCGGCGGGAGCGCAGCTTCTGGCGAAGCGCTGAGCAATAGCCGTCAGCTCGGGTGCCAAAAATGTGTGTGGCAAGGTGCCGGCAGCCTTGGCGAGGATGTCGTCGAAGCACGCCTGTGCCGGCTCGCCTTCGTCCCCGCCGATCTCGCGACTGAGCAGCCGGTCAACAGTGGCCGACACCGTGGTCTCGTTCTTCGTCGCAAATGTCAGCCGCCGCCGAACGGTTCCGGTGCAGCAGGCGGCGCACAACGCGAGGCTGTCCATGGTGGCGTCAGCGAGTTCCTCGTTCGCCTCTGACAACAGGTCAAGCGGAGTCACCGCATAGTCGATTTCCGCTGATGCGGAATCGATCAGCCGCGCTTCCTCAATGCCGCCGTTGCATCGGTCGCCGCCGCCGGCTATCAGATCCCCCGACAGCAGCACATCGGAACGATCCGCCGCCGGCGTCCGACTCAACAAGTAGAGCTCAGAGAATTGGCCGCTGCCCCCAGCGTTATACCAAACGATCGCAACATCGCGGCCGTCCGGCAGGGTGCCGACGACGCGATAGGACAGCCAGGTACCATAACCGTCGGAAGCGCCCTTCGCAGATAGCGCCCCTTGAGCCTCCTGGCTGAACGGGATGTGTCGATTTCCCCGCGCGCAAGCGGCAAGCGGAATGCGGACGCGCTGGTCGTTCGTCGTATCGGCCGGCGACTCGACATCTTGCTCGATGATGCTCCATAGGCAAGCAGGGTGGATGAAGCCCGGCTGTGCCGCGACGACCGGCGCAGCCGGCGGCGCCGAATGCGGCGCACCCAACGCGGAAAGCCGACTACGGTACATCTCGTCGAGGCAAGGCGCAGCACGCCAGCGCACTTCATCGGCCATATCGCTGCCCTTGGCCGGTACACCACAGTGCGAAAGCCGTTCCGCCAGCCACGCGCGCTGCTCTTCCAGCGCCGACTCGCGCTGCTTCGGAGGCAGGTGTTGCCGATAGGCGAGGAAGGCTGCGCCTAGCGCTCCGTCGAGCTCGATGAGCTGTGGGTCGGACCAAATCAGTGTCTCGATGGGTTGCTGTGACTGCAGGCAGTCGAAGCTCGCCTGCTGCGCCGGAACCGGTGTCGGCATGGCGGTAAGCACCACCGCTGCCGCCGTCAGCGCCCACAACCAGGATCGATCCATGCGCCATCTCCCAGCGGCGAGATCAGCCCACCCCTGTTTCACTTTCTGCACTACCGTCTCGCCGGCGTCGCAGCAAGCGCCTTAAGCCGGGAAGTTGGCCGGTGGCGGTTCGCCGGGGGCGTCGCGGCGCACTTCGCGGTTTCGATTATCGGCGCGCATCCGATTGGAAGTTCTGCTAACGAGCGATTCGCAACTGCAAGAAATCTTTAACGGGAACAGTGTTCAATGCCGCTGTAGTCTCTGGACCGATGAGTTGAGCAGAGAAGATGTACTGGAAGAATGAGGAAGGATATTGGCAATGGCCAGTCAGACGATATTATCATTGAAGTTGGTACGGCCGGGCGGCCGGCCGATTGTCATGCGCGGCGGCCGCCGACGCTGATCGATCTAGACCACCGATTGGTGCATCGTTATCTCCACGCAATCTACTTGATCAAAGACGCCAATGGATCACCGACAGTTGTGTTAACCGGTCTGCCGGATTGGTCGCGTCGCCGCCAGCAGCCAAGCGCGGGTGGCTGAATCGACAAGCGGCGCAAGCTCGCTTGCGACCCGCGCGTGGTACGAATCAAGCCATGCCGCTTCGTCATCATCGAGCATTTGATGCACAACAAGGCGCCGATCGATCGGCGCCAAGGTCAGTGTCTCGAAGCCCATCATCGCATGTTCACCACTCGATGAAGTAATCGGCGATGTGACCGCTACAAGATTCTCGATTCGAATGCCATAGGCGTCGGCCTTGTAATAACCCGGCTCGTTCGAGACCACCATCCCCGGCTGGAGCGGCTCCCGGCTCGGTAACTTGGAGATCCGTTGCGGTCCTTCGTGAACGCCGAGATAAAAGCCAACGCCGTGACCCGTGCCGTGGTCGTAGTCCAAGCCCGCCCTCCAGAGGGCGATGCGCGCCAGTGCATCCAGCTGGGAACCAGTGGTACCGCGGGGAAAGCGAGCAGTGGCAAGGGCGATGTGCCCCTTCAAGACTAACGTGAACCGCTCTCGCATCTCTTCTGTCGGCCTTCCAATGCAAACCGTTCTGGTAACATCGGTGGTGCCGTCGAGATACTGCGCTCCGGAATCGACGAGGTATAAGCTGTCCGGCTCTAGGACGGCGTCGGTCGCGCGGGAAACCCGGTAGTGCACGATCGCCCCATGCGCACCAGCTGCCGAAATCGTTGGGAAGCTTGGCCCGCGATAATGCTCGCCCGCAGCCCGGAAACTCGCCAGCCGCTCTGCTGCTGCTGACTCGCTCAGTTGTCCCGACGCGGCGGCGGTATCCAACCAGCATAGGAAGCGGCTGAGAGCGGCGCCGTCGCGCACATGCGCTGCGCGAATGCCGGCGAGTTCCGTCGGCGTCTTCGTTGCCTTCGGAAGGGCACAAGGATCGGCAGCCGCGGCGACCACCGCACCCGCGGCGCGTAACCGACGTGCAACCCACTCCGGCGCCGCATCCGGATCGACCCGTACCGACTTGCCCGCGCTGCCCAACATATCTAGAGCGGCGGCCAGACTGGCTGGCGATGACGCCATGACCGCGCTGCCAAGATGCGCGTGAGCCACTTCATCGAGCTTCCGCGGGTCCACGAAAAGATGCACCCGCGCATCTCGATGCAAAAGTGCAAAACTCAACGGCAGCGGACTAAAGGGAATGTCATTGCCGCGCACATTGAGCAACCAGGCAATGCTGTCCGGCTGCGCCAAGAACGCCGCGTCTTGCTTGTCGGATCGAAGAATTTCAGCGATGCGTGACCGTTTCTCGGCCGAGGACGCGCCAGCAAAGGCGATGTCGTGCGGCACGATCGGCGTGACTGGTGGCAGCGGCTGATCGTGCCAAACGGCATCTATCGGATTACTATCGATGGCGACGGCCCGAGCCCCCGCTTTGCCACAGGCTAGGCGTAGCGCCGCTGCCTGGTTTGGCGTGTGCAGCCATGGATCGTAACCAAGCCGCCCTTTGGCTGCAGCGTCGCAGACAGCCATTCGCCCATCGGCTGGTGCGTCGCATGACGAATTTCGAACAACCCGCAGTGTACCTCCGTCGCTGCTTGTGTCGTATAGCGGCCGTCAACGAAGAGCACGGCGCGATCACGCAACACGACCGCGGTGCCGGCCGAACCCGTGAAGCCCGAAAGCCAGGCCAGTCGTTCCGACCGGGCAGCAACATATTCGCCCTGGTGTTCGTCGCCCCCGTGGGATAACGAACCCAGCCAACCGTCGCCGCCGCAATTCGGAGCGTAGCGCCGCCAGCCGCACAGCAGTTTCGGAAGAGGTGGCTGCACCGGCCGCGTTCAACGCCGGCCGCGACAGCCGTGCCCGCTCTTCGACCATCAGCGTCGTCAGGGCCTTCCGCAGCGCATCTGTTGGTTCCTCTGCAAAGAGCGACATCCACGAATCCGGATGAGGCTCGGAGGGTTCGCGGCAACACCGCGAATTAACTCAAGCACTTCCTCCGTATGCAGTCGAGCGCCGCTGACCGTCAGCAAGGAACGCGAGACCGTTTTGATCGAGCCGCTGTTGGTTCATGCGCTGGTTGTTGTCGAAGCGGCGTTCATTTCGGGGCGCTGGAGGCCGGCGCCGCCCCGGGCGCCCCTGCCTCCGCGTCGGTAGATTCAGACGCTGGCACCTGCTTGTAGCCACGACCGCGCATGCAGCTCGCGAACAGCTGGCTTTGCCGCTGCTGCGCCGAGCCGCGATCCATTTTCCCGGTCCCTTGGCTGCTTGGATTGTTATTCATCGTGCGCGCCGACTGTTGGTCCAGTGTATAGTCGCGATCCGCTTGTACCCGCGCCTGTTGCTGACACTGGGCCCGGTCGGAGTCCCACTGCTCGCGCGGAACGTCGGCATTTTCCCAGACCGTCGGGGACGCGCACGCCGTCGCAAGTGACGACAGCAGTATAGCTTGCAGCCACGACTTCCTTGCCGATTCCAATCCTCTGCGACGCATCCCGCTATCCTAACCGATTGATTGGCGCCTGCTGACCCTACCTTCTTGCGCCGGGCGCGGCAACGCCGGACGGCGGTGAGCCGGTAACGGTCGCCCGTTCAGGTCGCCACAAATTTGGCAACGACCGGAGCGTGGAAGGACTCAGGGCTGCCGCGAACGGCATGCGCGGTGACCAATTCATCGCCGAGTGCTTCGTTGTGGATCTCGACGCTGCGATACCATCCCAGCAGCGACCGCGAAACAAGCAGATGGTCGAGCATCTGCGGCCGGCCGTGATGGAGAACAGAAAATCGCCGGGATTGCGCAACAGAGCGCTCTACCGGAACCAGAGTACGCGCTGCCAGATGCGGGTTGCCGGCATCTTCCTCGTCACCACGTATCGTACGCACCGGCGTCTGGTGGATGTCGGCGTTGAAGTCGCCGCAAACGCAGACGAGCGCATCTGGATCGTCATCGAAGATGGCATCGACCAGCAGTCGCGCCTCTAATGCCTGGCCGGCGCGCTTCATCGACGCCAGAAAGAAACCCTCTGCCCATCCCCGCATGCTGCGCCACGTCTGCGAGTCCGCCTTCTGTCCCTCGACGAAGGCGGCGCGCGAAGCACGAAGATGGACCGCCACGATGTGCAGTGGCCTGTCGCCGCCGATGTCGAGGATGATGTGCAAAATAGGCCGATCCCATTCGATGGCTTGGCTTTGCTTCATACGGGGTGCATCGGCGGTTGGGTCGGCGGCTGCCTCCTCTCTTGCCTCGAGTGGTTGATAGGATGGTGGTGCCACCAGATCGTGCAAAATCTGCCGCTGGCCGATGATCGGATAGCGGCTGAGAACGACTAGATTGTGTTTATCGCGGACCTCGCCGCTGCTGCGGCTGAGCGTGCTTGCTCGGCCGAAATCCTGGTAGGGCGTGCCTTCGAGCAGTGCGTCGAGCGCATAAAGTCGGCGGTGGCCGCCTTCCGGCCGTTGACCGTCGATCTCTTGCAGGCAAAGCACATCGGCTCGTAGTCGTAGCAGTTGCGGTCGCAGCACCCTGATGCGCTCCTGCAGGTCCGCACCCGAGGCAACGGGCTTTCCGAGATTTTCGAGGTTAAAGGTCGCAATCCGGAAGCCGGCCATCGTCGGCGTGCCTCTCCTCCGCGCCTTCTCTCAGCTGCGCCCAGCGAGGCAAGTGCTGAGGAATGTTACCACCTCGGGCGCGTCCCACTTTGCGACGCCGGTAACGCGTCCGACCTCGGTGCCATCGGCAGCATAGAGGAGCGTCGTAGGCAGCCCGCCGATGCCGGTGGCACGGGCCACTCGCGCGGTCTTGTCGACAGCAACCGGGAGGTTGCGCACGCCGTTGACCTCGTAGAAGCGGCGCACAACGGCAGCGCCTTCGCGATCGGCGGACAACGCGACAACGCGGATGCCAGTCTGCTTTGTTTGTGCCGCGAGCCGGTCAAGCGCCGGCATCTCCTCCACGCAAGGGGCGCACCAGGTTGCCCAGACGTTGACGAGGAGAGGCTCGCCACGGAGCCCGTCGAGCGGCCGGTCGGTGCCGTCGGCATCGACAAACGGAACGGCAGGCAATAGGCTTCCAGGTTTAGCCGGCTGATACTTTCCAAGCGCCGCAGGCGGCGCACTGCAGGCGGTAAGCAAGTCGGCAGCAGCGCTTGCGCGCGTAGCACCCATCGGCAGAATAGCCAGCAGAAGCTCGAACCACAGGACACCCCAGCGCATGCCCACCATCAAATCTACCTCCACCCGGAGTGTCCGGTGAGCAAGGATCACCGTGTACCGCCAGCCGATGTCAGCCGCATTTGGGGTGGTCGCTTTGATGCGGGCCCGGCGGCAATCATGGAATCCATCAACGTCTCGATCGATTTCGATGCGCGCTTGATCGAACAGGACATTGCCGCCTCGCAGGCGCACGCGGCGATGCTGGCGCAGCAGGGGATTATATCGCAAGCGGACGCTCAAGCCATCCTTGGCGGACTCGAACACGTGCTCGAAGAGGTAAAAGGGGGTCGGCTCTCGTTCTCCCGGACGCTCGAGGACGTCCACATGAATGTCGAGGGACGGCTGGCCGAGCTGATCGGAGAAGCCGCGGGCAGGCTTCATACGGCGCGATCGCGCAACGATCAGGTGGCGACTGATTTCCGGCTTTGGGTGCGTGACGCCATCGACGCTCTGGATCGGGCAGCGCGCGACCTGCAGGCGGCGCTGATTGGCCGTGCGGAGGAACATGCGTCGACGGTCATGCCGGGCTTCACCCACCTGCAAGCGGCGCAGCCAGTAACCTTGGGCCATCACCTGCTGGCCTACGTTGAGATGCTGGGACGCGACCGCGGGCGGCTGTCCGATTGCCGCGCTCGATTGAACGAGAGCCCTCTGGGCGCGGCGGCGCTGGCCGGTACCTCGTTCCCGATCGACCGGCGCGCGACGGCCGCAGCGCTGGGATTCGATCGTCCGTGCGCGAACTCCCTGGATGCCGTCTCCGATCGCGATTTTGCGCTGGAGTTCCTGTCGGCCGGCGCGATCATGGCTATCCACCTGTCGCGGTTGGGCGAAGAGATCGTCATCTGGACCTGCGAGCGCTTCGGGTTTTTGCGCCTGGCAGACGCCTTCTCGACCGGCAGCTCGATCATGCCGCAAAAGCGCAATCCCGACGCCGCGGAATTGACCCGTGCCAAAGCCGGCAGGGTAGTTGGCGCGCTCGTAGGCCTGTTGACCGTGATGAAGGGGCTGCCGCTGGCCTATGCCAAGGACATGCAGGAAGACAAGGAACCGGTGTTCGAGGCATTCGACACGCTCTCGCTCTGCCTTGCGGCGATGCAGGGGATGATAGCGACAGCCACCGCCGATCCCGGGCGGATGCGGGCGGCGGCAGAAGAGGGATTCGCCGATGCCACCGATCTCGCCGATTGGCTCGTGCGCATCAAGGGACTGCCTTTTCGCCGTGCCCATCACGTAACTGGCGCCCTCGTCAAGGCTGCCGAGGCAAGCGGCTGCTCGCTGGCGGCACTGCCGCTAGATTCGATGCAGGCGATCGAGCCCGCCATTGATGAGGGTGTATTCGCCGTCCTGGGCTGCGATGCGTCGGTGGCCAGCCGCACCTCCGAAGGCGGCACCGCGCCCGCTAGGGTACGGCTGGCGGCGGCGGAAGCACGGCGGCGGTTTCTCGCGCCCTGAGACCCGCTGTCACCGCCCGGGTGCGGAACGCATGTTTGGCAGCCGGCTGCACGGGGGGCGTCCGCTCGCAATTCTGCTGGCACGGAAGCCTGCCGCACCTATATTGAACGGTTCACGTCTCAGGCGCTTTGGGAGAAGCGGATGATCGGCGGCTTGATATCCTTTCTGGTGGTGGGCCTTCTTGCGGGCTGGATCGCCGGCATGGTCACGAAGGGCAGCGGCTTTGGGTTGGTCGGCAATCTGCTGTGGGGCGTGGTCGGCGCGATGGTCGGTGGCATTCTGTTCTGGCTTCTTGGACTGACGGCGCAGAACCTGATTGGTCAGATCGTGACCGCCGTAATCGGCGCGGTGATCGCCCTGTTCATTGCCGCCAAGCTGAAGAACAAGAGCAGCCCCGGCGCCTGATCTGCGCCAACTGGAACATTAATCGCTTGGTCGCGTTGGGACCGCGCCCGCACCTGCTGTCCGTGCGGGACGCAGATGGTCCGCTTGGGGTCATCGGCAATAGGCGTTTTAATCGGGAGAAGGCCGATGTCCCTCGTCACTGTCGTTATCGTGCTGATCATCGTTGGGGTGCTGTTGTGGCTTGCCAATACTTACATTCCAATGGACAACAAGATCAAAACAATCCTTAATATTGTCGTTGTTATTGCAGTCGTGCTCTGGCTTTTGCAGGCATTTGGGATTTTTGGGGGTGTTCATACTCCGGCTGTAACTGGCTGAGGCGGTTAGCGGGGAGGGCGCAGGGGAGTGACTCGGCGGCGGCCTGCTTAGGATGACGCTGGGACGATCGGCACCGTTACCTTCCCGCTTCCGGCCCCGGGCGATGCGATCAGGCTCGCCGCTGATGGGTTGCTTGTTGCTTAGCGCTTTGGCAACCCTGGCCGCCTGTAGTCCGGTTCGTTGGGAGCGTGCCGACACCGACCCAGCCACACAGGAAGCCGACATCCGCGTCTGTCGCGGCTCCGCTCATCGCGCTTACAACGCGATGAGCGAACGACTCCTTTATCCGCCTGATGTCATGATCGTTGAGGACAACAAGGGCCGCCTCCGTGAGGTGCCGGTGGCGCCCTCGCGACACTTCGGCCCCACAGTATGGTCGCCATATACATCCCGTTCAGCTCTTGACCACCTATCGCTGCGGCAGGACCTGTTCGAGCATTGCCTGCAGCAGAAGGGCTACCGACTGGTTCCCGATCAGGAAGGAAGCTGATCGCAAGTTCATTTTATCCCGGACCGGCCATCACGTTGCACCTGGTTGAAAGAATTTCTTAGCCGTCAGCGGTCATTCAACGAAACAAGCCTACCTCAGGGACGCCGAGATGGCGCCCATCTTTGCCTCACTTGAGGCAACACGGAACTGGATTAACGCAGGAAGACGCGCGTCTTGTCGCATTGTCGCCACTATTGACGACGCCGGCCACTTGTGCGAGATTGCTTTGCATATCGGGGAGATTGGGGCGATATACGTGTTGCCGGGGGGGAACATGCCACAACAATGATACAAGGCTATGCCTCCGCTTGTGGATAACCGCAGGCGAGAAATTAGCTGCGCTTGAGCTCATCCTGAGTTGCATTGGCTAACTGCCGTTGTACTCGACGCTATTACTATGTCCACGAGCTAGGAGAGTATAAAGTTACTTAAGTCGCGTTTGGCCTGTCTGATCCTGCACAAGCTGAAAGAGTATCGATCCCGATCTCCGTATTTGCTCAGCTAGAGGAGAAGAACAATGCCGCGGGACGATGAAGAGATGGGCGGCCACAGTCGCCGTTTCTTTTTGAAAACGATGGGAGTTACGGCCGGACTTTACTGGTTCGGCCCGCGCCTGATGCTAAATGGGGAGGTGCTGGCCGCGTTGCCGGGAGGCACGCTTGATCCGAACTCACCATCGAGGCGCACAAAGGGCGGCCGGTCGTCGTCAAATGGATCAACGATCTTGTCGACGCTCAGGGTCGCTTCCTGCCTCACCTTCTGCCCGTCGATCCGACGCTGCACTGGGCCAATCCGCCGGGTGGGACGCAGCATCGCGACACTCGACCGGACTTTACCGGGCAGCCGACGCCGGGGCGGTATACTGGGCCGGTGCCGATCGTCACCCACGTGCACGGCATGCGGGGGGTCGGCGACGAGAGCGACGGCTACCCCGAGGCCTGGTTCCTGCCGAACGCCATCGACATTCCGGCGGAGTACGCAGCGGAAGGAACTTGGTACAATTTCTTCCGCAGCAAGGCGCAGGCCAAGGGCGTCACCTGGTCTAAAGGTTCGGCGACGTTCATTTACCCCAACCAGCAGCGCGCTTCGACTGTGTGGTATCATGACCACGCGCTCGGCATGACCCGTCTCAACGTATATGCCGGGCCGGCAGGCTTCTACCTCATCCGCGGCGGACCGGACGACATTGTTTACGACCGCGGCTTCGGCCGTCGCGCGGTATTGCCGGGACCGGCGCCGCAACGTGGAGATCCCCCCGGGCTCGCTTACAGCGAGATTCCGATCGCAATTCAGGACCGGTCATTCAATCGGGACGGCTCACTGTTCTATCCGGACAGCCGAAAATTCTTCGACGGAATCGTCAAGCATTATATTCCAGATGGACCGTTTCCGCCGATCTGGAACCCCGAGTTCTTCGGTGACGTCATCGTCGTCAACGGCCGCACCTGGCCGTACCTGAACGTCGAACCGCGACGCTACCGGCTGCGCCTGTTGAACGGCTGTCAATCCAGGTTCCTGATCCTGCGCTTTGACAACTCTCGTGTGAAGATTTGGAAGATCGGCAACGAGGGCGGCTTCCTAAAGCAACAGGTCAACGTCAGCAATCTCACCATGTCGCCTGCCGAACGAGCCGACCTAATCGTTGACTTTTCGGAAGTCATTGGCGAGACCGTTCGTCTGCTCAACACCGGCCCCGATGCCCCATTTGGTGGCCCCATAGGGGGGCCAGTGCCAGCTAATATCAAGGCTGACCCTATGACGACTGGCCAAGTGATGCAGTTCCGGGTGAGCGCCCAGCCAGTTGCCGATCCGACGACACCGCCCGTGCGTCTTGTTTTGCCGACCATTCGTCCGTTGCCGCGGCCGGTTCGAACCCGACAACTGGCCTTACTCGAAAGCGTTGCGCCTGGCTTCACCGAGACGGACTCAGGAGAGGCACCCGTTGAAGCGCTGCTCGGCACCGTCGAGCCCGGCACGCTGCGGCCGATGGAGTTGATGTGGGGCGATCCGGTCACCGAGAACCCCAAACCCGGCGACACCGAAATCTGGGAATTTTACAACTTCACCGGTGATGCGCATCCGATGCACGTGCACGAGGTGCTCTTCCAGGTGATCAATCGCGAAGGCTTGATCATCGAAGAAGACGACTCCGGCATGCCGACAGGCGCAAAGTTGGCGGGCAAGCCGCGGCCGCCGGAGCGGACAGAACTCGGCTTCAAGGACACGGTAATCGCGCTGCCGGGAGAGGTCACCCGCATCGTCGCGAAGTTTGATAACTCCGGGCAGTTCGTCTGGCACTGCCACATCGTTGAGCATGAAGACAACGAGATGATGCGGCCCTACCGAATCGGCCCGGTCCAGCCCGGGCAGCCGATGCCGAATCATATGGCGACGGTAGCCTCTCCCACCGTGGCAGCGCGGCGTCTGGCGATACGACGCCCCAACCGCAGATAGCAAAACCTCCGAAGGGGACATCAGCGTTCCTTCGGATACTGCCGGCTGCGGAACGCCGGCCGCGTCGCCGCTCACGTTGATCTGGGCGCGTCGCTCCCTTACCCTGTCGCCGATGAACGAGCGTCCGTCCCTGTCCGACGCCGAACGGCTCGACCGGCTGCGTCTGATTCGCAGCGAGAACGTCGGCCCGGTGACGTTTCGCCGGCTTCTCGACCGGTTCGGCACCGCTTCGGCGGCGCTGCGCGCCCTTCCTGATCTGGCGCGCCACGGCGGACGCAGATCCGTACACGTCTGCTCGATTGCCGAGGCGGAAGCGGAACTGGAGGCTATCGACCGTTGCGGCGCGCGGCTGATCATCTTCGGCGACGATGCCTATCCGGCCCTACTGGCCGAGATCGAGGATGCGCCCGCCAGCCTCACCGTGATCGGCGACGTCGGGCTGCTCCGCCGCGCCAGCATCGCCGTCGTCGGCAGCCGTAATGCCTCACTGAACGGCCGGCGACTGGCCTACGACATTGCTCGCGACATCGGCATCGGCGGCTTGGTGGTCGTGTCCGGTATGGCGCGAGGAATCGACGCTGAAGCGCATCGCGGGGAGCTTCCGAATGGCACGGTGGCTGTCCTCGCCGGCGGTGTTGATGTCTGTTACCCGCTGGAAAACGCACAGCTTTACGCCCGCGTCCGTGAACAGGGGACTTTGTTGTCGGAAGTGCCACCCGCAACCGCGCCGCAGGCCCGTCACTTCCCTCGTCGCAACCGCCTCATTTCGGGACTTGCGCAGGGCGTCGTCGTGGTCGAAGCCAACCTGCGTTCAGGCTCGCTGATCACCGCGCGAATGGCGGCCGAACAGGGGCGCGAGGTGTTCGCCGTTCCGGGGTCGCCGCTCGATCCCCGTGCCCGCGGCTGCAACGACCTGCTTCGGCAAGGGGCGATACTGACCGAGAGTGCGGCCGATGTACTTGGCCAACTACGGGCTCCGATTGCGGCCAGCCGACCGCTGGCTCAGCCAGCACCGCTGCCCGGCATCGACGATGCGGAAACCGATGAAGCACGACGGGTGGTAGCGGAAACGCTATCGCCCACACCGGTCGCGGTTGACGAAATCATTCGCACCTGCCAATTGTCCCCGGCCCAGGTCTCAACCATTTTGCTGGAATGGGAGCTGGCTGGCCGTCTTGAGCGGCATGCGGGCAATAAAGTTTCCTTGATCGGGTGAGCAGGCGGGTGCAGCGAGGAACCGCAAAGGCGTGCCGATGGATGTGGTGATCGTCGAATCGCCAGCCAAGGCGAAGACGATCAACAAGTACCTTGGCGAGGGCTACACGGTGCTCGCCTCCTATGGCCATGTCCGCGACCTACCGGCAAAGGACGGATCGGTGCGTCCCGACGGCGACTTCGCCATGGATTGGGAAATCGACACTCGTGCCGGTAAACACCTCAAAGCGATCGCGGACGCCCTGCGCGGCGCGGAGCGGTTGTGGCTGGCAACCGACCCCGACCGCGAGGGCGAGGCCATCTCCTGGCACGTCTGCGAAGTGCTGAGCCAGCGCAAGGCGCTGCACGGCGTCGGCATCAAGCGGGTGGTGTTCAACGAGATCACCCGCAACGCCATCCTGGACGCCTTCGCCCGGCCGCGTGAGCTCGACCGGGAATTGATCGACGCCTATTTGGCGCGGCGGGCGCTCGATTACCTTGTCGGATTTACCCTTTCGCCGGTGCTGTGGCGCAAGCTGCCCGGCAGCCGCTCGGCTGGTCGTGTGCAGTCGGTGGCGCTGCGGCTGATCTGCGAGCGCGAGTCGGAGATCGAGAACTTCCGCTCGCGCGAGTACTGGACGATCGAGGGAGTTTTCGGCAAGGCGACAGGCGAAACGCTGACGGCCGCGCTGACCCATCTCGAGGGACGCAAGCTCGAGAAATTCGATCTTCAGGACGAAGCAGCGGCGCGGGAGGCGGTCAGACTAGCCGAGGGGCGCACCTACAGCGTCGCTCAAGTCGAACGCAAGCAGGTGCGCCGGCATCCATCGCCGCCGTTCGTCACCTCGACCCTGCAGCAAGAGGCCTCGCGCAAACTGGGGTTCACCGCCAGTCACACCATGCGGGTCGCCCAGAAGCTCTACGAAGGCGTGGGGATTGGCGGCGAGACAGTCGGGCTCATCACCTACATGCGCACTGACGGCGTACAGATGTCCGGCGAAGCGATAGCTGCCTGCCGTCGGGTGATTGATGGCGAATACGGCGCCCGCTACGTGCCGGACAAGCCACGGCTCTACAAAACGAAGGCGAAAAACGCCCAGGAAGCTCACGAGGCAATTCGCCCCACTGACCTTGCGCGCAAACCGGCAGACGTGGCCGCGCATCTCGACAATGATCAACGCCGCCTCTACGCATTGATCTGGAAGCGCACGCTGGCCAGCCAGATGGAGTCCGCCGTCCTTGATCAGGTGGCGGTCGACATCGCCTCCGAGGACCGGCAGGTCATGTTCCGTGCCACCGGCTCCGTCGTGGCGTTCGATGGCTTCCTGCGCGTCTACCGGGAAGGCCGTGATGATCCGGAGGCTGATAAGGCGAATGCGTCGGCGGCTCCCAGTGCCGACGACAGTGAACGGATGCTGCCGGACGTGACAAGCGGCGAATCGCTCAACCGGCTGAGCATCACCCCTGAGCAACATTTCACCCAACCGCCACCGCGTTTTACCGAAGCCAGCCTGGTCAAGCGGCTGGAGGAACTGGGCATCGGCCGGCCCTCCACCTACGCCAGCATCATCTCGGTGCTGCAGGACCGCAAGTATGTGAGGCTCGAAAGCAAACGCTTCGTACCGGAAGATCGCGGCCGGCTGGTGACCGCCTTTCTGGAAAGCTTTTTCGAGCGGTATGTCGCTTATGGCTTCACGGCTGCAATGGAGGAGCGGCTTGATGACGTTTCCGGAGGCCGTCTCGACTGGAAGACGGTGCTGCGCGAATTTTGGCAAGATTTTTCCGGCGCTGTCGACGAAACCAAAGAGCTCCGTGTCAAGGAGGTCCTGGAGGCGCTCGATCGGCTCCTCGGCCCGCATTTCTTCCGCGATAGCGCGAGCGGCCGCGACGCACGCGCCTGTCCGTCATGCACGGACGGCCGGTTGGGCCTGAAGCTGGGTAAGTTCGGCGCCTTCATCGGCTGCTCGAACTATCCGACCTGCCGCTACACCCGGCCGCTGGTGCCGGCGAGCGTCGACGAGGCGCAGCCGGCGACCAACGGCAACAACGGCGCTCGCGTGCTCGGCGAGGACCCGGCAACGGGTTTGCCGGTCAGTCTGCGTAAGGGACCTTATGGTCCGTACGTGCAGCTCGGCGAGGCCGCCGGCAACGGAGCGCAGCCGGCCGGCGAAGCGGCGGTGAAGGCGGCGGAAAGCGTTCCGGCTGCGCCGGAGACGGGAAGTGCCCCCGCGCCGGCGAGGGGAAAGCGCAAGGCGAAGGGAAAGGCAAAAGCCGAAGCGTTGCCGAAGCCGAAGCGGATCTCCCTTCCTCGCGGCCTCGAGCCGGAGATGCTCGATCTCGACAAGGCCCTGGCGCTGTTGGCATTGCCCCGTTCGCTGGGCCCGCATCCCGAGACCGGGCAGGAGATCAGCGCTGGGCTCGGTCGCTTCGGTCCCTACCTGCGGATGGGGGACGTGTATGTGTCGCTGAAGGGCGACGACGACGTGCTGGTAATCGGGTTGAACCGGGCGGTGGACCTGCTTGCGCAAGCGCGGCCGGCCAAGGCGAAGGGCAAGACGCTTGGTGCCCATCCGACAGACGACAAGCCGGTGTTGCTGATGGCCGGCCGCTACGGACCTTATGTGGAGCACGGCAAGCTTCGCGCCACCTTACCGGCCGACGTTGACTCCGAAAGCCTGTCGCTGGATGGTGCCATGGCGCTGCTCGCAGCCAAACGCACGGCTCCGCCAGCACGAAATCAGCCAAGGCTTCCGCGAAAGCGGCGACTAAGACCAAAGCGACAAGATCGGCGGCGAAGCAGCCGGCAACGTTGCCAGGGGAGGCGGAAGCGGCAAAGACAAGGCGGCGCAAGAAGGCTGGGGCTCGGCATGATGTTCCAGCCCGTCCAGCGCCGGCTTTGCGGTGAAGCCCCAAAGGCACACATCGCGCCGTTCCCGACACGGGAGCAGATCACTGCCTTTATCCGCGAAAATGGTCCACGCGTCGGCAAACGAGAGATCGCCGGGCCTTCCGGCTGGACGCCGAGCAAAAGGTGGAGCTGCGCCGGGTGCTGAAGGAGATGGAAAGCGACGGCACGCTTGATCGCGACCGCGGCAGACGGTTCCGCCAATCTGGGACGCTGCCGAGCGTCGGTGTAATCGAAATCATTGGCGTCGACACGGACGGCGAGACCACCGCCCGCCCCTTCGGCTGGACGGATGGCGCCGCCGCTCGTTTATGTTGCCCCAAAAGCGCAGCCGCGCCGCCTACGCCGCAGGCGAGAAAGTGCTGGCGCGACTGCGTCCGACCGACGGCGGCGGATACGAGGCACGCGTGATCCGCAGGCTGGCCGCCGCAGCCGACCGGGTCTTGGGCGTCGTTACTACCGTTGGTGAAACCACTCGCATCGTGCCAGTCGACAAACGGGCACGCGTCGAGTTTCTGCTTGCGCCGGAAGCTTCGATGGGGGCGGCGCCAGGCGAACTGGTGTGGGCGGAGGTTCAACCGGGCCGGCCGCTCGGGCTGAAGCAGGCTCGTGTTGCCGAGCGTCTTGGTCCAACGATGGGCCCGCGCTCGATCTCACTGATAACCATTCACGACCACGACATTCCTTTCGAGTTCCCAGCGGAAGCACTGTCACAGGCGGAAACCGCCGGCTCGGCGCCACTCGCCGGCCGCGTTGATTTACGTTCGATCCCCCTCGTAACCATCGACGGCGAAGACGCTCGCGACTTCGACGATGCGGTGTGGGCAGAGCCGGACGGTGATGCCGGCAATGTTGGTGGCTGGCACCTCCTGGTAGCCATCGCTGACGTTGCCCACTACGTCCGGCCGGGCAGCCCGCTCGATCGGGAGGCACTAAAGCGGGGTAACTCGGTCTACTTTCCTGATCGGGTCGTGCCGATGCTGCCGCATGCCCTGTCCAACGGTTGGTGTTCGCTGGTACCGGGTGAAGACCGTCCTTGCCTCGCGGCGCACCTGTGGATCGACGCTGACGGCGGACTCCTCCGTCATCGCTTCGAGCGGGCGGCGATCCGCTCGGCTGCCCGCCTCACCTACCGTCAGGTGCAAGCGGCGCGGGATGGCCGGTTCGACGACGCCACTGCTCCGCTCGCGGAGGCGGTAATCGCACCGCTGTATGAAGTGTTCGCGGCGCTTGCCCGGGCGCGTGCCAACCGCGGTGTGCTCGAGTTGGAAGTCCCGGAACGGCGCGTGCTTATCGGTGCCGATGGCGGCGTGGCCGGCATCGAGCTGCGCGAGCGGCTCGACAGCCACAAGCTGATCGAGGAGTTCATGATCGCCGCCAACGTCGCCGCTGCCGAGGCGCTGGAGGAGCGCAAGGCGCCAGCGATGTACCGGGTGCACGATCAGCCGAGCCGCGAGAAGCTGGAGTCGTTGCGCGAGTTCCTGGAGACCATCGATCTGCGACTGCCTCGCGGCCAAGGGGTCATGCGGCCGCGCGACTTCAACCGTATCCTGGCTCGCGTCGAAGGTCGTCCTGAGGCGCGAATGGTCAACGAGGTGGTACTGCGCAGCCAGGCGCAGGCGGCCTACGATCCAACCAATATTGGCCACTTCGGCCTCGCTTTGCGGCGGTACTGTCACTTCACCTCACCGATTCGGCGCTACGCCGACCTGTTGGTGCACCGGGCGCTGATCCGTGCCTTTCGCTTTGGCGACGATGGCCTGCCTGCTGATGGCGAAGACTTCGGCCGGATCGCCGAGCATATCTCGGTCACCGAACGTCGCGCCGCCTCGGCCGAGCGCGACGCCGTGGATCGATATACGGCGGTGTTCCTCTCGGAACAGGTTGGCTGCGTGTTGCCGGGACGGATCGGCGGCGTTACCCGCTTCGGCCTTTTCGTGACACTGGAAGGATCGGGCGCTGACGGCCTTGTTCCGATCTCCAGCCTTCCCGATGATTACTACGTCCACGACGAAAAGGCGCACTGCCTCATCGGCCGCAACCACGGCCTGACCTTCCGTCTCGGTGATACGGTTGATGCCCGACTGGTTGAGGCCAACCCTCTCACCGGCGGCGTCATCCTCGAGCTGATGGGAGCCGGCGGCGAACGGCGGGGACGCCCACGACGCGGTTCCCCTTTACCGCGCGGCCGGGCGCCTGCCCGTCGACGACGATAGGATTGATGCGGGTGTGGTCGGGATCGCCACTATTGCATGTCGAGGACGTTTTTGAGCACGCGCCATTTCCAGCGGCGCACGCCTCGACAATGGCCGAAACGGAAGCGGGCCTCGTCGCCGCCTGGTTCGCCGGCACCCGCGAGGGCCATGGCGATGTCGGAATTTGGGTCGCCCGCCGGGAGCACGGCCGATGGCTGTATCCGGTCGAGGTGGCCAACGGACGGCTTGCTCTGCGCCGGCGCTTGCCGTGCTGGAACCCGGTGCTGTTCCAGCGGAAGAAGGGCGAGCCGCTTTTGCTGTTCTACAAGGTCGGCCCCAGCCCTAGCCGCTGGTGGGGCATGTTGCTGACTTCGGAAGACGCCGGCTGTTCGTGGTCTGAACCGCGCCGATTGCCAAAGGGCATTCTGGGTCCGATCAAGAACAAGCCGATCCAATGGGCGGACGGCCGTTTACTCTGCCCATCGTCGGACGAGGAGGGGCGCTGGCGGTTGCATTTGGAGTGGACAGACGCGACGGCGACAACCTGGCGACGCGGACCGTCGCTGAACGACGGACCCGTCTTTGCGGCGATCCAGCCAACGCTGCTTACCCATGGAAGCCGGTTGCAGATGCTCTGCCGTACCCGCCAAGGCACGATCGGCCAATGCTGGTCGGAGGATGGTGGCGAAACCTGGACAACTCTGGCGCCGACCGATCTCCCTAATCCGGACAGCGGGATCGACGCGGTGGCGCTGGCAGACGGACGTGCGCTTCTCGTCTACAACCACAACCAGACAGGCCGGACGCCACTGAACCTCGCGATCAGCGATGACGGCGAAGCTTGGTCGGCTGTTGCAATTCTGGAGGATCAGCCGGGGGAATACTCCTACCCGGCGATCATTCAGAGCGCCGACGGTATCGTGCACGTCACCTATACCTGGAACCGTCGCCGCATCCGCCATGTAACGCTGTCGCCCACGGATTTTTGTTTGCGGCCTATCGTAGGCGGCCTCTGGCCGGAGTAACGCAAGTCGTTGCTACGCTATAGATGTGCCGCTCATAAACCAGACATAAATAACGGCGAGCAATATGGCCGCTCCGCCAAGTGAGGCCAGCAGTATCCAGCGAACAACGCCGGGCTTTTGTCCCTGCCTTGCCTCTGTCGGACTGCGTTCGGTATGCATGGGTTGGGCTCCTGCCGCATCCTTCGGTTTCTGCCTTAATCCGCTGTGATGCGATCTGTTCCCCCAGTGCAGGAGGAAAATGCGGTTTACCTAAGTTTCGATCGGGAATTATCGAAAAAAATGGAACCCTGGCAACAGCGTCTCGTTGCTTTGCAGCACTGACTTCCCCTCTGCATTCCGGTCAGTGGCAAAACTCTGGGCGGCCTTCGGAAGGCCGCCCAGCTTGTTTAGCCGAAGCCAAAGCCAAAACCTAAAACAGTGTACCGACGCCGCGAAAGCCGTTTTCGCCGACGGTCATCGTGAACTGGGGGTATTTCCCGTCCGGGTTGCTCTGACCGTAGATGTCAAACGGAGCCAAGTTGCGCGGCGGATTGATCGGGATGCCGCTCTGATCCCACGACAGCAGCAATCGCGGAAAGGTCAATGCCTCGAAGCGCTGCGACGGCCATCGCCGTGCGTTGAACGTCATCCTGCCATTGATGCAAGCAACGCCCACCCAGAAGAAATCTTCGGACCGAAGGTAGAGGCCGCTCGGCGCGGGTTGAAAGAAGCCGCTCTGCACAAGGCTGCCTACCAGCGCATCGATGTCGCGGCCGCCGAGGGTAAGGCTGCTCTTGCGGCCGGCGAACGGCGCCAGCAGGTCAAGCGGGTCGTTGATGATCGTTGCAGGATCTATCTGGACGTTGCTCAGGTCGGAAGGTCCGAGAACACGCGCGCGTAACAAATATCCCTCGCCGCTGGGGTGCGGCGAAAGGTCATAAGTGCGCGCCTGCTGAATGTAGACGCCGTTGTAGACAAAGCGGAAGCGGTCAACGGCGCCGGGAACGCAGGCGGCGCGAATGTCATCACCGTTCATGTAACTAAACCAGGTGAAGCGTTGGGAGATCGCATCATCCCGTCCTCGATAGGAGCAACTCGATGCCACAGCGGCGAGAAGTGTCACGGCTAACGTGACGAGGCGGGCGGGGCGGGGAGCGAAAGCAGCGAACATCCCGTCACCCAGCGGGCGGTGACGACGAACGGCTGTATGACGCCCAACCGTCGGGTGGGAAAGCGTTCTTAAAGAGGTTGGCCGCTATAATCCTCATTGGTGTCGTCTGCAGACGCTCAGAGGAAACATGAAGACCTACGCCCGCAAAGGTTGTGATGACAGTCACAGTCACACTACCCGTGACGTCGTAACATCCGCTGAGAAATGCAAGGGTTTTACAGACACAATGGCGATAACCCCCTGTCAAGTCATTGCCGATTTTATGACGCTAGCCTCGATCCAGCACGCTGGCCTCATGCTCTCTTGTCCTTAGGGGAGTGGATCAAGGCAGAAGCTGTCGGTCTTCTGGTTCACGACTTCGATGATGGCTCGGGGCGGTTTGAGCGCGCCGTCGGGATTAGCGCCGAGGCACAAGCCAACTACCGACGCACTTATGCGCGGGGTAATCCCTGGTTCCAGTCAGATGTTCCCTTTCGTTGTCCGTCGGGAGTGGCGCGGGGAAGTGATATTGGTAGCTCGGAGGTGCTAAAGGCGTCCCCTTTCCATCGTAACTGGCTCCGGCCGACGGGTCTTCATCATCACCTTTTCGGCGTGATCGAGCGCCACGGGAGCGTCGTCACCTTTCTGATGCTGGCAAGACGCGACGGTAAGGCGGACTTTGGCGATGACGCCAAGCGCGACTTGCAAATGTTGCTGCCGACCTTGGCGCGCGGGCTTGGTGCGGGTGCCGGCATCCGTCAGCTGCGGGCGCTAGAGCGAGCTGTCCTGCATGCGATTGACGCCCTGCCCATGGGCGTGGTCGTCCTTGACCGAAATGGCGGCGTAATTGAGGCGAATCCCTTTGCACGCAAGTTGATCGAAGTTGGGGAAGGTCTTGCCGTCATTGACGGCGGCCTGGGAACGGAGGTCGGCAACCGCAAGGTAAAGCTGCGCGATCTGATCGTCCGCTCTGGCGACCGAGCGGGCCAGACGATCAGCGATGATCTGGCGCTGCTGCCTGTACAACGGACGTCGTCGCAACGACCGCTGACGTTGCTGCTGGCACCGCTGGAAGAGGAGTCATCAGGCGGCAACGGCCGTGCCCCCGCAGCGCTACTGTTTATCGGCGATCCGGAGCGACCGACTAAGTTCGATCAAACACGCATTGCGCGTCTTTATGGGCTGAGTCGCGCTGAATCCCGCGTCGCCGCCTTGCTTGCTGGTGGTTATCGCCTGGAGCAGGTGGCGGAAACGCTCGACATTGCTTACGAGACAGTGCGCAAGCACCTGAAACAGATATTCGGCAAGACCGGTACCTATCGGCAAGCGGAGTTGGTGCGCATGCTGGTCACTGGACCAGCGGGCCTGTCGATCTGATGTTTCCAACCAAGGGCCGGCAGATCGGGAGACGGCCTCACCTCTAAGCGGCCGCGGAAAACGAACGCGGAAGCTGCGTCCGGTGCCATAAGGGTGGCCGCGCCCCTATCCCCTCCGTCAATCGAGCGGCGGGAACAATGTCACGATCGAGGCCCTCGCGACAGCCAGCGGCGACTGCCCGACACTGCGGCATGATTCGCGCCGCAACAGCCGAGGACATACCCGCCCTCGTCGAGATCGAGAATCGCGCCTTCTCGACCGACCGCATCTCGCGGCGTTCCTTTCGCTACCTGCTGTCGAAGGCTAAGGCGGCAGTGCTGGTCGAGACTGACGCATCTGGCTTCGTTCGTGGCTACGCGCTGCTGCTGTTCAACCGGGGCACTTCGTTATCGCGTCTCTACTCGATCGCCGTTGATCCCTCACGGCAGCGCGAAGGTGTTGGCAGGACCTTGCTGGCAGCAGCGGAGGCGGCTGCCCGCGACCGCGGCACGGCCTGGATGAGGCTCGAGGTTCGTGCCAACTCGCTGGACGTGCAAGCCTTTTACAAGGCACATGGCTTCCACAAATTTGCTCTCCAACCACACTACTACGAAGACGACGTGGCGGCCGTGCGGATGGAGAAATCACTGGCGCCGCGCCGTGATCCGAGCCTGATGCGCGTGCCCTATTACGCGCAGACGCTCGACTTTACCTGCGGGCCGGCGGCGGTACTGATGGCCATGCGGGCTCTCGATTCCGGCACGCGGGTCGATCAGACTGCGGAGATCCGGATGTGGCGCGAATCGACGACGGTATTCATGACCTCCGGCCTCGGAGGCTGTAGCCCGGAGGGTCTGGCGCTGGCGGCGCAGCGCCGCGGCTTCACAGTCGAATTGTTCCTCAGCGAAGGCGGCGTGCTGTTTGTTGATTCCGTTCGCAGTCCTCTGAAACGGGAGGTAATCCGCCTGGTGCAGGAGGATTTTCGGGAACAGTTGGCGATCTGTGGCGTCAAGATGACATTCCGGCCGTTGACGTTAGAGGCAATGCGCCGCTATTGCGAAGAAGGCAGCGTGCCGGTGGTATTGATCAGTTCCTGGCGGTTCGATCGCGAAAAGCAGCCGCATTGGGTGGTGGTGACCGGGTTCGATTCGAACTACGTCTACCTCCACGATCCGAACGTCGACGAAGAACTCGACAAAACTCCGACCGATTGCATGCAGATCCCGGTGCTGCAAGGAGAATTCGTTAAGATGGCGCGCTACGGCAAGACGCAACAGCAGGCAGCGTTGGTGATCGGCAGGGTTCGCGACTGATGCCGTCGCATGTCGTCGTCGTCGATCGCCGCTCAGACTTTCCTTGGGCCGCTCCGGATCGGCTGGTTATGCCGGCGAAGGAATTTGTGGGTGAAGCGGCGCGTCGTCTTCCTGCCTCGGCGCGGGTCATCAACCTCTGCCGCGACATGAGCTACCTCAGCCTCGGATACTACTGCTCGCTGCTGGCTGAAGCGCGGGGGCAAAAGGCGATCCCGTCGGTCGAGGTCATGCTCGACCTGCATTGGAAGCGGCTGTTACGCATCGCTCTACCGGAAGTGAATGAGCTGGTGCGTAGGACTTTCCGCGTGCCGCCGGAGATGCAGCCACCGTTTACCGTTACGATCTTTTTCGGCGAGCCGGATGACCCTCGCCTGACGGTGGCAGCGCGGCGCATATTCGAGCTGTTCCGCTGCCCGCTCCTGGCTGTTGAGCTGCGCCACAAGAACGGCTGGGCGATCGAGTCTATCGAGCCGATCTCAATCCGCGAAGTGCACACGGACCAGCGGCAGCTGTTCATTGAGGCGCTCGATCGGTACACCCGCGCTGCTTGGCGACGCCAACGAACGACGACGCCGGCCCGCTGGTGCATCGCCATGCTGCAAGATCCTAAAGAGAAGCTGCCTCCGTCAAACGGCAAGGCGCTGGAGCGGTTCGTACGCGCCGGCGCACAGCTGGGCTGCGACGTGGAGTTGATCACCCGCGCCGATTACGGGCGTCTTGCCGAATTCGATGCCCTGTTCATCCGGGAGACCACGGCGCTCGATCACCACACCTATCGCTTCGCCAAGAAGGCAGAATCCGAGGGGTTGCCGGTGATCGACGACACGCGCTCGATCCTCAAGTGCACCAACAAAATCTATCTTGCCGAACTTCTGCAGGCGAACGGAGTCCCGTGCCCGCGGACGCTCATTCTCGATCGTCGTGGAATCGGCAGGATCGAGCGCGAGTTGGGCTTTCCGGCAGTGATCAAGATACCCGACGGCTCGTTCTCGCGCGGCGTCTACAAGGCGATGAGTGCGGCCGAGCTGGAGGACATTGCCGAGCGCATCTTCAAGGAGACGGACCTGATCATAGCCCAGGAGTACATGGCGACAGCATTCGACTGGCGAGTAGGCGTGCTCGACCGTAATCCGCTGTTCGTCTGCCAGTACTTTATGGCACGCGACCACTGGCAGATCGTCAAGCACGGCAATTCCGGCGAGGCCGAAGAGGGTGGGGCGCGAACCTTTGCACTCGCCGACGCGCCTGCGAAGGTCGTCGAGATAGCAACAAAGCGGCCAGCCTGATCGGCTCCGGTCTTTATGGCGTCGATTTGAAGCAGAACGAGCGCGGCGTCTTTGTTGTCGAGGTCAATGACAACCCTAATATCGACGCCGGGGTTGAGGATGCGGTGCTGAAAGACGAACTCTACCGCGCCGTCATCGGTTCGCTGGTCCGGCGGTTGGAGAAGCGCATGCAGCCGGGCCGCGGTCGCAATGGCAATGCGCTGACGCTCGGGCAGCCGCAATCGCTTGATCGGCTATTGAATCCCTCTCGCGACGGTTCCATCCGCTCGGCAGCGGAAGTGATCCCTGTCGACGAAGGCAGGACCACCGTCACCGGCTGAGGCCTCCCCGCCCCAAGCGCAATGACGCGAACAGGTGCCGCTTGGTCTTGCATCGGCTGATGCATTTGCGTATGATCTTCACCTGCTGAGGTAACGAAACACCTTCGCGTGTTCAGTCCAAGTCTACGGTGCGAAGTCGGGTAGTAGCTCACTAGAAGCTGCGCCCTCGAACAGGGTCTGCTAGTGTAATCCTTACCATCTTGATCGGTCGAAGTTGTTCGGCTCAAAATTGTGTGCAATGGGGAGGGAGGGATATCTATGTCCCTGCGCAGTTTTAATCAGACTTTGACAATCGCCGGCACCGTCGTCGGCATAGATCTCGCCGTTCCTTCATTTACAGTGGAAGCTCGCAGCGGCGACAAATTCGAGGCCGTCGTCGGCCGAGAGACATATTACTCGGTGCTGTCTAATCTGGACGGCCTCGATCGGAACCGCGTTCCTCCGCCGGAAGGCGTCTCTGGTGACGACAGCGTGATCTACAACCTGCAGAAGTATGCCGTGGCTGGCCGGCCGCTGTCGGTCAGGGGCATTTATCAGCAAAATGACGGCCGCGAGCGATTCGAGGCACGCGACGTATACCTGCTGCACTCCGATCCACAGCGCTACCTGTTCGAGGAAACGCACTGGTGGCCGACCCAGGTGACGCAGATGGCCGATCGAATCCTCGACCATCTGTTCGATGCCAAGCGCAGTTACTCGATCGACGATTTCTCTGAATTCTACCGGACGAACCTGAATATCCTTGGCCAGGCGACGGACGAGACGGTGCAGGAATGTGCCGTGCTGTCGCGGCTTCTCTACGACTTGGCGTCCGCTTATATGATGACTGGCGCCGAACGTTACCTGATGGCGGCGCGCGCGGCGGCGAACTACCTGCGCGAGGCGTTCCGCAGCCTCAGTCACGACGGGCGCTATTGCTTCTGGGCTTACGGCCGGCGGCGCAACATACAGGGCGAGCGCGGCGAGTATCTGCTGTTCGCCTCGCAAGGCCCGGACGACCACGGGACAATCCCGCTTTACGAGCAAATTTACGCGCTCGCCGGTCTGACGCAGTTTTACCGTATCACCCTGGACTGGGAGGTCCTGGAGGACATCCGACGCACCATCAACAGCTTCCAGGATTTCTTCTGGGACCCGCCGTCGGCCAAGGAGAAGGGCTTCGCCGGCGCCGGCGGCTATTATTCGCACCTCGATCCGGCGACAATGCGCCCCGATACGGTGACGCCTGAAGAAAACCGTTCGCGCAAGAACTGGAATTCCGTGGGCGACCACATCCCGGCGTACCTGGTCAACCTCATCCTGTCGATCGAGCCGCTGCCCCAGGGTACCGTTCGGCAAATGTTCGCGCCGCTGCTCGAACGCTGCCACGGCATTCTGGAGGAGACCTCGTCGCTGATCTGCGAGAAGTTCCCGGACCCGAATTCGGATTTTGTCATCGAACGGTTTCATGCCGACTGGACGCCCGACCTGTCCTACCGCTGGCAGCAGAACCGGGCGGTGGTCGGCCACGACCTGAAGATCGCCTGGAACCTGACGCGCTGTGCCTATTACTTCCAGACACGTGCCAAGCGACTGCGCGATGCCGGCAAACCGCAGGACGCCGCTGGCTACGATCAACGCTCCGACCGCTGCCTGGAGGTCGCGAAACGACTGGCTGATCGCATGGGCGAGGTCGGGCTGGACAAGATTCGCGGCGGCATCTTCGACTGCGTCGAACGCAATCCGAGCGGCGGAATGCCAACCCAGTTTGCCTGGGGCGCCACCAAAGACTTCTGGCAGCAGGAGCAGGGCATACTCGCCTACCTTATCCTTTACGGCGCGACCAACGACGCCAAGTACCTGCGGATGGCGCGCGAGTCGTCGGCCTTCTGGAACCTGTTCTTCCTCGACCGCGAACGGCAGGGATACTTCTTCCGCACCACCGAAAACGGCCTGCCGATCCTGGAAGGCCAGTATGCGATGAAGAGCAGCCACGCCATCGGCTACCATGCCTTCGAGTTGGCCTATCTTGCCCACCTGTACACTCGCGCGCATGTGGCTGCGGGCGGTGGCAGCGACAACAGCTTCTGTCTTTATTTCAAGATCTGCAGCATCAAGCAGCAGCAGTCGATCAACGTGCTGCCCGACTTTATGCCCCCCGGCCGGGTGCGCATTGCTTCGGTACGCGCTAACGGTGTGGACGTGACGGAGGATCTCGATCCGGCAAATCTCGCCGAATACCAGATACCGACTGATGCAATGACGCCAGATCCGGTGAGCGGCGCTGTCGAACTCGTCGTCGAGTTCCACGCAAGTCCTGCTCATTCGTAGCAGTCTTGAGGTCAAGAGGCTCAGATGCCCGACAAGTCGCTCGCCGGCAAGAAGATCGCCGTACTGGTCGAAAGTCAGTACATCCCCGGAGAAATCAGGGCATATCAGGAGCGCTTCGCCTCTTATGGTGCTGAAGTGCATCTGATGTCTCGGCTGTGGGGAAACCCCAGCGGACGCTTCTATTCAACCGTTGAGCCGGACGACAAGGGCAACGTCCCGCCGATCGAATGGCTCGATGTATCAATCGATTTCGACCACGTGAACCTGAACGACTACGCCGCGGTGGTCGCGGCAGCCAACTATACAACCGTCCGCCTGCGCTATTCCGAGCGGGAGATCACCACCGGCAACGCTGCCGAGGTGGCGCGCAATGCGCCCGCGGCGCGTTTCTTCCGCCGGGCGATGGAGAACCCGAAGATCATCAAGGGGGCGCCGTGCCATGCGCTGTGGCTGCTGACGCCCTCGCCCGACCTGCTGGCCGGTCGCAAGGTGATCTGCAATCCCGTGGTGCTGGCCGACCTCATTAACGCCGGCGCCATCTACACGCCCTGTCCCGCCGGCACGCCGCCCGAGCAGCAGGTAGTGGTCGATCGCGATCTCGTCACGAATCCGGGATGGCACGCCAGCAACGCCCTCGTTGATGCGATGCGCGAGCAGATCCTTAATCCGCCGCTAGCGTTACAGACCGACCCGCCGCCGGCGGTCCCGGTCACGCCGGCCAAGCGCCGCATCCTGATTGTGCTCTCGGAGTGGGGATACTGGGGTGAGGAGCTGGTCGGACCGCTGGGCGAGTTCGATCGGGCAGGCTATCAGATCGACTTCTGCACCCCGAACGGCCGTCGGCCGAACGCCATTCCCGTCAGTTGGGATCCCAGCTTCTTCGATCCGCCGCTGCAACGGCCGGTGACCTCCGACAGCATGGCCGCGCGTGTCATCGAGATGGATGATCCCTCGACGCAGCAGGGAAAGCGCCTCGACAATCCGATCAGCCTCGCGGACTGGTTCCCGCAGCGGCCCTACTTCGCGGCGCCCACGTTCGTGCGTGGCCTGGAAGCTTACAACCGCCAGCTGGTCGATGCGCAGCGCGGGATCGAGAAGTACGACGCGGTGCTTATCGTCGGCGGCTCGGGGCCGATCGTCGATCTCGTCAACAACCAGCGGGTTCACGATCTGATCTTGGCCTTCCTCGCCGCCGGCAAGCCGATCGGCGCGGAATGCTATGGTGTTGCCTGCCTCGCCTTCGCCCGCGACATGAACATGCGAGAGAGCATTATCCGCGGCAAGCACGTCACCGGGCACTGCCTGGAGTACGACTACCAGGACGGCACCGCGTTTGTCGAATCGCGCGGGCAATTCCTGAACTTCAACATGGGCCCGCCGCCTTACGCGCTGGAGTTCATCCTGCGGGACGCCACGGCGCCGGGCGGTGCCTACCATGGCAATTTCGGCCACCCGACCAGTGTCATCGTTGATTATCCGTTTATCACCGGCCGGTCGACGCCGGACAGCATCCTCACCGGTCAAAAAATGATCAAGTGCTCGACGGCAACCCGCCGCTGCGCCGGTGGGGTTGGTAAAGCGCATATCCCGCCGTCGCGCCTGGCCGGCGGCAGGCAGTTACATGCACGGATAAGGAGCAGGCGTCATGCCCACAGCATCGGGGCATCGCAAGCTGCTGGAGCAGTTGGAAGCCGATGGCATCACCACGATGTTCGGCAATCCCGGCAGCAGCGAAGAGGGGTTGCTCGACGAGATCAGCCGCTTTCCCGGAATCCGCTACATCCTGGGCCTGCAGGAGGCGACGGTCGTGCAGATCGCTGCCGGTTTCGCGCAGGCGACGCAGCGCCCGACCGCCGTTCAGCTGCACTGCAGCGTCGGCACCGGCAACGCCCTAGGCAGCCTGTACCATGTGTTTCGCAAGCAGCGGACGCCGCTGGTGGTGATCGCGGGCGAAGCGGGTATGTCATATGACGCGCTCGACGCGCACATGGCGCTTGATCTCGTCACCTTCGCCCGGCCGGTGACCAAGTACGCGGCGCGGGCCATCCATCCGGGCAGCCTTCTGCGGCTGCTGCGTCGCTGCATCAAGACAGCGATGACGCCCCCCTTCGGTCCCACCTACCTTGCCGTGCCACAGGACGTGCTCGACATGCCGAATGACGAGCCGGTGCTGCCGACGTCGATCCCGGACACGCGCGTGGCGCCGTCGCCCGAGGCCATCGCCCATGCAGCGGAGCTGCTGGCTGGTGCTGAAAATCCGGTGATCATCATCGGCGACGGCGTTTCGCACGCCCAGGCACACGGCGAACTGGCGACGGTGGCGGAGCGGCTTGGTGCCGGCGTCTGGGGGGCCATGGTCTCCGAGCTGAACATCCCGTGGTCGCACCCGCTCTACCGCGGGCTGACAGGGCACATGTTTGGGTCCACCAGCCGACGCATCGTTGAGGACGCCGACGCCGTGCTGATCTGCGGCACCTATGTTTTCCCGGACGTTTTCCCGCTGGTGGAAAATCCGTTTCGCCCGGACGCCAAGATCGTGCACATCGATCTGGACACCTATGCCCTCGCCAAGAACCACGCAGTGACCCTTGCTCTGGCCAGCGATCCGAAACCGACGCTGGCGCTGCTGGCCGATGCTCTGGCGGCACGCATGACACCCGCGCAAAAACAGGCGGCGGCGGCCCGCGCTGAACAACTTCGTGCGGACAAGGCGGCAGCGCGCCTGCGCGATCTGGCGGCGGATGCCGAGCGGCGCGAGGCGGTACCGCTTTACATGTCGGCGTTTGCTGAAGAGCTGGCGAAGCATCTGCCACCTGACGCCATCGTCTATGACGAAGCGCTCACGTCGTCAGGTCTCACGCGCTATTTCGTGCCCGAGCGTCCTGGCAGCTTCTTTCAAACGCCGGGAGGTACGCTTGGCGTCGCCTTTCCCGGCGCCATCGGTGTGAAGATTGCGCATCCCGACCGCACGGTGATCGGCTTTGGTGGCGACGGTGGCGCTCTTTATACCTTTCAGTCGCTGTGGACCGCGGCGCATTACCGCGTGGCTGCCAAGTTTGTCGTCTGCAACAATCGAAGCTACCGGCTGCTGAAAGACAATCTCGTCGTCTACTGGCGCGACATGAATATCCAGCAGACGAATTTCCCGCCGTCGTTCGACATCCATGATCCGGAGATTGATTACGTGGCGCTCGCGAAGGGACTGGGCGTGCCTGGCCTGCGGGTGACCAAACCTGGCGAAATGGCTGGGGCCATCTCCGCAATGTTGTCGCACGACGGTCCATTCCTGATCGACCTGATCATGGAAGACAGCGTGCACCGCTAGCGCCGACACCGCGCCGGGAGAGACAGCCGATGCCTGAACACGCCGTTTATCTGGGTCGGGAATGGAACATCGAGCACGACCAGCGCGCCAAGGTCAGCAATGCTGAGCTGCGCTACGCTGTGGTCGGTGAAGGCGAGCCGGTGCTGTTCATCCATGGCACCAGCATCGCCGACAGCCTGATCACGCCCATGCGTTTCTTCCCGGCGCTTTTCGAGGATTACAAGCTTATCAGTTACTACCGCGCCGGTTACAACGGGAGCGCGCTGGAAAAAAGCAGCCTCAGCATCGAGGAGGGGGCCGAGCACGCGCGACAGTTGCTGGACCATCTCGGCATCGACAAGGCCCACATCGTCGCCTTTTCGTTCGGCGGCGTTATTGCTTTTCAGTTCCTGCTGTCCTTCCCGGAACGGGCGCACTCGGCAGTGTTGTTGAGCCCTATTTGCCGCGTGAAGAACCAGCGGCTGTGCACGCCAATCTCGATGCGTTTGTCCGTGCCAACGAGCTTTACCAGCAGGGAGACAAGCTGGGCGCGGCGCAGCTTTACATGGAGCTGGTGTGCGGGCCGTCTTTTCTAGGCTCGGTGGAGATGACCAACCCGCTCGACGTCTGGCGGCGGGTGGAAGAGTGCGTCGACACGACATTTACAGTAGATTTCGCGGCGATTACCGCCTGGGCTTTCCGCATGTCGCAAGCTGACCAGATGGTGGCGCGCAAGCCCGCGATGCCGATCCTTGCGGTGATGGGGATGGACAGCGAATCCGCCATGCCGGGTTTCCGCGAAACGCAGCGGTTCTTGATGAACTGGCTGCCGCAGGCGGAACGTTGTGGAATTGTGAATGCAACGCACGGCATGCAGAGCATGAATCCCCGCGCCGTTGGCGAGGCGATCTACACGTTTTTGAAGCGGCACCCGATGGCATGAGGCACATGATGCCCGCACGATCAGCCACCGCCCGCCAACACCGTCATCTGGACTTGGCCTGCGCATGCACAAAGGCGTCTGCCAACACCGTCAATGCAAGCCGGAGGCGAAGCAGTCCACTGCTGATAGCAGGTCTTGAGCAGTGGAGCACCGCGCCGGCCATTGCGGGCTCGCGATGACGAGTAGGGTACAAGGCGGGGAGGCGTGAGAAAAGAAATGACCGACAATGCCGTCGATTACGTTGTAGTCGGTGCTGGAACCGCAGGTTGTGTGGTGGCGTCACGCCTTGCCGCTGATCCGCACGTGCGCGTGGCGCTGCTGGAGCGCGGTGGGATGGATACTAATCCCGCGATCTGGGCGCCTGATCTGCCGTCGATGTTCAGCCTGTGGAACCCGCAGGGAGCCGAGAACTGGGGCTACCAGACGACACCCCAGGCGGGTCTCGGCGGTCGCGCCATCGATATCGCCCGCGGCCGGGTGCTGGGCGGCAGCAGCGCCGTCAACGCGATGATCTACATCCGCGGCAACCGCCGTGACTTCGACAGCTGGGCGGCGCTGGGCAACACCGGCTGGAGCTACGACGAGGTCCTGCCCTACTTCAAGAAATCCGAGAAATACCACGGCCCGCTGTCACCCTGGCATGGCGACAACGGCCCACTGTCGGTGATCGATATGCTGACTCCGTCGATCGCCTCGCACGCCTTCATCGAGGCAGCCGCGACGCTCGGCGCCTCCATCAAGTACAACGACTTCAACGGTGCCTCGCAGGAAGCTGGCGCCGGCTTCTACCAGTCGACACGAACTCCGGAAGGGCTTCGGGTAACCGCTGGTTCGGCGTTCGTCCGCCCGATTCTAAACTACCCTAATTTCCAACTTCACACCGGCACCAGGGCACTGCGCGTCGTCATCCAGAACGGGCGGGCGCGCGCTGTCGAATATGCCGGCGAGGGCGGCGTCGAAACGCTGTGGGCCGAGCGCGAGGTAATTCTCTGCGGCGGCGCTTTCGAGACGCCGAAACTCATGCTGCTGTCGGGCCTCGGACCGCCGGCGCATCTGGCGGAGCACGGCGTCGCCGTCTCCGGCGATCTGCCCGGCGTCGGCGCCAACCTGCAGGACCATATGCTGCTGGGCGTCGGTTTCGAAGCCACGCGAACACTCGACTTCGCCGAGATGCTCGCGGAGGCTGGCCTGTTCACCTGGACCGACGCCGGAGACCAAAACGCCTCGCCGAACCTTCAGTACTTCTTCGGCCCGATCCCGTTCGTACCGGACGAGTATCGCACGGATGCACCTGCGTTCACCCCGGCGCCGATCCTGGCGCAGCCGAAGAGCGTCGGTAACGTCCGCCTGGCTTCCGCTGATCCGACCGCAAACGCGGCAGTTGATCCCTGCTACCTGAGCCGCGATGAGGATCTGGCGGTGCTCGAGTATGGAATCCGCTACGCGCGCGAGCTCGTTCACACCAAGCCGTTCGACGCGCTGCGCGGCCGCGAGCTGGCACCCGGTGCGGATGTCACCGGCAAAGCCGACCTGCGCGACTACGTCCGCCGGGTCGCCTCCACCGTCTGGCATCCGGTCGGCACCTGCAAGATGGGCCCGGAGAGTGACCCAAGCGCGGTGGTGGATGACAGCTTGCGGGTGCGGGGTGTCGAAGGCCTGCGGATCGCCGACGCCTCGGTGATGCCGAAGCTCGTCAACGGTAATCCGAACGCCGCAATCATGATGGTCGCCGAAAAGGCCGCGGACCTGATCCGCGGTGACCAGCCGGCTGAAGCGGTGGTCCCCCCGGTTCCCGAGTTTGCGACGATGGAGCAATCATGATCCACCAGTTCATCTTCGCGGCGCCGCGACTGGGCATGTCGGAGGAGGCGTTTCAGCGCTATTGGGTTGAGATCCACGCGGTGCGCTATGCCAGCCGCATCCCGCAGATCCGCCGCTACCTGGTCGTCACCCGCATCCGAATGCCGGGTGAGACCACTCAGCCGCTGTGGGGTGGTGTCGCCGAGATCTGGCTTGCCAACGCTGAGGAGCAGCTGGCCTCGTTGCAGACGCCGGAGTTTCTGTTGGGCGCGCGGGCCGACGAGCCGAACTGGGCGGCGTTCTGGATGACCCGCGGGCTGGATACCACCGCTCACGAAATTCTGCCGGGACCGCCGGAGACGCGCGATAACGGAATGGCGAAGCTGCTGGTGTTATCGAAGCGCCGCGAGGGGCTGCCGCTGCAAGCGTTCAAGGACTATTGCCTTGGAGCACATGCCGCCAGGGTGCTGCAGGTACCGGGGCTGCGCCGTTATGTGCAAGGGCACGTTGTCGACGGCTATTACTCCATCGGGGAGGCGGTGCTCGATTGCGTCGAGCAGCTCTGGTTCGACAATCTCGACGCCCTCCTAGAGGCCGGCCGCTCGATGCAGCACCAGCTCGTGCGGGCCGACTACCGGCTGTTCACCGAGGAGCGCTACCTGCACGAGATGATCGTGCGCGAGCATTGGATCATCGGCCCGGAACCTCGGCCTTACACGCCCGGCGTGCCTGCGCCGCCGCTCGCCTGATTGAACGTCGGAGGGAGACGCGACCGATGTCCCTGCAATCCGCGCTGAAGTTTTTCGCCACTGCCCGGGATGATGCGGCGTTTCTTGCCCGCTACGAGCAGCGCAACCTCAGCCAGTTGCTGTTTCATGCGAAGAACGACGGCTTCGATTTCTCCGCGTGGGACCTCGCCGAGGTGGCGGGGCGCATCGAGGCCAGCATCATCCTGACCAAGGACCGCGATCCGTTCGATGGCCGCGCTCGGCTGTGGCGGCAGATGTGGGGCCGCTGGCACCTCGGCTACCTGATTGATCAGGTACGAAGGCACAGCGACGGCGAGCTCGCGGCCTTGGTCGCGCCCCGCGAAGGAGCGGCGGCATGAGCGAACGCAATCTCATAACCTTCTTGCAAACCGTCGCGATCCGAGGCGACGTTCTCGGCGCCCTCGAATGGCTCGGCAAGGATCAGGTGATCGCTGCGGCGGCGAGCTCCGGGCTGCCATTCACCGAAGCAGAGTTCGACCGGTTGATCTGGGATCTGGAAGCGCACTTGGCGGCGAAACGCGGCGAGGCCTTTGATGCGCACTTCCCGCTATGGGAGACGATGTGGGGCCAGTCGTATTTTGCCTACCTCGTGAAGGACGTGATCCCGAGCCTGACGCCATCGGATATCGACACCGTGTTCGCGGCCGGGCAGGGCGGCTAGCGCGGGAAGGGGAGAGACATGCCCGACATGTACGATTTTGTCATCATCGGCTCCGGCGCCGGCGGGTCCACCGTCGCCTACCGGCTGAGCGAGCAGGCGGACGCGAAGATCCTGTTGCTGGAGGCAGGCGGTGGCGATCTCCCGGAGGCGGTCTCGGTGCCGTGGCGATGGAACGAGCTGCTGCTCACCGACCTCGACTGGGCTTACAACAGCGCACCACAGCCGGGGCTGAATGGGCGGCAGGTGTACTCGGCGGCTGGCCGTTGCACCGGCGGCGGTTCCGCCGTCTACCATATGATGCATGTGCGCGCCAAACCGGCCGATCTAGATGCCTGGGCCTATGCCGGCTGCGCAGGATGGTCATTCGCGGATTGTCTCCCGTTCTACCAGCGCTCGGAGAACCAGCTCGACGACTTGAATCCGACCGCCGGCAAAGGCGGGCCGATGACCATTGTCAACGCCAAGGACACCGGCAATCCAACATCGCAAGTGTTCCTCGACGCGTGCGTTGAGCTCGGCTATCCGCTGGTAGACGACTTCAACGCGACCGCGTTTGGTGCCGGCTGGCATCATCTCGACATGAAGGACGGCCGGCGCGGCGGCGTGCTGACTTCCTACCTGCTGCCGGCGCTCGCCCGCGGCAATGTCACCCTGAAGACCCGGGCGCGGGCCACCCGGCTTCTGCTGGAGGGAGACCGCTGCGTCGGTGTCGAATATCTGGCGGACGGGCAGACGCAGACGGCGCGCGTCGAGCGGGAGGTGATCGTCTGCGGCGGTGCCATGGAAACACCGAAGCTGCTGCTGCTGTCGGGTATCGGTCCGGCGGACCAGCTGGGGCAGCATGGCATTGCCGTTGCGCACGAGCTGCCCGGCGTTGGCGAGAACTTCCATGACCACCCGCTGGTCATCGGCCCGTTCGGTCGGATGGCGGAGCCAGGAGCGGATCCGCGCGGCAACATGACCGAGGTCGGCCTGTTCTGGGGCTCGGAGCCCGGCCTGCCGGTGCCCGACCTGGAAATCTGCCTGGTCCACCGCGCGCCGTTCGGCGATGCCTTCTTCGCCAACGTCGTCCAGCGCCTGCAGACCGGCCAGCCGGTGGCGTCTGTGGCACAGCTCGTCGACCCGCACGTCATCCTGACGCTGCCGGGGTTGGTGCGTCCGCTATCGCGCGGCTGGGTGCGTATGGCCTCGGCGGATCCGACGGTGCCGCCCTCGATCAGCTGCAACTTCGGTGACGAGCCTGCGGACATCGACCGCATCGTCACGATGGTAAAGATCGGCCGCGACCTCTACCGGACGAAGGCATTTGCGGCGCTTGGCCTGGTGGAGGTTGGGCCCGGGCCCGACATCGTCACCGACGCGCAGCTCCGCGCGTGGGTAATCGACAACGTCGGCTCGTACTATCACTTCGTCGGCTCGTGCAGGATGGGCATCGATCGGATGGCGGTGGTCGATCCACGGCTGAAAGTGCGTGGCATCGAGTCCTTGCGTATCGCCGACGGCTCGGTGATGCCAGCGATTCCCGCTGCCAACACCCACACCACCATCGTCATGATCGGCGAGCGGGCGGCGGAGTTCATCAAGACCGGGATGTGAGGCGCGGGCGCAGCCGGAAGCTCCTTCCGGTCCGCCCATTAAGAAGGAGGCGCGGCATGGACACGTTCGATCTGGGCAACTTCCGGCTCACGTCCGGCTACACCATCCCGAATGCCAAGCTGATGTACACAACGCACGGCACGCTGAACGCAGCGAAGGACAACGCCGTGCTGTTTCCGAATTTTCTCGGCGGCAATGACCAGGCGCTGGAGATCTACATCGGCGAGGGGATGGCGCTTGATCCGAACAAGTACTTTGTCATCCTGCCGGGGCAGTTCGGCAACGGCTTCTCGTCGTCGCCCAGCAACACGCCGCCACCGTTCGACCGGGGCGCTTTCCCTTCGATCGCCATCGCCGACGATGTCATCGCTCAGCACCGGCTGCTCACTGAGCATTTCGGTATCGAGCGCCTTGCGCTGGTGCTCGGCTGGTCGGTGGGCGCACTGCAGACCTACGAGTGGGCGGTTCGCTTCCCGCAGATGGTCGCCCGAATGGCGTCCATTGCCGGCGCTCCGCGGCCCTCGCCCTGGACGCGGCTATGGCTGCGCACCGTCATCGAGGAGCCGGTGACTTCGGACCCGCAGTTCCGCGAGGGCTTCTACGAGGATGCGCGGCAGGTGCAGGCTGGTTGCGCCGGCAGGGCCACTGCATGGCGCTGACCCTGCCCCCACTCGCCTACTACCACGGCGACGTGCTGGCGCAGCTTGGCTTCGCCTCCGTCGACGACTTCGTGCGCGGATTCTTCGAGGGCTTCATGGTCGGCCAGGACCCGAACAACCTGCTGATCCAGGCACGCAAGGCGCGCGGTGCTGATCCGGCGCAGGGCGGTGACATGGCTCAGGCGCTGGGACGGATCACTGCCAAGGCGACGCTCGTCGCCTTTACCGGCGACGTGATGTTCCCGCCACAGGACAATGAGGTGGACGCCCGCAGCATTCCAGGAGCTCGCTACCGCGAGGTGACGACGCTTTCCGGCCACCTGACCACGTTCGGATTGTTCCCGGCGGACAAGCAGGCGGTGGACGAAGCCATCCGTGACGCGCTCGCCGCGTAATCCGCAGCGCGCAGGGGTGAGCGCGTAATCTGGAGGGTGTTGATTCCGACGATACCCGTGCACTTCGAATACCGCACCGGCCTTCGCCGGTCTTTCCTGCTCGCCGCCCGGCTGTCCTTTACCTGGAACGCACAGGGAATGCACACCGAGCAGTGGTCGCAGCCAATTCCAATGGAGATGTTCACTGCCGACGATGGCTGCCCGGCTTTCCGGGCCACCGTGCAGCTTGACGACAGTCAGGTTGGTTGGGCGTTCGACTGGGGTGTCGCCGTCTCCACCGCCGAGCGGGCGGACATCTGGGGAGTGGTTGCCGAAGTTAATTCCGCCGCATCAACCGAGCGGTTCCGCAGTTTCACCCTGCAGCAGGGCGGTCAGACCGAGCAGTATTTCCTAACCCACTGCCGAAGGCTCGGCGCGAATAAGCTGGTGCGGGACGGCCAGCCGGACGCCATCCGCTTTGCCTGCTGGGCGCCGAACGCCCAGGCCGTCGAGTTGGTCATTGGCGGGCGTAACAGCGGCTATATCTCGAGCCAGGGCGAGGGTGTCTTGGCTTCCTATACGATGCATCGCGGCGCGGACGGCGTATGGGAGACACAGGCCGCCGATGCGGCTGCGTTGGCGGCATATACCGGATTCAACCACCAGCCATACATGTACCGGATAACCCGGGAAGACGGCTCGGTTGCCTACCGCACCGATCTCTACTCGCGCTGCCAGATTGGCGGCGGCGGCAAGAATCCGGAAGCCCCCCGGCAGGGTGAAGCGCCCTGGGACGGTACCAGGGCCGATCTCGATGGCTCGAAAAGCTGTTCGGTGGTTATTGACCCCGAGCGCGTCTGCGAAGTGTTCGACGAAGGTGTCTGGCCGGAGACGCGATGGTTGTCGGAGGAAGAGTTCTGGCGCGACGAGTACCGTGCCGACCGGCCGCTACCAAGCCGGCTCGACGATCTCGTCATTTATGAATTGCATGTTGACGGCCTCGGCCTTGGGCGGGTTTCCGTCGGAACGCTCCAGGACGCGATAGATTTCCTTCCCTACTTGCGCGACCTCGGCGTTAATACTGTGCAGCTGATGCCGATGGCGGAATTCCAGGACCGCGCCGGTTGGGGCTACAGTACGTCGCACTATTTCGCCATCGAGTATGCGGGCGGTGGACGCGACAAGTTCAAGCATTTGGTGCGCGAGTGCCACCGCAACGGCATCGCCGTCATCCTTGACGTCGTCTACAATCACTACACTTTCGATGCCGATCGGGCGGAGTGGGCGTACGATTCCAGCCTGCACGAAAACAACATCTATTACTGGTACGAAGGTCGCGCCGGCGATTATCCCCAGCCAGAAGGCGGATATGTCGACAACGGCTCGAGCGGCTGGGCGCCACGTTATTCGGCGGAGATGGTGCGCCGGATGTTTACCTCCAGCGCCGCCGCTCTGCTGTCTGAGTTCCACTTCGATGGCTTCCGCGTCGACCTGACGCAGGCTATCCACCGCGACAATGTCCGCCACGCGGACGGCCGCTCCGTTCCGGACGCCAACGTCTTCGGCCAGAAGCTGCTGCGCGAATGGTCGAACACGCTCCGGCTGATCCGCCCCAACGTGTTCCTGATTGCCGAGGATCATACGGGCTGGCGCGCGGTATTCCAGCCGACTGAGCAGGGAGGCCTCGGCTTCGACGCCACCTGGTACGCCGACTACTACCACCACCTGATCGGCGACGCGCAGAACGATCCCAGCCGCGCCCGGCTGATCCGATTGGCGGGATACGGCGGCGACGAGCCGCTACACATGCGCTGGTTCGCCGACACGCTCGCCGCCAGCGCCGATTCCCGCATCGTCTACCACGAGTCACACGACGAGGCTGGAAATGCCGAAGGATCGGCCCGGACCATCGTCGTTGCCGTCAACGGCGCGGCGCTGCTCGGCGACACACGGCGCTACGCCGAGGCGCGGGTTCACTTCGCGGCCGGAATGACCTTGACCGCGCCCGGTACCCCGATGTTCTTCATGGGCGAGGAGGTCGGGGCCTCGCTGCCCTACCGCTACGACGACTTCCGCGCCGGCCGGGAGAGTCGTGAGGATTTCGTCGCGCTCCGCGCGGGTGCGGGCGCCAACCTGTTCCGTTTCTATGCCGATCTCATCCGGCTCCGGCTGGCGCATCCGGCATTGCGCGCGCGGAACTGCGAGATCGTCCACACCAGCGACGACAACCGCATGTTCGCCTTTCGCCGCAGGAGTTCCGGCGATGACATGCTGGTAATCGGCAGCCTCAGCAATTGGGCGTTCCGTGGAGGCTATCGCTTCCAGGACACGCGCATCGCCGATGGTCAATGGCGGGAGGTGTTCAACAGCGATGCTGCGACGTATGGCGGCACTGACCTGCGCAACGGCGGCCCCATCGCCTCGATCGGCGGCGTCATCACTGTCAACATCCCGGCAAACTGCCTGATCGTGCTGCAGCGGCAGTAGGGGCATAGAGGATTAAGACTCGGAAGCACGAGGCCTTGCAGCGGATCGGAAGGCGAAGCGACAAGAGGGACAGCGATGCCGGCGATCAACGGAACGATGATGCAGTGCTTTCACTGGAACTATCCGGAAGGCGGACTGCTATGGGAGGAGGTGGCGGCGAACGCCGCTTCGCTCGCCGCCGCTGGCTTCACCGCACTTTGGCTACCGTCGCCCTGCAAGGCGATGGATGGCGCCCGCGATGTCGGGTATGCCATCTATGATCTGTTCGATCTCGGCGAATTTAATCAGAAAGGCAGCGTCGCCACCAAGTACGGGACGCGCGCCCAACTGGAAACTGCGATCCGCGCCGCGCAGGCATCCGGGTTGCAGATCTATCTGGATACCGTGCTCAACCACAAGGGCGGCGCCGACGGCACCGAGACGACCTCCGGTACACCGGTATCGAGCGACAACCGGAATATCGAGATCGGGCCGTCGCGCGACATAGACGTCTGGACCTTGTTCAACTTCCCTGGCCGCGGCAGCACCTACTCGTCGTTTCAGTGGCACTGGTACCACTTCGATGCCGTCGACTACGACCAGCGCGGTGGTGAGCGGGCAATCTTCCGCCTCGCCGACAAGACCTTCGAGACGCCGGTCGATCCGGAGCGCGGCAACTACGACTACCTGATGTTCGCCGATCTGGACATGAGCCGCGACGACGTCCGTGCCGAGGTCGGCGCCTGGGGTGACTGGATCGTGCGGACGCTCGGCATCGACGGCTTCCGCATGGATGCCGCGCGCCATATCCGCTTTCCGTTCTACGTTGAGTGGCTCGACCGGGTGCGGGCGGCCGCCAACCGGCCACTGTTCGCCGTCGGCGAGTACTTCACCGGCAACACCGCGACGTTGCGTTGGTTCATCGAGCAGACCGGCCGGCGGATCCTGTTGTTCGACTTCCCACTGCAATTCAGCATGCGCGACGTTGCGCGTGTCGATGGCACGCTGGACATGGGGCGGATCTTCGACGGAACTCTGGTGGCGCAGGACCCGGAGATGGCCGTCACCTTCGTCGACAACCATGATACATGGCAGGAAGACAGGCGCGACCAAGCCATCCGCGAGTGGTTCCTGCCGCATGCCTACACGCTGATCCTGCTGCGTCAGGCCGGCTATCCGTGCGTCTTCTATCCCGACTACTATGGTGGCGGCGGGCGCACCAGCCTTCGGCCGCTTCTGGATATCTTACTCGCGGCGCGCCGGGATCACGCGTACGGCGCACAGACTGACTGGTTCGACGACACTAACCTGATTGGCTGGACACGTGCCGGCGACGAAGCCCATCCACGCGGGCTGGCGGTGGTGATGACCGACGCTGGCGGCGGCGTCAAGCGGATGCCGGCTGCCAGGCCTGGGGCGGTGTTCAGTGAAGCGACCGGGGCGGTCGACGGTGTGGTGACGATCGATGCCGACGGCACGGGCGCCTTCCGCTGCAACGATCGGGGGATCGCCGTCTGGATCGAGCAATCCTGAGAGGCGGCTCCGGCGAATTCAGCCGGCGACCACGACAGGAAGGGTGAGCGCGCGGACGATCCGCTCTGCCAAGCGATCGCGGACGGCGCTGCGATCCACCATCGCGCCGCCGGTATTCCCGTTGAGGTTCGACCACTCAGGGTGAAACCTGGCGTCCTCGATCTCGTCGGGCAATGGCGCGGAAACCCAGACGCTCCGCCGCGCTTCCGCTTCTGTGTTCAAGCGAAGCTTGTCCTGGCTGGCGTGACCGCGCCGCAGCAACGCTGCGATCAGTTCCACCTGACGGGCAGCCAACAGCCGCAGCGTCTCGTCGGCAACGCGCAGCTCGGTGTAGCCCCGGAAGACATCGGCCAACCGGCGGCCGTGACTGCCGAAGCCGCTCCACAGCGCGCCCAGCGTCGCGCCGAGGGCGGCAGCGGCGCCTAGCGTCAGCCCGCCGGTGATCGCGTCAATGGCCAAGCCCGCCGCCGCGCCCGCCGCTGCGCCGCCACTGGCGCGGATACCGAACGCCCGCAGGCTGGCGGGGCTGAACAAATCCGATCCCCACTGCCCGCCGCGAATGGGCAGCGCATCCTCCTCATAATCATCCCCATTGAAGCGGAACAGCTCCAGCAAGGCACCGACGCACTGCTGCTCCCGCTGGCGCACTATTTGTTTCAACTGGTCCAGGCTGATGTCCCGCCGATCAATGTCTTGTTCTGGCACGGTCATTCGACAGGCGGCGACGTCGATCAGAAGATCGGCAAGCATCTCTGCCGCGGCGTTGATAAGGCCGGCGCGTTGCCGGGCCCTGTCAGCAAGCAGCGCATCGAGCGCCGGCCGGAATCGATCCAGCAGCGTGCGCATCTTTTCGAACAATCGCTGCTCACTGCTCTCATCAACGACGACGGTGTCGAATTCGGCCACGGCGTGCATGTTGATCCGCGCCAGATGCTCGCGCCATTCCGCCGTCCTGGCTTCGGCGCTGGCGGTGAAGTTGAGCACCGGCACCACGGGCCTGGCGCAGCGACCGAGGATTTCCAGTTCGTCGCGATGCTTTCCCAGCACCCGATCGCGCGCGTCGATCACATAGAGCGCCACGTCGCTCGCCAGTACCTGCCGGATCGCCTTCGCCTCCTGACCAAAAGCTCCGCCGGCCGGTTCGGCAAGGAACTCTTTAATCACTTCGATCCAGTCACAGCGGCGATCGCCGCGCAGGCTCTCCAGATGTTCCAGCAGCCCCATCGGGTCCTCGAGACCCGGCGTGTCGTATAGTTCGACCAGCGGCTGGCCATCGACCAGCAGCTCCGTGCCTTCAACGTGCCGGGTCGTCGCTGGCCTGTTGGAGACATCACCGAAACCCGTGTCACGGGTAAGTGTGCGCACCAGCGACGTCTTGCCGGTATTGGTGTGGCCGACCACGGCGACGATCAGCTTCGGCGGCAGCTTCGGCGGCTCGCGCGTCATCATCACTCCCCTTCGGCGACCAAGGCCGCCTCGAAACGGGTCCGCAGGTCGTCCAGCCAGGATCGAACGGCGGCAGCCTCTGTAAGCGCGCGATCTTCGTTTGCGTCGCCGATGGCCCTGTCAAGCACCCGGCCGATCGTGGTCTCGTCGCGGCCCTGCAACTCGAGCAGCATGGCAAATAATGCTGCCGCCTCGACCGCCGGCGCAAAATTGGGCCCGGCGCCGGCGCCCCCGCCCTCTTTGAGTGTCAAGCGCTTGGGTAGCAGCGCCGTCAGCGCCGCTCCCAGCCCGGCCCAGGCGGGCAGTGAGGCGATGGCGACAGGCGCCACGAGGCCGGCGGCGGCGACGCAGGCGAGCGCGCCGCCAGCCGCTCCGGCCGCGAGCCAGCGCGGATCGAGGCGCAAGCGCAACGGCAGCAGCGCGACCATTCGTTCGGCCGCCGTCGTCAGGCCTTTCGCCGGTTTGCTCAGATCGACAGCGGGAACGCGCAAGAGATCGCGCCAGCCGCCTAGGCTGCCTTCCGCCTCCCACAGCCCGGCGATGGCGCGATGTAGCTCGGCCCGGGATGCCGCGTCCGGCTCACCGTGCCAGCAGGAAGCATGCTCGGCGATGAGATCGAAAGCCGGGCCCAGGCGGCGTGTAGGTTGTTCGCTGCCAGGGCGCTCGGCGCCCAGACGCTGCGCCAACCGGCGACGGCTGTCGGCGGTGAGATGATCAAGGTCGAGGTCGAGGACTTTATCTGCGGCGATGCCGGCGTTCCCAGCGAGCTTCAGCCAGTCGAGAATACGCTGCTCCACCTCGGCCAGCGGTGAGCGTTGGCGCAGTCGGTGGCCGTGCGTCAGCAGCAGGACAACCGGGGGAGGTTGGTTTCGCCAGGCTGGCGAGGAAAGCGCCGGTGCCGCGGTCAGGCGTCGCCGCCAGCGAACAGACGACAACCACGGCTTTTGCCATGGGATCGGCCATCGCCACCCGTTCGACGACCCGGTGACGATCCGTCCGGTCTTCCGCGAACCCAAGATCCCACCACTCGACGCCGGCAACTGCCGGTGGCCAGCCGCGCTCAGGCCGCTCGATCTCGAGGCCAAGGACACCGACTGGGCCGTTGCCGCTTATCGCTGCCGACGGCCGCGCCACGGCGTCGTTGTCTGCCATAAGGGGCTCGTCAGGATCGACAACGCCAACCGCCCGGGCTACTGGCACCAACCGTCCCTGCAACCGCGCGAACCCAGGCCGGGTAACATCCAGCCGGTAGCGGCTACGGGCCCGTAGCAGCGCGCCAAGACTGACCAGCAGCGCGACGCCTCGCGGCACGAGGCCGTAGACGACGAGGCAACCGACAAGCAGCCCGCCCCAGCGCTCCCTCGCATCGAACACCTGCCCGGAACCGGTGCGCCTGCTGCCGGCGACCCGCGCCGGGTCGGGAACGTCGAATCCCAGTATCTCCACCGGGGCTGCGATCATCCGCGCCATCGTCATGTAAGCGCGCTCGGACAGGATCGTCGTCTCCCAGGCGAAGTCGTACTGGCGCGTTCCGAGCAACAGCAGCACGGCGCCGAGACAACCGGCGAGGTAGGACAGCCACAGCGAGTGGCTGATCGTGCTCAATACCCAACGTCCGAGCGGAGGCCTCGCAAATGCCTCGCCCGCGGCCCGCAGAGCCGCCAACTCCAATGGTCCACGATGCAGCCAGCGGGTGACGCGACGACCTAGGCGCAGCACCAGCCCCCCGAGCAGGCCAACGGCGCCGCTGCCCGGTTGGAAAAGAATCACCACCAGCCAGACCAGCAGCATCAGGGTGTGCAGCCCGAGCAGGCTGCTCAGCGCCAGGAAGAAGTTTACCGGGCCTTCGGCGTATGATCCAAGGACCAGCCGGGCGGCACCTGCGCCGGCCAGCAGAGCGCCGATCAAGGCCGCAGCGACAGCCGCCTGCGTGCCAGCGCGAAAGTGGGCAAACGCAGTGCGCAATGGGGACGCCACCGATAACGTTTGCGCGCGTATGACTATGCGTCGTTCGAGGTCACCCTTGATAGTACGCGCGCGTTCGTCCGCCTGCGGTTCGTGCAGCGGGGCGCCCAGCGCATCCTCATGCAGACGCACCGCTTCGGCGAGCAGCCTTGGGATTAATCCGGATGGGTCGTCTGCTCGGTCGATCGAAGGCGGGGGATTCGGCATAATTTCGGACGGAGGTCATCAGCTGGTGCATGCGGTCGGCCAAACTCTGCGGAGACGTTTCGTCCGACGCAATCTATTTCGATTGCTTCGGCGCAACCGGCTGTTGACTCGGCGCGTTGCGGGACAGCCATTCTGTGGCAATCCATCTAACTGAATTCTCAGGCTGACAAAGACAATCAATGCCCGCAGAGCCCCGACCTTCAGGCTGGATGGCCTTCCGCCACCGCGACTTCGCCTTGTATTGCCTCGCCAGACTGCTGTCGGCGACGGCAGTGCAAATGCAGGCAGTGGCCATCGGCTGGCTGGTTTACGATCGCACGTCGAACCCGCTGGCACTTGGGCTGGTGGGGCTGGCGGCGTTTTTGCCGGCAATCGGCTTGGCGCTTTTCACCGGTCACGTCGCCGACCGATTCGATCGGCGGACAGTGCTGCTCGTCTGCTACGCCGTAACCGTCGCCGCCGCCTGTGGCTTGTTGCTCTGGCTGGCCAGCGGCGAGGAGGCGATCTGGCCCGTCTATGCGCTGACGGTGCTTTTCGGTACGACCAGAGCCTTCGCCAATCCCGCGGGCCAGGCGCTGGTGCCGAACCTGGTGCCGATCGAGCATCTGGGCAATGCCATCGCCTGGAACTCGTCCGCATGGCAGACCGCGACAATCGCCGGACCAGCAATAGGCGGACTGCTGTATGCGTTCGGCGGCACCATCGTCTTCGCTGTTGCCGCGGTGTTGTTCACGGTGACCTTCGTGCTGATCGCCGCGATCAACCATCGAAAAGCGCAAGGCTCGGTGGAGAAGGCGAGCTGGCACACGCTCGTCGCCGGCATCCGCTTTATCCGCGCGAAGCCGGCGATCTTCGGCGCAATTTCGCTGGATCTGTTTGCCGTGTTGCTGGGCGGCGCGACGGCGCTGCTGCCGATCTACGCGAGGGACATCCTGATGGTGGGCCCGGCGGGGCTCGGCCTGCTGCGTTCGATGCCGGCAATCGGCGCCGCCTGCACCGCTCTATTCCTCGCTTGGCGACCGCTTGAGCGACACACCGGCCGGCGGATGTTCCAGGCGGTGGCGATCTTCGGCATCGCTACCGTCGGCTTCGGTCTGTCCGAAAATCTCATCTTGTCGCTGACTCTACTGTTCGTCATGGGTGCCGCCGACATGGTCAGCGTGTTCATTCGGCAGACACTGGTGCAGATCGACACGCCGGATGCGATGCGCGGTCGCGTCTCGGCTGTGAACAGCGTGTTCATTGGCGCTTCCAACGAACTCGGCGAATTCGAATCCGGCACGCTGGCCTGGGTGATCGGCACCGTCCCGGCGGTGGTTGTCGGCGGGCTTGGCACGCTGCTGGTGACCTCGCTGTGGGCGCGCTGGTTCCCTGAACTACGCGACCGCGACCGGCTGATCCCGTAGAGCTCTAGGTGCTATTAGCGCCTGCCCTGTCCCAAAGCAGCCGAGGATCGAAACCAAGCGCCGCCAGCATCGTCAGCACGACGACGCCTGCGAAAGCCAGGATGCCGGGTCCGGGCACGATGTTCGCCAGTGAGCCGAGCTGTACCAGTGCCACGAGAATGGTAACGACGAAAACATCGACCATCGACCAGCGGCCAACCAGCTCGTTCAGCCGATAGATTAGCGTCCGGTCTCTGAGCCGCCAGGGGGACCCGCGATGGGCCGAGATTACCAGCCAGGACATGCTGATCAGCTTCAGCATCGGTACCAGGATGCTGGCAACGAAGACGATCAGCGCCAGCGGCCACATGTTGGCTTCGATCAGCTCCATCACACCGCCAATGATCGTTGACGGCGCGCCGCTGCCAAGCGCGCTGAGTGTCATCACGGGATAGATGTTGGCCGGGATATAGAGCAGCGCCGCAGTGATCAGCAGCGCCGCCGTTCGGGCCAAGCTGTCGGGCTTGCGTCGGTGCAACGGCGACCCGCAGCGCGGGCAGTGTGTTTCTGTGTCTTGCGGCAGTTCGGGTAACTCGACGGTGAGCTGGCAGGTGTGGCAGCCGACCAGTCGGCGGCGCAGCGCCGGAGGTGGAGGCGGCACCCTCGGTGCGGCGTGCAGCCGCTCCCACACCTGGTGTGGATCGACCGTCGAATCGGCGGCTATCATCGCCACGATCAGGCCGAGGAACGCGAACAGCGACGGACCAAGTTCGACGGTGGCAAGGTCCACCAGCTTAGTGTAGGCAACGAGCACGCCGAGCAGAAAAATCTCGGTCATCGCCCACGGGTGGAGCCGGTCGAACAGACGATACAGTGATTCCGCACCTCGAAAGCTGCGGCCATAGGCGAGCGGACCAACAACCAGCAGTCCGGTGACGATCTTGATTAGCGGTACGACAAACACGAACAAAATGACGGCGATCGATATCTCCCACATCCCCTGGCCAAACAGGTCGATGGCGCCGGAGAGCAGATGGCTCGACTGCACCAGCCCTTGCACCTTCATCGTCAGGAATGGAAAGCTGTTGGCGATGATCAGCAGCAACAAGGCGGTAAGGTAGAGAACGAACGCCCGCTCGAGGCGGTCGGGCTTTATCGTCACCAAGCCGCTGCCGCAGCGGGCGCAGGCAACGGTGCCTTCCTGTGGCGGCGGCAGCGCCTGCAACAGATCGCAGTCGTGACACCGGATCAGCGCGGCCGACGATTCCGGAGGCGAAATTGATGTGGCAGCAAGTGACATGAGCGTCCCAGGTCCGTTCATCGTCCGGCGCCGCGGCGGGCGGCGGACAACCGCAGCCTATGTCGGCAAGGCGCCGCCGTCCAGCGCCGGTCTATGCAATGCTGTTGCCGCGACTCTTCTGGTCCTGCTGCCGGTGCCACGCTCCGCGATGGCGGCGGATGGAGTGGTGGATGCGCCCTTCGTGCGTGTCATCAACGCGAGCCGCGCCACCCGGTGCGCCGAGGAGGACAACGTCTACGCGCCGCTGTTCGGCGGCGAAGTTGTGCGGTTCCGCATCGAGGCAACGCATCCGGCCTACATCAGCCGTTTGAAAACCGACAGCAGCGCCCCCGACTTTACCGGCTGCGACATGCGCAGCGATCCGGCCTTCGACTTCACGCCGCGGACGGTGACGTTGCTCGACACGGCCGAGCTTGCGCTGGTGGGTCATAGCTTTGCCCGCTTCTGGCGACCGGAGAGCGTCCCGGTACGCGTCGGTGACCGCACCGAAGACGGACTGCACCTGCTGCAGCTTTTCCTCCGGACGGATCGCGGACGCTCGGAATTCCTGGTGCTGTATCCCACTGACGGCTATTGGCGGTTAAAGCCTCTGCCGACGGCGGCTCTGGTGGATGGTGCCTACGGCAGCTCCTTTTTGGTCGGTCCGATCGAAGAACAAGGGCGGCCCCTGGTTCGCCTCTCGTCTGTCACGTTCGAGCCGAAAGATCGCACTTTCCACCTGCAGTTCCGCTCCGGTAGCCAAGGCATCGTTCACGTCGATGCCATCAACGACATCCGAGCCGTTCTCGAGGTGGGGCTGCATCCCCCGGTCAAGGACGGCCGTCCGTTCGCTGCGCTGCGCTCGATGTTCGTCTCGCCGCAGGTGGCGGATGTCGCAGAGGTAGCATGGCAGGTCGAGCCGGGCAGGTGGCGCATCCAAGAAATCGGCGAGCCGCTTGACGAGCCTGTCACGGCGTTACGTTTCGGGCGGAGCGCCATTTCGACGCACAACAGCAGCGCCCCGATCTGCTATTCGAAGCATTCAGCAAGGCGCCTAACGAGCGATGAGGCGGGATGCTTTGGCGTCAACCCACCGGATGCGTGCCGACGCTGGTGAGCGGTACGGTGAAGATGAAGGTGGCTCCTTGACCAGGCTCGCTTTCCACCCAAATCCGGCCCCCCAGATGCTCGACGATGCCGCGGCAGATTGCCAGCCCCAGGCCGGAGCCCATCGGGTTGCCGGTGCGCCCGGCGCGCACCTGGTGGAACTTCTCGAAGATCTTCTCCTGTTCGTTGGGCGGGATCCCGGGGCCGTTGTCGGCGACGCTGACGGCGAGGATGCCATTCTCCGAGGACAAGCCGATGGTGACGTGGCCGCTTCCGGCCGGGCAGAACTTTTGCGCATTGGAGAGCAGGTTAATTACCAGCTGAATGAGCTGGTCGCGATCGGCGCGGATCGGCGGGACCTGCTCCGGCAGTTCAAGCTCCACGGCAATCTCCCGCTCCTCGAACAGTCCACACAGCGAGGTTACCGAGTGCTGAAGAACCTCACGCACATCCACTTGCGTCATCTGCCATTTCATTCGTCCGGTCTCGATCTTGGTCAGGTCGAGCACCTGATTGATCAGCCGTGTCAACCGCTCGCTCTCGCGGATGATAATCGTCAGAAAGTGCTGGCGTTCGGCGATGTCGAGGTCCGGGCTGTCGTGCAGGATCTCCGAGAACGAGCGGATCGAGGTCAGCGGGGTACGCAGTTCGTGGGTGACCGTCGATAAAAAATCATCCTTCATCCGATCTAGTTCGGTCAGCCTTTCGTTCGCCGCCTTCAGCTCCGTCGTCGCCTTTTCCAGGGCCTGCGACTTCTGCTCAAGCTGCCGGCTGTACTCGAGAACCTGGCTGGTCTCGTCGAGGATTTGCATGATCTCGTCGACACCGACACCCTCCCCCTTGAGGGTCGAGGCGACCATGACCCGGGCTGAGGCCGCGCCGATGGCGCCTGCCAGTCGGCGCTCGACGAACTGCACCAACTCACCGTCCGCCAGCGCTCCCCCGGTCAGATCAATGCCGTGCCGGCCGGCATACTCGCCGAACACTTCCTCCGTGCGCTCTCGGCCGAGGAAGCGTTCGGCGAGCGTGCGCAGCTCCGGTACCGAGACGGTATGGTGCAACAGCGTAGCCGCCGCGCCCGGCCCGGCGTGCTCGAACACCTCGACGAACAGCGTTGCCTGGATGCGCTCGATGGTGCTCTGCCGGTCGAGCAGCGAAACGGCAACGAAACCGCCGATGTTGGCCAGCAGGCTCCAGAAAAGCGCATGTGCGGTCGGCCCGAAGCCGTGCAATCCGAACAGCGCGTATGGTTGCAGCAGCGCGATGTCGAATGGGCCAGCTTCGACGAAGCTTTCCGGCAGCCAGCCAGAGCGAGCGAACGATGGCAGCAGCAGCGTATAGGTCCACAGAGCAAAGCCGGCGGAAATGCCAGCCAGGGCCCCGCGCCGCGACGCGCCTTTCCAGTACATGCCGAGGAGCAGCGCCGGAGCGAACTGTGCTGCCGCCGCGAACGACACCAACCCGATGGATACCAGCGCGTAGGATTCGCCGATGAGCTGGAAGTAGAGGTAGCCGATCAGCAGGATGAAGCAGATCGCGCCCCGCCGGATGCCGAGCAGCAGGCCGGAAAGATCGCGGCGTTCCGCCAGTCGCAGCCAGGCGAAGCGCAGCAACATCGGCATCACCAGGTCGTTGCAGATCATCGTTGACAGCGCCACTGTCTCGACGATGACCATTCCGGTCGCGGCGGAAAGTCCGCCGATGAACGCGAATAGGGCAAGTGCCGGCTGCTGCTCAACCAAGGGGAGCGCGAGGACGAAGGTGTCGGCATCAACAACGCCGGGCTGAAACCGCAGCAGCCCGGCGACCGCTATTGGCAAGACGAAGACATTGATCAGAAGAAGGTAAAGCGGAAACAGCCACAGCGCCTTGTTGAGGTGGCGCTCTTCGACGTTCTCGACGACGGTCACTTGGAACTGCCGTGGCAGGCACACGATCGCCAGCATTGACAGCAGCATCAGCGGCATCCAATCGGAGATTGGCTCCATGGTCATAAGGCGCGCCGCCTGTGGCAGCTCGGCCGACTCGAAAGCAATGGCGGCCACCAGGCCCTGATGATGCTCGGTGGCGTCGATGTGCCGGGTACCGAACAGGATGGCGAACAGCGCCATCAAGGCGGCGATCCACAAGGCCGTATCGCCGAACAGCGGCATCACCGCCACCGTGTCGCTCCGGCCCAGCTCGGGATACTGCATCAGCACGATGAAGCTGGAAGATACTGCCTTAAGTTGCAGCGAAATGTACGGCATGATGCCGATGACCGCGATGATCGTCACCAGGCCGCCCAGCCAGTGGCTCTTGCCGTAGCGTGACGAGATGAAGTCGGCGATCGAGGTGATATGGTTAACCTTGCTGATGCGGATCATCTTTCGAAAGACGACCCAGCCGAGCGCGAACATCAGCGTCGGACCGAGGTAGATGGTCAGGAACTCAACGCCGCCTGACACCGCACGGCCGACCGAGCCGTAGAACGTCCAGGCGGTGCAGTAGACCGCGATCGACAGCGCGTAAATCCACGGATTTCCCACCAGCGCGTGGCCAAGTGCGGCGCGTCGATCGCCCCAATAGGCGACGCCGAACAGCAGCGAGACGTAGCCAAACGAGGTAGCGACGATGAGCCAGATTGGCAGGGCGCTGCCGTTTGTCACCGCCGCTGTTCCTCCCGATCAGGCAGTGTTCCCGCCGCCTCGACAGTGCGTGGGCTCGGCATGTCGTTTCGGCTCTGGCGCTCCATCGCCCAGGCGATCAGACCCACCAATAGCGCCCAGGCGCTGAATAGATAAAAGACAAGAAGGGGAATGCCCAAGATGTCGGTATGGATGCCGCGGTTGAAAATTGTCAGGAGCAAGGGACTGAACAGCATGACGCCGAGGCAAAAGATAGCCACCAGCCACTCGCTGACGCGGCCGTTGGCGCGATAGCCGCTGCGTGCCGGCCAGTGCGGCGCACCGCTCTCGGAGGGTCTCATCGCCATCCTAGAAGTTTGCCTCCCGGGTCTTAACCTGAATGATTTTATCCGATACGGCGAGCGCTTCCTCCAGTGTAACGACGCCGTGCGCCTCCAGCACGTCCAGCATCTTCAGAAAGCAGCCGGCGGTAACCAGTGCGTCGCCCAACGCCGTGTGCCGGCCATGTACCGGGATACCGAACCGTTTGGCGACCACATCCAGACTGTGCTTTGGAGTGTAGTCATGCAGGAAGCATGACAGCAGCATCGTATCCAGCACCGGCATGGCAAAGTTGACGCCGCTTTCCGCTTCGTGAAGCTGGATGAACTTCATATCGAACGCTGCATTATGTGCGACTAGCACCGCCTCGCCGACAAAGGTGCTGAACTGCGGCAGCACCACGTGGATTGGCGGCTTGTCTTTCACCATCTCGTCGGTGATGCCGTGGAAGCGGATCGATTCGTTGGGAATTTGCCGCCGCGGGTTTACCATGCGCTCGAATGACTCGCCGGTGAGGATACGGCCGTTGACGATGCGCACGCCGGCGATGGATACGATCTCGTCGCCGCCCGTGGGATCCAGCCCGGTGGTCTCGGTATCGAAGACGACATACGTAAGCGACTTGAGCGGCCGTATCCCCAGCTCGCCCAATTCCAAAGGGCGCCGAAGCAGATCGAAATCGTAGAACTCCGGCCGCGGCGGCACCGCCGTCATCGGATCGCCGGAAATTGCCTGTACTGGCGGCGGCAGCGGCAAGCGCAGCCGCGCCCGGCCGGGCCGGTCTGGCAGGCTCCACACGTCCGTCTTGTGCCGTTCGACGATCTCTCGCAGCGTCAAGCGGCCAATGACGTCTTCCTGTGGCTCTGCCAGCCAAAGATCGAGGTCGGCTGCCGGCAGGACATTGCCGTTCCACAGCACGTCAAGGTACACCCAACGCTCCCCTGGAACGGTCTCGAGATCGAACGACGTTGTTTCGAAGCGATCGCTCAGACGCGCGATGAGTCGGTCGAGAAGTTCGATCAACGTGTAACTATCCCCGTGCAGCCATTGCGGCAGCCCGATGATCGTGGCCTCTATACCGCGCTGCTCACGCAGCCTGTCTGCCAGGTTCTGCAGCAGGTTGTAGGAGTAGATCTCGCTCATCGGCCAGTGGCCGGTGATGACGTCCCGGTACTGTGCCGATAGTTTCTCCAGTCGGTCGCAGAGAAACTGGCTTTCTTGCAGCAGCACCTTCTTGAAGCTCTCCTCCTCCGCGCTGCCGAGGCCCGGGTCGCCAACCAGGATCTCCGCAGCGGCCCGCAGATTTCCCACCGGTGCGCGCAGCCCTTCCGTCGATTCACGCAACAACCGGTCCCGCAGGCCGAGAGCGGCCAGTTCCGCCGTATCGTCCTCGAAGGAGAGCACGTAGCCGGTGGCAGTTTTGCCTCCCTCCAGGATAAGGCTCATCCGCCCCTGCAGGGTGTGCTTGCCGTCGGTGGTTGCGCCGACGAGGGGTGACTGTCGGGCCGCCAAGGGGCTGTCGTAGCGGCCCTGTGCAAGACGCGTCGTCAGCCGGCTGAGCGCATGCAAAATCGGTTGGCGGCTGAAGAAGTGAAACAGCGAGCGGTCGAGCCCGATATCGCCGGCGATGCGCAGCAATTGCACTGCGCGATTGTTGTAGAGCAGGATGCGGTGGTCGAGTGTGCAGACGATGACGCCCTCGTGCAGGTCGAGCAGCACCGTTTCCAACTGCGTCTTCTGCTGCTCCAGGCTTGCCGTCGCTTTCTCGATCGCCTCGTTGATCCCTGTCCGGGTGATCCCGAGTTGCCGGATTAGTTCATTCACCGCCGCCGGAAGACCGTCGAGCTGATGCATTTCCTCGATTTCGATGCGGTAGTCGGAGCGGGCAAGGACCACCGTCTGAATGCCTTTGACGATGGCCGACAGCGGCTGAGCGATGGCATAGTCGAGGTACGCCCACAGTACCGCGATTACCGCGACCAGCAAAAAGGCGATACCGCCCCCATAGACCAGGACGATATCCCGCACCTCGGTGCCAATTTCTTTCGGCAGCCGGTTGTCGATCAGCCACGTTCCGGCGCCGACCGCGACCAGCGCGGCGCAACCCAATGCGGCGAAGCAGGCGATCAGGAAAAGCCGCGGTGTCATCGCCATCAGCGGCGTGCCCCGGCGAAGGTTGCGGCGCGGCGGTTCAGTGGACGGCGTTCTCGAGGATCTGCTTGACCTTGTCGGTGAGGTCGCGGGTGGAAAACGGCTTCGTTACGTAGTCGTTGGCCCCCAGCGCAATGCCTTTCTCGCGGTCGACTTCGCGCCCTTTCGCGGTAAGCATGATGATATAGATGTTCTCCCACGCCGGATTCGCCCGGATCGTTTGGCAGACGTCGTAGCCATCGCGCTTCGGGATCATCACATCCAACAAGATCAAATCCGGCGCTTGGCTTTCCACCGCAGCCAACGCCTCGTCGCCGTCGCGGGCAACGCGAACATCGAACCCGGCCTTTTTCATCAAGAACTGCAGCGACAGGACGATGTTCGGTTCGTCTTCAACGACGAGAATGGATTTCGCCATTCTCTTGTTCCTCCCAAAAGCCGACGGGTGGCCGGCATCTGGTGACCGTACCTTGCCCCGAAGCGGCAAGTATAGCATGTTTCTGCCGGCGCACCGGTTTTGGGTCAGTGATGTCCCGGTTGTCAACGATGATCGTAGCCGGTGCTTACGGCGTTGACGGAAGCCACATCGAGGTTGACACCGGCGGCGCAACCTCCATCGGTAACGACAGCGGCGTGTTCGGCTTCAGGCGATCTGCCGATGCGACAAAGCGCAGGCGATAGTCGCGCCCGAGCTTCTGCTTTATCTGGTAGTCCCACTAGCGGTGAACGCGATCGCTGGCGCCGGCCGGTCGGCTGGACCCGGTTGCGGCAGCCTTGCCGGCGGGATAGAACACCGGCCTGCCGCTTCCCCCGAACCGTCACGCAAGGGACCTAGCCGATGCCCGCCTACCAGTACGTCTACGTGATGAAGGGATTGTCGCGCACCTACCCTGGCGGGCGGGAGGTGCTGAAGGGGATCACCCTGTCGTTCTTCCCCGGGGCCAAGATCGGCGTCATCGGCGTCAACGGCTCGGGCAAGTCGACGCTGATGAAGATCATGGCCGGGCTGGACGGCGACTTCACCGGCGAGGCTTGGGCGGCGGAAGGGGCGAAGGTCGGCTATCTGCCGCAGGAGCCGCAGCTCGACCCCGCGTTGAACGTGATGGACAACGTGCTGCTCGGTCTCGCCCCCACCAAGGCGCTGCTGGACCGTTTCAACGAGATCAGCGCGCGCTTCGGCGAGCCGCTCGACGACGATGAGATGGCGAAACTGCTGGAGGAGCAGGGGGAGCTTACCGAGAAGATCGACGCCGCGAATGGATGGGAACTGGAGCGCACCGTCGAGATCGCCATGGACGCGCTGCGCTGCCCGCCAGGCGACGCCGATCCGAATACGCTGTCGGGGGGCGAGCGGCGCCGCGTTGCGCTGTGCCGGTTACTGTTGGAGCGCCCCGACCTGCTGCTGCTGGACGAGCCCACCAACCATCTTGACGCCGAGTCTGTCGCCTGGCTGGAGCGCTTCCTCAAGGATTACGCCGGCACGGTGATGGTGGTCACCCACGACCGCTACTTTCTCGACAATGTCACCGGCTGGATCCTCGAGCTCGACCGCGGCCGGGGCATTCCGTACGAGGGGAACTACTCCTCGTGGCTGGAGCAGAAACAGAAGCGTCTCGCCGTGGAGGAGAAGCAGGAGACGGCGCGGCAGCGCACGCTGGCGCACGAGCTGGAATGGATCCGCGCCAGCCCGCGCGCCCGCCAGGCCAAGTCGAAGGCGCGCATCCAGGCCTTCGAGACGCTTTGGGCAGAGGCCGCGGACCGGGCGCCGGGCAGTGCGCAGATCGTCATTCCACCTGGCCCGCGGCTGGGCTCGCTGGTTATCGAGGCGCAGGGTCTGCGCAAGGGCTGGGGAGACCGCTTGCTGATCGAGGATCTGGACTTCAAACTGCCGCCGGGCGGCATCGTCGGCGTCATCGGCCCCAATGGAGCCGGCAAGACGACGCTGTTCCGGATGATCGTGGGCCAGGAAAAGCCAGACGCGGGCGGCATCCGGCTGGGCGAGACGGTGAAGTTGGGCTACGTCGATCAGTCGCGCGACGCACTGAACGCGAAGAAGACCGTTTGGGAGGAGATCTCTGGCGGTCTTGACGAGCTCGAACTCGGCAAGCGCAAGATGCAGAGCCGCGCCTACGTCGGCCAGTTCAACTTTCGCGGCCCGGACCAGCAGAAGCGGGTGGGCGACCTCTCCGGCGGCGAGCGCAACCGCGTTCATCTTGCCAACATGCTGAAATCCGGTGCCAACGTGCTGCTGCTGGACGAGCCGACCAACGACCTCGACGTCGAGACGCTGCGCGCGCTGGAAGACGCCCTGCTCGAATTCGCCGGCTGCGCCGTGATCATCAGCCACGACCGCTGGTTCCTCGACCGCATCGCCACCCACATCCTCGCCTTCGAGGGCGACAGCCGCGTCGTCTGGTTCGAGGGCAACTACCAGGACTACGAAGCCGACCGCCACCGCCGCCTGGGGTCCGACGCCGATCAGCCGCACCGCATCAAGTACAAGCCGCTGGTGCGAGGGTAGGGCCGCACAGCCGCCGGCAAGCGGTCATAAGGCCCTTTGTCCTGCCGGTCGGCGCCTCATTCAACGGCGGTTAACCGATCATTCATCGGATCGTTGGAGACTGAACTTCCGAGCCCGGGCAAGACCCAGGCTAGAAGGCATCTACGGGATTCAGCCATCATGAATGGAGTCGCAGAACGACCTCTGCGAGCGTGGGACCGCCCCGTCTTCGTCCTCACCACCGGGCGTTCCGGCAGCACGCTGCTCTTGCGCTACCTGAACTGCGCCAAAGACCTCGTGGTATGGGGTGAGCATGCGGCGATCCTGACCGAGCTCGCCGCGTGTTATGCGAAGCTAACCAAGCCAAGCACAATGGCATTCGTCGCGGCGGCTGAGCCATGGGTCGACAGCCTGCTGTGCAAGAGCGCTGTTGTCTGCGCGTCCGACCAGATGACGATCGAATGGGCCAACAGCTTTTCGGCGGCGACCATTCGCGAGTCCTTCCGCAATTTCCTTTTCTCGCTGCTTAACCAGCGGATGCCCGGCGAACTGCGCTGGGGATTCAAAGAGATCCACTACGGCCGCCGGGAAATGAACTTCTTGCGCGAACTCTTTGCCGGCGCCCGGTTTCTCGTCCTCGTGCGTCATCCGGCAAACGTCCTCAAGAGCAAGTTCACTTGGTTCGCCATGCGGGATGTGGCGAGGATGCAGGCTCACTTCGATCAGACCTTGCGGTTCTATCAGTTCGCGCATGAGGAGGCAGCCAGCCGGAATTCCGACACCATGCTGGTGCACTACGAAGATCTGGCGGCGACGCCTGCGGCCGAGATGGCGCGCGTTGCTGCGTTCCTCGACGCGGAACTCCTCGACGGCCAATTGAATGCGATCATCAGAGAGCGGTCGGTTTCGCCGGCCACCGACCGCGACAACCCCGAGGATGCTCTGCGCGGTGCGCTGGGGAAGATCGATGTTACGGTCGATGAGGTGAAAATGCGACAGCTCGCCGATCTCTACCGTGGGATCATCGCGTGCTCGTACGACCGGCAGCCGGGCAGGGCCGAAGGACTCGAAAGCGCCATCGGCGCCGCGGCTTGAAACGCCGCGTAACCTGGGGCGGAACCTACCACCGCCACGATGCCGGCGACGCCAACTGGACGATGGCCGCCGAGACAGGGCGCAATACGGTTGTTAAGGCGTGCCGGTTCACCATCGGCCTCTGACCGGACCTCATCGTCGTGATGGCTCGCAGTTCGTGTAGGCGAGTTCTCCTTCGGTCGGACCCGCACCAAGCAAATTGCTTTAAACAATCCGGCCACAGTAGGGTGCGTCGAGCGAAGCGACACGCACCACCTGGCCGCCGCAGCTATCGTGCTTCCTCGGAGCAGGGTTGATGCGCTTGCGGCTTGCGGAAGTGGGAGGGGGGACAGAATGGGGACTGCGGAAAAACACGCGGCGGCTGATAGCGTCGTCTGTCACGACGAGCCGTGCCTGGAGGACAGGCTGGATCGCGAACGCTACGTCAAGGCGCTGGCGCAGTTGGCGCTGACTTGCCAAACGCCGATGGTGTTTGGTCTTTACGGCGGCTGGGGCGTGGGTAAGACATCGATGATGCTGCAGATCCGTCAGCAGATCGACGACGACGGCACGCCGACCGTGTGGTTCGATCCGTGGCGGCACCAGTTTGATGAAGACCCGATCGTGGCGCTTTTGCAGACGATGGTCGTGGACCTGGGGAAGGAGAAAAGCACCGGCGTCAAGGAGATTCTGACCACGGTGGCTCTCGCTCTCGGGTCCAGTCTGACCAAGAAGGTCCTTGGACTGAACTTCGATGACTACCGTAAGATGCAGGCCTTTGTGGCCGAAGAGATGTTTACTTTGCGCAATGCTCAAATCCGGCTGCGTGAGGCGATCGAAGAGCTGATCAAAAAAACCAGAACCAAGAACAAGCGGATTGTGTTCTTCATTGATGACCTGGACCGGTGTTTACCAGCCAACATGCTGAAGATGCTGGAGGCGCTCAAACTCTACCTCAACGTCAAGGACTGCGTCTATTTCCTTGGCCTTGACCACACGATCGTGCGCAAAGGGATAGAGAAGGAGTATGCGGAGCTGAAGATCGAGGACCAGGACTATCTGGACAAGATCATTCAACTCCCGTTCGCCATCCCGCCCATCCACGGCGAAAAAGCGACGCCGTTCATCGAAAGCCTCTTGCCACAGGAAGCGAAGTCCTGCGCGGCAAACCTGGCGCTTTTTCTCGCGAACAATCCGAGGAAAGTTAAGAGGTTCGTCAATACACTGGCCCTGAATCTCGTGCTCGCCGCGAATATTTTTGGGGAACAGAAATATAACATTGATCTGATTGTGGCATTTTTGCTGATTCAGCATCGAAAGGAAGCGCTGTTCAAGCAGATAGGGGCGAATCCGCATCTCTACCTCGAACTTGCCGTAGCCAAGGCCAAAGAAGAAACACAGCCGGCTCAGGATTATTTCGGCGACGACACCCAGCTCAAAGCCTTCGTGCAGCGCATCGGCGTTCCTGACGACACGCCGCTCGAAAGGTATGTCTACCTCGCCGACATCGCTGGTGCGGCGGCGCGAAAGGAGCGGACCCTGGCGATCGAGCCGGAGATGGTGATCATTCAGCCGGGCATATTCCTCATGGGTTCGGACGAAGCTGAGGATGAAAAGCCCCCTCATCAAGTGACCATTAAACACCGCCTCGAGGTTGGGAAATATCCGGTGACGTTTGCCGAGTATGATGCCTTTTGCGTGGCGACGGACCGGCCGCTGCCCAGTGATCAAGACTGGGGGCGTGGTCGGCGGCCGGTGATCAACGTCAGCTGGGAGGATGCGCAAGCCTATTGCGCGTGGCTGTCGAAGGAGAAGGCGGCGGTGACCGGTCGCCACTATCGGTTGCTGAGCGAAGCGGAGTGGGAGTATGCCTGCCGCGCCGGTACGGTGACGAAGCATGCGTTCGGCGACGAGATCACCGGGACGCACGCGAACTTCGGGGGAACAGTGGGCAGGACGACGGAGGTGGGTGCTTATCCGGCGAACCCGTGGGGTCTTTACGATATGCACGGTAATGTGTGGGAGTGGGTCGAAGATATCTGGCACGACAGCTATGCAGACGCTCCGGACGACGGCTCTGCTTGGATCGGCCAGGAAGGAAAACAATCCTCTAGCAAGCGCGTGGTCCGCGGCGGCTCCTGGAACTACGTTCCGGGGTTCTGCCGCTCCGCCTTCCGCGGCAGGGACGATCCCGTCGTTCGCTTCATCTATCTCGGGTTCCGCCTGGCCCGGACGCTTGATTAAGACTTTAATCTTTACCCCTTATTGCTTGGGTCCAGGGCGGAGCCCTGGTCGGTTTTTTTCGAGGGTGGGCACGGGTGACCGAGAATGCCAAGCAGACCGGTGTCGCCCTGGAGAAGGCCTACCAGTTCATGTTGTGGCTGGTGCCGACGGTGGAGAAGTTTCCCCTCGGGGCGATCTAATTCTCGATAAGCGGTGCCTGCTCTTGTCGCTTCGGCTCAAACCCCCGGCCTCGTCGCCGCCGCGTCCTCCTCGCGCCTGGCGAAGCGGGCTGCGTCGGCTGGCGACAGGCGGACGCGCAGGTGCAGGGCGCCGTCGTGCTCGGTCCGCTCCAGCACTTCACCGTGGCGGTAGAGCCAGGCGAGGCCGGCGCCGTCTTCGGCGGCGAGGTCGACGTCGAGGACCTGCAGACCGCTGGCCAATCGGTCGTCGATCGCGGCGACGAGGGCATCGCAGCCTTCGCCGGTGCGGGCCGACAGCAGCAGGGTCGCGCCAGCGGCGCGGGCGGCGCGGTTGGCAACCGGCTGCCGCTCATCCTCGGGCAGCAGGTCCTGCTTGTTCAGCGCCTCGATCAGGCCGCCGGCGTCGATCACGTCGGTCAGCCCGAGGTTGCGCAGCACTGTCTCGACGTCGCACTTCTGCTGCTCGCACTCGGGATGGGAGACGTCGCGGACGTGAACGATCAGATCGGCGGCGATCACTTCCTCGAGGGTGGCGCGGAACGCCTCGACCAGCTCGTGTGGCAGGTCCGAAATGAAGCCCACCGTGTCCGAAAGGATGGCGCGTCGGCCAGAAGGCAGATCGAGCGCGCGCATCGTTGGATCGAGCGTGGCAAACAGCAGGTCCTCGGCCATCACCGTGGCGCTGGTCAGCCGGTTGAACAGCGTCGATTTCCCCGCGTTGGTGTAGCCAACCAGTGCCACCACCGGATACGGCACCCGCTTGCGCGCCTGGCGGTGCAACGCGCGGGTTCGGCGCACCTGCGCCAGGTCGCGCTTCAGCCGGGCGATGCGGTCGCGGATCATGCGCCGGTCGGTTTCGATCTGGGACTCGCCGGGGCCGCCAAGGAAGCCGAAGCCGCCGCGCTGCCGCTCCAGGTGGGTCCAGGAGCGCACCAGCCGGCTCTTCTGGTAGCTGAGCGCCGCCAGCTCCACCTGCATCTCACCCTCTTTGGTACGTGCGCGCTCGCCGAAGATCTCAGGATCAAGCCGGTACGGTCGACAACCTTGGTGTTCCACGCCTTCTCCAGGTTGCGCTGCTGCACCGGGGTGAGGCTGGAATCGACGATGGCGACGGCGACGGGCGATCCCGCCGCGTCGTGCTCCTTCAGCAGGCCGCCGAAACGAGCGACGGTACCGGCGCCGAACAGCGTTGCCGGACGGGGCGAACTGAGGCCAACCGCCTCGGCCAGCACCACTTCGAGATTGATGGCGCACGCCAGACCCACTGCTTCCGCCAGCCGGGTCTGATCGTCGGCTTTGTCGCGACCGGGAAGGCGGGATCCTTGGTGGATGACGATGCAACGCTTGCCGGCGGGCGCCGCCAGATGTTCGGACATGCGCCGGTTACACGCGGCGGATCACGTTGCAGCGGCTTCCTTGTCTGGATCGAACAGCTGTATCTGCACCGACGGCATCACCGTTGAAATCGCATGCTTGTATACCAGCTGCGTATGCCCGTCGCGTCGCAGCAGGACCGAAAATTGATCGAACCAGGTGATGATTCCCTGCAGCTTAACGCCATTGACGAGGAAGATAGTTACTGGCGTCTTGTTCTTACGCACGTGATTCAGGAAGACATCCTGAACATTTTGTGATTTTTCAGTGGACATTGGTCCATTCCCTGTTTCGTTCTAGCCCTGACTTTGTTTCGCGGCGAGACCCCCTTTAATTCTTGGACAGCGAGCCGCCGGGTCGGGTCGCGCCGGCCGGCCGGATATTGGCATCCATGGCATCCACCCCCACATCGAAGATTACAGATTCTCCAGCACCTTTGAAAGCGTCATGCAGCCGTCGACATGCACGGCGGGCGGGTGGGGTGCAAACTCGCCGTCCACCGGCGGGTGGTCACGGACCAGCACTGGGGTGCAGCCAGCGTTTACCGCGCATTCCAGGTCGATGTCCGCGTCGCCGGCGAACCAGACCTCCGGGCCGGGGGCGATGCCCGACCCGTGGAGCGCCAGCAGCACCGGATCGGGAGCTGGCTTATCGCGCGCGGCGTCGAAGGCACCAACGATCCGCGCGAAAAAGCCAGTCCAGCCGAGGTGTTCGGCCTCCTGCCGCAGATAGTCGCCTTTCTTGTTGCTGCACACTGCCAGATAAAGGCCGCGCGCGGCCAGACCGTGGAGCATCTCTTCAGCACCGGGAAGCGGTTGCAGCGTGTCCATGTGCCGCTCCGAAAAACGACGATAGAAAACCTCGCCCGCCTCGCGCCAACGCGCGCCAAACAGCGCCGGAAAGGCGTCCCGCATTGAGCCTCGCACGCGTTGCCGGGTCTCCTCCAGAGTCCATGGCTGCAGCCCGAACGCGCAAAGTGTGTGGTTTTGAGCGTCCTGGATGGCGTGCCAGCTGTCGATCAGCGTGTTGTCCCAATCGAAGATGACGGCCCGCGGCTGGGGCAGCGACGGCAACGTCATAACGGCGGCGGCCAAATCTTCCCTCATCTCGAAGTTTCCCCATCGCCTGCCACGTAAGCGGTATACCAGTCGAGCAACCGCCGGGTCAGCGGCCCCGCAGCGCCGTTGCCGATCGTTGCGTCGTCAATACGCACGACAGCCTTCACCCATGATGTCGTGCTGGTCAGGAAAGCCTCCCTCGCCCGCTTTGCCTCGACGAGCGAAAAGGGCCGTTCGACAAGCCGGACGCCGTGTTCGCGGGCAAGCCGCAGCAGCGAGGTGCGTGTGATCCCGGCAAGGATGGAGCGGTCGGCGGCGTGGGTGACGAGATCCCCGCCCTCGGTGACGATCCAGGCGTTTGAAGCGGTGCCTTCGGTGACCATGCCGTCGACGTCAAGCAGCCAGGACTCAAAGGCCCCAGATTCTACTGCCCGCTGTTTTGCCAGTACGTTCGGTATCAGAGACACCGTCTTTATGTCCGGCCGTCGCCAGCGCTCGTCCGGCGCCGAGATGACGCTGATACCGCGTTTCGCCGCTTCCAGATCGAACGGCGGCAACGTCCGGGCCGTCATCACCAGTACCGGCTCGGCGCTCGTCGGGAACGCATGGTTACGCGGGCTGACGCCACGGGTTACTTGCAGATACAGCGAGCCGAAAGCGCGAATACGATTGCGCCGGATCATTTCACGCATGACCAGACGCAGCGCCGCCCGGCTCATCGGCCAGCGGATGCGCAGCTCATCAAGGGAGCGATTCAGCCGCTCGAGGTGCAGATCCTCATCGACTAGCCGGCCCCCCAGCACTGCAATGACTTCATAAACCCCGTCAGCAAATTGATAGCCGCGATCCTCGACGGAAACGCCGGCGCGGCGATGCGGCAGATAGCGGCCATCGACGTAAGCGATGCGGCTCATCGGTTTTCGTTGACCCTTTATGATCAGAAATACTCAAGACGCACTGAGAACAGTTTCTCGACCTTGCGCACCGTGTCCAAGGTAGCAAACAATATGACATGATCTTTGTGCTGGATGACGGTATTGCCCCGCGGGCTGATCACTTGGCCACGGCGGACAATGGCGCCGATCATCACCCCGGGGGGCAGGTTGATGTCGCGCAGCGGATGGCCGACCAGGCTAGATGTTTCCAGCGCCTCCGCTTCAATAAGCTCGCCAAATCCGTCGCGCAATGTGTGCACGGCGTGAATACGGCCGCGACGAACGTGCTGCAGGATGGTTGATGCCGTGATGTTGCGCGGACTGACGACCACGTCGATGCCGAGGGTAGCGATCAGCGGCTCGTAGGTGCCCTTGTTCAGCAGGGTGATGGCACGATGCGCGCCGTGGCGCTTGGCGAGCAACGATGCGAGGATGTTGGTCTCATCGTCCTGGGTAACGGCGACGACGGTATCGGTGGAGGAGACTCCCGCCTCTTCCAGGATGTCGGGATCGAGGACGTCGCCGTGCAGCACGACAGTCCCGCTAAGCAGGCTCGCGACCGTTGCCGCCCGCTCTGCATCTCCTTCGATGATCTTCATGGTGATGCCGGCCTGCCCGGCTTCGAGTTCCTGTCCCATAAGCAAGGCGACGTTTCCGCCGCCGCAAACCAGAAGGCGGCGTGCTTCCGGCTCCTCATAGCCGAACGCAGCCATGGCCCGGCTCACCTGCGCCGTTTCCACCACAAAATACACGTCGTCACCGACCAACAGCTCGTCCTCACCGGTCAGTCGTACCGGCTCGTCGTTTCGCATAAGACCGACGATGACAATGTTGAGGTCCGGGAACAATTGCGTGAGCTGCTTGATCGGAGTGTTGATCAACGGGCAATTGCGATTGCAGCGTGCCCCGATCAGCCTGACCTTGTCATCCGCCAGCGGGATCATCTCGAATGACCCAGGGACCTTTAAACGTCGAATGATCGCGCGGGCGACTTCCACTTCGGGCGAGATGATTACGTCGATTGGCAGATGGTCGCGGGAGAAGAGATTCGACCACGCTGGGTCCAGGTAGCTTTGCTCCCGCACCCGCGCAATCTTCACCGGCACCTCGAACAGCGAATGTGCAACCTGGCACGCTACCATGTTGACTTCGTCGGAGGGGTGACGGCGATGATCATGTCGGCGTCCCCGATGCCGGCACGCTCGAGCACGTCCGGTCGGGAGGCGTGACCGACCACCCCTGGGCGTCAAGATTGTCGTTGATGCGACGGATCAGGTCGGGCGACGTATCGATGACGATGACGTCGTTGCCTTCCATCGACAGATGGCGGGCAATGTTAAAGCCGACTTGACCGGCGCCGCAGACGACGATTTTCATTGGCGGCGAGCTTTGCCGCCGCGGCAGGCAAAATCACCCGGCATTGTCATTCACCGTGCAGGCGAGACTTGTCGTCGCCTTGGATGCCGAGCGACTTCAGCTTGCGATGGAGCGCCGACCTCTCCATTCCGACGAAGGCGGCAGTTCGCGAGATGTTGCCGCCGAAGCGGCTGACCTGCGCCAGCAGATACTCCCGCTCGAAAATCTCGCGGGCGTTCTTCAAAGGTAGCCCCATGATCTCAGCCGAGCGCTCGGAACGGCGCGATGCCGCGAACTTCGCGTCGAACTCGGCCGGCAGCATGTCGGCGCGAATCGGATCCTCTGACCCGCCGGGCGCCATGATCAGCAGGCGTTCGATGATATTTCGCAGTTCGCGTACGTTGCCGGGCCAATCATAGGTCTGCAGCGCCGCCATCGCGTCCTCGCTGATCTCGCGCACCCGCTGTCCGGAGCCTTCCGCGGCGCGGGTCATGAAATGGTGGGCGAGCAACGGAATGTCTTCGCGCCGCTCTTTCAACGAGGGCACTCGCAGCGGCACGACGCTCAGCCTGTAGAACAGATCTTCGCGAAAGCGGCCGGCCTTGATCTCTTCCGCGAGATCCCGCGTGGTCGAGGCAATCACCCGGACGTTTACCTCAACGCGGGTTTCGCCGCCGACCCGGTGGAAGGTCTGTTCCTGCAGAACGCGCACGATCTTGCCCTGCGTTTCTGCCGGCATGTCGGCCACTTCGTCGAGCAGAAGTGTCCCGTTGTGCGCCGCTTCAAAGGTCCCAATTTTGCGGGTGGCGCTGATCGCAGCGTCGGCGGCGCCCTCGACGCCGAAAAGCTCGATCTCCATCCGCTCGGGCGCCATCGACGCGCAGTTGAGAACCACGAACGGCCCATTGACGCGGCGCGACCGGGCGTGAATCAGCCTGGCGACCACCTCTTTGCCGGAACCGGCTGGACCGGTGATCAATACCCTGCTGTTTGTCGGGGCCACCCGATCGATCGCCTGGCGCAACTGATTGATCGGCGACGACTGCCCGATCAGTTCCAGCTCTCCGCCCGCCCGCAGGCGCAGCTCTTCGTTCTCGCGTCGAAGATGCGCCGCTTCGATGGCACGCCGCACCATCAGAATCATCCGGTCGGCCTTGAAAGGCTTCTCGATAAAATCGTAGGCGCCGAGTTTGATGGCTTGTACGGCCATTTCGATATTTCCGTGGCCGCTCATGATCAACACCGGCAGCGTTGGATGCTCCTGCTTAAGCTGTTCCAGCATTTGCATGCCGTCGAGCCGGCTGCCTTGAAGCCAGATGTCGAGCAGAATTAGACCCGGCCGCCGGCCGGCGACGGCAGAGAACGCGGAATCGCTGTCCCCTGCCTCGCGCGCTTCATAGCCTTCATCCTCGAGAATACCGGCGACCAGCGACCGGATGTCCGCCTCGTCGTCGACAATTAGGATGTCTTCGCTCTTGCTTTGTGAACCGCTAGCCATTGACGTGCATCCTGGCGGAGAAGGACGGCCGCGTTTCATCGCGAGGAGCGGCCGGACCGTCGATCGGAACCAGCGTCTGGGTCAGTGCCTCGCTGAAGACGAGCGTGACTCGTGCCCCGCCGCCTTCCCGATCCTCCAGCAGCAAGTCACCATTGTGATCCTCCATGATTTTTTTCACGATGGCGAGGCCGAGGCCCGTCCCCTTAACACGGGTGGTGACGTAAGGTTCGGTCAGGCGGTCGCGGTTCTCCTGGGGCAGGCCGCGACCGTTGTCTTCGACGATGACTGCAAGCTTCGATGCATCCTCCAATCGGACGATAACACCAATCCAGCCGGCCTCCATCGCGCCCGCATCACGGCTGTGCACCGCTTCCGCAGCGTTCTTCAGCACGTTGATCAGCGCCTGTGACACCAGCCGGGCATCGCAAAGCAGTGATAGCGGCTGCTCCGGCTCGGTCAACTCGATGCGGATGTTCGGAGAGCGGTTCCGCTCCAGAAACACCACTTGGCGGACCAACTCGCAAAGGTTTTCGGGCTTAAGTTCCGGACGAGGCATTCTGGCGAACGATGAGAATTCATCCACCATGCGGCCGATATCTTCGACCTGACGGATGATGGTTTCAGTGCAGGCGACGAAAGTATCCCGATCCGACGTAATCTCGCGGGAATATTTTCGCTTCAGGCGCTCTGACGCAAGTTGTATCGGCGTGAGCGGGTTCTTGATCTCGTGGGCGATCCGCCGAGCGACGTCCGCCCAAGCAGCCTTCCGCTCGGCTTGAACGAGAGCGGTTATATCGTCGAAAGTGACGACATAGCCAATCACCTCGCCGTCAAGGCGCTCAACGGCAATACGCACGATCAGCGTGCGCGGCCGCGCCGAGCGAATCAGCCGGACCTCCGCCTCGCAGGAGCGCTCCGGGTGCTCGACAGCGTTGCGAATCAGCTCGGCCATCTCGGGGACGACCTCCACCAGCGGGGTACCGCGCGCCGCTGCTAGATCCAGGCCCAGCAGCTCGGAGGCTGAGCGGTTCGGCAGGTTGATCGTCGCCCGTGCATCGAGTCCGATAACGCCGGCGGAAACGCCGCTGAGCACCGCCTCGGTGAAACGCCGACGCTCGTCAAGATCCCGGTTGGCGAGCAGCAGGCCGGTCTGCTGACTTTGCAGCTGGCTGGTCATGCGATTGAAGGCGCGCCCGAGCATGGCGAACTCGCCGATCGTCGTCACCGGTTTCACTCGAACCGCCATGTCGCCGTCACGCACCCGCTCGGCTGCGGCGATCAGTCCGCTGATCGGCCGGGAGATGTGGGTCGCCAGCGTCAGCCCCATCCACACTGCGGCGAGCAGCAGCAGCAATGCGACGATGACGAAGATCATCACAAAGGTGATGAGGATTCCTTCGCGGCTCTGCTCAAGCCGACGATACTGTGCCACGGCCATTTCGGTCCGCTGGATTTGCGCCAGCACGGATGGATCGAGAAAGCGCCCGATCACCAGATACGCGTCGATGAAGCGGTTCAACTTGACGGCGGCGCGGACCCTGTCGTCGCGCTCGGTGGAAAGGACGACCACCTGGCCGGTATCTGCTTCATCAATAACCTCCCCCGGCACCAGGTCGAGTTCCAGCGACAGGCTGAGCGGCGCTCGCGAGACGATTTGGCCGCTACCGTCAACGACCACCGCCTCCGACAACGAACGCAATGCCGCCTGTACGCCCAGCAGCTCATCAAATGCCGAAGGATTGCGCATCAGCGCCGACGCATCACGGTTGAGGTCGTTGGCCATGGCAAATGCTTCGGACCGGATGCTCTGACGATGTTCGCCCAGATAGGCTTGTGCCACCGCGCTGGAAGCCTCGACCGCGGTGCGCACCCGTTCGCTGAACCATGCTTGAATGCCGAAATTCAGGAACAGCGCCGAGAACACCGCTACCAGGATTGCCGGCGTAACCGCTACCAGACTGAACAGGATGACGATGCGCACGTGCAGGCCGGATCCGGCGAGCCCGCGGCGGCGCTCCGCCCATACCCGGACCAGCTGGCGGACGACGATCGCCCCCAACAGCAGCAGCAGCACCGTGTCGATGTAGAGCAGGATGACGACGGTGTCGGGATCGGGCCCAAACTCAGCGGAACCGATCCAGGCAACTACCGTGACCACACCCGAGATCACGGCGGCCAGCACAACGACGAAGGCCACCTTGCGGTCGAGGCGGTAGCGTCGGTCGAGGACCCTCCAAAGCAGCGCCAGACGGCGAGTGAGCGAAGCGCGCGAGCCTGCGCTCACCTTCCTCCTCCGCCTCCCCGGACGATCGGGATGTTCAACTCCCTGATTTTCTTGCGGAGGGTATTACGATTGAGACCAAGAATTTCCGCAGCGCGAATCTGGTTGCCGCGTGTCGCCTCGAGGGTGAGCACAATCAGCGGCTTCTCCACCTCGCGCAGCACACGGTCAAAAAGACCTGGTGCTGGCAACGCATCGCCGTGCGCCGAGAAATAGGTTCGCAAATGTCGTTCCACGGAATGGCCTAGGCCGTTAGATTCCGGTTCTGGCGCTGCCGGTGAGGCATCAGCCAGTTCTGCCTCGATCACCTCTACGCCAATTACCTCTTCAGAATACAGCGCCGCGAGCCTGCGTACGAGATTCTCTAACTCGCGGACGTTGCCGGGCCACCGGTAGCTCTTCAACCTTTCCATCGCCGCAGCATCGAGGAGCTTTGGCGGCAGTCCCTCGCTGGCCGCCCGTCCCATGAAGTGACGAACAAGCTCGGGGATATCAACACTCCGCTCGCGGAGCGGCGGCAAGCGGATCGGCACAACGTTCAGACGAAAATACAAATCCTCTCGAAACTGACCATGGCCAATCAGCTGACGGAGGTCGTGATGGGTGGCGGCGACGATGCGGACGTTGGCGCGGATCGCCGTGCGCCCGCCGACCGTCGTGTACTCGCCTTCCTGCAGAACCCTCAAGAGACGCGTCTGCGCCTCGGGGGGCATGTCGCCGATCTCGTCGAGGAAGAGCGTGCCGCCCTCCGCCTGCTCGAAACGTCCGGCGCTGCGGTGCGTCGCGCCGGTGAATGCCCCCTTCTCGTGACCGAACAGTTCGCTCTCGATCAACTCGCGCGGGATCGCCGCCATGTTGATAGCGACGAACGGGCCGGCTCGACGCTTGCCATAGTCATGCAGCGCCCGCGCCACCAATTCCTTGCCGGTGCCGGACTCGCCGTTGATCAACACCGTCAGGTCGGTGACCATCAGCCGCGCCAAAGTTCGGTAGATCTCCTGCATGGCCGGCGAGCGGCCGGCGGCGCCCCCGGGGGGGGGGGCGGGGGGGGGGGGGGGGGGGGGGGGGGGGGGGGGGGGGCCCCCCCCCCGGCGGGGGGCGCCGGGGCGGGGGGGCCCCCCCCCCCCGCCGCCCCCCCCCCGCGGGCGCGGGGCGGGGGGGGGCCGCGGGGCCCCCCCGGGGGGGGGGGGCCCGGGGGGGGGCGCCCCCGGCCCCCGGGGGGGGGGGGGGGGGGGGGCCGGGGGGGGGGGGGGGGGGGGGCCGGGGGGGGGGGGGGGGGGGGGGGGGGGGGGCCGGGGGGGGGGGGGGGGGGGGGGGGGGGGGGGGGCGGGGGGGGGGGGGGGGGGGGGGGGGGGGGGGGGGGGGGGGGGGGGGGGGGGGGGGGGGGGGCGCCTTTCTCCCCGCCTTTCCCCGCCCCCCCGGGGGGGGGGGGGGGGGGGGGGGGGGGGGGGGGGGGGGACCCCCCCGGGGGGGGGCCCCCGGGGGGGTCTGGGGGGGGGGGGGGGGGGGGGGGGGGGGGGGGGGGCGGCGGGCGGGGGCCGGGGGGGGGGGCGGGGGGGGGGGGGGGGGGGGGGGGGGGGGGGGGGGGGGGGGGGGGGGGGGGGGGGGGGGGGGGGCGCCTGGGGGGGGGGGGGGGGCCCCCGGGGGGGGGGGGGGGGGCGGGGGGGGGGGGGGGGGGGGGGGGGGGGGGGGGGGGGGGGGGGGGGGGGGGGGGGGGGGGGGGGGGGGGGGGGGGGGGGGGGGGGGGGGGGGGGGGGGGGGGGGGGGGGGGGGGGGGGGGGGGGGGGGGGGGGGGGGGGGGGGGGGGGGGGGGGGGGGGCGGGGGGGGCGGGGGGGGGGGGGGGGGCGGGGGGGGGGGGGGGGGGGGGGGGGGGGTCCGGGGGGGGGCGGGGGGCCCCCCGGCCGCCGGGGGGGGGGGCCGGGGGCGCCGGGCCGGGCGGGGGGGGCCCGGGCCCCCCGCCGGGGGCGGGGGGGGGGGGGGGGGGGGGGGGGGGGGGCCGGGGGGGGGGGGTGGGGGGGGGGGGCGGCCGGGGGGGGGGGGGGGGGGGGGGGGGGGCGCCGGGGGGGGGGGGGCGCCGGCCGGGGCGTCGCGGCCGGGCCCGGCGCGCCCCCCGCGCCCCCGGGGGGGGCCGGGGGCGGGGGGGGGGGGGCCCGCCCGGGGGCGCGGGGGGGGGGGGGCCCCGGGGGGGGGGGCGGGGGGGGGAGCGGGGGGGGGGGGGGGGGGGGGGCCCCGGGGCGGGGGGGGGGGGGGGGGGGGGGGGGGGGGGGGGGGGGGCGCGGGGGGGGGGGGGGGGGGGGGGGGGGCGCGCGGGGGGGGGGGGGGGGGGGGGGGGGGGGGGGGGGCGGGGGGCGGGGGGGGGGGGGGGGGGGGGGGGGGGGGGGGGGGGGGGGGGGGGCCCCCGGCGGGGGCGCAAGGGCAGCTTCTCCTCTGGCGTATCATCGGCGGCGGCCGAATGCGGGATTTGCCGGGGAACCTCAAGCGCTCTCCGGACTACCGAGATCAGTTCGTTCAAATCGAACGGCTTCGGCAAGTACTCAAAAGCGCCTCGCTCCGTCGCCTTGACAGCGGTAAGCAGTGTGTTCTGAGCGCTCATCACGATCACCCGCAACTCCGGTAGGATCTTGCGGATGCGCGGGATCAGGTCGAGGCAGTTTTCATCCGGCATCACCACATCGGTGATCACCACATCGCCCTGGCCGTCGGAGATCCATCGCCACAGCGTTGCGGCATTACTGGTGACGCGCACCTGGTAGCCGGCTCGTTCGAGCGCCTGGCCGATCACGGTCCGAATGCCAGCGTCGTCGTCGGCGACGAGGACGGTCGATGTGCTCAAAGTGCTTCCTCCGTCGGCGAATACATGGGCAGCATCACCCGGAACACCGTTCGTTTGCGCTCGCTTTCAAATTCGACGACTCCGCCGTGGTCGCCGATGATCTTTGCAACCATGGCTAAGCCAAGGCCGCTGCCCTTCGCCTTAGCGGTGACGAAAGGCTCGAACAGATGGGGCTTCAAATCTTCCGGGATGCCTTCTCCGTTATCCTGAATGGAAACCATCAGCGGAAGATGCATCCGCGCATGGTTGGCGGAAACGGCGAAGCGAACGCCGTGCCAATAGGCTGTGGAGATCTTAACTTCACCAGCTTCCGATGGTGCCGCCTCTGCCGCATTCTTCACCAGGTTGAGAAAAACCTGCACCAGCTGATCTCGGTTGCCATGGACGTCCGGCAGAGAGGGATCGAATTGCTCGTGAAAGTGGAGATGCCGGCCGAAGCTGTTCTCTGCTAGCGTGCGGACGCGCACCAGCACCTCGTGGATGTTGACCGCAGCGCGCTGTAGCGGCCCGCCCGCCGAGAAGACCTCCATCCGGTCGACGAGCGCGCAGACGCGATCGGTCTCGTCGCATATCAATCGCGTCAGAGTGCGGTCTTCCTGTCGTACGCTCTGCTCCAGCAGTTGCGCTGCACCGCGAATTCCGGCCAGCGGGTTCTTCACCTCGTGCGCCAACATCGCGGCCATCGCGCCCACCGAGCGGGCAGCGCCGCGGTGGGTCAGCTGCCGGTCGATTTTTGCGGCGAGGAATCGTTCTTGCATAGACAAGACAACCGTTCCCTCCCGCTCCGGCAGCGGCGCTGCCTGCACATTTACGACGTGGTGCCCGATCCGCGGGCTGGCCAGGGTCAAGTGGTACTCAACCACTGGCCCGGCGGCTCCCCGCGCCTGATGGATGAGCGAGAACAGCGGACTGTCGGCTGGAATCAGGTTATCCAGGCGTTGACGCTTGAGGTTGCCGGCACTGCTCTGAAACAATTGCTCGCCGGCGTTGTTGACGTAGATGATGCGTTCTTCGGCGTCGATGGCGAGGACGACGCAGGCGACCACGTTGAGGATCAAGTCGGGGTCGATTTCCTCCCCGCGAGGCGGCTTACGCAGATTGAACACACCCATGTCCTCTGTATGACCGTTCGCAAGCGGCGTCCCGCACTAGCGCAGTCGACGGCGATTCGATCTTCGGGCGATCCCTTGTTGGCAACAACACTTGCGCTCCCGAAGCAATGCCGCAGCACTCCGAGGTGGCGGATGTCGACGGCAGCGATATGCGCCTCCTCTTCAGGTTGAAAAGGCCTTCTAACGGGGGACGTGATTGCCCATTAGATAGGCATACCTCCGCGGAATCAACTATTTATGCCCGGCTGCAAGGCAATGGTTATCTAGCCGACGAGCACTTCGCTGACGAACTTGACGCCCGGATAGCCCAAGGTGAGGAGCAGATAGCCCAGGAGCAGGAGGCGCGCCGCACGCCGTCCGCGGACGCCCGCCCACCGCTGGGCCACGAGCAACCCGCCGATAACTACGAAGGCCGCCAGCGTCAGGACCACTTTGTGGTTGAAGGGCAGTAGCTGCCTAGTTTCCTGCCACTGAAGCGCCATTCCGGTCAGCAAGCCGATGCCGAGCACCCCCCAGCCAGACTGCAACAGGCTCAGCTGCAGCCGTTCGCAATCGGCGAGCGACGGCAAGTGGCGGGTAAACGCCAACGGCTGCTTGCGCTTCAGCGCCCGTTCCTGTTGGAAGGCGGCGAACGCGGCGACCGCGGCGATGGTGATCAGCCCATACGTGACGACGCCGAGCGCGATGTGGACGCTTACCCAGGCGTGTTCTGCAGGTATCGCCTGCAGCGGTTCGCCAGGAGCGTCGTGCCAGACGACCGCGCCGAGGCCGAGGAGCAGCATGTAGCTGGCGAGCAACGGCCCTAACCGCCAGGCTTGTGAAACAATTGCTGCCACGACCGCGAACAAGGCGAGGCTCGTGGCGATCGTCACCCACAGGGTCGCCGCCAGTCCGGTTTGCCAGGAGGGCACGCTATACACCGCCAGCCACGCCAGCGGACCGGCCAAGGCCGCTGCAAGGGTCGCCCAAAATACTGCGTCGCGGTCGGCCCGCTCGCGGAAAGCCTGCAATACCGCCGGAACGATGCTGGTCAGTGCGATGACACTCAGCCACATGCCCTTGTCCTCGCCCGTGCGCTTCGTTCCTGCCAAACAAATGGCAGCATCCTCTGCCGGCGCCACCCTTGGCAAGATGTCTCGATCGCACTAGCCTCCGACAACCTCTGCATCAGCCGAGGCTTGACTCACCTGCAAGAAGGGGAGGGCAGCGCGAGCGATGGCGGAATGTATCGCCTTGGTGGTGGCCGCTGGGCGGGGCAGCCGCTTCGGTTCAGGAGAGCCGAAGCAGTACCGATTGCTCGCCGGGCAGCCGATTTTGCGCCGGGCCGTCGCCCCGCTGCTGGCCCATCCTCGCATCGGCGGGGTTCGGGTGATTATCCACGCGGACGACACCCATGCCTATCGGAAAGCGGTCGGTGACCTGCCGCTGTTGCCGCCCGTACCCGGCGGAGCTACCCGCCAGGAATCGGCGCTGCGCGGATTGGAGAGCCTCGGGGCGATGCCGCCGCACCGGGTACTCATCCACGACGCGGCGCGGCCGTTCGTGTCGGCGGCGATGCTCGATCGGATCATCGGCGCACTCGATCGTCGCGAAGGCGCCATTCCGGCGTTGCCGGTGGTTGACACGCTGAAGCGCGGTAGTGATGGCGCCGTCCCTCTGGTTGTCTGTACGCAGGAACGAGCCGGATTGTGGCGAGCGCAGACACCGCAGGGCTTTCATTATCCCGCCTTGCTGGCGGCGCACAGGGCCGCCGCGGGATCGGCACTAACCGACGACGCGGCGGTGGCGGAAGCGGCAGGAATGAGCGTGGTGATGGTGCCGGGTGACGAGGACAACCTCAAAGTGACGACTGAAGACGATCTGCTGCGCGCCGAGCGGGTACTTGCGGCCGGCCGCGAAACGCGCACCGCCACCGGCTTTGACGTTCACCGCTTCTGCGACGGCGACCATGTCATGCTTTGCGGCATCGCCGTTCCGCACGACCACGCCCTGCTCGGGCATTCCGATGCCGACGTAGGGTTGCACGCGCTCACCGATGCGCTCCTGGGAACAGTTGGCGAGGGTGACATCGGCAGCCATTTTCCCCCCTCGGAACCGCGCTGGCGGGGTGCTCCGTCCGAGCTGTTCCTGCGGCATGCCGCCGGGCTGATTGCCGCCGCCGGCGGTCGCATCGTCAACGTCGACGTCACGCTGATCTGCGAGCGCCCGAAGGTCGGCGCCCACCGCTCAGCGATGCGGGCGCGCATTGCGGATCTGCTAGGCATCGATGTCGGCCGGGTCAGCGTCAAGGCAACAACCACGGAGGAATTAGGCTTCACTGGTCGGCGCGAAGGCATCGCCGCCCAGGCGGTGGCGTCCGTCAATCTGCCGAGTGGCGCATGATCAGTCGATAGCCGTCTCGGTTTCGATCCAGGCAAGGAAGCCAGGGTTGCCGGCTTCGATCGGCCAGGCTGTAACGCAGGGCGTGGTATAGGAATGCAGCGCCGGGATGCGCTCGATCAGCGCCGTCACACGCGCTTCAGTGGTCTTCAGGACAAGCAGAGCTTCGTCGTCCTCACTTACCTCACCTTCCCACCAATAGATGGAGCGGACGCCGCCGACAATGTTGGCGCACGCGGCCAAACGCTCGCCGACGACGATGCGCCCGATGCTCAAAGCTTCGGCGCGCGATGAGGTAGTTACGTAGACGACCAAGATTGGCATCGGCATGCCTTCCTGTCTGTTGTGCCGTCGCCTTCCGGAAAGAAGAGGCTCCGCGATGATCGCGGAGCCTCGGAGTTTCCGGGTCTCTGAGGGGGCAACGCGGCGGCCCGTCACCGGGATAGGCGAGCAGGCGGAGGGTAGGGAAACCCTGGTTGCCGAGAATAGATATGCATGAACTGTGCCAACGGTGGATGATAGGCTAATCAGGGCGCAGTCGCTCGCCGTAGATCGCTTCGCCCGTCCCGGGTTGTCGGATCCATTGACGTTGGTGTTACAACCGCGTCGCATTCGAGACAATGCACGCGCTCCACAATCGAACCGCCGCCTGCTGACGGTGATTGCGCCTCCTCGCCCTGATGGCGATTGAAGCAAACGCCGATAGCTTGACCATTCGCTCGCGAGTGTGGCGCCGGATCGAGCATCTTTCTTAGGTTGGATGTCGGCAAAAGGCGGCTGGTCGGAGCGGCCGGACTCGAACCGGCGACCCCTAGACCCCCAGTCTAGTGCGCTACCAGGCTGCGCCACGCTCCGCCATGACGGTGACTATAACGATGCCGGCGCCGCACGCAACCAATGGCGGACGCTCAGGCCAATCGTCCAGATCAATCCTCTTCCTCTTCGGTCGTCTTGTTGGCACGTCCGCTCTTGTCGCGAGTCTGGCCGGCGAGCGCCGCGACCATGAAGTCGTCGAGGTCGCCGTCGAGCACCGCTTGCGTGTTCGAGGTCTCGACGCCGGTGCGCAGGTCCTTGATCATCTGGTAGGGCTGCAGCACGTACGAGCGGATCTGGTGGCCCCAGCCGATCTCGCTCTTCGCGTCGTGCTCCGCCTTCACCGCCTCCTCGCGGATGCGCAACTCGAGCTCGTACAGCCTCGCCTTCAGCATCTGCATCGCCATCGCCCGGTTCCGGTGCTGCGAGCGGTCGTTCTGGCACTGCACGACGATGCCGGTGGGAAGATGCGTGATGCGCACGGCGGAATCGGTGCGGTTGACGTGCTGGCCACCGGCACCGGAAGCGCGGTAGGTGTCGATACGAAGGTCCTTCTCCAGGATTTCCACCTCAATTGATTCGTCGATGACGGGATATACGCCGACCGAGGCGAAGCTGGTGTGCCGCCGCGCGCTGGAATCGAACGGCGAGATTCGCACCAGCCGGTGGACGCCGGTTTCGGTCTTCAGCCAGCCGTAGGCGTCGGTGCCGTTGACGCGGATCGTCGCCGATTTGATGCCGGCTTCTTCGCCGGGGCTTTCTTCGATCCACTCCACCTTCAGGCGGCGGCGCTCCGCCCAGCGGGTGTACATGCGCAGCAGCATCTCCCCCCAGTCCTGGGCCTCGGTACCGCCAGCGCCGGCATGCACCTCGACCCAGCAGTCGTTGCCGTCAGCTTCTCCAGAGAGCAGGGCCTCGAGTTCCGCGCGATCGGCCGTCTTCTGCAGCAAGATTAGCGCCGCCTCGGCCTCGGCCACGACGGCTTCGTCACCTTCCGCCTCGCCAAGCTCGATCAATGTGATGCTATCGGCGAGATCGCGTGAGATTTCGTCGATGCTCGCCATCCGGCTCTCCAGCCGGGTCCGCTCGCGCATCACCCCCTGAGCGCCGACCGGATCATTCCAGAATGCCGGATCCTCCGCCTGCGCGTTCAGTTCGCCCAGACGCCGGCGCGCCGCGTCGTAGTCAAAGATGCCTCCGCAGCCGCTCCAGCGAACCGGCAACGGCATCGACGACGGCTTGCGTTTCGGCGCGCATGTCTTCCTTCTCCTCGTGGTGGCGCGCGAACATGGGCCGATGCCGCGGCCCAGCGCAAGCCCATCGGGAATTGCCTGTGTCGGTTTCCGGATGAAACCGGATCAGACGACGCTGAGCTTGACGTCGACGTTGCCACGCGTCGCGTGCGAGTACGGGCAGACGACATGCGCCTTGGAAACCAGGTCCTCGGCCTTCGCCCGGTCGATCCCTGGCAGCGCGATCGCCAACGCGGCCTCAATGCCGAAGCCGGTGCCGTCGTCGCGGGGACCGATGCCTACGGTCGCGGTAACCGAGGCATCCGCGGGGATCGCCACCTTCTCCTTGCCCGCGACGAACTTGAGTGCGCCGAGGAAGCAGGCGGAGTATCCAGCAGCGAACAATTGCTCCGGGTTGTTGCCCGCGCCACCACCGCCACCGAGTTCCTTTGCCGTCGCCAATGTCACTGAGAAGCTGCCGTCCTTGGTCGATGCCTTGCCGTCGCGTCCGCCGGTGGCGGTCGCCGTCGTCGTATACAGGATGTTCATGGCTGGTTCCTCCTTGACCCCTTGCTGTTGTCCAACATGTAGGGTTGCAGCCGCCGGAAAACAGCGGTTGCAGGCCGGTTGACCAACCCGGCCGTCAGCGGGCCGAGACCGCCCCTAAACCAGAATTTTCCGGCAATAGAAGGCTTCGGCGAACCGGCTCGGAGAATTTGCTTCAACCCCGCGCAATCGCATCAGGGCGAGAAAGGTGTCCTCGCTGAACCACTGCCTGCCTGTCTGCGAGCGGAAACTCTCGACGATCAAGGCGGCCTTGCGATCGCATATGGGCTTGTCGAGCGGAACAAAAAGGTTCGGCCTGCCCATATCGCCGTCATATTTTGGTATTTCGTACTCCAGGATCAGGTGATCCCGAAACGTATTCCAGGTGAAATCACAGATCAGCCGATGATCTTGGTGTAAGTCGTCACGATAATGGGTCAGTATTATATCCGGAGAGACATCTTTTTTAATTTCTTCGAAGCACTCTTTGATCTGCTCCCCCACATAAGGAAAAAAGCTGTCGCGAAATTGTTTCAAAATAATGGTCTTGTTCTTGACGTTCGCCAGAAATGCCTCGGCGCTGGACCGCGCTTCCTGCATTCGATCGCCGATCGCGCCGAACACCACCCAGTGGACGTGGAGTTCCGGATACTCGTCCTGCAAGCGAAGGACCGTACCACCGCAGCCGATTTCGATGTCGTCGGAGTGAGCGCCCAGGCACAGCACCTGAAGGCTCGAGGGGGAAGCCTGTTTCGGCGTCAGGCGCAGCATCGCAGGCCGCCGCTTTTCAGGTCTCTGCAATCTCTGGCGCGGCGTGAGACGATGGCGAGGATGGTCGTCTCCCAGCCGTGCGCTCGACCGTGCGCGCCGGGTACTGCTACGTCCTTGAGCGCCGAATCGGCGCCGAAGCGGCAGGCGGCGAGGCGGCACGACGCGGACGGCGGCAGGATACCACGAACAATGTCAATGATGCCGCTCACTGCTTCGCCCTGTTGAAAACCGCGTAAATCCATGCCTACTCCGAAAATATCCGCTTACGCAACAGTGCGAGAAAAACGCCTTCGGCATCGGTCGGCGCCATGCTAAGGAGGGGCCGTCGAAGCAGCTAGGGCCGTGAGAGACAGGTATCCATGATCTTCACCGAAACCAAGCTCCAGGGAGCCTACGTCATCGCCCTCGAGAGTCTGGAAGACTCTCGAGGCTTCTTCGCCCGCGCCTTCTGCCAGAACGAGTTTGCGGCCCACGGTCTGAAGCCGATCATCGCTCAGGCCAACGTGGCGCATAATCGACGAGAGGGGACGGTGCGCGGCATGCACTTCCAGATTCCCCCGGCCGCCGAGACCAAGCTTGTTCGTTGCACCCGGGGGGCAATCCTCGACATCATCGTGGACCTGCGCCCCGAGTCGCCGACCTACCTGCAGCATGTCGCGGTCGAACTCAACGCAGACAATCAGCGGTCCCTGTACGTCCCAGAACGCTTCGCCCACGGCTACCAGGTACTCAGCGACAACACCGACACCAGCTATCAGGTCGGGGAGTATTACAGCCCTGCCCACGAGCGCGCGCTTCGCTACGACGACCCGCGCCTCGGGCTCACTTGGCCGCTCCCGATGACCGTTATTTCGGATAAGGACCGTGATGCGCCGCTGCTCGAGACTTGGGCCGAACGGCTCGAGCAGGAGATGACCATCATGGTGCGAGAGGGAGCTGCGGGGTGATCATCGTCGACAATGCCCTCAAGGCGAGGAGGCGCAAGGCAAGCCGATCCGGGTCGGGATGATCGGCGCTGGCTTCATGGGGCAGGGTCTGGTGAACCAGATCGTGCACTCGGTGCCCGGCGAGCGCATGGTCGCGATCTTCAATCGCCGCGTCCAAAAGGCGGTGGGCGCCTATCAGTACAGCGGGCTGGAGCCGGTCGTCGCCACCACGCAAAATGAGCTCGACGATGCGATTCGCTCGGGCAAGCCGGTTGTGAGCGAGGATCCTTTCCTTCTCTGCCGCTCGGACCAGATCGACTGTCTGGTGGACGTAACCGGCGCGGTGGAATTCGGGGCGCGGGTCGTGCTCGATGCCTTCCAGCACGGCAAGCCGGTCGTGCTTATGAACGCGGAACTCGACGCCACCATCGGACCGATCCTCCAAGTCTACGCGCGCAAGTACAACACGATCCTCTCCGCCTGCGATGGCGACCAGCCGGGGTCGAGATCAACCTCTGGCGCTACGTCAAGGGTCTCGGCCTGATTCCGCGGGTGATGGGAAACATCAAGGGGCTGCAGGATCGCTACCGGAACCCCACCACCCAGAAGGGTTTTGCCGAGCGGTGGGGACAGAACCCGTCGATGGTGACTTCCTTCGCCGACGGCTCGAAGGTGAGCTTCGAGCAAGCCATTGTCGCAAACGCCTGCGGGCTGCAAGTAAAGACACGGGGGATGTCCAGGGGCTACGAACACCACGAGCACGTCGACACGCTCACCAAGTACTACGACGTTGAAGAGTTGCGCGAGCTCGGTGGGATCGTCGACTACGTCGTCGGCGCGCAGCCCAACCCTGGCATCTATTGCATCGCGGAGCACACGGATCCGAAGCAGCGGCATTACCTCAACCTGTACAAGCTCGGCGAGGGTCCGTTGTACAGCTTCTATACGCCCTGGCACCTGTGCCACTTCGAGGTGCCGAATACGGTCGCACGCGTGGTTTTGTTCGGAGATGCGGATATCCCGCAGGCCGGTCCCCGCGTCGAGGTCTGCGCCTGCGCCAAAATAGACCTCAAGGCCGGGGAGATCCTCGACGAATACGGTCACTACATGACCTACGGCGAGGCGGTAAACTCTTCCGAGATGCGGCGCGAACGGTACTTGCCCGAGGGGCTGGTAGAAGGCTGCAAGCTCAAGCGCGATGTCGCCAAGGACGCCGTGATCACTTACGACGACGTCGAGCTACCTCCCGATCGGCTCGCCGATGCCCTCCGTGCCGAGCAGTACGCGCATTTTCCGGCGGTCGTATAGCTCGTTACGCACCTTTGATCGCTGCTGCCTTGGGCTCTTGTGGGTCCGCGGCCTTCTGCGCTCGGGCAACAACCGGAATTTCAGGCCAACGAAGTGCTTGAGCTGTGATGCTGAGCGGCTGGCTGATGCACCGGATGGGCAAGCTTGCCCCGCAAGGAGCGGGCCGAGCAGTTCCGGCCTAAGGAGGCGAGGGGCCGGCGTCCATCGCCAACCCCTAGCCCCGTTTACCAGCACCAGAAGAAGTTCTCGTCGATCTGGCCGCTGTCCAGCAGGTACCGGATCTGCTTTAGCCGGGTGTGGCCGCTCCACCGGTACAAATCCTCGGCGAAGCCGACGCGCGCGAACATGTCGAGCATCTCTCGTGCACCGCGGGCAACATTCCAAGCGCAGCGGAAACCTGGCAGCCGTTCGTGGATCTTGCTGAAATCCACCCGATAGTTTCGAGCATCGGCCGAGTCGCCGAACACCAACGAGCAGCCCGGGACGAGTTCCGACAGGATTTCGGCGATCTGGCGGACCTGGTAGTTCTGTTCCTCTGAACCCACGTTGAAGATCTCGCCGTGGATGGCATCCTGCGGCGCCTCGAGCACGCATGCGACGGCATGAGAGATGTCAAGGATGTGCACGAACGGCCGCCACGGCTTCCCGTCGCTGGTCATCCTGATTTCACGGAAGATATAGGCCGACGCCGCGAGGTCGTTGACCACCAGGTCGAAGCGCTGCCGGGGCGACGCTCCGTAGGCAGTCGCGTTGCGCAAAAAAGTTGGCGAGAAGTCATCAGAAGCGAGGGCTCCGACGTCTTGCTCTACAAGGAGTTTGCACTTTGCATAGGAGGTGAGCGGTGCAGTGGCATCTCCCTCTTTGCTGGCACGATCGCTGGAGGCGCCGTAGACGCTGCAGGAGGACATATGCACGAACCGCCGGACCCCGGCGCGTTTCGCCTGATTGGCGAGATAAACGGTTCCCTGATGGTTGATCTTGTAGGTGACCCCGGGGTCCACTTCTCCTACGGGGTCGTTGGAAACCTCCGCCAGATGAACCACGGCATCGAAGCCAGCGAGATCTTCTTCGGTGACTTGGCGGGTGTCCTTGGTGATCATCGCCGGACGACGATCGTCGCTGTTGTAGAGCCAGCCGGAGCGGTGGAAGCCGCTGTCGAGCCCGACAACCTCATGGTTCCGCGCAAGCAGGTAGTGCCCCATCCGGACTCCGATGTAGCCGTCCGCTCCGGTCAGCAGCACGCGCATGTTTTGGCCTCCAATCCATCGTTTTGCTTCACGCCGACGACCCTGTCGCCCGGCATATCCCCTGTGACGGTGTCCATTGGTTCACCCTATGCTACTTTTCGTTTCGGTGAGACGACGCGATCTTGATTGACGCAAGTAATTCTGCTTGGGCGTTTGCGCCAACGCCAGGAATGTATACTCTGGCGAAATCAGCGCGTCAATCGCGACGCGGCTTGCGATTACCGGGATCAATCTCCCGCGGCCCGCCGCGTTGGAAACTCAAGCCACCCGCGTGCTTGGATTGCCGAAGGAATCCTTGTGCTTGGCGTTTCTCGGCTACGGCGTATTCTTTCTCGGCGGATCGGCGCTGCCAACAATAAATTGATAATGATGCAAGAAGGAAGTAGCTGAGAGAAAGCATGGGAGATTGAAATTGGCCATTAGAGAATAACGACTCGGAAATCATAGCCACGACGATAGCTTTACTATTGCCAGGCAATCGCACCAACAGGGCGCCGATGAAGATAAATACGGCGATCAGCCCGATGACGCCTGTTTCCATCGTTATATGAAGAAAATCGTTGTGTGCTGTCACATCTTCCATCCACCACCACTGTGGATTCCAGATCTGGTCAGCCCCCAAGCCGCCGCCAAACAGGAACGTCAGTAAATCGCGGCTCCATATCAAACCGAGACGATGATGCCACACGCCTATCCTGCCACTACCCCACTTATTAACATTTTCTCCGAAATATAATGCAACCGCACCGAAAACGATCGCTAAAAGAATTATTGAAATTGGAGACCATTTGATCGCAGCATTTGCCATATATTTATAATACAATAACACACAAAAATAAGATAAAACAAATACCGCTTCGTTCCGGCCGCCGTAGAAAAATAATATTATGGCTGCGAATGCCATACACGGAATGGCAAGGCGCCGATCAACCATCCGCGCATAGTAGTATTGATGGACAATGACGAGCTGCAAAGCTATGAACTTAGCGCTTGGATGCATCTGCGTTAGGCCGCCCGTAATAGAAGCCAGTCGGGGTGTGCCACTTACGTACACGGGCGGGCCACCAAACGCAATCATGCCTCCTACCACAATGCTAATAAGTGCCATTGCGATTAATAGACGGTGCGGCAAATACTCGGGAAAAGCCAAAAGCCATAACGGCATTACAAATATAATAATGTTACGAAAACCCTCGGAAGCGGTTAGCTCAGTAGTCGTAACCTGATACCCGTGAGCAATCATCCAGCATATGAGGGTTAAGGAAATCGACGTTAGAATCGCCGTCTGCCATGGTTCTCCTTTTTTAGCTAATGCAACCACAGCCAGACTAATATGGATAACAAGCAGAACTCCGACCACAATCAAACGTGCCGACTCTGGCGCATGATTGTACATAAAAACGTAGGAATACTGAAGTATGACTGTCAGGAGAGCCGTGAGTCGCACAAGGCCAAGCCCCAAAAGAGGCGCCGGCAAATGAAAGCTACGTGCAGATTGAGAATAATTCATCAAGTCTTTGATGCTCCGTGGCTTGAGCGCTTGCCGAAGCCGAAATACCTAAGTTGAGGCGCGCGGCGGCCGAATGCCCAGATCTACCCAAAAGGAAGTTCTTATCGATCGGTCGAGCCTGGATGCGAGGCTGAAACCATCGCTTACGCTTCAGATCATGCCCTGATGCCATGCGCGGGGCAAGCCTTGGCACTTGGCATAGCAAGAAGCAGCCTAGCACCATGTCCTCTGATGTCGATGCGGCGCGCCAATCACAGATTACCCTAGACTAAACGGCTACCGCACGTCGAAGGCGCAATTCGGTGCCCGTGGGTTTCCGCCACCGGCAGTTGGGCTGCCGAGCACGTCATTGTTGAGAACCATGCGCATGTACGGATAGATCGCGGATAGCGCCGCTACCAACTCCCCGGGATTAATAACATATTGATCGGCGCGGATGGCCGCGCAGTTCGCTCCGTCCACGGCGTAGATACCATAGTCCCGAACCGTCTCGGCCAACCGCTTACCGCGCGCGCTCAGACCAAGTTTATCGAGGTCTGGTCCGCCCTTTGTGGACGGGAGAAGCGCCATCAAGCCACCATAGGGTATATTGCCCAGGTTGTGGCCTTCCATGAACATCGAACCGTCCCCCGTCACCGCCGGCAGAACGACCTCCCTGGACAGCATCATCGCGCAGTGCCCAGGGTTTCGCGGTAATCCCATCTGGAGAGCATGCTCGACCTTGTTGTTCGGGTCGTTGATCTCCTCGCCGCGCAGAACGCCGAACAACGCAGCTACGCCTGACGCAGACGTGCCTACGCGGTCCCCAGGATGCGTGCCGTGGCCAAGGCCGCGAATATCCCACGTCCTGTACTGTCCCCCCAACGGCGAGCCGTCGTTCCAGTTGTATTGGCGGATTTGGTGCGGAATTTGCTGGTCACGATCATAAATGACGACAACACCGTCCGTGCAGCCGCTACGGCTTAATCTCACAGGAGTAATAAAACCTTCCTGCGGCAGCCTGATCGTTCTAGGGAAACCCTGAGGGCGATCGCATTTAAGGTTGGTGGGGCCAATCGTGAAGATAGGATCGGACGCGTTCGTAGTTGCGACACTGACCCCCCAAGGGGCACCCACGTTGATGTTGATTGACTGCGAGGTGTTTTGAAGCCAGCTGACGGTGCTTGGATGGCTGTCGCTGGCGTATTGCGCCTCTGTCCCGATCGGACGATGGTGAGCAGAATGACTATTGAACGGGTTTAAGAACAGATCCCTCGACGAGGTGCATTCCGTTGCTTGTCGCGCTGGAGTGCCGGTGGCCCCCGGGTCGGCGTGGCTTACGCCAACGGCACACGAAATCCCCAAAAGCCCTGCCAGCAGACCGATGCTTGCCGCAAACAACCGCCTGTTAAGAAACCGCGTGCTGGGCGATATTTTGATGACGGCCATAAAAAAACCGCTCTCAGTCGCCATTAATGTGCCCAATCTGGGAAGCAGCAACTGTTATCCTGCAGCTGTCAATAACGAATCACATGGATTATCTCGCCAACGCAAGTCGCCCTCAAGGCGACCCGCTGCGAGAAGGCTCTTCAGGTATTCCATTCGATTGAAGCGATTTCCTTCAAATTCTTCCAGAGTAAGCCCCACTCGCTGATATGCCTCACAAAGTTCAACAACTCCGCGGCGAACTGTCCACTCCGGTCGGAAGTCTGGAAGAACGCGCGCGATTTTGCTGCAGTTCGCCCGATATGACCGGACATCGGGTCCGGCACCCTCAGCAAAACCCATCCCGCAGCTCGAAACCACATTTGCAACGATCTCCGCGATCTCGCGAATGCGATAGTTCTCCTCGCTGCGCCCGACGTTGAAGGCCTCGTCATGGACTAGCTGTCTTGGTGCGCGCAGTACGGCCACAAATGCACGCGCAACGTCTTGCACGTGCACCACTGGCCGCCAAGGCGTCCCATCGCTTTTCAGAAGAACGCCGCCGGAGGTGACTGCCCAGGCAACAAGATTGTTGACGACCAGATCAAAGCGAATTCTTGGTGTCAGACCATACAGAGTTCCGCTGCGGAGGAAAGTCGGGCTGAAGTCATCATCCGCCAACCGGCTGATAACTCGTTCTGCCCGCATCTTTGCGATCCCGTACGGAGTAACCGGGTTGAGGGCTCCCGCCTCATCCAACCACATCCCGCCGGCCGCGCCGTAAACACTACAAGATGAAGAGAAGACAGAATCGTGCAACCCCCGCGGCCTTGGCGTGTTCGGCCAATCGAGCAGATGCCTTCAGGTTGATTTCCTGCATCAATTCCGGATTGAAATCGCCGAGCGGATCATCCGATAAGCCGGCAAGGTGCAACACCGCATCAAAGCCTTCGAGATCAGCCGGCACGATGTCGCGGATGTCCTTGTCGATGCTGGGCAGCTTGAATGTTTCGCCAGTGTACGTGCAATCGACGAACAAGCGACTATCAAGACCAACCACGTCATATCCGGCGTCAAGAAGGAATGGCGCCAGAACGCAGCCGATATATCCCTCGTGTCCGGTTAATAATACCCGCGTGTTGTGTTCCTCGCCCTTGTCCCGCGAACCCGAATTAAATAGCCGCTCACGCCCACGTCTCACCGTCTGCCGCTCAACGCCTGTTACGGCCGCCAGTTGAACGCACCCCGGTCGCTGGCGGGAATGGTGGTCGGGCGACACCCGGCCATCCTCGGACGGGGAAAATCCATCTGCCTTCTCGCTATCGCCGATGTGCGGATCGGGCGCCGAGTCCGAAAGGCCATTAATCGGGACCTTGGGCTCGGGAAAAGTATTTCTGGAAGCATCAACCGTTGCACCCGGCTTGGGCCCTCTGGACCCCTCCCGCCTCTTCCAGAGTTCGCGAATAATCATCGCAGGGAATGTCACAACGTCACGCAGGTACCTCTTTCCCATCCTGCGCGGTTCCTGGATGGCGCGGAACAACCATTCGAAGCCCACCTGTTGAACCCAAAGGGGAGCGCGTTGCCGGTGACCGGCAATAAAGTCGATCGTTGCACCGGCACAAATTGCGACCTTCGCATCGACTTGCCCGGCGAAGCGGCATATCCACAGTTCCTGTTTTGGACAGCCGAGGCCAATTACCAATAGATCGGGCGAGGCCTGACGCACGATATCAAGAATGTGCTTGGTCTCAACTTCGTCGTCCTCGAAAGAATGTGGCGGGCCGTAGGCCCCGACGATCCGGACCCAAGGCCATCGCGCGTGGATGACGTCCTTGGCTTTTTCAGCCACTCCCGGCGCCGCCCCTAGCAGAAACACACTGAGCGGCCGATCGCGCGTCGCCGCATCGAACAGCGCCGGCACCAGATCGCTGCCTGGAACGACTTCGGGTACGGGTTCGTGAAGAAGCTTCAGCGCCCAGGTGACAGGCCGGCCGTCGACCAAAGTGAGGCTGGCGTTGCGGTACGAACGGCGCAGCGAACTGGGCTTCTGAAGCAGCACCAGATGATGCACATTGGGAGTTACCACATACCGGCACACTGCACTTTCACGCATCCACGTAAGGATCGTGCGCACCGCTTCGCTCTTTGTGAGCGGGTCGAATTCGCAGTTGAACGCTGATATTTTCGACCGGCGGTTCGCGCCGTGAGATGCGTCGGCAAGGTCTGCCAATGCTCCCCCCAATGTGTCCCGCGAGGTTGAGCCAGTTACAGTGCGTCAGGAACGTATTATATAGGGTTTAGGTTGTCAACTTCGAGTCTATACACCACAAGGGGTGTTCCCGTTCTCAGAAGCATTAGATATGCCTGTCCATCGATAGCTTCGGGCAGTCTACCGGTAACGGTGGATCAATACAACTCCGTAAGGCACGCCGGTAGGAAAAAAACCCTGTTACCTCCTGCACAACGAGGGGAAAGTTGCGAGGCGCGAAGGCGCTCTCTGCCAAGGGTATCGAAGGTGCGTTGAGACCCTCCGCGCGGAAGTTTAAATCCGCACAAGGCCTGTGAAAGATCATTTTTCGCCGCATCCGCGTGTCTTAATCGGCCCTTGTCAGGCGCCGTATAGCCGTGGCATCGTCCACGACGGGGCTCGGCGGGCTGACAACGCGGCTGTTCAATCCGTAAAGTGTCAACTACAAGTCCTGGTCAATGCGGGGTGATACCGGAGCGATCCCTCAACTGCTAACCCGTTGACGATCATCTACAATCGAAGTTTCCGGCCAAACAAATTTGGGTCATCAGTATATGGCGGCAGGCGAGCTCGTCGCTCCTGAGGAAGCCGATGATCGATGATGGTGTCCCACGGCCGAGGAAAAAAAGATGCCAGAGCTGCGGATCGCGTTCATATGTCCGGGCAGATACCCACCAGACTTCGGAGGAGCGGAACTCCGTCTGCACCGCACCTTCTTGCGGTTGCGACAATACCACACGTTTCAGGTGACGGTGCTTGCCCAGGCCGGCGAATCTACCTCGGTCGGACACTCTGAGCTGGATGGAATTCCTGTACGGCGCTTGCCAGCCGACCCCGGGGTAGTGTCGTCATTTTGCTCGATCGGCAAGCATCTCGTGGGTGAGATCCGATCAGGCGCCAATATTATTTACACTGTAAGTACTGGCCGTTTCGTTTATTGGACCGGAATATGGGCACGACTTCTTCACCGGCCTCTCGTGGTCGAGTTTGCCAACAACAACGTTGAGGACACGCTGCAGCGACGGCTGATGGCACAGATGCTGGCGCGTTCTGCCGAGCTTGCAATTGCGATCAGCCGGCCAGTAGCCGACCAATTCCGCCGGCTGGGTGTGCCGGAGGAGCGCATTTGGATGCGACCTAATCCCGTGGACACCCGCCGGTTCCGCCTTGCGTCTCCGGAGCAGCGCGCCGCGGCTCGGCGGCGGTTCGGAGTTGACGAAGAGACCATTTTGCACGTTCTGGTGGGCGTACTTTCCGAGCGGAAGAATCACATTGTTGGCATCGAGGCGATCGAGCGGTTGCCTGAGCCGCACCGGCTCATCATAGCAGGCCCGCCATTTCTGCAGGAGCCTGAGTATGCGGCGCAACTTGCTCAGCGGGTCCGATCGTCTTCGGCGGGTCAGCGGCTTTCGCTGATCGCCGAGTTCATGACGGATGTCGAAGAACTGATGCATGCGGCTGACTGCCTGTGGATGCCGTCGATCGAGGAAGGTCTCGGAAACGTGATGTTGGAGGCGCTTTGCTGCGGCGTTCCCTGCGTGATCAGCAACCGTCTGGGGCTGGAGGAGCACGTCAGCGATGGACAGAACGGGTTTCAGGCAGAACCAACAGCGGAGGCTTGGGCAAAAGCGGTCCTGTCGATCATCGGGCTGCTTCGAGACGTCGAGGCCCGCAAGGAGATCAGTGAGGAATCATGCGCTCTTTATGACTGCTTTGCCATCGATTCGGAACTTTTCAGGCGCCTGAATTCTTTGTGCAAGTAGACCCTAAAGAAGAGCACGTTGACACTCATGTATTCACTAGCGTCTCTAACATCGCTGCCTGAGAATGTGCTTCCGTCAGCAGGCATGGCTGCTGAAGACAAGGCGAAGAAGCGTGTTCTGGTCCTAGGTGCTGGCGGTTACGTTGGCAGACATCTCGTTGCAACATTGGGTAGGACCGACTGGGCTTTGCCAGTGGCCGCTGTCCGGCCGATGCCGGCTGCAGCTTCGGCTTTGCCAAGCGTTAAGCTCCTATCCTACGACGCCAGAAGCCCATCAGCACTCGATGGGCGCCTGGGTGACATTGACTGTGTTGTCAATTGCGTAGCAGGTGACGCGAGCTCTATGGTGAAGAGCGCGCAGCATTTGTTCGCCGCTCTCCCCGGTCGCGCGCTCAGCGCGTCGTCCACCTGGAGCAGCATGGTCGTTCACGGAGCCACCGGTCTTGTCGACGAAGATGCTCCAATTACCAGAGGAGGTGATGACTACACCGGGCGAAGGTTGCGAGCGAGCAGCTCGCCAGCACTTACGCGCGATCCGGGAGGCGATGTTGTCGTCTTGCGACTGGCTTCCATCTATGGTCCGGCAGCGAGCAGTGGACGCGGCGAGATCGGCCAGCTACTTGCTGCTGGGCGTATTGGAGATCTAGGTCCGGCTGGCGACGGCTGCTGCAACCGGATTTACATCGACGACATGATCAGCGCGATCATGCAGGCCTTGGTCAGGCCTGGACTGGCCGGCGAGGCATTCAACGTCTCGAACGCCAACCCTGAAACATGGAATCAATATTTCGTCCGGTTTGGCCGAAGGTTGGGATCGACGCCGATCAAGCGCATTTTCCCCTCTATCGTTAGCCATCGAAACCAAGGTGATCGGCCCGATCCTCAAAGTGGCAGAGTTGGCGGGTCGGCGCGTGGGGGCGAAAGGTTTCCGCCCGCCCGCGATAATCTCACCCTCGGGCTGCAAGCCTATGGCGACGCGAAATCCAGCTCGATGAGCAAAAGGGCGGATGCACGCCTATGCTTTCCCGGACATCGCTCGATGAAGGGATCGTGGCGTCCGCGAACTGGCTCAATTCCGAGAAGTCTGAACCTCGATGAGCGGCCGACTGGTCAAAGGCTGGGTGATCGCCGAGTCGAAGCGCCAGGGCGATAATGGTTAGAGTTGGATTGGCTTGGCCTGAAGTCGGAAACACGGCGCTGCTTGAAATGAATAGATTGCGCACATTGTGAACCCGGCAATCAGCGTCGACGACGCTTGTCGATGGTGATGCGCCCATGCGGGCCGTTCCGATGTGATGGCCGCCATAAGCGCCATCACGCAGCAGCACTGCTCCAGCGTCTCCGGTCGGTAGTCAAGGCGTCCACATCCATTGCGGTCAATCTCTTCGGCAATAACCCGGAGTGCCTCCGACACCGAATAAATCATGCGAGCTATAGCGCCAGTCGACGCGCAGCCGTGGCATGCCCATGCTGTCCGTCGCAGTAGCAAGTTCGACCCGGCTATCCGGGTTAGGCCGCTGCTCGGCATGGAGGTCGAGCGTGAATTGTCCCAGGGGCGGCCGGACAATGATGGACGGGAACTTACGGTTGGCGAAAGCGTTTGCGCACCAGGTGAAACAAGAACTCCGCCGTACCAACGGGGTGAGTTGCAACGTTGCGGACGTGCGCTATCCAGTTTGACAAAGTGGCAGCATCTTCCCCGTGCAGTCTTTTCCCGTACTCTCGTATGCGATGAGGAATTTAGCAAGATAGAGTGCCGAAAAGAGGACCACAGGCGTGCGATGGATCGGTTATCCGAGGATGATGCAGCCGCGCTATGACATTTCAATGCCGAGCTCACGCTGAACGGTTCCGGGGAAAGGCCATGCGTCGCCGGCAATACACGCCTTCGGGCGACAGTTCAGTAACCGTGGTAGACGCGCGTGGATGGTCCGTTGATTGTCAGCGTGCCCAACGTGCCAGCGATGTGGCATGTAGTAGCGACCGACCAAACCAGCGCTGTTCCCAACGCCATTCGGTGGACGCCGCGAGGGCCAATAGCAGACGTACGACTTCAAGTCCTCCCACCGCCAGGACGACATAAGTGGCGGCTACCGAAAAGCGCTTACCGTTCAGCGTGCGCAACGTGATGCTCTCGACGTTGGTGCCCGTCAGGCGCCAGCTGCAATTCAGTGCAATTGGCGTTGAGCAGTACCCGCATCGTTTCGACTGGCTGCCAAGCGCTCCCCGTACCGACGGCTAAAGTCGGTGGGGCAACTCAAGCGTTCCAAAGAATCCGTCGTTACTCGATCACTGACAAATCCTTCGATGAGGGCCGCATTCCCCGGGGAAAAGCCATTGAGCGGAATATCGGAAGTCACCCGCCTCGCATAACTGATTGGCACGGGGGTAGTAGGGCAGCAGCGTGTCGTAGGCGAAAGGCCAACCGCTTGCCTGGACGTATGATCGCTGCTCGAAGTCGATTGATCCAGCGGCATGCAGCGCCCGCCCCAGATCGTGGTCGAGCGCCAAACCGGCGCTGCCGGTAGCTATCGAG
>JADJRE010000015.1 GCA_016712375.1 Rhodospirillales bacterium
AAGCTTCGACGTCTACAGCCTGCGCATTCTGCTGCGCGACCTTGACATCAACGTCAACGACCACGACTGCCTGCGACTGTCCCGCAGCAAAAACGAGGAACTTACCTCCTACATGATGGCATTCACCCGGCCCCTGATCGTTAACATTTACGGGGATGCGGACGTGACAGTCCAGAATTTCGAAGACATTGTCGCGCTGTTCCGCGCGCCGGACGTCCGCAAGGCACTCGACAAATGCGGGCCGTGGCGGAGAAGCTGGAGATCGAAGCTGAGGATATCCGAAAGTTCCTGGAGGACTACGGCGATATCTTTCTGTCGTTGTCATATTACCGTCAGTGCCTCGACCAAATCGAGCCGCACGTCTCGGGGTTTCTGGAGTGGCTCGAAGAGCTGCAGGGAAGCTGGCCCGCACAGCGAGAACCGAACCTGCTCGTCGCCTGCCGGACGATACAGGAGACGATGAACGCGACGATGCTGGCTATCACCGGCCGGACCCGAGAGCTTCGATCGCAGCACTAAGGGACCTGGGAACAAGTCTCGGCCGACCGGTTTCGCAAGGTAGAGACTCTCATCCGGAGCTACCACACGACGATCGGAGGGATCCTTTGCGCGCTAACAGTTAAGATGGAGGCCTGGGCCAAGACCTTCAAACACAAGCGGGCCGGGGGACCCGCGAAGCGAGCCGAGTTCATCATGACCGGCATGCGTCAAGGGATGGAGAAAATTCAAAATATCGAGAATTCTGCACCGGCACTGGCGCAGCTTCGCTAGCATTTGCCGCGGGATAGAGCCGCTCCGACTCTCCGCCCTGTTGACTCTTAGGCCCCTCGACCACGATGATCGTTCATCCGCCGAAAGTATAAGAAGGCGGGGAAAGAATCGGGAGAAGGTGAGTGCGCAGGTACGACCGGGCGATGTGCCGTTGCGTGCGCAAGACGTGCGGCGAAGTGATTATTCCCTCAGGCCGCGGGCGGTGGAGGGGGTGATCCAACCCTATCTGCAATCTCATTGCCGTTTGGCTACGACCGACCTCGACGAGGCGCGCGAACATGTTGGTCGGATGTGGGAGCGGCACGAATCCCATATGTCGCACGGGCGAGCCTATTCTCTGAACTGGCACCAGGTAGATCTTCGGCGAACGAGCCTTACCTACATACACAGCGGCAGCTCACTGCATGTGAAAAGTGGGCCCGTTCGGGACCGCCTCCGCTTTACAATGCCTGAAGCAGGAACGATTTATCATCGCACAAATGGGCGCGGGATTAAGTCAACAGCGACGCGCGGGGTAATCTATGCACCGCAGCAGGAACTCCAGCTTGATATCGAACCGTTCCGGTCGCTGCTGCTCACGATCGACGCAGACTTCGTGAAACAGGCGGCGCGGCTCCGATTCGGCAGATCTCCCGACTTTGGATCTTGGACGACTGCGGTGTCGCTGGACCAGCCGCCCGCAGCCACTCTGCGTTCGCTGTGTCGCTGGCTGGGTCACGAACTTGATCGCCCCGGGACGCCGTTACAGTCGTCTCGACCAGTCATCGTCAATTTAGAGCGTTCGCTGCTCACGTTGTTTCTAGATTGTCTTACCACCGTGTCTCCCGCCACGAGCGACGGTCCAGACGAATTCAACTTAGCTGGGCTTAGCCGCATTGAGAGTTGGCTGGACACCCACTTCTGCGAGCCGATCGGCGTTGAGGACATGGCGCTGGTCGCTGGTGTCGGCGTCCGTGCAGTGCAGAACATGTTCCGGCGCCATCGCGGCTGCACCCCCAGCCAGGCTATCATGCAGCGCCGTCTGAGCTATGCTCGGCGGCGGTTAATCGATGCCGATCCTCGACAACTGTGACCGACGTGGCGTTCGATTGTGGCTTCTTCCATCTCAGTCGTTTCGCGGAACGTTACAGGCACACTTTCGGCGAGCCGCCGTCTAGCACGTTAGCAAATCGCCTCCGTGCCATCGCCTGATCGCGTCCTGTTAGCCGAAAAACGAATTCTATGAAGCATCGCCCCCTGGATAGCGCCCTTGAACAAGACATGCGACGCTCCAAATGCTGCGAGCGTGAGAGAGGGCTGCCGGGCCGCGCCAGTGGGGGGTGAGCGGCGCGGCCCGGCTCCCGACGAGGTTTATTTGGTCACCCCGTTGTGGGGGGAGATGGGGCGACCCCGTCGTCAGGCGCACCTCAAAGGTGGCGCAAGTTGAGCCGCGCGTACAGCAAAAAATTTCGCCTAATATTCATGAGCGGATGCAAGAGCCGCGCGCCGGCGCGACCTTGAGCCTGAACGAGAACAGGATGTCAGGAACTTTGCCTCTTCGTTGTTATAAGTCCCGGATGCCGATCATTCGGGCGCGGTCCGCAAGGCCCACATCTTGTAATCGATCGCTACCTGCCATGCTTCCATCTCGACCTTCTCGCTATCCAGGAGGTAGCGTTCGACGAATCCTTCTACTCCCCATCTTTCAAATTGATCAGCGTGCGCCAACTCATGCGCCCAGATTACTGGATCAGCCGCGATGGCCTGACTTCGGAACACGATGACGTGATCAACCGCGATCGCTCGCATTCCGATCACGCGGAACACGAGTCCCGCCAGGCCAGCAGGCCAGCCGACATGATGTCGTACGCCATCGAGCATCGTCTGAGAGAAGTAACCCTCCAGCTGGGCGGCCATCTTGGGGGGCACCGGCTCTCCGCCAGGCGCGAGCGCATCGCGATTGTCCACGATCCAGGAGGCGACAACGGGCGCCGCAATCCGAATGAAGGTGTGCACCAGTTCATCGGCGACCCGGCGAGCAGCGTCGGCTGGGCGGACATCAGCGGAGAGGATGGCAGTCCCGAGCCCGGCGAGCATGAGCGCGGCGAAGCTGACGCGCCGCAGACGCGGCGGCAATGAGGACAGGCGGAACATGCTGCGGATGTGGGATGCTCTCATCCGTCCCGCTAATTATCGCTGAGGATACTTGTTGTCGCTGAGGATACTTGGCAGGTCCTCAGACGGCGCGCCGCGGATGATGCAGATGGGCCCACACTTCCCGCTTGAGCGCAATGAACATAATTGTCAGCAGCGCGAGGAAAATCACCACCTTAAGCCCGAGTTTCTTGCGCAATTCCAGGTGAGGATCGGCGGTCCAGGTGAGGAAGGCGGTAACGTCCGTCGCCATCTGCTCGACGCTTGCCTCGGTGCCGTCCTCGAAAACAACCAGATCCGGCGCCAGCGGCGGCGCCATGCCGGTCTGCTCGCCGTGTACGGCAGTGTTGAAATACATGCCACGCCGGAGTTCAAAGCCGGCAGGAGGCTTGGCGTAGCCGGTTAGAAAATCGAATAGAAACGCGCGTCCGCCCTTGCGTGCCTTGACGATCAGCGACAGGTCAGGCGGAAGCATCCCCTTGTTGGCGGCGCGCGCCGCCTCTTTGTTGGGATATGGAGGAACGATACGGTCGGCTGGTAGTGCAGGACGCTTGAACATCTTACCATTTTCGTCCGGACCGTCCTCCAGCTTCGAGGAGGCGGCAAGGGCCTTGATGTCTTCCGGGCCGAAGCCGATGCCAAGCGCGGTCAAGTTGCGATAGGCGACGTGCTGCAGCGAATGGCAACCGGCGCACGTCTCGCTGTAAACCTGGAATCCGCGGCGCAGCTGCGCTTGGTCCCAGCGGCCGAATGGGCCGACGAATGACCATCCTTCTGGGGGCAGGATGCTCGGTATGTCGATGGGGACACCCTGTTCCGCCTGCGCGGCGGGGCAGAGGGCAAGTGCCCCAAGCATTGCCAAGACAGCGGCGGCTATGCGGCGCGCGCGTCGCATCAGCGGGCCTCCCGGGCCATCACGAGCTGCCCCCCCGCGAATATTTCGGCCTTCGGCAGAACCGGCTTGCTGATGCTGTGCGGTAATGGTCGCGGTTTCTCGATCAGCCCGATGATTGGCACCAATATCAGGAAGTGCGCGAAATACCACGCTGTGGCAATCCGGCTTACGGTCAGAAAGATGCCCTCCGGCAGCTGTAGGCCACACCAGCCAAGGACCACGCAGTCGATCACCAGCAGCCAAAAGAAAACCCGGTAGATCGGGCGGAAGCGGGCACTGCGCACCTTCGAGGTATCCAGCCACGGCAGGAAGAGCCAGATCAACGGTGCACCGAACATCGCGATGACGCCGGCGAGCTTTGCCGGAATGAACCAGATGTCGGGAACCGCCCGCAGGATCGCGTAGTAGGGAAGGAAGTACCACTCCGGGACAATGTGCTCCGGCGTCATCAGCGGGTCGGCGGGGATGAAGTTGTCGGGCTCGCTGAAGAAGTCAGGTGCGAAGAACACCAGGAGAACAAAAATCGTCGCGAAAAAACCAAGGCCAACCAAATCCTTCACTGTGTAGTAAGGATGAAATGGAATCGAATCGCGAGGATCTTTCAGATCGACACCCAGAGGATTGTTGGAATGGGTAGTGTGTAAGGCGATCAAATGCATCGCAACCATGGCAAAGATCAGGAACGGCATCAAGTAGTGAAGGGCGTAGAAACGGTTCAGTGTGGGGTTGTCGACAGAATAACCGCCCCATAGCCAAGTGGTTATACCTTCGCCGATCAGCGGGATGGCGCTGAACAGGTTCGTGATAACGGTGGCCGCCCAGAAACTCATCTGCCCCCAGACCAGCACGTAGCCCATGAAGGATGCCGACATCATCAACATGAAGATAATAACGCCAGTCGCCCAGGTTATCTCCCGCGGGCTCTTGTACGATCCGTAGTAAAATCCACGAAAGATGTGGATATAGACGACCATAAAGAACAGAGACGCCCCCGTTTGGTGAATATAGCGCATCAACCATCCCCAGTTGACGTCGCGCATAATTCTCTCGACGCTGTCGAATGCGTTTGCGGTATTTGCCTCGTATTGCATGGCGAGGAATATGCCACTGAACATCATCACCACCAGGGTGATGCCGGCCAAGGAACCAAAGGTCCACCAGTAGTTCAGGTTGCGCGGCATTGGGTAGTCGTAAAGCTGGTGCTGCGCCGCGGTGAAAAGCGGGAAGCGCTCATCCAGCCAGCGAACAACCGGGTTCTGCCAACGCGGCTCAGGCATGACTACCTCCTCAGCCGATGCGGATGGTCTTGTCGTCGAGGAAGACATAGTCGGGCACACTCAGGTTGGTGGGCGCCGGGCCTTTGCGAATGCGTCCCGAAGTGTCGAAATGTGAGCCGTGGCAGGCACAGAACCATCCGCCGTATTCGCCTTTCGGATAAGTGGGCCGCTGGCCACGCGGTACGCAGCCCAAGTGGTTGCAGATCCCGATCGTCACCAGCCACTCCGGGCGTTGCACTCGAGCCGCGTCCGGCTGCGGATCTGGCATCGCGGCGTTATCAGCGCTTACAGCGGCTTCAATGTCTTCAGCCGTACGGTGGCGGACGAACACCGGTTTGCCGCGCCAAACGACCGTAACGCTGTCGCCCGCCGCGATTTTGGACAGATCAACCTCGGTCGAGGCCGCCGCCTGCACGTCGGCCGCGGGGTTCATGCTCTGCACGAACGGCCAGACGAAAAAGTTGAGGCCGGCAAAAGCGGCGGCGATTGACGAAATGTAGAGGAACTGGCGGCGTCCGTAGCCCTCAGAGGAAGGCCCCAGATCTGCCATGTAGCGCGTGTCCAGGATCTCCTGGATGCGCGCGGCTTCCTTTGCCTCGCCGGCCGAAAAAGCTCGCGGCGACGGAGCACCGTCGGCCGATCCATGCGAAGAGGTCAAACGCGGTCTCCCATTGACGTTGCTTCGATTGCGTCGGCGACGCTGTTCTCCAGCTTTACGAAACCGGCGCCAATCAACTTCATTCGTTTTGCGCTGAGGCTATGAGCCGTCGGCGAGCGATGCAATTGCAAGAAGGTCGGATGAACAGCAGGTGAACATTCCGTGGCCAGAGCCGCTGCAGTTGCGCCAGCCTTTGCAAAGCGGGATGGAACGACTTGTTCCCCTTGTGTTCATGCGACCTTGTATTAATTGCCGACAAGCAAGCTGCCTGGCTAGCTTTCGCGAAACAATAACGGCCACAGACAGGGCGCTTGAAGACATCGGGAAGCACAGTTTGCCGGAACTATCGGAACGAGAACTTAACACCTCAGAACAGCCGGCGTGTTGGACAAAACGCGTCGGGTCCGCGTGCTTCTTCGGGGGCGTCACCGGCGTTGGGAGTTTGAACATGCAGACAAGGGCATCCCGTTGTTGTGACCGTTGGCCTGCTGATGCTCCCGGAGCGCCGGCGCCTTTGCGCACGGCGAGGCGACGGCGCCGCAGCCTGTTGATACCACCGGCCCCAAGCCGGCAGTGGTGAGGGGCGTCGGGGTGGCCCAGAAAAAGGGGCGTTTGGGGGGGGCCGCCCGCCCCCCGGGGGGACGCGAGAGGGAAAAAAAACCGCGGCGCCCCCCCCCCCCCGGGCCCACCCCGCCGCCCCCCCGGGGGGGGCGGCCCCCCCCGCCGCGCCCGCCCCCCCGGCGGGGGGCGGTCCGGCCCGGCCCCGGGGGGGCCCCCCCGCCGCCCCGGGGGGGCGGGGGGGGGGGGCCCCCGGGACCGCCGGCGCCGGCCCCCCCCGCCGCCCCGGCGGGGGGGGGGGGCCCCCCCCCCCCCCGCGGGGGCGGGCGCGCCCGCCCCGCCCCCGCGGGGCCCCCGGGGCCGGGGGGGGCGGGGCCGGGGGGGGCCGCCCGCCGGGGAGAAAAAGGGGGGCCCCCCCGCCCCCCCCCCCCCCCGGGCGCCCCCCCCCCCCCCCGGGGCCCCCCCCGCCGCCCCCCCCCCGCCCCCCCGCGGGGGGGCCCCGGCCCGCGCCCCCCGGGGGGCCCCCGCCGCCCCGGGGGGGCCGGGCCGGGGCCCCACCGGCACCCCCCCCCCGGCGCCGGGGGCCGGGGGGCCCCACCCCCCCCCCCCCGGGGGGGCGGCCCCCCCTCCCCCCCGCCCCCCCCCCGGGGGGCGGCGGCCGCCCGCCCGGCCCCGCGCCGCCCCCGCGCGGGGCCCGGGGGCCGGGGGGGGGGGGGGGGGGGGGGGGGCGCCGCTGCGGGCGAGGGGAGGCGGATTGGGGGGGGGGGGGCCCCCGGGCCGGGGCCCCCGGGCTGCCCGGGGGGGGGGGGGCCCCCCGGGGGCCGGCAGGGGCCAGGCGAGAAGGCGGGGGGGGGGGGGGCCGGGGGGGCGGGGGGGGGGGGCGGCGCGGAGCTGGGCGGCGCGCCGGGCGCCGCGGCGGGCCGGCCCGCCCTGGGCGGGCCGCCCGCCCCCGGCGGGGGGGCCGCCCCCCCCCCCCCCCCCCCCCCCCCCCGGCCGGCCCCCCACCCCCCCCCCCCCCCCCCCCCCCCCCCCCCCCCCCCCCCGGCCCCCCCCCCCCCCCTCCCCCGGCCACCCCCCCGCCTGGGGGGTTTTGGGCCCCTCCCGCCGCCCCCCCCCCCCCGCGCGGGCGGGGGGGGGGGACCGGCCCCCCCGGGCGTCCAGGCGGTCTTCGGAACGGCGTCGAGGTGGGCCCCCCCCCCCCCCCCCCCCCCCCGCCTGGTCACAGCGTCACCCAAATTCCAGCATAGCTCCAAGTGGCTGACCGAGAATCCTTACCGCGGGGATCCGTTGGCGATTAAAATTGGCGCCCACGGCTACACCCAGAACTGTGCCCGTTGCCACGGTATCGACGCGATTTCCGGCGGCATAGCGCCCGATTTGCGCAAGCTGGATCCCGGCGTCGATGGCGACGAGTGGTTTATCCAGCTCACCCGCAAGGGCTACACGCAGAACGGCGTGAACAAAATGCCGGCGTTCGAAGGCGTTCTTAACCAAGAAGCGATGTGGGCGATCCGCTCCTGGCTCGATACCAAGGACGGTAGCAAACAACAAACGCAACGCTGATCCGGCGCATCTGTCGCGGCGATGGGCTGCGGCGGTGGCGAGCGGAACTTCGGGGAGGAAGACATATGAGAGTAAGGCTCTTTGCCGCGCTGACAGCGGGCTGCGTCTCGGCAGTCGCCGCCGGTGGACAAGTGGCAGCCGGGGTGACCGACGAGGACATCATCAACGGCGCGAAAAATTCCAAACAGGTGGTGACGTACGGCGTTGGTCCCCAAAACCAGCGATATAGTCCACTCGACAAGGTGACGCCGGAGAACGCCAAGAATCTGGTGCCGGCCTGGGCGTTCTTTGGAGGAGAGAAGCAACGCGGCCAGGAGGCACAGGCGCTGGTCTATGATGGCATCATCTATGTCACCGGCTCCTACTCGCGCCTCTTTGCGATCGACGCCAAGAGCGGGAACGAGCTGTGGCAGTACGACGCGCGGCTGCCCGAAGGCATCTTGCCGTGCTGCGATGTGATTAACCGCGGCGCCGCGCTGTATGGCGATATGGTCTATTTCGGCACCCTGGACGCCAAGGTCGTCGCGCTCGACCGCAAGACCGGAAAGGTCGTCCTGGAGCAAGAAGATCGACGACTACCAGGACGGCTACACGACCACCGCCGGGCGCCTATCATCGTCAGGCAAGGTTATCGGCAATGCCGGTGGCGAGTTCGGGGTGGTAGGACGGGTGCGGGCGCTTGATGCCAAGACCGGCGAAATTGTGGGAAAGGCCGACGATCGAAGGCCATATGGGCACGCTCAACGGCAAGGATCGACGATGACCGGCAGCAAGCCGGGGGCAACTTGGCCGGGCGACATGTGGAAGACAGGCGGCGGCGCGCCTTGGAACGGTGTTACCTACGATCCTGATGTCGACTTGATTTACACCGGTACCGGGAACCCGTCGCCCTGAACTCCTACATGCGGCCCGGCGACAACCTGTACTCCGCTTCAAAGTTGGCGCTGAAAACCTGACCTCGGCGAGATTGCCTGGGCCTTCCAGACGACCCCGGGGATGGCTGGGACTTCGACAGCATGACGGAATTCGTTCCGTTCGACTTTCAGCAGGGCGGCAAGACTGTGAAGGCCGGCGCATCGGCAGACAAGAACGGCTTCTTCTACGTGCTCGATCGCGCTAACGGCAAGATGATCAAGGGCTTCCCGTTCGTTGAGAAGATCACTTGGGCAAAGGGCCTGGCGCCAGACGGCAAGCCGCAATACGACCCAGCCAACCGGTCGCCGGACCCCAATGCCGCCACCGGCAGCAGCACCGTCGCCACGCCGGCCGCCGCCACATCGTCCCCCGCGGACGGACATAAGGCGGTATTCGTCGTGCCATCGTTCCTCGGTGGCAAGAACTGGAACCCGATGGCCTACAGCCCCGACACCGGCCTGTTCTATGTGGCGGCGAACGAGTGGGGCATGGACATCTGGAACGAGCCTATCGCCTACAAGAAGGGCGCGGCATATCTCGGTGCCGGCTTCACCATCAAGCCGGTATTCGACGACCACATCGGAGCGTTGAAGGCGATCGACCCGAAGACCGGCGAAATCAAGTGGACGCAAAAGAACCGGGCGCCGCTGTGGGGAGGAGTATTAACTACCAAAGGCGGCCTGGTGTTTACGGGCACTCCGGAAGGCTACCTCAAGGCCTTTGACGCCAAGACAGGCGCCGAAGTCTGGAAGTTCCAGACCGTTCCGGCGTGATCGGCTCCCCGATCACCTGGGAGCAAGACGGCGAGCAATACGTCGGCGTTGTCTCCGGCTGGGGCGGCGCGGTCCCGCTGTGGGGTGGCGAGGTCGCCAAGTTCATCAAAGATCTTAACCAGGGCGGAAGCTTCTGGGTGTTCAGGCTGCCCAAGGCCTGATCCTGGTTCTGGCGGTGGGAGCCAAGAGGCCGGCCTCCCATCGCCCTTCTGTCAAAACTCAATCGGATCATGGAGGGGCGGATGCCAAGAACGGTTGTTCTGGGTTTGGGCCTGCTGACCGCGGTGGCGTTCGTGCCGCAAGTTAGGGGAGCCGATATCGCGCTGGGCGAACAGGTATTCAAGAAATGCGAGCGCTGCCACACTGTTGACGCGGGCGGCGCGCAGGCGGAAGGCCCGAACTTGCACGGCATTTTCGGACGAAAGGCCGGAACAGCTCCCGGTTGGCAGTTCTCGGATGCAATGAAGGCGTCGAACGTCGTCTGGAATCGGCAGAATATGGACGAGTATCTGGCCAAGCCAAAGGAGTTCATGCCGGACGGCACGATGAACTTCCCCGGGCTGCGCAAACCGGAAGAGCGGCAAGCGGTAATCGACTACCTGGAGCAGGCGACGAAGTAGTGGTGGCAGCGATGGATCTCGATGCCTTGCGCGCCGTGCAGGCGCCGCTGAAGGAACGGTATCGGCACGAGCCCGAAGCCGCGGTGGTGACGCTTCGGGCCTCCGGCGACCTGAGCGGTGAGGGCATCGCCTGTTCGGTCGAGACGGGCAGGGCGCTGGTTGAGGCGGGTCTGCATCCGGCCAGCGGCGGCGACGGCAGCCTCGCCTGCTCGGGCGACATGCTGCTCCAGGCGTTGGTGGCGTGCGCCGGCGTCACCCTGCGGGCGGTCGCCACCGCTCTCGAGTTTCGGTTGAACGGCGGCACGGTGACTGCCGAAGGCGACCTCGACTTCCGCGGTACCCTCGGCGTCGATAAGGCTGCTTCGGTGGGATTCCGCGAAGTTCGTCTGCGCTTCCATCTGGACACCGACGAGCCGGAGGAGCGGGTCGCCACGCTCACCCGGCTCACCGAGCGCTACTGCGTCGTCCTGCAGACGCTGCGGACACCGCCCGCGCTCGCCGTCGACGCCACCCGGGTGGATTGACACGTCAATCGCCGGCGCCGGTGCGGCGCGGTGTCATGCCCTTCGCCGGACTGTAGCCGCGGATGGCGAGGCCGAGCGCGATCGTCAGCGTAAGCAGGGTCCAGCCGAGCGCTTGCGGCTCCAGCCGCCCATACAGCGCGAAGCGGATCAGCTCGACCGCCTGGGTGAACGGGTTGACCGCGCAGATTTGATAGAGGAGCAGACTGGATTCCTGCATCTTCCATAAGGGATACAGAGCCGATGACAGGAAGAACATTGGAAAAATAACGAAGTTCATGATCCCAGCAAAGTTCTCCAGCTGGGGAACCGTGGTCGACAGCAGCAGGCCGATTGCGCCCAGTGCCAGGCCGGTGACGATCAACGCCGGCAGCACGGTGAGGTAGCCCCAGGCCGGTTGGGCTATGCCGAACGCCAGCGCAATCAGCAGGAACAGGTAGACCTGGACGATCGACACCAGCGTCGCCGCCAGCAGCCGGCAGCAGAGCAAGTACCAGCGCGGCAGCGGCGAAACCAGCAGCATCCGCATGCTGCCCATCTCCCGGTCGTAGATCATCGACAGCGAACTCTGCATCCCGTGGAACAACTGGATCATGCCAATCAGGCCGGGGATGATGTAGACCTCGTAGGTGACGTAGGTCTCGTAAGGCGGCGTGATCGACACCCCCAGCGCCATCCGGAAGCCCGCCGCAAATACCAGCAGCCACAGCAGCGGCCGCACCAGCGCCGCCGCGAACCGCTCGCGTTGCTGCACGAAGCGTAGCACCTCGCGGGCGACGATTGCACGGAGCGCGAGCAGCCAGGCGGCCGCAGTCATTCCGAAAATGTCTCAACCACGGATCCCGGCGCCCGGGCCACGGCGGTTAGGCGGGCGAACGCAGCGGCGATTCCACCTTCCTCGTCCGAGCCGATGTCAGTCGCGGTGCCGGAAGCGACAATCCTACCGCTGTGCAGCACAATGACCTGGTCGAGCGGATCGATTTCGTCGATCAGATGCGTGGTCCACAACACGGCGATACCATGCTCGCGGGCCAGCGTATGAACGTGGCGGACGAGGCGGGCGCGGGTCGGCACGTCAAGGCCGACAGTAGGTTCATCCAGAACTAACAGCGCCGGCTCGTGCAGCATCGCACGCGCCAGTTCGAGGCGCCGGCGGAGGCCCCCACTGAGCGTTCTGACTTTGTCGCGTTGGCGATCTGAAAGTTCCACGCGGCCAAGTTCGTCAGCAATGCGCTGCTCGGTACGCCGCCCAGTTAGCCCCTGCAAGGCTGCGAAGTAGCGTAGATTCTGCCGCACCGTAAGATCGAGGTCGAGAGTTGGTTGCTGGAACACGACGCCCATCCGACGCAGGGCTTGGCTCGGGGTGGTGCGCAGGTCGAAGCCAGATAAACGGATCGTTCCTTCCCGGCTGTCGAGGAGGCGGGTCAACAACATCAGCAGGGTCGTCTTCCCGGATCCGTTCGGCCCGAGTAGCACGGAAAACGCGCCGGGAAAGATGCGAAATCCGACGCGGTCGAGGCGGAAGCCGTGGCGCTCGTAGCCGAACGACAGGTTTGTGACCTCCAGCGCCGGAGGGGCGCTCCGTTGGAGCGGCGGCAGATCCGGGCTCATGGTTTGATCGCGATCCCCCACGGATAACGGCCCACCTTGATCGATTTGATCGGCTCCAGGCGGTCGACATCAATCACCGTCACATCGTTGCTCATGCCGTTGGTGGTGAATAGCCGCTTTTGGTCCGGGGTCAGCGCTAAGTGCCAAACGCGTCGGCCGACCAGAAGATAACGATCGACCGCAAGCGCCGCCCGATTGACGACCGCTACATGGTTTGCGGGACCGAGAGCGATGAACCCGTATCGCCCGTCACGCGTCAGTCTAATCCCGACAGGCTGCACGCGGTCCTTTGCCACCTTTGACCGCGAACGAGATCGTCTTGACTACCTCGCGCCGGGCCACATCGATCACCGCGACCGTGCCGCCGATTTCCGAGGACACCCAGAGTTGCTTCCCGTCTTCAGTGAATTCAGCGTGACGAGGGCGCTGATCGACCAGTGTGTTGTCGATCAGCTCATGGGTGCTGGTGTGGATCCGGTGCACCATGTTGGTGGTCTCAGACGTATGGACAGCGAGCGTGCCGTCAGGGCTCACCGCCATACCCTCTGGTTCGACGCCGACGTCGATCTGCGCCACTACCTGCCGACTCTGCACGTCCAGCACGGTAACAACGTTGTTTTCCTCGTTGGCGATGTAGAGGTGACGGTCGTCCCCGGCCAGAAAGAACTGTTCGGGATCCAGACCAGAAGGCAGATCTCCCGTCTTCTTGAGTGTCGCGGTGTCGTAAACCTCGATGCGGTTGTCGTCGCTGGCGCAGATATAGAGCTTCGTTGCGTCCCGGTTCAGCGTAATCCCTCGAGGCCGCTTGCCGACTGGTATAGTCTGCGTTACCTCCAGCCGCGCTGCGTCAATCACCGACAGCGTGTTGTCTTTCTCGTTGGAGACGAACACGGTCTGTGCAGTGCAGTCTCCGGCGGTCGCGGTGAGGACGAGCGCCAGTATGTACGCGATCGATTTCAACCTCGGGTCCTTCCTCTCCGCTGTTCAGCCTCGGTGACAGGCGTTTTCCGGCGCATCGAAACCCAACGTGTCGAGCTCGCTCGATCGATGCAGGAAACCTTCCTGCGGTGAAACCGATACGACTGACTCGGACCAGCCGACAGGGATTGGCTGGCGCAGCTGGCCGTCCCAGGCACGAAAAGACAGCTTTCGGCCCTTAAAGGCAGCCAGCTCGAACCTATCACTCTGAATGTACTCTGCGATCACGTGCGGAGCCGAAGATCGGGTGCGTGTGGCGGCTTCACCAATGGACCGGACGGCAGCCCATGCGGCGTAATCCCGGCTGGTCATCGATCGGTTAGCCTTGCGGAGAAAGCGGGACTGCAGCTGTGCAGCTCCCCACTGCTCCAGCCGCGGATGCCAGCCGGCGGGTGTCAGCCCCTGTGTCCCCGCTACCAGCCGCGGATCCCACGTGCGGTAGAGGAATAGATCGCCAAAGAAACCACCCTCGTCGGCAACCACCAGCACGTCGTATCGCACGTCCTGCGTAAACAGCGGAATTTCCTCGGCCGCAGTCCTGCGGGCGTCGAACCTGCCGACCCAGGCCTTTTCGCTAACTACTTCGGCCCCGAACTTGCCCGCCGCCCGCCGGACTGCCTCTGCATAAAGCACGTCTCCCGGTCGGCTGCCGACTACCAGAAACCACTTCGTCCAGCGTTTTCGCACTAGGTATTGCGCCAGCGCGTCGGCCAACATTGCGCGGCTGGGGATCGTGTGCATCAGGTAGGCTCGGCAGTCGGCGCCGCGGAAGCGGTCATCCGGCGCGCCGGCATTGAAGATAATCGTCCGGACAGCTTCCGGGGCTGCCAGGGCAGGATCGAGATCGGCCGCCGGCAGATAGGCCACGACCAGGCTTCGGCCGGTCTCGGCGAAGGCGCGGAGCGCTTCGCCCGCATCCTCTCCCTCGGCAAGCAGCGTCTCAGCGAGTTCGAAGCGCTGGCCCATAAAGCGACCGGATGAGTTAATGTCGTCCAGCCCGAGCCGGGCACCTTGGGCGCCCTCATCGGAAAGTCTCGGCGGCAGGCCATATAGCGCCGGACGAGCATCCTCTGCCGCGCGCGACAGATAGCCGATACGGATAACCTGCTGCGCAACAGGGGCAACCTCGCCAAGCGTCTCTGCCGTCACGAGCCTCGGCGCGGATGCCATCAGCAGAACGAGCAGCAGCGCGCCGATCACCTCACATCCGCGACGCCGCGATCGTTGCGTCACCCGTGCCTCCCCGTCGGGGTTGTCGATCTTGTTGCCGAAACTTTATCGACTGTAGCGCAGGAGTACACCGCACGATGGTCCAATGGACCATTGTCCTCGGTTCAGGGTAAAACTCCGAGCGCGGGAGCGTGCGGGCACGTTACGCGCCTCACTGAACCGGTAAACGTGATGAGACACTTCAACCTTAGGCGCCGCGCCGCGTTCGTACCAATGCTCGGAGCCTTGCTACTCCTACTGGGCGCTGTCTCCGCAGCGGCGGGCGTGATCACGGTGGAGAACCGTTCCGCCCGGACGATCAAGGCCGTTGCACCTGGCGGCAGCGCAGTTGTAGAGCCAGGCGCCGCGCCGGTGCCCATCGATTTTCCCAATAGTGATAGCGTGGGTGTTAGCCTGCAGGTGTGGTGGACAGCGTTGCCGCGACAACTTTGCCGTATTTTTGTTCCGTGGACACGCACTGCGGTGATTACCGGCGACCAGGCGATCACCTGTCTGTCGCACGATTGACCATCGCGGCCGGTATCCCCAGCCCAAGATCGGTGGATGCGCCGCCGCGCACCGGCGGTCCCTGCCGTTCAAGTTCGGCAATCTCCCTGTCCTCAAACAATCGTGAGCGGGTCAGGAAGCGCACTCCTTCCGGCGATTCCAGCGAAAAGCCGGAACCCCTGCCGGGGACCACGTCGATAACGATTTGTGAGTTCGAGAAGTACTCATACTGGATCGCCCACATCCAGAACTCGCAGCCGACGATCGTCCCGACCCGCACATCCTCCCCACCGACCTTAAATTCGCCGGCGGGAAAGCACATGGGCGAGGACCCGTCGCAGCAGCCGCCGGACTGGTGGAACATCAGCGGCCCATGCCTGGCGCGCAGCTGTTCGATGACGGCCGCGGCCTCCGGCGTGACGACGACGCGCTCGATCAATCGAGCCTCCTTTAGAAAGTGCGAAGCCGGACCTATCCTGCAACGCCCGACCTCGCCCACCCGATCCGCGGCTAGAAGAAGCCCAGCGCGTTCGGGCTGTAACTGACCAGCAAATTCTTCGTCTGTTGATAATGATCGAGCATCATCTTGTGGTTTTCACGACCGATGCCGGATTGCTTGTAGCCGCCGAATGCTGCGTGAGCCGGATATAAATGGTAGCAATTCGTCCACACCCTGCCCGCCTGCACAGCTCGGCCGACACGGAAGGCGCGGTTGCCGTCGCGAGTCCAGAGGCCGGCTCCAAGCCCGTAAAGGGTATCATTGGCGATCTCCAGCGCCTCTTCCTCCGTCTTGAAGGTCGTTACGGATACGACAGGCCCAAATATCTCCTCTTGGAAGACGCGCATCTTGTTGTGGCCTTCGAAGATCGTTGGCTCCACGTAGTAGCCGTTCTCCAATTCGCCGCCGAGCTTGGCGCGATGCCCGCCCGCCAGCACCTTGGCGCCTTCTTTCTGGCCGATGTCGATATAGGAGAGGATCTTCTCAAGCTGGTCGTTCGACGCCTGCGCGCCGACCATGGTTTCTGGGTCGAGGGGTGGCCCTGCTTCATCGTCTTGACGCGCGCCAGTGCCCTTTCCATGAAGCGGTCGTAAATGCTCTCTTGGATCAGCGCGCGTGAGGGCAGGTGCAGACTTCGCCTTGATTTAGCGCGAACATGGCGAACCCTTCGAGGGCCTTGTCGAAGAACGCGTCGTCCTCAGCCATGACGTCGGCGAAAAAGATGTTCGGCGACTTGCCGCCCAGCTCCAGGGTAACGGGAATCAAATTCTCGGCGGCATACTGCATGATCAGCCGGCCGGTCGTGGTCTCGCCGGTGAACGCTACCTTGGCAATGCGCTTATTGCTGGCCAGCGGTTTGCCGGCTTCGACGCCGAAGCCGTTGACGACGTTGAGGACGCCCGGTGGCAGCAGGTCGCCAATGATCTCGGCCATTACCATCATGCCCATCGGGGTCTGTTCGGCCGGCTTCAGCACTACGCAGTTGCCTGCCGCCAACGCCGGCGCCAGCTTCCACACGGCCATCAGCAGCGGGAAGTTCCACGGGATGATCTGGCCTACGACACCCAAAGGTTCGTGGTAGTGATAGGCATAAGTCGTATGATCGATCTCGCAGATCGAACCTTCCTGGGCTCGCACGCAGCCGGCAAAGTAGCGAAAGTGGTCAACCGCAAGCGGCAGGTCTGCGGCAAGTGTTTCACGGATCGGCTTGCCGTTGTCGAGCGTCTCGACCATCGCCAGAACCTGCAACCGTTCCTCGATGCGGTCAGCAATCTTGTTGAGGATCTGAGCGCGATCGGCGGGCGATGTCTTGCCCCAGGATTCCTTCGCGCCATGCGCCGCGTCCAGTGCCTTTTCGATATCCTCCGATGTCGATCGTGCCACTTCACAAAGCGGCCGACCGGTGACTGGCGTGGGATTGCTGAAGTACTGGCCGCGAACCGGCGGAACCCATGAACCGCCGATAAAATTGTCGTATTTCGGCCGGATGACGATACTCTTCTTCAGCTCCTCAAGTGCTTGGTGAATCATCTGTCGCCTCCCTCGGGTTCAGAGTGCGCGCTCGTAGGCGTGCAGTGGCGCATCGCTGCGCAAAACATTTCCCCCTACAATCGCTGCCGGCCCTTGGGTGGTAAATTGTACCTTCGTCGGGTGCGGCACACCCTGCTTGCCCTCGCCCGCGAACGTTCCACGGGAGTAGACTTCGCATTAATGTGATGTGGTGCGTATACCGCCGTTTTCACCAATCCTTTTAGCTAACGATCGGCGGTGACTGCTCGCGAGGATGAGAAATGGCGAACTATGCGTGCCGGATATTGGTGCTGGTTCTATGTGCGTCGTTTTCGACTGCCGTGGTTAATGGTGCGGCGGCACGGCCGCTGGACGAAGTGACTCAGACGGGAACTTTGCGCGTCGCCGTCTATCGGAACAATCCGCCATTTTCCCTCCGGCGTGACGATAAGCTGGTTGGCATCGATGTCGATCTGGCGCGTCGCATCGCTGAGGGGCTTGGGGTGCGCGTCGATTGGATGGAGATCGGCGCCGACGAGAATGTCGACGACGACTTGCGCAATGCCGTCTGGAAAGGGCACTACCTCGGCGGCGGCGTCGCCGACGTGATGATGAGCGTGCCTTACGATCCGCTTTTCGGACAGCGCAACCCACAGGTCGTCCTATTCGCCCCGTACTTCCGCCAGGAGTTCGTTACTGTCCGCCGCGAAGGCGCGCCGCCCGGCGGTTTCGCTGCTGCCGCCCTCGGCGGGCGGGGGATCGGCGTTGAGATCGACTCGCTACCCGACTTCTTTTTCACCACCAGCGGCGGCGGCCGGCTACGGGAGGAGGTTGTGCATTTTCCAACGCCGCAAGCCGCAATTGACGCAGGTCTCGCCGGGCGTGTGGGGACAGTGGCAGTGACGCGAAGTCAGGCGGAAAGTCGCCTCGGGCCGCGCCGAAGCGAGTTCACAATCACGACGCTGGCGATGCCCGGGTTCGGCAAGAGTGCCTGGACCATCGGCGTTGCGGTAAAGGAGAACGCTCGCGATCTCGGGTGGGTAATCGAGGATATTGTTGCTCATCTTATCGCCGACGGCGGAATGGCCGCAATCTTCGGGGCGTACGGCGTTAGCTTTGAGGCGCCGCCTGACCAATGATCTTATGGGCGCTTAGACCTTTTGCCAGTTGCCAGGCGAGACCTAGGGTATGATATGGAGTAAGTCACGCCGACGCGCGTTGTCGGTGGTGATAAACAAGCCGAAAAATCAAGTTGCTGTCTCACCAGGGAGATCAAGCTATGCGGAAGTGGAAAACCCCCAAAATTATCGAGATTGCCGTCGGCATGGAAATCAACTGCTACGCCTGCGCTACAGCTTGATGGACTCCCGCGACGGACTGGGCTCGTTGCTCTGCCGGCCGGGTCCGGTCATCGCGCGGTGAAGGTCGTTGTCCTCGGATCGGCCGCCGGCGGCGGTTTCCCGCAATGGAACTGCAACTGCCCCCTCTGTAGACGTGGGCGCATGGGTGATCCGGCGGCAAGGGCACGCACGCAGTCGTCGCTGGCCGTTAGCGCGGATGGAGCCCGGTGGGTTCTCCTAAACGCATCTCCTGACATCCGACAGCAGGTGGCGCAGAGGCCGCGATTGCATCCGACGCACGGGCTAAGAGACTGTCCGGTGGTCGTGGTGGTGCTGATCAGTGCGGAGGTAGGTCAGGTCGTGGGCCTGCTCAGCTTGCGGGAGGGGCAACCGCTAAGCGTTTACGCTACTAGGCGGGTGCACCAAGTCCTCGCTGCAAACCCGATCTTCGGCGTCCTGAACCCAGCGTTAGTATCACGCCTGCAGCTGCAGCTGGGTCAGGAAGTCGATCTTCTGCTGCCGGGGGGACAAGCATCGGGTCTTGCGGCCACCGCTTTCGCCGTTCCTGGCAAAGCGGCGCTATGGCTGGAGGATGCAACCCGCAGCGATTTCGGGTCGGTCGACGAAGACAGTATTGGGTTGCGCATCGGCGACCGAGCGACCGCCCGAGTCTTCTGGTATATTCCCGGCTGCGCCGCGATGCCAGCTGATCTCGCCACTCGCTTCGACGGCGCCGAACTTCTGTTCTTCGACGGCACAACGTGGACGGACGACGAAATGAGGCGCACTGGCGTCGGTACCAAGACCAGCCGGCGCATGGGTCACATGAGCATGTCGGGCGCCGAGGGATCGATTGCCGCACTTGCCGGAACCGCGATTGGCCGGCGTGTGTTCGTCCACATCAACAACACCAACCCGGTGCTGCTGGCGGACTCTCCCGAGCGCGCCGAGGCGGTCGCGGCCGGCTGGGAGATCGCCCACGACGGCCTGGAGATCGAGCTGTGAGCAGTGCGCTGTCGCCGGACGAGCTAGAAGAGGAGCTGCGCCGGATCGGCGCCGAGCGCTACCACGACAAGCACCCGTTCCACCGGCTGCTGCATGGCGGCGCCCTCAGCTTCGGCCAGGTGCAGGCCTGGGCGCTCAACCGCTACTGCTATCAAGCGGCAATCCCGCGCAAGGACGCGGCACTGATCAGCCGGCTGCACGACCGCGCCCTGCGGCGCATCTGGATCGAGCGCATCCGCGACCACGACGGCGACGGGCAGCGGGATCCGGGGGGCATCGAGCGCTGGCTGGTGCTGACCGACGGACTCGACCTCGACCGGGACTACGTCATCTCGATGCAGGGCACGCTGCCGGCGGTGCGCTTCGCGGTCGAGGCATACGTCCGATTTGTGGCCGAGCGCAGCCAGCTGGAGGCGATCGCCTCATCGCTGACTGAGCTGTTCGCGCCCGCTATCCACCGGGAGCGGATCGGCGGCATGCTCGCCCATTACCCGTTCGTCGGCGAAGACGTGATGGCGTACTTCCGCCGCCGGCTGACGCAGGCCCCGCGCGATGTCGCCTTCGCCCTGGACTACGTTCGGCGCGAGGCGGATACGCCCGAGCGGCAACGGGCGGTGACGGACGCGCTGCGCTTCAAGTGCGATGTCCTGTGGATCCAGCTCGACGCGCTGCATCACGCCTACGTCACCCCCGGCCTACCGCCGCCCGGCGCTTTCGTCCCGCGGGAGACGGTAGCCACCGCAAAGCTCGCGGCGGAGCCGGCCGGATGAACGCCGGGAGCGGCATCGGACCTTCGGGCGCGGCGCGGCCGCGCCTGGCGCCGCACGTGCGGCTCTCCTTCGACGCGAGGCGAGCTCGTTGGGTGGTGATAGCGCCCGAACGCCTGCTGCTGCCGGACGAGACCGCCGTCGAAGTACTGCGCCGGTGCAACGGCGATGCATCGCTCGATGACATCACAGCCGATCTCGCTCGCGCGTTCGACGCCGACCGTGACGAGATCGCTCGCGACGTGGGGGCGCTGCTGCGCGATCTCGGCGACAAGGGGATCATCGTCGCGTGAGCACCATCGCCCCCCCGCCGCTGGCACTGCAGGCAGAGATCACCCATCGCTGCCCGATGCGCTGCGTCTACTGCTCCAACCCGCTCGCGCTGGAGCCGCGCAGCCGCGAACTCGACACCGCCGAGTGGTGCCGGGTACTGGACCAGGCGGCGACGCTGGGCTGCCTGCAGGTGCACTTCTCCGGCGGCGAGCCGACCGCCCGCTCCGATCTCGCCCAACTGGTGGCGCACGCGTCCGCCGCCGGGCTCTACACCAATCTGATCACCTCCGGGGTGATGCTAGACGAAGCCACTCTGGCCACGCTGGCGACCGCCGGCCTGGAGCACGCGCAGATCAGCTTCCAGGACGTCGAGGTGACGACCGGCGATCGCATCGGCGGCCTGAAGGGGGCGCACGCGCGCAAGCTCGGGGTCGCCCGAATGGTGGTTGAAGCCGGGCTGGCGCTGACCGTCAACGCGGTGGTCCACCGGCACAACGCCGACCGGGTCGCCGAGATGATCGAGCTTGCGGTGGCCTTGCGCGCCAGCCGGATAGAGGTGGCACACGTCCAGTATTACGGGTGGGGCCTGAAGAACCGCGCGTCGCTCATGCCGACGCGCGCCCAACTGGAACACGCGAGCGCTGTCGTCGAGGCGGCGCGTGAGCGCCTGCGCGGCCGGCTGGTCATCGACTACGTCATCCCCGACTACTGGGCGCGTCTGCCGAAGGCCTGCATGGGCGGCTGGGGCCAGCGCTTTATTCTAATCGATCCGGCTGGCCGAGCGTTGCCTTGCCACGCCGCGACAACCATCCCCGGCATGATCTTCGACAACGTCCGCGACCGGCCGTTGGACGAGATCTGGGCGCGCGGTGCGGCGTTCGAGCGGTTCCGCGGCACCGCCTGGATGCCGGAGCCGTGCACCTCGTGTGAGCGGCAGGAGATCGACTGGGGAGGATGCCGCTGCCAGGCGCTGGCTTTGACTGGCGACGCCGCCGCTACCGACCCGGTCTGCTGGAAGTCACCACAGCACCGGGCTGTCAGGGCACTCGCTCAAGCCGAGGCTATGGCGCCCGGGGACAGATTCGTCTACCGCGGCGCACCTCAGAAGGCACCGGTTTGAGCGGCGGCGAGGCACAAGGGGAGGGCGAAGATGTTTCGGGTGCTAATCGCCGACGACCATCCGCTGTTCCGCGCTGCCCTGCGCCAAGTGGTAGAGACGATGTTCGGTGAGTATGATATCCTGGAAGCAAGTACTCTCCAGGAAGCCGAGCAAGCGGTACACGCCAGCCCAGACCTGGATCTTGACCTAATACTGCTCGATTTGCAGATGCCAGGCTCGACCGGCTTTTCCGGGCTGGTCTCCCTGCGCAATGCCTCGCCAGCGGTGCCAATCGTGGTCATCTCGGCGGCGAGCACATCGGAGACGATGCGTAGCGCGCTCACGTACGGCGCCGCCGGCTTCATCCCAAAGTCGTTCTCCAAGGACCAGATTGGCGAGGCGGTGGGGCGGGTGCTCAGCGGCGAGGTGTTTCTGCCGGGAGACGCACTCGCTGGCGAATGCCGCCTTGATCGTGCTCCGCCCGACCGACTGCGCGAGCGAATTTCCGCGCTGACGCAAGGCGAATTGCGGGTGTTGGACCTTCTGGCAAAGGGAAAATCAAACAAGATCATAGCTTACGAACTGGGCATAAAGGAATCGACGGTGAAAGCACATATCACCGCCATCCTGCGTAAGCTGCATGTCCATAGCCGTACCCAAGCCGTTATCGCCGCGAGGGAGTTGAGTTTTTCAACGAGATAGCCATGTTCGACATCTGGCGCTAAAGCTGCTGCGAAAAGCATATGAATTCTATGCAGTCCGTTGTTGGGTTGCTGTCTGCACTGCTGGTTCTCCTCGCAGGGGTCTCCCGGGCCGACGTCGTTCCGGATGTCTATCGTGGGGAGGCAATTGTAACCGGAAAGGAGAACTTGGAGGAACGGCAGCGGGGATTTCGTGAGGCCTTCGCCGACGCGATAGTGAAGGTATCCGCCGACGCCCGTTTGGCATGTGACCCGCGCCTCGCCCCGGCGTTGGCCGAACCGCAGCGCTTCGTCGTCAACTTCGAGTATGAGGACAGGTTAGCTAAGAAGAAACTCATGGACGAGCAGGGAACCCGGGAGCGCAGCTACATTCTCCGGGTCGATTTTGACCCTGCCGCTGTTGACAGGCTGCTCACTGTCCTCAACGCGCGGCCCTGGCCGGCCGATCGGCCTCGCCTCCTGGTCCTGCTGGCCGTGCGGGACACTATGGGTACCTACCTGCTGGGTACGGACAGCACCCGCGGCTGGGGGCAACGTGAAGCACTGGCGGCGATTTCCCGGCGGCGTGGTGTGCCGGCAGTGCTGCCGCACACCGACCTCCCTGAGCAAGGAGGCGTTGGGCTGGCGGAGGCGGAACACTCGGACAGGGCGGCGATTGCCCAGATCGCTGCTTCATATAAAGCTTCGGCGGTGCTTCAAGGCCGAATGGTCCTACGCGAAGACGGGCTGTGGGATACAAGCTGGACATTTCAGGATGACAAGGAAGCCGGAGGCGCTTGGCGCAGCGACGGAACCACCTTCGATAAGTCGATTGCTGCTGGCATCGAAGGCTCGGCATTACGGCTGGCTAGGAAAGAATAGCTGCTACAAGAAGAACAAGCGTTAAATTGTGCCGAAATGTTTCAGTTCGGTCAACGGCTTCCCCGGCTGCAGATCAAGGTCCACCTCCATGATGTCGTCATCCTGCACCCGTCGGCTGGTGAAGCCCAGGCGATGTACCATATCCAGCATTTTTCGGTTGTCCGACAGCACCAAGCCAACGATGCGGCGGGTGCCGCGGGACGTTGAGTAGCGAATAATTTTGTCCATCAGCTTCCAGCCTAGCCGCTGGCCCTTCATATCGGAGCGAACGAGAACTGCGTATTCCGCTTTGTCGTTGTGCAAATCGGTGAAGGTGCGGACGACGCCAAGCGTTTCTGTGCCGGCACCGTTTGGCTTTTGAGCAACAGCTACGAACGCCATCTCCCGGTCGTAATCAATCTGCGTCAGTCGAGCCATTTCGGCGTGCGGCAATCTTCGGATAAGGTGAAAGAAGCGAAGCCTCAGGTCATCGGGCGAACACTGAGCGAGGAAATCGTGATGTGACGGCTCGTCCTCCGGACGTATCGGCCGGAGCAGTACCAGACGACCGTTGGGAAGCCGGAATTCTTCTTCCAGCTCCTTCGGGTACGGGCGTATCGCCAAGCGGCGCTCCGACGCTTCCGTCGGCGGTGCAATCAGGATTTGTGCATCGAGCGCAAAAACGCCCTGCTCATCGATCAGCAGCGGATTTATCTCAAGAGCCGCAACCTCTGGCATTTCGACAATCATCTGCGAGACCTGGGTCAGCGCCAAGCAGAGCGCCTCCACATTTGACGCTGGGCAATCACCATAACCCTGCAGCAGTCGAGATATGCGGGTTCTGGAAATCAACTCTCGCGCCAGGCTGGTATTGAGCGGAGGCAACGCTACAGCCCGGTCGCCAATCACATCCGCCGCTAACCCGCCGTGGCCGAAGGTGATCACAGGACCGAAAATTGGATCTTCAGCAACGCGGATCATCACCTCGTGGGTGCCGGGAAAGCGAGCCATACGCTCGACAATAAGCGTTTGCACGCCACCTCGGCGATCGCCGCCAGGGCTAGAAAGCATCTGCTCCGCTGCCCGATGCACATCTGCCGGGCTTTCCAGGCAAAGATCGATGCCGCCACTGCTTTCACCGGCATCGACCCGTGCGACCGCGGCACGTGAGGCTCCGCGCATCGCCACTGGAAAACCCATTTTCTTGGCGATGGCTACAGCATCGCTCGCAGTGCGGGCCGTACGTGCCTGTGCCGAAGGGATGCCGTAGGCAGCGAGCAGCGACATTGCTTCGCGCCCGGCGAGGAAGTTCCGGCCACCGGTGAGGTACTCATCGACCATCAACCGGGCTGCGTCAGAGGCCGGGGTGAAGTTGTCCGGTGCGGACGTCGGCGTCTCGATCAGCATCTCTTGGTTTCGCCGATAGCGGATCATGTGCAAAAAGGCATCCACTGCTTGGTTTGGCGTGTCGAATGTTGGAATTTTGGCGTTGGCGAAAAGATGACGAGCCTCGGCGACACGGGCGCCGCCCATCCAACTGGTCAGGACCGAGCCTTTCTTTTCTTTATTCGCCTGAATCACAGCTTCCGCCGCCTTGCTGCTGCTTACGGCTGCCGAAGGAGCGTGAAGCACCATAACCGCATCGACCTCGCTGTCGCCGATCAGCGTTCGGACCACAGCCCCATAGCGCTCTGGCGGTGTGTCTTCGTCGAAGTTGACAGGATTGAGCCGCGCTCGGCCAGGCGGCAGGAGTTTGTCCAGGGCCGCAACGGTCGGTTCGCTCAACCGAGCTAACCGACCGCCGTTGAGCATTAGTGAATCGACTGCCATTACCCCCATGCCGCGACCGTTGCTGAGGATGGCTAATCGTTCGCCCCGCAGCGGTTTGGCGCGGGCCAAAGTCTCGACCGCGGCAAACAGTTCATTGAACCCGTGAACCCGCAGCATGCCCGCGCGTCTGATGGCAGCGTCGTAAACGCCCCCCCGCTCCGTCGGCACCATCGGCGGCGACATCGCCAAACGCAGCCATCTGCCCTTCCGCCGTTCGACCCGATTTGATTACTAAAATAGGTTTGTTGCGGCTAGCGCCCCGACCGGCCGACATAAAGGTCCGGCCATTCTGAATGGATTCAATGTAGAGCAGGATGGCGCGCGTCATTGCGTCGTTGCCGAGGTAGTCAACGACATCGCCAAAGCAGATGTCTGCAGTCTCTCCCAGCGAAACGAAGTGCGAAAAACCGATGTCGCGCTCGCAAGCCCAATCGAGAACGGCGGTGCATACGGTGGATGACTGCGATACGAAGGCGACCCCTCCGGGCATCGCCGAAATGTGGGATGTGCTGGCGTTGAGCCCGATACCGGGGACAATGACGCCAAGACAATCAGGTCCCAGCAGGCGAACACCGCTTCGTTGCGCCTCCTGTCGTAACAGTGTTGCAATTGTGCCGAGGCCAGTCGGCCGGCCGTCTGCCTTTTTGCCCGTATGGTGGGATAACAGGATGGCCGCCCGCGTACCTCTATTACCTAGGGCACGGATCGTTTCCACAGATTCAAACGGAGGCGTGCAGACCACCGCAAGATCGGGGGTTATCGGCAGATCCTCAATCCTCGGATAGGACAGGACGCCGGCGATGGCGCGGTCACTGCCCACTGGCAGTATCGGACCCTCAAAACCTCCATGAAGCAGATTGTGCATCGCCACCTGGCCGGCCGCGCCTTCGCGATTGCTGGCGCCGACGACGGCCACTGAGCGAGGGTAGAACAGCTTGTCGAGATTCAATATCGGCATAGGGAATGCAATCAGGTCTAGTGTTACTTGCCCGGCGGCGATACTTAGCGACGCCGCACATCTCCAGCCCGCCTCCCGGCGCCGTTCATCATTCGGCGCTACCTTAGAAACTATGGTAAACTAACCCTGGCTTCAGGCAATCGCTAATGATGCAACGCACAATCGCATCAGACTGCGGCATCAGACAACACATCGCGGCTTTTTGGAGCAACGTGCCGTCTGCAGATCGGCTCGACACAGCAAAAGCGGCGACTTCTCCGCAGTTCCGTCCCGGGAAGATTAAATGGACAAAAAACAGCCCGCGTCGCCGGTGCCTGCACATTTCAGCCGGCTTCTCGGAAGCCCCCGCTTCTAGATCTTCGCGCGAGAATCTTTCGCAGATCAGGCAAGCAGTCCATCGGACCGGGCTGATACAAGCCTATCAGTGGGGGCATGAGCGCCTGACCTTGCTTGCCGTTCTGATCGCCCCCGTATAAAACCGGAGGGCACATTGCGGCATCGGGGAGGACGTGTTGGCCAGGCAAGAAGGAGAGGGAACAATAGCAAATGAAGCGGTGTGTTCGCCATGTATTGGTGTATGCAAACTTGACGCGGACACCTTGATCTGCGACGGCTGCTTACGCAGCGCCGAAGAGATCGGGCTATGGCGAGACGCTGACAACCGTCTGCGATTGTTTATTCTTGATCGGGTGGCCGAAAGACGAAATGCTGAGCCCGAACCTCCCCGTAGCTCCTACCGAGTGGCTGAGAACGAACGCCAACGATAATCGGGACGGTGGACGGGGTGTTTTCCGCAAACGCCCTTTTCCAGGAGACCGGAGGATCACCGCGGTAACCCTCCGGGTAAAATGCCGCTCAGGCTTTGCTCTTCCCTCGCACAGGCGTTTTGCGTGGCGGGGATGCTGGCTCCGGCGCAGAGCCCGTCTTCGATGATTCGACCGCGCTCTGTCTGGGCTCAGCGCCTGCTCTTGGCGCCTCAACGGCAACCGCTTTCGCTGCAGCCGGCGGCTTGGGTTGCGCCTTTGGCTGGTTCGACAGCACATGGCTGGTTGCGGCCTGCAGAGTTGTAAGGATCTCCTGTTCCGCCTTTAGCCAGTAATCCATCGCCATTCCTTGCTGGCGCCCGGCAGATTCCCACATCAAGTAGGCTAGTTCGTTGATTCGGGATTGCATATTTTCAGTCATTTGCTGGAGCTTGTTGCTCATCTGGCGAGCCCCCGGTGGACAAGAACAAGAACGTTCCTTAATCTAACAGCGTATGATGGTTGTGCACCAGAAAATGCGTGGAGCCTCTGCTTCTCCTCTAACGGGCCCGCGCAAGACCTCTAGGCGGCACAAGGGAGATGGGTGGCTGATGAAACGGCGCCACGCGGTCAAATGGATCCAGCCTGATGGAAAGATAATTTCATGCGAGGAAAAGCTTAAGGTTCTGGACGAAAATCTGACCGAGATTCGTCAAATGTGTCAGGATGCGTTCGAAGACGCTCTTCTTCTGGGGTGCGACGAATCACAGATTAAGGCAGTATTGCTCGCGACCATCAACACCCTGCACAACCCGCATCTCAAGAAGTAACGCTGGCTGGCCCGCGGCATTTCTCGATATAGAACACGGCGAATCAGTGAACCACGGCGGTTGACGGCAACGTTCGTGATCCATAGTTTCAGATAGGTCGTGACCCGCTCCCCATCTTCCCACCATTAATTCTAGAGTCCCGCCGCTGGTTGCATCCTCGTCGTCTTTGAAGCGACGGGGCGGGGCGCGGAGTCGCCGACGAGCCGCCCTGTGGCGCGCCGTCGGCGACATCTGCGCCCCCTATCCCCGCGACGAATGCCGAAACTACCTCACCGCCGCAGGCTATGCGTCAGATTAAAGGCTCGAGCGGGTGGGGATATCGTGACTTGGGATATTATCAACCCCTTCAAGCCGGCCTTCAAGCATCACATCAACATCGGAACTTCGACTTGAATGTATGCGCAAAGCAGCAGGATGAAACCGCGAATGCCCAAACGTTGGCGACCTGTCGGCCGAACGGATTATCTTCATTGGTGCCCATGACAGCCCAGTCGGGACGCCGTTTCTCGTCGTGAGCAACGCCACGAGCGGGAGCGCCACGATCTTTCTGATCGAAAGAACTGGCGGCCATTCAGAGCGACCGGGCGCGGCAGCGGCGATGGTTCGGCCATGGGGAAATGCCGTCGGTCGCGGCGGGCGAGCCGCTCAAAGTCAGGCGACGACCCGCGACTGTTCTTCCAGCAACTCCTCGGCGAGTTGAGCGAACCGACGGCAGACTTCGTCGATCTGCTCCGACGTATGGGCGGCGGAGACGCTGCACCGCAGGAGACACAGCCCGTTAGGGGTGCCGGGCGGCACCGCCAAGTTCACGTAGACGCCCAGTTCCAATAAGCGGTTCCAAGCGACGAAGCACAACTCTTCGCTTGGCATCCGCAAAGCAATCACCGGGCTATACTGCGAGCAGATGTCGTAGCCCAGCGCAGCCAGGCCATCGTACAACCGTTTTGCGTTCTTCCAGAGCCGGCGGCGCAGCTTCGGTTTCCGCTGGATGACGCCGATCGCTTCGGACACCGACGCGACGGTCGCCGGCGATGCGGAGGCTGTATACATGTAGGGACGCGCACAAAAACGCAGCATGTCGAACTTCGGGTGGCTGGATGCGCCGAACCCGCCGACGCCTCCGAGACTCTTGCTGAATGTGCCGACAACGAAATCGATGTCGTCCTCCACGTCCATTTCCTCGCCTGCACCACGGCCATGGGCGCCCATCACGCCGAGCGAATGGGCTTCATCGACCAACAGGAAGGCCCCGTGCCGGCGCTTCACCTCGACGAACTCGCGCAAAGGAGCGGTGTCGCCGACCATGCTATAAATGCCCTCGACGATGATGAGCTTGCACGCACCCTGACCATTGTGGCGGGTTAGCCGGCGGTCAAGGTCCGCCGGGTCGTTGTGTTTGAACCGGATGATCGTCGAACCGCTGAGCCGGCAGCCGTCATAGATGCTGGCGTGACTATCAGCATCGACGAAAATGGTGTCGTGCGCACCGGCAAGGCCGGAGATCATTCCCAAATTGGCTTGATATCCGGTCGGGAACACCATCGCCGAGCGGCGACCTAGAAAACCGGCGATGATGTGTTCAAGTTCGAGGTGCGTTCCGTAGGTGCCATTGGCGATGCGCGAGCCGGTTGTCCCGGTCCCTTTTGTCTCGATTGCTCGGATCGCGGCTGCCCTGCACTGCTTGTGAAAAGTCAGGCCGAGGTAGTTGTTGGTGCCGATCAGGATCGTCCGACGTCCATTCACTTTCGCTTCCGTGGTCGAATAGAGCCGGCCCATTCGCACGCCAAAGGGATCCGTACCCATCTTCAGCACACGTTCATGGCGCTTCATCTGCATGCTGTACTTGTCGAAAATATCCATTCTTATTGGCCCATTCTGTCCTGCACGAGTTTGGCCAAGTCGTCGACCTTCTCGACATCGAAAAGTAAATTAATTGGAATATCGATGCCAAATTTCTCTTCGATCTCCATCACCAGATCCATGATCTCTACGGAGGCGACATTCAGATCAGCTGAAAGTGCGGTCGGTCCCGTTAGTTCAACCCCTTCTTTATTGTACCTCTGAAGCAGAGCACACAGATCAGAGATGATATGTACGGAATCTGTTGCCATAAGTGTGATTGACCCCGGATTAAAGAAGCAACGGTGAGATGCCGTATGCTCCAGGTTTACGCTCAAATCCAACCGCTACGGGTATACCATGACCACGTTCGCGCGAATCCTTCGGAGAACTGCACACGCGGTTGCCAGCATGTGCATGCTGCCGGCGGCGTCAGTCGGCAAACCCAATCCCGGTGGAACAACTCCCGCAGTTTGTCGGTGCTGACCGTCGGCACCGATCCGGCGAGGCGCATCACCGCCTCGTAGGCCTTCACCGGCCCCCACAGCAGCCCGGCGGGCAGATAGCATGTTCGAACCGATCGGCGCAGATGCCGCCCCGCCACGGCCACCAGATCGGCCCAGCGATAGCCACCGGCCTGCCCGTCATCCGGCTCGATGATTTGGCCGCCCCACGACGGTTTCCGTAAGAGGGCGCTGGCCAGCTCCGCTAGATCCTCGACGTAGATCAGCGAGAAACGCGCATCGCTTCGCCCCGGCAACAGCGCGAGGCGGCTGCCGAGGGTGCGGAACAGCCCCAGCGTCGTCAGGTCTCCCGGACCGTACACGGCCGGCGGGCGAACGATGCAGAGATCGCGAGCGGTAGTATTCGCGTCGGCGAGAGCGATAGTCTCTCCCGCCCGTTTGCTCGCGGCATAGGCGGACAGGGAGGGTTCGCGGGCCGCCAGTGACGACATCAGGATCAGCCGTGATGGCTGAGCGACCTGCGCCATTGCCGCCAACAGCCGTTCGGTCCCCGCCGCATTGACCGTGTGAAAGGCCTCTGCGGTGCGCGCCTTGATCGCGCCGGCACAATGGATGACGAAGCCGGCGCCGGCGACCAGCCGCCGTAGGCTCGCCTCGTCTTCGAGCGCACCGGTCACCAGATCGATACCCTCGGCCGCCAGTGCGGCATCGGGCCGCCGCACCAGCGCACGAACTGACCAACCGTCACGGCGGACCGCCGCGGCGATCGTCCGGCCAATGAAACCGGTTGCGCCGGTGATGACCACCAGCTGCTGGGCGCGTGTTTCCAACGGCGCAGGAGTCGTCATCGCTACGCTCACGCGCCAGCCGCCAAGGCGGGGGGGGGTGCGGGTTCAACGGCGGGACGATCGCCGTGGTCGCCCTCGCGCGGTTTCAACGCGCCGGCCAAAAACTGGCGGCGGGCTTCGGCGCGGCTCAACTTGCCCGAGGAGGTGTATGGCAACGATCGGGGCGCAACCAACACAATCTCACAATGGACCCCGGCGGATTTCTGGATGGTGGCGAAAATGCGACGTCGCAACTCGTCTTGCTGTTCAGGGCCAGCGCTATAGCATTCTACCACCATCACGATGCGCTCTTCCTCGTCGTTGTCGCCGACCGAGAAGGCGGCAGCGCTGCCGATCTTTATTCCGTCAAGGTGCTCCGCCGACCACTCCAGATCCTGCGGCCAAATGTTGCGCCCGTGGGCGATGATCATGTCCTTTCGGCGGCCGGTGATCACCAACCGCCCTTCGACCAGATAGCCCATGTCGCCGGTGTCGAGCCAACCGTCGTCGGTCAGCGCTGCCCGCGATCGGTCCGGATCGCGGAAGTAGCCCTGCATCAAGCTCGGACCGCTGACGAGTACCCGCCCAATCGCGCGGTCGGGAAGGCGGGATCCCGCATCGTCACAGATAGCAATGGCATATCCGGGCAGAGCCTGCCCGCAGAAAACGAAGGACCGCTGCCGGCCGCCGGTTTCGCAGGCGGATACGGGAGTTGCGATTCCGGCCTGCTCGTAAGCTTCCCGGTCGACCGTATCGACCTCCACGCCCTGACCGAGGGGCGAAAAGCTGACAGCTAGCGTCGCTTCCGCCAAGCCGTAGCAAGGCAAGAACGCACGCCGGTCGAATCCGTGCCCCGCGAACAGATCGGCAAACCGGTTAAGTACATCTGGCCTGACCATCTCGCCGCCGACGCCTGCCGTCCGCCAATGGCGGAGGTCGAAACAGACCCCCTCCTTGGCCGCTCGGCGCACACACAGCTCGTAGCCGAAGGCCGGGCTAAACGAGATCGTGCCGCCGTGATCGCTGATCAGCTTAAGCCACGCGCGCGGCCGCAGCGCGAAGGTCGCGGTGGGGATATAATCCACCGTCACCTGCGCCAGCATGGGGGTGATACAGAAGCCGACCAGGCCCATGTCATGATATAGGGGCAACCATGACGTCGCGCGATCGCCCGGCCCCAGCGCCAGGTGCCGGCTGATGGCGTGGGCGTTGGCATTGATCGCATGCTGCGTCACAAGGACACCGCGTGGTTCCGTCGTGCTCCCGGACGAATACTGGATGTAGCTCGGATCATTTTCGCCGAATGGCCGCAAGCAGCCTCCCGCCGTCGGCAGTGCGTAGAATTCTTCCGCGGTCCCGACAAGCGGTATCTGCGCCTGCTGAGCAGCCTCCTTCAGAAGATGAATCAGATCGGGCGACGCCATGGCGGCCGCAGGTGTGCCAGACAAGAGCATGCTGTGCAGGCGCCGGACGTAAGCCTCGTGACTCCCGACACTCAAGCTCAGCGGCAGGGGCATCGGAATCACCCCCGCATATTGGCAGCCGAAGAAGAAAACGAAGAAATCTGCCGTGGTTTCAGCGATCAGCGCCACCCGGCTTTCCCGCGGTAAGCCGGCGGCCGTCAATTTCAGCGCCAAGTCCAGCGCTCGGTCCCGCAGTTCCGCATAACCGAGAGCGGCCGCCGGTTCGCCACGGCTTGAAAAGATGTTGTACCCGGTTCGGCCACGTGCCGCATAATCGAGGCCGTCGGTCAGTGTCAAGAAGTCCCCGAGTCGCTTGGGCAGACCCGCATTGTCCGCTGTAACCAACTGCATCCCTTATGCCCTCTCCACCTTTAAATTTTAGACTGCGGGCGGTATTTGATACCTGCGCAGTGTCGGCCTCGGACGCGGCGGGAAGGCTCATGAACGGACGTCGCGTCGGACCTGCACGACTCTGCGGAGTCAGTGCCGACCTGAAATGACTCCGGTTAACAGCTTTACCGGGACCGGTCTTTTACTCTAGCGCTCAGACATAAACAGAAGATTCACGCCCCTCCATAACTTGCTGCTATGCCAACCATTTTTGTTTCCGGCACGCTCGCTCCGAAAGAGTCTGAGCACTAGATGAGGGTGGGTAGCAGCGGTTGCGTCAAATCAATTCTTGTTTCACAATGTTTCGCTTTAATGTCGTTCTCATTAGTTAGCGTCCGATGAGTTGGTGGAAATTAGCGGCGAGCGGCGCGCCGTTCAGTGGACCCGATACGGAGAATCGCGTGTCGCAGAGTGTGCGCACGATGTCAGCGGCGCGCGCCGACTTGCCGGATCCTGTCTTGGGGGACGGAAGCTTGATCGGAGGGGGACCGGCTCTGTCACGATGAGACAGAGGGGATAATCAGGAAGCCGAGACCATGATAGCGGTCAGCGGAAAGCGCCGCTGCGGTAAAGGTGCCAGAAAAGCTGGATGCCCGCCAGAATGGGGTGTCGCCGCTGCCAAGGCGTCAACGTAATCGGAACGCAGGAATGCCTGGAGATCTTCCAAGCGATGTAATCGGCACCATCGTGAAAGGTGAAGGCTGCCTTGATCAGCCGGACCACTGACAACACCTTGCCGAGTGCCTGCCGTGCCGCCCAGCGGCTGCGCGTTCCCGTGGCCGGGAGGGTGCCGTCTGCTGTGGCGTCCGCAATCAACCGGTGCAGACGCTGGTAGCGTGTGGGCCATCTGTCGAACAGCAGTGCCGGCCGATCACCGCGTTCGGCGCGCAGTTCGCAGGCATATGTGGCGCGGAACGCCTCCACCCAAAACGTTCGCGCGTCTGTGGTGACCGGCAGCGTCGGCAGCACTTCACCCGCCAGCGTCACCAGCGCCGCCGCCAGCGCCGCCTCGGTGCGTCTGCGAGCGCCGTCGTGCCTCGCCCAGGCGATGGCGGTGGGCTGGGCAAACCGTCCCCAGAAATAGGAATGGAATGCGGCCGGGCTCACCAGCCGTTCGAACTGTTGCAGGGTAACGACCGCATACTTGCTGCGCACCTTTCGGCCATGGAAGGGTGTTTCCAGATAATAGACATTGGGCGGCAGCCAAGCGTTCAGCCGGCTGAACCACGCCGACTGGCCAGCGGCGCGATAGTCGTCCACCAGCACGTAGAGGTCGACAATTAGTGCTTCGCTCTCGCCGTCCCGCAGGCAACTCCCGTAAGCGAGGACGGCGGCCACTGTCTGGCCGTGCCTGAGCCGGACAGCGTCGGCGATGGCGGTGATCGCGGCTGGCAGAGCCATTGCGGTTTCACTGCCAATGACCTCGACGATGGCCGCGCGCAGATCGTTCACTCTACGTTTCACACTTTGATAAAGCGGACGACACCACCGTCGCTGATATCGAGGGGAACAGCGGGATCGGTTTCGAACAACTGGCCGTCAACGGTAAACGGGCAGGTCATCTGCAGGGAAACGCCGCTGACTCCACGGCTGTGATAGGTTTCCGCCGGCAGATGCCGGTCCGGCCAGCCGTAGAGCACCCTGGGGATGGCGCTCAGAAAGCGCTGCGGTGGGTAATCGACGACGGTCATCCGCACCGGGCCATCTCCGTCATTCCAGAAAGGCCGCGCGCCCAGAACCAACCGGTCGAGAGTGGTGATGCTAACCACCAGCCGTTGGCCGCTCCATGCCGGCTCCCCCGGAACTGACAGAGCGATTGAATCACCTTTAAACAAGGTGCTGGTGCGGCGCCGAAAGATCCACTCGAACACCGTGCCTGCCAAAGTCGCGGCGTTCGCACAACCTGCCTCCAAACCGATGGAGTGGACGTTCGAGTGGCAGAGTTGGATGGCGCGGACGACGGCTGCCGTGCCGAAGTACATCCCGTACTGCATGGAAGAACCCTGGGGAGAGGCGACTCGCAGCACATGGCGGCGGACGGTGAATCCGGCAAGAGTTTCGCGGCCGCCGACTTGCCGCATCAAACGATCCAGTGCATCCGCCGGGCGCCCCTGGGGACCCACATCGCCCGCGGTCATATTGGTCATGCCACCGGACAGGACCAGAATAGGGGGAACTTCAGGGAATGGGTTGTCCGTCAACAGTTCAGTCAGCACCCCTTGTACCGTCCCATCGCCGCCGAGTACCGCCAGCACGTCAGTGGGGTGCTGGGCGGCGTCGCGCAACAGGTCACGCAGCGCCGCAAAGTCTTCGAAGCGCGCGTGCCTGATCGGCGGATAGCAACGGGCCACGGCCTGGACGCTGCCCAGCAACCGCCGCACACGGTGGCTCTTGACGTTGCTTAACAGGGCGACACGGATCATCGGACGCGCGATGAAGGCCGAGGAAGCCAGGACGGGGGTCGAGGGCCGGCGAGCAACGAGCGGACGATGACGGCCTTGTACTTGAGGCGGCGATTGACCTCCCGCGACAACCAGCCGCGCAGGCTTTTTGTTGCCAGATCGCGGATCCGTGGCGCAATTGGGGCCATAACGCGCGGGTCGGATAGGAACGCGACGACGAAGAGCTGATGGTGGCTGCTGGGATCCGTCATGGCGCACAATGGCCCTCGATGCGTCGCTGCAGGATCGCTTCCACCAACTCCAGATCTGCCGGGCGATCGACGTCGATGGCCGCGTCCGGGGTGCTGATCACAACAGGCGACGTTTGTACCCGCAGCACCCGGGAAGCCTCCTGAAATGCCGCAGCCAACGTCAGCCGATTAAACAGATACGCGAACAGCGGCTTCATTCCGAAGACGCGGACGATGCGCCATGGCCGCTTGCGGTTCTGCTCGATGGATCGCCAAAAGCGGAAAGCCGCCAGTGCCTCCGGCGTCTGCACTGCAAACATGTTACAGCTACTATATCTGTCGTCTCTAAAGCGGTAGACGGTCCGCCGGGACTTGGGATAGGCGGAGAAGAGCAGCGCCGCCGACGCCAGAGCCACCGTGAGGTCGCCCGCCGAACGCAAGGCGCCACTGATAAACTCGTCCACCATCTCGCGGGTCAGTAGCGCGTGATCGGCGGTGGTGACGAGTGTGGGAAGCTCGATGTGGTGTTGCTCCACTGCCGCCAGCACGCTCGCGGCCGGTGATTCGGCCGCAGCTATGCTCGAGAGCCGCTGGCTGGCCATCAGAACCGAAATGGCGGGCAGGGTTTCGATGACGTTTGGGGTTTCAATGCAGACGACGATGCGGTCAATATTGAGGCTGCTGGCCAGCGCCTCTGCTACTCGGCTCAGCATCGGGATGCCTCCGGCGAGTGCCAGGCACTTGTGTGATACACCGGCTTCCGCCGCCACTGGGTCGTCGCCGTTGCGCCGCCCGGCAAGGATCAGCGCGTTGAAACGGACAGGTGCGGCCATGCCTACGCCAAGTCCTTGCGGAAGATCCGATAGGTTTTGTATGCGCGCCCGCCCCATTTTTCGATCAGGCGGCGTACCGCAGTGTTGTCTTCGAGAATCCATGATAGTTCGGCGGAGCGAAACCCTTTGCGCTGGTGTGATACGCGGATCTTTTCAATCACGCCGTGGGCAAGCACGATGCTGAGGACCGAACCGTGATAGCGGCGCAGCACTCCCATCAAGGGAATGCGGGCAGTCTTTACGCCCACAACCTTCAAACGCCACAGTGCCTTGGCCCATCCAAACGGCAGCAGGCGTCCTTTGAGGTCGGCAATCGCCTCGTTGATATTCGGCAGGCATACTACGACAGCAGCAGGAACGCCGTCCACTTCGCCGATAGCCACGTCTTCAGACTGCAGCAGCGGCTTCAGCATATGCGCCAGATGCTGCATCTCCGCGTGCGAGAATGGCAGGAAGCCCCAATTGTCCGCCCAGGCGTCGTTAAAGATGGTGACAACAAGAGCGATCTCGTCCTTGAACTTGGTCATGTCCATGAAGCGGAAGCGTAAACCCGATAGACCGGCAGCCTTGGCGGCAAGGGCGCGTATGGCGGGCGATGGCTCGCTCACGACATCATAGGTATACGCGATCAGGTCCTTGGCTTTGCGATAGCCACACTGTTCCACCCGCTCGCCGTACCAGGGGCGGCCATGACCCATCATCACCGAAGGGGGGTGTCAAATCCGTCGATCAGCAGGCCGCTTTCGTCATTGATGGAAAGATTGAAGGGGCCCATCACCTGACGCAGGCCGCGGCTGCGCAGCCATGTCTCGGCGGTGTTGAACAGCCGCGCAAAGACCTCGGCGTCGTCTTCCGCCTCGAGAAAACCGAAATGGCCGGTCGCGTCTTGATAACGGCGGAGATGGACCTGGTTGATCTGGGCACTGATCCGGCCGACCGTTTGACCGTCCCTCTCGGCGAGCCATAGCTGCGCTTCCGCGTGCTGAAAAAACGGATTGCGGCTGGGATCAAAGTGGAGCTTCCGTTCAAGACGCAGCGGCGCAACCCAGGAGGGATCGTCGGCATAGAGCTTTTCCGGCAACGTGATAAAGCGCTTTAGCAACGCGCGCCCACTGACTGCCGTTATTCGCAGCGACCCCGTTCCTGCGGTCGACGCCGTGCCGGCGCTCCGCCCGGCGGCCGAAGCCTGTTGCGCCATCTTATCCAGCGCCTTCTGTCAAGACGGCCGCTCTTTCGTACATCAATGTTGGCGCTGTGCGGCCAGTGGCCGGGTTCGGTCCAGCACCTCGAACGCATCGCGCCTGATATGGCCGCGTGCCATTTCATCGCGCAGCAGGGGTTCGCTGACTTGGCCGTTGTCGAGGCACTCCCGCAACAAACCGAAAAACAACCGCTCCTGTGCCCTGTCGGGGTGGCGAAGGTACCGGCCGATCAATTTCCCAGGTCCAACGACCTGGCGTGCTATGTGGAGAACCGAGTTGTAAAACGGCACTGGCTTGAAAGATTCAGCGACGGTGAAGTCGATGGCGAGACCGGTCTTCCACGGTTGGGTGATGCGGCGAGTGTTGTGCAACATCTTTGTCTGCGGCGTCAGCCGGTCAAAATCGTTCCAGACGCTTTCAAGCGCGCCAATGGTCTGCGGTGGCTCCAGTTTGAGGGAAATCCAGTCCATGTAATCACGCTCGAACGAAAACAGCGAATCGAAATCCTCCCTTGGGCGCCAGTGCTGGAGCCGACTGCAGTCCAACAACATAACGCTGGATGCGTAATATCCGTGCGTGCCCTTTGGCCCGTCGCGCATGCGGCAAAGGATCGCCTTACCCGCCATGTCGCGACAGAGCAACTCGCCGACGTCGGCGACAGCGAAAACGTCGGGGTCGATGATCGCGGCACGTCCCACATAGTCCATCAGCTGAGGTGGCAAGAACCGCAGCGGTGTGAACGACTGCAGGTCGCCCATGTCCCAGGTCCGGATCGCCCCGTCCCGGATGAATGACTGGCCCTGCCGAGCGCCAAGCCAGGGATAGTCTCTGGTATGAATGATTCGCACGCCGAAGCTGTCTGGCCTGCAGGCGTTCCGCCGCAACGCATACGCTGCCACCAGGGCACCGACGACTTGCTTTTCATTAGTGTGGATGAAGACACAAGGCTTCAACTCTGCACGTCCCGCTTCGCTATCAGATACGTCCCGACCGCCTCTTCTCAAAACAGAGATAGGCATGCAGCCACTTAAGAGCTTGCCATCCAGGCAGGAGCACCAGGTCGCCGCCCGGTCGTCTTCCATCCGACAGCGCCAAGTAGCAGATCTAGAGCGATGCGCCAAGGTGTCGCGGAGACGTAACAAACCGAAACAATGTTTGATTCGACCTTCGGCGCAATGTCGTCCAAAGCGGGCACATTCCCCGATGCTGGTGAGGCGTGCTCGTAAGCGATCGGGGAGGTTGTCCGCGGTCGCACTTAATCTTGGCGGGAGGGAGAATCAATTGCCGGACGCTTCGGCACCCCAGAACCCGATGCACACACCCCGCGTATGGGCGCTGCTTGGACATAAAGCGGGCGAGAACTCGCAGGTCCTGGCCCTGGCAGAAGCCTTGGGCTGGCCATTTGAGAGCAAGAATTTCAGCTATAAGTGGTACGGGCCGGCGGTCAATCTTCTGCGTTGTCCTACGCTGGCGGGCATCGTTAAGGAGCGATCCAGCATCCTAGAATCGCCTTGGCCGGATTTGATCATCACCGCCGGGTGGTCTAACGAGCCGGTGGCGCGCTGGATTCGGCGCCTGGCGGCGGCGGACGGGCATCGAGTCCGTATCACGCATCTCGGCCGGACGTGGGCCAAGATCGAACACTTCGATCTGATCATCACCACTCCGCAATATCGGCTACCGGTACGCTACAATGTGTTGCACAACAAAATGCCTTTGCACCGCATCAGTAGTGAGCGACTTACGAACGACGCCAGGCACTGGCAGTGCCGGCTCGACCACTTGTCCGGCCCCCTCATCACCGTGGTGATCGGCGGAAGCAGTGGGCCATACACTTTCGATCGCACAGCAGCAAGGCGGTTGGCGCGTCAAGCGTCGGCCTTAGCCGCCGCCCGTGGCGGCTCGCTCCTGGTGACGACCAGTTCCCGGACGCCTGCTCCGACCATCGACGTATTGTGTGCGGAGGTGTCCGTGCCGGCGTTTGTATATCGATGGTCAAAAGGCGACACCAATAATCCATACTTTGCGTTTCTTGGACTCGCCAGTGAGATTGTCGTCACCGGCGACAGCATATCGATGCTGGCGGAAGCGTGCGCCACGCGTAAACCCGTCCACATTTTCGATGTAGGTGAAGGTGAGAACGCCATGCGGCCGAAATCCGGCAAGGCGCACCGCACCGCTCGAAACTGGTTGCAGCGATGGACCCACGTCGAAGCGGCGCACATTCGCGCGTTCGGTTACCGGCAGATGATGCGTTTCGGTCCACCGAGACTAAGCCGCGACATTTGCCTCGTCCATGCCTCCCTGACAGGTTCGGGCCTGGCAGTGTGGCTGGGTGACCCTGTCCTGGATAATCGTCAGCACCCCGCCCTTAAGTGTCGAGACCAAGCTATCAACCGGGTGCGAGGACTGTTCGATTTCACTCTGGGCAGCGGCACAGCTTCCATCGAAGCTGGTAACCTTTCCCGTCTTGCGCACCAATCCTTCTGACGGGGGCAACGGCCCGTTGCCGACCGAAGCCCTGCTGTCGGCGTTCGAGGCCTGCGAAAGGCCGGTGATTGCCCTCGATGTCTAGACCGCCGCAGAGCAGCCTCGACCCCGTCAACGAGCGCAAGGCGGCTCAGACTTTGACGGATCCTGCAGCTGATCGGCGGACTGCGCCCGAAAACCGGCGCCTCCAAGACGGACCATGATCGGGGTTGATGAGCGGCTGTCTGACCTCGGGTGACAGCTGCGTTCCGAGCGGACCGGCGACACCATTGCGGATCGATGCCAGCGCTATCCTGGCAGACCACAGCAGGCGCGGGAGTACCTTTTCGACCTCGAAGACCGGCCATGTGGGATATGTCGGTCCACCTGTCGTGGACGAAGCAAAACTGCCGCCCGGATCACCCGCGGTCAAGTGGGTTCCGTCGCAACCGGTCACGGGAATTTCGATCTGAGGCAGGCGATGCCCAAACGGAAACACGGTGCTCGATCGGGACTGTTGGCGATGGCGACGTTGCTCGCCCTCGCTCCTTTCGGCGTATTGGCGGCGGCGACCTGCGCTACCGCCTTCGTGACGGGCGGGCTTGAAGGCTCCTCCGTAATGGCAGTCAAGTAAGTAAGCTCAACACAGCTCGGTGCGCGATGGGTCACGACGCTCGCGACGCCGGTCGGTTTAACCACCGGTCATTCTCCGAAAGCCGAAGTGACAACCGTTTTCCGCGTGTCCGCATGTCATCTGCGGTGCTATCCTCAGCTTGGCCACCTGCAGGCGAGCAGGTCCGATTAGCAACGTCCCCCCAGTGCAGCAACCCGCGCGTCATTTCTGACAGCTGCGAGCTTCGGAATCCGGCTTTCGGCGATCTCCAAGAATCGTTTATTGCAAGTCCCCGCAACCAAACTTCCTTTAGCATAGACGGTACCGAGCGCTTCAGACGCAGCTGCGCTAGCTTGCACGCGAGCCGAGGTTTATCGGGCGCTGAAGCGAATGACCTTCGGCGTATAACCCCTGGACTTGATCGAGATTTGTCGCAAGATGCTTCGGCGGAGCCGGGCGCAGCGGTGCATGTGCTTCGGGCTCTGCCCCCAACGGCGGCGGAGGAGGAAGCCAAGTTCGCAGAACGCGTCTTTCCTGAACCGGGCAACGAGCATAGTGTGAGTGCTGACAGCTACCCGTTGTGGAAGCTGCTTACGGCCCGGCATGGCTGTAAACGAAAGCGACACGACGTATTGCAAAGCGCCCGTAGCTCAGCGGATAGAGCAACTGCCTTCTAAGCAGTAGGTCGCAGGTTCGAGTCCTGCCGGGCGCGCCACCTTGATGTCGCGTCGCCCCTGCGCTGTTTGAGCCCCATGTGTCAGCAAGAGCGGAAACGAGTGTGAGCTAAGCCTTCAGCGAGGGCGGGGCGGCTTGACGCCAGCCAAGGAGGACCCTGGATGAAAGCGCAGAAAGGGGGCAAAACGGCTGTCATTGGGCGGCGGCAGTTGCTGAAGTCGGTGGGCGCTGCTTCATTGGTCGCCACCTGCGCCGCACCCTGGGTCGCCCGAGCCAAGGCGCCATATGAGCTGCCGAAGCTGCCGTGGCCGGACGACGCTTTGCAGCCGATGATCTCGGCGACCACCATCGGCTTCCACTACGGCAAGCACCACAAGGCTTACGTCGACACTCTCAACAAGCTGCTCGCCGATGCCCCCGATCTTGCCGATCTCAGCATCGAGGAGCTGATCACGGCGACATCGGGCAATCCCAACCGCGTCGCAATCTTCAACAACGCCGCGCAGATGTGGAACCACACCTTCTATTGGAACAGCATGCGGCCAAACGGCGGCGGCAAGCCGGGACCATCCTTGCTGCAGCGGATTGAAGCCGATTTCGGCGGTTGGGACAGCTTCGTTAACGAATTCTTCAAGGCGGCGCAGACGCAATTCGGTAGCGGCTGGGCCTGGCTGATCCTCGACGGTGGAAAACTGAAGGTGATCAAGACCAGCAATGCCGATACACCGATCATGCAGGATAAGCCGCCGCTGCTGACCATCGACGTCTGGGAGCATGCCTACTATCTCGACTACCAAAACCGCCGGACCGACTACATCAAGGCATGGCTGGAGACGCTCGCGAATTGGGAATTCGCCCAGCAGCAACTGGACAAAGCTAAGGGCTGACCCCTGCGTCCTGGTGGTGAAGCGATGCGGGTCGTTGAAATGGACGGCCGATTCACCAACCGCCGCTTGGCCAGAGCCTGAGCGGGGTCAACTCGATCGCTTGCATCGTTATCGGCGGGCGCGGCACTTGCCTTGGACACGACGATCGACGATGCGGTGAGCGCGAAAGCGACTGCCAACGAGCGCTTTGTTTTTTACCTAAAATCCCCTCTCCCGGGGATGGCCGTACTCCCTCGGTACTGCATTATTGCTCTTGACGTTACTCAGTCCTCCGGGTGACGGTAATCAGGCATGTCCCACCACTGCTGCTTGCACCGAGGCGGATTTTCAGCTTGAGCGCGCGTTGCCAGTCACGATCGCGGCTGGCCATGATCGCCTTGGCTCCGTCGCCACGCCCATGCTGCTGGCCTTCAGCGCGTCTTCCCTGAAGCTGCTGTTTGTAGCAGGGCGAGCAGCCCGCCGAGAAGCTGGATCGGCGTGGGAGGGCAACCGGGGATGTGCAGATCGACGGGAATGACGCCGCCGACACCTCCTGCGACGGCGTAGCTGCCGGCGAAGATCCCGCCGTCGCGCGCGCAATCGCCGGCGGCGATGACCCATTTTGGCGCCGGCATGGCGTCGTAGGTGCGCTTGAGCGCAAGGCGCATGTTGGCGGTCACCGGGCCGGTGACCAGCAGGACGTCGGCGTGGCGCGGCGAGGCGACGAACCGCATCCCGAAGCGCTCCAGGTCGTAGTAGGCGTTGTTGAGGGCGTGGATCTCCAGCTCGCACCCGTTGCACGACCCGGCGTCCACCTCTCGAATGGCGAGACTGCGACCGAGCCGGCGTCGTGCCGACTGATCGACGCGGCGCGCCAACTCCGCAACGGCGGCGTCGTCCGGCTGCGGTGGCGGCTCGGTGAGTGGCGCCTTGAAAAGGCTGAGAAAGAGGGTCTTGCGCATGGCGTTACAAGTCGTGGCCTGAGTAAGAGCAGTTGAAGGATTTGTTGCAGAGCGGAAAATCGGCAACGATGTTGCCTTCGATGACTGCCTCCAATAGCGGCCATTGAAACCAGGACGGATCGCGCGGGCAGCAGCGATCGATCGTTCCGTCACGGCGGACGCGCACCCTAGGAGAATATCGCCGCGGAAGCCTTCGACTAGGGCCATGCCCTCGGGGCAAGTGGCCCCGTCGATCGGGCGAATGCCCTCGCTGATCGGCCCCGCTGGCATGCCTGCCAGAAGTTGCTCGATCAGCGACAGGCTCTGTGTCACTTCACGGATGCGTACCCAGACCCGGGCGTTGACGTCGCCCTCGTCTAGGACCGGAACTTCAAATGACAGTTGATCATAAGGGGGATAACCCGGGCGCTTGCGAACGTCGACGTTCCGTCCCGAGGCGCGTCCGACGAAGCCGCCGCAGGCAAACCGCTTCGCCAGTGCCGGGCGCAAAATGCCGGTGCCAACGGTACGATCCTGCAGGGATGCGGTATTGTCGTAAAGCTCGATCAGTTCCGGAAACCGCCGGCGGACATCGGCAACGACTTCGCGGATGTGGGCGGCGCCAGCCTCCGGCAGGTCAACGGCGACGCCGCCGGGCACCACCCGATCCATCATCAGGCGATGGCCGAAGCACTCCGCCGCGACCCGCAGGACACGTTCGCGCAGCACCCCGCACTGAGCCAGCATGAGTGCGAACGCGGCATCATTGCAGATCGCACCGATGTCGCCGAGATGATTGGCGATGCGTTCAAGCTCAGCCATCAGCGCGCGCAGCCAGTGGGCGCGTGCCGGTACAGTGGTTTGCGTCGCCGCTTCCACGGCGCGGGCGAAGGCGATCGCGTAGGCAACGGTGCTATCGCCCGACACCCGGCCGGCCAGGCGCGCGGCCGTTTGCAGCGGCTTGCCGATCATCAACCGTTCGATGCCTTTATGGACATAGCCGAGTCGGGCCTCCAGACGGACCACGGTCTCGCCATAAGCAGTGAAGCGAAAATGGCCAGGCTCGATGATGCCGGCGTGAACTGGACCAACAGGAATTTGATGCAGGCTTTCGCCTTCGACCGGCAGGAAGGCGTAGCTTTCATCCGGGTCGACGAGCGACGTCGGAGAGTCTGCCGACGAAGCAGGCCAGTGGCCGTGGTTAAGCCAGGGCCGCGGATCCAGGCTGCCACGAGGGTGAAGACCGTGGAGGTCCCGGATCGCCCGTTCCAGACGACCGGCCGGCGGAAAAACGGCGGCAACGGACGGATAGACAGACTCGGCGCAAGCGAGGCTGACGACACAGATCTCGTTCAGAGAACCGTGGCCGACTGCCAGGTTGACACGGCCCGGCTCACCCCAGTAGCCGAGCAGGACGAAGTCGCCGTCGCGCAGGCCCTCTGCGGTCCGAAGCCAGGCCGCCTCATCGATACTGAAGCGTGGCCACGGACGATGATCCGCTTCCCTGATGCCGCGGCTGGTGACCGATGTGAACGCCGACATCGTGATGTAGCCTCAGCCGATCATGCTGGCGACTGCCCGAAACCACGATACCACGGCCTCCGGCAGAAAAATGCCAGCCAGTAGCACGATCGCCAAATGGAAAAACAACGGGACGACGGACGCGTGGACCGGCGCACTGGCTCCGGCTGGGCCGCCGAAGGCGAGGCCCTGCATGCGCAGGACAAGAGCCCCGATACCGATCAGCAGGCCAGCGACAAGGGGGATGGCGAGAAGCGGCTGGCGTGCGAACGTCGAGGTGATGATCAAAATTCACTCATGAAGATGCCAAAGGGAGGCATCCCGGCGATGGCGATAACGCCCAGCACCAGCCCCCACCCAAGCACGGGATGGCTTTCCGTCAGGCCACGAATCTCGGAAATTTTCTGCGTTCCCTTCGCCTGACTGATGTGGCCAACGGCAAAAAAGATCGCGGACTTGGTCAGGCTGTGCATCGCCATGTGGAACAGTCCGGCGAAACTCGCGATCGGTCCGCCCATGCCGAAGGCGAACGTGATGATTCCCATGTGCTCGATCGACGAGTAGGCAAACATCCGTTTGATGTCGCGACGGCGATACAGCATCAGCGAGGCGAAGATAAGCGAGACCAGGCCGATGCCAATCATCAGCGCGCCGGGTGCCAGCGCCGCGGCATTGGCGGTAAGCAAGATCTTGAATCGCAACAGCGCGTAGAGCGCGACGTTAAGCAACAGCCCGGAGAGCACTGCCGAGACCGGCGTCGGACCCTCGGCGTGGGCATCCGGCAGCCAGGCATGCAGCGGTGCCAGCCCAACCTTCGTGCCGTAGCCGATCAACAGGAAAATGAACGCGAGATTGAGCAGCGCCGGATCGAAGGCGGGGGCTTTGTCGACGAGAAGGTTCCACGCCATCGCGTCCAGCCCCTGCCCGACGACCGGACGGGCGGCGAGGTAGACGAGGATTGTTCCGAACAGTGCAAGCGCTATACCGACGCTGCCGAGGATAAAATATTTCCAGGCGGCTTCCAGCGCCGCGTGGGTGCGATAGATGCCGACCATGAGCACCGTGGTCAGCGTCGCCAGTTCGATTGCCACCCACATCAGCCCGATATTGTTCGCGAGCAGGGCGAGGTTCATCGCGAACATCAGGGTCTGATACATCGCGTGGTAAAAGCGCAGATAGCGAGCGGACAGCCGGCCGCTAGCCAGTTCGTGCGAAATATAACTTGCGCTGAACACGCTTGTGGTGAAGGACACAAACGTATTGAGAAGAATAAGGAAGATGTTGAAGTCATCGACGATGAGGTAGAGCGATGCACTTGGCCGTGCGATCAGCAGGGTGGAGCCGGCGACCAGCGTTGCCGCGGAGGCAAGGACGTTGAGAATCGCACCCAGCCGATAACTGGGAATGATCGCCAGCAGAGCGGCAAACACCGCCGGAATGATCAGCACGCCCGCCGTTGCCACATCGGCAAGCGCGGTCATGGTTGCTCTCCGCGGAAGCGTTCCAGCACCTGCACGTCCACGGTGTCGAAGCGTTCGCGGATACGGAACAAGAAGATGCCGATGACGATGAAGGCGATCAAAACCGAAAACGCCACGCTGATCTCGACCACCAGCGGCATGCCTTTGGCGCCAGCGGCGGCAAGGATCAATCCGTTTTCCAGCGACATGAACCCGACCACCTGACCAACCGCATTGCGGCGGGTCACCATCATCAACAGGCCCAGCAGGACGACGGAAAGGGCGAATGCGAGATCTTCCTGTGTCAGGGCATCCGCCTGCTCCGTGACCGGCAGCATCACCATGATCGACAGGGCAACCAGTCCGATCCCGAAAAGCATGGTGGGCCCAATCCCGACGACCGTTTCGATCGTGCGATGAATGCCGAGGCGTCGAACCATGCGGTGCAACGCGACCGGAATGAGGATCGCCTTGAAACCGAGCGCAATGGCAGCGGTCACGAACAGGTGCGGTGCCTCCTGGATATGCGCCTGCCAGGCGACGGCAAGGCTCAGGACCACGGCATGCAGCGCGAACACGTTCAGGAGGCTGTAAAGCCGATCCTGGTACAGAAGCATCAGGCTGACCAACACCAGGCCACCGGCCAACAGATGCGAAACGTCGAAGGCGAGGCCGTGCATCACAAGCTCCGCGTCACGAACAGCAGCAGCGTGCCGAGCAGCCCCAACATCAGCGCCGCGCCAAGAAATTCCGGGACGCGGAAAACGCGCATCTTGGCGATTGATGTCTCGAACACGGCGAGCGCAACCCCGGCAAGGGTGAGCTTGAGAAGATACGCGGCGATGCCAACCAGATAGGCGATTGCTCCTTCGCCGGCGGCGGCCATGCCCCACGGCGTGAAGACGCAAGCCAGCAGGGAGGCGTACAACAACAGCTTGAGGAAGGCGGCCGCCTCGATCATCGCCAGGTGCCTGCCCGAGTACTCGAGCACCATTGCTTCGTGCACCATCGTCAGTTCCAGGTGGGTTGCCGGATTGTCCACCGGGATGCGGGCATTCTCGGCAATGGCGACGATCAACAGGGCGACGAAAACCAGGCCCAGCGAGATGCGTAACCCGACATGCTGGCTCAGCATGAAATTGGCGACAGAGGATAGCTGTGTCGAACCGGCGAGCAGCGACAGGGTGAACACCGCCATCAGCATCGCCGGCTCCGCAACCGATGCGAACATCATCTCGCGGCTGGAGCCGATGCCACCAAAACTTGTCCCGACGTCGAGACCGGCGAGCGCCAGGAAGAATCTGGCCGTCCCCAGCAGGGCGACGATGGCGATCATGTCAGCCGACCAACTGAACAGAAGGCCGGTCGCGAAGGTCGGAATTAATGCTGCCGCTACCCAGATCACGGCGAAAACAAGGTAAGGCGCGACCCGGAACAACCAGGATGCGCTGTCAGCCAGCACCACCTCCTTGCGCAGCAGCCGCTGCAAGTCGCGGTAGGGCTGCAGCGGCGAGGGGCCTCTCCGGCGCAACAGACGAGCCTTCACCGTTCTGACGAGGCCGGTGAGAAACGGTGCCACGACCAGCACCAGGGTCAGCTGGACGCCCTGAACAACCACGTCGCCTATTGCCAGGTCGCCGCCTATTGCCACAGCGCCAATCCTGACAGCAGCAGCAGAAGTACCGCGAACACGAGGGCAAGGTAGCGGCGGATCGTCAAGAACTGCAGGGCATTGATCCTGCCGCTGGCATACGTGATGGCGCTTGCGATCGGCGCAAAGAGATACTCCCACACCAGATCGCGGAGGTCCGCACGCAGCCGGGCCGGCTCCAGGCTCGCCGGTTCTGGCATCTCGACATGCTCGGAGGCGCGGAAGGCCGTGCGTCCGAAGACCCGCCGGATCGGCTGAGCGAAGCTGCCGGCGGTGTACTGGGTAATGGGGCTGGGATCAGGAGTGCCACAGTCCCAGGCGGCAGATCGCCTTACCGTGTGCGAGCCGAGACGCCGTACGAACGCCGCAACCACCGTCGACGTCACAGCGATGAATACCAGCAGGATGAGGCCATTGTAGGAGCTTCGAGCCGCCGACACCGGGATCAGCGACAGCCACGGCATCGTTGCCTGCTGGGGCAAACGCGCTCCTGCCGTCAACGTTTCGACGACGCCGGACAAGGCGTCGACGGCGAGGCTGGGAAGCACGCCGGCGAGCACACAGAGCGCCGCGAGCACGATCATTGCGCCAGTGGAAAAGGCGTCTACCTCCTGCGCCTGCGCCGCCGCGCGGCTTCGCGGCCGGCCGAGGAAGGTGATGCCGAAGGCCTTGACGAAGCAGGCGGCTGCCAGCGCCGCCGACAGGGCCAATGCGGCGCCGACGGCCGGGACGAGGAACTTCAAGCCCCATTGCGGCAGCGACGGGCTGATGAGAATAGCTTGAAAGGTCAACCACTCAGACACAAACCCGTTGAGCGGCGGCAACGCTGAAATCGCGGCGCAGCCGGTCAAGAAGGTCGCCGTGGTCACCGGCATGCGGTGAATGAGGCCACCAAGGTGCTCCATATCCCGTTCACCTGTCGCGCGCAGTACTGCGCCCGAGCCGAAGAACAACAGGCTCTTGAACAGAGAGTGATTGAGGACGTGGAACAAGGCCGCGGTCAACGCCAACGCCGCGCCGGTCGCCATGCCGTTGGCGAGAAACGCCAGCGCAAGCCCCAGTCCGATGTAGATGATGCCGATGTTCTCGACCGTGTGGTAAGCGAGCAGGCGCTTCAGGTCGTGCTGCATCAGTGCGTACAGGACACCGAGCACCGCCGTGACTGCGCCGACGACGAGCACGATAACGCCCCACCACCACTCCGGCGGCCCCGACAGATCGAAGATGAGCCGGATGAGGCCGTATATCGCCACTTTTGTCATGACTCCGCTCATAAGCGCGGAAACATGACTTGGGGCGGCAGGGTGAGCCAGTGGCAGCCAGACATGCAGCGGCACGATGCCTGCTTTCGAGCCGGCGCCGAGAAGCACTAACACCAGCACCAGCGCCTGAGCAAAGCGGGGCAGGGACCCCTCGCGCATCGCTGGAAAAAGGTATCCGCCGTGCGTGCCTGCCAGCAACCCGAAGGCCAGCAGCAGGCACAGTGTGCCGAAACTCGCCATCAGCAGGTATACGTAACCGGCGTGCTGCGTGCCACGGTCGTGATGGTGCGCCATGACCAACGCCCACGACGCAAGTGACATCAGTTCCCAGGAAAACAGAAAGACAAATGCGTCGTCGGCCAGAACAACGAGATTCATCGCCGCCAGAAACGCCGGGAAGAACGGCAGGATCCGTTCATTGGCCTGTTCATGACGGCCATAGCCGATGGCGTAAAAGCTGGCGGCCGCACCGCCAAGATTGATTACTAGCAGAAAGAAGGCGGCGAGGGGATCGAGACGAAAATGCGCTCCGATCCAGGGGATGCCGAGCGGCAAGACGCGCGCGGCTACTGCTTCAGCAGCTGAAAGAGCCGGTAGCGCCGCCACGACAATCGCTGTGCAGACAGCAAAGGTGAAGCCATAAACTGCCGGCCGACCGACAGGGCGGCGGCAGAGCGGCATCGCCGCGATGGCAGCGAGAAACAACGAGGCGACAAGGACCAGGATCAAATTCATGCCAAGCCCTATGGAGTCCCCTGCTTCCGAACACCACCGCGGGCCTGGCGGCGCCCGCTGCATGTCCTTGACTTCTTGAGCCGCAGTTACGCCCGATGGTGACTGCGGCGCCCGGCACCCGACGCGCAAACACATTGGGCGCGGTGGGCCTCGACAGGCAGATCACCGTTGCTTCAGCGAGTTCTGTGAAATGAGTGTTTAAGGCTTCGCCGGGCGGCGACAAGAGAGAAAAAATGATCCGCTAGATTAATGGCGGATTAAGGAAAGCTCGCAGCCAATGGAGGTGGCGAAACGGCGGCGCCCGAAGGCGCGCGCCGTTCCCCAAGCGGAGGACAGAGTTGAGTTAGAACCGGTATCCGGCGCCCAGGCCACCGTTCGGGATGCCCTGATCCCAAGAGTTGCGGGAGACCTGGAAGTCGTAAGCCGCCTTGGCGTACATGAACCAGTTGCGGGAGAAGTCCACCTTCATGCCGAGCTCGGGGCCGGCAACGAAGCCATCCTGGACGCCTTTGCCGTACACGCCGCCACCGTAAATGCCGATGTACGGCTTCACCATGCCGGTAGGTGCCTCATAGCCAAGGCCAAGAGTCGACCGTCCGCCCCAGCCATCGTCATTACTGGTGTCGAGGGTATTGAAGCCCTGCTGACTAACGGTTATCGGCAGCCACGGGGTGGCGTAATAAGAGATACCGAGGTCGGCTCCCACCAAATTCGATTGCTTGTTGCTGCCCTTGTCCGTCTCCTTGATGTTGTAACCATACCAGGGACCGAGCGTGACTGCCCACTTCAGCGGCGGTGGCGGCGGCGGTGGCGGCGGAGGAGCGGCGACCGGCGTTGGCGCCGGAGCCGGCTTGGCGACCACCGGCATCGGGAACTCGATCGACACGCGGCGGTTCTGCGGCTCGCGGACGCCGTCCTTGGTTGGCACCAGCAGATCTTCCTGACCGCGGCCGATGGTGGTGATGCTGGCGGCGGGCACGCCCAGGCGAACCAGTTCCGCCTTTACCGCATCGGCACGACGAATCGACAGACCCATGTTGTATTGCGCCGAGCCCGAGGTGTCGGTATGGCCGGTGGCAACAATGCGGGTCGTGCCGGTCTTCTTGAAGTCCTCGGCGGCGGTGGCGATGATCCTCCTCGCCTCGGGCGTCAGCGTCGCCTTATCCCAGTCGAAGAACACCAGGAACTTCCTCATCTCCTGGCTGGCCGCCGGAGCCATCGCCGGCTTCGCTGGCATCGCCGGCGCCGCCATCGGTTTGGCTTGGGCGTAAAGCTGATCGGCCGCACCCACTTCCTGGGCGAAGCCGCTCGCCGGTAGCAGGAAAACGCCCGCTACGGGAATAACATATCGACGCATGCTGATCCTCTACTTCTAAGGGTTAGCGCTTGCCGCCCGCATGGCTGCACACGCGTCTTTTTGAACCGCGGTGATAACGCCGCTGCCTTATGTTATGGCTTCTGTGAGAACTAAAACAACTAGCGGTCGCAGATTCCCGCATGAGCAGGAGCGCTACGTTGCAGATAAGACACAGAATTAACCCTCTCCGGCGGCGTGCAACGGCAACCGCCTCGTATCAGCAAACGCATTGCGGCGGCGCTAATCGCGCCGCCGCCACGTCGTCAGCTTAACAATATGGCCGAATTAGAAGCGCAGGCCGGCGCCTAGACCACCGTTGATGATCCCCTGACCGAAATCATTCCGGAAATCATGATCGTAGCCGGCTCTCCCGTACAAGAAAACCTTCTCCGCTACGTCGTAATTGAGACCAATCTCCGGTCCAGCGACGACGCCGTCCTGCACACCCTTGCCGGCGATGTACCCTACGTGCGGGCCAATGAAAGGATGAACCTTACCCAAATTCCACTGGTGGCCGACGCCGATCACCCCGCGACCGCCATAACCATCACTGGCACTGGTATTCAGAGTGCTGAAACCAGCAATATCACCAAATACCGTCCATTCGGGCGTAATGTTGTAGCCTACCCGCAACTCCGGACCGACCAGTGTGCTCTTCTTGTCGGGATTGCCGGGATCTTTCTCCCGCAGGTTCCAGCCTACCCATGGGCCGAGAGAGTCGCCTCCCACTTCAGCGGCGGCGGCGGTGGTGGTGGCGGCGGAGGAGCGGCGACCGGCGTTGGCGCCGGAGCCGGCTTGGCGACCACCGGCATCGGGAACTCGATCGACACGCGGCGGTTCTGCGGCTCGCGGACGCCGTCCTTGGTTGGCACCAGCAGATCTTCCTGACCGCGGCCGATGGTGGTGATGCTGGCGGCGGGCACGCCCAGGCGAACCAGTTCCGCCTTTACCGCATCGGCACGACGAATCGACAGACCCATGTTGTATTGCGCCGAGCCCGAGGTGTCGGTATGGCCGGTGGCAACAATGCGGGTCGTGCCGGTCTTCTTGAAGTCCTCGGCGGCGGTGGCGATGATCCTCCTCGCCTCGGGCGTCAGCGTCGCCTTATCCCAGTCGAAGAACACCAGGAACTTCCTCATCTCCTGGCTGGCCGCCGGAGCCATCGCCGGCTTCGCTGGCATCGCCGGCGCCGCCATCGGTTTGGCTTGGGCGTAAAGCTGATCGGCCGCACCCACTTCCTGGGCGAAGCCGCTCGCCGGTAGCAGGAAAACGCCCGCTACGGGAATAACATATCGACGCATTCTGATCCTCTCTTTAATCGGAACTAGCGCTTGCCGCCCGCATGGTCTAGCCCGCGTTCGTCAACGGCGACAATACCGCGTAGGGTTTCTAGCCGGTTGGATATGGTCAGTACACGTAATAACTCGCAGGCGCGAGTTTGCCCCGACGATAAGTTGCAGCTACGTCACAGTCGCGCGCGAAGAGAGTGAAAAAGGCTTCATCGCCCGGCCAACTAGCGGAACGGCTTAATTCTTCAGCTGGTCAACGCCCGGAAACGCTATGATACGCGCCGACCCACCGTTAGCAGCCACCGTGCGGCTTGCCTGCGGAGAGGGGAAGTCGATCACCGCGGCACCACCGCCGGCCACAGCCAGTTGTGGCAAAACGTGCGGCTCCGCCGGAACCGTCTTGTATTCGGTGGCGTAAACCGCCCAATCATCCGCGCCGTCAGGCAGCGTCCAGGTGAAAATAATCTGCAGGCCCCCAACTTCTTCGCCTGCGCGACCAGCGAGTTCGCGCACGAACCCGCGAAAGCGGTCCTCGATCTTTGCCTCGACTTCCGCATAGGAAGCATCGCGCATCGACAGTAGCAGTCGGGTAAGGTCAGCGAAGAGAACGCGTTCGGCAGGGCTATGGATCGTCATCATCGCCTCCGTATGGGCGGATGGAAATCTATCTGAGCGCGTCTTCACAAGCCGTTAATCGGCCTCCACAGAACAGCAGACAGCAACGCTGGTTCCAAATTGCACGCTTGCGTTCACGTCGCCGCTGGATCGGCGATTCTGATTATCATCGACTATAACAAACTTATGCGGCGATAGAAGGTTCCCTTCTATGATCCGGTTCACAGAAGGCGGGCCGGCACGAGTGTTTACAGGCGTATCTCGCGGCCCGCCTGATTCACCCGCCGTGCAAAATGGCGCAGATCAGCACCGACGCGGCGACACCGGCGACATCGGCGGCAAGGCCGACAACGACGGCGTGCCGCATTCGACGAATGCCGACGGCGCCGAAGTAGACAGCCAGGACATAGAAAGTCGTCTCAGTCGAGCCCTGAATAGTGCTGACCAGATATCCGGTATAACTGTCTGGTCCGATGGCCGGGTCGTTCAGAACAGAGGCTAGGTAAGCGAACGCGCCCGAACCAGACAGCGCCCGCAGCAGCCCCATTAGCAGCCCTTCTGCCGGCAGCCCGATGGGCGCGGTCACAGCCCCGAGTGGGCGGATCAGCAAGTCAAGTGCGCCGCTCGCTCGCAGCATGCCGACAGCGACGAGGATGGCCACGAGATATGGAATGATCCGCACGGCGACCTGGAAACCGTCGCGGGCTCCGTCGATGAACGCCTCGTAAACGCGCACGCGGCGGATGGCGCCGAACGTCAGCAGACCGGCAACGATCGCCGGAATGATCCAGGGCGCTGCGGCGCGCCCCCAGATTATCGTCGCTGGGACGAGCAGCACGACTGCCAGCAGCGCCAGCATCGAAGCCCACGCCGGAAATCCCCGCGCGGAATCATCCAGCGCAATCGCTTGGGCAGTAGCGTCAGCATCGGCCGCGGGATCCAACTCTTCACTGGCAACATGGGGCGCGGCGAGGGCAGGGGATGCGGCAGATGAGCTGATCATGGGCTCCATCGGCCAGACTCGCTGGCAGCCCTTGGCCATCACAATGGCCACCATTGTCGAGCAAATCGTCGCAAACAGCGTCGTTGGCAAGATGCCGGCCGGGTCAGCGGATCCCGCCGCCGCTCGTAAAGCGATGACGCCCGTCGGCAGCAGCGTCACGCTCGAGGTGTTGATCGCGAGGAACAGCACCATAGCATTGCTAGCCGTTCCCTTCAGCGGATTGAGCGCATCCAGATGTTGCATCGCGCGGATGCCGAAGGGGGTTGCGGCGTTGCCGAGGCCGAGCACGTTGGCGGCGATGTTGAGGATCATCGCGCCCATCGCGGGATGCTCGGCCGGGACGGACGGGAACAGGCGGACGAGAAGCGGCCGCAGCAAGCGGGCGATGATCGCCAACAGGCCACCCGCTTCCGCCACTTTCATCAGTCCCAGGAACAGCGTCATCACGCCGACGAGGCCGATCGCCAGCGTGACGGCCTGGCTGGAGTCTTCGATAATCGCCTTTGCCAGCCGTGCCATCGTCTCGGCGTCGCCGCCTGCGATGCCGACCTGCCGGACGGCAGCGACGGCAAAGGCGGACAACACCAGAGCGAGAAAGATGCCGTTCATCGTGCGCCATCGCCCACGAGGCGCGGTCGCAACGCTTTCCCGCCGTTCACTGCTTCTCGGCGAAGCCGAGGGTGCGGACGAGTTGGAACAGGCGCTTGCGGACGATTGGATCCGGGATGCGGAAGTAGTTGTGCATCAGCTCGAAAGCCTCGCGCGAGTTCATCGGGTTGACCTCGAACGACTGCGGCGGCGTGTCCGAAAGACCGCTCGCCAGGGCAAAGCCAGCCGATGCTGAGGAAGTGACGTCCTCGGAGGAGACGCCTTCAAAGAAGAAGGCCACCTCGACACCAAGTGCCTTGGCGATCTTGAACAGATTGCTGGCGCCCACCCGGTTGGTGCCGCTCTCATACTTCTGAATCTGCTGGAAGGTCACTCCGATCGCCTGACCAAGCTTGGTCTGGCTGATCCGCAAGCCGACGCGGCGACCTCGAATACGGTTACCGACATGCCGATCGATTGGATCGGGGCCCTCTTCTGCTACGGGCTTCCTCATCTCACGAGGGTACGGCAAGTTGTACCCGCTGTCGAGACTCACGCTCGATTTTGCTAGCGAACGCCCCGAAAATGGTCGCGCTGGACGTCGCCGGCGCCGTTCGAAACGCGGGAGTTGCGCCGGGCAGGAACTCCGTGACAGCATCTTCCGAGCGATTTAAGCCGACCCGTCGCGGCAGCGGAGCAGGATGTCCAGCCTCGTCATCCAGCGTCTTGATCACCTGGTGCTCACCGTCGCCGACGTCGAGGCGACCGCAGCGTTCTATGGCCGCGTTTTCGGTTTCCGCCGCGTTGATTCGGACGATGGGCGAATCGCCCTGGCGTTCGGGGCTCAGAAAATCAATCTCCACCTTGTAGGAACGGCTGTCCAGCCACGCGCGGCGCATCCTCAGCCTGGCTCAGCTGATTTGTGCTTTGTTACCACTGAGCCGATCGAACGCGTGCTCGTTCATCTCGATACCTGCGGTATCGATCCGGTGGAAGGCCCGGTTCGACGCTTGGGAGCACTCGGAGCGATGACGTCGATCTACATCCGCGATCCGGACGGCAACCTGGCAGAAATCGCCGTCTACGACTGATCGATAGCATCCCGATGGGGCACGATGGCCGAGCGATCGACATTGCCAAATAGGCGCGGAATTTCGATCTTCGGGCAACGGTTCATAATTACGCTTATGCCGGCCTTCTCGCCGCGTCGCGCAGGCTGCGTCGTCGACTACGCCGAGTTGCATCCAGACAAAGCGAATGCCGAGCCGCGCCTTCAGCGCGATCGCCTCGTCGACGACGCCGCCGGCAGCGCTGCTGTTGCGAAAGACGTCGACCATCTGCACCGGAAACGGGATGTCGGCGAGCGCGGCATACACCCGCTCGCCGTTGATCATCTGACCCACCTCATTGGGATTGACCGGGATCGCCCGCCAGCCGCGCGTCTGCAGGAACGCCATGACGTAGTTGGACGCCCGCGCCGGGTTCGACGACGCACCGACGACGGCGATCGTCGATGTCTCGGCGAAAGCGCGGCGCAGCAGCGCATCGGGGTAGGAAGGAGCGCCGTTCATGCGCCGGTCCATTCCGGCATCGGCCGCTTGGCGAGGAAGGCGTCGATGCCGTCCTGCGCATCGCGGGTTCGCATATTGCAGGCCATGGTCTCGCTGGCGAGTTCGTACGCCGCTTCTATTCCAGCTTCCAACTGCTTGTAGAAAAGCCGTTTCCCGAGTGCCACGGCAGCCGGTGACTTGGCTGCGACGGAGGCCGCCAACTCACCGACCGCGGCATCGAGGCGGTCGGACGGGACGACGCGGTTGAGCAGCCCCCAGCGCTCGGCAGTTGCCGCGTCGACGAACTCGCCGGTGAGCAGCATCTCCATCGCCCGCTTGCGCGGCAGGTTGCGGCTCAGCGCCACCATCGGCGTTGAGCAGAAGAGCCCGAGGTTGACCCCGGACACGGCGAATCGCGCGCCTTCGGCGGCGACCGCCAGATCACAGCTGGCAACCAGCTGGCAGCCGGCGGCGGTGGCGACGCCCTGCACCTTGGCGATGACCGGTTGCGGGATGCGAACGATGGCCAGCATCACGTCGGCGCATCGGCGAAACAGCGCCCGCACCGCTTCCTCGCCTGGGTCGGCGCGCATCTGCTTCAGGTCATGGCCGGTGCAGAAGGCCTTGCCGGCGCCGGCGAGGATGACGACGCGGGTGCTCCGATCCTCACCGATCGCCTGAAACGCTCCGAGAAGCGCGTCCAGCAGTTCGACCGAGAGCGCATTGAATTTATCCGGCCGGTTCATGGTCAGCGTGGCAATGCCGGCCGAATCGCTGCGCGACAGCAGCTCCAACACCGGGGCGCCCGGCCGTTCCGTCGTAACTGTGTGCATGCCCGCACTCCTTTCCACCCGCAATGTCTTCCCCGGCCTACCTGACATATGTCAGCCGACGCGCCGACGCGGACAAGGAAAAACGGCAGGGGCGGGGGACGGCGCACCGCAGGGTGCGTCAAGCGAAGCGACACGCACCCAGGGCGCCGCAACCGGCGCAAAGCGGGGTGCGGCATCATCAGCGGGTCACGCTGCGACGACCAGGATTAACGTCGGCTTCGGAGACAAAATACGCAACGTTACGCATTGCCTGTTCAACCAACGAGCGATACGCTTGTTGTACTGCCGTAATGTACAAGTCGCTACGGAGCCACGCTCATAGAGCACAGTATCTGAGAGTTATCCGCAATACTAAAAAGGACCTGTGTGATGAACTACTTCGGGAGAGAATGCGTTTTCACTGCGGCGTTGCTCGCTGGAACGGCGTTGTCTTCAGCAACGATAGCTGCGACGATCGACTGGGCCACTGTCGTCAACAACGGCGACACGATGCCGGGATCGACGGCAAAATTTAATAGTTACAACCAGCCGTCGATCAACAACGCTTGCACCGTTGTTTTTCGCGCTCGCAGCAAGGGCCCATCACAGCCGATCCGAGGAATTTATAGCCGCAGCGGATGCAACCCCGCGAGGGAACTTGTGCGGCTAAAGGCGGTGGGTAATTTGGTTCCGCAACCGAACAATACCGGCGCCACCTTCAACGAGTTTCCGGCATTTCCAAGGATCGACCTCGCCTCGGGGATGGTCGCCACGCGTGGCCAATCTGAACCCGTCTACCGCTACATGTTGCCTGACGGAACGGAGACGCGCACTGGAACCTCCGGCATCTACGCCAAACCCTTTGGAGCGATGATCACTGGTGCTAGTCAGTTAGGCGCCGTCGCCGGTTTCGAAAAGTTCGAAGTTCCGGGAACGCTACCGGGCACTAGGTTTGACCAGTTTCCAGGTGCGCCGTCGGCAACCAGCCGGACAGCCATTGCCTTCAAGGGCAACTATACCGAGGGTGTTGAGTCGAGAACGGGCGTCTTCTATCGCAACATATCCGCCGGTGGAGGTGCCGCGCCGGTGCAACTAGTCGCAAACAGCCAAACGCTTATTCCCGGAGAAAGCACGGTTTTCGGTTCGACCGCTCCGCCCAGCGCCGCCAATGACAAGATGGTGTTTTGGGTGTCGACAATGAAGAAACTCCAACCAAGGGCGGCATCTACCAAGCAAAGATGAACATTGCAGCAACCACGATTCAGCTGCCGCCGGCGCTGCGGGCGCTGGTGAAGATCGGGGGAGCGGTGCCCGGCGTACCCGGCGCTAGTTTCACGCGCCTCAGTGAAGGGATTTCCTATACCGGCCGATATGTCGGCTACTGGGGAGCCTGGGGGACCCAGACGCGGACAATAAACCTACAGTGTCCAACAGATGGAAACCAAGATCTTATCAAGTACTGCAACGGCCAGTATCCCTCTGGCTTCAACGTTGCAGTGCCGGTCAACCAGGGGATATTCGTGCGCGATACATGGACATCCAAAAACCAGCTGATTGTTCGGACCAACGCTGAGGGACAATACCTGGACTTTCTCTATTGGGTGTTTTCCGGACGGCCACCGGGCGCGGGCGGCGGAGACGACGGAGACGATCTTGAGCCGGCTCGCTGGCGGTCATCCGCGTTCACGGCGGTGAGCGTCAGGTCATCCGACGGGGGTGTGGCGACGGCGTTCAAGGCCACTAAGACTGACCAAACTGTAGGCATTTATGCGCGGTCAAAGCCAACGGGCAACCTCCTTACCGTACTCGAAGAGGGCGCTTCCGCCACTGACGTGGATCCCGAGGCCCCGGCTGGATCCGACGTGATCACACTCGGTATCGAGCGCGACGGCTTCAGGTCGTGCCGCTTGGCACTGACGGCCGGCATGCTCGAACCCATAACTTCCACGGGCTGGGCCGGCATCTACGTCACCGATGACGTCTGCAAGTTCTAGCGAATTGTAGCCACCGATGGCCGTCGGACGCTTCCTTCCACGACTACGGAAAGGAGCCTCCGGCGGCTTTTCCGGAGCATTTTATACACTAACGGTTACATCCGCTTTTACGTTTCTGTGCCTGAGGTGGCGAGAGCTTTGCTCGGTTCGACGCGGTGCCGGCGGGATCGCTTTCCCCCCACGTCGCCTACCGTCCCCATTGCGCATTGACGTCGCCGGCGCTTCGCCTAGGCTCGGTTGGCGAGCGGGCGGTGGAGCGGTAATCGATGTCGGCTGCGAAGATTTCGGTCGCGGAGTTTGATGCGATCGTCCGCGAGGATTTGACCTGGGCGCACGACATCGGCATGCGGGCCGATGAAATTGCGCACGGCCGGGCGATTCTGCGCCTGCCGTTCCGCAGCAGTTCGCTGCGACCGGGCGGCGTCGTCTCCGGGCCCTCGATCATGGCGCTGGCGGATGCCTGCATGTATGCCGTCGTGCTGTCGGCCATCGGCAGCGTCAAGCTGGCGGTCACCACCAGCTTCAACATCAATTTTCTTTATGGTGCCTTGCCAGTCGATCTGCTGGCCGAAGGCGCGATGCTGCGTTTGGGAAAGCGACTGGCGGTGATCGAGGTGCGGGTGCACTCGGAAGGTCGCGTCCAGCCGGTTGCGCACGCGACCGGCACCTATTCGATTCCGCCGGCGAAGGCGCCGTGAGCGAGCAGGCCGCGGTGCGAACGATCAGCCGCCGGCGGCGACGGACAATGGTGCTTCGCTGATGGCGCCAAACGCCCGGTCGGCTTCCTGCACCTTCTGGGCGGCGCCCTGCATGAACGGCGAATAAAGCTTGTCGCGGCCGACAATGTGGGCGGTCAGCCAGTTCTTGAGGAAAGCCAGCACCTCGCGGCCATGCATCGATTCCGCATTGCGGCGGTAGCGCTCCCGAATATCGTGCACTTGCGCCCGCAACGTGTGGTGCGTGCGCAGATGCGCGTCGATCTCCGGGTAGCCGCAGGCCCGCATCAACTGTTCCTCGCGGGCGAAGTGGTAGTCGGTGTAGTCGAGCAACGCATCCAGAACCTTGCTGATGGTGGCGCTGGGTTCCCCCGCCCGGATGGCGTCGTCCAACTGGTTGATCAGGCTGATCAGCACCTTGTGGTCGGTGTCGAGAGAATTGACGCCGACGCTGAAATCAGGCGTCCAGTGAATGAGCGGCATTGCGCGCGTCCTACCTCGCATCGGCCGGCACGGATTTGCGATAAGTTTGATCCACCGGCTTCCTTTTCAGGAAACCACTATTCGCGCCCGCAAACAACTCCTGCCCGCTGGAGATTTCGAAAACCGCGCGCTTGCATGCGGGTTATCGCCCGGATCGCGGCTTGCTGGTTGACAGGCGGGGATGCTGTGGCATATTGCACGGCCTTTCGCGCCGAAACGGCGATCAACGTCGTCGCGTTGCCGGGCGCCCAGCACCGTATCCGAGGAAAGACCATGAAGACCTATTCCGCACGGCCGGCGGATGTCACCCACGGCTGGTATGTCATCGATGCGGACGGCTGCGTCCTCGGGCGGTTGGCGTCGATCGTTGCGATGCGGCTGCGCGGCAAGCACAAGGCGATGTTCACGCCGCATGTCGACTGCGGCGACCACATCATCGTCGTCAATGCCGAAAAGGTCGCGCTTACCGGGCGCAAGCGCGAGGACAAAATATTCTACTGGCACACCGGCCATCCCGGCGGCATCAAGCAGCGGACGATGGCGCAGATTCTCGACGGCCGCTACCCGGAGCGGGCCATCGAGAAGGCTGTGGAGCGCATGGTGCCGCGTGGCCCGCTCGGCCGGGCAGTGATGAAGAAGCTGCGCGTTTACAAAGGGCCCGAGCACCCGCACACTGCACAGCAGCCGCAGTCGCTCGACATTGCCTCCTTCAATCCCAAGAACAAGCGGTAGCAGGTTCGTATGGCCGACCCCATCACCTCCCTCCAGGACCTCGAGCAGATCGCCCAGCCGGCGGCCGAGGCGCCTCCGGCGCAACCGCAGCTCGACCGCTATGGCCGCGCGTACGCAACCGGTAAGCGCAAGGACGCGGTTGCCCGCGTCTGGATCAAGCCCGGTCGCGGCGAGATCAAGGTGAACGGCCGCGACGTCTCGGTTTTCTTCGCCCGTCCTACCTTGCGCATGGTGATCAATCAGCCGTTCGTCGTTGCCGGCCGCGCCGATCAGTACGATGTGATGTGCACCGTCAGCGGAGGCGGCTTGTCAGGACAAGCTGGCGCGCTGCGCCATGGCATCAGCCGCGCCTTGACGCGCTTCGAGCCGGCACTGCGCGGTGCGCTGAAGAGCGGCGGCTTCCTGACACGCGATCCACGCGTCGTCGAGCGCAAGAAGTACGGCCGTGCCAAGGCCCGGCGCAGCTTCCAGTTCTCCAAGCGCTAACCTTCGGCCGGCACCAGCCTTCGGCGCGTCCTTACTTTCGACACCTAACCTCGGTCCTTCCCACATGCAGGAGAACAGGGGTCTGGATGAGGGGACGTGTCGGGACCGCATGAGTAATCTTTCAAGATGACCACCAGTTCGCCCTCAGCCAATCGCGTCCGCGTCGCCGTCGTCGGCGCCAGCGGCTACACGGGAGCCGAACTGGTGCGGCTGCTGGTTGAGCACTCGGCTGCCGACATCGTCGCGATGACTGCCGACCGGAAGGCCGGCCAGGATTTCGGCGCAGTCTTCCCGCATCTCGCCGGCGCGGCCCGGGCGCACGCGCTGCCGCCGCTACAACCCGTCGACGCGGTCGACTGGCAGGCGGTGGATGTTGCCTTCTTTGGCTTGCCGCACGGAGCGGCGCAGCCGCTGGCGGCGTCGATGCCGAGCCACGTGCGGATGATCGATCTGTCGCCCGACTTCCGCTTCACCGACCCTGCCGTCTATGCGGAGTGGTATGGGCAGCCGCATGCCGCACCGCAGATGCAAGAACAGGCGGTTTACGGGCTCACCGAGTGGTCCCGCGATCGAATTCGGAACGCGCGGCTGGTCGGCTGCCCCGGCTGTTATCCGACCGCTTCGCTGCTGCCGCTGCTGCCCGTTGTCGAGGGGGGATTGATCGAGGCCGATGACATTGTCATCGACGCCAAGTCCGGCGTTTCGGGCGCCGGGCGCGCCGCCAAAGAGGCTTCGCTGTTTACCGAGGTGGCGGAGGGCGTTCACGCGTATGGCGTCGCGTCGCACCGGCACGCGCCGGAGATCGAGGAGCAGGTCTCGTCGGTCGCCGGTCGGCCAGTGCTGCTCAATTTCACTCCACACCTGATGCCGATGAACCGCGGCATTTTTGCCAGCATCTATGTCCGGCTGAAGGGCGGCGCGAGCGCGGATGATCTGCGAGCGAGGCTTGCCGCTCGTTACGCGGATGAGCCCTTCGTGCGCGTGCTGGAGCCGGGCGTCTTACCGGCCACCCGCCATGTGCGCGGCTCCAATCACAACCTGATCGCCGTCTTCGCCGACCGCGTTCCTGGCCGCGCCATTTTGCTCTCCGTCATCGACAATCTGGTCAAGGGTGCCTCGGGCCAGGCCATTCAGAACATGAACGTTGCCTGCCAACTTCCCGAGACCACGGGCCTAACCCAGCAACCGCTGTTCCCTTGAGAACCGGGTTACGCACGAGCACCGCAACGGGAGGTCGCTCGCATAGCCGCCGCGTCAGCTGGTCATCTTGATGATCTTCGCGATCGACGGCACGCCGTACTCGTTAAACACGAACAGCATGTAATAGCCAGGCACCGTGTAGTCGCGATTGGCCGGCGTCTGAATGCGGAGCGTCTGACCTTCCTGAACAAAGGCGAGTTGTTCAAAGCGCTGTTCCACGTCAGTGGAATGGGTAACTGATCCAGTATGGATTAAGGTCACCTTGCTGATCAGGTTGCCGCTTTCAACGGCGATGGCGAACTCCCGATTGGCGCTGATGCTCAACAGTTCAGGAGCAGCTAGCAGCAGCGGCCGGGGGGCCGGCGAGCCAGCAGCATCAAAGAGATAAGGCGGATAATAGATCTCTGCGTTCAGCTGCTTGATCGGGCCAGGGGCGCCGCCACCAGCGGTAAAGACCGTGGCGTCGGGCAGCAACAGCGCGCTCGAGTGATACAAGCGTGGCTTTGTAGCACTTGCCCCCGTTGTCCAGGCACCGGTCGAAGGATCCCAGATCTGGACCGGGTAGGCGACATCAAGCAGTTGGTTGGCTATGCCCGATCCACCGCTGACTAGAACTTTGCCATCGGCAAGCACTGTGGCGTTTGACCAGAAGCGTAGCCGTCCTACATACGACGTCTCAGTGACTATCGGCTCCGCGCCATTGAGATCAATGACAATCGCCTTCTGGTGCTTCCGCACGGAGAAAATTCGACCGGGACCGAACATCACCATGGGCAGCCGGTAGTCCCCAATCGGCGCCGTCGTCACCAGTTTACTGATGGTGCCGATACCTGCCGGGTTGAGACGGTACATGTCGCCCACATGTGCCAGGACCAAAACATCGCCGCTGCCGTCAGCAAGCTGGTAGGCGCGTGGATAATACCAGTGGGACTGGTCAATGCCGAATGCCGTGTCGCTGGTTGCGCCGGATAGCGTCCGCCAGCCTTGGACTTCGTTGTAGGCCTCCGGGGTAACGACAGGATAGCCCCGATCCTCGCGCCCGCCGAGCAGCAGCTTTTCCCCGTTTCCGAGCGGGATGAGCGACCCGTACCAGCGCCGGTACATCATTGGCGGCCTGGAGCCGTTCAATCCGTTGTTCTGAACATCGAAAATAGTTGTTCGATCGTTGGAGTAATTGCGCACCCGCCGATCGTCTGGTCTCCGCCGGCGAGCAGAACATTACCGCTTCCCAATAGAGCAGACTGTGCGCCGCAAAAAAAGTCGGTAGCTGTCTTATTCGGAAGCAGCATGTGCGCCGGTATCGCCGCGTTCCGATCCCATACGTCATAGACAAATTCCGCTCCCTGCTGGCCGAGGCCGTCGCTGCCGTAGCTCATCACTCGGCCGTCGCGGAGGAGAACTGCATGAATGGCGATCAATGGCCATGGCTCTGGGGGTCCGAAGAGCCCGCCCATATTCGCGCCGGCTCCGCTCGGAACAACGGCGCTTGGAGCCGCAACGATTTGCTCAGTGGCCCTCAGGCTGGCGCTCGCCGGCACGCCGGGGCCCGATCCGAAATCAACGGGGCGCGGAACGACGTCAATTTCAACGTCGGCGACTTTCTGCGCTTGCGCCGGCAAGGCGATAATGACCGCCAGGATAAGCAGAGCGAGATAGGATTTCATGGAAAGCAGTGCTCGCTTTTCGTTTCGACTAAAAAGCTTCCTTCAGGAGTATAGGAAGATGATCAGCGTCGTCGAAACGCACCGTCTAGCCCCCCGGTTCCTTGCTCCCGGGAGTTTTCACTGCCGATGTCTCGCTGTGGTCAGCACGCGTGGCAAGCGGTTGAGGATCGATGGAAAGTGCGCTCTTTGGAGAGGATGCGCCCGGCTGCCCGAACGTCGTCGGTCGCTCGAAGACTGCTTAGCTGGGTGGCGGCTCGCGCTCGTCCTGGCGAGTGTGAGCACACTCGCCAGGTGGTTAGTCTTGAACCCGCCGAGCCTCACGAGGGTTCTTCCGGATAGTAACCTATTGTATTGGCGCGCAGATAATTGGAGCGTCCCCCAAAATTGCTGCTGCACTACCTGAGTATCTTAATGATCTTGCCGCTTGATGGCACGCCTTTGTCGTTGAAGACAAACAGCAAGTAATAGCCGGTGATCGTGTAATTCGGATTGGTAGGGGAAGTGATGGTCAGGGTTTGCCCGGACTGCGTGAATGCAAGTTGCTGGTAGCGTTGTTCCAGGTTGTTCGCGTGCGTTGTTGATCCGGAACGCAGGAGGGCCACGCGGGTGATCTTGTTGCCGCTGCCGACGGTAGCGGCGAATTGACGGGTGGGGGCGCTCAAGGCCAACGAAGCGGGAGCCGATGCGAGTGTTGGGCGGGCAGCAGGAGTGCCGTCTGCATTATACAAATACGGCGGATAATAGATCTCGGCATTGAGGTTCTGCACCGGACCCGTCGCGCCACCGCCTGCGGTGAGGACGGTGCCGTCCGGCAACAGCAGGGCGGTCGAGTGATACAAGCGCGGCCTATCGGCGCTGGCCCCGAGGGTCCACTTTCCCGTGGCCGGATTCCAGATCTCGGCTCTTTTGGCGACAGCGGTCAGCTGATTGTCGACCGCCGATCCGCCGGTGACCAAGACCTTGCCATCGGCGAGCACCGTCGCATTCGACCAGAAGCGAGTCTGGCTGATGTCGGCCGTTGTCGTGATCGCCGGCTGCGGGCCGTTCAGGTCTGCGATGATGACCTTCTTGTTTGAGCGGACGGAAAACACTTTTCCAGGCGCGAACATCAACGTCGGAAGTTTGTAGCTGCCGGGCAGCGTTGTCTTCGAAAGCTGGGTAATGCTGCCAAGACCGGTAGGATCAACATAAAACAGTTTGCCGTTCAAGCCGAGTACCAAGACCTTGGATGGGTCGTTGGGCAGCTTGTAAGCTCGTGGGTAATAATAATGCTCAAAGCCAGGCGTTATTCCGAACGCCGCGTTACTTGTAGCTGAAGTCAGTGAGCGCCACCCGGTAACCTCTGAATAGACCTCTGGCGTCGTCGCGGGATCGCCGCGGTTCTCTCGCCCGCCGAGGACAAGCTTTTCGCCAGTCGGCAGGGGAATAATGGATGGATACCATCTTTTGAATGCCATCGGCTGCTCGGTTCCATCGAGCGCGTTCTGATTCGGCATAAAGATTGTGGTAAGTTTGTTAGAATAGTTACGTATCCCATTGATCGTGTCATCGCCGCCGCTGAGAAGAACTTCTCCGCTCCCGGCGAGCACCGATTGTGCGCCACAGAAAATGTCGGTTCCGGTTTTATTATCCAGCACCAGGTGTGATGCTTGTCCCGTGCCTAGATTGGGATTCCAGACGTCGTAAACAAACTGCGCTCCTTGCGCGCCGCGTTCGTCGGTCCCGTAGTTGAGAACCCGCCCGTCGGGCAAGAGAACGGTGTGGATGGCGATAATCGGCCACCACAAGACCGTTCCAAAAACACCTTCAGTTGCGGCCTTTGTCCCGCCCGGCGCCGCGGCTTCCGGCGCCGCAACGGCAGACGCGGCGGCTTCCGGCGCCAGCAAGCTCGAGTCCAGGGGCACGCCGCTCCCTTTTTCATCTTGATCGGCGGCCAGCCGAGCCGCGCCGTTGCCAGCCCACGCGTGAGCGCTCAGCGAGAATATCAGCAAAAAGACCGCAGCAGCGACACTGCGGAAGCCCCGCATTATAGTCATTACTTCCTCCCATAGAAGTATGCATGATGATATGAGGGTAGACCCAAAGCTATAATCCGATGCTTATTTACATTGGCAAATGTTGCGTGCCTCCCCAAGCAGTTGACGGTTTGTATGGATCTTAACAAATACCTCGCTCGCTCATCCCTTTCTCAAACCAAGCCCACTGCTGGGCGAACCAACGACATTGCGCGCATTGTAGCCTATAGCATTTGTGTCTATAGTAGAGGAAAGCGCGTCGCAGTAGATTTTTGGGCAATATATAACCTATTTTTTGTACCAGCGGCAATAGCGCTCGCAACGCAGGCGGAGGCGGAGGCGCCCTTGACTATCGCGCGCTGAGTTTTCGGCCCTGCCAATCACGAGTTTGTGCTTCATCAATAGCGTGACTCGAATCACCCCATCACGTTAGCAAGATAACCCTTTCCACAATAAGGAAATAGGATTTTCGCGGACGTCTCCTGGCGAAAGCACCTTCACGTACGGCTGTTCCAGCCGCCATAGTGGAGCGATCAAGCGGCGCCTGCGTGACACCGGCAAAGGGGGAAATGGCGCGGTTGCCTACCCTCCTTGCAAAGCTGACGGGCAGGGGGTATCTACAGGGCACTTCACACGCGGAATGGCGAGCGCGAACCAGCAGGTTGGTGTATTCGCTCCGGTGCCCGGTCAGCCGGGCGGTTTCCGCGGCGGTTCAACCGGAAAAGCGAGATCAGAATCCATGTCCCTGCCGACGTTCACCATGCGCCAACTGTTGGAAGCGGGCGTACACTTCGGTCACAGCACGCGCCGCTGGAACCCGAAGATGGCGCCCTACCTGTTCGGCGTGCGCAACGGCACTCACATCATCGACCTGGAACACACCGTGCCCCTGCTGCATCGCGGACTGGTGGCGGTGCGCGACGTGGTCGCCGCCGGCGGTCGCGTGCTGCTGGTCGGCACCAAGCGGCAGGCGAGCGAGCGGGTGGCCGATGCCGCGAAGCGCTGCGGCCAGTATTATGTCAACCACCGCTGGCTCGGCGGGATGATGACCAACTGGCGGACCATCTCGAACTCGATCAAGCGGCTGCGCGAGCTGGACTCACGGCTCGGCGAGGGCGTCCAGGGCCTGACGAAGAAGGAAACGCTGGTGATGACGCGCGAGCGCGACAAGCTTGAGCGCGCACTTGGCGGCATCAAGGAGATGGGCGGTCTGCCCGATATCCTCTTCGTCATCGACACCAACAAGGAGGCGATCGCCGTCGCGGAGGCGAACAAGCTGAACATCCCGGTGGTGGCAGTGCTGGACTCCAATAGCGATCCGCATGGTATTACCTTCCCAATCCCCGGTAATGACGACGCACTGCGCGCCATCAGCCTGTACTGCGATCTGGTTGTCGACTCCGTTCTCGACGGCATTCAACAGGAGATGGTCGCGGCGGGCGTCGACATCGGGGCTTCTGAGGAGCCGGGCGAGGTACCGCTCGCGCTCGACTCTGAATTGCCGGCCGAAGAAGCCGCTCCGTCTCTCGCGGAGGCAGCCGACGCGGTGGCGGCAGCCGACGCGGTGGCGGCACCGGTGGAGCAGAGCGAGGCAGCGGCGGACGTCGAGCGAGGCGCCTAGCGGGCGGCATATTGCGGTCGTGCGCCCGCACGGCCGCCGGAAGAGCGAAAAGGATTTCGGAGCAGCGACTGCCTGTCGGCGGCGCTGGTCAACGACGATCGTGGAGTGACGGAAGAAAATGGCCGAAATCAGTGCGAGCCTCGTCAAGTCGCTGAGAGACAAGACCAGCGCCGGCATGATGGACTGCAAGAAGGCGCTGACCGAGACCGGCGGCGATATCGAGGCGGCCGTCGACTGGCTGCGGAAGAAGGGCCTGTCGGCGGCGGCCAAGCGCTCTGGCCGCGTCGCCTCGGAAGGGCTGATCGGCATCGCCGTCGAAGGCGGCCGAGGCGCTGTTGTCGAAGTCAATTCTGAGACCGACTTCGTCGCCCGAAATACGTTGTTCCGCGAGTTCGTTGCTGGTGTCGCCGCTCTGGCGCGCACTGTCGGTGGCGACATTGAGGCGCTGAAGGCGTCCCTGTGGCCGGGAAGCGGGCGGACCGTCGGCGACGAGGTGACGCATCTCGCGGCGACCATCGGTGAGAACATCACGCTCCGCAGGGTCGCTGTGGTCGGCGCTGCAAACGGCCTTGTCGCTTCCTACGTGCATAGCGCCGCCGCTCCCGGACTTGGTCGGATCGGCGTCCTGGTTGCCCTGGAAGCGGAAAAAGACGGCGCTGCCCTCGCCGATTTGGGCAAGAAGCTGGCGATGCACGTTGCCGCCGCGAACCCGATTGCAATCTCGCGCCAGGACCTGCCGGCAGACGCGCTGGACCGGGAGCGTGACGTGCTGGTCGAGCAGGCGCGCGGCAGCGGCAAGCCCGAAGCGGTGATCCAGAAGATGGTCGAAGGCCGGCTCGGCAAGTTTTATGAAGAGGTCTGTCTCCTGGAGCAGGCGTTCGTGATGGACCCGCAAACCAAAGTTAGCGCGCTGCTCGAGGTGGCCGGCAAAGAACTGGGGGCGCCGGTGCGGATTGCAAGCTTCGTTCGCTTCGCGCTCGGCGAAGGCCTGGAGAAAGCACAGGAAGACGCGTCTGACGCCTGAACCATAAGCGCGGGACATCGCACTATGTCGGACAACGACAACGAGCAGCGGGCCATGAAAGCCGCTCCTTCCTATCGTCGTGTCTTACTGAAGCTGTCTGGCGAAGCATTGATGGGCGACCAGCAGTATGGCATTGACCTGCCTACTCTGGAGCACATGGCCGCCGACATCCGTGTGGTTCACGACATGGGCGTCCAGGTTTGCCTGGTGGTCGGCGGCGGAAACATCTTCCGCGGCGTCTCCAAGGCCGCCGACGGCATCGAACGCGCGACCGCGGACTACATGGGCATGCTGGCGACGGTGATGAACGCGCTTGCCCTGCAGAGCGTGCTCGAACGTTCCGGTTTGCATACGCGGGTACAGTCGGCTATTCCGATGATGACGGTTTGCGAGCCGTACGTCCGACGGCGTGCCGTCCGTCATATGGAGAAGGGTCGGGTGGTGGTGTTCGCCGCCGGCACCGGTAACCCTTTTTTTACGACCGATACGGCTGCGGCGCTGCGCGCAGTAGAGATGGGCTGCGATGCTTTGCTGAAGGGAACGCAAGTCGACGGTGTTTACTGTGCCGATCCAAAAAGAGTGGCCAACGCCGAGCGTTACGAACGGCTGTCCTTTCAGGAGGTGCTGTCACGGGACTTGCGGGTGATGGACACGTCGGCGGTGGCGCTGGCCCGCGACAACGCCATACCGATCATCGTCTTCTCTATGCATAGTCCGGGCGCGTTCGCGTCCGCCGTTTGCGGTACCGGCACGTTCACGATCATCCGCTGAGGGGCGCCCAGTGAGTACGCCAGACATCCAGACGATCAAGAAGGAAGCGGCTCGCAAGATGCACTCGGCTGTAGAGGTGCTGCAGAAGGAATTCGCTGGCTTGCGCACCGGACGGGCTGCTGTCAGCCTGCTGGAGCCGTTGAACGTCGAGGCTTACGGCTCGCGCATGCCGCTAACGCAGCTGGCGACGATCGCCGCGCCCGAGCCTCGGCTGCTCACCGTGCAGGTGTGGGACCGGGGCATGGTCAAGGCCGTGGAGCGGGCGATCCTGGAGGGCGGCCTAGGACTTAATCCTGCGACCGAGGGGCAGGTGATTCGCCTGCCGGTCCCGCCACTCAGTGAACAGCGGCGGGTCGAGATCACCAAGATTGCCGCCCGCTATGCGGAAGAAGCCCGCGTCGCCGTGCGCAACGTTCGCCGCCATGCCATGGATGAATTGAAGAAGGCGGAAAAGGAGGGCGGTGTCTCGCAGGATCAGGTGCGCGATTTAAGCAAGCAGATCCAGGAGCTCACCGACCAGCACATCCACACTCTCGACGACCTCCTCACCAGGAAGGAGAGCGAGATCTTGCAGGTCTGACGCCTATGCAACCTCTCCCGCTGCAGCCTCCAGCCGCCGGGCCTCGCCGCTGCACGTCGCCATCATAATGGATGGCAACGGCCGCTGGGCGGCGGCGCGCGGGCTGCAACGGACGCAAGGCCATCGTCGGGGCGCTGAATCAGTAAAGACGGCCGCCGAGTGCGCGGTTCGCCTGGGCGTGCGGTACCTCACCCTGTTCGGCTTTTCCTCAGAGAATTGGGGGCGGCCCGACAGGGAGATCAGTGACCTGATGGGTCTGCTACGCTACTACCTTCGCAGCGAACTGGGATTTCTTCAAGAGCACGGGATCCGGCTGCAGGTCATCGGCGACCGGGGAAAACTTGCCCCGGATATCGTCAAGGCGATCGAGAAGGTGGAGCAGGAGACCGCCGGCAACGGCCGGCTGGTGCTGACCATGGCGCTCAGCTATGGGGCGCGGGCGGAAATCTGTGACGCGGCGCGCAGGCTGGCCGAAGAAGCGGCGGCGGGGAGGCTCGATCCGGCGCGGATCGACGAAAAATTGTTCGCCCGATACCTCTATACTTGGGATGTTCCTGATCCTGACCTCGTCATCCGCACCAGCGGCGAGCAACGCATTAGTAACTTTCTGCTTTGGCAGGTGGCCTATTCCGAACTGATGTTCATCGAAACCTACTGGCCGGATTTCTCGCGCCAGGATTTCGAGCAGGCCATCACCGAGTTCTCCCGCCGCGAGCGCCGATACGGCTCGGTTTCGGCCTGACGGGCAGCGGTGCCGGTGCCGACCGTGGTCACTCGAACGCTCGCCGGCCTGGCCCTCGGTCTCCCTGTGCTGATGATTGCTTGGCTGGGGACGCCGGCATTCGAGGTTATGGTGGCTTTGGCGGCCGGCATCCTCGCCCGCGAATGGTTTGGGATGACCGGGTCGGACCAATCGCCACGATCGGGTTTGCTACTCGGTTGTGTTGTCGTGATTGCCGTCGCCGCTGCGGCGGGCTTTGGAGTGGCGGTTGCGCTGGCGGCGCTGGCGCTCGGCACCACACTGGTCGTGCTAGCGACCGGTGGCGCGCCGTGGATGACGCTGGGCACGTTGTACATCGGCCTGCCGTGTGTCGCCCTGGTCTGGCTGCGTAATGATCCGGCCACGGGGCGCGACATTGTGCTATGGCTTCTGCTGGTGGTCTGGGCGTCCGACATCGGCGCTTATGCCGCCGGGCGGCTGATCGGCGGGCCGAAGCTGGCGCCGGCAATCAGCCCGAACAAGACCTGGGCGGGCCTGGCGGGGGGCATCGGCGCGGCGGCGGCGACCAGCGTTGTCTTCGCTGCCACGATGGGCGGCGCCCATGCATTGACGGCCGCGATCTTTGGTGCGCTGCTGGCGGTTGTGGCGCAGCTTGGCGACCTAGGCGAATCCTGGATAAAGCGCCGATTTGGCGTTAAGGACGCAAGCCAGCTGATCCCGGGACACGGTGGCTTGCTCGACCGGGTCGACGCGCTGCTGGTGGTGATCGTGGTAGTGGCATCTATTGCGGCAGCGGACGAAGGGGCATTTACCCGATGGCTATGATCGCACCTCGAGCACGCGCCGATACGCCACGGCGCAGCGTCAGCATCCTGGGATCTACCGGCTCGGTGGGCTGCAACACCATCGACCTGCTGCTGCGGCAGCCGGATGCATTCTCGGTGGAAGCGCTTACCGCGAATCGCAACGTCAAGCTGCTGGTGGAGCAGGCGCGGGCGCTTCGGCCGCGGATGGTAGCAGTCGCTGACGAGAGCCGGTATCGCCCGCTCAAGGAGGCGCTGGCTGGCAGCGGCATCGAGGTGGCGGCGGGACCGGCGGCGGTGGTTGAAGCGGCCTGCCGGCCGGCCGAGTGGGTGATGGCGTCGATCGTCGGAGCGGCCGGCCTGGAGCCGACGATGGCCGCTGTGCGACGAGGCGCGATCATTGGGCTTGCCAACAAGGAATGCCTGGTCTGCGCCGGCGAGCTGATGATCGCCGAGATCAAGAAGTGCGGCGCAACGCTGGTGCCAGTGGATTCGGAGCACAGCGCCATCTTTCAGGTGTTCGATTTCACCAATCCCGAGAAGGTGGAGAAGATCATCCTTACGGCTTCCGGTGGACCCTTCCGCTGCATGGAAGCCGCGACGATGGCTGGTGTCACCCCGGCCCAGGCAGTGGCGCATCCGAACTGGGACATGGGGGCGAAGATTTCCGTCGATTCGGCGACGATGATGAACAAAGGTCTCGAGCTGATCGAGGCGTTCCACCTGTTTCCGGTCGAGGTCGATCAGATCAGCATCGTTGTCCATCCGCAGTCGGTCATCCACAGCTTGGTTGCCTATGTCGACGGCTCGGTGCTGGCGCAGTTAGGCGCGCCCGATATGCGCACGCCGATAGCCTACGCCCTGGCTTGGCCGCAGCGAATGGCGGCGCCGGCGCCGCGGCTTGATCTGGCGGCGATCGGTACGCTCACCTTCGAAGAGCCTGACGACCAGAAGTTTCCGGCGCTGCGGCTGGCGCGCGAAGCCCTCCGCCGTGGCGGCGCCGCGCCGATCGTTCTCAACGCGGCAAATGAAGTCGCCGTCGGCAGCTTTCTTGCAAGCCAGATCGGCTTTCTCGATATCCCGCGGCTGGTCGAAGAGACGATGCAGGGGACCCCAAGCGGATCCGTCGGCAGCATTGCCGAAGTGATCGCGATCGATCTTGAGGCGCGAGAGCGCGCACGCCGCATCGTTCAGGGTTTCGGTTTCGGTCGCTGCGACGCATAGTGTCGCGCAGCCGCCTCGCCCACTCATTCCAACCAGCGTAACAGCCATGGCCTACATCGATTGGATCCTGCCGTTCCTGGTCGTGCTCAGTGTGCTGATCTTCGTGCACGAACTCGGCCACTACCTCGTTGCCCGCTGGTGCGGCGTGCGGGTCGAGGTTTTCTCGATCGGCTTCGGCAAAGAGCTTTTCGGCTGGACGGACCGTGCCGCAACGCGCTGGAAGGTGAGCGCGGTGCCGCTCGGCGGCTACGTCAAAATGTATGGCGAGGAAAGCTTTGCCGACGATGACCCCGAGACGGGAGCCGATGACAGGGCATCGCCCTTGCAGCGTGAACATTCCTTCCGCCACAAGAGTCTCGGCCGACGCTCAGCGATCGTCTCGGCGGGGCCGCTCGCCAACCTGTTGTTCGCACTTGTCGTTTTATTCGGCCTGTTCATTGTTGTCGGCGCACCGGCGCCGTTGCCGGTGGTGGGCAGCGTACAGCCGAACAGCGCCGCGGCGGAGGCCGCTTTCGCGCCGGGTGACATGATTGTCGCCATCGGCGACGAGGAAGTGGCGTGGTTCGATGATGTGCGTCGTATCGTCAACGCCCACCCCGACCAGACATTGCGATTCGACGTGCGTCGCGGCGACGCTGACATCGCAATCTTGGCAACGCCCCGTGCGACGGAGCAGACGGAAGACGGCCAAACCAGGCGAGTGGGCCTGCTCGGCATCCGCCCCGATTTGACGCGGGTCGGCTACGAGAGCTGTCCCTGCCGCAGGCGGCGCTCGCGGCGGTGAACCAGACCTGGGGACTGGCCACGCAGATCTTCGGCACGTTGCTGAACATCATCCAGGGCGACCGGCCGCTGGAAGAGCTGGGCGGACCTATCCGTATCGCTCAGCTGTCTGGTCAGGTGGCGGCGGACGGGGCTGCCGCCCTGCTGTATTTCATGGCGGCGCTGTCGGTGAACTTGGCGCTGATTAATTTGCTGCCGATCCCCGTGCTGGACGGCGGCCATCTCCTAATCTACGCAATCGAGGCAGTCACCCGGCGGCCATTGAACAAGCGCATCATCGAATACGCGTTTCGTGCCGGCATCGTGTTTGTTGTTGGCCTGATGCTGTTGGCTACGTGGAACGATTTGAAGAGCCTGCAGGTGATCGATTTCTTCCGCAGGTTGGTCAGTTGAGGGCGAAAGGGAGGGGCTGGTGAAGGTTCGCGCCATCCGCATGGTCGCGGCGGTCGCCGTGCTCGTCGCGACCGCGAAGGGACCGGTTGTCGGACCGGCGCTGGCGCAGGGAACGACGGTTATTCGTGAAGTCGTCATTGAAGGTGTCCAGCGCCTCGAACCGAGTACGGTGCGCTCCTACCTGCTCTTGCACGAAGGCGACCAGGCCGATCCTGAGCGCATGGACCGCTCGCTGAAGAGCCTCTATGCGACCGGGCTGTTCAGCGATGTCAGCATCCGCGAGGACGGATCAAAGCTGATCGTCGTGGTGGTTGAGAATCCGATCGTCAACCGCGTCGCCTTCGAGGGCAACGAACGAATCAAGGACGAAACGCTGCAGTCGGAGGTGAGCCTGCGGCCGCGGGTCATCTACACCCGCAGCAAAGTCCAGAGCGACGTGCAACGCATTCTGACGCTGTACCGGCAGAGCGGGCGATTCGCCGCCACCGTCGAGCCGAAGATCATCCAGCTGCCGCAGAACCGAGTTGACGTTGTCTACGAGATCAACGAGGGAGCAATTACCTCGATCGAGAAAATCCTCTTCGTCGGCAACAAGGCGTTCAGCGATTCCGATCTGCGCGAAGTGATCCGGACCAAGCAGTCGCGGTGGTGGCGGTTTCTCAGTTCCGACGACACTTATGATCCGGATCGGTTGGCTCTCGACCGCGAACTGTTGCGTCGGTTCTATTTGTCTGAAGGCTATGTCGATTTCCGCGTGCAGTCGGCCGTGGCCGAGTTGACGCCTGACCGCAAGGAGTTCTTTGTCACCTTTACGGTTGAAGAGGGCGAGCGCTACAAAGTCGGCAGCGTCAGCGTCGCCTCTAAACTGCCGGGGCTGGAAAAGGAGACCCTGGAGGATGCGGTCACCATCAGGAAGGGCGACTGGTACGACGCCAACCAGATCGAGAAGTCGATCGAAAAGTTGAGCGACCAGGTCGGTACGCAGGGCTACGCTTTCGTTGATATTCGGCCGCGACTTGACCGCAATCGCGAGAAAAAGACGATCGACATCGTCTTTGAAGTGCAGGAAGGGCCGCGGGTCTTCGTCGAGCGTATCGATATCACCGGCAACGTCCGCACCATGGACGAGGTTATCCGGCGCGAGTTCCGATTAGTCGAAGGCGACGCATTCAACGCGGCGAAGCTTCGGCGCTCGCGCCAGCGGATTCAGGATCTGGATTTCTTCGAGAAGGTCTCGGTCGAACAGGTCCCGGGCTCAGCGCCGGACAAGGCGGTGGTCAAGGTGGCGGTGGAGGAGAAGTCCACCGGCTCGCTTTCGATTGGTGCCGGCTTTTCAACGGGCAGCGGGTTCCTCGGCGATATCAGCATTCGCGAACGCAACTTCCTCGGCCGCGGCCAGGACCTGCAAGCGAGTGTGCTGATCGGCCAGCAGCAGCAGCAGGTCGATCTTTCGTTCACCGAACCCTACTTCCTGGGCAGGGAAATTGCCGCCGGCGGCGATTTGTTCTTCGTGCAGACCGACCGCCAGGACGAAAGCTCGTTCGACACGACGACGATCGGCGGTGATCTGCGGGCCAATTACCCCTGACCGAACATCTGCGACAAGGTTGGCGCTACACGCTGAAGCAGACGGATGTCAACAACGTGCCGAACGATGCTTCGATCTTCATCAAGGACGCGGAAGGCAAGGAGACTTACTCCGAAGTATCGCACTCGTTGACCTACGATCGGCGCGACAGCCGCATCAACCCGACTGAGGGCTACTTCGGCAAGCACACCGTCGATATCGCCGGTCTGGGTGGAACGGCAAAGTACATCCGCAACCGCGTCGACGCCGGCTACTACTATCCGGTTGCCGACAAGTGGGTGCTCTCGTTGAGCGGCTCCGGCGGATACGTGCATGGCCTTGGCGAGGACGTGAAACTTCTGGACCGCTTCTACATCGGTGGCAACGAGGTGCGGGGCTTCAAGACCGACGGTATCGGCCCCCGCGACAAAACCACCGACGACGCCCTCGGCGGCGAGATTTTCTACGCCTCGTCGCTACAGCTGTCGTTCCCTCTCGGCCTGCCGCAAGAGCTCGATATTCGCGGCCGCGTCTTCACCGACGTCGGCAGTTCGTGGCAGCTGGCTGAGCAGGGCAACGGCGATATCGTCGAAGACGCTTCTTCGCCGCGGCTGTCCGTCGGCACCGGTCTCACCTGGGTGTCGCCGTTCGGGCCGCTCGGTATCGATCTCGGCTTTGCACTGATCAAGCAGGAGTTTGACAAGACCGAGATTCTGCGGCTGAACTTCGGTACCCGGTTCTAGGCGGATGCGCAGGCGCGCCGTTCTCGCCGGTTGCGCTGCCTTTGCTTTGGCGGCACTCGCCACGGTCGAGTTGTACGCCCAGACGGCCGAGCCGCCGCAGCGAATGGCTGTCCTCGACATCGAAAGGGTTCGACGCAACGCGGTGGCGGTTCAGGCGATACGCTCGCAACTGGGCGGGTACCTCGAGGTCTACCGTACGGAAACGCAGAAGGAAGAGCAGCAAATCCGCGCCGCGCAGGATGAGTTGGCAGGCAAGCGGGCGGTGTTGTCGCCGGACGATTACGCCGAGGAGCGCCGGAAGCTTGAAGGCCGGCTGGTCGAAGCGCAGGGCCGCGTGCAGCGGCGACGGCAATCCCTGGAGCGGGTGAACGCCGAGGCGATGGAGCAGGTAAAGCAGACGCTCGAGGTGATCGTCGCCGAGATTGCGCGTGAGCAGGGGCTCAGCGTCATCCTGCGCAAGGATCAGGTCGTCTTTGTCTCACCGGTTCTCGAGATCACCGACGAGGTCTTGCGTCGGCTGGATCAGCGTTTGCCGAGTATCGCTATCAGCGATCCGGGCGGCTGACCTTAACGGCCGATATAGAAGCCGACCGGTTGCAACTCCCTCGTTCTTCATCGGCGTGTCGTGATGTATAAGAGCCGTCCGCGGGCGCCCGGGCGCCGATGCGGGCGAGTTCGTTGCGCCCCGATCCTGGGGGTGGCGGCAAAGGCAAAGGCGGCGACGGTAGGGTGGAAGGCAAGAAGAAGATGGATGTGGAAGCGACGGCGCCCACCGGCGAGACGATCGACCTTCATCAGATCAAGCGGATGATTCCGCACCGGTATCCGATGCTGATGATCGAGAAGATGGTGGATGTCGTTACCGACTCGCACGCAACTGGCATCAAGAACGTCAGTGTCAACGAGTGGTTTTTTCAGGGCCATTTCCCGGCCGAGCCGGTGATGCCCGGCGTCCTGATCATCGAGGCGATGGCGCAGACGGCGGCGGTGTTGGTGGTTGCCACTCTCGGCCCGGAGAAGGAAGGCCGGCTGACGTATTTCATGTCGATCGAGAGTGCCCGCTTTCGCAAGCCCGTGGTGCCAGGCGACGTAATTCGCGTCTATGTGGAGAAGCAGCGGCGGCGCGGTAACGTCTGGCGTTTCAGTGGCTGCGCCCAGGTCGACGGAGTCACCGTGGCCGACGCCGTCTATACAGCGATGATCCGCGATACCTGATCGCTAAGTCGGGGGTGTCGCGGACCTCGATGTACCGCGCCGGCGCGCGAGGATGGCGCCGGCGCGAGCTTTCGAAGGAGCGTGCCGATCAGACGATGAACGGCACGATGACCAGCGAGACGATCGACAGCAGCTTGATCAGGATATTCATCGCCGGACCCGAGGTGTCCTTGAACGGATCGCCGATGGTGTCGCCGATGACAGCAGCGGCGTGCGCGTCGCTGCCCTTTTTCTCACCTGGTATCTTCCCCGCCTCGATGTACTTCTTGGCGTTGTCCCAGGCGCCGCCGGCATTTGCCATGAACAGGGCGAGCACCACACCGACGATGGTCGCTCCCATCAGCATGCCGGCAAGGCCGACTGGGCCGATGAACAGGCCGACGACAAGCGGTGCAGTAACCGCCATCAGGCCTGGAGCGATCATCTCACGCAGCGCGGCGTTGGTCGAGATTGCGACGCACCGTGCGGTGTCGGGTTTCCCCATGCCTTGCAGCAAGCCCGGGATCTCGCGGAACTGCCGCCGGATCTCGGTGACCATGTCCATCGCTGCCTTGCCGACCGAACTCATCGTCATTGCCGCCGCCATCACCACGACGATCGCGCCGAGGAAGGCGCCGGTGACAACGCGCGGGTCGGTGATATCCATGACGATCATGCTGCCTGTTTCCAGTTCGACGGCCTGCTTGAAGGCGACGAACAGGGCCAGTGCGGTGAGCGCCGCCGAGCCAATGGCGAAGCCCTTTCCAGTAGCGGCGGTGGTGTTGCCAATGGCGTCCAGGCCGTCGGTGATCTTGCGAACCTCGACCGGCAGCTGCGACATTTCGGCGATACCGCCGGCGTTGTCGGAGACGGGGCCGCTGGCGTCCAGCGTCATCGTCATGCCCGCCGTTGCCAGCATGCCGACCGCCGCGATAGCGATGCCGTAGAGGCCGGCGGCATTGTAGGCTGTCAGTGTGGCACCAGCGATCAGCAGCAGCGGCACGGCGCATGACTCAAAGCCGACAGCAATACCGGTGATGACGTTGGTGGCGGCGCCCGTTTTCGATGCGGTAGCGACGCGCAGGACAGGTTTTCCTCCGGTGTAGTATTCGGTGACCCGCCCGATGAGCACGCCGGCGATATTGCCGGACAGCAGCGCAAAGAAGATTCCCCAGCCGTAGCCAAACACCTGCAGGACGATGAGCGTCAGCACGATGAAGATGGCTGCGGTGCTCATGTCGGCGATAGCCAGTGAGCGCGCCGGACCCACACCACGCAACAGCCGCAGACCGAAGATGCCGCAAAGCGAAGCAGCCATGCCGACGATCGCCATCATCAGTGGCAGCGCCATCAGCATCAGGCGCGTCGAGTCGGCGTCACCGCCCGCCAGGCCAGTGCCGAAAACTCGGGACATCTCGCTCACAGACAATGTGGCACCGATCGTCATCGTCGCCACCATTGCGCCGACGTAAGACTCGTAGATGTCAGCGCCCATACCGGCGACGTCGCCGACGTTGTCACCGACGTTGTCGGCGATCACGCCCGGGTTGCGCGGGTCATCCTCGGGAATGCCGGCTTCCACTTTGCCGACCAGGTCCGAGCCGACGTCGGCTGCCTTGGTGAAGATACCGCCGCCAACGCGCGCGAACAGCGCGATCGACGACGCACCCATCGAGAAGCCCCAGATGATGTTGACGTCCTTGGCCGTGCCGAAAAAGTAGAACAGGATGCCGAGGCCGAGCAGGCCGAAGGAGGCAACGGCAAGACCCATTACCGCGCCGCCGTTAAAGGCAACGTTCAGCGCCGCCCGTTCACCGGTCAGCATCGCCGCCGCAGTGGTGCGAACATTGGCCTTGGTCGCTGCCTTCATGCCTACGAAGCCAGCCATCGCCGACGTCAAGCCGCCGAAGACGAAGGCGCCGCTCATCCGCATGTCGTACTGGAACGACAGCAGCACGGCGACGACGAGAACGAAAAGCGCAATGCGGATGTATTGCTCGCGGAGGTAGGTCATCGCGCCGAGGTGGATTTCGGCCGCAATAGCTTGCATGCGTTCGGTTCCGGCGGGCTGGCGCACGATTGTCAAATAAAGCGACAGTGCTGCCAGCAGCCCGACAATCGACGCACCCAGGGACACAAGTCCCGTAGTATCACCGGTTGACATGGTTATCTCCCTCCCGGCACCTGAGGCAGATCTCTGGCGACTTAGCCGGAACAGCCCAAAGTCGGGATCTCAGTGTTAATTGCGGTCGCTAATCGCGCTATACGATCGCCGCATCGTGTTGGCCGCCCGTCGCGGTGCGTTTTTATTGCCTCGCTTTGACGCTGAAGCGCAACGGGACGGCTATTTATAATCATCTGTGAAACTATGCTAAACTTTTATGTGCATGGCACCCATTCGCTGATGATATTGCTTTACGGGACGATCCCGCACAGGATGTCGGCCCGAAAGATCGCCGACGCCGACGCGGACGATCGGCAACGGGAGGGTGGCGGACGCAACGCTTGGACAGCGCCTGGCTCCGCTTCCGCAGAGAAACGAAAGGACGACGCATGTTTTGCCGGCACTACATGGTGCGATCTGCCGCAGCGCAATCAACGATTCTTGATACCGCGACCCTCGGCGAGGCCCTGGCCAGGATGATCAAGCATCACATGCAGCAGCTGCTGGTCGCCAATGCTGACGGCGAGTACCGCGGCGAGATCACCACCTTCATGCTCGCCAAAATACTGCTGCCCGACCTGCAGGGACGGCACCAGACGCAGGACGAGGCGCAGCTGGAATCGGTCGCCGATATCGACGATCGGATCACGCCGTATCTGGGCCGCAAGGTCAGCGACATGCTCGTCCACGAAAGTCCTGTCGTCCACCCGGACACGCCGCTTAGCGAGGCATTGACCATGTTCGCGTCCGGAAAGCTGCGTCTGCCGGTTGTCGATCCGGAGACAAAAAGCTGGTCGGCGTCATCTCGCCGCTGACGGTTCTGCGTCGCTACCAGTTTTAATCGATGGCCACGCACGGAGCGGCGGGTGAGGCCAAGCCCTAGACGTGGCTTGTCAGGCGGCCCGTGCTTCGCTTAGAAACACCTCGTCAATTCAAGGGGACTAAACGAAGATGAAAGTTATGATGCTTCTGACCGCCGGTGGGCCGATGGTCATCATCACCTCTGCGGAAAAGCCGCTCGATACAGGACTGATCTCCGAGCTGCACGACAAGGGAATCGACAAATTCATCGCTTATGAAATTCCGCTCGAGCTGGCGAAAGAGCGCTACGGCTCGCACTTCATGGCGGTGGCGCACGACATCCACGAAACAGACAAGCTGCACGTGCTGGACTACAGCGGCCACCGCGCCTTCAAGTTGTTCCGCTTCGAGGATCTCGGTCCGCCGACCCGTTACGAGGCGCCCGAAGGATACTAAACTCCACCACGATCATCTTGGCGGCCGACAGCAGGGACTCGGGTTCCGGCAAGCTTGCTCCGGCTCCATGTAGCGGGCAAGGACCCAGAATAGCGCCTGATCGTTCCACAGGACGATCGGCAGCGCACAGCAGGGCGGTAGGCATCGGACAGCTGGGCGACTGAAGCACTTTACCGCAAGGCCGAGCTGATGGGAGCCAGGCGGGCAATCGTGGTTCTGGCATTGATTGGATGCTGTGCCGGCTGCGCAGCGCCGCAGCCACACGTCCCGGCGGCGGAGCCCGCGTCAGGCAGGTTTTGGACTTGGCAGTCGCGGAAATACGCCAATGTCGTCCGCCAGGAAACCGACTTTACCTGTGGCGCCGCCTCGCTCTCCACGATCAGCCGGTACTATTATGGCCGGCCGATCCTGGAGAGCCAGTTTACCCGGGTGATAAGAGAGCGCTATTCCGATGAGGAATGGCACGGCAAAGAGAAAAGCGGCCTTTCGCTTCTCGACATGAAGATTGCTGCGGCGGCGCTCGGCTTCATGAGTGAGGGGCTTAAGCTGACGATCGACGACGCAGTTGCACTTCAAGGTCCGGTCATTGTCCATCTGGACAAGGGATACATTAAGCACTTTTCGGTTCTGCGCAGCATACAAGGTGACCGGGCCTATCTGGCAGATCCGGTTTTGGGCAACGTCCGCATTCCCGTTACGGAGTTCGCCCGACAATGGAGTGGATATGCGCTCGCCGTCTGGATTGATGGTCAGGCGCTTCCGCACAACCACCGGCTCGCCATCAGCAATGCGGATTTGACCCACGAGGGGCCGGTCGCACGCCGCTTCCTGTATACTCAGCAACCGCTGCCAAATGCTAATCGCTTGTAGTGCAGCTGCGCTGCGCCGTCGGGTCACTTAGAACGTGTGGCTGTACCCAACGCTGACTAGAGCGTCGTTAGCATCGCCAGTTAGTCCAAAAAATACTGACGGCTCAATCAGGTCACGCGATGAAAGGATGTGAGTATAGGCAAACCGAAGGCTTATCGGCGACGATGAGGTTTCAGCGACGTGCGTTCCTTCGAATTCCCACTCTTCCTGATAACCTACAAAAACTTGGCTGCTCAGTGTACCGGTGTCGTTGACGGCGAAGCCAAGCCCGGCGTTGGCGTCCCAGAAATCCCCCGGTTCTATCCTGACGCCGTAGTACGTGGCCGGGAAGAAGTGGGTGTAATTGGCTGTGGCGAAGAGGATCAGCGGATCGAAGGCCTTGATCGCAGTCACCCCGCCGCTCACCGACCAGTGTCCGGTACCAAGTTGCACGGTGAACGGATCGCGGAGATCGCGCGATAGCTCGCTCGACGGCGCGCCGGGAGGCGGCTTCAGGTAGGGCGCGTTACCAGTTGGTGCTGACGCGGAAACAGCAGCAACTACGTTTGGGATCGTTGCCGACTGTGGGACGACGCTGTACTTGAGGCCAAAGCGGACATCGCCGATCCCATCGACATCGTTGCGCTCGACTCCAGCAAAGGTGTTGATCTCACGTCGACCCCACGAATAGGGCATCTGCACGAAACCCTCCATGTTCGCTATCATGCCGAAGCGCAGAGCGGGAGTGACCGACACCAGCTTGTCGTTCTGCACAGATTCGTTGTTCCGGAGGTAGGAAAGAACAAGGTCGCCCTCGAGCCTGAGAGGCGGCAACAACACCGCCTCGGTGCGAAGGAATTGCAGAGGTTCCGCCTCGTCTTCGGCCGGCGGTGCAGCGGAAGCTGATCCGGCCGAGGGGACATCCGCATGCGAAGCATGGGTTGGTGATAGAGACGCAGCCGGAGTAGCAGGGGGCGTCGATTCGGTGGATGGCGAAGCGGCGCTGCTGTCGATGGCCGCGTCACCGCCGGTACCGGTGAGTCTGGCAAGATCGCGGGTTGGTACCGGGGCCACTTCAGCCGACGCCCGGATGCAGCTAGAGCTTTTGCTGCCCCGGTCAGTTCGTGCCGCGAGGTCCTGGGCCTTTACGGTGACGCGGCCGAACACTGCCGAGCTGATAGAAACGGCACCAGCCCTGATGCCGACCAGTCCAGTAAGGCGGTCACCGTCCGTCAGGACGACAGAAACGGCCGAGGTCGAGTCTGCGCCGCTAATGGCGTCAAGCGGGACCGCCAGTCGCTGATCATCACGGTACGCAAATTCTACGCCGTCGCAGCCGACAGCAAGAATACGCCCGGTGAGCCGATCACCGTGGCGCGTGGAAATGCTGTCAGCCAAAGCTTCTGAAGTACCGGCCAGGCAAACAAGTTCCACCAGGCTAGAAAAGAGAAGCGTATTTGGCGCAATTTGAGCGTCAAAGCACCATAATCTTTTGGGCATTGGGCCAGAACGTGTGCTAAATTACGCCTATCGCAAGCCGAGACCTCAATATCCATAAAGACCAAAATAATAGGCATAATAGTTGTAGACGTACGAATACAACGAATATTGTGCTGCCGTGTAGTATGAGTTCGAGGACTCACCACTGCCCGAAGTGTAATAGTAGCGACCGTAATAAGAATATATATATGCATAATATGCGTAGAGATTTCCGTAATAACCATAGTAGTCCGTGTAACTGCCTGATCCTTTTACAGCATCCAGCGCGTCGTCATCAGCGACCTCTACATGCTCTCCTTGCTTCAGGAGAGGGTTTGCCGCTTGCGCGGGTCTCGATTGACCGGTCAGCGCCACCAGAAGGGCCAGCGTACCGGCGAGTGTAGTGATTGTAGAACAAATAGATTTGCCGCTTGCGTTGCTCATCATTTTTACCCCCAAATGGACCAACAAAGAACTAAACATGTTATTTTAACGCTAATGTCATATTTCTGCAACGTAAAATCGACTGGACAATGCGGACCGCAATGAGCAGAGAGCGCGGCTAAGTGAATCCTTCGGAAACCATGTTTCGGGTGATAGGGGTCAGATAGAATAATCGGGACAGAATAACCTGTGAATAAATTGACGTTATGTAACCTTTTTAATTATTAGAAATACGCGGAGGAACGAGGAACAGTATGAACTCTATGTTGCTTGGAGCAGGTGGTTGCGGCGGAGACGTCGGTTAGTCTCCAGAGCGTCGGCGCACTGAAGTTGCTCGACGGACCTGCCGTCGTAGGCGGAATGCAGTTTGCGTTCCCGTTGGGGGTGGATTCCATAATGCAAAGTGAAGTCTCCTTCGGCGGCCTCACCAGTTGGCGTGGTTAGCAGTACGATCCTCGCCCGCTGGACGTCTTTTCAACGGGCGGTTCGGTCACGATCACCGCCGTCAAACGCGCACGGTCCGCAGCATTAATCCTAACTACACAATGGGTTAGTTGGCGGCGTGGGACCGCCATAGATGACAACAACCATATGGAACCTTTCGGGTCAGCGTGGGAGAAGCCGGCCGACATCGGTCGTAAAATCTTGCGACAGCAATCTCCCAGCTTTCGAGCTTCCCCCAGTTTCTGCTTATATGCTGTCAAACACGTACGCGTCGCGATCGGCGAGGGCGCGCACAACAACCATCGCCGGGTGCCGGGGAGGTTTGAGGGAATGACCCGCAGCGCATGGGCCGTGGTGGCCGTAGCGGTGGCGGCGCAACTGGCTTTTGCTCGCGCTGTTTGCCTGGGCGACATGGGATAGCCTCGCGGCAGACCAACGGCCGCAGATGATGGCGCTGTTGCAGCAGGCGGGCACGCTGCCGCTGCTGGGAGCAGTGGCGCTGCTCGGCATGACCGTGTTGCTGGTCCGCGTCATTTTCCGCCGCTGGGTGGCACCACTCAGCGCCATTGCCGAGGACGCGCGGCTGATCGCAATGAGCAACCCCCGCCATCGCGCTCCGGCTGGCGGCGCCGCCGAGGTACGTGAACTCACCGGGGCCGTCAACCTGCTGGCGGAGCGCTTCCAGGGGCTGCACGCTGACGTCGAGGCCCGCATTCGCGAAGCCAACGCGCTGCTGGAAGAGGAGAAGAACACGCTCGCGGCGCTCATGTCGAAGCTGACGCAGGGCGTGCTGGTGTGCAATCCCGAGGGCCGCATCCTGCTTTACAACCCTCGCGCCCAGCAGTTGCTGGAGGGCCAGGCGCGGCGCAGCGGTGCCGGCGATTGGATCGGGCTCGGCCGCTCCGTCTTTGGCATCATCGAGTCCGAGCTGATCAAGCACGCGCTGAACAGCATCGAGCATCGTCTCGCCGCTGGCGACGGCAACCTGCTGGTGCCGTTCGTCACCTCTCGGCCGGGCGGCCGAATGCTGAGCACCCATCTGGTGCCGATCCTGGATCACGAGCGCGGCCTGCGTGGCTACATCCTGACGTTCGAAGACGTTACATCCCGGTTCGGTGCTGAAAGCCGGCGAGGAAACCTGCTGCAATCGTTGACCGAGGGCCAGCGCTCGGCGATCGGCGGCATCCGCGCCGCCATCGAGACTGTCCTGACCTTTCCGGAGATGGACGAAAGCGGCCGCCAGCAGTTCTTCGAGGTGATCCGCGACGAGGCGCTGAAGGTCAGTCAGCATCTCGACCAGTTGGAGGGTGACTATCGGCAAGAGTTGAAAGTGCAGTTGCCGGTTGAAGAGGTCCTTGGCAGCGATCTGCTGGCGGCGGTCGAACGCGGCCTGCTCGACCGGCGGGGCCGCACGATCGAACTCAGCGCCCCGGTCGAGCCGGTGTGGCTGCGGATCGAAAGCTATGCCGTGATCCAGTGCATGCTTTTTCTCATCGACCAGGTCACCGACTTCTGTCGCGCCGAGGATCTCGCTCTGACCCTGGCGTTCAAACGTTCGCTTGCTTCGCTCGAGCTACAATGGACCGGGGCGGCGCTGCACATGGAGGCGCTGCGCCGATGGGGCATGCGCAACATCTCCAACGACGGCGGCGGTGCGTCGCGTACGCTGTTCGACACCATCGAGCAGCATGGCGGTGCGGCATGGCCTGATCGCGACGCGATCACCGGCCGGCCCTGCCTGCGGGTGATCCTGCCGGTGAGCGAAACACAGGATCCGGCGATCACCGGGACGGCTGATAACGACTGGGGCCACGACTTCGATTTCCATCTCTTCGAAACGCGCGGGGAGGCGCGCGATTGGGCAAATCTACCGCTCGACCGGTTGACTGTTACCGTCGTTGACACCGAGACCACCGGCCTTGATCCCGACCAGGGTGACGAGATCATTGCCATCGGGGCGGTACGTGTGGTCAACGGCCGCATCCTGCGCCAGGAGAGCTTCGACAGCTTCGTCCGGCCGCAACGGACGATCTCGGACAGCGCGCGCGCCATCCACGGCATCACCCAGGAAATGCTGCGCGCCGAGCCACCGATCGAGGACGTACTTCCCCGCTTGCAGCGTTTCGTCGAGGACACCGTGATCGTCGGCCACAACGTCGCCTTCGACATGCGCTTCTTCGCCGCCGCCGGCCCGCGCTGTGGCGTCGTCTTCGCCAATCCGGTGCTGGATACGCTGCTGTTGGAGTGTGAAATCAACGTCAACCAGCAGGACAAGAGCCTGGAGGGAATCGCGCAACGGCTTGGCCTTTCGGTGACCGGGCGACACACCGCCTTGGGCGACGCCTTGACCACCGCCGAGATCTTCATCGCGTTGATCCCGCTGCTCTCCCAACGCGGCATTGGGACACTGGGGGAGGCGTTGAGGGCGTGTCAAAGCAGCCCTTTCGCCCGATTGACAGGATGATGCTGGCAGTCCGTCTTTGGGCGGCAATAACCCGTTCGGGGCGGGCGCGATGAACGCGGCCGTGCTCCGCCGCTTTGCCCTGCTGCTGCTGGTGACGGGGTTCGTGCTGGTCACCGTCTGGGCGGTTGTTCGGCCGTACTTCTTTGATGCGCCGGATGGTGATTTCGAGACACGGCAGGGTGACATCCTGCTGACCGACCGCAAGTGGGATTTGGCGCTCGAACGCTTCCAGGCGGCGCTGGCCCTCTCGCCCGAGCACCGCGGCGCCTGGATGGGCAAGGCGATCGCCTATCTGCAGAGCGGGCGGACGGCGGAAGCGGATGCAGCGTTCAGCCATGTCATTGAACGGCTCGGCCCGAAGGTTGCTGCGGACGACACTACCGGCCGGGCGGTGCTCGCTGGCGCCTACGCTAACCGGGGCATCCTGCACGATCGCGAGGGCCGCTTCGAGGCGGCGCTCGCCGACTACCGCAAGGCTCTCGCCATCGACGCGGGCGCCGTCGATGGCCCCGGCCTGATGGACAAGATTCTGTTCGGCAACGCGCAGCCATCGACGGTAGCGAAGCGCGCGGCGTACCTGGAACGGCAGCTTGCATTACCGGAGGATCAGCGTCTGCTGCGCGTGCCCGAGCTGGATGCGCGCCAGCGCATGCACAAGCCGTAAACCAGTCGCTCGCTCAGAAGTGCGCAACGCCGAGGACGTCCCCCAACAGCACCTTCAGGAAGAAAATCGCGGCAATGCAGCCGAACAGCAGGCGGACGAAGTCCGGCTCGCCATGCTCGTCGCGAAAGCGGATGGCATGCCAGGCGACAGCGCCGGTCGCCGCGAGAAACAGCAAGTTCACCAGCGGCTCCCATTGACCGGCCCCTTGCAGCACCCGTCGTCTCCTGCCGCAGCTAACGGCCGCTCACGGCGCCTGGCGGTGATGGCGAGCCTCCGTCGGCGGGTGGCACCTCGTCGCGCTCGAAGTAGGGAGGCAGCCGCGAGGCGGGATGCCGCGCCGCACCCATCGCGGCAAAAAAGGCGGCCGCCAGCGTCAGCGTCAGCGTCAGCAGTACGGTCACCACCCAGAAGCGGCGGACGTCCGGCGCCGGCGCCGCACCCATTCCGGCGACGTGCGGCATCGCACCTGCTCCGGCTTCCCCGCGATCCGCCCGCGCCAGGACACCGCGGGCGAAGTGCCGCGCCCACGGCGGCACCTCTTCACGCAGCAGATAGCGCGAGAACAGCCGGCCGAGCACCGGCTCCGGCAGCTCGCGCCCAAACCACGCCCGCGCCGCCAGCGCCAGAAGCTGAAACTCGCCAACCTGCAGCACATTGGCCGCGTCGCAGACGACCGCGCGCTCGCTGCCCTGGCGTTCCTCGCGTTCCGGGTTCAGCAGGACCTGCAACAGATTCATCTTGATTCCACTCGAAGGGCGGACGACAGAGGCGATGCCGTACAACGTCCGCGGCCGATCAACCGCGCTGGAACGCCGCGACCCGTCGCATTATCGTGCCACACCAAGCCGCCGGACGGGAGGACGAACTGACATGCGCACCCTGGTGACGTTGCTGGCGGTCCTGGTGCCGCTGTCGATGCTGGCCGGCTGCGGCGCCACGGTGTTGGGCGAAAACAAGGACGGCATCTGGTTCCGCGAGCCCTACGCCGGCGGCTGGGACATGCAGAGCGAAGCAACCGAACACTGCGCGAAATTCGGCAAGAAGGCGGTCCGCGCCGGCGTCCTCGACCCGACGCAAGGCTACGCCCTGCCGGTGGTGGCGTACAACTGCGAGTAGGCATCTCCCGGAGCCCTCACCCCGACCCTCTCCCGCAAGCAGGAGAGGCGCTACCGGCCGCCCCGCTTTCCCCTCGCCCGCAAGCGGGAGAGGGAGGGGCCCGACGGGGAAGCGGCGGGAGGGGTGAGGGAGGGGCATACCGCCACGCTTGCACCAAGTGGCAGCCGCGCTAAGCTGTTCTCCAGCCGCAGCAAAGGGGGAGCATCGTGGCGGGGCCGCTGCCGGAACAGCACGCACAAATCCTGGCGCAGAAACTGCCTGACGGCGCCCGCATTTTGTTTTGCATACATACGTCCGACAGGACATGCTTCCAACTGTCCATGTTTGCGATTCGAAGTGTTCGAGGCTTGGCGTTATAGGGTTTCTCTGATGACAGTGACTTGGCTTCACGTCTCCGATTTTCATTTTCAGGAAGGCGATCGATACCAAGCAGACAAGTGCTTGACCGCACTGATCGATGCGGTGCGGCAATTCCGAGAAAAGGACGGGCGATCTCCAGATCTCGTCTTCGCGACAGGAGACATTGCTTCTCATGGCGCCGAGGCGGAGTATAGCTTGGCGAGTACGTTCTTCGACAATTTACTGGAAGCTGCCGGCCTCGACAAGCGGCGCCTGTTTGTTGTTCCTGGAAACCATGATGCGGATCGTGATGTTGGCAAAGATTTGACGAGAACATTAGAGAAAAATGAAGATGCGGTTACGTACTTCGATGCGAAGCGCGAAAAACTGCATATAAGCAAGAAACAGTCTGAGTTTGTGAAGTGGTACAATCAATACTTTGCCGGTATTCGAGAGTGCGCTCAGCGGACAACCTGCAGCCCGCCGCAGATAGTGGTTATTGGCGGCTGCAAAATTGCCATTCTCTTGGTGAATAGTGCGCTGTTTTGCTCTGGATACGAGAAAGATCCTGATCAAAACAAACTCTGGATCGGGCGTCGGTGCCTTGATACCGCAGTTGCGGAGCTGAAGGCGTCAGGTGCAATGCTTAACAGCCCGTTGACGAAGTCCGCCGGCTCTGACTCCATGGGTTGCTCAGGGACTTGGGGATTGCCCGGATGGCGCTGGGTCGGCAGGGGGATCGGCCAGGTGATCTGGTGGTGACGTGGCGGGAGATGCCGCGGTCGCCGGGGCATATTTTCTACGATCGGCTTCAGGGGTGCTGATCGAGGCCGGCTTCGACGCGTTTGCCGAGACGATCTGCAAGCCGTATTACGCGGCGAAGATGGGGGGCACCGTCGGTTCCGCCCGGCCGCTACTTCCGGATGCACATGGTGGGGTATTTCGAGGGCATCGACTCCGAGCGCGGGATCGAATGGCGCTGTGCGGATTCGCTGTCGCTGCGGGAGTTCCTGCGGCTGCGGACGACCGAGCGGGTGCCGGATCATTCCTGGCTGTCGAAGACGCGCTCGCGCCTGCCCGCCGAGGTTCACGAGACGGTATTCGGCTGGGTGCTGGCGCTGCTCGCCGAGCGCGGCCTGGTGAAAGGCGAGCGGATCGGCGTCGATGCCTCGACCATGGAGGCGAACGCCGCGCTTCGGACGATCGTGCGCCGGGAGACGGGCGAGACCTACCGGGAGATGCTGAAGCGGATGGCCACGGAAAGCGGCATCGAGACGCCGTCCGCCGACGATCTCGTTCGCATCGATCGCGCCCGCAAGGGCAAGAAGCTGTCCAACGCGGACTGGGTGAGCGGGACCGATCCCGAGGCGATGATCGCCAAGATGAAAGACGGCACCACGCGTCTGGCCTCAAGCCCGGAACACGCCGTCGATCTCGACACCGGCGCGGTGGTCGCGGCGGAGATCACCCGGCGGACGAGGGCGACACGACGACGTTGCCGGGCACGCTGGAGGCGGCGGCGGCGAACCTGGCTTCCAGTCGATCCGCGCCTGCGACGGCCGAGCCCGCCGAACTCGTCGCCGACAAGGCTACCACTCCCGGGCGGTGCTGAAAGACCTCGACGGCGGTGTCTGGAAGACGCGGATCGCCGAGCCGCAGCGCAAGAGCTTCTCTCGCTGGCACGGCGACACCGAGGCGCGGGACGCCGTCTACGCCAACCGCAACCGGCTCCGCTCCGCGGTCGGCAAGGCGGCGATGCGAAAACGGGCCGAGATCGTCGAGCGATCGTTCGCTCACACTCTGGAGCGCGGCATGCGGCGGACCTGGCTTCGCGGCCGGGAAAACGTCCACAAGCGCTACCTGATCCACGTCGCCGGCCACAACCTCGGCATCCTGATGCGCCATCTGATCGGCGTCGGCACCCCAAGGGAGGCCGCCGCCCGCGGCCGGGTGCTGCTGTTCGTCGTTCATAGCGAGGAGATTCTGGCGATGCTCCTCTTCGCTGTCCCTGACACCGACGGCCGTGGCGACTTCGCCCTCCTCATCGTCGCCGTCACCGCCAACCCGACATGATCACAACGGATACATCGTCAACGGGCTGTTAAGGTTGCTCTCCTCCACCACCCGCTCGACTGGCTGCACGACGAGGAACGCAGCAACATCAAGGCCTCGCTGCAAGCGAACGTCGATTGCGTCCTTCGCGGCCATCTGCACGAAACAGATGTGGAGCACATTGCCGGAGTTGCCGGTGACACCCTGCATCTGGCGGCGGGGGCCGCCCATCAGGAGAGCAAGTACCCAAAGCGCGCTCTGTATGGGACCTTTGACGGAAGATCGGTCACTGTCTTCCCGATCCGTTATGAGGACTCGCCGACGCCCGTCTGGACGGTTGATCCGAGCCTGTTCCCACGCGAACCAGGCTACAAGAAACGCTTCTTCCTTCCTGGGTCGGTTACGAGCCCCCGGTCACCCGCAGCCCTCGTGAGCATTCCACAACCGCCCGATGTTTCGTCGCAGGTCCTCAAGGAATTGGACAGCTTGCTCCTGTTGCCGGAAAGTGGCGTAGTGCCGTTCCACGCGCTTCGCTTGCCGATGCGTGACGCGATCGTCCAATGGGCGCTTGACGACGAGCCGATCATGCTGCGTCTGCAAGCTGGAGAAGGTGGCAGCGGCAAGACGCGGCTACTGATCGAGGTGTGCAAGACTGTCGATGCCCTACCAGGCTGGAGCGCCGGCTTCTTCAAGGGAGAGCGGGATGCGATCGTCTCCGGCTTTACGGATCTTCAGGATCAAACGCGAAACTGTCTCATTGTCGTCGATTTTGCCGAGACCAAGAGCGAGATCGTCGTTGCCTTGACGCGGACGGCGCTCGACTTTTGGCGGAAGGGGGCGGTCGATAAGGTGCGCATCGTGCTCCTGGCGCGTGACGGCGGAGATTGGTGGAACAATCTTAGCGAGCAGGCCAGTGGCGACACTCTTCTGGCGGCCTATCTGCACGAGCCCAGCAAGAAGCAGGGTCCGTACCGGATGTCGGAAACAGTCATCGAGGCACCGGAGCGTCTTGCCGTATTCCGAGAGGCGCTCACAGCGCTTGCAGCGTTCAAGCACACGACGGCTCCAAACCTGCGCGACCCCGATCTAACGGGGCACGGCTTCGCCCAGCCGCTTTATCTTCATCTCGCCGCGCTTGCCGTTCTGAGAGGAGAGGAGGTTGCCGGCAGCCGTGAATTGCTCCGGACGGTGCTTGGCCATGAACGTCAGTATTGGCGAGAACTGCTCGGCAGCGACGGGAAGGACGAGGAGCGGCGCAAGCAATTTGAACAGTGCCTTGCGCTCGTGACGCTCGTCGGGGGTGCGCAGACGGCGCGGGAGGCACGAGACGTGTTGAAGCGGTCGCCTCTTCTTCGTGGCAGACAACAGGCAGAAGTGGATCAGGTTTTCGACCGGCTAAGGAGGCTCTATCCCTGGGATGGCGGCGTCGGCCCGCTGCGCCCCGATGCGCTCGGTGAGCAACTTGTTGCCGAGGCGTTGAGCCTGGATGATGAAATGATCGACGTGGTTTTGGGCCGGGATAGTATTCGAAAATATGCCCGGAATGCCTTGACTGTTTTGACACGTATGGCCAGCCGTGATCCCGAGGAACGAAAGTGGCTGGAGCGTGCACTCAGGGATTATCTGGGTAGCCGCGAGCAGGAAGCGCGAGAGGTGGGCGAGGAGACCGGCCCGCCGATGGATGAGATTTTGGCGGCGGCTTTGCGCGCCGCCCCACGGCCCACACGAAGGCATGCCGTCAACATGCTCCGCTCCAAGCTGCCGAAGGAAACGATGAACCTGAAGCTGGTGGCAATGGAGATCGGCAGCCAGCGAGTAGAGTTTCTGAAGGAGAAACACAAACCAAACAACCGTGCGATATCCGAACTCGTCGAGGCACACGAGTTTCTGGGTCGAGAACTTGCGAGAGGGGGAAAGCTGCAAGAAGCACTTGTCACTTTCCGCGAGGGTCACAGGTGGGCGGAGCGTTTCCGCCGATCGTCGGCATCAACCGATCGAGCGACGTTTGCCTCCGCACTCAATAACTTCTCCAATGCGTTGGGTGACGTCGGCCGTTTCGCGGATGCGCTGGCGAAGGCGATGCAGGCGGAGGAGATCTACCGCGAACTGGCCGAGAAGCAACCGGACGCGTATCGCGCCGGCTGGGCAGCCTCGCTCAACAGCCTTGCCAACCGATTCGGGGACGTCGGCCGTTTCGAGGATGCGCTGGCGAAGGCAGAGCAGGCGGAGGAAATCCGCCGCGATCTGGCCGAGAAGCAACCAGACGCCTATCGCGCCGACTGGGCACTCTCGCTCGGCAACCTTGCCATCCAACTGGGGAAGGTCGGCCGTTTCGAGGATGCGCTGGCGAAGGCAGAGCAGGCGGAGGAAATCCGCCGCGATCTGGCCGAGAAGCAACCAGACGCCTATCGCGCCGACTGGGCACACTCGCTCGGCAACCTTGCCATCCGCCTCGGGGACGTCGGACGTTTCGAGGATGCGCTGGCGAAGGCAGAGCAGGCGGAGGAGATCCTCCGCGATCTGGCCGAGAAGCAACCAGACGCCTATCGCGCCGACTGGGCACACTCGCTCGGCAACCTTGCCGTCCCACTGGGGGACGTCGGACGTTTCGAGGATGCGCTGGCGAAGGCAGAGCAGGCGGAGGAAATCCGCCGCGATCTGGCCGAGAAGCAACCAGACGCCTATCGCGCCGACTGGGCACACTCGCTCGGCAACCTTGCCATCCGCCTCGGGGACGTCGGACGTTTCGAGGATGCGCTGGCGAAGGCAGAGCAGGCGGAGGAGATCCTCCGCGATCTGGCCGAGAAGCAACCAGACGCCTATCGCGCCGACTGGGCACACTCGCTCGGCAACCTTGCCGTCCCACTGGGGGACGTCGGACGTTTCGAGGATGCGCTGGCGAAGGCAGAGCAGGCGGAGGAAATCAGCCGCGATCTGGCCGAGAAGCAACCAGACGCCTATCGCGCCGACTGGGCACTCTCGCTCGGCAACCTTGCCATCCAACTGGGGGACGTCGGACGTTTCGAGGATGCGCTGGCGAAGGCAGAGCAGGCGGAGGAGATCCTCCGCGAACTGGCCGAGAAGCAACCAGACGCCTATCGCGCCGACTGGGCACTCTCGCTCGCCAACTTAGCGGAAGCCCGCCTTCGCATGGGGGAAACTTGCGCCGCAATGGCGGACGCGGGCAAGGCAGAAGCGCTATTGCGCCCGGTTGCCGAGCGTTTCCCAAACGTTCAGCGCGCTTGGCTTGGCTTTGCTCTGCGGCTGCTTGCCGAAGCTCGCCTCGCCGATGGGGACGCTATGTCGGGGTCAGTCGCCGCCCTCGAGTCGACGAGCCTGTTCCAGGCGTTGTTTGCCGGCCGGGGCGGTTACGAGTGCGACCACCACGGCAAGGCTCTCGTCGTACTTGCGCGTTGCCAAAGTGCTCAGCGTGAGAAGGAGGCGGCTGTCGCCACCCTGACCCGCGCCGTAGAGGAGATCGGGGGGCATTTCCGCGAACGGCCGCGTCCTCTCGACAGCGTGATGCGTGGCATCGTCACGGCGTTTCGCGAAATCGATGCCGAAGCGGCGGCGCGATTAATCCCGACTGACATCCTGGAAACGTTGCGGCTCACGTAAGCCTTTTCGACTGAAGGACTCATCCCCTCTCTCCTGGAAAAGCCTTGTTTCTCACTCCGCCAGCGTGAACAGTTCGTGCGGTTCGCGCACGCCGCGCAGCGCGTGGAAGCCCAGCGAGACCATTGGGTGGGCGACGAGGCGGGCGAGTTCCGCCGACAGGATCACCGGGTGGTCCAGCGTCTTGCTCATCGCCTCGAGGCGCGCCGCTTCGTTGCAGGCGGGGCCGATGACGGTGAAGTCGAGGCGTTCGGGCGATCCGACGTTGCCCCACATGACGTCGCCCAGGTGCAGGCCGATGCCGAAGCCGAGGCGCCGCTCGCCCGCCGCCGCGCGCCGCTCGTTCAGATGCGCCATGCGGGCGAGCGCCTCTTTCACCGCCGCCAGCGCCGCCGCCCCGGCCGCGCTGTGCATCGCGCATGTCTCCGGATGTTCGGAGCGGGCGCCGATCGGGAAGATGGCAAGGATGGCGTCGCCGATGAACTTCAGCACTTCGCCGCCGTGGTGCAGCACCGCGCCCGCCGTGCACTCGAAGTAATCGTTGAGCAGGTCGAGATACACCGGACGCGGCAGCGCGTCGGCGAGCGCCGTCGAAGAGCGCAGGTCGGAAAACCAGATCACCGCGAAGATGTCTTCGCCGTCGCCGCGGTGGATCAGCCCCTGCCAGACCCGCTCGCCGGTGAGTTTGCCGAGATAGGTGTCGAGCACGGTGCGCGCGGTGCGTCGCAGCGCGTGCAGCTCCAGCAGCCGGGCGAGCACCGGCTGCGTCTCCGCCACCGTTTCGAGCTCCGAGGTCGAGAAGCCGCCGGGTTGATCCGGGCGATCGTCATCGCATGGATACGCCCGTCCTCGAACACCAGCGGCAGCGCCACGTAGTCGGTCGCACCCATCGCCCCCAGCTCCTCCAGAATTGGGAAGTCGTGCGCGGCCTCGGGGATATCGAGACGGCGGCGCACCGCCCCCGCGCCCTCGAAGATCAGCGCGTAAGGGCTCTTCAGGAACATGTCCTGCTGCAGGACGGTCAGTGGCGGCCAGAACTTTTCGACCTCGTCGGTATCGCGCCGCCACGTATAGCTGAGGCCAGCCAGCTGCGGATGCATCGTTCGTAGCGTCACGCGCAAACGCATCACCGGAATGCCGGCAACGTTCATTGCCCGGCCGAGGCCTTGGGTGAGCTCGCCGAGGGTAGGGAGCGTCCAGCCCTTCTCCCAGAGCCAGCCGACCAGCGGGTTGCCGGCGCACAGCGCCGCCAGCGGCGCGGTTGGAAGATCGGCGGAAGCTTCGTCCATCATCCTCTCCCGGCGAAGTGGCCGCGATTTTGTGGGAGTATGGGGCCGGGGGGCGGCTACCTCCAGTCCCTCCCACTGGCCCGGCGCTCGGCGAGGCGCCATCTTCGTCGTTATGCCGGGATCGGCGATGCAGGGAGCATGGCATGGCGAAGATCGAGAGCGGCGGAGACTTGCACGCGGCAATGACCGCCTGGCGGCGGCACTTGCACGCGCATCCGGAGACGGCGTTCGAAGAGCACGCCACGGCGGCTTTCATCGCCGAGCGGCTGGAAAGTTTCGGGGGCATTGCGGTCGAGCGCGGCATCGCCGGCACTGGCGTTGTCGGAACGTTGCGCAATGGCGATGGACCAGGCATTGGACTGCGTGCCGACATGGACGCGCTGGGATTCCAGGAAGAGAACGTCTTCGCTCACCGCTCAACGCATCCCGGCAAGATGCACGCCTGCGGCCACGACGGCCATTCCGCCATGCTCCTGGGTGCGGCCAAGTATCTTGCCGATACTCGAGCCTTTCGTGGCACCGTGCGGTTCATCTTCCAGCCGGCGGAAGAGAACGAGGCGGGGGGTCGGGCGATGGTCGAGGACGGGCTGTTTTCCCGCTTCCCGGTCGATGCGGTCTACGGCCTGCACAACTGGCCGGGCCTGCCGGTGGGCCGCATGGCGCTGGCGGCGGGGCCGATGATGGCGTCATGCGACCTGTTCGAGATCACGCTGCTGGGACGTGGCTGTCACGCGGCGATGCCGCATCTGGGCAGCGACACGGTGCTCGCATCCGCCGCGGTGACGTTGGCGCTGCACGCGCTGACCGGCCGGCTGGTCGACGCGCAGGATGCAGCGGTGCTCTCGGTCACCCAGGCGCATGCCGGCGACACCTGGAATGTGCTGCCGGAGCGCGCCGTGCTGCGCGGAACCGTCCGCGCCTTCCGCCAGGGCGTGCAGGATGTCCTGGAAGCGGCCATTGGCGAAACTGCAAGGGGGATCGCGGCGGCGCATCGCTGTACCGCCGAAGTCGTCTATGATCGGCGATATCCGGCGACCGTCAACGACCCCGAAGCGACCCGGCGGGCGGCCGCCGCCGCGGCGCGGGCGCTGGGTGACGCAGCGATCGAGCATGCGCCGCGCCCCAGCATGGGCTCGGAAGACTTTGCCTTCATGCTGCGTGAGCGGCCCGGCTGCTACGTCTGGCTTGGGAACGGCACGACTGACAGCGGCCGGGTGCTGCACAATCCTCACTACGACTTCAACGACGCGATATTGCCGATTGGCGCCGGCTGGTGGGCCACCCTGGTGGAGTGCGAGCTGCCTCTTTAATGCGCAAAACGATTAGCCGGCGGCAGCTCGACGGCGTTTGTCTCCGACGCGGCGAAGGGTCAATAGACAACATCACTGGCCGACCTTCGCCTCGCGCATCGCTGCCGGCGGCAAAGCACGCTTCTCCCGTTATCTTCTGTTGGGTAGTCTTAAGGAGAAATTGCCATCCAACCGCCTTCGCCTGGTCGAAAGGTAAGGTGGCCGTCCCCTTCCACAGGGGCGGGCGTCGCGAGAAGGGCATGTCTGAGCGGTTCGTTGCCGATCCAGTTGCCGAGAACTTGGGCTCCTCAGATCGTGGGCAGGATGAGGCGTCCGCGCAGGAACCGCCTGAGGACGGCACTGACGAGCGGCTGCCGCTGGTAGCACATTGCCGCCGAGAACTGCTTGCCAGCATTTATGCGACCTTCAAGGCAGCCGAGATCGGCGTGGCGGGGCTCCGCGTGCACAATGCCGCGGCGTTCGCCTTGGCACTAACCGCGATCGAGGATGCGTTCGCGCTCTACCGCGCCCGCCGGAGTTGCCGCAGTACGATCGCGTTGCTGGCAGTAGAGCGCGACCACGCCGTGTACATGGCCCGCGAGACGGTCCGTCGGATCGGGCTGATGGCGCGGATCGGCCGTGAGGTGGGCGAGGAGACAGCCTATCCGCTGCGCATGCGTTTCGAGGTTGTCCTCGAAAGTCTACGCCGCGTGGTCTTCTTCTAACTCCTTTTGCCGCCTCGCAGGATTTGCCTTACCCCCAGTCCGGCGCCGTGCGGGGAACCAAACCTCTCCGTTACAGGGCTTTTACCGCGAGCGAAAATGAATATATTCGTGGGGTGGAGCCCTTGAGGCGTCGGCGCGTTAATTGCATAGAACATGCATCAGGCGAGAGACCGCGAGCAGCATGAGCCGACCTGACAGGCGAAACCCAGACGGCACTCCTTCGACCGGCGTCGTGACAAAATCGCGCGCCAAGACGAAGAAGCCGGCGATGTACAAGGTGCTGATGCTCAATGATGACTACACGCCGATGGAGTTCGTCGTGCATGTCCTGGAGCGATTCTTCGCCAAGAACCACGAGGACGCGGTGCGCATCATGCTGCACGTCCACCATCGTGGTGTCGGCGTATGCGGCGTATTCACTTATGAGATCGCAGAGACCAAGGTAAACCAGGTGATGGATCTGGCGCGCCAGCATCAGCACCCGCTGCAGTGCACGATCGAAAAAGACGGAACGGACTAGGGACCGCAAGATGCTGTCGCGCAATCTCGAACAGACCCTGCATCGCGCTCTGGCGCTGGCTACCGAGCGCCGGCACGAGTACGCCACGCTCGAACACCTGCTGCTCGCGCTAACCGAGGACCAGGACGCTTCGCCTGTGCTGAACGCGTGCAGTGTTGACGTCGGCCAGTTGCAGCAGGAACTGACCAACTTCGTCGATAACGAACTGCACAGCCTGCGCGCGTCATCGGCAACTGATCCGAAGCCGACGGCCGGCTTCCAGCGGGTGGTGCAGCGATCGGTCATTCATGTCCAGTCGTCCGGGCGCGACGAAGTTACCGGCGCCAACGTTCTGGTCGCGCTTTTTTCGGAGCGCGAGTCGCACGCGGTCTACTTCTTGCAAGTCCAAGAGATGACTCGCCTCGATGCCGTGAACTTCATCGCCCACGGCATCTCCAAGGTTCCGGGCGAGCAGCGTCGTCGAGCGGTGCAGGGCACCGACGACGAAAGCGGCGGCGAAAAGGTTGTTCGCAAAGGGCATGAAGCTTTGGAAAGCTATTGCGTGGACCTGAACCGGAAGGCGACCGACGGCAAGATCGATCCGCTGATCGGACGCGAGGCGGAGATCGAGCGGACCGTCCAGATTCTTTGCCGGCGGAACAAGAACAACCCGCTGTTCGTCGGTGACCCCGGCGTCGGTAAGACGGCGCTGGCCGAGGGGCTTGCCTGGCGGATTGTGCGCGGCGAGGTACCCGAGGTGCTCAAGTCCTCGACCATCTTTGCCCTCGACATGGGTTCGCTGCTCGCTGGCACGCGCTACCGCGGCGACTTCGAGGAGCGGCTGAAAAACGTCATCTCCGAGCTCGAAGCGACCCCGGGCGCGATCCTGTTCATTGACGAAATCCATACCGTCGTCGGTGCCGGCGCCACCAGCGGCGGCTCAATGGACGCATCCAACATCCTCAAGCCGTCGCTGGCGTCCGGCAACCTTCGCTGCATGGGATCGACCACCTATAAGGAATACCGCAACCACTTCGAGAAGGACCGGGCGCTGGTCCGCCGCTTCCAGAAGATTGACGTTTACGAGCCGTCGCTGGAAGACACGGTGAAGATCCTTCAGGGCCTGAAGTCCTGCTTCGAGGGTCATCACAAGGTGAAGTACACGGCGGATGCGTTGCGTGCCGCGGTGGAGTTGTCCTCGCGCTACATCAACGACCGCAAGTTGCCGGATAAGGCGATCGACGTCATCGACGAGGTCGGCGCTGCGCGCATGCTGCTGCCGCAGAACCGGCGGCGGACGACGGTGACGGTGCGCGACGTCGAAGAAGTGGTGGCGAAAATCGCCCGCATTCCACCAAAGAGCGTATCGTCCGACGACCGTAAGGCGCTGGCGACGCTGGAGCGTGATCTCAAGACGGTGGTGTTTGGCCAGGACGGGGCGATCACCGCGCTTGCCAGCGCCATCAAGTTGGCGCGGGCCGGCCTGCGCGAGGCGGAGAAGCCGATTGGTTCCTACCTGTTCTCCGGTCCGACAGGCGTCGGCAAGACAGAGGTCGCCCGCCAGCTCGGCCACGTGCTCGGCGTCGATCTCGTCCGCTTCGACATGTCCGAGTACATGGAGCGGCACAGCGTCAGCCGGCTGATCGGCGCGCCGCCGGGGTATGTCGGCTTCGATCAGGGCGGCCTGCTGACCGACGCCATCGACAAGCAGCCGCACGCCATCCTGCTGCTCGACGAGATCGAGAAGGCGCATCCGGATCTGTTCAACATCCTGCTGCAGGTGATGGACCACGGGAAACTGACCGACCACAACGGCAAGAGCGTCGATTTCCGTAACGTCGTGCTGATCATGACGACCAACGCCGGCGCGTCCGAGCTGGCGAAGCCGGCGATCGGCTTCGAGCGTGAGGAGCGCATCGGCGATGATCAGGAGGCGATCGAGCGGATGTTTACGCCGGAGTTCCGCAACCGGCTGGACGCGATCATCCCGTTCGCCAGCCTTTCGCCGGAGGTGGTGCAGCGGGTGGTCGACAAGTTCGTCATGCAGCTGGAGGTGCAACTCGCCGACCGGCAGGTGATTATCGAACTGACCGACGAGTCGCGTCGCTGGCTGGCGGAAAAGGGCTACGATCAGCGCTTCGGCGCCCGGCCGCTGGCCCGCGTTATCCAGGAGCACATCAAGAAGCCGCTGGCGGAAGAACTGCTGTTCGGCAAGCTTGAGCGCGGCGGCATCGTGCAGGTGAAGATCGAGAACGGCAAGCCGGCCTTCGATTATCCCGATCCCAACGAGCCGCCTGCGGTGGTCAAGAAACGCAAGGGCAAGCAGCTCGACCCGGTGCGCTGATCGCTGCCAGGCCAGCGCAAGATCCGGAGGCGCCGCCCACAAAGGACGGCGCCTCTCGCGCTTGGGGAGCAGGCTGAGCGTGGCTTCCGGTGCAGGTAGGGCTACTGAACATCGGCTGCCGGGGCGGCCTCGCCTTCGTCACCGCCCGGCCAGCCTTCCGGGGCCGCCGCTGCGTAGGCGCCTTCCCCTGCGTACGCGTCATTTTCGGCATAGGCATAGGCGGTCTGGTAGGCGGCGGCCGTCGCTTCGTCGCGGCGGCGGTCGCGCGCGGACGCTAGATTCACTGCTGCTTGCCAGTCGTAGAAGCGGTGATCGCCGATCTCAGCGACCGGAATGGTGCCGCCGAAGTCGACGAGATAATGCGAGACGGATCCCCGCGCCACCCGGGCAGCGACAATATTCGCATTCTGGAAGAACAGGGCGCCGTTGGTGAGATCGGGAAGCCGGCCGGCAAGGATTAGATTGAGCACGGTGTCAAACTGGATGCTCTGGCTGTAGTCAAGCGGCGGCAGGCGGCGCCAGCCGCCGACTCTGGTTGCCGGCTCGAACTGATTGGGCGCGTCGATCACCGCCTGCACAGTGCCCTGGAACAGTCCAGAGTTCACCCGGTTGAGGACGCAGAAGATGACCGCGGCGATTCCTTCCTCGCCCTGATTGCCGGCTTCAGCGTAGGCGATGCGGCCGATCGCCTCCCGGTCGTCGGCGCTCAGCGCGAAGGGCAGTCCAGCCGTGCCGGCAGAAGCCGAGGTGTACGCGCGCGAATCGCTGCGGCCGGCGTAGTCCTGGATGCACCGGGCATTGGGATCGGCGATCATTGAACACGGGGGAAGATCCGAGTCTGCGACCGACATCCCCCCCGCGTAGGTCGGCTGGTGGGCGGAAGATCCGTCATCGCCTGGACTGGCACAGCCGGACGCGGCCAGCATGATGGCAGCAGCGGCAACGATGATGTACCCGCTCGACCGCTCGACCATTCTCGCCTCTCCTCGGCGCAGTTCGGAATGCGAATGATTGCACCGCTCCGCCTCGGGCGCAAACTTCGCATTACGGCTATCGTCCAGCCGAGCGTCGCGTGGGGGTGTTAGCTTCAAGCGGTTATGCCGTCCGGGCGTGGCTCCGCGACCAGTCTTCGCACCAGGCAAAGAACGCGTCAGCAGTCAACGGACGGCCGAAATAAAAGCCTTGCGCGAGATCGCAGCCGCGCCGGCGGATGAACTCGACGTGTTCCGCCGTCTCGACGCCCTCGCCAATGACACGCATCCCGAGTTGGTGCGACATGGCAATGATGGTCTCGACGACGGTAGCGTCGCCGGCGTCCTGGCCGGCACTGGTGACAAATGATTTGTCAATCTTCACCGAATCTACCGGCAGCTGCTTGATGTAACTGAGACTGGAATACCCGGTGCCGAAGTCATCGAGCGCAAGTCGAACGCCCATTCGGTCGATAACGCGGAGCGCCGCCAACATCTCGTCGAAGTCACTCATCAGGCAGCTTTCGGTGATCTCCAGCTCGAGTGCGGCCGGCGGGATGCCGTGCGCGACAAGAGCCTGCGTTACCGCGTCGACCAGCCCCTTGCCGCGTAGCTGCCGCGACGAGATGTTGACCGACATCGTCAGATGCGTCAGTCCGGCGCGTCTCCACTCACCCAGCTGCCGGCAGGCGGTATCCAATATCCAGCGGCCGACAGGAACGATCAGGCCGGTATCTTCGGCGAGAGGCACGAATCGGTCAGGCGGAAACACGCCCAGATGTGGGTTTGCCCACCGCAGAAGCGCTTCAGCGCTGACGATCTGCAGCGATCGCAGATCGATAATCGGCTGAAAATGCAGCACGAACTCGTCGCGCTCCAAAGCGCGCAGGAGCTGTCCCTCGATCCGCATCCGCTCCGCCGCCTGCTCGTTCAGTTCGGTGGTGAAATGCTGAAAGGTGTTCCGCCCAAGCTCTTTGGCCCGATACATTGCTGCATCAGCGTTCTGCAACAGCATTGCCGGGTCTGTGCTGTCGTTGGGAAAGACGGTGACGCCGATAGATGCAGTGACGAACGCCTCGTTGACGCCGAGAACGAACGGGTCGGAAAAGACATTGAGGATCTTGTTGGCCACCGCCTCTGTATCGCCAGGGTTGGTGATGTTTGGCAAGATAACCGCGAACTCATCGCCGCCGAAACGGGCAACCGTGTCCTCCTCGCGGACACATCCGCGGATTCGTTCGGCCGCCATCCGCAGCAGCCGATCGCCCGTCGCGTGTCCCCATGTGTCGTTGATCTTCTTGAACTGGTCGAGGTCGATGAACAGCACGCCGCCGCAGTGGTTGTGGCGCAGCGTTCCAAGTACCGCGGCTCGGAGCCGGTCGAGCGCTAAAGAGCGATTCGGCAGGCCGGTAATTTCGTCAAAATTAGCCTGCCGATGCAGCCGCTCCTCGTAAGCCTTGCGCAACGAGATGTCGGCGACCGTGGATTGAAGCGCCGGACGGCCGCCCCAGCTTACTGCTTGTGTTTGCATCTCCACCCAGATGGCGGTGCGATCCTCGCGCACGCACTCGAATTCATGGGGTCCGGGAACTGCACCGTTCTCGGTGAGCGTGAGCAGGCGCTGCCGACGGAGCTGCTCGTTCGGGGCAAACAAGCGCTCCAGCGACGGCAGCTGCAGAACGTCGTCTTCTTTCTCGAAGCCGAAGATGCGGGCGAAAGTGCGGTTGGCGAAAATGGGGACGCCGTCGCGTTCAATGACGATGCCAAGCACCGATCCTTCAATCAGGCTGCGGAATCGCTGTTCGCTCTCGCTGATTTCGCGTTCGACACGCTTGCGTTCAGTGATGTCAACGGAAACGGTAACAACCTGCTCGTAGCCGCCGCCAAAGCTCCCAAGCGGAGCCTTGGTCGTCAACAAGACCCTTTGGCTGCCACCTCGATCGCTGACCGTCTCCTCTATTCCGAGCATCTGTTCGCCCGATTCGACCACCCGACGATCTAGTTGGCGATGCCGGCGACAGTACTCCAGATCGACAGGCTTTTCCTTGCCGGGCGCCAATCCTTCATCGATATCGAAAAAGCTTGCGTGGGCGGTGTTGTGGAAAACGATGCGGCCGCGGACGTCGGTGACGCGCAGCAGTGCCGGCACAGAGTTGACGACGCGCCGCAGGTGCCGCTCACGCTCGCGGAGCGCTTCGGCGTGTTGGCGCGTGCGGATCGCCAACTCGTCTTCCAATAACGACGCGCGGCATGTCAGGGCTCGTTGGTAGCGTCCCAGCGTGATTAGATTACGTGCTCGGGTGCGGAATTCATGAGCGTCCACCGGGCTGAGCGGGAAGTCGCTGGCGCCGATGTCCAATGCCCGGTACCGGAACTCCCGATCCTCGAATGCGGTGACGACGATGATCGGCACCAACTCGAGGGCCGGCGTTTGCCGGCAGCGGAGGATAAACTCTTCCCCGGAGATGATCGGCATGACGAAGTCGGTGACGATCAGGTCAGGCGTTCTTTCTGCAACTGAGCTGAGCGCTTCGACGGGTGAGGTGAATGTTCGAACTTCGACGTCGTTATCAACGTCGCCGGCAAACCGCTCCAAAATACGCAGGTTGAGCGTCTGGTCATCGATAATAACGATGCTGGTCACGGTGCTTTCCGCAGCGGGTTGCATGCCTCTCGACGGATGAGCGGCGGAGTGCCCACGGCAAACGATTCGATTTCAACCCGTTTCTGCAATCCGCCACCGCCCGAAGGTTGCCGCCCTGAGGTTCGCCCTCAATCCGGCCGACTTCTATTTCGATAACCCAAATGGGGGCCAATATGGCGACGATAGGTAACAAGGTAGTGTATAAGGGGGCATGCGCAGAAATCGCAATACATGAATCGCGCACAGCGATAATACCTAGGAGGGAAGTAAATGTCTTACCTGGCATATCAACCAGAGGTTTGGTCAGAAGCTTCAAGCCGTGGCGCAGACAGCATCGGTAACGCCTCGGCGCTAACGGACGCCTCCGCAGTCCCGCCAGTTCCATGCTTGCCCGAACTCGTGACCGAGCACGATCGCTGCAGGAGAATACTTTGGCAGTTTATGAAACCCAATGGCCGGCCCAGCTTCACTCCCGGGTTGCTCCGTGACATGACGCAGGTGCTTGATAGAGTCGAGGCGAGGTTCGCCGCCGCGGCGAACGATCGCGATGCAGGCATCAGCTTCCTCGTACTGGCATCGCACCTTCCCGGAATCTTCAACCTTGGCGGCGATCTTCCTCTCTTCATGCAAGCAATCGAACGCCAGGATCGGGAGCGGCTGCTGTGGTATGCGCGCATTTGCGCCGCCGGCCAGTATCGACGGGCGAATGGCATGGGTCTTCCAATCTGCACGGTGGCATTGGTGCAGGGAGATGCGCTCGGCGGCGGCTTCGAAGCGGCTCTCGCTCACGACGTGATCATCGCTGAACGCAGCGCGAGTTTTGGCCTGCCGGAGGTGCTGTTCAACTTGTTCCCCGGCATGGGCGCTTACAGCTTCCTGGTACGCCGGGTGGAGCCAGCGCGCGCCGAACGGATGATCCTTAGCGGTCGCATCTGGTCGGCAGAAGAGTTGCACGAACTCGGCATCGTGGATCGACTGGCCGAAGACGGCAGGGGTGTCGACGCCGTTCACGCCTTCGTCCACGAGTTCGAACGGGCTGGGCCGGCCCGCCGGGCGCTGCTTCGGGCTCGCCGCATCGTCAACCCGGTCGGGCTGCAGGAGTTGACCCAGATCGCTGAGCTGTGGGCGGAGGCTGCGCTGGAGCTGAAAACCGCCGATCTACGCCGCATGCGACATCTCGCTCGAGCACAGGACAAGCGCTGCAGCCTGCAAAATGGCCACGCCTGATCTTTGCGCAATTGCGCCACCCATCGTGGGTTGTTGAGGCGAACAGAGTGATGCGACGCGGACCTAAATAAGTGCGGTGGGACCACGGCCGCGCAGGCAACAAGCCGCGCGGCTGCTGATCCAGTCGCTCCTTGCGCTACTTCAATTCTACCGTTTGATTTCAGCGAAGCCTCATCCAATCGATCCGGCTCAACCCTGCCGGCCACTTCGCAAAGTCTCCGCGCCCTTGACGAACTCCTCGCGAAAGCGCTGCAAGCTGTCGCTCAAGCGCCGCAGAATTGCCGGACCTGACTCCGCCAAGCGCTGATCGGTTATGCCATGATACTCTCTGCATAGCCGGCATATCGCCGTTGCGCCGACGTTACCCGAGGTACCCCGCAGCGCGTGCAGGCGATCACGGAACAACATCGTGTCGCCATTGCGGATCGCGCCGGCGATCTCATCGATGAGCCGTTCTGCGTTTGTCAGGTACTCTTCCAGCGTAGCGACAACAAAATCGCTATCAGTATAGCGGGCAAGTGTCTGAATGGCCCCCAGTCGATGGCAGGTGCCGTTTCCTGCCCGTAACGGGGATGTGTCGAAATGCATTGGACTGCCTGGGTGCCGCCTTCGACCGGCGCAATGTTGGATGACGCAGCTGCCCTTCCAGCCTCCCTGGAGCACTGCGACGCCAAAGGTATCGAGAAGGCGGCGAGGATCCACCGGCTTGGTGAGATAGACATCAACGCCTGCATCCTCAGCGGCCCGCCTGGTTTCTGCTGTGGCATCGGCACTCAGCGCTATGATCGGCAGCCGCGGTTGACCAAGCGCACCCATGCGATGCAGCTTGACTGCATCCAGGCCTGCCAGCCGAGCCATGTTGACGTCGACTATGAAAGCGTGAAATGGCTGTTCGTCGAGTGCGTCCAGTGCATCCTCGCCGTTATCAACGACGAAGACGGTATGGCCGGCGCGCTCCAGAAGCCGTCGCGTAACCTTCTGGTTGACCGGATTGTCCTCGGCAACCAGCACGCGCAAGGCTGGATGTTGCGGCAAACATTGCTCATCGGACGTCAGCGCGTCTGCGTCGAGATCGTTCAGTGCCGCTGCGGCTTGCAGAGCGGCAACTAACGCCTCTCCCGAAAATGCCTTCCACCGTTCCGCATCAGTTTCCATATCTCGCCTTTCGCGCAGCATGATGATGCAACTCCACGAAAGTGCAGCGCCGTCATCTTCGCTTTCGTTCGTGAAGATCACCCCCCCTGCTCCCGACAAGGCAGCGTCGGCGCTTAGCAGTGCCGCCGCGCGCCGGCTCTTGGCGGAGCGCATATCTATGAGCAGTAACGTTTGCTTACTCGGACTGTTGGCGAAAGCGAGTCGCGCCGCCTCCGGTGAGTTGGTGCAGATTATGGGAATCAGAGCCGAAAGCGCCGAGGTAACTTGCTCGCTAAATTGTGCATCACCAAGAACCACCACCGATTGCGGTAAGGGCTCGGCGGCCGTTGAACGCGATCGGGTCAGCGAAAGCTCGACAGTAAAGGTGCTACCAAGGTCGGTATTGCTCGTAACACTTATATGTCCGCCCATTGCTCGGACGAGCCCACGACTGATGGCGAGGCCGAGGCCGCTTCCGCTGCGGCCACGCTCCAGCGATTGCGGTGCCTGCGTGAAGCGATCGAAGATTGTTCCTTGATACTCCGGCGGAATGCCAATCCCGCTATCGATGACTTGGAACTGCAGGCAGGCGATCTCCGCGTTGGCGGGTCCGGCACAACGAACGGCAACGATGACACGGCCATGCTCCGTAAATTTCAAGGCGTTGGCGACGAGGTTGATGAGAATCTGCCGCAGCCGAACGACGTCGCCGCGAAGCTGCCGAGGCACGTCGGCATCCAGGCGGAAAAGAAAGGCAAGGCCTTTGCTGGCCGCCTGCGCTCGGAACATAATGAAAATCTCGCCGAGCGTCTTGTGCAGATCAAATTCGCGACTGATGAGGGTCAGCTTCTCGGCTTCGATCCGGGACAGGTCGAGAATGTCCTCGATCATCGACAGCAGCGTCCCGCCGGATGAGCGCACGGTGTGGACCATCTCCCTCTGGTCGGCGTCAAGACGGGTGCCGGTCAGCAACTGGCTCATGCCGATGATGGCGTTGAGGGGTGTCCGCAGTTCATGGCTCATCGTGGCGAGGAAACGGCCTTTTGCCAAGTTAGCTGCGTCAGCCTGCTGCTTTGCGTCCCGCAGTTTGCGGATCAGCGAAGCGGAATAGCCCGGCAGCATAATCAGCGCAGCGAGCAGTCCGAGTCCGAGCGGCAACTGGGCGCGCCAAAAATCCGTGTAGAGGATCACCAGGAGGAAGCCTCCCGCGCCGACCAAAACCGACACAGCGAGATAGGATAGGCCGTACCGAAAGCCGTTGCCCAGAGTCACCCAAAGGTAGATTGCGTAGAACGGAGCTGCCGCCTCGCCCCCAAAATGCATAAACGCCGAGGTGGTCCCGAGGTCGGTAAATATCGCGCAGACACGCCTTGTGGGCGAGACTTCCGGCCACGCGATAATTGCTACTAAATAGCTGATGGAGCAAACAAAATAGCCAGCTGCTAGCCAGGCGCTGGTGCGGACGCCGGCATCGAAATGATCAAGTGCTCCTAACCACCAGAAAGCAAGAAACAACAAACCGACGATAACGATACGGATAACCGCCTGCTCGTGCTCGCTGTCTGCACGCCCCCTTAGCCGGGCCAAGATCTGGCCACAGACGTTTACCAAGTATAGGCGATAATCACGCCAATCGGCGATCCGGCGCATCGGTCCCCTCCGTCGACGGCCCTTGCACTGCGTGGGTGCCGAGCCAGACATTCGGTAGTGCACCCGAAGGGCAAGTTCGTTGACGCGATCTACAAGTGCTCCCGCTGCATCACGGCAATTTTTTGGCCGCTCTCGGCGCCTGGAGCGCCAATGCGGCAGTGGCTCCGGAGGAGGGATTCGAACCCCCGACCCAGCGGTTAACAGCCGCTTGCTCTACCACTGAGCTACTCCGGAACGGTACTGGAGGCGCGGACCGGACTCGAACCGGTGTACACGGCTTTGCAGGCCGCTGCGTAGCCACTCCGCCACCGCGCCTCGACGCTACCGGCGGAGCCGGCAGAGCTGGGGACCGCTTGGCCCACCCGCGCTGTTGAAACTAACCCGGGCTTTACACCAGGGTCAAGATGATGAGGAAATCAAGCGATGCCGCCAGTACGCAGCGCCCGAGTTGTGCAGGCCGCGTTCCCTCGATATATAGCTGCGGCGTAACACCCGTTTCTCAGAGGTCGAGATGGATTTTGCCGCTGCGCGGTACAGGATGATCCAAAACCAGATCCGCACCAACCGGGTGACCGATCCAGTCATTATTGAAGCGATGGGTGAGCTTGAACGGGAGCGGTTCCTGCCTGAGCCACTGCGGGGCATTGCCTACGTGGACGAGGATGTTCCGCTGGGCAACGGGCGTTTTCTGATCGAGCCGCTGGCGGCTGCCTTGCTGCTCCAAGCCGCGGCTATCGATGCCGACGATATTGTACTCGATATCGGTTGTGGTACCGGCTATCTCAGCGCGCTGATCGCCCGCATGGCCAGCGCTGTCGTGTCGCTGGAGAGCGATGCGGCGCTTGCCGAGCTGGCGGCCAAAAATTTAACCGAACTCGGCCTTGACACCGTTACAGTGCTCAATGCCCCTCTGAGTCGTGGTTGGCCGGAGCAGGCACCCTATGACGTTATCATTTTCGGCGGTGCCGTTTGCGAGGTTCCTGCAGGCATCCTCGACCAATTGGCTGATGGTGGCCGTCTGGTTGCTGTAATAGCCAGCGACAAGGGGGTTGGTCGAGGCACCTTATTCTTGCGCCGGGGCGGCTCGGTGTCGCGGCGCCCGCTGTTCGACTCGTCTATCGCGCTGCTACCTGATTTCTCACCGCAGCCGATTTTCCGCTTCTGACAAAAACGTTCCGCCGAATGAACGACGGTTGGGGACGCGGGGCGCGGCGGCATCGGCCGTCGCACACGGCCGACGACGATGGAGGCCCGATGCGTAAACTCTTCGCCGTGCTACTGCTCGCGGCGACGGCAATGGTTGCCAGTTGGCCGGCAGCGGCTCAGACTCTTCAAGAGGCGCTAGCCGAAGCCTACGAAGGGAATCCCACTCTGAATGCCGAGCGCGCCCGGTTACGAGCCACCGACGAGCAGGTGCCGCAGGCACTCTCCGGGTACCGACCGACGATCACCTCCAATGTTCAGGCGGGCGGGCGCTGGATTGATTCCAACCAAGAGAGCGTAACTGGTCAGCAAGACGACGCTTTGTTCCAGCGGCAGTACGGAGCTTCGATTGAGCAGCCGCTTTATCGGGGCGGACAAACAATGGCTGCGGTCCGTGGTGCGGAGAACACGATCCGCTCGGAGCGGGCGCGTCTCGAATCGGTGGAACAGTCGGTATTACTTGACGCCGTTACCGCCTATTCGGACGTTTATCGCGACCAGGCAGTACTCGAACTTACCATTAGCAACGAGCAGCGGCTGAACCGTCAGCTCGAGGCAACGCGCGACCGGTTCCAGGTAGGCGAGGTCACTCGGACCGATGTATCGCAGGCAGAAGCTCGTGTCGCCCGCGCGGTGGCCGACCGCATCCGCGCCGAGGGCGATCTGGCCCGGTCAAGGGCGGTTTTCCGTAATGTTGTCGGTCGGACTCCCGCCCTGCTGCCGCGGCCTCCCTGCCGGACGCCTTGCCGTCGAGCCTTGAGGCGGCGAACAAGGCTGCACTCGATTGGAATCCCGACGTTACTGCCGCAGCTTTTCAGGAGCGCAGTGCACTAGACGCCGTAGACCAGGTAAAAGGTGAACTTTTGCCGTCGGTCAGCCTGATCGGCCGTGTGCAGCGTGACATGGACATCAGCCGAAAGGATTCCCGCTTCGATACTGCCGAAGCGTTAATCAATCTCGAGCTGCCGCTTTACCAGGCTGGCGCTGTCTACTCACGGCTGCGCGAACGAAAGCAGCTTGTTATCGAGCAGCGTCGCCGCCTCGACCAGTCGCAGAATGACGCAGTGGAGTCGGCGACCCGCGCTTGGAATGCACTGGACACGGCGGCCGCCGAGATCCACGCGCTGCAAAGCCAGGTGCAGGCCAATCAGCTGGCGCTGGAAGGCGTCGAAAAAGAGGCGGAGGTCGGCGCGCGTACCGTACTCGACGTGCTCGACGCCCAGCAGGAACTGCTTGATTCCCAGGTTACGCTGGTTCGCTCGGAACGAGACGAAGTCGTTGCAGCTTACCAGCTGAAGTCTTCGATAGGACATTTGACCGCGCGCCGCCTGGATCTTCCAGTAACTCCCTACGAGGCTAGCCGCCACTACCACGAAGTGCGGGGTGCCTGGTTTGGTGGTTCAAGCACAGGCGACTCTTCGGCGGATTTCCAGGCATCTGGAAGCGGCCAATAATACCCCTCCGGCAGTTCATGGCGTTCCTCGGTCGCAATTACCAGTTTGATGCATTATTGTCGCCCGTAGAAGTTTGATCTAGTGGAAGAGCGAAGCGATGGCGGAAGCAAGCGGTAAGGCCGAGCCGCAGGAGCCCTCGATGGAGGATATCTTGGCATCGATCCGCCGGATTCTTGCAGAGGACGGTTCGGTGATAGAGGCTGATGTTGCGGATGCCGACGCGCGACCTGAGCTGGAGGAAAAGACGACGGCGCAATCTAAGGCTCCGGCCTCTGCAGCCTCCCTCGCAGAAAGCCTGTTCGACTCTCCTTCGGCCCCTCCGCCACCGTCGGATGACCTTTTGGCTGCGTCAGAGAAACAGGATGTGTTCATGCTCTCACCAGAGATGCGCGTTGCAGACCAGAAGCTGGTGTCCGAGCAGGTCGCGTACGACTCGACCGACGTGCTATCTCAGCTAGCCCGAGCGATCCTGGACCGGCGCGACATTGCCGTAGCGGCTCGTGACGTCACCCTGGAAAGCATGGTTCGCGAAATGCTACGTCCGCTCCTGCGCGAGTGGCTCGACCGCAACCTGCCTTACCTGATTGAGCGCCTGGTCAAAAAAGAGATCGACCTAATGATCAATCGCGCCGAGCGGCTGGAGGATTGACCGCACTGCCGGCCAGCGGCTAACACCCAAAAGCCGCGCCGCCCCGCTACGGGCCGGGCCGCATCAGTCGGATCATCCTATGCTCGACAAGACTTACTCGTTCTCTGACATCGAAGCGGCTTGGTATGCCCGCTGGCAGGCCGAAGGCGCGTTCGCCGCCGGCCGACGGCCGGACGCGCCGGCTTACGCCATCGTCATCCCGCCGCCGAACGTCACCGGCAGCCTGCATATGGGCCATGCGCTCAACAACACGCTGCAGGACATCCTGATCCGCCGCTCCCGCATGCAGGGCCGCGACGCGCTCTGGCAGCCGGGCACCGATCACGCCGGCATCGCGACGCAGATGGTGGTTGAGCGCCGGCTGGCGGGCGAGGGGATCGGCCGGCATGACCTGGGGCGCGAGCGCTTCATCGAGCGCGTCTGGCAGTGGAAAGCCGAGTCCGGCGGAACGATCATCGGCCAGCTGCACCGGCTGGGCGCGTCGTGCGACTGGTCGCGCGAGCGCTTCACGATGGATGAGGGCTTGTCGGCGGCGGTCCGTAAGGTGTTCGTCGATCTTTACCGCCAAGGCCTGATCTATCGCGACAAGCGGCTGGTCAACTGGGATCCGCTTCTGCACACGGCGATCTCCGATCTGGAGGTCGAGGCGCGCGAGGTGAAGGGCAAGCTGTGGACGATACGCTACCCGGTCGAGGGCCAGCCCGGCCGCTTCCTCTGCGTCGCCACCACGCGGCCTGAGACGATGCTGGGCGACACCGCCGTCGCCGTTCACCCGGACGATCCGCGTTATGCGGGCCTGGTCGGCAAACGCTGCCTGCTGCCGATCGCCGACCGGCCGATCCCGATCGTCGCCGACGAACACGCCGATCCGGAAAAAGGTACGGGCGCGGTGAAGATCACCCCGGCGCACGACTTCAACGACTTCGAGGTCGGCCGCCGCCAAGGCCTGCCGATGATCAACGTGCTGGACGAAAATGCCGCGATAAAGGCGTGTCCAGAGGTGCCGGAGCGCTTCCACGGCCTCGACCGCTACGAGGCGCGCGATGCCGTCGTCGCCGAACTGGAAGGTCTCGGCTTGCTGCAAGGCATCGAAGACCACACGCTGATGATGCCTTACGGCGATCGCTCCGGCGTCGTCGTCGAGCCGTGGCTGATGGACCAATGGTTCGTCGACGCCAAGACCCTGGCAGAGCCCGCGATCCGCGCCGTCGAGGAGGGGCGGGTGCAATTTGTTCCGGAGCAGTGGTCGAAGACCTACTTCGAATGGATGCGGAATATCCAGCCGTGGTGCATCTCCCGCCAGATCTGGTGGGGCCACCAGATCCCGGCGTGGCACGGGCCGGACGGGAAGATCTTCGTCGAACTCACCGAGGACGAGGCGCTGGCGGCGGCAACGCGGCACTATGGCCATCCGGCGGCGCTGAAGCGCGACGAAGACGTGCTGGACACCTGGTTCTCCTCGGCGCTGTGGCCGTTCTCGACGCTCGGCTGGCCGGAGGAGACGCCCGAGCTGACGCGCTTTTATCCCACCGATGTGCTGGTCACCGGCTTCGACATCATCTTCTTCTGGGTCGCCCGGATGATGATGATGGGCTTGCACTTCATGGGCGACGTGCCCTTCCGCACGGTCTACGTGCACGCGCTGGTCCGCGACGAGAAGGGCCAGAAGATGTCGAAGTCGAAGGGCAACGTCATCGATCCGCTGAAGCTTATCGACAGCTACGGTGCCGACGCTCTGCGCTTCACGCTGACGGCGCTCGCCGTGCAGGGCGCGACGTCAAGCTTGCCGAGGGGCGGGTGGCGGGCTACCGCAACTTTGCGACCAAGCTGTGGAACGCGGCACGCTTCTGCCAGATGAACGGGGCGGACCCGGTGCGGGGCTTCGATCCCGCCTCGTGCCGGCAGACAGTAAACCGCTGGCTGGTCGGCAAGCTGGCGGAGACGGCGACGCGCGCCGACGCGGCGCTCGCCGCCTTCCGCTTCAACGACTACGCCGAGACGCTCTACCACTTCGCCTGGCACGGCTTCTGCGATTGGTACCTGGAGTTCGCGAAGCCGATACTGATGGGCGATGATGCGGCGATGCAGGCGGAAACGCGTGCCACCGCTGCCTGGGCGCTCGACCAACTCGTCGCGCTGCTGCACCCGGTGATGCCGTTCGTCACTGAGGAGCTGTACCAGCAGACCGGACCAGCGTGGCCGGCTGCTGATCGACGGCCCGTGGCCGAGCCCCGATGCCGGCCTGATCCAAACCGAGGCGGCCGCCGAGATCGACTGGGTGATCCGGCTGATACAGCAGGTGCGCACGGTCCGCTCCGAACTCAACGTACCGCCCGGCGCCCGTCTCCCGCTGCTGCTGAAGGACGCCGATGCTACCGCCCTCGGCCGGCTCGGGCGCTACCGGGACCTGATCACCGCGCTGGCGCGGCTGACTTCCGCCGAAGCGCTGGCCGGTCCGGAGCCGCGCGGTGCCGTGCAGGACGCGATCGAGGGGGCAACGCTGCTGCTGCCGATCGCCGACGTCATCGACATCACGGCCGAACGTGCTCGGCTCGACAAGGAGATTGGCCGACTGGACGGTGAGGTGGCAAGGGTAGACAAGAAGCTCGGCAACGAGGCGTTCGTCGCCAAGGCGCCGCCGGAGGTGGTGGAAACGGAGCGCGAGCGCCGAGCCGAAGCACTCGCTGCCCGAGGCCGGCTCGACGGCGCGCTGCGCCGGCTGGCAACGCTGTGAGTTCGCCGACGCTGGAGAAGCGCGGCGAGCGCCGTCAAGCTATGGGTAGACTGGTCAAGAAGCTGCTGATCGCGCTGGCGGTTGCCACCACCATCGTCTGGATCATCGGTCTCGTCCGTCTGCTGGCCCCGCTTGTGGAAGGGTAGGGGTCAGGCGGCGGAGGTACGCCTGTCATGCCCGATGCACATTCACGCTCACTCTGGACGTTGCCGCGGCGACGGCCAGTTCGCCTGGCGGCAAAAAAAATCGCACGTAGCGTGGTTTCCGAGGAAGCCTTACCGGATGGCGCGCGTTCTTAGCGGAACGGGACGACGCCTCCCGCTCGAACTGCTCGCCATCGGTTGGAGGTGCCGGCCCCAGGTGATGATCGATCCTGGTTCAGATCGCGCGGCACATTCTGCCCGCGGCAGCCCGGGACGACCCTGAGGAATGGGCTGCTATGACTGACATGGGAATCATTTACGTACTTGCGCTGTTCACGCTCTTTGCCGCCTTGGGCTATGGCCTCTGGCAGGTTGCGCGAGTCCGCCGCGCCCAACGGACGAACGAAGGCTCCGCACTTTCCGACCTCGCGAGCTCTGAAGGACAGACCGAGAGTGGGCCTTCCGTCGACGCGCGGCCGAATGGTCGTGATCGAGGATCACGGGCCTCGCGCTGATCCGGCCTAGCTACCGCGGTTCTCCTGGTTTCGGATCTCGGCGATCGGGCGGCTGTCCACCGCCTGCGCGTTTCCAAAAAGAACAGTGAGCTGGGGCGGGCTGACCCGCAGCCGCTGCCCGGACCATGCGAAGACGCAATAGGCGTGCGTAACGCTTGACGACCCACCATAGGCCATCTGCGCCGACGACTGCCCGCTTGTGCTGGCAGTCCGTAGCAGGAACCCTTGGCGACCGCCGAACCCGTGTTCCGCTTGGCTCCATAGGGCGACGCTTGCTGGATCAAGAAGCTGGTGCTCGCGGTCGCCATCGTCGCCACCACCGCCTGGATCATCGGCCTTATCCACCTGCTGGTACCGGCGGTGTGAGGGCGGAAAACGGTGCCAGCGGTCCCCGATACAAGAGCATGTGCAGGGTGGCGTTGAGGGCAGTGATTTCCGCCGTCCCGCCGAGGTCCGATCGCGGAGCAGGGCCAGCGAAGGGCAGATTTCGATCTGCCTGGCGGTCTAGCAAGTTATGGAGCGGAGCGGGATGCAGGAACCCTGCTTTGAAGGTTACTGCACCACCCGTGCTCGCAGGCGGTGTATTTCTTCCGCGGAAGCGAGCGTGGGGTTACGCCTCAGCCGATCGAGCTTCTCGATCTCGTCGGCGGCGCTGAAGCCGACGATCTGGCGTAGATTGTCGTGCATCGCCTGCGATCGCGCGTCATTGCGCTCTGCCATGCCGCGGTGCTGCGTAATGAGGTAGGCGAAGATGCCGATATAGGGCGCGACGATCAACGCGATCACCCAGAGGACCTTGCCCCATCCGGACACGTCCTTGCGGCGGAACAGGTCACCGGCGACAGTGACGAACAGCCATAACCACAGAATGAAGATGAAGACCGCAAATGCATCGGCCACGAAATTCGCGAACGTAAAGCCACCCTCAAACAGCACAGTCCTTTCCCATCCAGTTGCGCCAAGCGGCGGGAGGAGGCCGCGGGTGCAAAATTGATAGCCCACCGCCACAGAGAGGTTGCAGCTTGCGCTCTCGGGAGCAGGGCAACTGGGGTTACCGAAGCGCCATCAGCATCGACGCCGGCCTTTGGTCCGTCTACTGGCGCCAAGCGATCGGTCGGCGGCTGGGCGACAAGCACAGTAATCCGACTGAGTGGGTGTCCTGGGTCGCCCGATGTCCGGCGATTCGCTTTCAGCGGCGTGCCGTGCTAAAGCGCCGACTGCCCGCCTCTCTGAGCGCGGCGGCAACCGGCATAAAGCGCGCGCCACCCGCAACCAACCGCGCAAAACGATGAACCAACGAGCGCGGGGGAATCCGAGGTGACGAAGATAGCGGTACCCAAAGAGCGGACGGCCGGAGAGACCCGTGCGGCGACGTCGCCCGACGTCGCCAAGCGGCTGGTCGGCCTGGGCTGCGAAGTCGTCGTCGAAAAAGGGCGCTGGCGACAAAGCGTCAACGACTGACGCGGAGTTCCAGGAAGCCGGAGGAGCATCGCCGACGATGCCGCGGCGTCGCATTGAAGGACGCCGACGTCGTCCTCAAGGTTCAACGGTCGATCCTCGACGGCAAGCCGAATGAACCGGCGTTGCAAGAAGCGAGGTGCGTATTGGTCGCCTATCTGCAGGCGCTAACGCACGCCGAAGAGGTCAACGCGTATGCGCAGGCGAATGTCACCGCTTTCGCCCTCGAACTGATGCCGCGTATCTCGCGGGCACAGTCGATGGACGTGCTGTCCTCGCAAAACAACCTGGCGGGCTACAAGGCGGTGATCGACGGCGCCGCCGAGTCGTCACCGGCGCCGCCGGGATGGCGACGACCGCCGCCGGTACGGTGCCGCCGGCGAAGGGGTTCATCATCAGCGTCGGCGTCGCTGGTTGCAAGCGATCGCCACGGCGAAGCGGATGGGCGCGGTGGTCACCGCCACCGACGTGCGGCCGGCTACCAAGGAGCAGGTGGAGAGCCTGGGCGGCAAGTTCATCATGGTCGACGAGGCGTCGATGAAGGACGCCGAAACCTCCGGCGGCTATGCCAAGGAGATGTCGGAGGACTTCAAGCGCAAGCAGGCGCAGGTCGTCGCCGACCACGTCAAGAAGCAGGACATCGTCATCACCACCGCCCTGATCCCGGGCAAGCCGGCGCCGCAGCTCGTCTCCGCCG
>JADJRE010000016.1 GCA_016712375.1 Rhodospirillales bacterium
CTAAGAGAGAACGCCGGGGGCTTCGACCGGGCGGCGTGGTTCTCAGCTGCGGCGGCAAACCCCTTTGAAACAACGTGTTTTTCCGCCTGGCGGATCGGCGTGGAGAGGCTTCCGGGCGGGGAGACTGGCGGAGGGAAGCGAGCCCGAACGCAACCGTCTCCGTTTTTCTTGTTTGATTTCAATGCACTATTCAAAATGTCGTCTGCCTGCGCCGCGTCGACGCCCCGTGCCAGATTGGAAAACGGCCGAGGCGCCAGCCCGAAGCATTCCTGCTTGCAGGAGCCGTCGGCTCCAAGGATCGCCCGCGGCGATCAGCTCCGCAGCAGATCGAGCAGGGCTTCCTCGCTCAACCGCCCGCTGACCTCGGCGCCCTCGAGGATGTCCGCCGCGAGGTCGCGCTTGTCCTGATGAAGCTGCAGGATCTTTTGTTCGATGCTGTTCTCGACGATCAGCCGGTAGACGGTGACCGGTCGTTGCTGGCCGATTCGGTGCGCCCGATCCGAGGCTTGGTCCTCCACGGCCGGGTTCCACCAGGGATCGAGGTGGATCACATAGTCGGCCGCGGTGAGGTTCAATCCGAGCCCGCCGGCGCGCAGGCTGATCAGAAACACCGCGCCCTCGCCGGCCGGGAACGCCGCCACGCCGCGTTCCCGCTCTTTCGAAGGCGTACCACCATCCAGATACTGGTAGCGGATGGCGAGGGCGTCGAGGGCCGCCCGCACGCGAGCGAGCTGGCCGACGAACTGGCTGAACACCAGCGCCTTGTGGTGGTTGCGGATCAACTCCTGCACCAGACCCAGGAAAACGCCGAGCTTCGCGCCCGGCAGCGCCGAGTTCGGGTCCACCAGACCGGGATGGCAGCAGGACCGGCGCAACCGCGTGATCTCGGCGAGGATATGGATCCGGCGCTGTCCGGGTGCGGCCTGGTCGAGCACCTCGAGCGACTCCAGCGCCTTCCGCCGCAAAGCCTCGTAGAAGGCGCGCTCGTCCTCGGCCAGGTCGACCTCGATCGTCACTTCAGTGCGCGGCGGCAGCTCGGTCAGAACCGCGCTTTTCGTCCGTCGCAGGATGAAGGGTCGGATCAGCGCGCGCAGCGCATCACGCGCGGCGCTGTCGCGATCGCGCTCGATCGGCGTGACGAAACGACGCTGGAAGGACTCTCGCGAGCTGAGCAGGCCCGGGTTGACGACGTTGAACAGGCTCCATAGCTCGTCGAGGTAGTTCTCGATGGGCGTGCCGGTCAGCGCCACCCTGAACGCCGCCTGCAGCCGCTGGCTGGCCTGCGCCCGGCGGGTCTCGGCGTTCTTGATTGCCTGCGCTTCGTCGAGAACCACCATCTGCCAGGACACCGCCGCCAGCCGGTCGGCCTCCTGGTGCAGCAGGCCGTAGCTGGTGACCATCACGTCCATCGCGCCGAGGCCGGCAACCAGGTCTGCCCGGTCGTCGGCTCCGGCGGCGAAGCGGTGCGTCCGCAGCGTCGGCGCGAAGCGCGCCAGCTCGGCCTCCCAGTTGTGGCAGACGGAGGTCGGCGCCACCACCAGGCACGGACCCTTTGCCGCCTGCTCCAGCATCGCCGCGATCGCCTGTACCGTCTTGCCGAGCCCCATGTCATCGGCCAGACATGCGCCCGCGCCCCAATGCGCCAGCCGCGACAGCCAGGCGAAGCCATCGACCTGATAGTCGCGTAGTTCCGCCTGCAGCGTCGACGGCACGACCGGCGTGTGCTCGCCCGCCGCCCGGATGCGCGTGGCCAGCGCCCGCCAGTGCTGGTCCGCCTCGACCGTGCCGGCGTCCTCGACCAGGTCCTGCACCGCGACCGAGCCGAATGCCGACAACCGCCGGCCGTCACGATCGGTCTCCGAGACGGTCCGCAGCCGTTCGAGCTGCTTGCGGAACGCCGTGGTCAGCGTGATGAAGCGGCCGTCATCGAGCGGGATGAACCGTCCGGGGGTCCGGCCCAGGCGCTCCAGCAGATCCGTCATGTCGAGGATCAGGTCCTCGTCGATCGCGACCGCGCCCGTCAGGTGGAACCAGTCGCGAGCCCGGCTCAGCTTCAGCGACAGCCGCCCGGTCGGGATCGGCCCGGTCCCCCGTAACGGCTTGCCTTCGGGCCACTCGATGCCGCCCGGCTGGCCGCACGCCTGCAGCTCCAGCAGCAGGTCCAGGCAGGACTCGGGCTCGTCGATCAGCCATTCGTGGCCGTCGCCACCGAGCCGTTGCAGCGTCGGGCAGGCCGTGATCAACGCCGTTGCCGCCGCGCGTTCGCCATCGAGGTCACGGTTGGCGCGCTGCCGGCGGCCGCTGACCATCGCCAGAACCGACCGGCCCCCCTGGCCTGCGAGATAGGGTGGCCCCGCATCGCCGAACGGCCGCACCAGCAACGCGACATCGAGGCCCTGCTCCAGGCCCGGACCGAGCGGCCTGAGCCGGATCACGGGCATGGTCGAGCCGTCGCACGCCGGCAGCTCGAGCGCATCGATCTCGGCGCGGGTCGGCAGCGCCGGGTCCTGCGCGCGCACCAGCGCCACCACCCGCTCTCGCGCCGCGCGGCACCTTCAGTCCGCCCTTGCCGAGGATCTCCTGAACCGCCAGGACCCGCGGCGAGACGTCGACGACGCGAAAGCGGGACGGCGTCTCGGCCTCGAGGAAGACCGCCGGCGCATCTGATTGGTGCGACAGCGAGATCCCGAAGCCGCCGCCCCGTTCGCTGACGATCAGCTCGACGGGGCACGACACCAGCTCGAGCGCCTGCAGGCGCCGACGGCTGTCGAACACGACCGGATGGCCGACCAGCGCCAGCAGCGTCTTGTAGGGATCGAATTCGTAACGCTCTTCATCGTGCCACCCGTAGGTCTCCTTGTGGATGGTCCGCAGCACGCGGCGATCGTGATCGCTCAGGTAGGAGAGCCGCGGGTCCTGCTCGAACAGCCGCTTCATCGCGACGGCGCGGCCGTCGCTCCAGCCGTCCCGGCCCTTCGCCGACTGCTCCAGCACGTCGAGCGAACAGGTTTCCGGGTCGACGAACCAGGCCAGCCGCTTCGCCTTGCGCGCCGCTGGCTGCGCCGCCGGGCGCGACCCGCTTCCCTGCAGGAAGGCCGCCAGGCTGTCGAGTGACCGCTCCCACGGCAGGCGAACCTCGACGATGCCGGCGAACGCGACAACTGCACCGTCGTCGCCCGCCGCGCGCACAAACGCCAGGTAATGGGTCGGATCGGCGGCGAGGCCTGCCAACACCTCGGCGTAGATGCGGGCGACCAGCGGCAGATCCGTCTCGATCCGCTCGAAGCGCTCGACGGTATCGGGCACGTGCTTGCGCGCGTTCGTGGCGTCGATCAGATACTCGGCCAGCGCGACGCAAGCGGCAGAGACCGGCTCGACCGGCATGGCGGCGCGCAGCCTTCGGAGAAGTTCGCGCGCCTTGGCGTCCTGACCCTGCACCAGCCACAGCAGCCCCTGAATGGCGGCGAGGCCGCCAATGAAGGGCGTATCCTCACGCGACGCAGCATCGAGCGCGGCCTGGATCTCGGCGTGCAGGGCGACATCGCCCGCGCGCAGCAGCGCCATAAGGAAAAACAGGCCGTGGCTGCCACCGAGGAACACCCTTCCGCTTGTGCACGTGCTGGCGATAAAGCTTCAGTGCCTCGCGGTAGTGTTCGATCGCCTCGGCGTTGCGGCCGGCGAGGAACTCCAGCGTACCGAGGAGCGCCCGACGCTCATGATCGGCCAGTTCGCCGCCGTCGGCGATCCTTTTGCGGACGCAGACCAGCCTGCCGGTCAGAACATCGAGGTCGAGCAGGTTCCGATCGATGGCGGCGTGGGCGGGATCGTTCCGCCGCTCGCGGTAGTGGTTGAGCAACAGGGCGAAGTCGGGCTCGGACGTGCCGGTGGTCAGCATCCCCGCCAGCTTGACTGCAAAGATGCCGTGCTGGATCGGCGCGACCCGGCTGATCAGCCAGTCGAGCTCGATCGGGGTCCGCAGAAACCAGGTTTCCAGCAGATGCGCTCCTGCGGCGGGCCCGCAGTCCCTGGCGTAGAGGTCGAGCCGGCGCCGATACTCCGCCTCGTCATTGCCATAGATGGCGAGCCGCAGGCGGCGCGCGGCGTCCTCGTCGGTCTGCAGGCCAGTTGTAACCGTACGCGCGCGGAGAAACGTCCGGGAACGTCGAGCGGACGGCGGCAATCAGGCACGCCGCGTCGGGATCGCTGGCCGCATCGGCCGCCACCGGGTGAAGCAGTTCCTTGGGGCAGGTGAAGACGTCGTCGAGCAGCCCCTCTTTCCGCAGCTCGTCCAGCACCTCGTTGACGGACTTGACCGTCCAGGGCTTAGCGTCCGCGGCGCGTCTGCGGGTGGCCACCAGTGCCGCGACGAAGGCAGTCTTGTTGGTCGCCGACCGGATCAGCGCCTTCAGCCGCATGAACAACTTTTTCGTCGGCGGCAGGCTCTGGTAACGCGTCCCTGATGGCCGAGTAAACCGGGTACGTAGCCGGTATTCTCGACCGGCAAGCGGCGGACGGCAGCATCCGCAACGGCGATCCGTCGCCGGCAACCGCCTTCGGCACCTTCGTCGGCATGCGTGCCGCCGTCCGGCACAGGTTCGGCCGGGACGATCTGGGCGGCTTGCGCATCGCCATCCAGGGCATCGGCAGCATCGGCTACCAGCTTGCCCGGCTGCTTCATCAGGCCAGCGCCGAGCTCTGGGTGACCGACATCTACCGCGACCAACTCGCCCGGGCCGTCGATGCCTTCGGCGCCACCGCCGTCGCGCCCGACGAGATCTACGGCCTCGACGTCGACGTCGACGTCTTCGCGCCATGCGCCATGGGCGCAATTCTGAACGACGTGACGATCCCGCACCTTCGAGCCCGCGTCGTCGCCGGCGCCGCCAACAATCAGCTCTCGGAAGCCCGTCACGGCACCGCCCTGATGGAACGCGGCATCCTCTACGCTCCCGACTATGTCATCAATGCCGGTGGGATCATCGATGTCTGGTACGAACGACGGGGGAGGTTCGACCGGGACGCCATGCTCCGGCACATCGAGGGCATCGGCGGCACGCTGAGCGAGATCTTCGCCCGCGCCCGCGCCGGCGGTCTTCCGCAAGACAGAGACCTCGGCGGCGGCCCGCCCCGGCCGCGCCGCTGCAGCGTAGAGCATGAGGAGCGACATCACCGGCCTCGCCCCACCGTGGCGTGTGCCGTGGGCACGCTGTAGGGTTTACAACCCCTTGGTTCAAAAGGATGAGTACATTTTCTGCCCTGAGGGTGTCGACTGTTTTCCGCGTAATGGGTATCCCCTTCACTGACCTATCTGGCCTTGTCCGTATGAGCAGCGCCGATGATCGTGTGATATGGCGCCGGTCCGACAGCGACCGCTTGTTGGGCGAGTCTGTGGAAGAGCAACCCGCGGGCTTGTGATCGGCGGCGGTTGAATCGGAAGGTGAATTCGTCGAGGTAGTAGTCGAGCTGCTGGTGCTGGATGCCGCCCTGATGGGTTCCCATCAGCCATCGCTTGAGGAGGGAGGCGACGTTGTGAACGCGCGGCATGACCTCGTGAGCCGGATCGCGACCGCCGCTGATGACGGTGACCTGATGCTGGTAGCCGGCCGCCGCCAGCTCGGAATAGCCGCTCCATCCATCGGTGTGGACCACCGACCCCAGGCACCACGGCGCCCTGGACGAAGGGGAGCAGGCTGTCCGCGGACACGTCCTTGACCCGTCGCAGGCGGATGCGGCCGATGCCGCGACCACTCTTCTCGGCCGCCACCGCAACAATAGCCTTGGTCTCGGTTTGCCGGCCCCGTTTGCCCTCTTCCGGGCCACCGACGTAGGTTTCATCGACCTCGATGGCGCCGGCGAGGCAATCGCGGCCAGGCCGGACCATCGCCCGACGCAGCTTGTGGAGCCAGGTCCAGGCCGTCTCGTAGCTGCCGAGCCCGAGCACCCGCTGCAGGCCCAGGGCGCTGACGCCGTTCTTCTGACTGGTGACGAACCACATCGCCAGGAACCACATCCGCAACGGCTTGCGCGTGTCCTGAAACACCGTGCCGGCCGTCAGCGATGTGCGCCCACGACAACTCCGGCACCGCAGCAGCCCATCCGACATCGTCCACGGCTCCCCGACCACGCCGCAGTGAGGGCAGGCAAAACCATCCGGCCAACGCAGCCGCCGGATATACTCACGGCATCCCGCGTCGCTGCGGAACCACGCGTCCATCTCCTGGAACGTCCGTGGGTAATCGACCCCACGGACCGGATGGTTGGTGCCGTCCATCCGCTCACGCTACCATCTCCCAAAAGGTCAGTGAAGGGGATACCCATTTTCCGCGTTACCTGCCTGAATGCCCTTCCCGAACTCTCGGGCGCGCGAGCGCCCGCTCTCTTGTTATGCGCGGCGGCCGTCCCTCCTGGCGCCGGGCGTCCTAGAACGAGGATCGTGCCACGCCCCAGATCGCACAGACCCGGCGCACGCCGTAGGTCCAGCCGGTCGAAGGCGACGTCGCGTGACCATCAGCGCGACCTTCTGCGGACCGAAGGGCCGCGCTTCTCCAGCCGCGCGCGCAACAGCTCGTTCTCCGTGCTCAACGCGCCGATGCCGCGATGCGCCTCGGCGAGTTCGCGCTCCTGCGGATCAAAGTCACGCTCGCGCAGTCCCGCGTCGATCCCGGCGAGCCCGCGTCGCCGCCACTCCTCCAGCTTGTAGACCGGCAGGCCGAGCCGCCGCGACAAGCCTTCTACCGACTCGCCCTGCATCAGCCGCAGCACCACGTCGCGCTCGCGGGAAAGGCTCCACCGCTGACCGGGCGCCAATGCGGTGACTGGCCCCCTCGTCCCGGGCTGTGGACTTCGTGGACGAGCGCCGCTCGCCCTCGCTGACCACAGCCCCAACAGCCACATCCGTCTCGATCGCTTTGTCCATCCTTCTGCTCCTCGCGGTTCCTGATCCGACAATGTGGTGTCCACAGAAACCGGGTGCGGCTGAACGACAACCGGCATCGAACAACCAATCTGGGTTCAGAGCCCACTCCCTCGACATTTCGCTAATATCAGCATAGGTGCGGAGGGAGTATCTTGCTGCCCGTAACGATTCCCCCAACTCGCCGGCGGAAGCCGGTTTGTGACCTGCGACCAGACCAGCAACAAGATCGGCCCGCGTCGGCGCCGTATTGTTTCCGATTGCGGGCGAATATGCCAGAAAGGTGCCACATCGCCGCGGGAGGCAATTAGCCGATGATGACGGTGATGATTGCCGACGGTCATCCCCTGTTCCGCGAAGCCCTTTGCGAAGTGATCAGGAGCATGGACGCCGACCATCGGATATACGAAGCGAGCACACTCGAACAGGCGCGTCAACTCGCCGCCGCCGGCGGACCCTCGGGCGCCTGGGGTGATACCCGCTTGGCGCTGGACATCATTCTCCTCGAACTGCGGCTGCCAGGATCGGTCGGCTTCTCCGCTATCGCCGAGCTGCGCAATGCCGCGTCCGACGTACCGATCGTCGTCGTCTCGGCCGCGACCGCGCGCCCGATCGTCCGCAACTCCATCAGCTATGGTGCCAGCGGCTTCATTCCGAAGTCGTTTTCGGCGAGCGAAATCAGCGCCGCGGTGCGCCGCGTGTTGAATGGAGAGCTGTTCTTGCCGAACGAGGCGATTACCGGCTCTCTCAGCGGCCACGATCCACCGGGAAATCTGCACGACCGAGTAGCGACGTTGACGCCGCGCCAACTGAAGGGATTCGGGCTGGTCGCCAAAGGTAAATCCAACAAAGAGATCGCTTCGACCTCGGCATCAAGGTATCAACGGTAAAGGCGCATGTCACCGGGATCCTCCGCAAGCTTCACGTTTTCAGCCGAACCCAAGCGTTGATCGCCGCGCGGGAACTGAAAAATCCTTGAACTGGAGGCTCGGAGTACGGCCGGCTACTCGTTCAGTCGGCCGTGCCCGTACGAGTTTCTGCATTTCCCGACAGCGCCGGTCGGGCCGCTCGTCGCGGATGCGTCGACGTCAGAGGGCCTCTCGTGGCGCAGGACGGAGGCCGTGACCTGGGCGTCCCGGTGGTCGTCCTCGGCGCAGGCGGGCGGGAAGCGGTCGCGGAAGCGGTCGAGTTGTGTCCGGTCGATCGCAAGGACGGCGATGCCGTGATCCATCAGTGCGTCGGCCGTTCTTCCCGGGCGCCCGCCGGCACGGGGGCGAAGGGCGGCTCTCGGCCGGCCCGAAGCCATCTTCCACTCGGAAACCCGCCGCGCGAAGGGTACCCGAGTCGACCACCCCCGACGGAGGTCGAACGACCAAAGTCGAGCGGATCACCAACCAACACCCGTGACATCATGCGCTCGGTCCGAACGGCCGCAAAGGCCGAAACAGAACAACTTCCGATTTGAAATCCGCCGTGGATTTCGAGAATGCGCGAAGAAACCGAGGAGGGCGAACGTTATGCAGGTCGAAAAGCTCTGGCAATTCCCGATCAAGGAATTTCACCGCATGCCCCGGGGGATCCTGGGCCCCGGCGCTTACGAAATGGTCGGGGTGGAAGCGAAGAAACTGGGCTTCAAGCGCTCTTTGCTCGCAACGTCCGGCCTGCGCGGCACCGGCATCGTCGAGGATGTCGCCGGCAAGGTGAAGTATCAGGGTATCGACGTCGTTCTATACGACAAGATCGAGTCCAATCCCAAAGACTACAACTGCATGGAGATGGCGGATCTCTGCGTGAAGGAGAAGTGCGACAGCTTCATTTCGGTCGGCGGCGGCAGCGTGACGGACGCTGTCAAGGGCGCACGGATCGTCGTCGCTCACGACGGCCGCAACATCAACGAGTTCGACGGCTTCAACAAGTCGGAGAATCCCAACAACCCGCCGCACATCGCCGTCAACACCACCGCCGGCACCGGCTCCGAGACCAGCTGGGCCTTCGTCATCACCGATACCACGTCGGAGAAGGCGCCCTACAAGTGGCTCGGCTTCGACGACAACCGTCCCGTCACCCTGGGCATCAACGATCCCGTGCTGTTCTTCTCGATGCCGCAGGACCTGACGGCGTTCTGCGGGTTCGATGTGCTGGCGCACGCGTCCGAGCCTTACGTCTCGCGCATCGACTTCCTGCCCAGCCTCGGCAGTGCGCTCAAGGTCATCGAGGTGACGGCGCAGAATCTCCGGCGCACCGTCTTCGAGCCGCTGAACTACGAGGCGCGCTACAATATGATGTACGCCTCGTATATGGCGGCGCAGTCGTTCAACAGTGGCGGCCTCGGCATCATCCACGCCATGTCGCACGCCGTGAGCGCCTACTATGATACGCACCACGGCCTGAACAATGCCATCGCGCTGACCCGTGTGTGGGAATACAATATGCCGACGAACTACAAGCGGTTCCGCGACATCGCCCGGGCGATGGGCGAGAACGTGGACGGTCTGACCGACGTGACGGCGGCCGAGCGCGCACTTGAGGCCGCCATCCGGTTGAGCAAGGACGTGGGCGTTCCGGCGAATTTCTGCTCGACCCCCGAATACACCAAGTCCCGAATGTTCGATACGATCGATCAGACGATTGGGGATCTGGCCGGGCAGCATTACATCTGTGACCGCAAGCTCGCGACCGTCGCGTTCCTCGCGCTGAAGATGTGCAAGCCGATCCTGATCGAGGGACCGGCTGGCGTCGGCAAGACGGAACTGGCCAAGGTAGTCGCCCGCGCGTTGGATCGCCGGCTGATCCGCCTGCAATGCTACGGCGGGCTGGATGAGACGCGGGCGCTTTACGAGTGGGAATACGGCAAGCAGCTTCTCTATACCCAGATCCTGCGCGACAAGATCAGCACATATTTCGCCGGGATCGATGATCTGCGCGATGCAGTGGAACGGCTCCGCCAGCAGGAGGACGTGTTCTTCTCCGAGCATTTCATTGTCCGGCGGCCGATCCTGCAGGCGATCAGTTCGGACGAGCCGGTTGTCCTGCTGATCGACGAGATCGACCGCGCCGAAGAGCAGTTCGAAGCTTTTCTACTGGAGGTGCTAAGCGACTACCAGGTCACCGTGCCGGAGATCGGCACGATCCGGGCCAAGTCACCTCCTTACGTAATCATCACCAGCAACAACACCCGCGATCTCGGCGACGCGCTGAAGCGCCGCTGCCTCCATCTGTCGATCGGCTATCCGGACGAGCGGCGAGAGCTGGAGATCGTCCGGCTGAAAGTGCCGGGAATCAGCGAAACGCTCGCCGCCGAGGTGGTGGACGTGATCCACCGCATGCGCAGCCTCGATCTGCGCAAGGCGCCCAGCATCAGCGAGACCCTCGACTGGGCGCAGGCACTGGTGCTGCTCAACGCCGAGTGTCTCACGCGCGAGCTAGTGGAAGAGACGCTACAACTCCTGGTCAAGTACGACCGGGATACGCAGCAGGTGAGCGAGCACGTGACGTGGCTCTTGTCCGGCGGTCGTGAGCACGACCATGATCCTCATGATCATGACCATCACCACGGCGCGGGTCATCATCATCACGGGGCCGGTCACCACGATCATTCCCATCGCGGGCAAGAACATTCCCTGCGCCCGCCGCTGCGGCCGGCGGAGCCGAACCTGCAGGACATGCAGGAACGCAAGCTCGAGCACACGGCACGCTACTTCAGCACCTACCGGGGACGGACCGACGGCAAGACCGGAGAGGTCTGATGGACGTGTCCATCAACCGCTTCGTTTTTCTGCTCAAACGCAACGGCGTGCGCATCTCACCGTCAGAATCGATCGACGCCATGCAGGCGCTGACGTGCGTCGGTCTGGCGGACCGCGGCACGGTGCAGGCGGTGCTGCGCAGCACGCTGATCAAGGACGGGCACGATATCGCGCTGTTCGACGAGCTGTTCGAAGCGTTCTTCCGCCTGCCCGCGACCGGACGCCGGCCGCCGAACGGGCACGGGCACGACCATCACCACGACGGTGATTCGGACGAACCGGAGCGCATCGTCTTCGATGCGGACGACCGCGGGGTCCAGGCCACCGACGGCGAGCACGCGCACGGTGAGCCGGTTCCGATCCGCGACTATTTCGATCCCGAGCGGATGGTCACGCGATTCAATCCGCACCAGAGTCCCAATCAGCTCAGCCTCTCGGCGCTGAGCCAGGGGCTGATCCTCAACCGCAACAAGGGCCTGCTCGACCAGGTGATGAAGCGCGTCACTCATCAGATCCGGGTGCGCCGGGTCAGGAATATCGCGGTGCCGGGCGACCTGAACTTCGCCGAGGGGTCTTTCCGGCTGGACGACGATCTGATCGTCAACGCCGCCGAAGCCCTGCTCGATGATCTGCGGGATCTGGAGGTGGACGAGGCGTTGCTCGACCGGCTCGCCAGCCGGATCGACGGCATCATCGCCAACTTGCCGGAATTGCTGAAGCGGTACATCGAGCGGGAGATGGCGCTGCAACGCGGTCGGGATCCGCACCAGGAACCGGTCCGTTCGGCCTATCGGTACCGGTTCAGCGAAACCGAACGACGCGAGATGGACGAGATCGTCCGACGCCTCGGCCGGCGGATGCGCGGCGGCCGATCCTACCGGCGTTACGTCAGCCACCGCGGCCGCATCCATGTCGCCCGGACGCTGCGCAACAGCATGGTCTACGATGGCATTCCCTTCAATCCGGTGCTGACCAGCCAGCGCAAGGAACGGCCGCGCATCATCGTCATCTGCGACGTCAGCCTGTCGGTGCGCAACACCGCGCGATTCATGCTGCATCTCGTCTACAGCCTGCAGTCGCTGTTCGAGCAGGTGCGCAGTTACGTCTTCGTCAGCGATCTGGCCGATGCCAGCCAATACTTCGAGCAACGGAGCATCGACGAGGCGATCGCCGCCGTCTTCGAAGGCGAGCTGATCGATTGTGATGCCGATAGCAACTACGGTCGCGCGCTCGGACTCTTCTGCCAGAGGCATCTCTCGGTGGTGACCGCCGAGACCACGGTGATCGTGCTCGGCGACGGCCGCGGCAACCGCAATCCGCCGAACGTCCGGGCGCTGGAAGAGATCCGGAGGCGGTGCAAGCAGTTGGTCTGGCTGTCGCCCGAGCCACGCGGCAGCTGGGGTCTCGGCAGTTCGGACATGCCGCTGTACGCGCCGGTGTGTCATCGCGCCGAGGTCGTCCGCAACCTCAAACAACTGGGGGTGGCCGCCGAGGAACTGATCCGCCGTCCCGCGGCGGGGGGCCACTCATGACCGAGGCAGCAGGTGGTATTCCCATGAGCCCGCTCATCCTATCGAGTCGGCGGCATCGAATGCTGATCGGCGGCCTGGACGAGGGCACGGCGCCGCTCGGCCGCAGCGACCATTTCACCGTGTACGGCCTCGCCGCCGCTCGGGCCGATGCCGATCCGGAAGATATCCTGGTCGTCCACGACTTCACGCCCGAGCAGATCGACAACAACGTCGGCGCCTACGTGGCGGACGAGCTGCTCCCGCTGCTCGGCCGCGTGCGGCCGACCTCCTCCATGCCGCCGAGCGGCTACGCGTACAGCGAACAGGAGACCTTCGAGCGCTACGTCGGTGCGATCGTCCGCTCGATGGACGGCAACGAGCGCAGGGCGTGGCACAGGTTCTACGACAACACGCTGGCGGCACTGCGGGGACCGGCACCGAACCCGGCAACCACCCTGAACGATCCGAACGGCAACGATTTCGTCGCCACGTTCCGTGCCATCTACGCCCGGGTGGCTGAACTCGTCTCCGAGGTAGCGGCCGACAGCATTCTCGACGTGGCGACGTGCTTCGGCTTCCTGCCACTCTACCTCGCCGGTGGCGGCAACGGTGAGGCCGGCACACCGCGACGGATCGCCGGCTGCGATCTCAACCCCGCGTTGGTGGCGCTCGCCTGCGACTACCGCCGGCAGCACCGCGTGCCCGGCGTCGCCTTCGTCCGCGCCGACATCCTGGACGGGCGTGCCATCCGCGAACTCGACCCGGACGGCGCCGGCTTCGACGTGGTCACCGCCATCCATCTGCTGGAGCACCTGACGGCGGACGAAACCGTGCGAGCGATGGACACCCTGTGGGCGCTGACCGCGCGGCGGCTGATCGTAGCCGTTCCGTTCGAGGCGACACCCGATCGGCGGTTCGGCCACCGCCAGGTCTTCGATCGCGAAAGCCTGCTCGCGCTGGCACGGTGCGCGAACCGGCCCCCCCGATACTTCGAACATCACGGCGGCTGGCTCGTGATCGACCGGACCAATCAAACAACCGGCAAGGACCAATGGGAGGAAATCGAATGAGTTACGAGGTTTTTCCGCAAAGGTCTCGACGCACCGATCTGCCTGACCTGGGAAATCACCTACGGCTGCAATCTGCAGTGCGTTCATTGCCTCTCGTCTTCCGGCAAGCGCCGCCGCGACGAACTGACCACCGCCGAAGCCAAACGCCTGATGGACGAATGGGCGGAGATGAAGGTGTTCTACATCAACGTCGGCGGCGGCGAGCCGATGAGCCGGCCGGATTTCTTCGAATTGATGGACTATGCGCTCGATTGCGGCATCGGCGTCAAATTCAGCACCAACGGCACGTTGATCGATGACGCGGCCGCCGCCTGGATCGCCTCGCGGGACTACCTGGACGTGCAGATCAGCGTCGACGGCGCGACGCCCGAAACCAACGATCCAGTGCGCGGCAAAGGTTCTTATGAACGCGCCCGCCACGCCATGGACCTGCTCGCCAGGCACGGCTTCGGCTTCAAGATCAACGCCACCATTACCCGCCACAACTACCCGGAGATCGACGATCTCTACGCGCTGGCCGGCCACTACGGCGCGGAACTGCGGCTCACGCGGCTGCGCCCGTCCGGCCGCGGCGTCAACGTCTGGGACGCGCTGCGCCCGACGCACGCGCAGAACCGCGGCCTCTACGATTGGCTGCTGAAGCATCCGGACGTGCTCACCGGCGATTCGTTCTTCCATCTCTCGGCCTACGGCCAGCCGATGGACGGCCTGAACATGTGCGGCGCCGGGCGCATCGTCTGCTGCGTCGATCCGGTGGGCGAGGTCTACGCGTGCCCGTTCATGCTGGCTCCGGAATTCTCCGGCGGCAACGTCCGACAGGACGGCGGCTTCGCCGGCGTCTGGCGCACATCGCCGCTGTTCGCGCATCTGCGGGAGTGGCAGGTGGGCGGCAGCTGCCAGTCGTGCAACGCCTACAGCAGCTGCCATGGCGGCTGCATGGCGGTGAAGCATTTCACCGGCCGGTCGGTCGACGCCCCGGACCCCGACTGCGTGTTCGAAAACGCCGACGAGGTCACGCCGGCCGCGGCGATGCCGGCCGCGGCCGCGAGCGCGTTCGCACCGATGCGGCCTTAAAGGAGCGGTACCACAACCGCTGCCGCTGAGAACAACAGACAGGCTCAATCGCCTGTCCGCGGCGGCGGAACGAAGAAACGGACGCCAACAAAGGGATCGCCGGCACGCCCGGCGTGCAGGACCAAGAGACGATGATCAAGCAGCGACAGGACGATTTCGGCTGTCTCTTCGCTCCCCTGTCCCTGGGGAGCCGGTCGGCGACGAATCGCTTTGTCTTCGCCGCGCACCAGACGAACTTCGCCACTCACCACCGCTTCGAGAAACGCCATGCGGCCTACTACGGCGCACGCGCCGCCGGCGGCGTCGGCACCATCGTCCTCGAGGGCAGCGTCGTCCATCCTTCGGACTGGCCGTACGAGTACGCCGTCATCGGCTACGACGCGAAGGTCGTCGATGGCTACCGGCTGATGGCCGACGCGGTCCACCGCCATCGCGCACTCGTGCTTGCGCATCTGACCCACAGCGGCATGCAGGGCAGCAGCCACTACTCGCAGGCGCCGCTGTGGGCGCCGTCGCCGGTGCCCGAGGTCAACAGCCGGGAAATGCCGAAGGAGATGGAAGCCGAAGACATCGCCGCCGTCGTCGAGGGCTTCGTCCTGGCGGCGCGCCACGCGGTGGCCGGCGATCTCGACGGGGTCGAGATCAACGCCGGCCAGGACAGCCTGATCCGCCAGTTCCTCTCTCCCCTGACCAACCAGCGCACCGACGACTACGGCGGCAGCCTCACCGGCCGCCTGCGCTTCCTGCGCGAGATACTACAGGGGTGCGGAGCGAGGTCGGGAACGACCGCATCGTGGGCCTGCGCCTCACGGGCGACGAGTACGCGCCGTGGGCCGGCATCAAGCCGGAGGATGCAGCGGAGATCGCCGGCCTGCTCGCCGCCGATGGCACGATCGATTTCGTCAGCGTCACCAGCGGCAGCATCTACAGCGGACATCTTACCCGGCCGGGCCTGTATGCGTCGCCCGGCTTCGCCGCGCATCTGGCGGGGATGATCAAGGCGGCCGTCCCGATTCCGGTGTTCGCGCAAGGCAGCATCGTCGATCCCGAAATGGCCGCGGGCCTGGTGCTGCAGGGCCAGGCGGACGCGGTCGAAATGACGCGGGCGCTGATTGCCGATCCGGATCTTCCGGTCAAGGTACGCGACGGCAATACCGAAGTCGTGCGTCCCTGCACCCTGTCCAATCAGGACAATGTCATCGGTCTGGTGCAGAACCCGCGGCTGAGCTGCGTCAACAATCCCGCCGCCGGCTACGAGGGGACGGTGGAGTTCGCACCGCTGACCCGGGCGCCGGTGCACTACCGGGTGATGGTGGTCGGCGCCGGTCCGGCCGGCCTGGAGGCGGCGCGGGTCGCAGCGCTTCGCGGTCACGAGGTGACGATCTACGAGCAGAGCGACCGGCTGGGCGGCGCGCTGCGGCTGGCGGCCCGTGCGCCGGGGCGGGAACGCCTGGCGCTGGCGGTCGACTGGCTGGAGGCGCAAGTGCGCAAGCTCAACGTCGCCATCCGGACGGGGGTGCATGTGACGCCGGAGCATGTGCGGAACCAGGAACCGGATGCGGTGATCGTCACCGTCGGCGGGAAGCCCGGCCCCGTCCCCCGGGTCGTCTTCGAGAACGGCATGCCGGTCCTCGATCCCCGCCAGGTCATGGGCGACGAAGTGCCCGCCAACCCCGGCCGGGTCGTGGTGCTGGACACGATCGGCGATCAGGTGGGGATGAGCGTCGTCGAGCGGCTGGCCGAGAATGGCTGGCGGGTGGAGGTGGTGACCCGGGACATGTTCGTCGGCCAGCGGCTGACCGCGTCTTTGGAACTGACGCCGTGGAACCAGCGCGCCGCAGCCAAGGGGATCGTCTTCCGGCCGCAGGTGACGGTGCAGAAGGTGGCGGGGCGGACGGTCGAGGGGGTGGACTTCTTCGATCGGCGGCCGATCCGGATCGACGACGTCGATCTCGTGGTTCCCGTTGTCCACGAAGTCCCCGACGAGGACCTCTATCTCGCTCTCAAACAGGCGGGCCAGCGCGTCTTCCGCGCCGGTGACTGTGTCGCGCCCCGTTACATGAGCCAGGCGATCCTCGAGGGCTATCGCGCCGGACGGGAGGTTTGAGATGAGCAGTCCCTCGCGACTCTTGTTCACGCCGCTGAAGCTGGGCAGCATCACCGTCCAGAACAGGATCGTGTTTTCTGCCCACCTCACCAACTACGCCGAAGACTACATGCCGAGCGATCGTCACGGCTACTACTACCGGGAGCGGGCCCGCGGCGGTGTCGGGCTGATCATCACCGAGGAGCATTCGGTCCACCCCACCGACCACCCGTACGAGAAGCTGATCCACGCGTTCAATCCGGCGGTGATCCCGGGCTACCGACGGATGACCGAGATGGTGCACGCCGAGGGGGTGCCGATCCTGGCGCAGATCAACCACAACGGCGGGCAGAGCAGCGGCATGTTTACCCGCCTGCCCGCCTGGGCACCGTCGGCAATCGCCGATCCGCTGTTCCGCGAAGTCCCGAAAGCGGTGGGAACTGACGACATCCAGCAGATCGTCGAAGGTTATGCCACGGTCGCGAGCTACACCAAGCGCGGCGGCTTCGACGGCGTCGAACTGCAGTGCTCGCACTCCTCGATTGTCCGGCAATTCCTGTCGCGCAGCACCAACAAGCGTACCGACGAATACGGCGGCAGCCTGGAGAACCGCGCCCGGCTGCTGCGCGAGATCATCGGCGCCATCCGCCTCGCGGTCGGCCGCGACTACGTGCTGAGCGTTCGGCTGTGCGGCGACGAGTTGATCCAGGACGGCATCACCATCGACGAGACCGCGGGCACTCTGGCGGCCATGCTGGAGCGCGACCGGCTGATCGATCAGCATAAACACCAGCATCGGTACCGCGACCCAGACGCTTTACATGATCGAAGCGTCGATGCGGATCCCACCCAATTACGCGATGTTCATCCCTTCGGCGATCCGCAAGGCGGTGCAGCTGCCGGTGATCGGGGTGGGCCGCGTCAAGGACCCGATCCAGGCCGAGCGCATCCTCTCGGAAGGACACGCGGATCTGGTCGGCGTCGTCCGGGCGCAGATCGCCGATCCGGAGTTCAGCCGCAAGGCGCGGGAGAACCGGGCCGACGACATCCGTCTGTGCCTGTCGTGCAACCAGGAATGCGTAGGCCGGATGGGCCTCAACCGCTGGCTCGGCTGCATCGAGACGCCGGCCACCGGCCGGGAGCAGGTCTACGGCGTCGGTACCCTGAAGCGGGTGGCGAAGCCGAAGCGGCTGACGGTCGTCGGCGGCGGCCCCGCTGGCCTGAAGGCCGCCGTCATCGCCGCCCGGCGCGGCCACAAGGTGACGCTGTTGGAAAAGGAGGAACGCCTGGGCGGACAGATCGTCTGGGCGGTGCGGGTCACGAACCGGGCAGAATTCGGCGACATCGTCCGCAATCTGCTGCGCGAGGTCGAGCAGCTCGAGGTGGATGTGCGGACCAACGTCACCGCCGACGCCGAAGCGGTGCTGGCGGCGAAGCCCGACGCGGTCATCGTCGCCACCGGCTCCAGGCCCGACCGCGCGGCCGTGCCGGGCGCGGACGGACCCGCCGTCGCCGACGTGACCGACATCCTCTCCGGCCGGGTGACGCCCGGCAAACGTGTGCTGCTGATCGATCGGCTGGGATTCCACGAAGCGACCAGCACCGCGGAGTTCATGGCCGAGCAGGGCTGCGAGGTCGAGGTGGTGACGCAGACGCTCTACGTCGGCCAGGACCTGGGCGTTACTCTCGATCTGGAGAACTGGTACCGTCAGGCGCGCCGCCTCGGCATTACGTGCACCCCCAATCACTCCGTTCTCGGTATCGAGGATCGGGTAGTGACGGCGCTCCATAACTACAGCGGCCAGATCGTCAAGTTCCCGCCCGTCGACACGATCGTGCTCTCGGTGCATCGGCGCGTCGACTGCGGTCTATATTCGCAGCTGAAGGGCCGGGTGCCGGAGCTCTACCGCATCGGCGACTGCGTCGCACCGCGGCGGGCACACGCGGCGATCATCGAGGGCGAAAAAGCCGGGAGGGCTGTCTGATGGCGACGCCCGTGGTCGTGATCGCCGAGACGGGATACGGCGAACTGACACCAGCGACGCTGGAGTGCGTGGAAGAGGCCCGCGACGTGGCCGACAGC
>JADJRE010000017.1 GCA_016712375.1 Rhodospirillales bacterium
GTGGCATCCGCTTCCCGTTCCTCAAGTTCTTGAAGCTGGCGTTCCCGCTGATGCTGATGCAGGTGGGGTTCGCCCACGCCTACGTGCTGTGGCGCTACCTGTAAGCGGCGGCGAAGCCGGCGGGTTGCGGAGCGGTGCGGGCGTCCCACCTAATCGGCAAGGCGGTGCAGTGCTTGCCGCGATCGTCATGGCGACAGGGGACAGCGACAATGACTGATGCCGCGGTGGCGGCCGAAGCCGAGGCCGAGGCGGGTGTCGTGTGCCACGTTCCTCCCGCCGGGCGGGCTTCGGAGGTGCTGGCCGGCATTGCTGCCGATCACGAACCGCGGCTGACCCTGGACGAACTGCTGAACAGTCTGGGTGACCGCACCTTCGGTATCGTCTTGCTGATCCTGGCTCTTTTCAACTGTGTTCCGCTGCCTCCCGGCGCGTCAGTGGTGTTCGGGGCGACGATGATGCTCGTCGCGGCGCAACTGCTGATCGGCCGCCACCGGTTGTGGCTGCCGGGTCTGCTCCGCCGGCGCAGCGTTCAACGGCAAGGCTTTGCGAAGGTCGTGGTCAAGGTCGCCCCGGTGCTTCGTCGTGTAGAAGGGCTTTGCCAGCCGCGGGCCTCCTGGCTGACCAACGGCGCGTTCGAACGGCTGATCGGCCTGATCGTGCTGATCATGGCGTTCGTCATCACTCTGCCGATCCCAGTGATCGGCAATATTCCGCCGGGGATCGCGGTTGCGGTGCTGTCGATTGGTCTGATCGAGCGGGACGGCTGGGCGGCGATCGCCGGGATGCTCCTCGCCTGCGTCGCCTTTGCGATCAACGCGACGCTGGTGACCGGAGTGGCGCTTGCCGGGTTGCGCGCCGTCGAGCACGTGTTCTCGGGATCCTGAGCCAGCCTGCCTCAGAGTTCGACAGTTCGGTTTGGCAGCTCGTTCTGGTCGTCGGGGAGGCGCGGCAGCCTCTCTGCCAGCACCTCGGTGCAGGTGGTGATCGCCTCGACGAAACCGTCGGCGATACGCCGCTCCCGCACCGCATTGCCGAAGCGGGCGACGATGTCTGTCCATACCTCATCCGGCACGACGTCGCGGACCCCGCGGTCGGTGATGATCTCGGCATAGTGCTCGCAGGCAGAGACGAAGAACATCACGCCGGTGCGGTGCCGTGTCGACGCCATTCCGAGATCGAGAAACATCTGATGTGCGCGGATGCCGGCGCGGCGGCGCTGAATCGCGCGAGGCACGAGCCGATGCCGCAGCGGTCGCCAGGCGAGGATCAGGTAGAGGACAATGAAGCCTAGAACCTGTCCGACGTAAAATTCTGCCACCGTGATGTGCAGGGGCCACGGGATCAACAGGGCAATGCCGGACAGCAACAGCGTCGCTACGGCGGCGATCAGCGTCGGCAAGAACAGATAGTCGCCGCACTCCCTCGCGATCACCGTGACGAGTTCCGCGGCGGTCCGTTGCTCGGCCTTGGCAACCGCAGCCTCAATCCGGCTTCGGTCGATGTCGTCGAGAAAGGCCATCGCTTACCAATCTCCCGAGGCGCCGCCACCACCGAAGCTGCCACCCCCGCCGCCGAAGCCGCCACCCCCGCCGCCGCCCCAGCCACCGCCGAGCGCCGCCGCCGATAATGATCGGCGGAACCATCTCGTCCGCCGCGGCGACCATACCCGCGACCGATAGCTGATCCACCCGGCCCGGCGCCGGGCCCTCCGCCGCCGCGGTTGCGGTGCGCGAGCCAGACGAGGACGAAGAAGACGCCTAGCATCAGCAGCGGCACCAGGCTCGACGTCTTGCGCTCGTTGCGCGCCGGCTGTTGCGGTAATGCTTCGGCTTCGTCTGCCAGCATCTTGAGGATGGCGCCGGTGCCGGCGACGATGCCGGGTCCGAATTGCCCGGAGCGGAACGACGGCAGCATGATCCGCTCGATGATCAACCGGCTGGCGGCATCGGTGAGGATGCCCTCCAGGCCGTAGCCAACCTCTATCCGAACCTTTTTCTCGGCAGGCGCGACGATCAGCAGCGCGCCGTCGTTCTTGCCTTGCCGACCAATTCCCCAGGCGCGGCCGAGCTGGTAGCCGTAGTCGTCGATCGAGGTTCCCTGCAAAGACTTCAGCGTAACCACAACAACCTGATTGCCGGTGGCATCCTCATGCGTTTTTAGCGCCTCGCTCAGGCTCTGCCGCTCCGCCTCGCTCAGCAAGCCGGCCTCGTCGACAACGCGCCCGGTAAGCGCGGGGAACTGTAGCGCCGCCAGTGCCGTTCCCGCCGCCAGCACTAGGGTGATGAGGACACAGACAAAAGCGCTCGGGACGCGGACGTTCAACGGCCGCGGCATGCCCACTCCTCAGAATTTCACGGTCGGTGGCGTCTGTGCCGCTTCGGCGGCGGCGAACGTCTGCATTGGCTCGTGACCTGAGTACAACGTCATCGCCCACAACCGACCGGGGAAGGTCTTCAACTCGGTGTTGTAGGCGCGCACGGCCTCGATGTAGTCCCGTCGAGCGACTGAAATGCGATTCTCGGTGCCTTCAAGCTGCGACTGCAGCGCCAGGAAATTCTGGTTCGCCTTGAGATCCGGGTAGCGCTCGACCACCACCATCAGCCGCGCCAGCGCCGAGCTCAGCGCTGACTGGTTCTGCTCGTACGCCTTGAACGCTGCAGGATTGGTCAGCACGTCCGGCGGCAGCGTGGTCTGCGCCACTTTCGAGCGGGCCTCGACGACCGCCTGAAGCGTCTCTTTTTCGAAGGCGGCGGCGCCCTTCACCGTCTCCACCAGATTAGGGATGAGGTCGGCGCGCCGCTGGTACTGGTTCTGCACCTGCGACCACGCCGCCTTCGCCTGCTCCTCGAAGGTCGGGATATTGTTGACGCCGCACCCCGACAGTGCAACGGCGAGCAGCAGCATCAGCGCGCCGCGATACAAGTTAGCACCTGGGATGCGCATGGTGGCGGTGGTCATCGGTCCTCGGCCTTCCCTTGTTGCCGTATGGCCAATCGATCGTAACACCGCCGCGCGACGGATCTTACGATCGCCGGTTGAACAACGCTTACCGGATCCGCCACGTCACTGCAACCGCCGTGGATTAGCTATAGCAGGCCTCGCTTCAGCAGGTCCTGCTCCACCGCATCGGAGAGGGCCCGCCCGACCTTGCGGGTGATCATGTCGGACGCGATGGCGCGCAACATACGGTTTATCAGACGACGATCTCCAATCCCGGCGCGCATCAGCAGCGCACGGATGAGTTCGGGAACCACAATATCGGCGCGTCGCTCAATCAGCCCGCGTACCGGCTGGAGATCGAGCTTCCGGCTCAGCTTCGGCCAGGGACGCAGCGGAATCTCCGGCCGCACGCATGGCATCAGTGGTATCACGGGCACCAGGTCGCGGCGCTTGTATGGCGGACCTCCCGCGTCGGCAACCATGGGATGATGCCCTTCCAATGCATCGGTGCCGCTGAGACGATGCACCCAGGGAGCAACGATCGGATTGTCACGGTGCACGTAAAAGTGGTCGGCGAGGAATTTCTGGCAGTTGCGCCTGCCGAGCTGGTAGTCGTGCATGCGCAGCTGTTCGTGCATGAAGCCGGCGAATCCGGACAGCCCACCGGAAGCCAGCTCGCCCTCGGCCGGGCGCATCGTCTCGCGTTTGGGCGACAACAGGTAGCGGCTGCGGACGTTCTCATCGAGAGCCAGCATCAGTTCTTCTGGCTTGAATGCAGCTTGCGCGCGGAGCACCGGGATCAGAGATAACAGCGACCCGAGTAGATCCGGAGCGGTATCGGGCCGCGCTTCCTGGCGATGGCCGTCATCGGGAAACGGATCGATCAGCAGCAGCGCATGGTCGGCGGAACGGCCGTCGTGTGCCCCCGAAGAGGTGTCCCCTCGCGCCAGCACACGGCGGACGTGCTCGATCGGCTCGTTGTTTAACAGGCCGCCATCGACACACCAGAAGTCGTAAACATCAGTCTCGAGCTCCGGCAGGTCGATCTGGACGGCGAGTGTTCTAGCGGCCGCCGTCGCCGCGGCGCCTATCCAGTCACGCGCCTGGTAGACGCTCAGCGGGTTTCGGAACCGGCGTGCCGGGAAGCCTCCGGGGAAGGCTGAGGTGGCCAGCGCGGCATCACGAACACTGTCCCAGCCATCCGCCGCCGGGACGCCCGACGTGCCCGGCCAGTTTACCGGGATCGCCCCGCGTGGTACCGCTCCGGCGGCTTCCAGCCCAGCGCCGAGAACGGCGAAGTGGGCGTAATCGCTATGGCTGGTGACGACGTGGCCGCGCCGTTCTTCATCGGCGACCATCCGGATGACGTATGGAACGCCGCGCATGTTGGTCAAGCAGAGATAGAGTTGAAGCGGGTTGGCGAAGAATGGTGGCGGTGAGGCTGGCGATCCGGCAAGTGCTGCGCGCACATCGGCCACCGCGCCGTCGCTGATTTCGGAGAGGATCGACCCGTTGAGCAGCGAAGGGACATGCGCCGCGGGATCGCGAAGATCGTTGGTCGAGAGCAGCCGGTTAATGTCCGTATCGACCACCCAACAGCGATAGAGCAGGTTGCGCCGAGCGTTCTCCGCGTCCGCAGGGGCCGCCACTCCGGCGAGATCCCGCATCGGATAGTGTCCGGTGAACGGCAACATCGACAGTAAGGACGCGGCGATGCCTCCCGCCGACGTACCGGCGGCAACCCGGATAGCAACTTCATGGTCAGGGACCAAAGGATTGCCGGATGCCATGGCATCCTGCCACGCGGTCAGCGCCTCGATCAGAAAGTCGAGGACGCCAGCGGTATAGGCGCCGGCCGAGGCGGCCCCGGCCATCACCAGACCCAATTCGAAGCGGCGGGCGGAACAGCGACTGGCGGTCATCTGGCGACGTCCTCGATGCCTGCGGGGGAGGGGGCAGCAGGACCCGACATCCGCCGACACAAAGCAGCGTTTTACAGGGCGCGCCTGAGCTAAGTATTTAGTCCTATTTAGGACGAATGTCAACATCGGTTGATGGCAGCGGATCCGCACGCCGACCATCAATAGCCACTGACTTGACGACGGCGAAAATGCGGCCGCCCGCAGCGAGGTTGAGCCGTTCCGCAGAGCGGCGGGTGATGCGCGAGACAAGTTGCGCCTTGCCGATGCTCAGGCGAATGTCGGCGTGAGCGGCATCCGCCATGCGAACTTCCTCGACCACTGCCGACAATACGTTCAGCGCGCTCAGATCCGGCGGTTCAGATCCTGCCAGCATGACATCACGGGCGCGAATGCGGATGCGCAGGCGCTCACCCACCGGCTGGGCAAGACGCGGTACCAGCAGTTCGCCACCGTCGAAGGCAAGCCGGGTCAGCGCAAATCCGTTATCATGGCCTGCAACCCGGACGGTGAGCAGGGCGCCAGCCTCATACGGACTGTCTGGCGGGAACAGATCGAGCCTCGCAAGCAGGGTGGTGATATCACCGCAGGCAACTGCCCGACCGTGCTCAAGAATGACGAGCGTATCCGCCAGTCGCGCCACCTCATCGAGCACGTGGCTTACCCAGACGATCGGCAAGCGCACTTCGTCCCGCAGCTTCTCGATGTACGGGAGGATCTCCGCCTTGCGTCCGGCATCGAGCGAGGCCAGCGGCTCGTCCATCAGCAGCAGCCGCGGCTGCGAGAGCAGCGCCCGACCGAGCGCAACGCGTTGTTTCTCGCCTCCCGAAAGCGCGTACGGCAGACGTGACAGCAGCGGCTCTATGCCAAGCAGCGCGACCACCTGGTCGAAGCCGATGCGGCATTCGGCTGCAGGGGCTCGGCGGAAACCGTACAGCAGGTTATGCCGCACCGACATGTGCGGAAACAGCCGCGCGTCCTGAAACACCCAGCCAACCCGTCTGCGGTGCAAAGGCTGGTTTATTCCGGCAGCGGCGTCGAAGAAGGTGACGTCGCCGAGCCGCACGTGCCCCGCATCCGGCCGCCGAAGCCCCGCGATCGCGGAAATGATCGTCGACTTGCCTGAACCGGATGGTCCGAACAGCGCGGTAACACCGGCAGCGGGTCCCTGGAAAGCCACATCGACGACGAAATTTCCCAGCCGCTGGCGGACAGCGACGTCGAGCATCAGGGATGGAGCGTCATGGCAAGCGGCATCAGCGGCCGATCAGCCGCTGTGCCCGCCGCCCGGCGACTTCGGAGAGCACCAACCCGGCCAATGCCAAGCCGATCGATAATGCGGCCAGACGCGCTGCCGCCGCCTCGTTGCCGGGGGTCTGAATGGCGGAATAAATCGCGAGAGGTAGCGTCTGCGTCTCGCCCGGCACGTTGGAAACGAACGTGATGATCGCGCCGAATTCGCCGAGGCTGGCGGCAAAGGCGGTTATTGCGCCGGCAACGATGCCGGGGAGCATCAGCGGCAGGGTGATCGTCACGAACGCATCGAAGCGGCTCGCCCCCAACGAGCGGGCGGCGGAGGGCAGCGCCGGATCGATACTTTCCAGCGCCAGGCGCATCGCGCGGACCTGGAACGGAAATGTTACCACGCCCGCCGCTACCGCAGCGCCCGTCCAGTTGAACACCAGGCGAATGCCGAAGGTGTCGAGCAGCCAGGCGCCAACCGGCGCCCGAGTTCCGAGTGTGATCAGCAGCAGGTAGCCCATTACCACCGGCGGCAACACCAGCGGCAAGTGGACGAGCCCGTCGAAGAGCAGCTTGCCGGGAAATCGGCGATGCGCCAGCAGCAGAGCACAGGCAAGCGCCATGGGCAGGCTGCCAGCGACGGCAACCGAGGATATGCGCAGGCTGAGTAGCAGGGCCTCGCCCTCGGCCGGCGTCAGCAGCATGCCGCCATCCTCAGCCGGTCGGTCCGCGCCAGACGAATCCGAAACGTTCGTAAACCTGAGCCGCGGATCCGCCGGTTACCTTCTCGAAGAAACGCCTGACCGCCGGCGTGTCGCGGCCAGCGACGATGGCAAACGGGTAGGTGATGGGCGGATAGCTGTCGGGCGGAAATACACTCACGATCTTCACCCCGTTGCTAGCCTGCGCATCGGTGGCATAGACGATGCCGAGCGGCGCCTCTCCGCGCTCAACCAGCGCAAGTGCCGCGCGTACGCTGTCGGTGCGCGCCAGCAGTGGCTCCGCCCCGCTCCAGATCCCCAGCGACTGGAACGTTTTTTGGGCGTAGATGCCGACCGGGACGTGCGCTGGATCACCAGTCGCGATGCGATTGCCGGGCCCGACCAACGCCGAGATGTCAAAGCCCTTTTCGATCTTGACGGAAGTCAACGGACTGTCGGTCGGCGCGATCATCACCAGAGCATTGCCCAGCGGTGCAACGCGCGTTGTTGTCACGATCAGGTTCTTGCCTGCGAGGTAATCCATCCAGTCGGGGTTGGCGGAGATAAAGATATCCGCCGACGCGCCTGCTTCCACCTGCCGGGCCAGCGTCGACGAGGCAGCGAATGAGAAGCGTACTTCGCCGCCACCTTCTTTCCGGTAGTCAGCGGCTATGGCTTGCAGTGCGTCGGTGAGGCTGGCGGCCGCGAAAACGGTGACGGTTTTCGTATCAGCCGCGCCTACCACGCCGGGCTGACCGAGCGCCGCCAAAATCAGCAAGGCGAAGCTGGTTGCATAGCAACGCAGTCTAAGTCCCATGCAGCGTTACTCCCATTCCCCATGCCAGCGCTCGATGTCAGGCTGCCGAGCGTTATACATTTGGGAATACAACGACTCAACCAAGCTACTGGCAGCGAAGGCGCGGGTCCATTCGAAGCAACAATCGCGCCAGCAGCCGCTTGTCATGCCGCATAACTTGTGGATTCTAGTTGCTGGCAGGAAAAGATGGAGGAATGGTGATGCGGGCAATCGTAATCGACGGATTCGGCGGAGCGGACCGCCTGCGTTCGGCTGAGCTGCCCACGCCAGCGCCCAGCTCAGGCGAGGTGCTGATCCGGGTGGCGTGCGCGGGCGTCAATCCTGTCGATTGGAAGATCCGTGAGGGGATGCTGCAAACGCAGTTCCAGCACCATTTTCCGCTGGTTCCCGGCTGGGACGCCGCTGGGACGGTTGCCGCGCTCGGCGAGGGCGTGGCGGATTTCGCCATTAATGACCGCGTCTGGGCCTATTGCCGCAAGCCCGAGGTGCAATGGGGGTGCTACGCCGAATTCGTGACGATGCCGGCGGAAGCGGTGGCGATGATGCCAGCCAGCTTTGATTTCGAACAAGCCGCCGCTTTACCACTTGTAGGGTTGACCTCCTGGCAGGCGTTGTTCGATACCGCCGGGCTGCGGGAGGGGCAGACCGTGCTGATCCATGCCGGTGCCGGCGGCATCGGCAGCCTCGCGGTGCAATTGGCGAAGTCAGCGGGCGCCACGGTGATTGCAACCGCAAGCGCCGGCAATCACGCTTATGTCGGAGATCTCGGCGCCGACCACGTCCTTGACTACACCGCTGAAGATTTCGTCGCGGCGACACGGGCGCTGTTCCCAGACGGCGTCGACGTTGTCTACGATACCATCGGCGGAGATGTCTTGCGCCGCAGCTATCGCGTCCTTCGGCAAGGCGGCTTTCTCGTTTCGATCGTCGATACGCCGTCGGCGGACGAGGCAGCGCGGGTCGGAGTTCGGCAAGCCTTCGTCTTCGTCGCACCGAATGGCGATCAACTCCGGCAGCTCGCCGCGCTGGTCGACGCAGGCCGCGTCCGCCCTCCTGCGATCACGTTGATGCCGTTAGACGAGGCGGCTGACGCGCAGCGTCTGAGTCGGCACGGCCATGTCCGCGGAAAAATAGTACTGAAGGTGGCGTGAACGAGGCGCCCCTGGGCGGGTCGGAATGCGCTACCTCGGCGGCAGGTTGGCGCAGTCGCTGATCGTGCTGCTGCTGATGTCGTTCATCATCTATGGGCTGATCGGCCTGATGCCGGGTGATCCGATCGACCTGATGATCAGTGCCGATCCGCGGATGACCAGCGAGGATGCTGCACGGCTACGGGAGATTTACGGGCTCGACCAGCCGCTTTCTGAACGCTGGGTAGCCTGGCTTGGCGCAGCCGTGACGGGCGACCTCGGCTGGTCTCGGCTGCAGGCTCGGCCGGTACTGGATGCGCTGGTGCCGGCGCTGGCCGAAACTGGACTGCTGATGGGAATCGCCTTGATCCTCACCCTGGCGATCGCGCTTCCGGCCGGTGTCGTCGCTGCGCGGCGGCCGCATTCGATGGTGGACCGCGCCATCGGACTTCTCGCCTTCCTCGGCATTTCGACGCCGCCTTTCTGGCTTGCGCTGGTGCTGATCATCGTCTTCGCCGTGATTCTGGGCGTGCTGCCGGCAGGTGGCGCCGGTGCCGGAGGCGGCCTTGTCGATCACGCCCGGCACCTGGTGCTGCCGGTCCTGGCGCTGACGCTGGCTGGGGTCGGCGGCTACGTCCGGTACGTTCGGGCGGCAATGCTGGAGACACTTGGCCGCGATTGGATTCGCACCGCTCGCGCCAAGGGGATGAGCGAGCGCCAGGTATTGCTGCGGCACGCGCTCAGGCCGGCGATGATCCCGGTGGCGACCCTGGTCGGCATCGATTTCGGGGCGCTGTTCTCGGGCGCGCTGGTGGTTGAAACGGTATTCGCCCGGCCCGGCATGGGCCGGCTGATCTACGATGCTATCCTCGGCAATGATTACAACCTGGCGCTGGCGGCACTGCTGCTGGCGACGCTGCTGACGCTGATCGGCAACTTGCTCGCCGATCTCGGCCTGGTGCTGCTCGATCGGCGGCTGCGGTTGGGCGAGGTCCCGCAATGAGCATCGCCGCCACGCCGCTGACGCTGGCGGGGCGCCGTTTTCTTGGTCAGTGGTGGACGGTGACAGCGCTGCTGACACTAATGGCCCTTGCCGCTGCGGTTGCCGCGGCTCCGCTTGTTGCGGCCGCGCTTGGCACTGATGCGCAAACTGTGGATCTGTTCGGCCGCTTTGCTCCGCCGTCGCCAGCACACCCGTTGGGCACCGACGATCTCGGCCGCGACGTTCTCCTGCGGCTGCTCGAGGGCGGCCGGGCGTCGCTGCTGGTGGGATTGTTGGCGGCGCTGGGTTCGGCCGTCATCGGTAGTGTTGTTGGTCTCGCTGCCGGCTATTTCGGCGGGCGCCCGGATGCTGTGCTGATGCGCCTGACCGACGGCCTGCTGGCGCTGCCCCTGCTTCCGCTGCTGATCGTGCTGGCGGCGCTCGATCCAGCGAAGCTCGGCCTGCCCGACGCGTTCGTCTTCTCCGATTTTGCTGGGCTGGCGCGCATCGTCGTCATCGTCTCGCTGTTCGGCTGGACAACCGTGGCGCGGCTGGTGCGGGCCGAGGCGCTCCGGCTGCGCGAGGAGACGTTCGTGCTGGCGGCCCGCGCGCAGGGGGCCGGTGCCGGCCGGATCATGACGGTGCACATCCTGCCCAACCTAGCCTCGTCGATCATCGTCGCGACAACGCTTGCCGCCGGCAACGTCATCCTGCTGGAGGCGGTACTAAGCTTCCTCGGTCTCGGCATTCAGCCGCCGACGCCGAGCTGGGGCAATCTGTTGACGAATGCTCAGGAGCTCGTTTGGTCGGCGCCGTCACTGGCTATATGGCCAGGCCTGCTCATTCTGATGACAGTGATCACACTGAACATCGTCGGCGACGGTCTGCGCGAAGCGCTTGATCCGCGCGCCACGAACCGGTAAGTCTGCCCGCCCGGCCGGGGGGTGACCGGCGGCCGCCGACGCATCCCCATACCTGGGGCTCTCCTGCCCTGCGGCAACAACAAACCCGCGCCGGAATGTCCTCGCCAGGAGATCGCCCAGATGACCGCGACCGCTTACGATATCAAAGACTCCTCCCTCGCCCCGGCCGGTGCCGATCGGATCGAATGGGCGCTCACCGAGATGCCGGTGCTGCGCACGCTGATGAGCCGTTTCGCCGATGAGCGCCCGCTTGACGGCGTGCGCATTGCCGCGTGCCTGCATGTTACCGCGGAGACCGCCAACCTTGCCCGTGTGCTGGTGAAGGGCGGCGCCGAGGTGGCGCTGTGTGCCAGCAACCCACTGTCGACGCAGGACGACGTCGCCGCAGCGCTGGCACTGACCTATGACGTGCCGGTTTTCGCTCACCGCGGTGATGATCACGACAGCTACTATCGCCGGCTGGCCGCTGCGCTCGATGTCCGCCCGCAGATCACCATCGACGACGGCGCCGATTTGGTGAACCAGCTGCACACCGCCCGCCGCGAATTGCTCGACGGCATCATGGGCGGCACTGAAGAAACCACCACCGGCGTCATCCGGCTGCGCGCCATGGCTGCCGACGGCGCCCTCGAATATCCGGTGATCGCGGTCAACGACGCTGACACCAAGCACCTGTTCGACAATCGCTACGGCACCGGCCAAAGCGTGCTCGACAGCATCCTGCGCGCCACCAACATCCTGATCGCCGGCAAGGTGTTCGTCGTCTGCGGCTATGGCTGGTGCGGCCGCGGCGTGGCGATGCGAGCACTCGGCATGGGCGCCAAGGTGATCGTCACCGAGGTTGAGCCGGTGCGCGCCATCGAGGCGACGATGGACGGCTTTCAGGTGATGCCGCTGATCGAGGCAATTCCGCACGCCGATATCGTCATTACCGTTACCGGCGACAAACACGTCGTCGATCGCCACCATTTGCAGGCGGCGAAGGACGGCTGCATCGTCGCCAACGCCGGACACTTCGATGTCGAGATCAACCTGAAGGCGCTGAAGGAGATGGCAAGCGGTGTCAGCCGGCCGCGCCCGCATGTAGACGAGTACCTGCTGAACGGCGGCCGCAAGCTGCGGGTACTGGGCGAGGGACGGCTGGTAAACCTCGCCGCAGCCGAGGGCCATCCGCCGGCGGTGATGGACATGAGCTTTGCCAACCAGGCGCTCGGCGCCGTGCACGTCCGCCAGAACCATAACACCCTGCAAAAGCAGGTTTACTCGATGCCGACGGATATCGACCGCGAGGTCGCGCGCCTGAAGCTCGCCTCCATGGGTATCGGTATCGACGTGCTGACGCCGGAGCAGGAGAAGTACCTGAAGTCGTGGCAGGAAGGCACCTGATCCCGGCCTCGCCCCGCCGCGCGCCTCCCCTCCCCCGCGCGCATGGGAGGGTTGGGGTGAGGGTGCGGACGGCGCTCTCCGCGGCCGCTCTGGGCGCACTCGTCGCTACCGCTTCGGCCGCCGCCGAGGCGCCGCTGCCGCCGCTGTGCATCGACGATGCCGCCGTGTCGGTGTCCGGCATCTCGTCGGGCGGCTTCATGGCGCATCAGTTCCATGTCGCGCATTCGGCCCGCGTCATGGGAGCCGGTATCATTGCCGGCGGGCCGTACGCGTGTGCCGGCGACGGCTATCCACGCAATATGGCCCGGGCGCTCAGCGTGTGCTCGGCGATTGCGCCCGGCCCTTTCCGCGGGCCGCCGCCAGCGGAGCGCAGCATCGACGCGCTGCGGGCAGCGTGGCGGGCGGACCGCATCGACGATCCAGAGGGGCTGCGGGGCGATCGCGTTTATCTGTTCTCGGGCCGACAGGACACGATGGTGCCCACGTCGGTTGTCGAGACCGTGGGCGCCGTCTACCGCGCCTTTGCCGACGCGGCGAACATGGTACTGGTCGAGGATGTCGAAGCGCCGCACGCCATGCTGACGCAGAATTTCGGCAATCGCTGCGAGACCATGGCGCCGCCCTTCATCAACGCCTGCGGCTACGATCTCGCCGGGGCGACGCTGCGACAGATCTACGGCCCGTTGGCGGCGCCGAAACGACCCGAGGGCGAGCTTCGCCCTTTCGCGCAAGCCGACTTCGTCGATGCACAGGCACTGCACGGCCTTGCCGAACGCGGCTTCGTCTACATTCCGAAAGCCTGCGCCGAGGGAGCCCGTTGCCGGCTGCACGTCGCTTTTCACGGCTGCGGGCAGACCGAAGCGATGATCGGCGACGCCTTCGTCCGCCACGCCGGCTACAACGGCTGGGCGGAATCCAACGACATCGTCGTCCTTTACCCGCAGACGGCGGTACTGACGACGCGCCGGCTCGGTACAACCCTGCCATGGCCGAACCCGCAAGGCTGCTGGGACTGGTGGGGCTACACCGGTCCCCACTACGCCGATCGTGATGGACCGCAGATCAAGGCCGTCGCCGCGATGATCGAACGGCTGGCAGGGAGTAACTTAAACTATTGCAAATGATGTAGATACCGTATTGCCTGGTCAAGCAGCGACGTTCGGATCGAACGGTTTGTGGTGTTTGAGGACGCCGAAGGCGATGTGGACAAGCTTTCGCATCGCCGCACCGAGGGCGCTCATCTTCGATTTGCCGGCGGCGAGCAGGCGTTGGTACTGGGCGCGGACCAACGGATTCCAGCGGGCGGCGACCATCGCCGGCAGGAACAGTCTGGCCCGCCAGCGGGCATCCCCGGCCTTTGACAGACGTGGCCGCTTCAGCACGCTGGAGCCGGACTGGAATTCGACCGGCACGAGACCGAGAAACGCCGCCGCCTGACGGGCAGAGGCGAAGGTTCGACTGCGGAACAAGGCCAGGAACCACAGCGAAAGCTTGGCGCCGATGCCGGGAATACTCTCCAGCAACGCCCGCTGCTCCTTCAGCTCGGGATGGCTGTCGAGATGGTCGTCGATCTGCCGGCGCAGCCGGGCGATCTCCGCCGCCAGCACATCCAGCATCGTCTGCAGCGAGACGAGCACCGCGTCGGGGGCCGGCTCGGCACGCGCCGTCTCCAGCCGGTTGAGCTCGCGGGCAAAGTCCTGTTCAAGGGCGGCGAGCCGGCCGAGGAGTGCCTTCAGCTGGCGGATCTCGCCCGGCGGCGGCGTCCAGGCGGCCGGCCGGCGGGCGTCGCCGAACAGGGCGAGGATCAGGCCGTCGTGCCGGTCGGTCTTCGTCCGGACGCCCAGGCTCTCGGCGAACCGCTTGACCTGCAACGGGTTGACCACCGAGACGTGGCAGCCGGCGTCATGCAGGAAGGTCGCCGCCGCCTCGTGGTAGACGCCGGTCGCTTCCAGGACGACGTGCAGTTCGGCCGCGGCGGCGCCAGTCACCCGGGTCGCCCAGGCGAGGAGGGCGGCGTGTCCGTCGGCCGTGTTGGCGACCGACTTCGGCCGGACCTGCCGGCGGGCAGCGTCGCGCAGCCAGGCGCAGTGCAGTTTCTCCTTGCTGACGTCGACCCCGATGACCTGCATCCCAACCCCCTCGTCGTTGCCGATGACCTCCCGACCGACTGACCTTGTGGATACGGACTTGCGGGCAAAACGCCGCGTCCTCGATACCGTCCAGCCTCCAAGAGGTCGAAGGTGCGGACCGGGGGCACAATCTACGCTTCGGACTTGCCGTCCAAGGGCGGATGCATGCTCACCCGGTCCACGGTGAGGCCAGCTACGCCTCACCGCCGGCAAGATACAAGGGTGGGTCGCACGAAGCGCTTTCCGCCTGGTGCCGGCGGCGGAAGACCGTGCATGTCGCTTTGCTCGACGCACCCTGAACCATCCATAGCGGCCAGTCGCCCGCGGCTGCCTTCGGTGCTACAGTCAGTCGGGCGTCGCGGGCAGGTGGGGCAAGTATGGCCGAGATCGAACTGAACCCGGCGGTAGCCGACCGCTTCGTGCACCTGGATTGGCAACACCGGGACGCCGACCGCGCCGCCTTCGACGCCGGGCTGATCCGACACTATGAGGCCGGCGACATTATCCTCCTCGGCAACCCGCCGTTCCGGATCGATTTTGATCTGCTGAACCGGATTTCCTTCCCCGAAGGACGAAGTCACCAGAAGCTCACCGACAGGTTCCTGACCCGGCCGAAGCTGCACCGCCCCGCGATCCGCCGGTTGTTCCAGGAAGTGTTCGGCTTCGACATCCTGCTCTACGCCCGGTTCCGGCGCGAGGTGCAGCGGCTGAGCGACGAGTTGCGCCGCTTCGCGTGCTTGATCGCCCCGTCCTACCGCTTCCTGAAACAGGGCGTCAGCTGGCGGTTCACCCGAACCGGGCCGGAGGGCCTGCATGTCGACTACTTCCGTCGCACCGAAGACCTCCACTACCTGCGCATCTTCATCAACGTCGACCGCCAGCCGCGCATCTGGACGGTCGGCCCGCGGTTACAGGACCTGATCGAGCGCTATGCCGATGAAATCGGGTTGCGCGAGTTGGTGGACCGACCGTCGAATGAGGTCTGCTCACGGCTCAACAAGCTGGTCTTCGACAAGATCAATGCACAGCCCCGCAGCGCGATGGACCGGCACCTCGTGCGCTTTGCGCCAGGGGACGTGTGGCTGTGCGAGACGCGGCTGAATTCGCACGAGATCTTTTCCGGCCATCGGTTGGTCGCGACCGACTTTTACGTCGATCCGTCTTCGATGCACGATCCGGCTCTGCGGGTGGATGCACGGGTTGACGACTGCCTGCGGCTGGCGACGGCGGACCCAGTCCGCGCCGCAGGGTAGAGCACTGCGGCAAGCCCCTCGCGCCTTCGTCTCCGCGAAGCCGACGGTCCGCCCGGCAGGCAAGCGCGCAGCCGCCGTGGAGGGGCGGAACCGCTTGACGCCCGGCTGCGGTGCATGCTTATTCCGTGATATGCGAACGAATGGACGGTTCCGGCAGGCTGTGCGCGGCGAATCCCGCTGCGGCCCCGTCGGCGCAGGGGAGTAACGAAGAGACCATGGCGACGACGACGACGCAGGGCGAGAAGTGGACGTTGTCCGCGATCGCCGATCTTTACGACGCACCGCTTCTCGATCTGGTCTTCCGCGCCGCAGAGGTGCATCGCCGCTACCATGATCCGCGCGAGGTGCAGCTGTGCACTCTGCTGTCGATCAAGACCGGCAACTGCCCCGAGGATTGCGCCTACTGCCCGCAATCTTCGCGCTATGAGACCGAGGTGGATCCCGGCCGGATGATGAAGACCGACGAGGTGCTGGCCGCCGCCCGGGAGGCGAAGGAAGCGGGCTCGACCCGCTTCTGCATGGGCGCGGCGTGGCGCGAAGTGACTGACGGCCGCGCCTTCGACCGGGTGCTGGAGATCGTTCGCGGCGTGCGCGGCCTCGGCATGGAGGCCTGCTGCACGCTCGGCATGCTGACCGAGGATCAGGCGCGCCGGCTGGCAGAGGCTGGGCTGTCGGCGTACAACCACAATCTCGACACGTCTGCGGAATTTTACGGCGAAATCATCACGACCCGTACCTACGAGGATCGGCTGACGACGATTGCCAACGTCGCCAAGGCCGGCATCTCCGTCTGCTGCGGCGGCATCCTCGGCCTCGGCGAGGAGAAGCTGGACCGGATCAAGCTGCTCCACACGCTGGCTAATCTCGACCCGCAGCCGGAGAGCGTACCGATCAACGCCCTGGTGCCGGTCGAGGGAACACCGCTGGAAGGCAAGCCCGCGCTCGACAATTTCGACTGGATCCGGGCGATCGCGGTGGCGCGCATTCTATTGCCCCACGCGATGGTGCGGCTCAGCGCCGGTCGCCTCAGCATTCCGCGCGAGGCGCAGGCGATGGCGTTCATGGCCGGTGCAAACTCGATCTTCACCGGCGAGAAGCTGCTGACCACACCGAACCCCGAGGCCGATTTCGACCGCGCGCTGCTCGCCGACCTCGGCCTGCACGGTCGGGTGCCGGACAAGCACGAATGCCCGAAGGATCGTCATGCAACGCCTGGCGCAGGAACTCTCGCGACTGAGGAGCGCGTCCCGGCACCGCTCGCTTAGCCTGCCGCGCGGCATCGACTTCACGTCGAACGACTACCTCGGTCTCTCCGGTCACCCGGAGCTGCGCCGGGCAGTGGTGGATTGGATCGAAGCCGGCGGAACAGCCGGTGCCTCTGGTTCCCGATTGCTTCGTGGCCACCAGTCCGCGCATGCAGAACTGGAAGCGTTTGCCGCCGGATTTTTCGGCTGCGAGCGGGCGCTCTACTTTTCCACCGGCTTTCTCGCCAACCTGGCGCTGTTCACCACCCTGCCCGACCGGCGCGACGTCGTTGTCTATGACGAGCGGGTGCACGCCAGCGTCAAGGAAGGTGTCCACGCCGGCCACGCCAAGCTCTACCGGGTAAAGCACAACGACGTCGATGGCTTCGAGGACGCGATCGTCCGCGCGCGGCGCGGCGGCGCTCGCGACGTCTGGCTGGCTGTCGAGAGCGTCTACAGCATGGACGGTGACATCGCCCCGGTCGCCGACCTGCACGCGCTGGCCTGCACGCACGACGCAGTGCTGATCGTCGACGAGGCGCACAGCACCGGCATCTTCGGTCCCACCGGCCGTGGCTTCAGCGAGGGCCGCTACGACGAGCGACTGATCGTGCTGCACACCTGCGGCAAGGCGCTGGGCGTTGCGGGCGGTCTGGTCTGCGGTCCTGCCGTCGCCATCGACTACCTCATCAACGCGGCGCGGCCGTTCATCTATTCAACCGCGCCACCGCCGTACGTCGCCCGCGCAGTGCACCGGGCACTCGAGCTGATCGACGAGGAGCCGGAACGGCGCTCCCGGCTGCTGGCGCTCATGGCTTTTGCCACCGAGCGGCTGGCTCTGCGCGCCGGAAGTGTGGTGGCGGCGGCCGGCACGCAGATCATCCCGGTGATCCTTGGTGCTGAGTCCACTGCGATGGCGGCCGCGGCCGCGTTGCAGCGGGCGGGTTTCGACGTCCGCGCAATCCGCCCACCCACGGTGCCGGCGGGAACCTCACGGCTGCGCATCTCGATCGGCGCCGATCGCAGTGAAGACGAGATCGTGGCGCTGGCCGACGCGCTCGCCAAAGTGCTGCCGGCGTTCGCCGAAGGGAAAGTTCCGGCATGACTGCCTTGGTCGTTACCGGCACTGACACTGGCATCGGCAAGACCGTCGTCGCCGCGATGCTGACGCTGGCGCTGGACGCCGTCTACTGGAAGCCTGTGCAGTCCGGCACCGCCGACGGCTCCGATACCGCTACCGTCGCCGCGCTCACCGGCCTCGGTCCAGAGAGCTTTGTCCTCGAACGCTACGTACTGACCGAGCCGTTGTCGCCGCACCATTCCGCCGAGCTGGACGGCATCGAGATCGATCCGCACGCGCTGACTCTACCGGCAGCGGCGGCGGACGGCCGGCTGCTGATCGTCGAGGGCGCTGGCGGGTTGATGGTGCCAATTACCAGGCGGACGTTATACATCGACGTCTTCCAGCGCTGGGGCGTGCCGGTTGTGTTGGTCGCCCGTACCGCGCTCGGCACGATCAACCATTCGCTGCTGTCGATCGAGGCGCTGCGTCGCCGCGACGTCCCGATCCTGGGCATCGTTTTCGTCGGGGACTCCATCCCGGATACGGAGCGCACGATCTGCGAGTATGCCGACGTGACCCGGCTCGGCCGGCTGCCACGGCTACCGGAGCTGAACGCCGCAGCGTTGCAGGCAGCCTTCTCCGCGCACTTTCATGCTGAAGATTTCATCGGCCGATGAAGATCGCGCCGCCGAACCGTCCGCCCGCCGCCGTCTCGCCGCTGTGGCATCCGTTCACCCAGCATGCGACTTCCGGGCCGATGATCGAGATCGCGCGTGCCGAGGGTGCCCGGCTTTATGCCTCAGATGGCAGGGAATATCTGGACGCTATCTCGTCCTGGTGGGTGATCACCCATGGCCACGGTCACCCGGCGATCGCGGCCGCCATCGCCGAGCAGGCACGCACCCTGGAACAGGTGATCTTCGCCGGATTTAGCCATCGCCCAGCCGAGACCTTGGCGCGCAAGCTGCTGGCGTTGGCGCCGCAAACCAACGGCATCGACCCGCTGGAGTTTGTCTTTCTCTCGGACTCCGGTTCGACCGCTGTCGAAGTCGGAGTGAAGATGGCCGTCGGCTTCTGGCACAACATCGGCCACCCGCGCCACCGCGTGGTTGCCTTCGAGGACGGTTATCACGGTGACACCTTCGGCGCGATGTCCGTCGGCGGCCGCGGCGTCTTCACCTCGCCCTATCATCCGATGCTGTTTGCCGTCGATTTTCTTCCGTTCCCGGCACCCGGCCGCGAGCAGGCGACGCTCGACGCCTTTGCCGCATTGCTCGGCGAGCACGGCCACCAAGTTGCGGCGCTGATCGTCGAGCCGCTGGTACTGGGCGCCGCCGGCATGCTGACGTACGAGCCGGCGCTGCTGGCCGAGCTCGCAGCCCTGGCGCGCCGCCACGACGTCTTCCTCGTCGCCGATGAGGTGATGACCGGCTTCGGCCGCACCGGCACGCTGTTCGCCTGTGAGCAGGCTGGCATCGCACCCGACGTGATGTGCTTGTCCAAGGGAATCACCGGCGGCTTCCTGCCCATGGGGGCGACGTTGGCGACACGCCGCCTCTACGACGCCTTCTGGTCGGAAGACCGGGGGCGGATGTTCTTCCACTCCTCGTCCTACACCGGCAATCCGATCGCCTGTGCCGCCGCCTGCGCCAATCTTCAGGTGTGGGAGAACGAGCCGGTGCTGGAGCGGGTCGAAGGCATCGCCGCAGGGCACGCCCGCCGATTGCCGGTGTTCCGCGAGCATCCGCTGGTTCGCGACGTGCGCCACCGAGGCAGCATCGCCGCGATCGAGATCGCGACGCCGAAGGGCGGCTATCTCTCCGAGCTGTCGCCGCGGCTCTACGGCTATTTTCTCACGCGGGGGCTGCTGTTGCGCCCGATCGGCAACGTGGTGTACCTGTTGCCCCGTACTGCATCAGCAACGACGAACTCGACGGGATATACGATGTCATCGAGGACTGCCTGGCCGCTCTCCGAGACCGAAGCCTCTAGCGTCGACCTGGTCGGGCCGGTAAGCCAACGACTCGCCTGGTGGGTGGCGCACACGGCCGAGCACGCGCGCTTTCTCAACACGCTGGCGCTGATGGAACACATTGGCAGCCGCAAGATCATGGTCAGCCAGACCAAGGGCGCACTGGGGCAGGAGATCCTCAAACACCTCGCCGAAGAAACGAGGCACTCGTATTTCTTCAAACGCGCCGCCGAGACGATCGTGCGCCGACCGCTGGAGTTTAACGACGCCGACACCATCCGCCCCGCCTCGGCGAAGATGTACTTCGGCCGTCTCGACGCCTCGATCGACGACGCGCTGGGACCAGACGTGCACCACGAGATCCCCTACCTCTACGTCTCGCTGACCATCGAACTGCGCGCCATCTGGACCTATCGCCTGTATCATCAGGCGCTCGCCGAGCACGGCAGCCCGCTATCGCTGAAGAGCGTGCTGGCGGAGGAAGAAATGCACCTAACCCAGATGCTCGACCGCCTGCGCGCGCTGAATGCCGACCCCGAAAGGCGCGTTCCAGCGTTCGCCCGCGTCGAAGACCGCCTGTTCCGCATCTTCTGGACCGCGCTCGACGGTGCCTGCGAGGCCCTGCCGCGCGCGGCGTGAGGGGAGCATCACGCCACGTGCTGGCGCTAGCATGACTATGCTGGTGCGCCGTTAATGGCAGGAGAAAAATGGCCGAGGAATTGAGGGATTGGCTAAAATCTAAGTGTCCAAGTGTGTGGTCGCTTCTCAACCAAAGGGCGCAGAGAGCTCTCACCGGCGGGCTGGATGGAGGAGCGCCGGGAAGCTAACCAGCGCCAGACCGTGGGTCAGGGCGGCGGCTTATACGATCAGCACCGGCAGGGAAACCGCCCTGTAAGCCGCGACGGGCGCGGTGGTCGCCAAGCTGTCCGGCATCGTTCGCGCCTACTCGGCGGCGCGCTGCGCTGGGACCCGCCGGCTCCAGTAGGACGGGATGTCCCGCCGGTAGCGGCGCGTCACCAGATTGGCGAGCAGCCCCGTCCAGCCGGTCTGGTGCGAGGCGCCGAGACCCTGACCGGTGTCGGCGTGGAAGTATTCGAAAAACAGCAGCGGTTCCTGCCAGTGCGGATCGCCCTGAAATGGCGGCTTGCCTTGCAGCGCCGGTATCGTGCCGTCGGGTCCGCGCCGATAGAGATCGACCACCCGCTCGGCAATCAGGGTGGCGATCTCGTTCAACGTCAGCTCGCGGCCGCCGAGACAGGAGCCGCCACCTTGAAGCCGTCGCCGAGGAAGCGGTGAAATTTTTCGATCGCCTGGATCAGCAGATAGTTGACCGGTAGCCAGATCGGGCCGCGCCAGTTGGAGTTGCCGCCGAACAGCGGTGAATTGGACTCGCCCGGAACGTACTCGATCATTGCCTGCCCGATCCCGGGCAAGTAACCCAGATCACGGTGTTCTGCATGAACGCGGCTGACGCTGCGCACGCCGTACTTCGACAGGAACTGCTGCTCGTCGAGCAGGCGCTGCAGGATCGCCGGCAGCATGGTGTGGTCGGCGATAGCGCAGAGATGTTCGCCGCGTTCGTTCTCCCAGTCCGGGCAAGCGCACACGTATTGCCCCCGGAAGAGACCGCCGCGATGGGCCCGTAGCCGCTCGCGGAACCGCGGAGCGGCCATCAGCAGCCGCCGGTCGAGGACTTCCGTCGCAAACAGTGGGATCAGGCCGACCATCGAGTAGACGTCGATGCGGTGATGCGTTCCATCGGGCGTGACGATGAGGTCCTTGAAGAAGCCGTCCACGGGGTCCCACAGCGAGACGCCGGTGCCGGTATGACCGCCAATGGTGCCGGCGATCCCCAGGAACTGCTCGTAGCACTGGATGGCGATGTCCTCATACGCCGGATCCTCGGCCGTTAGCTCCAGCGCGATCACCGTCATGTTGAGCGCGAACATCGCGACCCAGCCGGTCGCGTCGGCCTGCTTCAGGCTGTAGCCGGGGGGCAGCGGCTGCGAGCGGTCGAACACCGAGATGTTGTCGAGGCCGAGAAAGCCGCCCTCGAAGACGTTCTGGCCGTCCGCGTCCTTGCGGTTGATCCACCAGGCGTAATTTAGCAGCAGCTTGTGAAACACGCGTTTCAGGAAGGCGGGGTCGGCGCGGCCTCGTTGCACCCTCTCGGCGCGAAATGCCTTCAACGCTCCCAATGCATGCACCGGCGGATTGACGTCGGAAAAGTTCCATTCGTAGGCAGGGATCTGGCCGTTCGGATGCAGGTAGCGCTCGTTCAGTACCAGCTCAATCTGATGCTTGGCGAAGTCGACATCGACCAGCGCCAGGGCACCGCAGTGGAACGCGAGATCCCACGCAGCAAACCACGGATATTCCCAGCTGTCCGGCATCGACAGCACGTCCGCCGCCTTGATGTGTTTCCAACCGCGATTGCGGCCCGTCTTGTGTCCTTCCGGCGGTGGCAGCAGATCGCCTTTCAACCACCGCTCGACGTCGTAATTAAAGAACTGCTTGCACCAGATCATTCCGGCCAGCGCCTGGCGCATGATGCGATGATCCTCCGGCGAGGCATCGGGCAGCAGGTCGTGGTAGAAAGCATCGGCCTCGGCGAGGCGGGTGGAGAAGATCACTTCGGCGCGGCTGAACGGCGTCGCCAGCGGCTCGGCGGATAGCACCATATCAAGGCGAACCTGGTGCCCGGCCGGAACGTCGTGGACGTGCCAGGCGGCGAACTTGCTGCCATGCCGCCGCTGCGGGTCAACTGCGCCTTCCTCACCGCTCGCGATCAGTCGATGGAATGCGTCCTTGACCGGCGCACCGCCCTCGTCACCCCAGAGCTTGGCGCCGTTGCTATCGTTCTCGGTGAACAGCTCGCGCGCCGGCTGGCGGCCGTACAGCCACCAGTGGCCCAGCTCGGGATGCTCGGACCGGACGCACCAGGCTGCCCCCAACGGCGCCGACTCGGAGCGCAGCTTCGGCCGCACCGCCTCGCTCTCCCACGACCAGGTGTTGCGGAACCACAGCGTCGGCAGCAGATGCAGCGGCGCCGCTTCTGGCCCTCGATTGTGAGCTATGACGCGCATGTGGATCTCGTGCGGCGAGGCCTTGGCGTACTGCACCTCAACGTCGAAATAGCGGTCCTCGGCGAATGCGCCCGCGTCCAGCAGGCCGAACGGCGGCTCATCCCGCGAGCGCCGGGCGTTCTCCTCCAGCAGCCGCTCGTAGGGGAATGCCGCGTGCGGATACTTGTAGCCCCAGCGCAGCCAGCTGTGGCTCGGTGTTGCGTCTAGATAGAAGTAGTATTCTTTGACATCCTCGCCGCGGTTCCCTTGCGGCCCGGTCAGCCCGAAGGCGCGTTCCTTCAGGTACGGATCATTGCCATTCCACAGGGCGAGCGCCAGACACAGCCGCTGGCCGTGGTCTGAGATTCCGGCCAGCCCGTCCTCGCTCCATCGGTAAGCGCGCGATCGGGCATGGTCGTGCGGCAGAAAATCCCAGGCATTTCCGTCGGCACTGTAGTCTTCGCGGACCGTGCCCCAGGCGCGCTCCGACAGATAGGGACCCCACTGCAACCAATCGTGGGTGCCGGCGCGCTGCTGCTCCAGGCGCTGCCTCTCGCCTTCCAGCCTCGTGCTGTCAACCATGCGCGTCACTCCTCCCTGTCGGGCGCGACCACCCGGCCGCCACCGTCACGCATTTTCGATAAGTGGGGCCGGCAGTGGAAATGCCGAGCCGCCATCATCTCCATAGGGGCTCGACATCGGTGAATGCTCTCCCGCTGCCGTGCCCGGCCCGCGTCGTCCGATCCGCTATCATCTTAATGCATATCCGGCATTTTCCGCTCCGGAGACGGCGAGGAGAATAGATCAGCGACGCGTAGCGTGCGAAGGTGAAGCGGTTGCCGCGCGTCGCGCCGCAGAGGCGATGCGGCGTGTCAACGAGCCGGGAGTGCGGTAGATGAACGAACCATTCGATGTGGTGATCGTGGGGTCGGGGGCCGGCGGTGCTTCGGTTGCCTGGCGATTGGTTCAGGCGGGCCGGCGCGTGCTGATGCTGGAGAAGGGAGGTGCCCTGCCGCGCGATCGTTCGACCCTCGACGTCAAGCAGGTGTTTAAGGAAGGTCGCTTCAAGAACAAGGAGCTGTGGGTCGACGGCTACAACAAGCAGTTCATTCCCGGCGAGTACTACAACGTCGGTGGCAAGACGAAGTGGTATGGCGCTGCGCTGCTCCGCTTCTCGCCGCATGAGTTCGAGGCGGACCCGGGACACCAATGTCTTGGCTGGCCGTTTGGCTACGATGAACTGTCCCCGTGGTACGACGAGGCGGAACGGCTGCTGGTGGTCAACCGCTTCGCTAACGAGCCCGAATTGAAGGCGCTGCTCGATCGAATCACCCGCGCCGATCCAGCCTGGCGGGTCGAGCCGCTACCCCTCGGCCTGAAGCCGGAGATCCTGCAGAACGAGGAGGAGGCGAAGCACTTCGACGGCTATGCCTCTCCCAGCGGATACAAGTCGGATGCCGAATGCAATCTGCTTGATCCGATGCTGGGCAACCCCTGCTTCACGCTGATGCCCGACAAGACGGTGGCGGCGCTGGCGCACGCGCCGGATGATCCGCTCGTGATCACCGGCGTGCATTGCACGGACGGCTCGCTGTGGACGGCGCCGGCGGTGGTTCTCGCCGCGGGCGCGATGTCATCACCGCGCATCCTGCAGGACCACATGACAGCGACCGGCCTGGACCGCCTGCTGCCGTCGGCGCCGCTGGTGGGCGGCAACTTCAAGATGCACATCAACAGCGCGGTCCTGGGCTTTTCTGCGTTCAAGGACAAAGACGTGCTGCGCAAGACGGCAATCCTCTTCAACGACGCGTTCCCGCACTCGACGGTGCAGTGCCTCGGCTGGATCGATGGCGAAATTCTCGCAACGCAGTTGCCGGCGGCGGTCCCGAAGTTCGTCACTAACACGTTTGGTGGCCGCGCCATCGGTTTCTTCGTCACCACCGAGGACGGCTCCGATCCCCAGAACCGCATCGTCTCCGGCGGTCAGGGCGGGCTGCCGATGATGAATTACGACCTGCGCCGGCTGACCCCAGCCGACAAAGGAACACCGGAAACTGATCCGTGCCTTCGTCGCCCGCCTGATCCGTGAGGGTCTGGTCGGGGTGGACCGCTATGTTGGAATGGCCGGCACCGCACACGCGCTCGGCAGTATGGTAATGGGTGACGATCCCCACCACAGCGTCGTCGACTCGCAGGGGCGCGTGCACGGCATGCGCGGGCTGTGGGTCGGCGACGGCAGCGTGTTGCCGCGCGCGTCGCGGGTCAATCCGGCGCTCAGCATCTACGCGCTCGGCTTGCGCCTGGGCGCGCATCTGGCCGAGGCTGTAGCGTAAATGCAAAGGCCGGCTTGCTGGCGTAGGTAAATGCTACAATGAACTGGGTATAGCGGCTCGTTCGGCCTGCCAGGCTTGCAGGCCGTGGCGACGCAAAGGTCGGGGCAGGATACGATGAGCGACGAGAAGCAGCGCAGCGAAGATGCAATGGGCAAAGCGGTTGGTACGGATAGAACGGTGGTGCAGGGTGCCGATGAGACGGCGATGGGTCGCTCAGGGGAGGCAGCCAGCAGTGCGCGAGCCGCCGCGCAGGTAGCGATGGGTCAGCCCGCGACCACCGAGCAGGCAGCGGCCCAACAGTCGGACGAAGCAGCCGTCGGTGCGCCCGCGACCGCCGCCGAGATGGCGGCCCGTGTCGCCGACGACCAGGCGATGGGTACACCATCGGTCCCCGGACAAAGGCGGGAACAGGCGCTGGACGAAGTCGCCATGGGTCAAACGCCACCGGGCCGTCCTCGACCCTGAATGCCTGTTTTTGCCACGGGCCCTTGCGGACAGTCGGGGGCCCGGGAGCATGCCAGTACGGCAAAGGCGGCTCCAACGGCAGCGCGCTATGGGGAAGGCTGAGCCGGGGGTTCAGCCTCCGGTCTCGAAGCCCGGGTATAGAGTCATGCCGCCGTCGACGTAGAGGCTCGCGCCGGTGATGTAGTCGCTGTCGTCCGAGGCCAGCCAGACGGTGGCGCGGGCGATGTCGTCGACCTCGCCGATGCGCTTGTACGGCACCAGCTTCATCAGTTCCGCATAAGCCTCAGGCGTATCCCATGCCTGCATATTGATCGGCGTACGGATTGCCCCGGGCGAGATGGCGTTCACACGGATCCGCCAGGAGCCACCTCCTGGGCGATGCTCTTCATCATCATCGATATCCCGCCCTTCGACGCTGCGTAGTTAACGTGGCCGGCCCAAGGGATGACGTCGTGTACCGAGCTGATGCAGAGGATCTTGCCCGCCGAACATGAGACCTGTTCGCGGACGCCGCGGCGCTTGAACTCTCGTACCGCTTCCCGGGCGCACAAGAACTGCCCCGTCAGATTAACAGCGATCACCTTGTTCCACTGCGCCAGTGTCATATCTTCGAGCGCCGCGTCCTGCTGCAGCCCGGCGTTATTAACGAGGATGTCGATGGTGCCGAACTCCAGGCGCATGCGCTCGAACATCGCACGCACCTCCTCCTCGCTGGAGACGTCAGCTTTGTGCGCGTAGGCGCGGGTGCCACAGCGGCGTACTTCTTCGACGATCGCTTCTGCCTCGTCCTCGCCCCGGATGTAGTTGACAACGACATCGGCGCCGGCGTGGCCGAGACCGATGGCGATGCCCTTGCCAATGCCGGAACTGGCGCCAGTGACCAAAGCAATCTGCCCTTTCAGCTTCTTCTCGATCGGGCATGCCGGCATCACCACTTCCGGCAGGCTCGGATCGCGATAGGGCGCGTACCCCTTGTCCATGACGTCCATTGTCGCTCTCCCGAGATTCGATAATGACAGCCACTCTCGCGCGCGCCTTGATCCGGCGCAAATAGCGAATACGTGTCTCATCGATAGCACATGCCTATCGGGATCGACGCCACTCTGAGCCGGTTTTGCAAGCGATGAAGGGATCAACCCATGAGCGGAATGCCGAAGGACGATGCCGTCAGGAAGTCGGATGAGGATTGGCGGGCGGAGCTAAGCGAGGAGCAGTATCGGGTCTGCCGAAAACAGGGGACCGAGCCGGCCTTCTCAGGCGCTTATTGGAACACCAAGACCAAGGGGATGTACCTCTGCGCCTGCTGCGGGCAGGAGCTGTTTGCATCTGACACCAAATTCGACAGCGGTACCGGGTGGCCCAGTTTCTGGCAGCCAGTCGACAAAACTGCGATCGGCACCCACTCCGATCGTTCTTTCTTCATGACCCGCACCGAAGTGCATTGCAGCCGGTGTGGCTCCCCGACGGCCCGGCCCCCACCGGCGCGCGGTACTGTATCAACTCGGTCTCGCTGAAGCTGTCGCCGGAGGAGGGTGGAAAAGACTGACTGGCTAGCCCAACTTGTTGCTTCACTCATCCATTGCTGAGGGGAGCGCTAAGAAAATCATTTCCCCGGCTTTTCTCCGGGCTTGCCATCGCCGTCCGGGTCGAGTTGTTCGGAAGTGGCTTCGATGCGCACCCTCGCCGTTCCATCGTTGAGTACACCGATTTGCCGGGCTGCTTCCTTCGAAAGATCGATCTTACGGCCCGGGACGTACGGGCCGCGGTCATTGATTTCGACTTCAACCGATTTGCCGGTCTCGACATTGGTGACGGTGGCTTCGGAGCCAAGCGGCAGCTTCTTGTGCGCGGCGGTCAGGTCATTCTGGTCGTAGCGCTCGCCGCTCGCTGTCTTCCTTCCGTGAAAACCGGGACCGTACCAGGACGCGATGCCATTCTCGATAAACTTCAACTCGTCCCCACCGCCGCCACCGTAACGCCAGCCGGCTAGTGCCATCACGGTAAACAATCCAATCGCCACAACAATAGTCGTCCATCGCGCAATGCGGCTCATGTGAACCTCCTTTGTTGTCTAGCGGCGTTCCCCATGGCCGCTGCTGAGGCGTCCGACCAACCTGATCCCAACGCCAATTGCAGGTTCCGAACGCCCGTGATGCGCGCTGGTTCCGGCATTTATACAACACCGCCGGTAACACCCTGGCTTGCAAAGGTCTACGATCGCCTTGGCATGGCTCAGATTGCGATCTTGCTTTATCAAGCTGAGCACGAAAGAGATTATAGTACTCTGGCCTTGGATGTTGCCGTTTATCTAAAGTTCGATCGGGCCCCCGACGACCCGCTTTTCCCGCAGCCTGCCGATGGTCCCTGAGCTGAGGCCGAGCACGTCCGCCAATACTTCATCGGTATTTTCGCCCAGCACCGGAGCCCGGGTCGGCGTTTGACGCGGCACGGCTGAAAAGGTCAATGGCGAGCCCGGCACCAGATAGCTGCCGATCCCGGGCTGGTCGACCGTCGCAAACATCGGGTTGGCCTCGGAACAGCGTGGATCCTCCGCTACCATCTGCTGAAAGGTCTGATACGGCCCCCAGCAAACTCCCGTGCCTTCGAACGCCAAATGCACTTGGTCCAGCGTCCGTTCCCGGAACCAGGGCTGGAGAACCGCCGAGATTGCATCGCGCGCCTTCCAGCGGTCGCCCTCCTTGCCGAGGTCGACGCCGAGCAGGGGCTCGATCAGCGCCATCCGCTCGGCCAGCCCGGTCGCCCCGCACAGCGCCTGCCACTGCCGCTTGGTAATGGCTACAACGTAGACATAGCGATCGTCGCGCGTCTCGAAGTCGCGGCCGTAGGCGCCGAACAGGTAGTTGCCGAAGGAGTAGTGATCCTCGTGATTGACCTGCGCCTCACCGATGTATCCCAGGTTGCCGACCATTGCCATCGCCACGTCGGCGAGAGCCAGCTTTATGAACTGGCCTTCACCGGTTAGCCGCCGGTGCCGCTCGGCGGCCAGGATCGCCATCGCCGCCATTACGCCGGTGATCGCATCCCACGCGGGCAGCACATGGTTGACGGGATTTACGGGCTTCTCGCCGTGTGTCGGTCCGGTAGCGAAGGGGATGCCAATGGCGCAATTGACGGTGTAGTCCACCGCGGAGGATCCGTCGGGGTTGCCGAACAGGTTCATCATGATCAGATCGGCGCGTCGCTTCTTCAGCGTTTCATAGCCAAGCCAGCCGGATGCCGGAAAGTTGGTGAGGAAAATTCCCGCGTCGTCGCCGGGTTGGGTGATCAGGGCGGTGATCAGCTCCTGGCCTTCCGGCTTGCGCGCGTGTCAACCGCGAGCGAGCGTTTGCCCTTGTTCAGTCCGACCCAGTAGAGGCTGCGGCCCTCTTTGGTGAGCGGCCAACGGCGTGCATCCAAACCACCTTCCAGAGGATCGAAACGGATGACGTCGGCCCCCTGTTGTGCCAGCGTCATTCCACATAGTGGGGCAGCGACGAAGGCCGAACCTTCAATGATGCGTAGCCCGCCTAGTATTCGATTCATATCAACCTTCTATCTTGTCGCTTCTGTTGATTCCCCAGACTCCCTCGTCGCGTTCAACGCGTTGTAATGCGTTCTTGCCAATGCTTCGCAATTAAACGGCTATTACAATTTTTACGGTGCGGATTTGCATTGAGATAGTAGATCGCTGCAGTGAAACTTGGTAGCGTGAAACGAACACCGCTGTAGACGAGCGAGGGCTTCGGCGGAATGAAGAAAGACGATGGCACGTCCGTACGTCATAGCGGCGCGGCCCGGCTACAGGCGGGTGCAAAGAAGGGGAGGCGTGGGTTGAGCGCTGCATATCAGGAACACGAGGCTACCGGTGAGCCCGATCCGCAAAGCGACGACGCGTCGGTTGACGGCTCAGAGGTTGCCAGCGGACCGCGGCCCGAGGGCGCCGCGGTCAATGGCGAGCTACCGCTGTCCGGGGTTCGCGTCATCGACGTTGGCAACTTTCTCGCCGGACCCTATGCAGCTTCAATCCTTGGAGAGTTCGGAGCCGAAGTACTGAAGGTTGAGCACCCGATTGCCGGCGACCCGATGCGCCGCTTCGGCACTGCGACGAAGCGCCATGACGCCTCTCTCGCCTGGCTTTCGGAAGCGCGCAACAAGAAGTCAGTAACGATTGATCTGCGACAAAAGCGCGGTGTCGAGCTGTTCATACGATTAGTGGCAAAATCCGATGTGCTGGTGGAGAATTTCCGCCCCGGCACAATGGAGGAATGGGGGCTTGGCTGGGATGTGCTGAACGCCGCAAATCCTGGTCTGGTCATGCTCCGGGTTTCTGGCTACGGCCAGACAGGACCTTATCGCCGGCGCCCGGGCTTTGCCCACATCGCGCACGCCATCGGCGGGCTATCCTACCTGGCTGGATTCCCCGGCGAGACACCGGTGGTTCCGGGAACAGCACCCCTTGGTGACTACATTTCCAGCCTGTACGGCGTCATCGGCGTGATGCTGGCGCTTCGTCACAAGGAAGAGACCGGACGCGGCCAAATCATCGACATCGGCATCTATGAGGCGGTCTTCCGGCAGATGGACGAACTTGCCGCTTCGTACGGGCTGTTCGGCAAGGTGCGCGAGCGCGAAGGTGCGGGTAGTTTCGTTGCCGTGCCGCACGGGCATTTCCGCTGCCAGGACGGCAAGTGGGTGGCAATCGCCTGCACCACCGACAAAATGTTCGAGCGTTTGTCCGAGGCAATGGAACGCCCGGAACTGGCCTCGCACCTGCTCTACGGCGAACAGCGCAAGCGGCTGGCGGCGCGCGATGAAGTAAACGCGATCGTCATTGATTGGGTCGGCGCGCGGCCGCGAGACGAGGTGATGCGGCTTTGCGTCGACAATGAGGTTCCGGTCGGCAAGCTCAACTCTATCGCCGACATCTTCGAGGATGAACACTTTCAGGCTCGTGCAAATCTGACGACGATCGAGGAAGAAGGACTCGGCCCGGTGGTGGTACCGGGGGTGGTGCCGACGCTCTCCGAGACACCGGGGCGGATCACCAACCTTGGCCCGCCGCTCGGCAACGCGACTTACGAAGTGATGCGCGAGTTGCTTGAACTGACGGCCGCCGAGATCGCCGAGCTGCGCAAGCACAAGATCGTCTGAAGGCGCGGCGCCGATCGCGCAGGGAGTGCGAAGATGACTGAGCCGACAAAAGCGCCGCTGCCGCTATCCGGAATCAGGGTCATTGATGTGGCGACGGTTATCGCTGCCCCGTATTGCGCCGCCCTGCTGGGCGAGTTCGGAGCCGAGGTGCTCAAGGTCGAGCATCCCATTGGCGGCGACGCCTGCCGGCGTTTCGGCACGCCCACCTCGCGTGGCGACACGCTGACCTGGCTGTCGGAGGCCCGCAACAAGAAGTCGGTGACCATCGACTTGCATCGCCGCGAAGGCGTGCAGCTGTTCAAGCGGCTGGTCGAGCAGACCGATATCCTGTGCGAGAATTTCCGGCCCGGCACGCTGGAGAAGTGGGGCGTGGGCTGGGAGGTTCTGCGAGCCATCAACCCTGGCCTGATCATGCTGCGTGTCTCCGGCTACGGTCAGAGCGGTCCGTACAGGGATCGGCCCGGCTTTGCTCGGATCGCGCATGCCGTCGGCGGCCTCGCCTACTTGGCCGGCATGCCAAAGGGAACGCCGGTTACCCCCGGCTCGACGACCCTCGGGGACTACATGAGCGGGCTCTACGGTTGCATCGGCGTGCTGCTGGCGTTGCGGCACAAGCAGAAGACCGGCCGCGGCCAGTGTATTGATACGGCACTATACGAGAGTGTATTCCGCTGCACGGATGAACTCGCCCCGGCCTACGCCATGTATGGGACCGTCCGCGAGCGCCATGGCCCGCATATCGAGAGTGGCTGCCCCTACGGCCACTTTCCGACCAAGGACGGCAAGTGGGTAGCGATCGCGTGTACCACCGACAAAATGTTCGCGCGCCTCGCCAACGCAATGGGCCGGCCGGAACTCGCATCCTCGAGTCTGTATGGTGAGCAGAAGACCCGGTTGGACAACCGCAGCGATGTGAATGAGATCGTCCGCGACTGGTGCGGCTCGCTGGATCGCGACGCGCTGCTGGCCCGCTGCAACGCCCACGACGCGCCGGCCGGGCCACTGAACAACATCGCCGACATCTTCGGCAACCGGCAGTTCCACGCTCGCCGCAACCTCGTTGCCTTCGATATAGGTGAGCAGGGGGAAACGGTGATTGTCCCCAACGTCATCCCCCGCCTGTCGGAGACACCGGGCCGCATCGACAGCCTCGGCCCGGCTCTGGGCGAGCATACCGATGAAGTGCTTCGCGAAATGCTTGGCGTCACAGACCAGGAACTCGCCAGCCTGCGCGACAAGCGGGTCATCTGACGTGGAGCAGGCTCTCTGCTCCCAGTTCGCTGAAGATCCTGCCCGCCCACAATGGACGATCAAGCGAGGTTGGTGAAGCAGGAGTTGGTGAAGCAGGAGTTGGTCTTGCCCGGGTTTCTGTCCCGTCGTCGCCGTGCCTGGTACAGCCCCGCGATCAGCGGGCCAAGAGACCGGGAGGCAACCCGTTAAGCGCCCGCCACGACGCGGTGGAGCGGTAAACGATCGCTACCGGCTTCGACTTTTGCGATAATGTAGGCGCTAGGTTCTCAACCCATAGGTGCACTAAGGTCGCTTCCCCTATCTCTCGGACAATCGCGCCGAGAAGTTGTTGCACACGCTCGCGGACTCGAGCCGATTGCAGCGGCTCGTAGCCAAAGCTGACACCATGTAGCGTTGCCTCAGTGACCCCATCTACTTTCAGCGGCCAGGACAATAGCGACGCGAACCGGACTAAGTGCGGATAAGCTCTCTTCGACCAATTCCTGGCAAGTGATACGGGTTTCAGCGATGCCGGCGATGGTCCATCCCAGCCGGGAGATGGCGGCGAGGCAGGCGGTATGTACGTGCGGAAGCGCCAGCTTCGATCCTACTGTCAGGCGGAACCTCGACATGACCTCTCTTCACGCCCCCACTGGCTTGCGAACGGTCCACGATTTGCGCGGTCTTTATTTCGGCGAGACCCTCTAGACGAGACGGCACGTCTATGATGGATTTTTCCCACGCACTTCAAATAGTTTCTGTCTTGAACACCACGAATAATTATACCCCTGTTTGGACCACCGAGATCTGAATAGTTAGTTGCGAAGCATGATGGCAAGGTTTGATGGCGTCTTGGCCTAAGCCTCCGCGAGGCGCTGATGTTCCATTCACGACTACACCCCCAGCAAAACGTATGCAAAAGCGCATTGGGCGCTTAAATTAGGGAGGGCGGTGGCTGCTGGGTTCGTTCAGGCTCATGAGTCCCTCCGGCCAACAGTGACCCTGAGGGAGCTGTCTCTGCTGGGCCCCAGGGCCCAGCACGCGGCGCCCACCTGCGCAAGCAGGCCAGAGAGGATCACCGGGCCGACGGCTTGCGTGGCGCCGCCTTCTTTTTCTCAGCGCGGCCGGCTCTTTCCCGTTCCGCTTCCACCAGCAGGCCGTTACCGAACGAGTTCATGTCCGCAGAAATCCAACCAGCCGCAATCAACGAACAGAAACGGGCGCTGCGCAAGCGGATGCGGGCAATGCGCCTGGTCGCAGAACAGAAGGAGGGACCGGATGCTGCCTTAGCGGTGGCACGTCTTGCGCTGGCGCGGCTCGATGATCTTGGTCTTGCCAGCGGCGCCGTGGTCGCCGGGTACTGGCCGATCTCGACCGAACTCGACGTCCGGCCGTTGCTGGCAAGATTGGAAAGCGCCGGTATCGCTTGTGCGCTTCCGGCGATCAAGGAAGGTTGCGATGTGCTCGTCTTTCGCCGCTGGAGGCCCGGCGAGGACCTGCTCCCTGGCGTGTTCGAGACCCGGCAGCCACCTCCCGAGGCGCAGCCGGTCGATCCTGATGCGCTATTGGTGCCGCTGCTGGCGGTCGATGAGCGCGGAACGCGCCTCGGACACGGCCGCGGCTGGTACGATCGGACGCTCGCCGCCCTGCGCCGGGGCTGCGGCGGTTCCGGCCGGCCGCTTGCGATCGGCGTCTGCTTCGCTTCGCAGGTCATCGGCAACGTGCCTTGTGATGCCTTAGATCAGCCGATCGACTGGATTTTGACCGGCGAAGGGCTGATGCGCTGCGAGCGCTCCCGCGCCGATCTTGAGAGATAAGGGCCCCACCGGATGAAGCTTCTTTTCTGTGGCGATGTCGTCGGTCGTGCCGGCCGGCGGGCGGTGTGCGACCGCGTTCCTCAGCTGCGCCGGCATCTCGAGCTCGACTTCGTTGTCGTTAACGGAGAGAACGCGGCGCACGGGTTCGGTATCACCCCAGAGATTTGTCGCGAGTTTTTTCAGTCTGGGGTCGACGTCGTCACCACCGGCAACCACGCCTGGGACCGTCGCGAAATGCTCGACTACATTGTTCGCGAGAACCGTCTGCTGCGGCCGCTGAACTATCCCCAAGGCGCACCCGGCCTCGGTGCCAACGTCTTTACGGCCAATGGAGGGCGGCGGGTGATGGTGCTGCAGGTGATGGGACGGCTGTTCATGGACCCACTCGACGATCCGTTTGCCGCCGTCGAACGAGCCTTGCTCGACCACCGTCTCGGCCACTCGGTGGATTGCATCGTGGTCGACATCCATGCCGAGGCAACCAGCGAAAAGATGGCATTGGGGCATACGCTCGACGGTCGTGCCAGCCTGGTGGTTGGCACACACAGCCATGTGCCGACGGCGGACGCGCATATCCTGCGCGGCGGCACCGCCTACATCACCGATATCGGCATGTGCGGCGACTACGACTCGGTGATCGGCATGGAGAAGACCACAGCAATCGTGCGGTTTGTCTCGAAGCTGCCGACCGGCCGGCTGGAGCCGGCGGACGGCGACGCTACCTTATGCGCCGTTTACATCGAGACGGACGACCAAACGGGCTTGGCTCGTTGCGTCGCTCCGTTACGCATCGGCGGCCGTCTCGCTCCGGTGTGGCCTATCTGAGCGCGCCGTGCATTATTTGGCTTGAGGTGCAGGCGGCAAGCGCCAACTACTTTCCACGGGTATGACGTGGAGGATGCCATGACAACAACGACTGGACACGTATCCGCAAATCTCAACCGCTTTCTCAAGGGCATCGATTTTCCCGCCAAGCGGGCGGATCTGGTCGAGCAAGCGAGGGAGAACGGCGCCGATTACGGTGTTCTCGAGGTGCTCAACAACCTGCAGCAGCGAGATTACGAGAGTATGGCCGACGTGATGAAGGCGTACAGCGAGGTTTCCGTTTGACCGCTTAACTTTGAGAATCGATAAGCCGGGAAAAAGATGATCAGGTAATCATACGGTCGGCCGTCACGGCCGTGGATGCTGAAGGGAGCTCTAGCCGCGTCGGGAACCTTTCCGCTTCGCGGAAGCCGGCCCTTTCTGAACCCAGGGTCTGTGGGCGCGTGAGCTGTCGCCCGTAATCATTGTCTGACGATGCGCCGTTGCCGCCTCTGCCGTCATGCCCGGCCGGTCCAGTCCCAGTTCGTGCACCTCGAGTCGGCGAATTTCGTCGCGGAACCGGGCGGCGTCCTCGCACTCGAGATTGGCGGCGGCCTCGCGCATCTTTTTCTCCAGCTCCGCTATCACCGCCTTCAGATCCTTGCCGACCACCTCCTGCTTGCCGGCCGCACCCAAGTCAACCGTGACGTAGTCGGCCTCATAGAGCGCTTTGAGCACATCGGAGATGCCCTTCTTGACGCTTTCCGGCGTGATGCCGTTTGCCTCGTTATAAGCCGTCTGCTTCTGCCGACGCCGCTCGGTCTCGGCCAGCGCCCAGCGCAGGCTCTCGGTCTCCCGGTCGGCGTAGAGGATCACCCGGCCGTCGATGTTGCGCGCCGCCCGGCCGATGGTCTGGATCAGCGAGGTCTTCGAGCGCAGGTAGCCCTCCTTGTCGGCATCCAGGATCGCCACCAGCATGCACTCCGGGATATCGAGGCCCTCACGCAAGAGGTTGATACCAATCAGCACGTCGAACGCTCCGAGCCTGAGGTCGCGGATGATCTCGATGCGCTCAAGGGTATCGATGTCGGAGTGCAGGTAACGCACGCGCGTTCCTTGCTCGTGCAGGTATTCGGTCAGGTCCTCCGCCATCCGCTTGGTCAGCGTCGTCACCAGCACCCGGCCGCCCACGGCCGCCACCGCGCGGCACTCTGCCATCAGGTCGTCGACCTGCTTCTCTACCGGGCGGACGAGACAGAGCGGATCGATCAGCCCGGTTGGGCGCACCACCTGCTCGACGATGACGCCGCCGGTCTGCTCCAGCTCCCACGGCCCCGGAGTGGCTGAGACGAAGATCGTCTGCGGGCGCATCCGCTCCCACTCCTCGAACTTCAGCGGCCGGTTGTCGATGCACGACGGCAGCCGGAATCCGTACTCGGCCAGCGTCGACTTGCGCTGGAAGTCCCCACGATACATTCCGCCCAGCTGCGGCACGGTGACGTGGCTCTCGTCGACAATCAGCAGCGCGTTCTCCGGGATGTACTCGAACAGCGTCGGTGGCGGCTCGCCAGGATTGCGGCCGGTGAGGTAGCGGGAATAGTTCTCGATGCCATTGCAGACGCCTACCGTCTCCAGCATCTCGATATCGTAGGTGGTGCGTTCCTGCAGCCGCTGCGCTTCGAGTAGGCGGCCGCTGTCGACGAAGATGTCGATTTGCGCTTTCAACTCCTGCTTGATGCGCGGGATCGCCTGCTGCAGCGTCGGACGCGGCGTCACGTAGTGGCTGTTCGGGTAGATGGTAATCTCGTCCAGCGCGCCGAGCTTTTCGCCGGTAAGCGGATCGACTTCCCAGATTGCCTCGATCTCGTCGCCGAACAGCGACAGCTTCCAGGCACGGTCCTCCAGGTGCGACGGGAAAAGCTCGACGACATCTCCCGGCGCGCGGAAGAAGCCGCGGGCGAAACCGACGTCGTTGCGCTTGTACTGCAACTCGACCAGCCGCTGCAGCAGGGTCCTGCGCTCGATCCGGTCGCCCGCGCCGAGGCGCATCACCATCTCGGCGTATGTCTCCACCGCTCCAATGCCGTAGATGCAGGAAACCGAGGCGACGATGATGACGTCGTTGCGCTCCAGCAGCGCGCGCGTCGCCGAGTGCCGCATCCGGTCGATCTGCTCGTTGATTGAGCTGTCCTTGGCGATGTAGGTATCGGTGCGTGGTACGTAGGCTTCCGGCTGGTAGTAGTCGTAATAGCTGACGAAGTATTCGACGGCGTTATCCGGAAAGAACCCCTTCATCTCGGCATAGAGCTGCGCCGCCAGGATCTTGTTCGGTGCCAGCACCAGCGTGGGCCGCTGCACCGCCTCGATGACATTGGCGATGCTGAAGGTCTTACCGGAACCGGTGACGCCGAGCAGCACCTGCTCGCGCTCGCCCCGCAGCAGCCCCTCGGTCAGTTCGGCGATGGCGCGCGGCTGATCGCCCGCCGGCCGGTACTGCGAGACCAGCTCGAACCGCTTGCCGGCAGGAACCGGCGGCCGCTTCGCAGGCATGAAGATGGCGGGGTTGAGGAAGGCGACCATGGGTGAAGGTATAGGTACAGCGACCAGCGCTCGCCAGCATTCCGCTTAACCGCCTCCGAATTTGCTTTCCTGCAGCGACGCGTCGTCTATGCTCCTGCACAGTCGAGCGAAAGCTCGCGGGATCGACGAAGGGGTTATCGACGGTAAGAAGCGAAGTTCGCCGACGCGGGCAGTGAGACCCCGGCACGATATTCGTGAGAAGCGTCGCGATCCCGCCGCCGCCAGGAGAGCTCAAGACATGCGGACGCGACGAATTTATCTGGTGAATCCTCGAGCGGATTCCGCCATTACCCGGCCAATGTACCTCGGGCGCTCGTTGTATTCGCCGCTCGCGGGCTTACTCGCAGTGGCGGCGCTCATCCCTCAGGATCGCTACGAGGTCATCCTCACCGACGAGAACATCGAGCCGGTCGATTTCGACATGCAGGCCGATCTCGTCGGCATTTCGGCGATGACGTCTTACGTCAAGCGCGGGTACGATATCGCCGATGCGTTCCGTCGCCGCGGTGTTCCCGTCATCATGGGTGGGGTCCATCCCAGCTTCATGCCCGACGAAGCATTGCAGCACGCCGATGCCGTCGTCATCGGCGAGGCCGAACTGGTAATGCAGCGGGTGCTCGACGACCTCGAGGACGGATCGCTGAGGGGAACTTACAAAGCGGAACGCCTGCACTCGATGACCGATATGGCCATCCCGCGTTATGATCTGATCAAGGCAAAGCGCTACATCAACCGCACTTTTATCCAGACCTCGCGCGGCTGCCACCATGCCTGCACCTTTTGTGCCGAGCAGCTGATGTACGGCCTGCGCTTCCGCTATCGCCCGGTGGATGAGGTTTTGCGCGAGATCGAGGTCGCTGGCCAGCGCAACATCGCTCTCAACGATGCCGACTTCTTCGGCACCTCGGAGCGGGCGCTGGAAATCATGCAAGCGCTGAAGGGGCGGGAGCTGAGCTGGCAGGCTGGCGTCAACAGCGGCGCGGCCTTCGATGACCGGCTGCTCGAAGCGGCCGCCGAGAGCGGCTGCAACATGCTTGCCATCGGCTTCGAATCGCTGTCGCGCGAGACGCTGCGCCGCGCGCACAAGTACCAGAACACACCGGAGCGTTATCGCGCTCTCGTCGACAAGCTGCACAGCCACGGCATTCTGGTGTTCGGGCTGTTCATGTTCGGCTTCGACCAGGACGAGCCCACCGTCTTCGAGGAGACCGCGCGCTTCACCGTCGAGGCCGGCTACGACGCCTGCGGCTTTTCGATCATGACGCCCTACCCGGGCACGCTGAACTGGTTCGAGATGCTGAAGAACGAGCGGATCGCTTCGTTCGACTGGAACGCTTACGACCAGCATCACGTCGTCTACAAGCCGGTCGGGCTTGCCCCCGAGACGCTGCGGGACGGTCAGTGGCTGGCGTATGACCGTTTTTACTCGGCCCGCTCGATGGCCAAGCGGTTCCCGTGGTCGGGTGGCCGCAACCGCGCGCTGTGGTCGATCTACAACCTGTTCTACCGGCGTATGGAAATCTCGGAGCGCGACGCGGCCGGCGCCATTGCATCGCCAGGCATCCCGCCGGAGTTTGCGGCAAAGCTGCCGCTGATGCCACAGCGAGCCGACTGGCGGGCATTAATCGTCGGCGGCGATGACGACTGCGTTCCCGCTCCAATTTCCACGGCAGCCGGAAATTAACTCGCCAGAAGAGGTGCACCGTCGGTCAGGCAGGCTCGATCGTCACCTGCACGTCGGCCGGGCGCGCCCAATATGGCGCGGACGTCACCAGGACGGCACAGCCTGTTGCAGCGTAGGCGGGAGCATTGTGCTCGTCGATGCCGCCGGCGGCGGCAATCAGAGGTCTCGGTACGAGAAGTCGCGTCTGCTCGACCAATTCACGCACCACGGCTGGCGACATCTTGTCGACCTGCACAACGTCAACGCCGGCTTCGGCCAGCGCCAATGCGTCAGCTGCCGTCTTCGCCTCGGCCATGATCTTGCGGCCTGGCTGCGCCAGCTTTAGCGCGGGAATGCGCTGCATCAGCGCGGACCAGCCACCCTGCAGCGCTGCATGCTCTGGAAATATCAGGATGCTTTCCGACAGGCCGAGGCGGTGCATGCCAGCGCCGCCCGCCAGCACGGCGCGCACCGACAGGGCTCGGCCGCCCGGCATTGTCTTCCGGGTGCACTCGACGGCGATACTCGGAGCCACCGCCCGTGCCGCGTCGACGATACGGCGTGCCGCGGACGCCATGCCGGAGGCCTGTTCGATCAGCGTCTGCGCCGTTTTCCACGTCCGCAGTAGCGTCTCTGCCGGCCCTTCCGCAAGCAGTAACGGGTCGCCAGAGGAAATAGCATCACCGCTCGCCTGCTCCCGCCGCACACGCGCCCCGCAGCGGACGAGCAGCCGCTCCGCTTCTTCAATGCAGCAGACGACGCCCATGGCCCGCGCAGCAAAGCGCATGCGGGCTGGTGCATCGGCGATGCCGAGGGCGTCGGAGGTCAGGTCACCGAACGGCGCATCCTCAACCAGCCAGGCGTCAACCAACCCATCGGCGATGATCATCATCGCGCTCGCCGAAAGGCGCATGATCGGAGGCGCGTCACGCCGATGCACCGTGTCAGATTAGCGTGTGGTCAGCACCATCACCATCTGCCGTCCTTCGATACGGGGCATCTGCTCGACCTTGCCCAAACCTTCGAGTTCTCCCCGTACTCGGTCGAGCACCCGCAGACCGAGGTCCTGATGCACCAACTCGCGTCCTCGAAACGAATGGTGACCTTAACTTTATCACCTTCTTCGAGAAAACGCCGCATGCTGCGCATTTTTACTTGATAGTCGTGTTCGTCGATACCTGGACGCATCTTGATTTCTTTGACTTCAATAATCTTCTGCTTCTTGCGCGCCTCATTTTTCTTTTTCTGGATTTCATACTTGTATTTGCCAACATCAAGGATTTTGCAGACAGGCGGATCTGCGGCAGCAGCGATCTCGACCAGGTCAAGACCAGCATCGAATGCCATATCGATGGCCTCGCGGATCGGCAGGACGCCGATCATTTCGCCTTCGCTTCCGACAACGCGCACTTCCGGTGCGCTGATTTCGTCGTTGACGCGCGGCCCCTCCCGAGCCGGCGCCTGGGCTACCGGTGACTTGACGATGGTGTGCCTCCATTCTCAGGGTTGAATCCGCCCGGGCTCCCGACCAGGTGGACAAACGGTCCCAGCGCGGCGGTTTGAAGCCACGCTTGGGACGACGAAAAGCGACGTGGAAGAGCGCAGCACCGACGCCGCGCCCGGCGCCGATCACTGCGCCGCATGGCATACGGCTTCGATGTTGTGTCCGTTGGGGTCAAGAAGGAACGCGCCAAAATAATCGAGGTGGTAGTGCGCGCGAATGCCGGGTGCGCCGTTGTCCCGGCCGCCGGCGCGCAGACCCGCGCGCCAGAACGTGTGAACCTGCGCGCGTTCCTGGGCACGAAAGGCGATATGAACCCGCGAAGGAGAGCCCGCGGCTCGGTGTATCCAGAATGACTGCACCGTTTGGATCGTTTCCTGCGTCGTGCCGACGGGCGAAGCCCCCCAGCCGCCCGCTTCCGTCACAAGTTCAAGGCCAGTGGCGCCGAGGTCGCCGCGTAAAGGCCGTGCTTTGCGGAAATCCCTGACTTCGATACCAACGTGATCAAGCAACGGGGTCAACTCGTACAATCACTGCAGGACACACCATCTCCCAGGGCCAACCGCGGAAAATATCAGGCACTAAGCTCCAACATCTTGCGATATCGATCGCATCGGCGAAGCGCCCTCATTTTTCAGTTTAACCACCGCTACTTCCAAGGCACGGTTTCCTGCGCCTGGCTGCCGAGGCGGCGGATCGCGACAGTTCCCTCGCGGCTTTCGCGGCCGCCGACCACCAGCATCACCGGCACCTTGGCCAGCGAATGCTCGCGTACTTTATAGCCGATCTTTTCGTTACGCACGTCCGCCTCGGCGCGCAGTCCGGCTTGGCGAAGTGCTGTCAGCACACGTTCGGCGTAAGCATCGGCGTCGTTAGTGATGGTTGCCACCACAGCCTGCACCGGCGCCAGCCAGAGTGGCAGCCGACCGGCCCAGTGCTCGATGAGGATGCCGGTGAACCGCTCGAACGAGCCGAGGATCGCACGATGCAGCATTACGGGCCGGTGTTTCTCCCCATCCTCGCCGACATAGGCGGCGTCCAGCCGCTCCGGCAGCACGAAATCCACCTGCAGCGTGCCGAGCTGCCAGTCGCGGCCGATGGCGTCGCGCAGCACGAACTCCAGCTTCGGCCCGTAGAAGGCGCCTTCTCCCGGGTTGAGGATCGTGGTGATGCCGGCCTTTGCCGTCGCATCGCGGAGCGCCCCTTCCGCCTTATCCCAGATCGCGTCGCTGCCGGCGCGCTTCGCCGGCCGATCGGAGAACTTGACGACGACGTCGGTGAAGCCGAAGTCGGCGTAGACCCTGCGCAGCAGATCACAGAAGGCCAGCGTTTCCGAGGTGATCTGCGCCTCGGTGCAGAAGATGTGCGCGTCGTCCTGAACGAAGGCGCGCACCCGCATCAGCCCGTGCAGCGCGCCCGAGGGCTCGTTGCGGTGGCAGGAGCCGAACTCCGCCATGCGCAGCGGCAAGTCGCGGTAGCTCTTGATGCCCTGGCGGTAGATCTGCACATGGCCGGGACAGTTCATCGGCTTCAGGCCGAGGATTTTGTCCTCAGACTCCATGACGAACATGTGCTCGCGAAATTTCTCCCAGTGTCCGGACTTCTCCCACAGGCTGCGGTCGTAAGAGTTGCGGCGTCCGCACCTCGACGTAGCCATTGGCTTCCAGCGCGCCCGCATGTAGCCCTGCAGCACCCGGTACAGGGTCCAGCCGTGCGGGTGCCAGAACACCGAGCCAGCCGCCTCGTCCTGGAAGTGGAACAGCTGCATCTCGCGGCCAAGCCGTCGGTGATCGCGCTTTTCCGCCTCCTCCAGCATCGTCAGGTAGGCGGCGAGCTGTTTTGGATCCGCCCACGCGGTGCCATAGATGCGCTGCAGCTGCGCGTTGCGCGCGTCGCCGCGCCAGTAGGATCCGGCGAGCTTGGTCAGCTTGAACGCCTTCGGCAGTTTGCCGGTAGAGGGAAGATGCGGGCCGCGACAAAGATCGAGCCAGTCACCCTGGCGGTAGACGCTGACAGGCTCGCCTTCCGGAATGGCGGCGATCAGCTCCGCCTTGTAGTGCTCGCCGATTCCCTCGAAGTGGGCGATCGCCTTGGACCGCTGCCAGACCTCACGGACGAGGGGCAGGTCGCGATCGACGATCTCGCGCATCCGATCTTCGATGCGCGGCAGATCTTCGGGTTTGAAGGGCTCGCTACGGGCAAAGTCGTAATAGAAGCCGTTCTCGATCGCCGGGCCGATGGTCACTTGCGTGCCGGGAAACAGCTCCTGAACCGCCTGCGCCATAACGTGCGCGGCATCATGGCGGATCAACTCCAGCGCATCCGGATCCTTGCCGGTGACGATCGCCACCCGCGCCTCCCGGTCGATCACTGTTGCCAGGTCGACCAGCACGCCATCGACGCGCAGCGCGAGCGCCGCCTTCGCGAGCGACGGGCCAATATCACGCGCCAGTTCTCCGCCCGTGACCGGCCTGTCGAAGGCACGCACGCTGCCATCGGGGAGAGTAACGCGGACCGGACCGGCGGCCGCTACGGCTGAACTATCCAAAACGACCTGCTGAACTCGCAAAAAGCGGAAGGCAATTTATATACGCTCGCAAGAGAGGATCGCCAAGGCGGAAGCGCCAATGGACGGTTCAGATGGTGCGACGGTCCACTCAGCAAATTTGCCGGGTAGGAATGCAGCTTCCCAGGGCAGCGGGCCACGGCGGAAGCCATCGGTCAACGCCGCTTCGATATATTCACTCCGTTCATTCGTCCGGCTGGTGTGGCTAGGCAGCTGGGCCGGCCTGGCTCGGTACCGCGGCAAGGACCAGCCGCGGACGAGCGCGCCGGCCCGGAGGCCGAAGCCGGCGGCGAACCCGGCCACGAGCGCCACCTCGCGGGGAGCGCCCAACGCCGCCATGACGACGAAGATTGCGGCAGCCGCCAGCGCCGCCGTCACGTAGATTTCACGCGAGAAGATGATTGAACGCTGCTGACCCAGAACGTCGCGGATGATCCCGCCGAAGCATGCCGTGATCACGCCCATGGTCACGGCAACGATGAACGGCGCGTGGGAGCTAATCGCACGCTCGGCGCCGACTGCCGCGAACAGGGCCAGCCCCACCGCGTCGAGCCACAGGATAAGCCGGTAGCGGCTGTCGATCAGATGCGCGACGAAAAAGATCCCGATTGACACGCCGACGCAGACGGCCAGATACGCCGGATGTTCGATCCACAGGATCGGATGGATGTCGAGCAGCAGGTCGCGGAGCGTGCCGCCGCCTATGCCGGTGACGGTGCCGAGGAGGACGAAACCGACAAGGTCCATCTCGTTGCGCGACGCAGCCAGCGCGCCGGTGACTGCGAACGCCACGATCCCCAACCAATCAAGAAACGCGATTCCGCTCTGAAACATCACGGTCCTCCAAGCGAAGCGAGGATCTGCGTCCTGTTCATCGGTAACGGCGGCCCGATGAACGCTCGACGAGGCCCCCGAATCCAGAAGAGCGCAGACGGTCCAGCGGACAAGCTGATGTCGCTCGGCGTTTTTCGATCATCGTCAACGACTTCAGCACGACAACATACCAGAGGCGGTGATCAGCGGGGGCTGAGCGATCTGCCGATTGAGCCTCACGCCTCGGAGCTATTCCGACCTCTGCTCTAGATTACAACAAATGCCGCCGTCGCCAGCAGCGCGGCGGCAACGGCGGCTTGCAGGAGGGTGCCGAGGGTGAGCAGGCGGTAGCCTTGCGCCGTCGACAGGCCGGTCAGGCGGGTGACCACCCAGAACAGGCTGTCGTTGGCGTGCGAGACGCACATCGCGCCGGCGCCGATCGCGACCACCGTCAGGTCGCGGGCCGTCTCCCCTTCCAGTCCCAGCGTACCCAGCATCGGCACGACCATCCCGGCGGTGGTGAGCACGGCGAGCATCGACGAGCCTTGCGACGTCTTCAGCACGGCGGCGATGAGGAACGGCAGCAGTATGCCGAGCTGCGCATTGGTGAGCGAATCCGCTAGCGCATCGCCGACGCCTGCGTTCTGCAACACCCTGGCGAAGCCACCGCCGGCGCCGACGATCAGCAGCGTCCCGGCTGCCCGAGCCATCGCTTCTCCCGCCCATCCATTCTCCGCCAGCATCGCCATTCGCAGCGGGCGGGGCAGCAGCAGTACGGCGCCACCCGCCGCGAGCATCAGCGTGACAGGGCGGCCGAGAGTGAGTAGCAATTCCCTTGTCGGCCCGCCCCCCAGCGGTTCGCTCGGCATTTGACCGAGCGAGCTGATCGACAGCAGCAGCATAGGCAGCAGGATCGGCAGCGCGGCGACGAGCACGCCGGGTCGCAATGCAGCAGCTGCTGGTGCGGGATCGATCCCATCCTCCGGTCCTTCGTCGCGTGCGGCGGATGGCGTCGCGCGGCAAACAACAACCGCGAACGCCCAGCCGCAAACGCAGAGTACTGCCGCCAAACCCCAGCCCCACAATGCGACCCGCCCGATATCGGCGGAGAGGATGGCGGTGGCCGCCACCGGCCCCGGCGTCGGTGGCAGCACCCCGTGCGTTGCCGAAAGCGCCAGCGCGAGGGCGATGGCGCCGGTTACCGGCGGCTGGCCGCTGTGCCGGGCGACCGCCCTCACCAGCGGCATCAGCAGGACGAAGGCGGCGTCGCGGAAGGCCGCGATTCCGCCGACGTAGCCGACTGCCGCCATCATTGCGGGGCCATGTCGACGTTCGCTGCGCCCCGCTATCGCCGCCGCGAGCTGGGCACCGGCGCCCGAACGGCTCAGGAAGATGTCGATTAGCGATCCGGCCACGACGATGAGACCGATGGAGGCGACGGTGGTGGCAAACCCGTCGCCGATCGAGCCGATGACATAGGCGAGCGACATATCCGAGCAGAGGCCGAGGACCAAGGACACGGTCAACAGGACCAGAAACGGGTGCAGCCTCCACCGCGACGTGCCGACGATGATCAAGACGACGGCAGCGGCGGGCAGGAGCAGCGGTTGCAAGGAAATAGCCGATGGCGTTGCGAAATGGTGTCGGGACTTCTAAAGGCAGCGCGGGAGTTTGCAACATCTGACTGACGAAGAGGCGCTTCGTGGTGAACGATCGACAGCAGAGACGGCGGCGGGCTGCCGCGATGCTGCTGTCCTTGACGCTGCTGCTCGTCCTCGCAAAGGGGGCGGCCCGCGCCGCGGAAGCCGGGGACAGTGCGCCTGGCGAGCGATCGATGTTCGTGAAAACGAGCGGCACACGCTTTGTTTCGCCGGACGGGCGGCCCCTACTCTTGAAGGGGATCAACATTGGCAACTGGCTGGTGCCGGAAGGCTACATGTTCGACTTCAAGACGGCCAAATACCCCAGCGCCATCTATGCCGGCATTGAGCGCATTCTCGGCAAGGAGGCATCGGTCCACTTCTGGCAGCAGTTCCGCGACGGATTTGTCACGCAGGCCGACATCGAGCTTATCGCCGGCCTCGGGTTTAACACCATCCGCGTGCCGTTCCACTGGAAGCTGTTCGTGGAGGAAGGGAAGGCCGCGGAGTCGGGGACGATCGGCTACGAGCTTCTCGATCGGGTGGTCGGCTGGAGCAAGGCGGTGGGACTGCGGGTGGTGATCGACATGCACGCTGCCCCCGGCGGGCAAACCGGCATCAACCATGATGACGGACCTGGTTATCCGCTGATGTTCTACGTTCCGGCGCACCAGGATCTCACCATCGCGATCTGGAAGAACATCGCCCGCCATTACCATGACGAGCCGGCGGTGCTCGGCTACGATCTGCTGAACGAGCCGATCGCCCCCTACCACGACGTCGCCACGCTCAATCCGAAGCTGGAGGCTTTCTACCGCCGGGTCGTCGCGGCAGTTCGCGAGGTCGACCCCAGCCACGTCATCTTTCTCGGCGGCGGACAGTGGAATACGAACTTCTCGGTATTCGGGCCGCCATTCGATAGCAACGCCGCATACACTTACCATACCTTTTGGTCGTACACGCGCCGCGTGACCATCCAGAAGTATCTTAACTTCAGCAACATGTACGACGTACCGATCTGGCTCGGCGAGTCAGGGGAAGCCGACAACGACTGGATCGAAGCTTTCCGGTCGTTGCATGAGCGCTACAACATCAGCTGGTGCTTCTGGACCTACAAGAACATGACGAGCCCGGCGACCGTCGTGTCGGTTCGCCGGCCGCGTGACTGGAATGCCGTCGTTGCCATCGCCGATCAAACTGCCGACAGCGATGATGAGACGCGCCGGGCTCGGGTGGCACTGGCGGAATTCCTGGAGAACATCAGGCTGGAGAACGGCACGATCAATCGCGGCTTTGTTCAGGCCCTGGGGCTCAAGGCTGCCGGCAGATAACACGCTAATGCCAGGGCGGTGTGCTATTCGAGACACTTACAGCCGATCTTCACTTGCCGTCTGAGCAGACGCTGGATCTTCGGCTCATTCAACGATAGGCTTGAAACCAACCGGATCGCCAATGACGCGTCCGACAGGGTGGCAGTGGAGGCAAGTTCCTTGCGAGTAGCGGCGTCGAAATGGCATTCGGCGGTGCACGCTTGATTGCCTGGGCATCTGGGTCGCAGGTGCGCTGTTCGCCGGGGTCCTCCTGACATCGCCTGCCCGGGCGGCGGTATCGGCGCTTGTCGTCGAGCAGGCCAGCGGCCGGACGATCTCGGCAGTCAACGCCGATGGACCGCGTTATCCGGCGTCCCTGACCAAGATGATGACGCTCTACCTGCTGTTCGATGCGCTTGATCGTGGCCGTGTCCAAATGAACACCAAGCTGCGCGTCTCTTCATACGCAGCCTCCAGGCCGCCGAGCAAACTGGGACTGCGGCCAGGGGCGACGATTACTGTGCGCGAGGCGATGCTGGCGCTGGCGACCAAGTCGGCGAACGACGCCGCGGTGGTTGTCGCCGAAGGCTTGGCAGGCAGCGAGGCGGCATTTGCCCGGCGGATGACCGCCAGGGCACAGGCGCTCGGCATGCGGCGGACGATCTTCCGCAACGCTTCTGGCCTGCATCACCCGCAACAGCGGACGACTGCCCGCGACATGGCCCTGCTCGGCCGCGCCTGCTGCGCGACCATCCGCAGCACTATCGGATCTTTGCGACTCGCAGCTTTCGGTGGGGCCGTGCCAGCTACGGCAATCATAACCGGCTGATGAACGCCTATCGCGGCATGGACGGCATCAAGACCGGGTACACGCAACCCGCCGGCTACAATCTGGTCGCCTCGGCCAGCCGCAAGGGCCGCCGTCTAGTCGGCGTGGTGATGGGTTCGCGCTCTTCGGCGGTGCGCAACGGCCTGATGGCTAGCCTGCTCGACCAAGGGTTCCGGACGCAGCCGGGTAGCCTCGCCGTTGCCGCGAGGAAGGCGAAGCAGACCCGCGCCAGTAAGGCCGTCGCTGCTACCCATGCCAGAAGATCGCCTGCCCACGTGGCGGCTAAGGTACGCCCGGCTGGCGCCGTGGCCAGTCGGCAGATGGTGCAGAAGAAGGCCCGGCCGACGAAGCCGGCCGAGCTTCGCGCTCGCCGCGAGGCAGCCGGCGGATGAGGCGATGGTTGGGCCGCCGATGACGGACACTCCCGCCCCACCCCCGCAGACGATCACCCGCGAGGACGGAGCGGTGATTGCCTATCATCACACCGCGGGCAGAGTGCCGGGCGTGGTGTTTCTCACCGGTTATATGTCCGACATGACGGGACAAAAGGCCATCCGCCTCGAAGCGTACTGCCGGGCTCGAGGACAGGCATTTCTACGCTTCGACTACTATGGTCACGGGGCGTCATCCGGCGCTTTCGTTGAAGGGTCGATCGGCCGCTGGGCGGACGATGCAATCTTCGCCTTGGACCGTCTGACGGAAGGACCTCAGGTGCTGGTCGGATCGAGCCTCGGTGGCTGGATCATGCTGCTGGCGGCGCGGGCCAGGCCGCGGCGCGTTGCGGGGCTTCTGGGTGTTGCCGCCGCTCCCGATTTCACCGAGGATCTGATCCTGCCAAGCTTGTCGCCCTCCGACCGGGAGGCGCTGCAACGAGATGGCATGGTGCCGGTATACAGTCCCTACGATCCCGAGCCGACGCCGGTTACGCAGCTGATCCTGGAAGAGGGGCGGCGGCAGTTAGTGCTGCGCGCGCCGATCCGGATCACCTGCCCGGTGCGGCTCATCCACGGCATGCGCGATCCAGACGTCCCCTGGAAGACATCGCTGCGGCTGGCGGACAAGCTCGCAGCTGAGGATGTGGAGATCACGTTGATCAAGGCCGGCGACCACCGGCTGTCGGAGCCGCAAGACCTTGATCGGCTGTGCGACGCTCTGGAACGGCTGCTGCGCCGGCTGGAGTTGGATGCCAGCTGATCAGGGCCGTCGGTCTCCGGCGATGACCGGCGACCGCCACTGCGCGACGAGTCGACGCAGTGGCGGGACTGGCACCTGCCTTACTTTCTTAGCTTACTGAGCGACCGAATAGGCAATCCGCCGGTTTTGGAAACGGCCCTCTGGCGTGTCATTGCTGGCGACCGGCTGCGTCGCACCGTAGCCCTTGGCGGTCAACATGGAGGGGTCGACGCCGCTCTGAACCAGCACTTGGCGAACTGCTTCCGCGCGTTGCTGCGATAGCTGCATATTCGCCGCTGGATCACCCGTATTGTCGGTATGTCCACCGATCTCAATCACCGTGCCGGCCGGCAGCTGCTTGATGATGGCAGCGGCCTGCTGCAATACGACCTGGTTAAAGCCAGGAACTCCCGCGCTGCCGCTGGAAAAGTTGATGATGCTCAGGTTGAGCGCGGTTACCACGTCCTTTCCGGTAAATCCCGGCTTGAGCGCGGACAGGGCCGCTACCGTCTTGTTGGCTGCATTCTTGACCGCATCGGCGACCGGATCGATCAACGGAGCGACCGAAACATTCGGCCCGAACAGCGATTTCAACGAAGCGATGATCCGGTCTCGGTCCGCGTCACCAATTAGGCCGCCGATGCTGACAGAGGCACCATCGAACAGCGCCTGGAGGCCTGGTATCTTGAAGTTCTCGGCCGCCGACCTGAGGTTGGCAAGCCAATTCGCCGGCGATGCCGACGGATCGACGGTAATGTCGCCCTTGACGTTGCCGGCGCCGAACGCCGCCTTGAGCGTGTCGAGGATGGATGTGCGCGACCCCTCATCCCTGACGACACCGCTGACGTTGACCACGCCAGCGTCGTTGCTGAGAGCTAGTCTTGGTTGTACCGCCGGCGCCGTAACTGCTGGTGCAGTTGCCACCTTGTCCGTTGGCTTGCCCGTCAGGAGATACCAGCCGAGCGCGAGGAGGCCTAGGACGATCAGCCCAGGAATCGCCCATTTGCCCATCCCGCCGGATGCTTTCTCGGTTACCTGAGGGGTGCTCGGCAGGCGCGCCGCATTGCTGCCGAGGAAGGCCGAAAGGGCCGGCGGCACGCTCGTGGGAATGGTGCCGCCCGGCGTTAGCAGCCCGACGACCTTGGGTATGGCGACAGCGAGCGCTGACGTAATGACTCTGGAGTCTAGTCCCAACTTGCTGGCAAAAGTCTTGATCGCGGTCTCCGGCAGAACCTGCTCAACCTGCGGTCCGGACATAGGCGGCGCGCTGTCGCCACGGCCAAGCCACCCGGTAACGAGGTTGCCAAGACCGGCCAGCTTGACCTTGTCGATAAAACCGGCAATGCCATCAGGCTGATTGCTTATGAAGCGTAGCAGTTCAGCTACCAGCGGACCCGCCTTCGCGCCGAGGCCAAACTTGCTGGCCAGTTCCCCGACGAGCGACTCAAATATCCCCATGTTGCTCCCTCCTGCCTGCAAGACGCTGCCTGATGCGGTCAGCGATCCTCCTCGACCGCGACGGTTCTCTCCAGAGCGGCGACGGTGTCCGCAGCCTCGCGCTTCGTGGTATGCTTGATATTGGGGCTCGCGATTTTGTTGTAAACCTTCTACCCACCGGTTGTACTACCAAGCGGAGAACTATCCGTGGCAGCGGGTGAACCAACTACAAGCGATCGATGTGGAGGGACGGCGGGATTGGATGGTGCCACTTTGCACGTTAGCGCCGGTCGGCGGTGACGGCGCGGCAAAGGTTGATAGCCCTAGGGTAAAGCGCGAATAGCGGCTATTTTCTAGAAAAACGAGAAGGCGGCACGTCCTCGAGTTCAGCTCGCCGGGGCGGCGATTGGGGAGACATCCATGACTCCGACAGAGGCATTCATTGAGGCTCGTAAGATCCTCATTACGCAGCGCAACGACCATGACCGGGCGTGCGCGACGTTTCGGTGGCCGCAGCTGGAGACATTCAACTGGGCCCTTGACTGGTTCGATCACTACGCCAGAAACAACAGCCGCACGGCGCTGTGGGTGGCAAGTCGCGATTCAGGAGAGATCAAGCTCAGCTTTCGCGAACTGTCCGAGCGGTCCAATCAGGTGGCCAACTTCCTGCGCGGTCACGGCGTCCGCCGTGGCGATCCTATCCTGCTGATGGTCAGCAACGTCGTTTCGTTTTGGGAAGTGATGCTGGCGGCAATCAAGCTTGGCGCGGTCGTCATTCCGGCGACCACGATGCTGACCCGCGAAGATCTGCTTGACCGCTTCGAGCGGGGTGGCGTTCGCCACGTCGTCACCGGCGCCGGCGACACCGGTAATTTCGCGGACATCCCCGGCAGCTATACGCGGATCGCCATTGGTCACGCACCGGCGGGATGGCAGCGCTTCGACGACGCCTATCGTGCTTCGCCCATCTATGTGCCGCATGCTCCGACGCCGGCAAACGCGCCATTGCTGCTCTACTTCACCTCAGGCACGACCGCGAAGCCGAAACTGGTCGAACACACGCACGTCAGCTATCCGATTGGCCACCTTTCGACGATGTACTGGCTCGGTCTGAAAGAAGGCGACGTCCACCTCAACATCAGTTCTCCCGGCTGGGCGAAGCACGCGTGGAGCGGTTTCTTTGCGCCATGGAATGCAGGCGCCACTGTGTTCGTCTACAACTGGCTGCGATTCAACGCCAAGACCATGCTGGACGTCATCGTTCGGCACGGCGTTACGACATTGTGTGCGCCGCCGGTCGTTTGGCGGCAGTTGCTGAACGAGAACCTCGCCAACTACCCGGTTCGACTGCGCGAGATCGTCAGCTCAGGCCAGCCACTCGACCCGGAGATTATCCGCCACGTTGAGAGACGATGGGGGTTGACGATTCGCGACGGCTACGGCCAGACCGAAACTACGGCGCTGATCGGCAATACGCCCGGTGCGAAAATAAAGCCGGGATCGATGGGAAAGGTCCTGCCCGGCTATCAGGTTGCGCTGTTGGATGCGACTGGCGATCAAGCCGACGAGGGAGAGATAGCCCTGCCTCTCGACCCGAAGCCGTTGGGGTTGATGCTGGGGTACCAGGATGACTGGGGCAAGACGTCGGAGCCAGGTGATGGAACCTGGTATCGAACTGGTGACGTGGCGACGCGTGATGCTGACGGTTACTATCATTACGTCGGGCGCGCCGATGACCTGTTCAAATCATCTGAGTACCGCATCAGTCCTTTCGAACTGGAGAGCGTTCTGGTTGAACACGAGGCGGTGGCATCGGCGGCGATTATCCCCAGTCCCGACCCGGATGGGCTGATTGTACCGAAGGCGGTTATCGAGCTGGGTGATGGCTTCGTCGCTGGAGGCGCGCTTGCGGAAGAGATCCTGCGCTTCACCCGCGCTCGACTCGCGCCATACAAGTGGATCCGCCGGGTCGAGTTTGCGGAGCTGCCGAAGACGCTGACCGGAAAGATCCGTCGCGTCGAATTGCGCCAGCGTGAGGAGGAACTGCGGCAGCAGGGCGAGCGTGGTGAAGCCGAGTTTTGGGAAGTGGATTTCTCTTCTCTCGTTGCAGAGCCGTGAGGGTCAACTCGTTTTACAACATGCAAAGCTATCGCTGATTAAGGGCGGTCTGAGTGGCCAAGCGGCCGGGCCGGCGCAATGTAGTCGCGCAGCCGCTTCTTGATCTCGCGCAACCCCGGAAAGCGACCTTCCGAGGCGCGCGACCACAGCGTGTCGCCGTCGATCCTAATCCTGAAGATGCCACCCTGGCCGGGAACCAGCGTCACCCCGCCTAAATCGTTTTCGAAGGTAAGTAGCAACTCCTGTGCCGTCCAGGCGGCACGCAGAAGCCAGCGGCATTGCGTGCAATATTCGATCTCGACGATTGGGCGGGTCACATCATTTCCTTGCGCGTGAACGAGGTGAAAATCTATAGACGGCGGTGGCAGCGGCAGGCAAGTCGGCTGGTTGAGCCGGCCCATCGCCGCTCCCATATTCGTCCGGACATGTTGAGCCGCAGCACCTATTTCGCAATGCAGAATGCCCGCATTGCTTGGTTTCTCGGGCAATACCTCGTCTCCAATCGCCTAAGCCGACCGGCAGACGCGTCCTCGCGGAGGTCCGCTAGCAGGCGGCGTCCATCGCCGACGCTGGCGGAGCTCCTGCAGGATATAGCGGCGCTACTGCGCAAGGATTGGCAAAACATCCGCGACGGCGTTTACCGAGCGCCGCCTCCGATAAGCGACGAGGCGGGTAGGTTGTTGGCCGACGCGCTGCGCTACTTCCGCGACCTCCCCGCGGTGACGGCGCGGCGGCGACGTAACGGCTACGACGAGGTGCCGCGGATGGCACCCGGCGTGGCGCCGCTCCCAGACTATTATCTCCGTAACTTCCATTATCAAACCGATGGTTATCTGAGTGACCATTCAGCGCGTCTTTACGATCAGCAGGTGGAGGTGCTGTTCATCGGCAGCGCCGATGCCATGCGTCGGCAGGCGCTACCGCCAATTGCCTCTTTCATGCGTCGAAGGCATGGGCGCGGAGTACACGTTGACGTCGCTTGCGGGACGGGGCGCTTTTTGGGAAGTGTTCTGGATAACTTTCCGCGGCTTCATGCCATCGGCGTTGATCTCAGTCTGCCATACCTTGCGGAGGCGGCGCGGGTTCTGCGGCCGCATCCCGGTACTTCGCTGATGCAGGGTGCGGCGGAAGCCCTACCACTCTCCGACAGCAGCGTCGACTTGCTGACCTGCGTCTACCTGCTGCACGAAGTGCCGCGTGACATCCGTCAGGGCATCGCCCGCGAATTCGCGCGCGTGTTGCGGCCGGGTGGCCGCGTGGTGATCGTCGATTCCTGCAAAACGGCGACCGGCCAGCCTGGGATAGTCTGCTCGCGGCGTTTCCGAAGTCGTTTCACGAGCCTTTTATGCCGACTACGCCGCCACTGATCTGAAACGGCTGTTCGGCGAGGGCGGCTTGCGCCCGACCGCCGACGAACTCGCTTTCCTTTCAAAGATCCTGGTCTTCGACAAACCTGCCGCAACCTGAACTGGCTGTCAGGCGCCGGCGCTGGTGGCCGTTTCGTCGCTGAGGCGACCTGTCGCCGCAGCGGTGGTTGGGGGCGCGGTTGCGGCGTCGACGACAGTCGGGCTGACGCCGAGGCGAATGCCGTTCTCACGGAAGACTTCCTGCAGGCGGCGAAATACCTCGCGCCGAAGGGTGAACTGTTCCCCTGGCTTCGCCATATACTTGACGCGGACGACGTAGGCCGAAGGCTCCATCCGGTGCACGCCCTGCGATTTCGGCGATTGCAGCAACGCCATCGCGAGTTCCGGATCCTGCTGCATCTCCTGGCCGACCCGCTTCACCAGCTTGCGCACCTTTTCGATGTCGGTATCCAGCGGCACGCGCAACTCCAGCTTCATGATCGCCCAATCGCGGCTGTAATTGGTTACGGTCTTGATCTCGCCGAAGGGAATCGTGTTGATTTGCCCGAGGTGGTGCCGCAGCCGCAGCGAGCGGATCGAAATGCGCTCCACCGTTCCCTTCGCAGCGCCGACATCGATGTACTCGCCGACGCGAAAGGCGTCGTCGATCAGGAAGAAGATGCCGGAGACGATATCGCGGACCAGCGCCTGGGCGCCGAAGCCGATGGCGATGCCGACGACGCCGGCACCCGCCAGCAGCGGGCCGATGTCGACGCCGAGCGCCGAGATGACGGTCATGCCGACCATGACGACGATGGTCGTAAACAGGAATTTTCGAATTATCGGAAGCAGGGTCTGCAATCGCGACAGACCACCGTGCCCGCCTTCGCCATCGACTATGGCGTGAGGATCCACTGTTTGGCGCGGGACGTGACGATCGATTGCCGTCTTAACGACGCCCCACAGAGCTGACGCGAGCAGCAATGCGATGACGATTGTGAACAGCGCATCCGCCACACGAGTGCCAAGACTTCCGGCGGCCAGGCGGCCGATGTCAATGTTCCAAATGCCGCCGAGTGCGAGAACAACGAGCACTGCCAGCACGATGCGCAGGTTGCGCAGGATCACGGGAGCGTACTCGCTATCGGGCGGTTCGCTCGTATTGCCAAACGGAGGCGTGACCGGTTCGCCTGGTAGCGTGGGGAAGCCCGTTGCCGTTGGCGGGTTCTGGTCAATGGCCAGCGTCTTCTTGCCAATCGGCGACAACAAGTGCCTGACGGCCATTCTGAGTAACCCGTCGATAGCTGGAACCGCTGCCGCGACGAGCAGAGTTTCAATAATGGGTATCGCCTGAGGCTGATCGGTCAGCAGCCTTGACGCTGTGGCGAACAGCCCCATGCCGATCAGCCCAACAGCAAACAGTAGATGCCAATGCCGGGCCAGGAGCGATGCAGGGGAACTGCCCATGGCGCTGCTATCGATGCCGATCAAACGGTCAAGAGCATCGCGCTTCACCCACACCCCAGTCAGCAACGCCGCGATCACGATCCACTGTAGCGCGCTGCCAAATGCCAACAGCAGTGGTTCGGGAAGCTTCGTATAGGCAAGAATCATTCCGAACGTGCCGGCAAACAAGACCAGCGCGGTGAGAGCGAGCAGCCAGCGGAACAGGCTCACGGCGTCTGCGTCCGTCAATGCCGGCAAGCGCAACCTCCGGCCGGTATGGCGCAAGCAGTATGCGCCCGACGATTGCGGCCCCGCGGGTAGCGACGATCGTCAGTATCGATGCCCAGAATGCACGACGCACCAGTTCCTGGTCGGGGTGGAGCGCGAAGAAGACGGCAGTAGCAACGACGGTGAAGACCGTGAGCACAAGGGTTTCTGTCAGCGCCCGGACCGCCAGAAGGCCAAGACGACCGAAATCTGTACGGGGGCCGGATATACTGTTGTCGTCGTAAAGGTGACGGAACAGGCGCCGGAATTGCCATTCAGCCAGCGCCGCCCCTGCTAGGATGAGTGCAAAGCCGGCAAGCAAGTCGATTATCGCGGTCCTATCGCGCTGCGCGGTCAGCTCGTCGAGGATGAACAGCCCGGCATAGGGCAGGTCGGGGGCGGCCACGATCATTTCGCCCAGACGGTAGCGGATGGTCTGCGCATCGTCGGCGACGAGAGCCACGGCATCGCCATTGGTGGCGGCCGCAGCGGCACGCGCCGCGTCCTCTTCGATCCGCTGGATCAGCAACGCTCGCACCTGCTCGTCGGACATTCCCGCAAGCGCTGTCCGTGCCTTCTCTGGCGTCGATGTCGTAGTCGGCAACGGCAAGTCCGTCGCCGACGGCCTCTCTTCGGCGATTGCGGAGCTACAGGCGAACACCAGGAAGACGAAAATCTGCAGCAGTCTGAGAACCGAGAAGTGCATACTCGAACAGCGCAGTGATGGCGGCCGGAGGCTAACTGCTGCCAATGGCGCGCGGTGCGCGCGCGCGTACCGTCGTCACCGCCTGAGCCAGCCGGTCGGCAAGATCGCCGAGGGTAGTGCTGAGCGCAGCCGCGCCGGCTCCGTAGCCACCGGCCTCGGCTTGGCGTTGCAGCGTCTCGTCGGCGACGAGCAACGGCTGCGGGGTGTTCCGCCCATAGAGACGCCACCGCGCGATGAGGGTGGCCATCCCGCTTGTGTCCACGTCGAAGCGGCTGACATCGATGACAATGCGGTAGTCGCCCACGCTGTCGCTGATCTGCGGAAAACCTTCGATCCGATCGGCGGGCAGGCGCATCGCCAGATCGGAGACAAGGACCCGAGGGACCATTTCCTGCAGCGGCGCTGCCCAGTAGTCGTTGCCGGCGAGCCGCACCGCAAAGGCGTTGTCGCGCGTCACGATCGGCCGCCGGTCGAGGTAATCAGGAAGGTCGACAGGCCCCACGGAAATCAGGGCCGGTGGCGTCACGGACGCCGCCGGAGAACTCGGCGGGATCGCGCCAAGTGTGTAATAGCCAGGAGGCGGTGCTCCAGCGCAACCGGCGACGAGAACGGTGAGGATCGCCGCGCCGACGAGGCTGCGGAGGATGGCGGTATGTTGGGTCATTGGCTATCCGGAAGCGGCTTGCCGAGGATCAGCGCGTTTGGAGTGGTCTCCAGGAAATCCGACAGCGTACGCAGCGGGCGGGCCGTGCTGGTGAGTTCCTTCAGCAAGCGTGCGACGTCGTAGCGCATCGCGGAGTCGGCGCCGATCATCCCGTTGGCCGACTGCATTGTCGCGGTTGCTCCATCAAGCGTGGCGCGCGCGGCATTCGAAGTCTTGTTCAGGCTGTCCAGCAACGGGCCGACTCCTTCCAGACCTTTACGCAGCGACGGGCTGGCGAGCAGTTGGTCGGCTTCCTTTACGGTATTGCGCAGATCAACGACCAATTCATCGATTGGCGCCTTGTCCAGCTTGTTGAGGAACGCCTGAACCTTGTCGGTGAGCTGTTCTGTCTCAGACGGCACCGATGGAAGGACAATGAGGCCATCTTCGGTCGTTATGCTGGCTGGCGCAGCATCCGGGAACACCTTGAGCGCAATCTGCATCTGACCGGTGAGCAGGTTCCCCGACTGCAACTGGGCGCGCAAACCGCGTTCCACCCAGTTCGCCATCGCCTGGTGCATGGCTTCAGGCGTCTTGTAGCGCTCGCCCTTCACCTGCCAGCGCTGTGGCTCGAGCACCATCATCACCGGGATCCGCATGCTCATGGTGGTCGGATCAATTTCGAGGTGGACGTCGGTAACTTCGCCAAGGCGTAGACCCATAGCTACGACAGGCGAACCACGCTCCAGCCCCCCGGCCGATCCCTCAAAGTACACCCGGAAGGGAACCTTAACGGTATACTGTGCTTCGGCAATGCTCTCATACGAGGCGAACAGCGGAAATTCCGCGCCGTCCTCGGCAACGTTGCTTCCGCTCGCCGCGAGCGGTGTATCAAAGGCAATGCCGCCGATCAGGATCGATTGCATCGATTCGGTACGGATGTCGACACCGCCCGCATCGATCGAGACATCAATCCCGCTGGCGTTCCAGAAGTGAGTCGTGCGGCGGACGAAGCCATCGTATGGCGATGATACGAAGGCAAAGATCTTGATGTCCTGGCCGTTTGGATCCAACTCGTGGCCGAGAACGCTTCCGACCTGAATGCCACGGAAGAAGATCGGTGCGCCGGCGGACACTGAGCCCAACTTTTCCGCCTGCAGCACGAATCGCTTGCCCGGGACGTCGACCTGATATACCGGCGGACTTTCAAGAGCAACGAAGTCCCGCTTCGGGGCGCCCGGCCCCGGCCGCATGCCAATGAAAGAGCCGGAAAGCAGCGTGCCTAATCCAGACACCCCTCCAGCGGTGATTCTGGCGCTTTCGACCCAGAACTGCGTGCCTTCGCGTAGCTCCGGCTCCGCTTCTTTCGACATTCTTGCCCGCACCACGACGTGCTGCCGGTCATCGCTGAGCGTTACTTCGTCGACGAGGCCGAGTTGTACGTCACGGTACCGGATCGCCGTTTTTCCGGGCTCGATGCCGGAGGCGCTTTGCATGGTGATGCTGATCAAGGGACCGCGCGAAGCGAACGTCGTATAGACGAGCCACGCGCCGGCAACCGCAGCGACGATCGGAATCAGCCAGACCAACGAAAAACGGCGCTTCTTGGTCATTTGCGCGCGTGGAAGCCCCGGCGTTGCTTCGACTGCTCGTGGATCCTGGCTCATTTGCGTGCGCTGAGCCGGAACTGATGTGGCAGGTGCCGATCAAGCGAATGCTGGCCGCCGCCTGAAGCAAGGGCGACGATGGCAGCGTTGAGTACCGGCATTTCTCGAACCATTACCAATGGGTGGCGCGGCAGGCTCGATCCCGCACCGAGCAGATACAACCGTAGCGGCCTCAACCCCAATCGTCCAGCCACAGATTATCGTTGTTGTGGCTCTAGATGAACCACCCGAGCATCTCGCGCCAGCGGCGAAAACCGTGGGCCAGGCAGCTCCACTCTCTGAACTGGTGGCATATGCCCTTCTGCCAGAAGATTTCGCTGAGCCGACGGTTATCTTCGAGGAAGGGATCGTGCTCGCCCACGACCATCTCGATGTCGAGGCGGCGGATGGCGTCAAGCGCGCCGCCGTCGTCAACGTTGATCATGTAGTGATTAGGCATGTTGAAATAGACATCGTGATCATAATGCCCGTCGAGCAGATTGCGGAAGCCATCGGGCGATTGCGTCAGATCGTACCGACCGCTCAAGGCAACCACCCGATCGAACACATGCGGGTGACGCAGAGCTATGTTCATCGCATGGAAGGCGCCGAAGCTGCACCCTAGCACCGTCAGGAACGGGTTGCCGTTGATGGCGCGGCTTAACGGCAGTACCTCGTCGAGAATGTAGCGCTCGTACTTGATGTGCCGCAGCACCCGGTCGCGGGGGTGACACCAGTTATTGTAAAACGTCTCTTCATCAATCGAATCGACGCAGATCAGCTGCACCCACCCTTGATCAATGTGGTGTGAAAGCGAGCTCACCAGGCCATGATTCTCGTAGTCATAGAACCGGCCGCAGCGGGTAGGGAAGGCAAGAACACGCGCCCCGGCATGGCCGAACACGAGGAGCTCCATGTCACGACCCAGAAGGGCGCAATACCATTTATGATATTCGCGTTTCATATTGACTAAACTTCGATTACCAGTGTATTGCACAAGTATTACCGATTATGAAGCTGCTTAAATACCAGGTTGTCCGCCTAGCAGGACTTGGATGAAAAGAAAAGCCCAAGAAAATGGTGGCCATTTCATCGCCGGTCGTTTATACCTTGCGGTTCTTGGCTAGCGCTGGAAAGGGCAGGAGTTGCCATGATGATCGTCCTTGCCCGTTTCGGCTCGCTTGCGGGACTGTTGATCACGAGGCGATCCCGTTGGGCGACGCTCGCCGCTGACGACCGGGTCTGATGGGTTATGCCTTGGTGGTTCGATGCCGAGGTGGCCGAGCTGGAGCGCCGAACGCGGCCGTTACGGGGCTGTCGTAACGCGATCCTGTTCTATGGCAGTTCGTCATTCACGCTGTGGCATGACATCGCTGACCACTTTCCTGAGCACAACGTCGTCAACCATGGCTTCGGCGGCTCGACACTCGGCGACTGCGTCGAGTACTTCGACCGGCTCGTGCTGGCTTATGTTCCAAGCGTCATTATCGTCTATGCCGGAGACAACGATCTGGGCGACGGCGGCACGCCCGAGCAGGTGTTTGAGCGGTTGCGCGCCATCATTCAGCGTAAGCGCGAGACCCTCGGTGCTGTGCCGATGGCCTATGTCTCGATCAAGATAAGTCCGGCACGCTTCGCACTGATGCACGGCATCGCTTATGCCAACCGCATCATCGAGCGCGAGCTTAGCAACGCCGCCGACGTTCGCTTCGTAGATATCACCCGGCGCATGGTGGGGCGCGGTCTCGGCCCTTTGCTGGCCTACTACAGCGAAGACCCGCTGCACATGAACCGCGAGGGATACCGTCTATTCGGACGCTCCCTGGCTGAATATCTGAGCACAGTTGAGCGCGAGTCCGTGGACCTGCGCGTTCGGCGATCGACAGTAAAGCCGGCATGGTGGCGCAAAGATGATGATGCAAACGAGGCTGGGCCCGATGCTTCGCCGCTTTCGGGCTCGTGCGGAGAATCTTAACCAGGCGATGCTAAAAGCTTGTCTGAGTAGGAGCGGAAAGCTAGACTGAGGCCATGCTACTTATGCGCGCAGCCGGCATTATCGGGTTTCTAGCGGCATCGGTTTTTGCATTGACCGCGCCGGTCAAGGCGGCGCCCTTTCTGCCGGCAGATCCCTGGCGGCTATGTCCGGAAGCGATCGCCTCGCAGGAAAAGGCGCAGGGAATACCGAAGCATCTGCTGTCGGCGATCGCGCTGGCTGAATCGGCGCGGAAACATCCTACCTTCGGCAAGCGCATGCCGTGGCCATGGACAGTGATGGCCGAAGGCGAAGGGCGCTATCTGCCGAGCAAGGCAGCGGCAATCGCCGAGGTGCGCGATTTGCAGGCGCGCGGCATCCACAATATCGACGTCGGCTGCATGCAGGTCAATCTGCACCATCATGCGGATGCGTTCTACAGTCTGGACAATGCGTTCGACCCGGCGGCCAACGTTGCCTATGCCAGCAAATTCCTGCGGTCCCTGTACGAAGACTGGGGATCCTGGCAGGAGGCAGCTGGCCGCTATCACTCCGCGACGCCGGAGCTGAAGGGCCCCTACCGCGACAAGGTGGTGACGTTCTGGAACGAACAGCAGCGGCTGGAACTGGTCGGCAGTAGCACCTTCGGCCTCGGCGCGCTGACCGCCGGTGCCGGGTCGGGCAGCGCTGCCAGCCAGCGGGTTCGTTCGCCGGCACTGATGCTGTCGCTTGCCGACCGCAGAATGGGCGAGCCTCCAGTGGGAGTATCGGTGGATCTCGACGACACGTTGTTGTCCCGTCGTGCGTACGATGCGCCGGCGTCGAGCAAGGGGCGGATCGTCCGGCCGGGAGGCACGGCCACCCGCTCGCTCGACGAGGAAGCGGCGTTCGCCGCACGCCGTGCACAATACCTGCAAGACTTGCGGCAGGCGATCGCCGAGGTCAAGCGGTCGTACGCTGTCCGCGTCGCCCGCAACGAGACACCACCCCGTCCCGAGTGATCTTCAATCCTCCAAGTTGTTAATGTGTCAGGACTGAGGAACGCACGCCTTCCCGGCCCCGTTCGGCTACCTTGCTCCCCGTCGCTACTCCGCTGCGGCTTGCGTCGGCGCGGGCGGGGCGTGATATAGTTCGGGCACGTTCGAACGAGGGGTTTTGCGTTGATGATCGATCTGCTTACCGTCGTTATTCGTCAGCGCTATGTGGCTGGAGGCGCCTTGCCCGGCGCTTGCGCCACGCTGTTGACCGGGCTGCTGCTGCTGGGTGCCTGCAGTACGTCGGAGGAGGCGTACGTCGATCGGCCGGTGGACGTTCTCTACAACGAGGCGATGGACAACCTGGAAGCCGGGGACGACAAGAAGGCGGCGAAGCTGTTCGACGAGGTGGAACGGCAGCATCCCTATTCCAGCTGGGCGACCAAGGCGCAGCTGATGGCGGCTTACTCCCACTATATCGCCAATCAATACGACGAAGCGGTGGCCGCCGCGGACCGCTTTATCGAGCTGCACCCAGCCAACCCCGACGTCCCCTATGCCTATTACCTTAAGGCGCTCAGCTACTATGAGCGCATTTCCGACATCCACCGCGATCAGGAAATGACTGAACAGGCGAAGAAGGTATTCGAGGAAATCGTCGCACGCTTTCCCGATAGCGAGTATGCCCGCGACGCGCGCTTGAAAGTCGACCTGTGCAACGATCATCTTGCCGGCAAGGAGATGGTCATCGGCCGTTATTATATTCAGCGGGGCTACTACCTTGCGGCGATCAATCGCTTCAAGAGCGTCATCGAACGCTACCAATCGACGACGCATACTCCGGAAGCGCTGTTGCTGCTGACCGAGGCTTACTCGGCGCTGGGAATCGATGGCGAAGCGCGCAAGACGGCGGCGGTGCTCGGATACAATTTCCGCAAACGGCGTGGTATGCGGATGCCTACACGCTGGTCGGTGGATCGGGCACCCGGCCGGGAGATGTCGTGCCCGGCGGCCGCTGAGCAGGAAGCGCCGGCCGTGGGTGCGCCAGCCGCCGGCGCCGAGGGTGAGCCGATGACGGGGGCGCGCCGGCGATGCTAACGGGTATCGCCATCCGCGACGTGGTGCTGATCGATGCTCTCGATCTGCAATTCTCCCCAGGACTGTGCGCGTTGACGGGGGAGACCGGTGCCGGCAAGTCGATTTTGCTCGATGCACTCGGACTGGGTTTGGGAGCGCGCGCCGATGCCAAGTTGGTCCGGCACGGCCGCGATCAGGCGGCTGTCGCGGTCAGGTTCGAGCTCGATGTCGGCCACCCAGCGTTGGAACTGCTACGCGACCAGGGCCTCGACGCCGGCGATGGCTGCCTGCTGTTGCGCCGCATCGTCGCCGCCGATGGCCGTTCCCGGGCCTTCGCCAACGATCAACCCGTGAGCGTCTCGATGCTCCGCCGGCTCGGCGAGATGCTGATCGAGGTCCACGGCCAGTTTGACAATCAGAGGTTGCTCGATCCCGCGGCGCATCGCGAATTGCTCGACGCATATGGCGGGCTGGCGGCGGAAGCCGGCGACTGTGCCGTCGCTTGGCGCGCCTGGCGGGCGGCGACGGAAGCGCGCACCGGCGCTGAAGCGGATCTGGCGCAAGCCCGGCGCGATGAAGATTTCATCCGGCATGCGCTTGACGAGCTTGGTCGTCTGGCGCCGCAGCCTGGTGAAGAAAGCGAGCTCGCGCAGCGGCGCGCGCTGCTCATGAATGCCGAAAAGTTGGGTCAGGCAATCGACGAGGCGGCGCGTGAGCTCACGGGCGGGGCGGCCCGCGGCGGCATCGAGGCGCTGCGCACCGCCCTGCGCAGCCTGCAGCGGGTGGCGGCGAAGGCGGAAGGCCGGCTCGATGCCGCCATCGTCGCGCTCGACCGGGCGCTGTCCGATTCCGTCGAAGCGCATGCATTGCTGGAGAAAACGCTGTCCGACGCGGATCTTGATCCGCGCCAGCTGGAAGGGGTCGAGGAGCGGCTGTTCGCACTGCGCGCACAAGCGCGCAAGCATAACGTCGACGTCGACGATCTCACCCCGTTGCATGACGACCTGGCCCGCCGGGTTTCCGGGCTGGAAGATGGCGAGGCGGTACTGGCTGGCCTGCGCCGTCACGAAGCGGCAGCGGAGGGCCGGTTCCGCGAGGTGGCGGCGTCGTTGAGCGGAGCGCCGCCGCGCCGCCGCCCTTCGGCTCGACGAGGCGGTAGGTGGCGAACTGGCGCCTTTACGGCTGGGCACGGCGCAATTTGTTACCAGGATCGAAGCGCTGGCGCCCGAAGATTGGGGCCAGCAGGGCTGCGACCGCATCGCCTTCGAGGTGGCGACCAACCCTGGTGTTCCGCCCGGTCCACTCGCCCGCATCGCCTCGGGCGGCGAGCTTGCGCGCTTTACGCTGGCGCTGAAGGTGGTGCTGGCGGGCGCCGATCCGGTTCCCACGCTGATCTTTGACGAGGTCGATGCCGGTGTCGGTGGCGCGGTTGCGGCGGCGGTGGGCGAGCGGCTGGCGCGTTTGGCAGATGATGTGCAAGTGCTGGTGGTGACGCACTCGCCGCAGGTGGCGGCGCGGGCCGATCATCACTGGCGCATCGCCAAGATGGAAGCCGGTATCGGTGTTCGCACCCATGTCGAAGTTCTGGACGCCCCGGGACGCACCGAGGAGATCGCCCGCATGCTGGCCGGCGCGCAGGTCACCGAGGAAGCGCGGGCGGCTGCCGTCAGCTTGCTGTCGGGCTCCGCTGCATGAAGGAAGACGCCCTGCGCGACCGGCCGGTCGCGGAGCTCAATCCGGACGAGGCGGCGGCCGAGCTGCGGGCGCTGGCTGGTGAAATTGCCCGGCACGACCGCGCCTATCATCAGGACGATGCCCCGGTCGTCAGCGATGCCGAGTACGACGCACTACGCCTGCGTAGTGACGCTCTGGAGGCGCGCTTCCCCGATCTGCGACGCGCCGATTCGCCCTCGCGTAAAGTGGGTGCGCCACCCGCCGCCGGCTTTGCCAAAGTGCGGCACGCCCGGCCGATGCTGTCGCTGGCGAACGCGTTCAGCGACGAAGATCTTGTCGAGTTTCTGCGGGGCGTGCGCCGCTTCCTGAAGGAGCTGAGCGATGATCCCGCCCAAGCGCTGGAGATGGTTGCCGAGCCGAAGATCGATGGGCTGTCGATCTCGCTGCGCTACGAGCACGGCCGTTTCGCGGCAGGCGCCACGCGCGGCGACGGTTTCACCGGCGAGAACGTTACCGCCAATCTTCGGACCCTGGCAGACGTGCCTGAAACCATCCCGGATGCCCCCTCCATCTTCGAGGTGCGTGGCGAAGTGTACATGACACGGGCCGACTTCCTGTCGCTCAACGAACGGCAGCAGGCAGCGGGTGGCAAGATCTTCGCCAACCCGCGTAACGCTGCTGCCGGATCGTTGCGGCAGCTGGACCCCGCAATTACTGCGGCCCGACCGCTGCGCTTCTTCGCCTACGCCTGGGGCGAGGTGAGCGGATCGGTTGCGCAAACGCACGCGGGCTTCCTGGACCGCCTGCGAGAGATGGGCTTGCCGGTCAATCCAGAGGTGCGGCTCTGCCGCGACGAAGCGGAGTTGCTGGAATTCAGCCGCCAACTGGGCGATCGCCGCGCCGATCTCCCTTACGACATCGACGGCGTCGTCTTCAAGGTCAACCGGTTGGACTGGCAGGAGCGGCTGGGCTTCGTCAGCCGCGCGCCGCGCTGGGCAATCGCGCGCAAGTTCCCGGCCGAACAGGCGCGCACCCGGCTGAATGCCATCCGCATCCAGGTCGGCCGCACCGGCACGCTGACGCCGGTGGCGGATCTGCTGCCGGTGAACGTCGGCGGCGTGGTCGTCTCCCGCGCGACCCTGCACAATGAGGACGAGATCACCCGCAAGGACGTCCGCGAGGGCGACACGGTGATCGTGCAGAGGGCGGGCGATGTTATCCCGCAAATCATCGAGGTGGTGCGTGACGCCCGGCCGGCCGGCTCCGTGCCTTTTGTTTTTCCCCGCACCTGCCCGGAGTGCCACAGTGCGGTGCTGCGTGAGCCGGGAGCCGCCGCCAACCGCTGTACCGGCGGGCTGATCTGCCCGGCGCAGGCGGTCGAGCGCCTGAAGCACTTCGTCTCGCGCGACGCCTTCGACATTGAAGGTCTCGGCGAGCGGCACATCGAGGCATTCCGGAGCGACGGTCTCCTTGGTGGACCGGCCGACATCTTCCGACTGCAAGACCATGCCGAAACGATCCGTGTCCGCGAAGGGTGGGGAGAGCGCTCTCTCGCCAACCTCCTGGCGGCGATCGAAGCGCGCCGGCAGATCCCGCTCGACCGATTCATCTACGCGCTCGGTATCCGTCAGGTTGGCCAGGCGACGGCGAAGCTGCTGGCCCGCCATTATCGTTCATTCGCGGCCTGGCGGGCGGGGATGACCGAGGCTGCCGATCCGGCGTCGGACGCGTACCGCGATCTCGCTGCGATCGATGGGATCGGTCCGTCGGTGGCGGCCGATCTCGTCGCCTTTTTTGCCGAGCCGCATAACAACGGCGTTCTCGACGACCTGCTTGCCGAGGTCACGGTGCAGGATTTCGCCGGGACCGCCGGCGGTGGTGGAGCACTTGCTGGCAAGACTATCGTCTTCACCGGCACGCTGATGCAGATGACCCGGAGCGAGGCGAAGGCACGCGCCGAGGCGCTGGGCGCCAACGTCGCCGGTTCCGTGTCGAAGAAAACCAACTTCGTGGTCGCCGGCGCCGACGCCGGCTCGAAGGCGAAGAAGGCAACCGATCTCGGTGTCGCGACGTTGAGCGAGGATGAGTGGCTGGCGTTGATCGGTGAGGGCTGACCCGGGCGCTCCAGCACACCGATCCGCAACCTTGCGGAGGCTATGGAGGCTATGGTCCACCGACAAGATTGGCAAACAGGGAAATCGTTCATGTTCCGCGGCCGGCATCGCTCCGATCACGGTAGCGCCGGAAGCGGCTTGGCCATTCCTCCCCGCTGGCGCGGATGGTTGGCGGCGAGTTTGCTGCTGACGATAGCCGCGTGCGCAGGCGGCGATACGTCGGGGCCGCCCGCGCCAAGCGGACCGCCGCAAGCGCTTCTCGACGGCTCTTGGCGGGCCGAGGAAGTCGGTGGCGATTCAAGTCTTGCTGCGGCACATCCAATCCTGCGCTTCACCGCCGATGGGCGTGCCGGCGGCTCGGGCGGCTGCAACACCTACGCGAGCCCAGTCAGCATTGACGGCGACGCCATGACGTTCGGCCGGCTGGCATCGACGCATAAGGCGTGTGAGCCGGCACTGCTCGACCAGGAGCAGAAGTTTTTCATCGCGCTGGCCGGCGCGCGCTCGTTCAGTATCGAAGGCGCACAGCTGACGCTGCGCGACGCCGCCGGACGGCCGCTGGCGCAATTCTTACGCGGCGAGTAAGTCCGCGCTGCCCGTCGGCTCGGCGGTTGGTCGAATGGGCTAACCGCAGCGGCGGGCCTAGGATGCGCCGGCGGCGGTTGGCCACCAGTAATGACAGCGGGAGGATCTAATGCCACAACCAACGACACTTCGCGAGGTGGCCGGTCTTGGACAGCAACCGACGGCGCTGCACGACGCAGCGCTGGTCGTCATCGACTGTCAAAACACCTATCGGCAGGGAATCATGCAGCTTGAGGGCGTCGAGGATGCCCTCGGCGAAGTTGAACGCCTGCTCGACCGCGCCCGCGCCGCCGGCATTCCGATTTTTCACATCATGCACGACGCCGGCCCTGGCTCGCCCTACGACATCCGCGCCGAGATCGGCCAGATCTGCAGCCGGGCGGCGCCGCGGCCAGGCGAACCCGTGATCGTCAAGCACCATCCCAACTCGTTCTGGGAAACCGACCTTGACGCGCGCCTGCGCGCTCTGGAGGTAAAGAACCTCGTCCTCGCCGGTTTCATGACGCACGTGTGCGTCAACTCGACGGCGCGCGGAGCTTTCAATCTTGGCTACAACGCGACGGTTGTCGGCGACGCGACGGCGACCCGGGCTCTGCCCGGCGTTGATGGCTCGATCGTTCCGGCGGCGCTGCTGAAGACAGCGACGCTGGCTGGTATCCGCGATCTCTTCGCCGTCGTTGTCCCCCGCGCCGATGATCTTCAGGACTAGCTAGCGGCGGAGTAGGGAGGAGTGCAACGCCCCCGCGGAGCGCGAAAACTGGTGCCGTGGAGTGGAATCGAACCACCGACCCCGTCCTTACCAAGGACGTGCTCTGCCCCTGAGCTACCACGGCATCGTTGCTTCGGCGACAACGACGGCAATGGCGTCGTCCGCCTGTCCTTAACCCCGCCTTGTGACGGCGTGAACCGGAATTGAGCGTCAACCGGCCCCGGGGTCAAGGAGTTTTGCGGAACTGAGTGCCCGAGACGCCTTTCAGGGTCGATCCTCGCCTTCCATCCCATTTTCGCCCGGCGATTTATTTTAGTTGGTGCGCCGTTAGACTCACCTTAACGGCTGCCGGGCGATGCTGGGACACGAATGTTGGGACTGATCGATGATCTCCGTTGGCCATCCCGTTTTCCGCTGCGCGCTGCGCCTGCTGGTCGCCGCAGCGATTCCCCTGGCAGTGCTGCCCGCCGGCTGTATGGCTGCGCTCGGGGCCGGCACCGTTGCTGCCACCGACAAGACGCCGGTTGATCACGTTTACTCGCTGGTCAGCGGCAAGGACTGTTCGCTCATCCGCAAGCAGCGCGGGCTTACCTACTGTGTCGAGGATGAAATCATCCTAGAAACAGCGGTGCACTGCTATCCGACGCTGGGCGAGACAACCTGTTATCAGGCCGCCGATCCTTATCCAGGAGGTCAGCGTGAGGTCAGCGCCTCCGCCAGGCCTGCCGAGAGCGCCGGCGGCCAGACGGTGCGGACACCGTCGAAGACGAACTGAACCGCCAGCGCGGCGAGCAGGATGCCCACGACGCGGGAGATGACGTTCTGACCGGTGACGCCGAGGATGGCGTGAAGTCGCCCGGCGACGAGCAGCAAAGCCAGTTGCACCGCCATTACCGCCAGCAGCGCCGCCACGACGACAAGTTCAGCGACGAAGCCGAGCTGTCCCGCATCCACCGCCAGCAGCACCGCCGCTCCCAGCGCCGCTGGCCCGGCGATCAGCGGCGTCGCCAATGGGAACACCGAGATGTAGGTGCGGCCGCCGGCTTCCAACGCTTCCGCCTGCGTTGGCGACGACATCCCTGACGGCCGTGCAAAGACCATGTCGATCGCCAGCAACAGCAGCAGGATGCCACCGGCGGTGCGCATCGCCGCCAGGGTAATGCCGAGCCAGCGCAGCAGCACCTCGCCGGCGAGAACAAAGACGAGCAGCAGCGCCGTGGCGATCGCCGTTCCCTTGATCGCCGTCAGTCGGCGCTGCAAGGGGCTGGCGCTCGCAGTCAGCACCGCATAGAAGGCGGCAACGTCGATCGGACCGACGGTCGCGAAGAAGGTCGTGAAGGCGCGCAGTGCCAATTCGGTAAGAGCGGCGGGGTCCGTCACCGTCCGCTCCCCGCTGCAGCGCCGTTCATCCGCCGACCCGTTCCGCGGGACGGCGCTGCGGTGGCAAGGAGCCGACCCGCGGCGGCGCTGGCTGTCGCCGCCACTGTGCCAGCGCATGTTCGAGACGTTCAAACGCCGTCTCATCCCCAGGTACACCAAAACGAAGCCGATCGGGCTGATCAGGGAATTGGCGCACCAGCACCGCTGCCTGAGCCAGCGATTCAAAGAGGTCGGCGGCACGCCGGTGTCCCACCAGTCGGAACAAAGCCGTGCCGCCGACGATGTCGAGTCCGGCGCGCAGCAGAAGCCCGTCGAGCCGGCCGGCGGCGGCAGTGAGCCGGACGCGGGTGGCCCGCACCCAGTGCTCGTCGGCCAGCGCCACTGCGCCGATGGCGGCGGCGGGTCCGCTCACCGCCCACGGTCCCAAGGCCCGGCGCAGTTGCGTCGCCAGCGGCTCGCTGGCTAAGGCGAATCCCAGACGTAGTCCCGCCAGTCCGAAAAACTTGCCGAAGGAGCGCAGCACCAGCAGATCGGCGCGGCCGGCGTGTCGGGCGAGGCTGATGTCCGGGCAGATGTCCGCAAAGGCTTCATCGACGACCAGCAGCCGGCCTTCTGCATTCCGAAGCAGGGCGTCCGGGGCGCACGTTCGCCCGTCCGGGTTGTTCGGATTTGCGACGACCAACACCTCGATGTCTTCGGAAACCGCTTCGATGCCGGCAATTTCCATCACTCGGTGATTCGCCGCCGCCCAGTTCACGGCGTGTTCGCGGTAGGTCGGCGAGACGATCGCCACGCGCTTTGTCGGCAGCAGCCGCGGCAGCACCTGGATAATCGCTTGCGAACCAGGCGCCGGCACCACCGTCTCCGGATCAGATACTCCGTAATAGCCAGCCGCTGACTCCCTCAGCCAACCGCAGAGCGAGGCGTCTGGCAACCGCTGCCAGTACTCGCGCGCTAGATCCGGCAGCGGGTAGGCGTTTGCATTGATCCCGGTCGACAGATCCAGCCAGCGATCACGCCTGATGCCATAGAACTCGGCTGCGGCATCCACCTCGCCACCGTGTTCCGGCGGTGGCGGCGACCGGCTCTCCCCGTGCGTCATCCGCTCAGCCGAAGCGATAGTGCTTATGCACCGGGGCGCGGACCTCCCAAGTGCACTTTAGTCCGGCGGGAAAGGTGACCATGTCGCCGGCGCCAAACTCGGCGACCTCGCCGTCGGCGGTGGTCACGCGGACATCCCCCTGGAGCAGATAACAAGTCTCGATGCTGTCGTACTCCCAGTGGAAGACCGATGGTTCCTTGCTCCAGCTGGCACAACTGGAAAAAGCGGCGATATCCGCCGGCGTCGGCTTCTCAACCTTGATCCGCATCGCGACCTCTTACGTCCGGAGACAGCCCACCAGACAGAAGCGCGGCCCATCCGCGTCACTTTAGCATGCTACCACCGGCTTGCCAGCCTAACAGGAAAGTGTGTGGCTCGACTTGCGAATGTCGGTCAGGTTCCGCAGTGTAGTTGGATCATGTATTCGACCTGACTGGAAACAGAGCTAGCCGCCATGAGCATGGATCTGTCCTCTCCCTCGCTGCTGCGCCGACCGGTCATCGGCCGCCGGCGCTTGCTCCGCGGCATGGGGGCGAGTGTCTGCGTGTTGGCAGTGGGGTCCCTGCTGCCGCTGCGCGAAAGCAGCGCCACCGGTGCCCTCACCCCCGCCAGGCCGGCGCTTCCTCCCGCGGCGCCACCTCCGATTCGCTTCGAAGTGATACGTGGCGGCGACGTGATCGGCAGCCACAATGTCGACTTCGAGGGCGCCGGCAGCGAGTTTTCGGTAAGCACGCGTATCGACATCACCGTGCGCGTGCTTGGCGTACCCGCCTTCATCTTCCGCCACGAGAGCACAGAGCATTGGGCAGACGGCCGTCTGCAAGCGTTTGACAGCAAGACCAACGACGATGGCAGCGACTTCTTCGTCACCGGCCGCGCCGAAGCCGGGAGCTTCAAGATCATCAACCGCAAGGGCACCGAGGTGGCGCCGGCCGACATCATGGTCGGCAGTTACTGGACGCCCCTCATTGCGCGGCAGACGCAACTGATCGATCCGCAACGCGGACGCGTCAAGTCACAGCAACTGCTGTCCACCGACGCGATGACGATCCAGGCGCGAAACGGGCCGGTGCAGGCTACCCGCTATCGCGTGATCGGCGTCACGGATGGCTGGGTCGCGTACGACGGTGCCGGGCGTTGGCTGGCAGCCGAGCTGAAGAAGAAGGGCTCAGACATCCTCTACCGCCTCCCCAAGTAACAACGGCCGCCAATGCCGCCTTTGGCTCCGCCGGGCAACACACGAACATCTCGGACGCAGATCATACGTTGAAGCGGAACAACAGAATGTCCCCGTCGGCCACGAGGTAGTCACGGCCTTCCGAGCGCATCCGGCCGGCCTCGCGCGCCGGCTGTTCGCCGCCCAAGGAGATGAAGTCGTCGTAGGCGATAGTCTCGGCCCGGATGAAGCCTTTCTCGAAGTCGGAGTGGATGACGCCTGCTGCCGCCGGTGCCTTGGTTCCACGGCGGATCGTCCAGGCGCGGCTCTCTTTCGGGCCGGCGGTAAAGAAGGTGATCAGCTCCAGCAGGCCATAACCCGCGCCGATCACCTGCGTCAGGCCGGTCTCGGTGAGGCCCAGGCTGGCCAGATACTCGCTGCGCTCGTCCTCGGCCAGTTCCGCTACTTCCGCTTCGATGCGCGCCGAGATGATCACCGCGGCGGCACCCTCCCTTGCCGCTTGCGCCGCGACGCGCGCGGTCAGCGCGTTACCTGCCGCCGCGTCGCCTTCCTCGACATTGCAGACGTAGAGCACGGGCTTCGAGGTGAGCAGTTGCAGGCCGGCGAAGGCCTTCTTCTCCTCCTCCGCGACCAGCACGGTGCGGGCTGGCCGGCCCTCGCGCAGCACCGCCGCCGCCCGCTCGGCGACGGCCAGGCTCTCCTTCGCATCTTTGTCGCCGCCGCGGGCGCGCTTGAGGAGGCCCACCAGCCGCCGTTCCAGGCTGTCCAGGTCGGCGAGCATCAGCTCCGTGTCGATGATCTCGGCGTCGCGAAGCGGATCAACGGTGCCGCCGACGTGCACCACGTCCGGATCGTCGAAGCAGCGCAGCAGGTGCAGGATCGCATCCACCTCGCGAATGTGGCCGAGAAACTGGTTGCCCAGACCCTCGCCGCGGCTGGCGCCCGCTACTAGGCCCGCGATGTCGACGAACTCGAGCTGCGTCGGTATTACCTTTGCCGACTTCGCAATCAGGGCAATGCGCCCCAGCCGCTCGTCCGGCACGGCGACCCGGCCGACGTTCGGCTCAATCGTGCAGAACGGAAAGTTGGCAGCCGCCGCCGCGGCGCTCGCGGTCAGCGCGTTGAACAGGGTCGACTTGCCGACGTTGGGCAGGCCGACGATGCCGCAGTTGAAACCCATCTAGCTCTCTTGTTCCGGTCCGTGTCGCTTGTCGCCATTCTCTTTCGGGTCGCCAGCCGTGCCTTCACCCTGGAGGGTCACCCCGTCCTCGCGCGCGGGGCGCGGTGTCCGTGGCTTGGGCGGTGCCAGCGATAGGGCCACCTTGCTGGCGAACGCCGCCGCTTCACCCGCCACCAGCAACGCCACGTGCTCTGCAACCGCCGCCAACAGCGGCCCAAGCCACTGCCTGTCGGCTTCGTCAAAGTCGTCGAGCACGTGCCCCAGCACCCGGCGCTTGTCGCCGGGATGGCCGATGCCCAGACGCACCCGCCAGTAGCCGTTGCCGAACAGCGCATCGATGCTGCGCAGTCCGTTGTGGCCGGCGGCACCGCCACCTTGCTTGACCCGCAGCTTGCCCGAAGCAAGGTCGAGCTCGTCATGGAAGACGACCACGTCTTCGGGCGGGATCTTGTAGAAGCGCGCCGCCGCGGCGACCGCCCGTCCGCTCTCGTTCATGTAGGTCGAAGGCTTCAGCAGCAGAACCTCCCGATGGGCGAGGCGGCCTGCGGCGGTCAGTCCATGAAAGCGCGAGCGCCCCCATGCAAGCCCTTCGCGCCGGGCGATGGCATCCGCGGCCATGAAGCCGATATTGTGGCGGTTACCAGCATACTCGGCCCCCGGATTGCCGAGGCCGACCAGCAGCAACCGGTCTCCCGGCACCGGCGGCTCCATGCCGTGGACGCCGAGACAGCGACGCTGCCTGGGCTCAAGCCGACTTGTCGGCCGTCTCCGCCTCTTCCTCGGCCGCCGGCTCGGCGATCTCTTCGGTGGACGGAGAAGCGATGCTGGCGATCGTGGCCTGAGGATTGTCCTCGCCGATTTCGACGTCGGCCGGCAGGGTGATCGTGTCCAGATGCACGACGTCGCCCATCTCCAAGCCGGTGAGGTCGACACGCACACATTCCGGAATGGCGTCGGGCCTGCAGATCAGCTCGATGGTGTGGCGCACGATGTTGAGCACGCCGCCGCGCTTCAGCCCTGGCGACTTGTCCTCGTTCTCGAAGCGCACCTCGACGTCGACATTGATCTTCGTCGTCGCGCTGAAGCGCATGAAGTCCACGTGCAGCGGCTTGCCGGAAACCGGGTCGTGCTGCACCTCGCGCGGCAGCACCCGCTCCTTGCGGCCATCGACGGCAATCTCGAAGACGTGCGCCATGAAGCCCGGCCGGCGCAGATGCCTCAGCACCTCGGCGCCGTCGAGCGCGATCATCAACGGATCCTGCCGGTTGCCGTAGATGACCCCCGGGATGCGACCGGCGCGGCGCTGCTCCCGCGCCCCACCCTTGCCGGAGCGACTGCGGACCTCCGCGGCCAGGGAAACAACGTCTGCCATGAACTCAACTCCTTTTTCGAAACGCTGGTGACGCCGCTGATGGCGGTGGCCCAGTGATAGATCGACCGCGGCAACAATCAGTCGAACAGGCTGGAAACCGAGGCCTCCTCGCTGATCCGGTTCATCGCCTCGGCCATCAGCTGCGCGATCGGCAATTGCTCGATGTTGTGCGAAATCCGCACCGCCTCCGTCGCCGGGATGCTGTCGGTGATGATCAGCTTCTCGATCGGCGAGGCGGAGACGCGGGCAACCGCGCCGCCGGACAGCACGCCGTGGGTGGCGTAGGCGGCGACCGAGGACGCCCCTTCCTCCATCAGCGCGCGGGCGGCGTTGCACAGGGTGCCGGCGGAATCGACGATGTCGTCGATCAAGATGCAGCGGAGGTCGCGCACGTCGCCGATGACGTGCATCACCTCGGAGACGCCGGCCCGCTCGCGCCGCTTGTCGATGATCGCGAGGTCGCTGCCGAGCCGCTTGGCGATGGCGCGCGCCCGGAAGACCCCGCCGATGTCGGGCGAAACGACCAGCAGATCCTCGGAATTGAAGCGGCGCTGAATGTCAGTGGTGAACTCCGGCGCCGAGTAGAGATTGTCCAGCGGAATGTCGAAGAAACCCTGGATCTGGCCGGCGTGCAAATCGAGCGTCAGCACTCTGTCGGCGCCGGCAACAGTGATCAGGTTGGCCACCAGTTTCGCCGAGATCGGCGTGCGCGGCCCCGATTTGCGGTCCTGCCGGCCGTAGCCGTAGTAGGGAATGACCGCGGTGATCCGCCTGGCGGAGCCGCGACGCAGCGCATCCAGCGTCACCAGCAGCTCCATGACGTTGTCATTCGCCGGATAGGAGGTGGACTGGATGACGAAAACATCCTCGCCGCGCACGTTCTCGTGGATCTCGACGAACACTTCCATATCGGAGAAGCGCCGGATGCTCGCTTTGCAGATCGACAAATTCAGATAGGCGGCGATCGCTTCGGCGAGCGGCCGATTGCTGTTACAGGCGACGATTTTCATCGAGCGAAAGCCAGATCGAGTGCGAGGTGCGGTTATCGAGCAACGCGAAACGCGTCGGCATCCCCGCCGGCGACGGCTGATCCCCCTTCGCTGCGCGCGATGCGGCCGGACTGTAGCAATCCGGTCGCCGCGATGCAAATGGATGCGTGACAATGCCGTGCCTGCCCGTGGCGCGAGTTAACACGCCGCTTATCTTGGCGTCTCCTGCGTTGCCGTGCCGGCTGAACCGGTGACAGCAAAGGAGATGCTATACTTGGCTTTCTCCCCGCGTCGCGCCGCGTTGCGCATCATGTAGACGCGGACCGTGTAGTCGCCGGTGGAGGGCAGGGTGCCTGTCCATTCATTTCCGGAGGTCGAGCCGATGAAAATCGCTGTCTGCGATCCCGGTGGCAGGACGTTGAAATAGCTGCTCGAGTTGCTGGTCTTCAGGGTAACGGTCATCGTCTGCCCGGCGGCGGCGCTCAGCAGGTAGTCGACGCCGGCATCACCCTTGATCGAACCGGTGACGGTTGCCGACGATGCGCCGGCCGCAAAGTGGACTCTCTCCTGACGGATCTCCTGAGCGTTGATCCGCAACGGCGCCAATACGACAACGGCCGAGAACATCAGCGCGAACCACCATGGCTTCATCAACTTGTCCCTCCCTGGCGCAGACTTGCGCAGCAGCCGGATGTGTCCAGCACGCGCTGTTTACTATAAGGACTCACACCCTTCTGTCATGCAGCACACGCGGCGCCGGGCAAGGCGGCCGGCATCGAACGAGGAGCCCGCTCAGGTCAGCAGGAAGTGCGCGTGCGCGGCGGCGACCAGGCGGCTCGGGTCGGCTTGCCAGGCGGTAACCCGCACGTTCGCTACCGTCCGGCCCTGGCGGATGATCGAGCCGCGTGCGTAGGTATCCTCCGCCCGGCACGGCCGCAGATAATCGATCGAAACGTTGACGATCCGCGGGACCACCTGCACCTCGGTCTCGACCAGCAGATGCATCATCGCCGCGTGCTCCAAAAGCGCGCCGACGACGCCGCCGTGGATAGCGCGGACGACGAAGTTGCCAATGTTGTGCTCGCGAAAGCGCAGCGCCGTCATCAGGCCGACCTCGTCGCGCAGCAGCTCCAGGCCGACCGTCCGGGCGTAGGGGACCAGGCCGTTAATTGCCGCAAGATCGCCCGTCGCCCGCAGTTCGGCGACGCTCTTCAGCATCGATCGCCGCCGCGGGCGGTCCCGGACGCGACGTCCTCCGATACTGCGGCGGCGGCGCTGAAGCCGACACCGCCCAGCATGAAGGTGCCGGTGCAATGTGCGATCGCATCGTCTGGGCTGTCGTGGAACGCTTGCCCACGGACGAAGGCGACGCTGGCGGTGACCTTGTAGCATTCGGCCGTGGCGCGGATCGTCTGTTCCGGCGTCGCTGGTTTCAGATAATCGATGCGCAGGTCGAGCGTAGCCAGCGGCGTTCCCTCCGGCACGCTCGCCATCACGACCAGTCCGCACAGGGTGTCGAGCAGCGAAGTGACGACGCCGCTGTGAACCACCCGCGTGCGCGGATTACCGATCAGCTTCTCGTCCCAATCAAGGCTCATCATGCCGCTGCCGCGCCGCACCTCGTCCAGCCGCATGCCGAGCAGCCGGCAGTGCGGGATGCCGGCGAAGGCGGATACAACACGGGCTAGATCGGGCGGGCGGGCGGAACGGGTCACGGCGATAGCACTTCTGTCACGTTCGGAACTCGACGACGATCGTTCTTATCAGCAATACTTGCGCCGCCGAAACGTTTCAAACGGCCGATGCGGCGGCCGGGCGGAGGGAGAGGGAACGCATGGGCGAGAACATCCGGCTGCGCGCCGAAGACGGAGTGGCGTTTGGCGCATGGCGCGCCGATCCGGCGGGTCCCACCCGCGGTGCGGTGGTAGTCGTCCAGGAAGTGTTCGGCGTCAACGCGCACATCCGCGACGTCTGCGAGCGCTTCTCGGCATCCGGTTACGCGACCATCGCGCCGGCGCTGTTCGACCGGCTGCGCCCGGGAGTCGAACTGGACTATGACGAGGCGGGCGTGACCGAGGGCCGCGCTCTGGTCGGTGGCGTGGGCTGGGATGCGCCGATGCGCGACATCCAGGCCGCGGCAAAGGCGCTGCGGACCGATGGCAAGGTCGGCGTGGTCGGCTACTGCTGGGGCGGCACCGTCGCCTGGCTCGCCGGCTGCCGGCTCGACGTCGCCTGCGTTTCCGCCTACTACGGCCGGCAGATCGTCGACTTCACCGCCGAGAAGCCGCGCTGCCCCTCGATCCTGCACTTCGGCGCCAGAGGATCCGCTGATCCCGCGGAGAACGTCGAGAAGGTGCGCACCGCCTATCCGAACGTTCCGCTCTACCTCTACGACGGCGCCGGCCATGGTTTCAACTGCGACCGGCGTGCCGACTTCCGGCCGGCCGCCGCCGAGGCGGCACTAAGGCGCACGCTCGCGCTGTTCGCCGAGCATCTGAAGTAGACGGCATCCCCGCGACCTTCAGGAGACACTACGACGCCTCGATGCGTTCGCCGTCGGCTGGACACCGTCGCCGGCGAACTGCTATAAGCCAAGCCTTATCGGATGCCGTGGTGGCGCGACTCGATCACGTTTATCCGATGCGCCCAGGTAGCTCAGTTGGTAGAGCAGCGGACTGAAAATCCGCGTGTCGGTGGTTCAAATCCGCCCCTGGGCACCATTCTTCCGGATTCCTATCCGTCTTGGCAGAGATTGCGGATCAACCTAAACCGGGTTCTCGCGTGATCTATAGAACGCGGGTCGCCCGAACCGGTCACCGCCATCGCGGCGTCTACGATTGCCGCTGGTCTATGATCGCTCGCATCGCGTAACGCAATGTGACAGAAACGGATACCTGTTTCGCCGCTGGGCGGTCTGCAGCGAGGTTCGAGAGTCCATGCGTTACACTATCGTCCCGGTTACGCCGTTCCAGCAGAATTGTACCGTCATCTGGTGCGAGCGGACGATGCGGGGCGCTGTGGTCGATCCCGGCGGTGATGTCGATCGCATTCTTCAGGCGGCTGACGCTGCGGGGGTGGTGCTGGAAAAGGTCTTGCTGACGCACGGGCACCTCGACCACGCCGGTGGTGCAGCCGACCTTGCCACGCGCCGCAGCCTGCCGATCGAGGGGCCGCACATCGACGACAAGTTCTGGCTGGATGGCATGGCGCAGCAATGCCGTATGTTCGGCGTCTCTCCGATGCCGCCGGTTGTGCCCGACAGCTGGCTGGCTGCCGGTGACAGGGTAACGGTCGGTGAGTTAGAGCTGGAGGTGCGGCATTGTCCTGGACACACGCCGGGACACGTCGCCTTCGTCGACGCCGTGGCGCGACTGGCGCTGGTCGGCGATGTGCTGTTTGCTGGCTCGATCGGGCGCACCGACTTCCCCGGCGGTGATCACGACACGCTGATCGCTTCAATCCGCGAGCAGTTGTTTACACTGGGCGACGACATCCGCTTCATTCCAGGCCACGGGCCAATGTCGACCTTCGGTGAGGAGAGGCGCGCCAACCCGTTCGTCGCCGATCGTTCTCCCGGCTGGCGGTCGCGCCTGTAACCCACCAGCCTTCCTGAGGACTAGTGGTTTGCTTATGGCCGGCTATCGTCGCCCGCCGCAGACACAGGAGCCAGGTTCCCGATCTCGACCTGCCGCTTCTTGGTGTAGAGAAAGCGTACGAGGTCGTATTCGAACGGGGAGCCGCTCTCGAAGTAGCGGAATGGTTGTACGTAGCGGGCATTGACGATGTCCGTCGCCATGATCGCTGGATAGCGCGACTGAATCGACGACGCTCCGAAGGGATCGACAACCGCAAATGCAGCGGTGTCGGTGACTGTGCCGGCGGTGTCGCGCACATTGGAGGGGCCGAGAATCGGTAGGACGAGGTAGGGGCCGCCATCGAGCCCCCAGTACCCCAGCGTTTTGCCAAAGTCGTCATTGTATCGCGGCAGACCCATGGGGGTGGCGATGTCGACAAGTCCGAACATGCCGAGCAACGAGTTGGCGCCGAAGCGCATCGCAGTCTCAAAGGCGCCTTCGAATTCGAGTTGCAGCACCTGGTTGGCGAAGGTGACGAGGCTCGCGATGTTGGCGAAGAAGTCGGACACCCGGTCGCGAATCGGCAGCGGCACGACTGTGGTATAGGCATCGACCACCGGCAGCAGCACCCAGCGGTCGGCCTGAGCGTTAAACTTGTAGATCCGGCGGTTGAGGCCCTCCCACGGGTCATCGACGGCGATAAACGATGTCTTGTTTTCTTCGCCGGCGGCGCCAGCGACTTCAATGGATGGCTCGCCGCTCGTGCTCGCGCATCCGGCGAGCAGGCATGCCGTGATCAGCACGGCGATGCGCTGGCGCCATCGGGTCATTATGGGGGTCATTGCCCGACGAACCGCACGAACGCTGCCACCGCATGCGGATCCTGCATGTTTCCGCAATGGCCGCCGTTGGGAAAGATCGTGGCTCGGCTGGCGAACGTCCGCCGCAGGAAGTCGAGATCGCCGGGCGAAAGGATCACGTCGTCGGCATTGGTCACCACACCGACTTTATCCGAGTGGGCAAGAAACGGTTCGATGTATTCAAGACTCGCCTCGGCAATGATCTTCTGCTGCGTCAGCGCCGGATTGCGTGCCCGGTAGTACGGATAGAGCAACTCCTCGAAGTAGCGAATGAATCCGCGCCGCATCGCGGCGTCGAAAAACGGTGTGAGGGAGGTCGAGACTCGCAGATCGCGGTCGGCCGGCACCAGGTAGCCCGACCGGCTCATCACGTCAGCGGTGAACGCTATATTCGCAGACGCCAGTCTAAAGACGGCGCCAATCAGCGCAGCCAGTTGGTCCTCGGTTGGCTTCAGTGCCAGATAAGCCTCGTAGAGAAGATCGGGGCCGAAAGCCACCGATTGCGAGCGCCGATAGACTGCCGCAAGCCGCGAGAGCGTCCTGTCGATAAAGGTAGTCAGTCCGTCGACACCGCCCGGGACGTTCTCAGTGAGCATGTCATCCAGGACCCGCGACGAGCGGTAGAGACTGACCGGCGGGTTGATCAGGAGAACGCGCTGAAAGCCGATCGTCCGCTGGCGATCGTCGAGTTCGGCGACAAATGCCGATTGCCACCCGCCCAGGCTGTAACCGACGAGCGAAACTCCTTCGACCGGCACCCTCGCCTCCACGTCGCGACGTACCCGTTGCATGGCCGTGTACAAGTCCTGCGCGTCCTGGCTGGTCCACCCCGGGACGCTGGTGGCCGATGAGGTGACCATGAAGTTGGGGAACGTTGGCGACGACAACGAGGCGACGTGATAGCCGGCGACAAAGAAGACCTCTTGGAGAAATCGGGAAAGCCGGTCGGCGTGGCCAGCGTTGGTACCGGCGACAATCAACACCAGCGGTGCGCTTCCACGCTGTGTCGCCAGCGAGTAGCGGAACCGGTTCTCATACCAGAAGATATCAGGGACGACCCGGTCATCAATGATCGACAGGCTTCGCTGCTCGATCGGATCTCTTTCGGCAGTATCACACGGGCTGCTTCTGGGGTGCCGACCACGGTGGCCACGAACGGATTGCTGAAAGGATAGACATAAGGCCCTTCCGGCGATGCCAATCGTTCGCGTTCGGGCTGAAAAGCGGGATGGCAGGCGCAAAGCGCCAATATCAACGTCAGCGAAAGCAGGCCAACTGCGCCCCGCACACGCATCTCCCCTGTTATGGCACCCCCTAGCGGAGTGCGCCGCCAGCGCCGCTCATACATGATATCGCACGGCGATGTGTGAAGAAACCCACTCGCCGCTGTGGGCGGGTACCGCCAGGTCGGAGCTACTGCACCTGCTTCTGAATGTTCTCTCCCGCCTTTTCGATTCCCTGGCCGGTCGTCTTGACGTTTTCGTTGGTATCCTGCTTCGCGCCCTTCCAGGTCTCACTACACCCCGCCGCGCCTAACCCTAAGAGCGACATGCCAACAATCGCCAACCGCACTTGCTTCCACATTTCAACACCCTCCGCCGTTCATCACTGCAGACCTCTTTTCGGGCAAGTCGGCGCAACTCGCTCTCGCCGCTGCCCGCAACACTAACTGTTTCATCGCCTTATGGGTCCGCGCGAAATTTCATCGATGGATGCGCGTGATCAGGATAGGTTGACCAAGCCGTTGTCTCCTCAGGTTGCTAGGCGTCGCTCTGGCAACGATGACCAGCCTCGGGGAACGCATGCCGCAGCCGAAATTCATTCATCTCCGCGTGCACACTGCCTATTCGCTGTCTGAGGGAGCGATTCGGGTAAAGGAGCTTCCGGGCCTGTGCCGGGAGCACGGCATGCCAGCGATTGCCGTCACCGATACCGACAATGTCTTCGGTGCCATGGAGGTTTCGAATGCCCTGCGAGAGAAGGGCATACAGCCCATCATCGGCTGCCAGGTTTCGCTTGCCCCTTCGGTCAGCAGCGCCCCGGCGCCTGGCCGTTCGCCCATCGGCCGGGCGCGCGCTGAGCGCCAATCGGTGGTACTATTGGTGCAGAATACAACCGGATGGCGCAATTTGCTGCGGCTGTTAGCGGAGTCTTACTCCGGCGCCGATGATGAGCCTGATCCACACGTGTCGCTGTCAACGCTGTGTGGCCATGCGGATGGCCTGATCTTGCTTACCGGTGGCCCCGCCGGGCCGCTTGCCCGGCCGTTGCTCGAAGCGCGGGCGGAGGTAGCGGCCGCCAACGCTGCACAGCTGCGCGAAGCTTTTGGTGACCGTCTTTACGTCGAGTTGCAGCGCCACGGGCTGGAGGCGGAAGCAGCGGTTGAGCCAGCTCTGCTGGCACTCGCTCGTGACCACGATCTACCGATCGTCGCCACGAACGACGTGTACTTCGCCGGCTCGGAAATGTATGGGGCGCACGATGCCCTGTTGTGCATCGCTCAGGGCGTTCACATCGCCGACGTCAACCGGCGCCGCCTCACGCCCGATCACGGCATGAAAAGCGCGGCGGAAATGTGCGCTGCTTTCGCTGATCTGCCGGACGCGGTGGAGAATACGTTGCTGATCGCCCGGCGGTGCGCGTTTGCTGTCGAGACGGTCAAGCCGATGCTACCCCCGTATGACTGTGGCGCCATCGGTGGTGAGGAGGGTGCCTTACGCAGCCAGGCAGCCGATGGCCTGACGATGCGGCTGCAAGCGATGCCGGAAGGTGTGCACGCGGATCATGCTGAAAAGGGCTATCGCGAACGCCTTGACTATGAGCTTGACGTCATCTGCCAGATGGGCTTCGCCGGCTACTTCCTGATCGTTGCCGAATTCATTCAGTGGGCAAAGGGCCGCGGCATTCCAGTTGGTCCTGGCCGTGGATCCGGCGCCGGCTCAGTGGTCGCCTGGTCGCTCGGCATTACCGATCTCGACCCGCTGCGCTTCGGCCTGCTGTTCGAGCGCTTCCTGAATCCGGAACGGGTGTCGATGCCGGACTTCGACATCGACTTCTGCCAGGAGCGGCGTGACGAGGTGATCCGCCACGTCCAGGAGAAGTACGGCGCGGACCGGGTGGCGCAGATCATCACCTTCGGCAAGCTGCAAGCGCGCGCGGTGTTGCGCGACGTCGGCCGGGTAATGGGAATGCCGTACGGTCATGTGGACAAGATCTGCAAGCTAGTCCCAAACAACCCGGCGAATCCAGTCAGCCTGGATGGCGCGCTTAAGGTCGAACCGCAGTTGCAGGCGATGGTGGCCGAGGACGAGACGGTCGCGCGACTGGTAGACGTCGCGCGGAAGCTGGAGGGGCTTTACCGCCACGCCTCGACCCATGCGGCAGGCGTCGTCATTGCCGACCGGCCGCTTTCCGAACTGATCCCGCTCTATCGTGATCCACGTTCTGACCTGCTGGTGACCGGCTTCAACATGAAATGGGTGGAGCAGGCGGGCCTGGTGAAGTTCGACTTCCTCGGGCTAAAGACGCTGACCGTGCTGGCGAAGACACTCGAACTGATCCGCGCCGGGGGCAACGAACCTCCTGACCTCACCCGGCTCCCGCTCGATGACCGGCCGACGTTCGACATGCTGGGCCGGGGCGATACCGTTGGGGTGTTCCAGCTGGAAAGCGCCGGGATGCGCGACGTGCTGCGCAAGCTCAAGCCCGATACGTTCGAGGACATCATCGCGGTAGTTGCCCTCTATCGACCGGGCCCGATGGACAACATCCCCAGCTACATCCGCCGCAAGCACGGTGAGGAGCAGGCGGATTACCTCTATCCGACGTTGCAGCCGATCCTGCGCGAGACGCACGGCATCATGATCTACCAGGAGCAGGTGATGCAGATCGCCCAGGAACTGTCCGGCTATTCGCTTGGCAGCGCCGATCTGCTGCGCCGGGCGATGGGCAAGAAGATCAAAGACGAGATGGACAAGCAGCGTGCGAGTTTCGTCGAGGGAGCGGAGGCGAAAGGTGTTCCGCACGCAAAGGCGAGCCAGATCTTCGATCTGGTGGCTAAGTTCGCCGGTTACGGCTTCAACAAATCGCACGCGGCGGCGTACGCCTTGATCGCCTATCAGACGGCGTGGCTGAAGGCCAACTTCCCTCTGGAGTTCCTCGCCGCCTCGATGACGCTTGACTTGAACAACAGCGACAAACTCGCGGGCTTCCGGCAGGAGCTGAGCCGGCTCGGCATCCGGCTGCTGCCGCCCGATATCAACGCATCCGAGTCGACTTTCTGCGTCGAGCGCACTCAGGGTGTCGGCGGGATCCGCTATGCGCTGACCGGGATCAAGACGGTCGGAGAGCCTGCGGCACGCGGCGTCGTAGAGGAGCGGCGCCGCGGCGGGGTGTTCCGCTCGCTGGCTGATGTCGCGGGGCGCATTGCGGGACGCCACCTGAACAAGCGCCAACTCGAAAATCTGGCCCGGGCCGGCGCCTTCGATCGGCTCGACCCTAACCGGCGCCGTGTGCATGACAGCGTCGAGGCAATCCTGAAGCTGGCCGCCGTCGGTGGGGCAGAGCAGAATGCCGACCAGATTGCGCTGTTCGGAGATGCCGCCTTTCGCCAGGCGCCGCGTTTGCAGATGGCTGATGTTGCCGACTGGCCGCCTATGCTGCGACTGAGCGAGGAGCTTGAGGCGGTGGGCTTTTATCTCTCGGCGCACCCCCTGGATAGCTGGGCGGCGAAGCTGAAGCGACTGAAAGTCACGCGTTGGGCCGACCTGGTGGCATCCGGCCGCTCGGATGCGGTGACGTTGGCCGGCACAGTAATCGGCCGCAAGGAGCGGACATCGGCGAAGGGCAGCAAGTATGCGTTCGTCCAGCTTTCCGATACCTCCGGGGTGTTCGAGGTGACCGTTTTCTCCGAAATCCTGGTCGCGGAGCGACAGCGGTTGGAACCCGGCTGCTCGCTTCTGCTGCACGTCAATGTGCAGAACGAAGGGGAGACGGCGCGCTGCGTCGTGCAGCGACTTGAGCCGCTGGAGCGGGCAGTGGATCGTCTTTCGGACGGTATCGAGGTCTTTGTCGATAGCGCATCGCCACTGGCGGCGATCGCCGCAGCGCTCGGAGAAGCCGGGCCGGGCCGTGGTCAGGTGCGGATCCTGGCCTGGCTCGGCGGTGGCCGCGAGGCCGAGATTGTCCTGCCGCAACCGCGCCGGGTCACCCTTGCCCTGGTAGATGCTCTGCGCTCCATCCCTGGGGTCCGGGATGTCCGCGAGGCATGAGAGGTTCAGTGAACGACGGCGCTACTCAGCCGAACGTTCCAGTGGCGGGAAGCGAAATTGTATTGTCCCTGCTATCGAAGTTACGCGGACCTCCTGAAAAAGCTCTCGGGCTATACTTAAGGGATAGAAATTCGTCCTCCCGTCGCCGGCACGGATCAGCGCGCTGGTGATGGGCTCGCGGCGTAGGCGCGTTAGGGAGGGGTCCGAGACGGGACTTCCCGGTGGGCGATTGAACCGCGGCCGCGCCGCGAGCCGGGGCCTTTGCAAAAATCAAAGTCCGGTTGTTCAGCAGGCTCAGTCGAAAGCAGTGCTCTAAGCTGGTTGAAACCAGCTTGCAGCGATTGGCCGGCCGGTATAAGCGCATCCGGCGCCCAAATCGGCGTCAAAGCACCTCAGGGAGGACCATCACATGCGCCTGTTGACCGCAATCGTACTCACGCTTTTTGCCTTGCTGGGTGGGGCTGAAGCGGCGATGCACATGACGAAGCAGGATCAGCAAATATTGTCGCAGCTCAGTCCTGCGGCTCGCAAGGAAGTGATGTCGCGGCTATCGCCGGGCGAGACGGTGAAAGGGATCGTCGAGACGATGGCACTCAACCGGCTGTCGCTGCTTTACGCCGAGGGCCGCGTCGTCGAGGTAGACGTTATCCAAGGTATCGCTACGGTCCAGTACCAGGACGGTACGACAAAGAAGGTACCGTTCAAGATCGACGAAGTGGTGATTCGCGATTAATCAAGTAATGCGGAGCGGCGGTGCCGCTCCGCTGTTGCCCGATGCTCGTCAGGCCGGTGACACCCCTAACGCCTGATGCACTTTGCTCACGGTTTCAGCGTCCAGACCGAGACCCTGGGCCAGCTTCTGCAAGTATTCCTTCTCTGCCGGCGTATCGACCTCGATTGCCAATAGCGACGCGCTGTAGACCTGGACCGCCGCCTCCGGGCTGTGGACGCTACGCACCAAGCCATCTATGTCCAGTGGCTTCTGAAGCTCGTTCATCACGAAGTCCCGGGCGGCGTCGTCGGTGCCGAGGTCTTTCAGCTTGCCCATGATCCTGCTCATCTCGCCGCCGTCGATCGCGCCATCGGCTTTTGCGGCGTCGATCATCGCGCGGATGGCGAGCTGGGCGGTGTTCTGTAGCTCTTCTTCCTCAGCCGGGGTTTGCGGTTCGCGCAGACCCAGCGGTGCCTCGCGTGCAAGCTCCGCCTCGCTCGCCGGGGCGCCGCCCGCGCCTCGGTTCTTCAACGCGGAGAAGGCGAGACTACCGAGGAACGCCAACAAGCCGCCCCCGATTGCCCCGCCCATGCCGGCGCGCCTGCCGCCGAGAACGGCCCCGCCAGCGAAGCAAGTCCACCCATTGCAAGAGCGTCCTTGCCACCGCGACCACTTAACATCGTTTCCGCCTGGCTGGCGAGGCCGCCCAGGCCTCCAGCGAGGCCACCTCCCCCCTGACCGAGAGCATCGCTCAAGCCACCGCCCGATCCTCCGGCGCCGGATGTCATCTTGCTCAAGAGATCGCCTAGACCTCCACCACCGAGGCCCCCGCTTGTAGCGCCCCAGCCCTTCCGAGCATGCCACCGATCAAATCGCCGAGCGGACTGCCGGAGCCACCGACGCCCTGCGGGCCCATGCCGTGCGCGATCCGGTCTGAAGACGAGCCGGACAAGCCGCTCTGCATCAATCGTCCTAAAAGATCCCGAGCATCAATCATCGTTTTTCCCTCGTTACCGAGTAAGAAGCTGCCGCGATTTTCACCGGATCGGCGACAAAGAGATAGGCGGCCGCGAATACGATTACGAGAAAACACAGCCACGATTAACGTACTCTATTGAAGGCCGGCGACCATCAGCCGTGCCTGTCGCAGGCATCCGGCATCTGACATCCACGCGATCTGCTGGATGTCGCCCGTCTCTCCGGCTGGAATCACGCGGACGTTCAGCCTTCGCTCCCACAGGTTGCTAGCGTCCCGCACCGCATACTCGCCCCCGTCGAGCAGTGGCACCGCTTTCGGCCAGAGAGCACTCTGCTGGCCAGCGGCAAACTCTACCTCGGCTTCCTTGCCGGTTGACAGGTGCAGGAGGACCACTCCTTGATCGGTTGCCGCATCAGAGCGCCATAAGGAAGGCTCCACACCCGCCGGCACACAGATGCTGTCTGACCGGTAAAGGTTCCAGGCCCACACCTCGGGGGGATTGGCTGCTTCGCGACCCTGCAATGTCTCGTTGCCGCGGAACGTACCCCACGCCGATGCGGAGGGTTGGTTGGCCGCGAACAGCCGCGACAGCGCCTGCACGACTCCCTTGTCGCTGCCGGTTGGGCCATCGCCCGCAACCGGCACTCCGGACGAGGGGCCCTGCAGCCGGATCATCGTGCCGTCCTCGCCGACCAGTGCCAGTCGGTCGCCGGGAGCCAGTGTCAGGGGTTTCGCCGCATCCACAACCGAACCCGGTGGGAACTTTGACGCGGTCGACTCGACGACCACGAGCTGCGCGGCCGACACCGCGGCGATGCCCATGAACATCATTAAAATTGACAAGAGTGCGGATTCTCGAACCATCTCCATCGCTCTCCCTAGTTTGCCATGCCGCCCGCCGGATTGCCCTATTGCAGACGACCGACCAACAGTCGCGCTTGTCTCAGGCAGCCGGCATTCGACATCCATGCGATCCGCTGGATATCGCGAACTTCGCCGGCTGGAATGACGCGAAGGGTCAGCCTCCGCTCCCAGAGATTTGCGGTATCTCGGACCACATACTCGCCGCCGTCGAGCAGCGGGACCGCCTTCGGCCAGGGAACAGTCTGCTGGCCAGCGGCGAACTCGGCCTCGGCTTCCTTGCCAGTCGACAGGTGCAGCAAGAGGACGCCTCGATCGCGCCCCGGGTCTGGGCGCCACAGCGTAGGCTCGGTACCTACTGGTGCGCAGATGATGTCAGAGCGGTAAAGGTTCCATGCCCAGACCTCCGAAGGATCAGCAGCCTCAAGGCCTTGCGGCGCGTCGCCGCGAAATCCACCCCAGGCTGCCCGAGCGGCCGCTTGCTCGTCCGAGGCGAACAGCCGTGACAGCGCCTGCACCACTCCTCTCTCCCCGCTGCCCGAGGAGTTAGCTGGAAAGGGCAATCCGGAAGATGGACCCTGCACGCGGATCAGCCCGCCATCCTCGCCGACGAGGGCTAATCGCTCGCCAACCCCCAGCGTCACCGGTTTAGCCGCATCGACGATAAAGCCGGGTGGAAATCTTGCCGCCGTCGATTCGACGACGACGAGTTGAGCCTCGGACGCGGCCGCGTGATCAATGAACATCGCCAGGATCAAGGCTAACGCCAGAATTCGGACCATGTTCGAAGTTCTCCCAGAAGACCTGGTTTGAGTTTATTTGCCCGCAAGGCGGAGAACGACACCGTGCTCACCGTTGGCCAATCGCTGAGCATGCAAACGTATCAGTGCATCTTCAGGATCACGCTTCTCAAGATCCTCAAACAAGGCGAGGGCCCTAACATCTTGCTCCCGCATCAGCGAAAATGCCTCAAGATATTTTGCGATCTGGTCGGGACTGCGGTGGCCCTCAGCCACCGGTTCAAGTACGGCAATCGGCTCGCTGCGGCCGACAACGACAACCGAGCCTATCGGACGAAAGGTAACTTCCGGGCAGCGCCGAGCCGTCGCTTCGCTGACGCAGACGAGAGTACCTAAATGCTTGTTGGCGCTCTCCAAGCGCGCCGTGGTGTTCACCGTGTCGCCGTAGGCGGTGTAATCGAAGAAACGGTCGCCACCGAAGTTTCCGACTACCGCTACGCCCGTATGCACGCCGATGCGGGTGTCGCCGAAGGGGATGCCGTTCGCCCGCTGTTCGAGCGCGTAGCGGCGGGCGAACTCGTCGAGTTCGAGGGCGCAGCGCACGGCGCGCAACGCGTGGTCGGGCTGCGCCACCGGTGCTCCGAAGAATACAACCAGTGCGTCACCGATGATCTTGTTGATGGTGCCATCGTGGTCGAAAACGATACGGCACATCTCGTTGAGATAACCGTTCAATGTGGCCAGCGCCATCTCCGGGTCGGAGTGCTCGATCCATGATGTAAAACCGGCGACGTCGGTGAACAGGCAGCTGATCTCCCGCTTCTCACCCCCGAGTCGCAGCCGTTGAGGGTCGCTGATAAGTTCGCGGACGACGGCGGGCGAGGTGAAGCGGGAAAACGCTGACTGGATGAATGCGCTTTGCCGGCGGGCGCGGCCACGCCAGTAGGCGTTGCCCCCGGCCGCTGCCAGTGCAAAGGCCAAGCTGGGGGAAACCAATGGCAGCAACAACCCGCTAGCTGCGTAAACAGCGAAACCAGCGATCCAGAGCGCGGCGAAGAACGTCACGCCGGCGCAGATCTGCAGCCAGGGCGCGATGTTCATCGCGCCGAGAAGCAGCGCCGCCAGCGATACCACGCCGACGGTCAGCACCTCCACCGGCAGGTAAACCTTCGGTGCTTGACGACCGTCGAGGAGTTGCGAGACGGCGTGCGCATGGACCTCGATGCCAGGTATCGAGCCGTCCTTGTTGCCGTGGATCGTTGCTGCCGGCGTCCGATGCATGTCGATGTGTGGCAGGTCAGCGCCGATCAGCACGATCTTGTCCCGAAACCAGTCTGGCGGCAGCAACGCTACGGTGTGCGCGGGATAGCTGCGGAACGGCGACTGACCTCCCGCCGGCGGCTGTCGGTATGCGAGCGTGATGGTGTCGCCCAGGGGCGGTGCTGAAGCGCCTTTAGCCGCCGCCGCAACGGCGGCCGGGAAGCTGGCGATTTCTCTATCGCCCCATTGACGGCCACCATAAATCCAGCGGGGAATGCCATCGTAGGGATCGGTGAGCAGTGTGACCCAGCCAATTTGCAAGCCTTTATCGAACGTGGCGAGGAAGTCTGCCTGCTGGCGGGTAAGTCCGTCCGCCTCGTCTGCCCAGGCGAGCACCGCGGGCGTGCTCAGGTTGTCAAGAGTCCGGCGCAGCAAGGCATCCTTCTCGGGTTCGGTCGGCTGGTCGAACAGCATGTCGACGCCGATCGCCGCTGGCCCCGCGTGGTCCAGCCGGCGCAGCAAGTCCGCAAGAAACACCCGATCGACCGGTGACCGGTAGGGGAGCCCGGCCAATGTGTCTTCAGTGATGGCGACGATGACCACACTGTCGTGCTGCGGTTCCGGCTGGGAGAGGCGCGTCGTCCTGAGGTCGACCAGCCATTGCTCCGCCGAGGCGAAGAACGGGATCAGTCGCGGCGCGGAGAAGCCGACACCAGCGGCGCAGGCGACGAGCGCCACCGCCAGCGCGAAATCTTTCAGCCGCCCGGGACTCATAACGCCGGTGACGTAGCCGGCGAGGTGGACGCTGTGGACGCCGCGCCGCTCACAATCTGTCGCTCACGAGGCGCCGCCAGATACCGAGGCTGAAGGCTCAGCCCGGAGTCGCTGACCACCGTCGCCGACGAGGCTGAATGCCGCCCAATTCAGTGGATGGGAAAGCTTCGGCTCTTCGATCAGCGAGGTTTGGGCGCGGCGCAGAGCCTCCGCGGTCGTCAGACTCTCGGCGGCCATGTCGCCAAACAGCCGGCTCATCAACCGCTGCGTTGGCTGATCGGGGATGCGCCAATGAGTTACCAGCAACGACCGTGCGCCGGCATAGAAGAAGGCGCGGGCCAGTCCGGAGAGGCTTTCCGCTGCTCCGCCACCGCCACCTGGTGCTGCCGTGCTGCAGGCCGAAAGCACGACGAGGTCCGCGTCGAGGTCCATCTCGGCGATTTCGCTCGCCAGCAACAGGCCGTCATCCTGACCGGGAGAGGCGGAAACGATCAGCATGGGTTCTGCCCAGCAAGCGAAGTCGCGCGGCAGCATCGCGTGGGTCGCAAAGTAGACAACGCGGTAGTCAGCAAGCCGCGCCTTTTCGATCGTCGCTTCCGAGAAGTCCCGGCCCAGGTGGATGTCCTGCGGTGCACCACGCAGTGCTTGGCGAACCGCCTGCAGTTCGGCGACACTGGCCGGGAGTCGCGACAGGCTGGCGATGGCCTGGATCTCCGCGCGGCAGGTCTCGGGCAGCCCAAGAACCGACAAGGTCCCCTGTACGTCTCGCTCAGGGACGAAGTCGCCGAAGCCAATCAGCGGCCGCGTCGCCCGCGACGGTTGGGTGTTGTCGCGCAGCCCTACAAAGGCCTGCACCGAAGGCGCCAAAGTCAGCGCCTGCTGCCGGGCGAGCCAGCGCACATCGCTGTAGTCGCCACCGACGATGGGCGGCGGCGCCTCGGTCACCAACGCCCCGAACGGCAAGCTGAGCAACGGCCCGCTGGGAACGACGATCAGGTGGCGGGCGCGAGCCAGTCGCGCCGAGGCCGGGCCGAGCAACTTCTTGAACAGCTCGTGCGCCTTTGCCGTGTCATATGGCGCTCCGGCAACCTCGTCGAACGGCGCCCGCAGCAAGGTTACGTCGCGCTGCGCGTCACGCTCGCTCAGATCGGCGCTGTAAGCTTCAATACCTTCAGCGTCGACAGCGAAGATTATTGTTCGTGACGAGCCAACGATCACCTGCAGCAGCGCTTCGCCCGGCCGCAAGGCGCCTGCCACCGCCTCCGCCGGTGTCGGAGAATCCAGCAGTTGCTGATAGCGCGGCGCGGCAGCCTGCACCTGACGCTCGAGATCGCCGACCGCGGCCGCAAGCGCCCGCCAGCGCTGCTCCATCGCCTGCAGTTGCGGCGCCAGTATAGCCGGGTCGGCATGCGCTCGGGCGAGCGCCTCCGTTGCCGCGTCACGCTTTCGCCGCGCGTCCTGCAAATCGCGGATCAGCGCGCCTACCCGCCGGTCACTCGCAGATAGCCGTGCCGAAGCAAGCGCAATGCTCTGCGTCGTCCGAGTGCTACGGATCAACTGCCCGGCACCGAACATCTCGGTGTACAGACGTTGCTTTTCGGCGGGCTCCCGCGCGGCTTCGGCCATCGCGACTTCGAAGTAAGGCATCGCATCATCGACGACGATGCCGTCTCTGCTCCCCTGCAGGATGGCGAAGCCACTGCGAAAAGATTGCAGTGCCAACTGATTGCGGCCCTGCGCTTTTTGCACCCGGCCAAGCGCCAGCCAAGCGAGAGCTTCGTTACGGGTGTCGGGGGCGAGTGCCCGGTAGCCGGGAATAGATCGCTCCAGCAGCGCCTGCGCGCCATCGAAATTCCCTCGTCGTTCTGCGAGGGCCGCCTGCAGGAACTCAATCTGCGGAATCCAACGGCGCGGCACGCGCGGTTCAGCGTCGAGGATGGCCATCGCCCGGGCGAGCGCTGCGTCCGCCTCGTCGAGCTGCCCCTGGCGGAGCAGCATTGCCGCTTCGATATACTCACTCTGCACGATATCGCCCTGGGCAGTTTCGCCTCGACCGGCCAGTGCGATTGTCGATCGCAGGGGTGCGGCGGCTCCACTACCCGTGAACGCTTGCGGGTCGATGTACCGCCCGGCGTCGCCGGCCGGACGCCCGCCAAATTCGCCCACCAGTGCCAGCCGCTTCTCCGTGGCGGCGCGCGCTAGCTCAATTGCCTTCTGACCACGCTTCTGATTGGCGAAGTGAATCGCCTTGTAGCTGGCAAGGCGTGCCTCGTCGGAGTCGTCGAAAGATTCCGGGAGCGCAGCCTCGGCCTGGTTGAACGCTGCATCGGCTTCCAGGAAGCGCTCCTGATTGCTCAGCTCCAGCGCCAGGCTCATCAGCACGTAGGCGCGGCCGCCGGCGCTCGTCGTCAGCCGGTCCTGTTGCAAGGTGAGTGCCTTGCGATAAAGCTTCTCGGCTTCGGGGAAGTCGCCCAGGTAGTTGTGGTATTGTGCCCGGTGCATCAGTTGCCGGTAGCTGGCGAGGTCGCCAGCGCTGTACAGGCGGCTGATGGTACGGTTCCCTCCGTCGAGGCTGGATAAACCGATCGCGTCGACACCGGAAGCCGTGGGCTGGCGACCTGAGATTTGGCCAATTGCCCTCTCAATCACAGGGAAGGTTGCAGGAATGCTGTCGCCGAACCATGTTGCGCCGCCGAGGCGTGTCACCATGGCCTGATATGGCCAGCCACCCTGCCGGATTGCGCAGTCAAGGATGAGTGCTGGCGAATCGGTGAGAACTGTCGCAGGTCGTGGTGGCTCGCAGGTGGCGTATTCGTCGAGCCGTGCCCGCCAACTTCCGGATGACGTCAGCGCCTCGATCGAGGCCGTTTGACTGCTGCGGACAAGACGCGCGCTTGGCTGTTCCCAGGCGCCGCAGTAGATGTCGAAGGTCTGCTCGTCGGCCTGCTGCGGTGCGGCGTCCAGACGGCAAGCTTCGCCGAGAAGGTTATCGCCGACCGGTCGTGACCCCGCCGCCAATGTCGTTGTTGATCCTTCGGGCGTCGCGGTCTGACAGGCCGCCGCCGCCAGCATCAACCCACCCGCGACTACCCGAGTCAAGATCGCTACCCATATGCCGCAGCGCCGAAAATGCCGTTCCTGCGTCGCATCGTCTTGCTAGGGAAAACGCGTGATCAACTTTGCCCGGACATCATCGACCACCGCTAAGCCCCCATAATTCTCGGTTGCCGTCATTGGCGAAAAGCAGATCGTTGCTTTCCGAATCATCTTCGTTGGTTGACGTCGCGGGCAGTCTGATCAATCGGGACTCGGCGGTGATCGCCGTCTCGGCGACGTCGCTGGCCGGAACGACTGTCGACTGTGTCACTTGTGCGATCTGAAACGCGTTCAATTGCGGCTGCTGTGCCGGTGCTGGTGCTGGTGCTGGTGCTGGTTCAGGTGACGGCGCCGGAGCAGGCGTTGGATCGGAAGAATAGATGAAAACGTTTCCTGGAATCCCGATGCTTCCCGGGGGGGCATCATCGAAACTCTTGTCGAACAGCAGCGAGCCGTCCAGACCCCCGCGATCGTCGATATTCGGATCTGTCGAATAAACCAGCGCGCGGCCCTGCGGCGTCTGCAATGCTCCACCGCCGACGCCGTTCACGAAGCGGCCAGTGACGATAACGACCGCGTCACCGCTTGCCGTCGCCACGATCGGACGGTTGATGCTAAGGGCTCCATCCATCTGCAGCTTGAACTGACCGACATCGATGCCGTTGCTGTCAATCTGGCTGATGATGAGATCGCCATCGTTGACGATCGTCGCTTCACGGAAGTGGGTCTTGTTCGCCTGGGTCTTGCCGATTGCAATCTCGTCGACGTCGGTCTTGAGTGACAGGGTGCCGCCGCCCGCCGGGTGGTGGGGCGAAGCCTTGCTGGCGACGTCGAGGCGTTTTGCCGTTACTTCGCCCTCACTGACCGTAGCGATGGACTTGCCGCGCAACCGCACGTCGCCGTCCGAGGTTACCGCGCCGCCGATCGTCAGGTGTTCAGCGTCGATGATGATGCTGTCGCTCGATACGACTGTTCCGTCGATCAGCATGGTATTACCAGCAAAAAGATCAATATTGCTGGCTACGAGCCGGCCGTCCACGACCACTCCACCCTCAGTGTTATTGACCAGTTCAATCCGGCCGTCCTGCAACGCCAGACCGTTTGCCTCGATCAGCCCGGAAGTGTTGATTGCTTCGTCCACAACGCCATCGGCGGCGCTGGCGGTTAAGCGTATGAGCCCGCCGTCATTGCGGATTTCGCCCGTGTTCTCGACCAGTGGCTGGCCAGCCAACGCGGACGTAACCTGCGAGGTCGCCGCGAACTGGATCAGTCCGCCGTCTTGCGGATCGAGGGCGATCGTAAACGTCGGGGCGCCGGCGATCACCACGCTACCGAGGCGGCCAGCGATGACACCGCTATTGCGCACGTTGCTGCCAACCAGCGCCGCCAACCCACGCTCTCCGAAGCTGATGGTGCCCTCGTTAATAATCCCCGCGTTCGGGTCGGTTGAGGGAATGGAGAACTTGTAGTCGTCCGCAAGAAATTTAGCGTCAGGGATGTCAGCCGTCGTGGCGACCAGTCCGTGCACGTCCACGGTGGCCGACTTGCCGAACATCACGCCGTTGCGGTTGACCAGCCAGACCTGGCCGTTACTCCGAAGTGCACCGAGGATATTGGAGGGATCGCTGCCGGTGACGCGGTTGAGCGCGATGGCATTGGATCCCGGTTGATTGAACACCGCGCTTTCGTTCAGGTCGATGCCGAAGCTGTGCCAGTTGATGATCGCTTTGTTCGTGCGCTGGTCGATCGTCGTCTGGCTGCCGTTGACGGAGATGGACGCGTCACCCTGTTGCACTTGCCCGCCCTGCGGTCCGGCGAGGGCACCGGCGGGCAGCGCCAGCATTGCCAGCAACGCGACGGCCCAGCCACCTTGACGGTATGAGATCGCCGTTCCGCCCGAGGGAGGCTTGCAGCAAAAGGTCGGCTCGCTCAATACGTCGCCAGGAAAGCTCATCACAAACGCCCCACTGCCCGAAATAGAAACTGTGGATTCCGACTGCCGTCGGCACGCTGGCTGTCGTAGGTCAGCGGTTGCGCCACTTGCAGCTCCACCAGCACCTTGTCGATCGGAAAAATACGAATGCCGCCACCGGCCGATGCGAGCGACTCGTCGGGTCCGTCGCCGCTGTTCCATATGCGTCCCCCGTCGAAGAAACCGAAAACCTGTACGGCTTCGAGATAAGGCAGACGCAGCGGGAACGAGTAGCGCAACTCCGCCGTGCCGCCGATACCATCGTCGCCGCTGAGCTCGTCGAAGTCATAGCCGCGGCCGAAGCGGGTGCCGCCCAAGGTGAACTGCTCGTTGGCGAGCAATTGGGTGAAGGCATACTGCCCAGCAAGATTGGTAAAGAGAGAAGTCGAAGGGCAGCGGCTGCGTGCGCGCAATGCTCGCGCGAAGAACCGTCGCCTGTGCGGTCCCGTCGGCACGCGACTTGTTCTGATCATCGCGTCGCGTTGCGTCCAGGATCGGCAATCCCTGTCGAAGCCCGGCTGCGATGCTGTTGACGCCGTCCAACGGATCGCGAACCTCGACTTCACCGGCGACAGTCAGCACCCTCAGCTTATCGCGCGAAAACTCGCCACCGTCGAAGAAGTCTTCCTCGCCGTCAGTGTCCGTTTCAATGGACTCGAAGCCGAGCCGGCCGAGCAAGCTGAAGCTACGGCTGCGGACGAAGGGATAGACGAACGCCGCGCCGATTAACGTCGTCGTGCTGTCGAATCGAACACGCTGACGTCTCCGCCAGGCAAACTCCGGCCATAAGAATAGACAGTCTCCAAAGCGAGTCCGTCGCCGCCGAAACGCCACGAACTGGCTATCTGGCCAACCCTTTGATTATGGTCGGCACCGGGATCGGTAACGAACCCGATAACACCGATCCGTTCGCCGAAGCGGGTCCAGGCGTTCGACGCCAAGCTGGCTGAAAACTCCCATTGTCCCGTGAACTCGTCGCCGAAATTGTCGATGACCATCGACGCATCAAACGGTTTGCGTGTGGCCACGACGACCAGTTCCGCTGCTCCCACCTGCTGGGCCGCCGGTCGCAGCAGACCCGAGGCCGTGACGCCAGGAATGTCGTTGACCAGCAGCAGCGCCCGCTCCAGGGTGGAGAGGGCGAGGGGCCGCTGCTCGGTTACCGGCTGCACCGTCTCCTTGATCAGTGTCGCCACGTCACCGACGTCGCCTTCAATACGGACCTGCTCGACGTAGCCCTCGACGACCCGCAAACGAATGCGACCGTCGGTAACCGTTTGTGGGGGAACAATAACACGGGTCAGAAACCAGCCGTCATCCCGGTAGCCCTTCTCAAGCTCGCGGGCGATCCGCCAGATGTCGGAGATGGTCACCGGCTTGCCGATCAGCGGCTGAAACGGCGCCTGAAGCCGCTCATCCGGGTAGATCGTCGACCCCTCGATGATGACGCCCTCAAGTGCAAAGCGAATCCCGCCGCCGACGGCCGGCGGCGCCGGAGTCTGAGGGGGCGGCACCAACACTTCAGGAGTCGGCTGCGGGGCTGTTTCGGGGCGCAGCCGTTGCAACCGGATGTCCGGCAACAGTGCGGGCGGCAGCTGCGGCGCCCGATCCTGCGCCTCGCCGTGCCTGCTCATCGACAGCATCACCACCCCGATCATCACCGCCGACGATACGGCGGTGGGCAGTCTGCCAACCCTTCGTTGCTGCCGCGGCTCAGGTTGAACTTCCAACAGCGCCGGACGCATGGAGGGCAAGGCCATGGAAACGACCCTATGATGCCGATCGTACCCCAACTTCATGCCGATGCAATCGATATTGACTCGCGTCGGTGTCCGGCTGATCTGCCCGCCACGTGACACTTATCGTTCGTTAGATGGACGGTGTGCTAGCTGACGGTCTTTGGTTCCACGCGGACGGCTAATGCTTCCGTGTAGGTGAACTGCATCAGATCGCCAACCTTAAGCCCCGCCATCTTCTGCTGCAGGTCGGGGTTCTTGACCTTGACGGTCTTCAGTTCACCCTCCGGGCCACGTAGGGTGACGGTGTGTGCGGCCATGTCGATCGCCATCACTTCGGCCGTGGCAGTAACCTGCTCCACGACCGCACCCGCCGGCACCTGGCCCGCCTGCGCCGGCGCCACGGCGACACTCCGGGAGACGCCAGGCGCCGCCGTCCCGGGCTTCACCACATCGATTGCCACGGATTCGAGGTAGGCAATGTCGACCGTATCCCCTGCTTTTACATTCGCCAAATCGACGTTGTCGCTAACCTTGATCGACGCTGTCTGCCCTTCGGCGTTTTTTACGGTCACCTTGCGCTTTACGGGATCTACGGCCGTTACGGTGACTGTCGCCCGCACGACCTCTTCGGCCACGAAGCCTCTACCCTCGACGGAACCGGCGCCCGAGGACGTCGCAGGCGGTGATGAGGTCTGGGAGTTTCCCGAACAGCCCGCTAGAAGCGCGCCGAGGAGGCACGCCATCATCGTGATTCCCGTCTTTCCTCTGCTGATCAACTCACCCTCCACCCTTTTGTTGTATGCCGCCCCATCGACACCGCGAATGCGGTGGCGGTTGTAGTGCAAAGGTGAGTGCACGTTTTCGTCGACTTGTCAACCGGTTGCCTGGGCGTATTGCTCCCGCTCGCCGTCAGCGGCATTCACCACCGGCCGCCCGGCAGCGCCAGCGCGCTGGCGGTCAACTCCCGGGTGACGAAATCGAAAGCGTCGTCGACAGAATCCGTCTTGTGGAAGAGCAGCAGGTCCTCAGGCGAGATGGTGCCGAACCGGACCATTGCGTCCAGATTGAGTACCTGGTCCCAGAACTCGGTGCCGAAAAGGACAATAGGTACCTTCTTGCGCAGCTTTCCCGTCTGCACGAGCGTCATCACCTCGAAGAATTCATCGAGGGTGCCGAAGCCACCGGGAAATATCAGCGCCTTGGCCAGATAAACAAACCAGAACTTGCGCATGAAGAAGTAGTGAACCGAAGGCGAGGTGGCGGTGGTGAAGCGGTTGCCGCACGCTTCGTTGGGGATCGAAATGCCCAGCCCCACGTTAAGTCCCTTCGCCTCCGACGCGCCGCGGTTGGCGGCTTCCATGATGCCGGGGCCACCGCCGCTGCAGACAACAAACCGTCGACGTTTCTCCTCGAGTCCTTTCGACCATTCAGTCAGCCGACGGGCGAGGGTGCGGCAGTCCTCGTAATAGCGCGACATCAGCACCGCCTGCTGCGCCGCCGGCACGTCCCCACCATTGGCACGGGCCTGTTCCAGAGCCGTGGCCGTCTCGTCGCGCGAGCGAATGCGGGAAGAGCCGAAGAAGACGATCGTATCGCTGATCCGTAGGCTCGCGAAGCGCTCCTCCGGGTAAAGATATTCAGCCAGAATTCGCAAAGGCCGGGCGTGTCGGCCACCCATGAACATCGCGTTTCGGTAGGCGCGCTCCGGCGGTAGATCCGAGGTGCTCATCGCCGCAACTTTCATCCGGTGGCAGGGAATAAAGGGCGGCTGCATCACGGCCGCCAAGGACTTGAACCATCACACGAGGAGCTGGGTCAGATCGGTGATCGCGGGCGTGCCGGGAGGAAATGGGCTGGGCCGGCCGTCGGCGAGGCGGCCAAGAAAGCGCAGACCGGTAGCTCGAGCCGCCCGCAGGTCCGCTGCCGAGTCTCCGATAAAGAGTACGCTACGGCGATCGCCGGTGTCGGGCGAGAATGTCTTCGATAATCTCCGACTTGCCGCGCGGTGACCCCCACACCTCGACGAACCACTGATCAAGGTTGCGGCGGGCGAAGATGCGGGTGAGTTCATCTTGCGGTGTGCCTGAGACGACAAACAGCGGGTAACAACCTTGCAACCGGCGCAGCACCTGTTCCGCTCCCGGAACCCAGTCGCAGGCCACGACCTCATCCTCGACCATGGTCGAGAAAACCTGGCAGAGAGTATCCAGCGCGCGCTCATCGAGTTCGATGCCGAGATGCATGCGGTGACACCAGCGTATTTTCTTTCGCCGTGAAATACCGCCGTTCGCGCGATGGTGAGCGACGATCGCTCCGACCACCTCAGGGCCGTGCCCACGGTACATCGCCGCGAAGGCTCGAGTTTTGATCTCCTCCGACTCGACGATCACCCCGTCGAAGTCGAAAATAACAGCGCGGCAGGGGGGCAACACCACCTCATCCAGCCAGCGTTTCGCGGCGACCGCGGCCCATCAACGCCATCTTTCGCTCGCCGCGTCGTCGTCCGCGCGGGCTTCGACCCAGGTATCTCCGGCGGTGGTCTCTTCACTTTTCCAGAATGGCGCGGCGGTCTTCAGGCGGTCAATCAGGAAACGGCAAGCATCAAAAGCGGCTGCGCGGTGCATTGACGAGACGGCCACCAGCACAATCCGCTCGCCGGGCTCAAGGCGGCCGTAGCGGTGGACGACGAGTGCGTCGCTGATCGGCCAGCGCCCGCGGGCCTCTTCCTCCAGCCGCGTCAGTTCGCGCTCCGACATGCCAGGGTAATGCTCCAGCGTCATCGCCGTCACGTTGCCGCCATTGCCGCGTACCGTGCCGAGAAACAGGCAGAGCGCGCCATCGGCAGGGAGCCGGCCAAGCTCGGCGGCGACGTCGAAGTCCTCTGCCTGAACGCGGATCATCCGCCGGTGACCGGTGGGAAGAACGCGACTTCGTCGCCGGGACGGACGGGATGATCAAGGCCCACGTGCTCTTGGTTGACGGCGACGCGCACCATTCGCAGGTCAGCAAGCGCATCGGCCAGGCCGCCGCCGCGTTTACGAAGCCAATCGACCAAGCCAGCCACGTCTTCGACTTCGGGGGGTGGCGCCACCTCTTCGCCGGCAACGCCGGCCTTCTCACGCACCCAAGCGAAGTACAGCAGGCGCATCATCGCTTCATCCGCCAACCCTCAGCCGGCGTCGTGCGCATCAGCCGGTTCGATCGGCGGTGCCGCCAGAAAGTGCCGGTCTGCGGGCCGCGGATCAGCGGCAACGTGGTGCAGACCTGCCCGCAGGTAATCGTAGCCGGTCACGAGCGTCAACGCCGCTGCCGCCCACAATCCGTACAGGCCTATTTCTACCGGCCCAATCGGCCCTACATGCGGACCAGCCTCGCCGACGACGAGGAAGCCAATGGCCACCATCTGAATCGTCGTTTTCCACTTCGAAAGCCGCGTGACCGGCACCCGCACCTGCAACTGCGCCAGGAACTCTCGCAGACCGGAAACAAGGATCTCGCGGCACAGGATGATCGCCGCCGGTAGGATCGATGCGCCAGTCAGCCGATCGACGCCCACGAGCACCAATAGCACCGAAGCGACCAGCAGCTTATCGGCAATCGGATCAAGCATCCTTCCGAAGCTCGACTGCTGCTGCCAAGTACGCGCTAGCCAGCCATCGAGAAAATCGGTGACGCAGGCATATATCCAGACTCCTAGCGCCAGCCAGCTACCCAACTCCGATCCCACGAAAAGCAGCAGGCAAACGACCGGCGTTGCCAGAATACGAGAGACAGTGAGCGCGTTTGGCAGGTTGGCTTCCATCGATTACTCAGTACTGCGCTGCTGAAGGCTCTATTCTAGCTCTGCCGATCGGGATGAAACCAGTCATAGATCTTTCGGGCGATCGAGCCGCTGATGCCCGGCACCACCTCAAGGTCGGGCAGGCCTGCCCGCTCTACAGCGCGCGACGAACCAAAGTGGTGCAGCAGGGCTTTTTTTCGACGAGGACCGATTCCCGGGATCTCGTCGATCGCTGAGCGCGCCAGTTTCGCCGAACGTCGTGCGCGGTGACTTCCGATGGCAAAGCGGTGCGCTTCGTCGCGCAGCCGCTGCAGAAAATAAAGTACTGGATCGCGGTGGGCCGGCTGTATCGGCGGACGATCGGGTAGGAAGATGCGTTCGCGCCCGGCGTTGCGATCCGGACCCTTGGCGATCGCCGCCACCTGCACGTCCTCGATGCCGAGGTCCTGCAGCACCTGCCGTGCGGAGGCGAGCTGTCCAGCCCCGCCATCGATCAGGATCAGGTCTGGCCACTGGCCGCGCGTGCCATCCGGATCCTCGGCCAGGGCCCGGCCAAAGCGGCGGCTCATCACTTCGCGCATCATCGCATAGTCATCGCCCGGGGCGGCACCTGCCTCGTTCCGTATCTTGAATTTTCGGTAGGCGTTCTTGATCAGGCCATCCGGACCGGCAACGATCATCGCTCCCATCGCTTCGCTGCCGGCGACGTGACTGTTATCGTAGACCTCGATGCGTTCAGGCGCTGTTTCCAGATCGAGCATCTGGGCAAGGCCTTCCAGAAGTCGGCGCTGTGAGGCGCTTTCCCCCAGCCGCCGTGCGAGTGCGTCGCGCGCATTGTCCAGCGCCTGACGGATCAGATTGTGTTTGGCACCGCGCTGCGGTGTCGCGAGGAAGACGCGACGATCCGCGCGCAACGAGAGCGCGGCCGCAACCAATGCTTGATTGGGGAGGGCGTGGCTTAGCAAAATCCGAGGTGGCGGCTGTCGAGCCTCGTAGAACTGACCGACGAAAGCCTCCAGAATCACAGCGGGTGACTCACCGGCGGCGTTGTCGGGATAATAGGCGCGGTTGCCGTAGTTGCAGCCGGCGCGGAAAAAGAACACCTGCACGCAGGCAGCGGCTCCGGATTGCTCGACGGCGATGACGTCGGTATCACCGATCAAGGCGAGATTGATATCCTGGTGCGATTGCACCGCCGTCAGCGCCCGAATGCGGTCGCGGTATCTGGCGGCTTCCTCGAAATCCAGCCGCTCGCTCGCCGCCTCCATCCGCTGAGCGAGATCCTGTTGGATACGCCGGCTGTCGCCCTTCAGAAAACCACGCGCCTGAGACACCAGGACCGCGTAGTCCCTTGCTTCGATGCGGCCAACACACGGAGCAGAGCAGCGTTTGATCTGGTAGAGCAGGCACGGGCGGGAGCGCGCTGCAAATACGGCGTCCGAGCAACTCCGCAGCAGGAAGGCCCGCTGTAACGTCGTCAGGGAACGATTTACTGCCCAGGTGGAGGCGAATGGGCCGAAATAATCACCGGGACGGGTCTGGGCCCCGCGGTGCTTGAGGACACGCGGAAACGCATGATCGGCACCGACGAGGATGCAAGCGAAGGATTTATCGTCACGGAGCAGGATGTTGTAGCGCGGACGCAGCCGCTTGATGAGATTGGCCTCGAGCAGCAATGCCTCGGCTTCCGTGTGGGTAACGACGAACTCCATCGACGCAGTATCCGCAACCATGCGGTGGAGCCTTGGACCAAGGCGGCCGGGGCTCGCATAGACAGAAACGCGCTTCTTGAGGTTGCGTGCTTTGCCGACGTAGAGAACATCGCCGTTGCCGTCGATCATCCGATAGACGCCGGGAGCTGTCGGCAGTCCTGACAAACAGGCCTCGACCACGGGCGCGCCTCGCAAACGAGGCGACGGGCTTGTCGCAGACTGCACGTCTTCTGCCGGTCGATCCGCCATACTGCGATATGTGAAGCACCCTGACCGGCCGGTCAACGTTGGCGCGACCCTCGAGCTGCCATCGCTAGCCGACATGCTCGCAATATTTGCCGATTATAAGAACGCTTATGGATATCCACCAAACCTGTGGACAACTTTGTTGATTAACCGGCGCGACGAGGTCATTCGGCCAGACGGTGACTGGCAACTGACGGGCTGCACAAAAATTGAGCCACCCGGGAAGGCGTTGATTTTACGAATCTAATATGCAGGGAGTACGGCTGCTGATAAACGACGTCAACCTATTAGCCCATATAGGGTGGTAACGGCAACGCTCTTTTTGCAGTGTGTACAAGTTGGCTCTGCACAACAGCCACAAGGACGGCGAAAGCGTGTCCGCGCCAGCAGGTTAGCCAGCGAACCGCTCGATCTCGACGCCGACGCTTGCCGCATCCGCGAATACATCCAATTTCTCAATTCGCACGCGCACGGAGCGGACACGCTCGTCTGCTAGGCAGATGACGGCGACCTCCTCAGCAAGGGTTTCAAGCAGCCTGATGTGATGTCCGGCGACGACGGCGCGCACCGCATCAGTGATCCGCTCATAGCAAACGACATTAGCGAGATCATCCTGCAACTCACGGCCCTCACGCACCGCGAGATCCAGGTTGATGCGCAAGCGTTGCGGCCGGATTTCCTCGTGCCGATGCACGCCGATCCGGCAGGTGAGCAGCAGATCGCGGATGAACACGTGGCGGATCGCCTTGCGCGCGTCGGCAATGCGGAGCGGCTGCGCGGCCGTCAGGCGATCTGCCGTCATGCAAGTCTCCTGTCTGAAAGATCGCCGCTCATTCCTCGGCGACGCGAGGATCACGGGCCGCGGCCCAACCTAGATGCTGTCCGCTATCCACAGCGATCATCTGGCCCGTTACGGTTGGTGCGTCAAGAAGGAACCGCACCGCGGCGGCGACGTCGTTGGGAGCGACCGGCCGACCGAGCGGCACGGCCGACCACTGACGCATGAACTGCTCGGCGGTCTGCCGGGGGCTCGGCAGCGTCGAGCCGGGGCCGACGGCATTGACTCGAACCTTCGGTGCAAGCGCCATAGCCATCGTCTGTGTCAGCGTCCACAGCCCCATCTTACTTACGGTGTAGGATGTGAAGTGCGGGGTCAGGTTCCAGATGCGCTGATCGAGCAAATTGATTACGACGCCCCCCGTTTCCGGCACTTGGCGGGCAAAGGCTTGCGTTAGCAGGAATGGCGCTCGCAGGTTGACCTGCATGTGCCTATTCCAGCTGTCGACGGTGACCGTCAGCACCTCATCGCGTTCAAACAGCGACGCGTTATTGATAAGACAGTCGAGCGGTCCGAACACGTCGACAACTCGCCCGACCAAATCCGACGTTTGCGCTTCGCTCAGCAGGTCGGCCGCGAACGTCCGTGCCCGGCCGCCCGCCGCCTCAATCTCATCAACCAGCTCTTGGGCATCTGCGGCGGATTGGTGATGGTGCACGGCCACCGTCCAGCCGGCACTGGCAAGATCACGTGCAATGGCGGCGCCGATGCGCCGTGCCGCACCGGTTATCAGGACAACGCGAGTTCTCTCAGTCATTCAGTCATCCATCAGCGTCGGGGCGTGGATGGCGGCCAGGGAAGCGGCGAGCGGCGTGAACTCGGCGACGAGGTCGGCATAAAGAGGGCGCTTGAACGCCACGGCGAGGTTTGGGATCGTCGGCAGGGACACCCATCGCCAAGCATCGAACTCCGGATGTTCGTGGGTGGCAAGGTCGATGTCGGCGTCCGTACCGAGGAAGCGCAAGGCAAACCAGCGCTGTTTCTGTCCGCGATACTTGCCGCCCCACACGTTGCCGCGCAGATGCCACGGGAGGTCGTAGTGGTACCATTGCCGCGACTTGCCGATGATCTCGGCGCGATCGGTGCCGATTTCTTCTTTCAATTCGCGCAGTACCGCCTTTCTCGGCTTCTCGCCTTGATCGATGCCACCATGAGGCAGTTGCCAGGCGTCGCCAGGGGTGTCGATGCGCCGAGCGACAAATACCGAACCGTCGGATCGAAATACCAGGGCACCGACGCCGCGCCGATAGGGCAGATCAGTTGCGCCGCTCACCCATCTCTCCTCCTGCGACCGCCGCCGAGACAGGGGCCAACTGGAACTGCCAGGCACGCAGGGCAGCGAGAAAGGCACGCAGTCGCTCCAGCGCCACGGGTGTCGGTTGAATGGCGCCGACGGCGACGGATCGTTCGCGCGCGACCGTGGCCAGCGCTTCGAGCTGACGATCGATGCCCGTGGCGTCTACCGCGTCGATCGCCACGTCCAATCGTACATGCGGCAGGCCCAATTCCCCGGCCATGCTGACCAGCGGAGAGGTACTGCCACCTGTTGTCGTGCTGTCGACGAGTAGCAGACCACGAGCCCGCAGCAGCCGCAACAGCGGCTCGAGACGGCCGATGCTGTCTCCAAATGCCGCGCCGCCTCGCAATAGTACCCCGGTGTAGCCGGTGAAGCGGCCGAGGCCTGCAACCAGCCGCTGGACGTTTTCCTGCGCGTCCGCCGTAGCAAGAAGCGCGCGTGGTCCTGCATCCTCACCGCTCTCAGTGGCTGCCTGCAGCGAGATTGTCGCAATGATCTCGTGCCCTGCTTGGCGCGCGGTCCGCGCCCAATCCTCGGGCAATACGGCGTAAGGGTCTATCGCCATGACTACGGCCCCTGGCAGGCGGTGAATCGACGCCTCGCTAGCGGCGCGACTGAGCCCGACGTTCAGCACGATGATCACCAGTCTGGCCCGGTCGTCCCGCTTGTCAAAAGGGCGGGCATAGGCCTGGCGGGGCTCGCGTCCATCAGCGGCGATCCGCGGCAGCTCACCAGCCGGCGTCACCTCGATCAGGGCCGGATCTGGCGCCGGCGTCAAAGCTTCTCCCGGCGCCGCCGCTGGTAGCACCGACAGGCCGGCGAATGACGCTTCCGTATATGCCTGGACGACGATGCCCCCATCAACCCCAGCGGTGACGGGAAGTGGCGACGCGGCAAGGGGTTCATCAGGCAAATCTACTTCTACAAACACCTGCGGCTCGCCGGGTAGCAACAGCACAAGCATCGTAAACAGTAGGATTATCAATGCGGCGGTAGTGATGGCCGAGGCAAGAGCGGCCCTGCCCGTCGTCCACCACGCGGCATTTGGCAACGCCGGCACGTGAAGGCGCCAGAATCTCGCTAGCCTTGAAGAAGCCGCGAGGAGCGGCGAAGCTAGCAGCCGCCGCAACCACGGGCGGGGCGTTGCGGAAGCAGCGCTCGTTTCATTCTCCGCCATCATGGGCGGCACCACTGGATAACGCTAACGCCCGCCGTTACCAGTTCGGGAGGAGAACAACGAAAGTCCGCGCACAAGGTCGAAGGCCCGGACCAGCTGATAGTCGACGGCACTTGTATCGGCGTTGGATGATGCATCCTCACTAGGCTTACCGCCGTCCGAATTGCCGCCAGGAGTGGCGCCAGAGGGTGGGTTGCCAGCGGGAGCGCCGCTCGGCGAGGTGCCGGCAGGAGAACCGCCGGCCGGTCGCGGGTTATCAAGCGCGCCACGCAGATCTGCCTCACGCCGGGCGTTGGGGTCGGCCTTTACCGCCTCGATGCGCGCCTGCTCCACAATGATGTCCGGCTCAATGCCCACAGCCTGACTTGAACGCCCAGAAGGCGTGTAGTAGCGGGCGGTGGTTAGCCGCATGGCGCCGTGCCCGGACAGAGGGATGATTGTCTGCACGGAACCTTTGCCAAATGATTTGGTGCCCAGCAGAATTGCCCGGCCGTGATCCTGCAGCGCGCCGGCGACGATCTCGGAAGCCGATGCCGAGCCGCCGTTAACCAAAACGACAATCGGCAGCCCGCCCGTAAGGTCGCCCGGCTTGGCGTTGAAGCGCTGCGCGTCTTCTGGCTTGCGTGCGCGCGTCGAGACGATTTCCCCCTGCTCGAGAAAGTCGTCGGCGACAGCAACCGCCTGCGTCAACAGGCCGCCGGGGTTGTTGCGCAGGTCGAGTACGATTCCCTGCAGTTCCCCATTGGCCTGCTTCTTTAAGTCCTCGATCGCCTCCTGCAAACCGACGTCCGTCTGTTCGCTGAACGAGCTGATGCGAATGTAGCCAACCTTGCCTTCAAGGCGCGACCGCACCGACTTGATCTTGATCACAGAGCGGGTGAGCGCAACGTCGAACGGCTCGCGATCGGCGCGCCGGATGGTGAGGCGGATAGTACTGCCAGCCGGGCCGCGCATCTTGTCGACAGCGTCAGGCAGGGTCATACCGAGCACCGGCTCGTCGTCGATGTTGATAATCAGGTCCCCTGGCTGGATGCCCGCCTTGAAAGCCGGGGTGTCGTCGATCGGCGACACGACCTTCACCAGACCGCCCTCCATCGTCACTTCGATGCCGAGACCACCAAACGCACCTTGCGTTTGTACTTTCATCTCGTCAAAGCGCTTGGCGCTCATGTAGCCGGAATGTGGATCCAACGACGACAGCATGCCGTTGACCGCCGCCTCGATGAGCTGCTCGTCGCTTGCCTGTTCGACATAATCGGCCCGCACCCGCTCGAACACGTCGCCGAAAAGGTTGAGCAGTTCGTAGGTATCCGGCTTCGCCTCCGGCTTGGTGGCCGGCGTTTCGGCGGCCGCCGCCTGAAACGCCGTGAGCAACACCGCAACGGTCAGGGCGACAACGCGACGTAGGGTCATCGGCTTTCCTTCGCCAGGGTCGAGTTTCATCGGCCGGAGGTCATTCGGCCGGTCATTTCTGTGCCTCGAAAAGATGTCTCGAAGAAAGGATTGTGACCGCCCAGCCCACGATGCCGCTGGCGGCTGTCGCAACGCACTGCGACCCATCCGCCGAATGGCGTCACCGATACTCGACACCAGAGTTATGATAGCGTCCGTTACGATCGCGGATCAAGAGCGACCCGATGCGCCGTGATCACGTCGGCGCGCGCTGGGGAAAGCGGTTGATCCAGTAGCATGACGGGCGATCGTTACTCGACCGATCGCCCGTAGCTTCGTCATGAGGGAACGGCCAGGCGCCAAATCAGCCACTCAAGCCCGTGCCGCCGACGCTTGCGCCGCCACAGCTGCCGCTGCCGCTGCCGCTGCCGCCGCGTCGCCGAGATAGCGGTCGCTCAGGACGTTGAGGTCCTCGTCCAGTTCGTAAGCCCGGGGGATCCCGGTGGGGATGTTGAGTTCGAGAATGTCCTTGTCCGAGATGCGGTTTAGGTGCTTGACCAATGCCCGCAGACTGTTGCCATGCGCCGCGATCAGCACCGTTTTGCCATCCTTGAGGTAAGGAACAATGGTATTCGCCCAGAACGGCATAACCCGATCGAGCGTGATCGCCAGTGATTCGGTAGCGGGCAGGATCACCGGGTCGAGATGCGCGTACCGGCGCTCGAAGCGCGGGTGCCCCGGGTCATTGACGTCCAGCGGGGGTGGTGGGATGTCGTAGCTGCGCCGCCAGATTTTGACTTGGTCTTCGCCGAATTTCTTTGCCGTTTCCGCCTTGTTCAGACCTTGCAGGCTGCCATAGTGGCGTTCGTTTAGCTGCCAGGCGCGGACCACCGGCACCCACATCTGGTCCATCTCGTCGAGCGCAATCGCCTGCGTGCGGATCGCCCGCTTCAGCACCGAAGTGAAGCAGATGTCGATCTGGAAACCTTCTTCTTTCATCTGCTGGCCGCCACGCTTGGCTTCTTCCCGGCCCTTGTCGCTGAGGTCAACGTCGACCCAGCCGGTAAAGCGGTTGGCAAGGTTCCACTCGCTCTCGCCATGGCGTAGCAAAATCAGCGTCGACGTCATCCCCTCATCCCTCTCTCGGAGCTGTGGTTGCCTGGGAAGCGCCTGCGGCGGGTCCGCGGGCGCAAGAGGCGGCAGCATATCGGGTTCCCCTGCGAGCTTCAAACCTTGCATGCGTTGGTAATGATCAGCAGCGATCAACGCTGCGCCGCCTCAAGGCCGTGAGCCAGGAGGCGAACTGCCGTCGGATGAGGCCGTGCTGGTGAAGGAGACGCTTGCCGGCATACAGCCGAGATAGAACGTCGCGCAAAAATGCCGTTCAGGCGGTGACGAGGCGTTGTTCAGGCCGCGCTCCGGCTTTCCTCTCGTCGACGTGCTGACCTAGGCAAGCATTCACGTGCGCCGCGAACTCGCGCCGGAACCGGTCGGGCGAAAAGCGCAGGGCGTGATCACGGCACTGCTCGGGAGAGAACAGGTCAGCATGCTTCTCGAAGCGTTCGACCGCCTCCTTTATTGCCTCAGGCGTGTGCTCTTCAAAGAATACGCCAGTGGGCCGGTTAGCGTGCCCCAGACCCCGCACCGTCTCCAGCGAACCACCGGCGCCGTAGGCAATGACCGGCGTGCCACAGGCCTGCGCTTCCAACGGGACGATCCGAAGTCCTCCATCGCCGCGAAGATGAATGCGCGGGCGCGGCGCATGTGGGTCTCGACCACTTCATTGGACTGGAAACCCAGTATCTGAATATTCGGCGCGCCTTCTGCCGCTGCACGGACCTTAGCCACTTCCGGTCCGTCGCCGATGACGACCAGCCGACGCGACGGCATCTCTCGGAACGCCTTGACGATTAGAGGCACCTTCTTGTACGGCACAGCGCGCGAGACAGTGAGATAAAAGTCGTCTTTGTCGGCGATTGGCCGGAAGCGATGCACGTCGACAGGAGGATGGATGACGGTGGCTGGTCGCCGATAGAACTTCTGAATCCGCGCGCGGACGAACTCCGAGTTGGCGATGTAGTGATCGGGACCGCCTGCAGTGACAGCGTCCCAAACACGAAGCCGGTGCAACACCATGCGCACCAACACGGAACGCAACCCCTTGGCAATATTCCGTTCCTCGAGATATTCCTCGCGCAGATCCCATGCATAGCGCATTGGGGAATGGCAGTAGCAGATATGGAGTTGATCAGGCGAGGTGATTACCCCTTAGCCACTGCATACGAGCTGGAAATCACCAGATCGTAGCCGCGCATGTCGAATTGCTCGATTGCCAACGGAAACAGCGGCAGGTAGTCGCGGTAGCGCTTCCGCGCAAACGGCATCTTCTGGAGAAAGCTAGTCTTCACCGGGCGGTCGCCGATGAATCCGCGATCGCTGTCCGGCAGAAAATTGACCAAGCCGAGCAGATCAGCATGAGGATATATCTCAAGAAGCTGTTCGACGACGCGCTCGGCTCCGGCGTATACCACGAACCAGTCATGGACAATCGCTACGCGCATCCAATCAACCTCGTGTAACCTGATCGCAATAAGCTCCAGGCTCTTGTTTCGCCACGGAAGGGCAGACTACGCACTCGGCATGATAGTGTAAACCCCTCCCGTCGATGTTTTTGCTTGAAACACAGAACAGTAGGCGCTCGTGTCGATTGTGCATGCGGTTATGCGGAGGATTTGCAGTAATAGCGCTCACCAAGTCCACTTTCGGGAGCTAAATCCCCATGGAGAGGATGGGAATACCAGAGTCAGGCAACAAACTCAAGAGACGTCATTGTCTTTTCATTCGGTCCAGCGCTACACGCTTGCGTGCGAGGAGGACGATTCGTGCCGAGGCATGGCGTGCTGGATGCGGTAGATGCGATGGCTCTGAACAGGCGCTAGTGCAGCATCGAGCGGTCGAGCTTGGCGGGCATCACCCGCATCAGCGGGAAGCTCGCCTCATCCTGCAGCATGGCCAGCAGGGCACTACCGTCAAGCTCCAGCGTCACTTTGCGGATCTTCGCATAGGGTACCCGCCGTAATGACGGTGTCAGCCACTTCGGCCAGGATGTCGTCGAGTTGTGCCGGATCCTCGTACTCGGTGGCTGCCGCGACGACGAGCAACTTGTCCGGTTCGGTTGAATTCGCAGGTCCTGGAAGAGCGAAGAGAATGTCGATTTTCATGACAAAGCCCAAACAGAGATTCACCGCTGAATGGCAAGCAAATATCGGGCCAGAAGCTTGCGGTAAAGCCCGCGCCCGATCACGATTCGGCGATCGGGTACCGGCGACGTTGCCGTGAGGACGACGATTACAATGTCAAAGTGCCGTTTACTGCGATGCCGAAATGGCCTTGCGTCAGCATGCGGCTGCGGCGGGTGGCCGGATATGCTCGAGCATTTGCAGGAAATCATCGGCTGCAATAGGCGTGCTAAAGAAAAAGCCTTGTGCCACATCACACCCCCGGCTGCGCAGAAAGTCCAGCTGATCAGCCGTCTCGACGCCTTCTGCGACGACGCGAAGACCCAATCGATGCGCCAGTACGATTAACGCGTCAACAAGCGTCGATTGCGCAGTGTCGGCGAGCATGCCAGTGGTGAACGAGCGGTCGATCTTCAACGTGTCGAGTCGAAACCGGTTGAGGTAACTCAGCGACGCATAGCCTGTGCCGAAGTCGTCGATGGCCAGGCGGACGCCGTCACCAACTAGCCGGTCAATGGTTGTCTTGATTTCGGCAGAGTCTTCCAGCAACAGGCTTTCTGTGATCTCCAACTCCAGGGTCCTTGGATCGAGGCGGTTGTCGCGTAGGGCGGCGTGGATCGAACTCGCGAGGGATGCATCGCGGAATTGACGGCTGGAAACGTTAACCGACAGGCTGAGACCATTGAATCCGGCGTCAATCCAGCGGCGCGTCTCGCGGCAGCCGGTGATCAGCGCCCATTCGCCGATCGACACGATCAGGCCGGTTTCCTCGGCCAGGCGGACGAACTGGTCGGGATTCATCATGCCATGCTCGGAACTGAACCAGCGCAGCAGCGCTTCAGCGCCAACAATGTCCCCGGACCGGATATCGATCAGCGGCTGGTAGTGCAGCACTAACTCCTGCCGCTCGATGGCGTGACGCAGGTCGACCTCAAGGCGGACGCGGTTGCGGGTTCGTTGACGCAATTCCGGGGTGAAAAAACGTACCTGACTACGCCCGTTTTCCTTGCCGACGTACATCGCGGCATCAGCGTGGCGAAGCAGCGTCTCCGCGTCTTCGCCGTCTTCTGGGAAAGACGCGACGCCGATGCTCAGGGTCACGAAAGCCTCCTGTCCGTCGAGCATGAACGGTCGGGCGCAAGCGTCTACAATCTTCGCAGCGACCGCTTCCGCGTCGCGTCGCAGCCGGACATCGTTGAGAAGAACAACGAACTCGTCCCCGCCCAATCTGGCAACGGTGTCCATCTGCCGGATCGAGGACTTTAGACGCTGCGCCACTTGTCGCAGGAACCGGTCGCCGGCGGCGTGGCCCAGCGTGTCGTTGATCTTCTTGAAATGGTCGACGTCGATGAACAGCACCGAGACGCGGGTTGCCCGCCGGCGCGCGGCCTCGATCGCGCCTATCAACCGGTCCAGCGCCAGGCTGCGGTTCGGCAGATCTGGTGACTGGATCAAAATTCGCCTGGTACTGAAGGCGATCCTCGTAGCGCTTGCGCAAGGTGATGTCGAGCACTGTGGTCTGTACGGCGGTGCCACGATTCCACGGCACTGTTCGGCTCTGCGCGTGCAGCCAGATGATCGATCCATCCTTGCGGACGGCACGGATCTCGTGCCGCGAAGGCGAGCAGCCGGCCGCCGAGCGTCGGTGTCCGGGCGTCATCGAGCGAGGTTCGTCCGGCGGGTAAAGCGCATCCAGGGAGCCCAGCGCCAGCACTTCGGCAGGATCTTCATAGCCAAAGATCTCCGCGAAGGTCTGGTTGACGAACAGCGGCTTGCCGTCGATCTCGATGCAGATGCCAAGCAATGAGGTCTCGACCAGGGAGCGGAACCGCTCCTCGCTGGCCCTTAATTCTTGTTCTGCGAGCTTGCGTTCGGTGATGTCTGCTTGAATTCCAACGAAATGCGTAATGCTTCCGTCTGCGGTCTGTACCGGCGAAATGGACGCGACGCCCCAGAACAGCGATCCGTCTTTGCGACGGTTACAGAACTCGCCCTGCCACGCGCCGCCACGGGTGATGGTTTCCCATAGCCGGCGATACTCGCTTTCCGCTGTCAGGCCGGACTTCAGGATGCTGGGATTCAGTCCGACCGCTTCGGCGCGTCGGTAACCGGTGACTGCGGTAAAGCATGGGTTGACGTACTCGATACGTCCGGCCGAATCGGTAATGATGACCGCGACTGAACTTTGCTCGACCGCGTGCCAGAGCTTTCGCAGTTCCATTTCGGTCCGCTGCAGGTCGGTAATGTCCCTCAGACTCGCAAGCAGGTGCGGTTCCCCAGCGAGCAGACATCGGCTGGCGGAGACCAGCATCGTGCGCGGCTCGCCATCCTTGCGGCGAAGCTGCAACACGGCGTCCCGCACGCACTGTTGAGTGGCGAGGTGGGCGACGAAACTGTCGCGGGCGCCTGGCTCCTGCCAAATGCTGAGCTCCAGCGACGTCCTGCCGATCACTTCGTTCTTGCCGTAGCCGAAAAGGCGAGCGAAGGCGTCATTAACGTCGACGTAGACGTCGTCCCGCAGCCGCGAAATGCTGATCGCATCGGCTGAGGTCTCAAACGCAATGCGGAAGCGCTCCTCGCTCTCGCTGAGGCGTTGTTCGGCCGCTCTTCGATCGGTGACGTCCTGAATGGTTCCGGCCATCGCCAGCGGCATACCGTCGGCGTCAACGTCAACCTCGCCCCGCTGGACCACCCAGCGCACGCTGCCGTCAGCGCGCACAATCCGGTGATCAAGGGCACACACCTTGCCGCCCAGCCGCGCCTCAGCGATCGACTGTTCCACTCTCTCGCGATCCAACGGATGCACGGCCGCAAGGAAACCTTCGTAGTCTGCATCCACCGCATCACGCCGCATCCCCAAGATGCGGAACATTTCGTCCGACCAGAACATCCCGTTGTTGCGAAAATCCAGCTCCCAATTGCCGAAACGGGAAATGCGTTGGGCATTGGTGAGGCCTGCCTGACTACGACGCAGCGCCGTCTCCACCCGCTTCGTCGGTAATGTCGGTGCGAATGATCACGCGCCCGCCGTCGCGGCTGAGGAACTCGTGAACCTCGATCCAGCGACCCGCGGCGGTCTGGAAGGTGCGCGGCGCCGGACCCTGCCGCCGACGCCGCATCTGGGTCGCGACCCAGCTCGCGCGCTGTTCCTCCGGAACGTTGATGCAGCCTCGTTCCAGCAGCGCGCCGAGAAGCTTTCGAAAGCGACACCGGGTTTAAGGATGTCGGCGACACCAGCGAGCGCCTGACGGTAGTTGTCGTTGCATAAACCAGCCGGTCCTCAGCATCAAACAGGGCGAACCCGTGGGTAATGCTTTCAATGGCGTCTCGCAGCCGCTGCCGCGCCTGCTCTGCCCGTTGTCCGGCTAGGACTTCCGCCGTAACGTTGCAGGCTGTCCTCGGTAGCCCTGGAACCCTCCGCTTGCGTCGAACACCGGCACGCCGCTGATGCTGAACCACACCTGTTCGCCGCGATCCGTCTGCGTGCGGTAACGGAAGTCCCGGAACGGCCGGTGCGTCCGCAACTCCGCCATGTGTGCCTCAATGGCGGCATCGTCGCCGAAACCGAGACCGAGATCACGGCGGGTCCGGCCGATCAACCGCTGTACAGAGACTCCGCAAAGGGTCTCAGCACTCTCCGAGAACCATGTGAAGCGCAGGGTTGCGTCGCACTCCCAGAACCAGTCGCTGCTGGCTGCGGCGAAATCACGAAACCGCTGTTCGCTGAAGCGCAGCGCAGCCTCGATTCGTTCGGTATCGGCTCCTCCACCTAACGTACGGCAGGAGGCGGAGTCGTTGCTCCGCTTGGAAAGGCCGGGGTTCGGCCGACCGTCGCGCGAAAGAGTCGCGGCAGCCGACTCGTTGGTGGCGGCTTTCGTCATACGTTCCCCAAGAATCACGAGGTAGGCAGCGATCTACCTTTCAGCTTTACTATAACCACGGTGGCCTCCTCGTCTGTGACTCCCATCACCGCCTTATCTGGCGGCGCTCAACCGCGCCAGGCCGGCGTCGAGATCCATCAGCAGATCTTCCGTATTCTCCAGTCCGCAGTGCAGTCGTAGACAGGGCCCGGTATCGGGCCAAGAAGTGGCGGTCCGCGCTGCGCGTGGATCAAAAGGAATGATAAGGCTCTCAAAACCGCCCCAGCTGAAGCCCATGCGAAACAGCCGCATGCCATCCAGCATGGCCGCCACCCCTTCTCGCGACGCTGGTTTCAGTACGACTGAGAGGAGGCCATTGGCCCCGGAAAAGTCCCGCCGCCAGATGTCGTGGCCGGGACACGATGCGAGGGCAGGATAAAGGACCCGCGACACCTCCCGGCGCCCCTCGAGCCACTTGGCGACGATCAGCGCGGCTTGCTGATGGTGGGCGAGGCGGACGGCGAGCGTTCGGAGCCCGCGCAGCGCCAACCAGCAGTCGTCGG